>NZ_CP172960.1:3797500-3828228 GCF_050548785.1 Enterococcus sp. AZ009 | reverse complement strand
AAATTGTCCTCCTATAACTAAGAATAGATATAACTAAAATAGCACGGATTGAAAAAGTTTTCCACAGATTACGATAAAAAAGGTTAGAAAAAAATACTTTTCCACAAAACGGGATAAAAGAAAAATGGAAATGCACATGTTCGAAATCCGACTATCCACAGGCAGAAAAAGAATGTGCATAACTGAAAAATAATCAACTTTATCCACAGATCGATGTGAAGATCCCGCCTTGATAATACTAGGTTTTAGGGCAGTTATCAACAGCTGGAAAAGCGATTGTGGAAAACTTTTCTACAGGCTGTTTGTTTGTGGAAAAAGTCAAACTAACTCTGGGGAAAAAGTTATCCACAAAAATTAGCTGTAAACAGCAAACCCACACAAATCAAGGGAATTGTGGATAAAGAATGGTCGATTTTGAGCAAACTTCTTATTGACAAACTAGTACTTGACTCGTTATACTATCAAAGTATGTCTGTGCGCATAAGCATTATCCTGATGGAGGTGGAAATAAATGAAAAGAACGTATCAACCAAATAAACGTAAACGTCAAAAAGTTCACGGATTCCGTAAACGTATGAGTACAAAAAATGGACGTCGTGTTTTAGCTAGCCGTCGTCGTAAAGGCAGAAAGGTTATTTCTGCGTAAGCCACTGAATGCCAGTGGTTTTTTTTTATGCCGTTTTTGCGGAATATAGTGTCTGACTTTTGGCAAATATGGTATTATTGACAGGTGAGTGGTTACGGATTCAATCCGTTTCGCGAAGCTTAATTGAAAGAAGTGAAGGAACCGAAGATGAGAAAATCCTATCGAGTAAAAACAGAGCAAGATTTTCAAAAAGTTTTTCAGGCAGGAAATTCTTTTGCAAATCGGAAGTTCGTGGTGTATGTCTTACCTAAAGAGCAATCACATTTTCGAGTTGGTTTATCTGTAGGAAAAAAAGTCGGTAATGCAGTGAAGCGAAATGAGGTCAAACGTAAGATTCGTGCGAGCTTAACGGAAATGAAGCCGCGAATCGAACCAGCGATCGATTTTATTGTGATCGCCCGTCCAAGTATCGCCATTTGTTCCTCAAAGGAAATCTACTCGAATTTAGAGCATGTCTTAAAGCTTGCCAAAATTATTCATTAATGGAAAGGAATTAGTTACGTGAAAAAAGGGAAACGCGTCTTACTATTTTGGGGAGTTCTCTCATTAGTAGTTGTCTTATCTGCCTGCGGTGCAACAGGTGAAGTAAATGCACAAAGTACCGGTCTATGGGATCGTTACATCGTTTATTATTTTGCAGAGGCGATCAAAGCCCTCTCCTTCGGCAATGCCGGGATCGGGATCATCCTCTTTACATTGATCATCCGGGTCATTTTGATGCCGTTGATGCACTTTCAAACCAAAAGCATGCGCAAAACGCAAGAATTACAACCGAAGCTAAAAGCGCTGCAGCAGCAATATGCGTCAAAAGATACAGAAACACAAAGCAAGTTAAAAGAAGAAACACAACGTTTGTATGCGGAAAACAATGTCAATCCCTATGCCGGCTGTCTACCATTATTGGTACAAATGCCGATTTTGATGGCCTTGTGGCAATCGATCTCACGGGTTCCTGCTCTGCAAGAAGGAAAATTCTTATGGCTGCAGCTGGGTGATCGTGACCCATACTTCATCTTGCCGATTTTAGCGGCGCTCTTTACTTTTGCAAGTACCTACTTATCAAGTATGAGCCAAGTGGAATCAAATGCGAGTTTGAAAATTATGAATTTCGCTATGCCGATGATGATCTTACTGATGGGGATCAACATTGCCAGCGGTCTTTCCTTGTACTGGGTTGTTTCTAATGCATTCCAAGTCTTGCAAACAATGATCTTAAATAACCCATTCAAGATTCGCCAAGAAAGAGAAGAAGCCGCACGCAAAGAACGCGAGCGTGAACGAGCCCTGAAAAAAGCAATGAGTCCTAAAAAGAAACGGAAAAAATAAGAGGAGGTTGCACTGCAATGCCGATTTATGAAAATCTGACAGTAGCTGAAGCAATTCAAGAGGGATTGCAAGTCCTTGGTATCACCAAAGATCAAGCAGTAATCGAAGTCCTGGATGAAGGAAAAAAAGGCTTCTTGGGTCTAGGAAAAAAACAAGCACGGGTCTCCATTGAAAAACGAATCGTTGAAGAACCGGCACCCGTTGAAGAAGTACCAGCAAAACCGCTGGTAGAACCAGATCCTGTGACGACAGAGGATGCAAGCAGTGTGATGGAAGCAGCAGCGAGCGAACCTGTTTTGCTGACGGATCTTTCAGATGAGGAAGCGCTGGCTCAGCTGGGACTCTATCTGACAAATATTTCAAAAGCATTGAATGCACCCGCCTTAGTAAAAACCGCTCGTCAAGACGGCGTGATCGTCTTTCATTTAGAAACGCAAAAACAAGGCATTTTGATTGGGAAGCACGGCAAAACCTTGAATGCACTGCAATATTTGGCGCAAGTGTATATTCACCGCATCGCGAAAAACAAATTATCGATTGTAGTGAATGTCGGAGATTACCGTGAAAAACGTCAAGCGATCTTAGAACGTTTGGCTAGCCGTACTGCTGAAAAAGTCAAACGAACAGGCCGCCCGGTCTTTTTAGAGCCGATGCCGGCGTTTGAAAGAAAGCAGATCCATTCCGTATTGAGTAAAGATGCGTATGTTCAAACTCATTCTGAAGGGGATGAACCGTATCGCTACTTAGTAGTGGAACCTGCGGACAAACGAATTTAATGAAAAAAGGGAAAGGCGGTCTGACAAGCCTTTCCCTTTTTTGATGGGAAAAAGCGATTGACAACAAATTTAAAACCAAGTATCCTTGACTAGAAATCATTCTTATCAAAGTCAACATACGTTACGTAGGTCAGCCTTTGGTATCAAAAAAGAGTCCGTATGCCGCGGACTCTTTTTTGTATTTCGTTGTTCAAAGGGGCAATTAGCCGCCAATGGTTGATTGAGTAAATTGAACCACCGTACCATAGGCAAAGATCTCAAGGTAGGTTTTGTCGCCTTCGACGATGCGGTCGTGTTCGAAATGACAGTTGATCACTGCATTCGCACCGTAGCTGTGAGCTGTTTCTTTTAAGCGATAGGTCACATCTGCCAAAAGATCGTTCAAATTCACAGATGTATCAAATAGATCTACTTCGATTTTGTCTGCCGCAAAGACGATATCCCGCACGACATAAGGCCGATTCACGTTTCCTGTCGATAAAATGATTTCTTTAATGCGGGCAGCACTGTTTGATGATTTGATGGTTTCCATAATAGATCCCTCTTTTCTTATTCTTTGCTTTTATTTTAAAGGTTTTTGCGGACAGATGCAAAATTTAAAAGTTTTTGAAGGAAGCTTGCGACTCGCGCAAAAATGTGCTAATCTATTTCCAGAATTTAATTGACAAGCAGTCAAAGTGCTAAGTCTACTCGTTTTTATTGATTTTCAATCAATTTGACGGGTGGAGTGGGCACTTTTTTTATGTGAAAAAATAGGAGGAGCATGCAACATGGCGAATATTACGCAAGAATTTGATACGATTGCCGCAATTTCCACCCCGCCAGGCGAAGGGGCCATCAGTATTGTGCGATTAAGCGGGGAAGAAGCAATCGCAATTGCGGATCGGATTTTTCAAGCAGGCACTAAAACCCTCGCCCAAGTCCCTAGTCATACGATTCATTATGGTCATATCGTGGACCCAGAAGAAAACCGTTTGATGGATGAAGTGATGCTTTCAGTGATGAAAAAGCCGCGGACCTTTACCCGAGAAGATGTCGTTGAGATCAACTGTCACGGCGGGATCGTTGTCGTCAATCAACTCTTGCAACTGGTTTTACGACAAGGCGCACGTTTGGCTGAGCCGGGGGAATTCACGAAGCGGGCCTTTTTAAATGGACGGGTTGATCTTTCTCAAGCCGAGGCGGTGATGGACCTGATTCGTGCTAAGACCGATAAGGCGATGAATCTCGCTGTCAATCAGCTGGATGGCAATCTTTCCCACTTGATTCGGACCTTACGCCAAGAGATCTTAGAGACGTTGGCGCAAGTTGAAGTGAATATCGATTACCCTGAATACGATGATGTGGAAGAATTGACGACCCGCTTATTGTTAGAAAAGGCCACGATGGTCAAAGGGCAGATCCAAGCCTTATTAGCAACTGCCCAACAAGGAAAAATTTTGCGAGAAGGCCTGAGTACTGCGATCATCGGTCGGCCGAATGTCGGTAAATCCAGCTTATTGAACCATTTATTAAGGGAAGAAAAAGCCATCGTGACAGACATTGCCGGCACCACCCGAGATGTCATTGAAGAGTATGTCAATGTTCGCGGGGTACCGTTGAAACTGATCGATACGGCTGGTATCCGCGAAACGGAAGATGTCGTTGAGAAAATCGGGGTCGAACGCAGCCGCAAAGCACTGGCAGAAGCGGAGTTGATTTTGCTGGTTCTCAACCAAAGCGAAGGATTGACCCAGGAAGACAAACAATTGCTGGAGCTGACTGCTGGCAGCCGTCGGATCATCTTATTGAATAAGACCGACCTTGAGCCAAAACTAGCGCCCGCTGAATTAGCGCAGTACGCAGCAGATGAACCGATTTTTTCTGTCTCTGTATTGACCAACGAAGGCTTGGATCAACTGGAACAAGCCATTGCCGATCTATTCTTTGGGGGGAAAACCACCGACAAGGATGCTTCCTATCTTTCTAACACCCGCCACATTGCCTTATTAGAAAATGCCGTTCAGTCGTTGTCTGAGGTCATCCAAGGGATCGAAGCAGGAATGCCTGTCGACTTGGTTCAAATCGATATGACACGCTGCTGGGACTATCTAGGAGAAGTTGTCGGCGACAGTGTCCAAGATGAGTTGATCACCCAATTGTTCAGTCAGTTTTGTTTAGGAAAATAAAGAATGCGCCACTGGCGTAAAAAGGAGAACACCATGCAAGAATATCAAGCAGAAAGTTATGACGTGATCGTTGTTGGTGCCGGCCATGCCGGATCAGAAGCTGCCTTAGCAGCCAGCCGAATGGGGGCAAAAACCCTTTTACTGACCATCAACTTAGACATGGTCGCATTCATGCCTTGTAATCCCTCCGTCGGCGGACCAGCAAAAGGCGTCGTGGTGCGCGAAATCGATGCTTTAGGCGGAGAAATGGGCAAAAATATCGATAAAACCTACATCCAAATGCGGATGCTCAATACAGGAAAAGGTCCCGCAGTGCGGGCTTTGCGGGCGCAAGCCGATAAACATGCCTATGCGGCTGAAATGAAACGAACGATCGAAAAAGAAGCCAATCTAACACTGCGCCAAGGGATCGTTGAAAAGCTGATCGTTGAAGAAGGCGAGTGCCGTGGCGTCGTGACATCTACAGGCGCTCGTTACCAAGCCCAAGCTGTAGTGATCACTGCAGGAACAGCGTTGCGAGGGGAGATCATCATTGGAGAGTTGAAGTATTCTTCTGGTCCAAACAACTCCCAGCCATCGATTGGATTAGCCGATCATTTGAAAGAGCTTGGTCTAGAGATCGCTCGTTTTAAAACCGGTACACCACCGCGGGTCAAATCCAGCACCATCAACTATGAGGTAACGGAGATCCAGCCTGGCGATGAACAACCGAATCACTTTAGTTACAGCACACCCGATGAAGCCTACAATCAAAACCAAGAACCTTGCTGGTTGACCTATACGAACGAAGGGACGCACCAAATCATCAACCAGAATTTACATCGGGCGCCGATGTTTACAGGGATCGTCGAAGGGGTAGGTGCCCGTTATTGTCCATCCATCGAAGACAAAATCGTGCGTTTTGCAGACAAATCTCGTCACCAACTATTCTTGGAGCCAGAAGGATTGAACACCGAAGAAGTGTATGTTCAAGGGCTTTCTACTTCTATGCCAGAAGACGTCCAAGTCCAAATGCTGCATTCCATCGCAGGTTTAGAAAAAGCGGAAATGATGCGGACGGGCTACGCCATTGAATATGATGTCGTGGTACCTCATCAATTGCGTCCAACATTAGAAACCAAAGTCATCGAAAACCTCTTTACGGCAGGACAAACCAACGGAACCAGCGGCTATGAAGAAGCGGCCGGTCAAGGCTTGATTGCCGGCATCAATGCCGCTTTGAAAATTCAAGGCAAAGAACCTTTCATTATGAAACGCAGCGACGGTTATATCGGTGTGATGATCGATGATTTGGTGACCAAAGGAACCAATGAACCATACCGTTTATTGACCTCTCGTGCCGAATACCGCTTATTGCTGCGTCATGATAATGCCGATCTGCGTTTGACCGAAGTGGGACATCAAATTGGGCTCGTCCCAGAAGCGCAATACGAAGCATATGTAGCGAAAAAAGAAGCTGTTGAAGCAGAAATCAAACGCTTGTCTAAAATCCGCATCAAACCAACGCCAGAAGTACAAGCATATTTGACTGCCAAAGGGACGGCCACCTTGAAAGATGGCGTTTTAGCAAATGAATTCTTGCGCCGGCCTGAAGTGACGTATGCGGAAATGCTGCAATTTATCGAAGCCAATGAAGCATTGAAGCCAAAAGAGATCGAACAAGTCGAGATCCAAATCAAATACGAAGGTTATATTAAAAAAGCCCTCGAAAAAGTGGAGAAACTCAAACGGATGGAAGCCAAACGCATTCCTGAAAACATCGACTATGCCGCTATCAATGGCTTGGCAACAGAAGCCAAACAAAAACTGCAAAAAATCCAACCCGAAACCATCGCCCAAGCGAGCCGTATCAGCGGAGTAAACCCAGCTGATATTAGTATTTTGATGGTGTATATCGAACAAGGGAAGATTGCAAAGGTTAACTAAAGACGGTTAATATTCTTTGAAAAACCAATTTATAAATGGTAAATACAGTGTCAAAAGCCCGCTACGAGAGTAACTCGCAGCGGGCTTTTTGTGTTAGCAATTGAATTATTCAACTTTTTCAATCGTAGTGGTTCCCCAATTCATGATGTTGCTGAGATGGACATAGCCATCGTACAAATTCAAGAAAATTGAGAAGGCACAGACGATATAGATCAATACATAAAAATTATTGGCCTTTTTGTTACGCCATAAGACAAAGCCATCTAAAATCAAACCTAATGGAAAGAGAAATGAGCCGATTCCAGCTAACAGTAGCAAGAGCAGACTTTCATCTTTTTCCGTTGCCATCGTTCTTTGGAGTAACGACAATTTTTCTTTTTTGTCGTTGATCTCTTGATTATTGGTTTCGATCCGCTCTTTTAACGCTTCGTTTTCCCGCAAGAGCTCATCAATCGAGACTTGATAGAGATCGCTCAACAAAATCAAATTCTCAATATCTGGATAGCCGCGCCCGTTTTCCCATTTTGAAATCGACTGGCGTGAAATCTGTAATTTTTCTGCGACTGCTGTTTGCGACAATCCGGAAGACTCGCGACAGCTTTTTAATTGTTCTGCTAAAGCCAATGTATGCTCCTATCTGCTATTTAACAACTAGCTTCCCATTTGAGATCGTGGTTACGACACTCCCATTGGTAGTGATTATACCTGCTTTTTGCTTAAACGTACAGGTGGCTTTAGTGGACGTGTGAGTTAATGAACTAGAAGTGATACTTCCTCTGTGAGCAACTAAACTTAAATTCGAAGTGCCTGTAAATTGATTGCGGCTATTGACCGTGACATTGTAACTAGCGGTCCAATTACCGGTGGATGTTTTTGACACGCGATACGTTCCTGCTGCCAGATTTGCCCGGAATGACGGCAATTTTTCAATGGTCAAAATCAACTCGTTGCCTTCTTCATCTACGGTGATCAGCTGCTCATAGGGACTATCTGATGCTAAGTCGTAAACGAGTTCAGGTTCTTCCACTGTTTGGGCGGCAGCTGGGAGAGCAAAGAAGAAACAAATAAAAATAAACGGCACAAAAAATAATTTTTTCACAAATACCACTCCTTGTACTTTTGATAGTTTAAGTATACAAGGTTTGGCTAGTTAAAGAAAGCACAAGCTAATTTGCAACGGCAACGGATGGTTTACAGTTGTTGCTAGAGCAGCATTTCATAGGCTTATTTTTTAGGATGTCGAGAAATTTTAAACGTAATGGTTCATTCAAAAGGTCTTCGTTTTTTAGGTTTCTGACAATGAAACGTTGTTTTTTAAAAGAAACGTTAAAGAAGCGGTTGCTTTAGTTTTAACCAAACCTAGCTGTAAAAGGAAACAAAAAAGCGAAAGAGAAGGTAACGTTTCGCGCCGTTAAAACGACAAACGTAAGACCTCCTTCCGCTTTTTTGCGGCCAATTTTATTCTCCTAAATCAATATCCTTTTGATGGTCACCATCTTTTTTATAAACGTTCACCACGGATTCTTTGTTTTCGGCAATTTCTTTGGCACGGGCGATGGCCTCTGCTTTCTTGTCGAAATGATCACTGGCACGTTTTGCTCCTTTGGAACGGACTTGCCATTGGTCCTCTTCATACACAACTTCAACATCCGCATTCATTAATTTTTTCGCATTTTTATTGGTTTGATGGGCATCATCTTTTTGCGGATTTTTCTCTTTCTGAAAAGCTTTCTTCTCCTCTTCATCTGCATTGTCATACCATTTTTCTGCTTGACTCGTGGCGATCGGGATCGCCCGATCGTCAGAATAGCCATCGGCTAGCAGGGCATTGGCGATATCGATCGCTTTTTTACGAACTAAGGGGTCTAGATTCTTCATTGACGCAGGATAATCACGGACATTCCAAGGCATTGTTTGGTTCCTCCTTTTTCTTGATCCAAAGTCATTTTCCTAGGGGTTCCTTTTTACAGGCACCACCAGATATTACTTATTAGTTTACCCCCTTCTATAAAAAAGTGAAATCATTTGCTTTCTGGTCAAAAATGAGGGCACTTTCTTTTTTCATTTTCTAATAAACGAGGATTTATTTTTGTTAACAAAGCGTTATATTTCCCAAAAAAAAATGAATGGTTTAGAATTTTATTATAGAGAAAAGGAGGACGTAAGAATGAGTGAACCTATTTTGACTGATCCACGGGAACTTTATCACACGGGTAAATACAGCAAACAGGAACAAGATACGCCTGCTTTACAAGAAGAAATGCGACCAAAACCTGATTGTGGTGAAGACTCTTATGAGGGAAGTCAGCAGTTAGAAAACCGGCGGGTACTGATTACCGGTGGGGATTCTGGGATCGGACGAGCAGCAGCGATTGCCTTCGCTCGTGAAGGAGCAGACATTGCCCTGCACTTTTTCCCAGGAGAAGAAGAAGATGCCGAAGAAGTTGCAGGGTACATCAAAGAAGCCGGACGCAAAGTGATTTTGCTACCCTATGACCTGCGAGACGAAGCGGCACCACAAGAGATCGTTGACAAAGCGGTAGCAGCATTAGGTGGGTTAGATACATTAGTATTGAACGCAGCACAGCAAATCACGCGGCCATCGATTGCAGAATTACCGATTGAACAAGTGAAAGACACCTTTATGGTAAACATTATCTCAATGTTTGCATTAGTGAAAGCAGCTGAGCCACACTTACCGGCTGGGGGAGCGATCGTGACAACGACTTCTGTCCAAGCCTTTAGTCCAAGCGCCCATTTAATGGATTATGCGGCAACCAAATCGGCGATCGCCAGTTTTACAGTCAGCTTGGCGAAACAATTTGCTGAAAAAGGGATTCGGGTCAATGGGGTAGCCCCAGGACCAATCTGGACACCATTACAGTTAGATCATGGCCAACCGCAAGACAAGCTGCCTGAATTTGGTCAGCAAGCATTACTGGAGCGGGCAGGACAACCAGCTGAGCTGGCACCCGTCTATGTCTTTTTAGCTTCCAATAAAGCTAGCTATGTGACAGCACAGATTTATGGTGTTACCGGCGGAGAAGCCATCAACTTGTAAGCTTATCAAAAAATCGGAGAAAAAGGAGGAGGTGTCCTATGAGTAAAGGGTGGAAAATCGTATCAATCATCGTTTCGTTGATCTTTATCACTGTCTTATTACCAATCGTTTTAATGAGTAATCCTTACATGCAGCTGCCATTTGGTTTGGACAGCAGAGGCAATGTCGTCACGTATTTCTTTGACAACTTGTTTATGCGTCAATATATGTTTTGGGTAGCCGTTGTTTTAATCGCCGTATTCTTGATCGTGATCTTAGTCGTGCTGTTTTATCCAAAAACCAAAACAACCTTTGTTTTGAAAGAGGATAAGGGCGCATTGACGATCGATAAGAAAGCGATCGAAGGACTTGTACGTACGAAAGTAAATGAAAAAGAATTTGTTGAAGGACCAAAAGTTCATGTCAAGGCGACCAAAAATCGAATTTTAATCAAAATCAAAGGCCGCTTGAAACGGACGTCTGCCTTAGTTGGCAAAACCGAAAACTTAATGGCGGAAATCCAACAAGATGTCCAACGAGTGCTTGGCTCAAGTGAAAAAGTCAAAGTCGAAGTCAATTACGCGAATTTTGAACAAAATGAGACTCCGGAAAACCCGCGAGTAGAATAGGAGGGCTATGATGAACGAACTACAACAATACAAAATCCCATTGATTTTTGGAGCAATCGGCCTTGTTCTGGCTGTGTTGTTTGTAACGATCGGTTTTTTCAAAACATTGCTGATTCTACTCCTAACAGGTTTGGGTTTTGCGCTAGGATTGTATCTCCAACGTACCGGTATCATCGACGAATTTTTTAACCAACAATAACGTATTTTATAGGAGGAATTTTTAATGAATAACGATAAAAACGAATTAAACAATGAAAAAAATGTCAGTGCACATCCAGATCCAGTGGTTCCCAACACCAATCATCAAGCCAATGAAAATGCGATTCCAATGACTGAATCACCTGATCCAGTGGTACCAAATGCTGAAAAAGCAGTAGCAGGACAACAAAATGGACCAAAACCAGGGGATCATCCAGCACCAGGAAATCCAGATCCAGCCGGACATCATCCAGCACCGCCAAAACCTGGCCACAACGATTTTGAAGGACCAACCGGGGAAGCACCCGTTCATGGTTCATTGACCTATGATGACAAAGTGATCCAAAAAATTATCGGAATTGCATTAGAAAATGTAGATGGCCTGTTGACGGTCGATGGTGGTTTCTTCTCTAATATTGCTGAAAAATTAGTTAATACAGATAATGTGACTGCCGGTATCAATACTGAAGTTGGGAAAAAACAAGTAGCCGTTGATTTAGATATCGTGGTTGAATACGACCGCAATATCCCAGAAATCGCTGAACAAGTCAAAGAAGTCATTCAAAAAGAAGTAACGACAATGACCCAATTAGAAGTGATCGAAGTCAACATCAACGTTGTGGATGTGAAAACAATCGCTGAATACGAAGAGGAACAAGAAACGGTTCAAGACAAAGTAACGTCAGCTGCTTCTAAAACCGGCGACTTTGCTTCACGTCAAACCAACAAAGCCAAACATGCGGCTTCCCGCGCGTCTGATCGTATCGAAGAATACAACGAACCTCGCGTGAAATAAAAAAGTTTCATATGAAACAAAAACAAGCATTGATCCTGAGATCAATGCTTGTTTCTTTGAGAAAAAAGCTGACCAGCAGGGTTGGCAGCCTTGCTGGTCAAGGAAAAATGAAAAAAGTTTTTTGGATTGAAATGAGTATAATTTCTATGCCTTAAACCAACCTTAAAGCCCCAGTTAAAAAATAGTAAATTCTCCTAGAAAGCAATCTCTGGCTATTGCATCGCACTGCTTTTTGCGTTAAAGTAGGAACTAGTCTGTGAAACATTTTTCTGTTTCACAAAATAGAAAGGATTCGTTATGCTACCTGAAGAATTTCATGAAGAATTACGCAAAAACGGGATCGTTTTAACCGAAGAACAAATGGAAAAATTCGCTGTCTATTTCGAGCGTTTAGTCGAATGGAATCAGAAGATGAATCTAACCGCAATCACGGAAAAATCAGAAGTGTATTTAAAGCATTTCTACGATTCTGTTTCCTTAGCTTTTGAAACCGCCTTTGACCCGCAAAGTCATTTGTGCGATGTCGGTTCAGGTGCTGGCTTTCCAAGTATTCCACTAAAAATCGTGTTTCCTGAATTAGAAGTGACGATCGTCGACTCTTTAAATAAGCGCATCACCTTTTTACAAACTCTTGTGACGGATCTACAATTGGAAAATGTCCACTTGTACCATGACCGTGCAGAAACATTTGGTCAAAACCCGCAATTTCGTGGGCAATTCGATTATGTGACCGCTCGAGCGGTTGCCCGTTTGAATGTGTTAACGGAACTCTGTGTGCCATTGGTGAAAAAAGCAGGCTATTTTTATGCGCTCAAAGCTGCCAAAAGCGAGGAAGAACTGGTTGAAGCCAAACCAGCGATCTCACTCTTAGGCGGCAAATTTATTGAAGAAAAAAGCTTTACCTTACCGGTCAGCGGCGATGAACGCCATCTTTTGATCATTCAAAAGAAAAAAGAAACGCCAAAGAAATACCCCCGCAAACCGGGAATGCCAGCGAAACAACCAATTAAATAGGAGGAAAATCAATGGCCCGTATTATTTCTGTTGCAAACCAAAAAGGCGGCGTAGGCAAAACCACCACAACGGTGAACCTAGGTGCGTCCTTAGCATTTGTCGGCAAAAAAGTGTTACTCGTAGATATTGATGCCCAAGGCAACGCCACAAGCGGTGTCGGCATTCGCAAACCAGATGTGGAACAAGACATCTATGATGTATTAGTCAATGAAACACCGATCGTTGAAGCGATTTTACCTAGCAGCCGAGAAAACTTGGATATCGTTCCAGCGACGATCCAATTAGCTGGTGCGGAAATTGAATTGACCTCCATGATGGCACGGGAATCTCGATTGAAATCGGCTTTGAATGAAATCAAAGAACAATACGATTATATCTTTATCGATTGCCCGCCATCTTTAGGTCATTTGACGATCAATGCCTTTACCGCCAGTGATTCGATTTTGATCCCAGTCCAATGTGAGTACTATGCATTGGAAGGGCTGAGCCAACTATTGAATACCGTGCGTTTAGTACAAAAACATTTTAACCCTGAGTTAGAGATCGAAGGGGTCTTACTGACGATGTATGATGCCCGCACGAACTTAGGCGCGGAAGTCGTGGAAGAAGTCCGCCGCTATTTCCAAGAAAAAGTATACGAAACCATTATTCCGCGGAATATCCGGTTGTCTGAAGCACCTAGTCATGGATTGTCGATCATTGATTATGATCCACGCTCAAAAGGAGCCGAAGTCTATCAGACGTTAGCAAAGGAAGTGTTAGCCCGTGAAGAATAAAGGGAAAGGATTAGGGCGTGGGATCGATGCGTTGTTTCAAGACCTGCAAGGGTTAGAAGAAGTCGATATCAAGACAGAAAAAGTCGTTGAACTGCCTTTAAACGAATTAAGACCCAACCCTTATCAACCGCGAAAAACCTTTGATGAGCTTTCATTACAAGAACTAGCCAATTCGATCCAACATTCGGGGGTCTTTCAACCGATCATCGTGCGGCAATCATCCGTCAAAGGCTATGAGATCATTGCTGGTGAACGCCGGTTTCGAGCATCCAAATTAGCTGGCAAGGAAACGATCCCAGCCATCATCCGCAATTTTGATGAAGAAGCGATGATGCAAGTCGCCGTTTTAGAAAACTTGCAGCGGGAAGATTTAAATCCTTTAGAAGAAGCAGAAGCCTATGACATGCTGATGAAGAACTTGAAATTGACCCAAGCACAAGTCGCTGAACGTTTAGGGAAAAGCCGCCCGTATATCGCCAATTATTTGCGGTTACTGTCCTTGCCGAAACTCGTCAAAGAAATGGTTCAAGATGACCGTTTGTCTATGGGGCAAGCCCGGACATTATTAGGCTTGAAAAACAAAGAACAGATCTTAAAATTAGCCAATCGTTGTGTCAAAGAAAATCTGACAGTCCGCCAATTAGAACAAATGGTCGCTGAGATGAACGACACGAAAAACGAAAAGAAAAAAGTGCCGCGTCTGATTCGGGAAAAACCGTACTATTTACGAGAAAGCGAAGAACGGTTGATGGATAAATTCGGCACGAATGTCGAGATCCGCGAAAAAGAAGGCAAAGGAAAAATCGAGATCGAATACCTGTCACAAAAAGATTTAACCCGTATTTTAGATTTATTGAACATTCAATTTGATGAAGCTTGAGGTGATAAAGATGTATGATCTTGGGGATATTGTCGAAATGAAAAAACCGCATGCCTGCAAAGCCAATCGTTGGGAAATCATCCGCATGGGGGCAGACATCAAAATAAAGTGTACGAATTGCGGCCACATCGTCATGATGACGCGCCGAGAATTTGATAAAAAGATGAAGAAAATCCTAGAAAAAAAAGAGAAAGAGTGAAGTGAAGCATGGCGTTAACTGCCGGAATCGTTGGATTGCCAAATGTGGGCAAATCTACTTTATTTAATGCAATAACCAAAGCAGGAGCAGAAGCCGCAAACTACCCGTTTGCGACGATCGATCCGAATGTAGGAATGGTGGAAGTGCCAGATTGGCGCTTACAGCGTTTAACAGAATTAGTCCGTCCGAAAAAGACGGTCCCAACCACCTTTGAATTTACGGATATTGCCGGAATCGTCCGCGGTGCCAGCAAAGGGGAAGGATTAGGGAACCAATTTTTGAGCCATATCCGCCAAGTGGATGCGATCTGTCATGTCGTTCGTTGTTTCGACGATGACAACATCACCCACGTGGAAGGCCGCGTGGACCCATTAGCTGATATCGACACCATCAATTTGGAGTTGGTTTTAGCGGATTTAGAATCCGTCAACAAGCGCTATACTCGGGTCGCAAAAATTGCCAAAACCAAAGACAAAGATGCAGTTGCGGAACTGGCCGTTCTTGATAAGATCAAACCGGTCTTAGAAGAAGGGATCTCTGCTCGTTCGATCGAATTTACAGATGAAGAACAGCGCATCGTCAAAAGTTTGTTTTTACTAACGACCAAACCAGTTTTATACGTTGCCAACGTAGCAGAAGAAGACGTGGCAGACTATGAAACCAATGACTATGTCAACAAAGTGAAGGAATTTGCAGCGAGCGAAAATGCGGAAGTGATCGTCATCAGTGCTCGTGCCGAAGAAGAGATCGCTGAGCTGGAAGAAGAAGACAAAGCAGAGTTTTTAGAAGCATTAGGAATTGAAGAATCAGGGTTGGATCAATTGATTCGTGCTGCCTATGATTTGCTGGGTCTAGCAACGTACTTTACCGCTGGTGAACAAGAAGTGCGTGCGTGGACGTTCCGTAAAGGCATCAAAGCACCGCAAGCAGCGGGGATCATCCATACGGACTTTGAGCGCGGCTTTATTCGTGCGGAAACTGTTTCCTTTGAAGATCTGAACCAATACGGCACGATGCAAGCGGCCAAAGAAGCCGGTCGGGTACGTTTGGAAGGAAAAGATTATGTCGTGCAAGATGGCGACGTGATGTTGTTCCGTTTTAACGTATAAAGGGCTTTCTTCCCAGTGAATTTGTGGTAAAATGTCCATTGTGAAGAAAACGCAGAAGGGAGAATCAATTCATGGAACCAGAAACTCTGCGAAATTATGTTTCCGAAAATCGTGAATTAGAACAACAATTAACAAAACGAAACCAACAATATATATTTGATTTAAAAAAATCGCTAGAGGCAGCCAACCTTTCTGAAGAAGAAAAAACGATTGCCTTGCATGAGATGCTGCCTGTCTTAGTCAAAGAACAAAAAGGCGGCAAAACGGCCCGCCAATTATTTGGTACAGTGTCTGAACGTACCGAAGCCATCATCAACAAACCCGTTGAGCAAAAAGAATCCGGCCCCTTCTTGATGTGGTTGGATAACACCTTGCTGATTTTAGGGATTTTTGGGTTGATGCTAGGGGTTATGGGAATCTTTACTAGAGGACAAGCACAACCTTATGGCTTATTGACCCTCTTCTTGATGGCGATGCTTGCTGGTTGGGTCTTCTACTTGATGTACAAATACATGTATCAATATGAACGCCCGGGTGCTGATAAGAGCAAACGGCCGAAGATGTGGAAGATCATTTTGATTTTAGTCGCAGCCTTCATGCTATGGATCGTTGTGATCTCGCTTTCTGCGATGATCCAGCCACCATTGAATCCACAAGTGGACCCTGTGATCGAAGCCTTGATCGGGGCAGTGGCATTAGCAGCGAAGTACTACTTGAAACGCAAATACAATATCATCAGCAGTCTGTCTGTTCCTAGAGGCTGATGGCTACACGTTGATCGTGCGCCTTCTTTTGTTAAAAAAGACCGCACGATCAGCGTGTTTTTTTAGAAAAAATGGCGAATTATGAGATTTGACCAAAGGTTTGAAGAGGATTATTAAGAAAGCTTTCCGAATGGTTGACTTATGAAAAAATCTTTGCTATTTTTTTTAAAATACCTAAAAACTTTAAGGAGTGGTTACAAAAATGTCCAACTGGGAAACCAAATTTGTAAAAAAAGGGTTAACGTTTGATGATGTCTTATTGATTCCGGCAGAAAGTCACGTCTTGCCAAATGACGTGGATATGAAAGTGCAGCTTGCCCCGAATATTACACTAAATATTCCAATCATAAGTGCCAGTATGGATACCGTAACTGATAGTAAAATGGCGATCTCAATGGCGCGTCAAGGCGGACTTGGCGTGATTCACAAAAACATGAGTATCGCCGCGCAAGCAGATGAAGTGCGCAAAGTAAAACGTTCTGAAAGCGGCGTGATCATCGATCCGTTTTTCTTAACACCAAGCCACTTAGTTGCTGATGCAGAACATTTGATGAGCAAGTACCGCATCAGCGGGGTACCGATCGTAGAAACGATGGAAAACCGCAAATTAGTCGGTATCATCACGAACCGCGACATGCGTTTTGTCACGGATTATACGATGCCGATCAATGATGTGATGACCAAAGACCAATTGATCACAGCACCTGTCGGTACTTCGTTGAAAGATGCGGAAAAAATCTTACAACAACACAAGATCGAAAAATTACCGATCGTTGATGAAGCAGGGATCTTAAGCGGGTTGATCACCATCAAAGATATTGAAAAAGTAATCGAATTCCCGAATGCAGCCAAAGACACGCATGGACGCCTATTAGTGGCAGCAGCAGTCGGCGTTACCAGCGATACCTTTGAACGTGCACAAGCATTATTGGATGCAGGCGTGGACGCGATCGTCATTGATACTGCCCATGGACACAGTGCCGGTGTTTTACGCAAAATCTCTGAAATTCGTGCACATTTCCCAGAAGCGACATTGATTGCTGGAAATGTTGCCACTGCAGAAGGCACGAAAGCATTGTATGATGCTGGTGTCGATGTCGTAAAAGTCGGGATCGGTCCAGGATCGATCTGTACTACTCGGGTGGTAGCCGGTGTCGGAGTTCCTCAATTGACAGCGATCTATGATGCAGCCTCTGTGGCACGTCAATATGGCAAAGCAATCATTGCCGATGGTGGGATCAAGTACTCTGGCGATATCGTCAAAGCTTTAGCAGCTGGCGGACATGCTGTAATGCTCGGTAGCATGTTGGCAGGAACTGACGAATCACCAGGTGAATTTGAAATCTATCAAGGCCGTCGCTTCAAAACGTACCGCGGAATGGGTTCATTGGGGGCAATGGAAAAAGGCTCCAGCGACCGTTACTTCCAAGGGGGCGTAAACGAAGCCAACAAATTGGTTCCAGAAGGCATTGAAGGACGTGTCGCTTATAAAGGCAGCGTTTCTGATATCATCTTCCAAATGATCGGCGGGTTGAAATCAGGGATGGGTTATGTCGGTGCCGGCAATCTGCAGCAATTACGTGATGAAGCACAATTCATCCAAATGAGCGGCAACGGACTAAAAGAATCACATCCCCACGATGTTCAAATCACGAAAGAAGCACCAAACTACTCCGTAAAATCATAAAATGTTTCACGTGAAAACCAACGCCCCCTCTGTTCAAAAGTGGACAGAGGGGGCGTTTGGTTCTAAAAAAGGGTGCCGATCTTGCCAAAATGGCTGAGATCGGCACCCTTTTCTCTAAAATCGCTGCTGGATGATCAGCAAATCGCTTTAGCAGTAACTTATTCGTTTGATTTCAACGCATCGATCATATTGACATGAGTCAGTTTCACATGGGTGACGTACATCACGATGATCGTAAAGAGAATCGTCATGCCACCGGCTAAAGCATAAGCCGGCCAATTGATCACTAATGGGAAGACCATGTTCTCCATCGAAGCTTGGATCAAAATAAAGTCAGTCAAGAAGTAACCTACCACGTAACCTGCGAGAATCCCAAATAACGTAAAGACGATATTTTCTCGTACGATGTACATAGTCACTTCCTTATTGTAAAACCCTAATACTTTGATAGTAGAAAGCTCGCGAATCCGCTCGGAAACATTGATGTTGGTCAAGTTATACAAGACGACAAAGGCTAATGCCCCTGATAATACAACTAAGATCAAGACAATGGCGTTCAAGTTACCCATCGAATCATCCTGCATTTTGATCTGAGTGGAAAGGAGCGTCGTGTTTTTGACTTTGTCGGTATCTAACAAGGCTGTTGATAAAGCTTCCTCTTGTTTTTTCGTCATCGTCTTGCTTTTGACTAAGAACGCATTTGGTTCAAAGGTACTATTGGTGATTTCTTCATAAACGGTCGGCGACAGATAAAGAGAATTGCCTAAATAATTTTCTGCGATGCCACTAATAGGTACTTCATAGGCTTCTTGATCGCTGGTATAGAAGGTCAATGTATCGCCAACGTGCAAATCATATAATTCTGCGTACTTCATAGTCAGCACGGCACCCTCTGTTAATGACAGCTTCTGTCCTGCCGTCGTTTTCAAATGGACATAGTCTGCAAAAGCATCCTGATCTGCCGGAACCATCAAGGTCAGACTTTGTTTTCCTTGGTTAGTCGGTCGAATCTCGATCGTTTCATTGTAGACTAGCATCGAATGGGTCACAAGAGGCTCGTCTGTTAAAACCGTTTCAGCGGCAGCAACGGTTTCTTCCTTCGCATCATTTAAGGTCACGACGGCTTGATAATCCGTAATGGGCCCAAATTGTTTTGCAGTCACGGCACTTAGAGAATCTTTCAACCCAACGCCTGCCACCATCAGTCCCGTACAACCGGCGATGCCAATGATTGCCATGATCATTCGCGATTTGTAGCGGAAGATGTTACGGAAGCTGACTTTTTGATTGAAGCTTAAACGGGACCATAAGGGGGTAATTGCTTCTAATAAAATCCGTTTCCCGGGCTTTGGTGCGCGAACTTGCAGCAGCTGGGCAGGTTTTTCCCGCAATTCTTTGATCAGAACAAACAGACAGGCACCAAGCGTCGCCAGTAAAAAGGCGATTGCGGCCAAAATAATTGGCGACCAGACATAATAGACGCGAATCCCGTCTAAAAGATACCGTTCGCTGGATAGGAAATAGATCAAACGCGGCAACAGTTCGGTTCCTAATACGGCACCACTAATAATGCCAATGGCCGAAGAAAGGAGGGCATAAATCAAATATTTAAGGGAGATCTCGACTTTGCCATAGCCCATCGCTTTTAAGGTACCGATCTCTTTGCGGTTTTCTTCTACCATCCGCGTCAGTGTCGTAAAGGTGATCAACGCAGCGATAAAGAAGAAGAAGACAGGAAACACATTGGCGATCGCTGCGATACGATCAGACAGCCCACCATATTCTTGGAAACCGGGATTGTCTTTGCGTTGGTTGTAAAGATACGTCGGCTCTGCCAAGTCTTCGATCTCTGCCCGTTTTTCTGCCAGTGTTTGTTGGGCATCGGTTAGTTCTTGTTGCTGTTCATCTAATTGGTCTTGCTGCTGTGTCAATTCTGCTTCTCCAGCCGCCAATTGGCCTTCGAGGGCTGCTTGTTGTACGGGCGGCAGCTGTGCCAAGGCGGCTTGCTGTTGTTCTAGTTCCGCTTTGGCCTGATCCAGTTGTGCTTGTCCATCAGCTAACTGTTTTTGTCCATCGCGGACTTCTTTTTCTGCAGGGGCTAATTCATCAAAAGCGTCTTGTTGAATTTCTGCTAAGCGTTCCTTAGGACGGTCCGCAAACAGTTCCTCAATCGTTTCTTGATGGGCTGCCATCTTGTCGGTGTACGTATCGGAGTATGTTTCAAGCCCGGCGACATCATCAAAGGCGAGATAGAGGATCGATTTGACCTCCATCGTGAACTGTTCTTCCGGTACATAAGCAAAGTACGTCACGACACCGCTGCCGACATTTGCATAGCCCCGTTCGGCAGCACTGATATAAATGGGAGAAGTGGCAAACCCAACGATCGTATACTCTTTGTCCGACAGATTATCGGCATCATCGATCGTAAAAGTATCACCTATTTGCCAGCCATAATTTTTTGCTTCGGTGTCCAGCACGATTTCATCGGCTTTTTCTGGCAGTCGGCCGTCCTTCACCAGTAACTGGTTGAGTTCCTGTGAGGGGTCAAAGGAGGTCACTTGCACGACTTCATCTGAATTGGCAGCGTAATAAAATTGATAGGCGGCTTCTGTGTGAGCACCGCTTTTTTCCGCGGCATCAATGTCTTCCTCTGTCAATCCCAGTGTTGAAGTGACTTGCAGATCTGCTAATTGCTGGCCGTTGACATATTCACTCGCGGAATGGTTCAGGATCGGGCCGGTTGCTTTGACACCGACAAAGAGAAACGTTCCTAAAAAAATGATCAAGGTGATTGCGATAAAGCGGCCTTTTGATTGGCGAATCTCTCGCAAACTTGCTTTAAGATAGGTCTTATTTTTCATCAGATCCTCCTACCAAACGATTTCATCGATCGAGATGGGATGAGGATTCTCTTCAATGGAACGGACAGTGGCATCGTTGATATGGATCACCCGATCGGCGATCGGGGCAATGGCGCTATTATGGGTGATGATCAACACCGTATTGCCATTTTTCCGGCTAGCGTTTTGCAAAAGCTTCAACACTTGTTTTCCTGTTTCAAAGTCCAAAGCACCAGTCGGTTCATCGCATAGCAGCAGTTTCGGGTTTTTGGCTAACGCCCGAGCGATCGATACCCGCTGCTGTTCCCCACCAGAAAGCTGAGAAGGAAAGTTGTTTTTGCGGTTTTCTAACCCGACTTGGGCCAAGACTTCATCAGGATCGAGTGCATTCGGTGAGACTTCAGTAGCCAATTCAATGTTTTCTTTTGCTGTCAGATTTGGGACCAAATTATAAAACTGGAAGACAAACCCAACGTCTGTGCGGCGGTATTCTGTTAATTGTTTGTCGTTAAACTTCGCGATATCGACATTGTCGATAATGATTTCTCCTTCATCTGGCGAGTCCATCCCGCCTAAGATATTCAAAACGGTCGATTTTCCGGCACCACTAGGTCCAAGAATCACCACTAATTCGCCTTCTTCAATGGCAAAGGAAAGATCATTGTTGGCAGTGATAGTGGTTTCGCCCATCTGATAGCGTTTATATTCATTCTTTACTTCAACATAACTCATTAATAAAGCCTCCATTTTTTAAACACGTGTTGATTTAATCACATGGTGTTAGTATACTAAGAAAGAAAAGTAAGAGCAATCCTCAATGCTTGCTTATTTGTCATTAAATAGACAAATATTGATTAAATGTACAGAGAAAAGGGGAAACGATATGGTAGGGACTGTCGGGAACCGTCGAACGATCTACTCGAAAAAAGTGATCCGGCGCGCCTTTCAGGAGTTATTGTTGGAAAAAGAGTATCGCAAAATCACGATCAAAGAGATTGCGGAACGAGCAGATATCAATCGGGGAACATTTTATAAATATTATAAGGACACAGCCGCTTTGTTGGAGGAGATCGAAGGGGAGCTCGTTGAGCAGATCGCATCGAACTTGCAGCAGGAAAATTTGTCATTGGATCTTTGGCTGGAAAAACTATTGACGATTTTGTATGAGAATCCTAGTACCACCCATTTGATTTTGTTGAACAACAGCCATTTGCTGAATCTTTTGTTGTCAGAAATCAAACCGGAGACCTTGAAACGATTTGCCCAATACTTTCAAGATGCTTCCGAGGAAGAATTGGAACTGTGCCTTAGCTTTTTTGTCTGCGGGTCTATCGGTTTGATCGAACGCTGGCTCAAAGATTTTTCAACGATGCCGCCAAAAGCTGTCGCTGATCTATTGATTCAAATTTTTGTGACTAATGTGTATGAAGAAAAGAAGGGCTAAAAAAGAGGGGATGATCCAATAACTAAAAAGGAACGCAGCAAGAGACAATTTGCTGCGTTCCTTTTTCTCTTAATCAACGAGGCGTTCATCGTTCATCCCAAAGTATTGATGCAACGGTTTTTGCCGTGCTTCTAATAATTGATCGACGGTCACGAATTCGTAGCCTTCGTTTTTGAGTGTTTTAATGACTCCCGGTACGGCTTTCACAGATTTCGGGTGAATATCATGGATCAAGATCATGGCACCATTAAAGACATTTTGTTGAACCAAGGCATTGATTTTCTTCGGATCCTTCAATTTCCAGTCTTGAGAATCGATGTCCCATTGAATGATCGGCATGCCGATGGTTTCTGCGCTTTGTTTGTCGATAGCGCCATAAGGGGGCCGTAAATTCCTAGGTAGTAAACCCGTCGCATTGTAAATGGCTTTATTGGTTTTCGTAACTTCTGCCTGCAAATCTTCCGCTGAAAGAGTATTCAGCTGCGGATGAGAGTAAGAATGACTGGCGATCTCGTGTCCAGCTTCTTGGACTTTTTTGGCGGCTTGCGGATATTGCTCAACCATTTGTCCCAGCATAAAGAAGGTCGCTTTGACGTCATTTTCTTGTAAGATGTTCAAAAGATCCATAGTGGAGGTACTGTTGGGTCCATCATCAAAGGTCAATGCCACGTATTTTTTATTGGGGTCAAGACTTGGCAAGGCATTGTTGAGTTGGTCAGCAGCCACGAGATCAGGATCAATGAATGGGGCAATCTCGCTGTAAGACAGGGTGATTTCTGTCGCTTCCGTCTGATTTTTTGGCAATTCGATGGTCAGCTTTTCCGGATCATAAGTAAATTTCGAATCGAAGGTGATCCGCTCCATAGCCAAGACGGCGTCGATGATTTTTGCGGGTTCCTTGGCTTGATCCAGCAGTTTCTGTTGAATGACTTGTTGAATACCTAATAAGCTGCCTTCATCAGGAACCAGTTCTTTCAAAGACAATTCGGTTTGCGTCTTCTCTGATACGAAGATCGGTGCATCTGTTAAACGATCAGCATCTTCAAAACGACCGGTTTCTCGATTCCATACATAGCTGTCGGCTTTTAATGAATAGGTAGAGACTTTTGCAGCTACCGTTTGTGCTTGGATACGGGCAACGGTGACGACTTCTTTTTCCGTTTGTTTTTTGCGCAATGACTCAGCGGCTTTTGTCAACCGGTCTTTGATATCTTTGATGGGAAACGTATCGAGGTCTTGCGGGCAGTAGATCAGTTCTTTGTTTGTTCCTTCTGAGAGCACTTCAGGCGATGTTTTTAACCCATTTTGGCTTTGTTCTGCTTGGATTGATGCCAGTAATTTCTCTGCAGCTGCCTCATATTTTGCTTTGGCCGCAACTTCTTGTTGGTGCAAGGTGTAAAGAACCGAGCCAGCCGTTGCGATCAAAACGATCAATAATAAGGCAAATAAGGAAAAAATTGCTTTCCGATACGGCTTCTTTCTCGAGGGTGGTCCTTTCGGTCTTTCTTCAGCTGATGCTGTTCGTTTTTGATTATTGTTTGGTTTCTTGTGCAAGTCACTCCGACGGGCATAGGTCTTTCGTTCGGGCATTGGTGAAGCTCCCTTCATTCCATCCTAAATTATGCCCACGTTACCATAAGTCACAGGCACTTTCAACGATCATGCCCGGTTTCTGATAGAGGATTAAAAAGACAAAGGGATTTTTCTAATTATTCGCTTAAAAATTACAGCCTTGTTGCGTTGTTTCTCTTGCAAGAAGTGATCAAAGTGGTTAGGGGGATGGAAACCACTATAGGCTACGTGAACAAGAAAACCCCTAGGCAACAGCTCACGCGGTGTGACTGTTCTCTAGGGGTTGCTACTGAGGTTACTAAGGCTTAGGCTTTTTCAATTTTTGTCAGTCCGCCCATATAAGGAACCAGAACTTCTGGTACCGTTACACTGCCGTCTTCGTTTTGATAATTTTCAAGCACTGCGGCTACCGTTCGACCGACAGCCAAACCAGAGCCGTTTAGTGTATGCATGTAGTGAATCTTGCCCTCTTGATCACGGTAACGGATCATGGCACGACGTGCTTGGAAGTCTTCACAGTTTGAGCAAGAGCTGATCTCACGATACATCTCTTGGGCAGGGATCCATACTTCTAAATCATAGGTCTTCGCTGCAGAAAAGCCCATATCTCCTGTACACAAGCTAAGCACACGGTAAGGTAAATTGAGTTTTTGCAAAATATCTTCGGCATTAGCCGTCATTTTCTCTAATTCTTCATAAGAATGTTCTGCATCACTGAATTTCACCATTTCGACTTTATTGAATTGGTGCAAGCGAATCAAACCGCGAGTGTCACGGCCAGCGCTGCCGGCTTCTGAACGAAATGATGGGCTCAAGGCAGTGAAGTAGGCAGGGAGCTGTTCTTGTTCTAAGATCTCCCCTTGATAGTAGTTGGTCAAAGGTACTTCCGCAGTCGGGATCAAAGTCAAATCAGTGTCTGCCAATTGGAAAACATCTTCTTTAAACTTCGGAAATTGCCCAGTACCGAACATTGCTTGGCTGTTGACTATATACGGGGTGATCATCTCCGTATACCCATGCTCATAAACATGCTGATCCAACATGAAGTTGTATAAGGCACGTTCCAAACGAGCACCTAAGCCTTTGTAGTAAACAAAACGGCTACCAGAAACTTTGGCACCTCGCTCAAAGTCGAGAATCCCCAAGTCTTCTGCGATCTCCCAATGGGGTTTTGGTTCAAAGGCAAAGGTTTTTGGGTCTGCCCAACGGCGGACTTCTACATTGTCATCTTCATCTTTGCCCACCGGAACAGAATCATTGGGCAAGTTCGGCAACGTCGTGGCGATCTCTTTGATGTCTTCATCAATTTGAGCGATCTCTTCATCCAATTGCTTGATTTGGCTGCCGACTTCTTTCATTTGGGCAATTTTATCTGCCGCATCTTCTTTCGCCCGTTTCAAGGCGGCGATCTCACCAGAAACCTCATTACGCAATTTCTTGCGCTCTTCCGTTTGGACTAAGAGTTCTCGGCGACGCTCATCAAGTGTTAAAAAGCGGTCCAACACTTCTTTTTGGACACCTCGTGTTGCGAGTTTGCTTTGTACTTCAGCAAAATTTTGGCGAATCATTTTTACATCTAACATAGTGATACATCCTCCTTTGATTTTTCCATAGAAAAAAGGCCATTCCAATCCCGTATTGCTTGGGACGAAATGACCATTCGCGGTGCCACCCAAGTTCAGCTTGCGCTGCCCTTGCTGCTCGTATCGTGAGCCAACGATTTTTCTTTCGAAAAATACACGTTAAAGAACTGGATTCTATTTTTTCCAACACTGATTTTCACCAACCATCAGCTCTCTATACAGATGAAAAAAATATACTAGGTTCTGTGCCTTGATTATTTTCTCTAGCATACCCAAAAAATGTTGGGTCGTCAACCATAGGTTTGTGTGTTGGATAAGTTGTTGCGTTTCAACGGGAGATGGATAATAAAGGACGTCCATTCCGGCGTTGACTTGGCATAGATATAGCCGCCATGTAAGGCGACGATGCTTTGAGCGATCGCTAGACCTAAGCCAGTTCCTCCTGTTTCTTGAGAGCGGGATTCTTCCACTCGGTAGAAACGGTCGAATAGAGAATCAAGGGCTTGCTTAGGGATCATTTGCCCATTGTTTTTGACTGTTAAGATCGCTTCGGTCCCGACTTTCTCGACTTCCATGCGGATCTTATCGGCGCCTTTGCCGTATTTCAAGGCATTCGAAAGCAAGTTATTGAAGACCCGCACCAGTTTTTCGGTATCGCCATCCATCTCGATGTGTTCCGGACGGGTGTATGTTTCAATCTTGATGCCTTTCCGACTAGCTTCTAATTCAAAGTCCGCCGCCAATTGTTCCACTAGCTGGGCCATGTCAAATTCCATCACATTGATTGGGACGCTAGGCTGGCGCACTTTTGTGTATTCAAACAAATCATCGACAAGGGATTTCATTTGCTTGGCTTTGACATACGCCGTATGGGTATATTTCAGCAATTCTTCTTCTGAATGGTATTGTCGATCTTCAATTAGACCTAAATAGCCGATGATCGAAGTCAACGGTGTTCGAATGTCATGACTGACATTGGTAATCAGCTCATCTTTGGATTGCTCGATCCGTCGTTCATCTTCAATCGCCGCCACCGTACTGTCGACTAAGCCATTGATATTAGAAACGATCCGACTTAAATCGCCCCGTAACTCGAAGGGAATGCGATGATCGTAATTGCCTTCCGCAATAAAATGAAGCTCGCTGATGATGTGACGTAGCTGCATTTGATGGTAGCGACGAATCAAACGCCAATATAAGACGATCACATCTAATAGGAAGAACATCGGTAGAATGAAGTTGCGCCCACTGCGGAAGATATCTGTATTAAAGGCAGATGTGAAAGCATTCTTCGATGCGTAGATGGCATCAACTAAATCTGGTGAATTTTCAACGATTGAGGTCAAGATGACCAAAATAGCGATATTTAATAGAAGTAAAAGAACAATCGTTACAATTCCTTCGGCAAATAACTCACTGATTTCCTTTGAGGTCAGCGTGATCCGTTTCTTTTTTTCGATGGGTGTGTTGCGCTTTTTTTCAGTTGGTTTACTTCGCATCTATTTTGTAGCCGACCCCCCATACTGTTTGGATGACTTTTTCACCATCCGTGGCTTCTTCGATCTTATCTCGTAAGTGACTGACATGGACCATAACTGTTTTGGCAGAAACGACACTTTCTTGTTTCCAAACTCGTTCAAAAATCTCATCGGCGCTAAAGACACGGTTCGGATGCGATGCCAGCAAGTAGAGGATACCGAATTCTAATGCAGTCAATTGAATTTCGTTGCCATCGACGGTTTTTACTTCATGGGAATCGCGATTGATAATAAGGGAGCTTACTTCTAGAATCTCTGGTTGATTTGAAGCAGCCTGCATCTTGGTTCTTCTCAATAGCGATTTTACCCGGGCCATAACTTCTAATGGGTTGAAAGGTTTTGTGACATAATCATCCGCACCGGCGACCAATCCACGAATCTTATCCATATCGGTTGTTTTAGCGGTCAGCATAATAATAGGGATTTGGGATTCTTTTCTCAATTCTTTCACGACTTGCATGCCATCCATTTCTGGCATCATGATATCTAAGATCAATAGTTCGATATCAGAAGTGGTGCGGATCTTGGTCAGTGCTTCTTTTCCATCATATGCTTTGACCGATTCATAACCTTCATTGTGTAAATAAATGCTTAATAGTTCTACGATCTCTTTGTCATCATCTGCTACAAGTATTTTCATACTGGGTCCTCCTAGGAACAATATTCTTTTCTCCATTTTAGCAAATATTCCACAAAATAGATAAAATCATACTTAAATTTATAAGAATGATAGGAATTAAGAAAACACAAAAAGGAAAAAGACGAACGATAGGCAAATAATAACGGAAAAAGTCCTTAAAAAAGACGGAAATCACGGACTAAAAATCACGAATCATCTTTGGAAACGGAGTAACTAGAAACGTTGGTCTATCAATCATTTTATGGTTGACGAATAGCGCAAGTCTTGGTATATTATTACATGTGCCAAATGACTAAACGAATTCGTAAAAAGAATTTAAAAAAGTGGTTGACGCACAGCTCGACAGATGATATTATAACGAAGTCGCAATTTTAAAACAGTTAATCGATGTTGATACATCAACAAAATTAATTAAAAAAAGTTGTTGACAAATAACAAATCATTTGTTATTCTAATGAAGTCGCTGAGACAGCCGCTGCGAAGTTGAAAAACAACGAGCGAAAAAAACTTTTAAAAAAGAGTTGACAATCAATTGTCGCTCTGGTATGATATAAAAGTTGCTAACACAGCACGGTAGACCTTTGAAAACTGAACAAAGCAAGCAAACGAACCAATGTGTAGGACGTTTCAATTTATTGAAACAAATACATGCAAGCAATAGCTAGCAAAGTTAATTTTTATGAGCTTAATGACCGTATGGTCATTCAAACAAATCATTATGAGAGTTTGATCCTGGCTCAGGACGAACGCTGGCGGCGTGCCTAATACATGCAAGTCGAACGCTTTTTCTTTCACCGGAGCTTGCTCCACCGAAAGAAAAAGAGTGGCGAACGGGTGAGTAACACGTGGGTAACCTGCCCATCAGAAGGGGATAACACTTGGAAACAGGTGCTAATACCGTATAACACTATTTTCCGCATGGAAGAAAGTTGAAAGGCGCTTTTGCGTCACTGATGGATGGACCCGCGGTGCATTAGCTAGTTGGTGAGGTAACGGCTCACCAAGGCAACGATGCATAGCCGACCTGAGAGGGTGATCGGCCACACTGGGACTGAGACACGGCCCAGACTCCTACGGGAGGCAGCAGTAGGGAATCTTCGGCAATGGACGAAAGTCTGACCGAGCAACGCCGCGTGAGTGAAGAAGGTTTTCGGATCGTAAAACTCTGTTGTTAGAGAAGAACAAGGATGAGAGTAAAACGTTCATCCCTTGACGGTATCTAACCAGAAAGCCACGGCTAACTACGTGCCAGCAGCCGCGGTAATACGTAGGTGGCAAGCGTTGTCCGGATTTATTGGGCGTAAAGCGAGCGCAGGCGGTTTCTTAAGTCTGATGTGAAAGCCCCCGGCTCAACCGGGGAGGGTCATTGGAAACTGGGAGACTTGAGTGCAGAAGAGGAGAGTGGAATTCCATGTGTAGCGGTGAAATGCGTAGATATATGGAGGAACACCAGTGGCGAAGGCGGCTCTCTGGTCTGTAACTGACGCTGAGGCTCGAAAGCGTGGGGAGCGAACAGGATTAGATACCCTGGTAGTCCACGCCGTAAACGATGAGTGCTAAGTGTTGGAGGGTTTCCGCCCTTCAGTGCTGCAGCAAACGCATTAAGCACTCCGCCTGGGGAGTACGACCGCAAGGTTGAAACTCAAAGGAATTGACGGGGGCCCGCACAAGCGGTGGAGCATGTGGTTTAATTCGAAGCAACGCGAAGAACCTTACCAGGTCTTGACATCCTTTGACCACTCTAGAGATAGAGCTTCCCCTTCGGGGGCAAAGTGACAGGTGGTGCATGGTTGTCGTCAGCTCGTGTCGTGAGATGTTGGGTTAAGTCCCGCAACGAGCGCAACCCTTATTGTTAGTTGCCATCATTTAGTTGGGCACTCTAGCGAGACTGCCGGTGACAAACCGGAGGAAGGTGGGGATGACGTCAAATCATCATGCCCCTTATGACCTGGGCTACACACGTGCTACAATGGGAAGTACAACGAGTTGCGAAGTCGCGAGGCTAAGCTAATCTCTTAAAGCTTCTCTCAGTTCGGATTGTAGGCTGCAACTCGCCTACATGAAGCCGGAATCGCTAGTAATCGCGGATCAGCACGCCGCGGTGAATACGTTCCCGGGCCTTGTACACACCGCCCGTCACACCACGAGAGTTTGTAACACCCGAAGTCGGTGAGGTAACCTTTTTGGAGCCAGCCGCCTAAGGTGGGATAGATGATTGGGGTGAAGTCGTAACAAGGTAGCCGTATCGGAAGGTGCGGCTGGATCACCTCCTTTCTAAGGAATATTTCGGAAGACTACACATCGTTTGCCTTTGTTCAGTTTTGAGAGGTTTACTCTCAAACAAATTTGTTCATTGAAAACTGGATATCGAAGAAAAAATCAAAACAAGTAACACACACCGAGTTGAAATGTTAAAAGAGTTTTTTAATAAGTTCAACGCTTATTTTCTTGAGCAACCTTCTATCGCTAGAAGAAGTACTCAAAACCGACCGTAAGGTCAAAGGTTAAGTGAATAAGGGCGCACGGTGGATGCCTTGGCACTAGGAGCCGATGAAGGACGGGACTAACACCGATATGCTTTGGGGAGCTGTAAGTAAGCTATGATCCAGAGATTTCCGAATGGGGAAACCCAGCATCTTTTATAGGATGTTACGTCTGCGTGAATACATAGCGCAGTCGAGGTAGACGCAGAGAACTGAAACATCTAAGTACCTGCAGGAAGAGAAAGAAAATTCGATTCCCTGAGTAGCGGCGAGCGAAACGGGAAAAGCCCAAACCAACAAGCTTGCTTGTTGGGGTTGTAGGACTCCGATATGGTAGTCTATTCAGATAGTCGAAATACTTGGAAAAGTATGTCAAAGAGGGTAAAAACCCCGTAGGCGAAATTTGGATAACACCTAGGAGGATCCTGAGTACGGCGGAACACGAGGAATTCCGTCGGAATCCGGGAGGACCATCTCCCAAGGCTAAATACTCCCTAGTGACCGATAGTGAACCAGTACCGTGAGGGAAAGGTGAAAAGCACCCCGGAAGGGGAGTGAAATAGATCCTGAAACCGTGTGCCTACAACAAGTTAGAGCCCGTTAATGGGTGATAGCGTGCCTTTTGTAGAATGAACCGGCGAGTTACGATAGCATGCGAGGTTAAGTTGAAGAGACGGAGCCGCAGCGAAAG
>NZ_CP172960.1:3475000-3795000 GCF_050548785.1 Enterococcus sp. AZ009 | reverse complement strand
GGTCAGCGGTTCGATCCCGTTAACCCCCATATGAGTCGTTAGCTCAGTTGGTAGAGCATCTGACTTTTAATCAGAGGGTCACAGGTTCGAGCCCTGTACGACTCATAGTAATAACCTATGCGGGTGTGGCGGAATTGGCAGACGCACTAGATTTAGGATCTAGCGCCTTCGGGCGTGGGGGTTCAAGTCCCTTCACCCGCACTTCATTGCCGGCTTAGCTCAGTTGGTAGAGCATCTGATTTGTAATCAGAGGGTCGAGGGTTCAAGTCCTTTAGCCGGCATCAGGAATACGCGGAAATAGCTCAGTGGTAGAGCACCACCTTGCCAAGGTGGGGGTCGCGGGTTCGAACCCCGTTTTCCGCTTTGCCTTAGCAATTTTCAGCCGGGGTGGCGGAACTGGCAGACGCACAGGACTTAAAATCCTGCGGTGAGTGATCACCGTACCGGTTCGATTCCGGTCCTCGGCATTTCATAATATGCGCCCATAGCTCAATTGGATAGAGTGTTTGACTACGGATCAAAAGGTTAGGGGTTCGACTCCTCTTGGGCGCGTAGTCTTTTTATTTGTTTCATTTTTATTATCGGGAAGTAGCTCAGCTTGGTAGAGCACTTGGTTTGGGACCAAGGGGTCGCAGGTTCGAATCCTGTCTTCCCGATTTTTTGATGCCTGAAGCATTCGCTTCAGGCTTTTTTGTGTTTTCAGCCAGTGAGAAGACCTGAAAATATGATACAATAGTAAAAAACGAGGAGGAAATTGTTTGAAGGGACAAATCATCAAAGCGCTAAGCGGATTTTATTATGTGGCATCAGAAGATGAAATCTTTCAAACCCGCGCTCGAGGAAATTTTCGAAATCGAAAAATCACTCCTTTGGTTGGGGATGAAGTGATTTTTGAAAGCAGCAATCAAACAGACGGCTATCTTTTAGAGATCTTGCCGCGAAAAAATGAGCTGGTTCGACCGCCAGTCGCAAATGTGGATCAAGGAGTGGTCGTGACAAGTCTAGTTGAGCCGAACTTTTCCTATAATCTATTGGATCGCTTTTTGGTGACCTTAGAGTATGAGGGGATCGAACCGATCATCTTTTTGACAAAAGCGGATCTTGTGAAAGATCTTGCCGCAATGAAAGCAATTGAGGAGACCTATCAAGCAATTGGCTACCACGTGATCACGTCAAAAGCAGAAGGCGAAGATCTATTGGAACTTCAACGGTACTTCCCTGAGCGGATCACTGTCTTTATGGGGCAATCCGGTGCTGGAAAGTCTACGCTATTGAATCGAATCGTCCCGGAATTGGCATTGGAAACAGGAGTGATCTCAGAATCTCTCGGACGGGGGAAACATACGACCCGTCATGTGGAGCTCTTGCCGATTTGTGATGGATTGGTTGCCGATACACCAGGATTTAGTTCGATCGATTTTCTGGAAATCGAAGCAGTAGAGTTACCAAAGCTCTTCCCTGATTTTTTAGCAGTAGCTTCCAACTGCCGCTTTAGGGAGTGTATGCACCTCAATGAACCTGATTGTGCAGTGAAACAGGGAGTTGCAGCAAATGAGATTGCTGCAACTCGTTACAAAAATTACGTGCAATTTTTAGAAGAGATTGAAAACCGACGTCCGGTTTATAAAAAGAAGAAAAAGTGAGGGAAAAGCATGATGAAACTAGCACCATCTATTTTAAGTGCCGATTTTGCAAATCTTCAAAGAGACATTGAGTTAGTGGAACGCCATGGCGCAGATTACATTCACGTAGACGTGATGGACGGTCATTTCGTCCCTAATATTACCTTAGGCCCAAACATCGTTAAAGCGATTCGCCCAGTTACCAAGCTGCCGTTGGATGTTCATCTAATGATCACCGAGCCAGAAAAGTATATCCATGCCTTCGCGGAAGCTGGCGCAGATATCATTGGTATCCACGCGGAAGCAACGCCTCATATCCATCGTGCGATCCAAATGATTGTGGCAGAAAATGTCAAAGCAGAAATCGTCATCAACCCAGGCACACCAGTTTCAGCCATTGAACATGTTTTATCCATGTGTGATCAAGTGTTAGTTATGACGGTCAATCCAGGGTTTGGTGGGCAATCATTTATTGAAGAATCACTGGAAAAAATTGCGGCGCTGGCTGCTTTAAAAGAAGAAAAAGGCTACCATTATGATATCGAAGTAGATGGCGGGATCGTTCCTGAGACAGCCAAACGCTGCCTGGAAGCAGGCGCAAATGTCTTTGTAGCAGGAAGCTATATTTACGATGCCGATGAACCTGCGGCGCAAATCAGAGCCTTGAAAGAAGCTTTACAGTAAATGAAAATTTTGTTAGCGGCAGGTGGAAGTCCTGAAAATTGGCCACAGTTGATGGCGTATGATAAATACATTGGAATTGATCGTGGGGCCCTGTTTTTGCTTCAGCACCAACGGCCAGTCGATCTGGCAATCGGTGATTTCGACTCCCTGACCGCAGCAGAACTGCAAGCGGTCAAACAACAAGTTAAAACAGTGATCCAAGCCCCTGCTGAAAAAGATGATACAGATACCCAATTGGCATTGGTTGAGACGTTGCGTCTTTATCCAGAAGCGCAAATCGACGTGATTGGTGCAACGGGGGGACGCCTTGACCATCTTTTAGCCAATCTGTGGTTAGTTTTAGAAGATCGGTTTCGTCCATTTGCCCCAAATCTGCGTTTTTTAGATCGTCAAAATGTCGTTCAGTTCTTTTTACCAGGCACCTATCAATTGGAAAAAGAACCCGGGATGCAGTATTTGGCGTATTGCTGTTTGACGCCGGTAACAGATTTGACGTTAACAGGTAGCAAGTATTTATTAGAAAACGTCCAAGTACCGTACCCAACTTCATATGCCAGCAATGAATTTCTGACACAAACAGCAGGTTTTTCCTTTAGCAGCGGGATGATAGCAGTCATTCAAAGTTGTGATTAAGAGACGGAACGTCTCTTTTTTTTTGTTGAAAATTTCAGAAACTTAATTACAAAAAAAACATTAAGACGGACAACTTAGCTTTTGTTTGCAGGGTATTAATGGTAAAATTGGAACTACAGTTTGGAATTATTTGAGGTGTCTTTGTGAAAAAGTTTAATCCTAATAAAAATATTATCATCACATTGATTATTGTGATTTTAGTTGTCACCGTATTAAGCGTGACGATCGCCCGCCGAGCAGCGGGAAACTCCACCAATGCCGTGCAATCTACGGTCAATGACTCCGTTGGCTTTATCGATAAAATGATTACCGCTCCTTTTCGTTGGATCGAAAATGGTGCCAATTCAGTCAAAAATTTGTTTGTGACCTATGAAGAAAATGAACGTTTAAAAGAGAAATTGGACAGTTTTGAGGAACTGGAACAAGCGAAGGACAATGCGCAAAGAGAAATCGATGCCTTGAAAGAAGAGCTAGAGCTGAATGCAACCTTGACGAATTATGAACGGATCTCCGCCAATGTCATCAATCGGTCACCTGATACTTGGCAAGATATGCTGATCGTGGACCGCGGCTCAAGAGATGGTGTTGAGGTCAACATGGCAGTCATGTCGCAAAAAGGCTTGATTGGTCGTGTCATTGAGGTCAATGCAGCTTCTTCTAAAATTGAACTTTTGACTTCTGAAAACCAGAATTCCAACCATTATCCGGTTCGGATCAGCGGCGAAGATGGGTCAAACTTTGGGATCCTAAGTAGTTACGATCAAAAAGAACGTTCCTTAGTCATCACCCAATTGACGGGGGACAATGAGCTGAAGGAAGGCGATGTCGTGCAGACCTCTGGATTAGGAGGAAACTCGCCCGCCGACTTAGCGATCGGAACAGTGATCCGTACCACCAAAGATGAGTTTGGTCTTGATACCCAAGTATTTGTAAAACCGTATGCCCAAATGTATGATATTCAAGCAGTAACGATTATCAAACGCTTGGCAGGTGAGGAATAGCCATGAAAAAGCATGACTACATCAAATACCTGGCAGCGGGCGTCTTCTTTTTGATGATGTTGGCAGATGGACAACTGACGCGTTTTTTGGAAAAATGGACCCAAGACAATTATATCGCCAGTGCGCATCTTTTATTGATCGCCCTTTTATGTGGCGCGAAGTATTTGCCGAAAAACTTTTTGATCACCACGGCGCTGGTGATCGGCTGTCTCTATGACGTGTATTATGTCGGTGTGATCGGCATCTACACGGTGGCGTTTCCCTTGATCGTGTGGATTATGTATATTTTGAAAAATACGCTTTATCAAAATGTATTTACCATGTTTTTCGGAATGATCATCTTTGTTACAAGCTTAGAAGTTGTGACATTGGGGGTTCAATTGCTGTTTAAGATCGCATCAGTTAGCACGTCATTCTTTGTTTCCCGCTTTTTAGCACCAACGCTTTTATTGAACATCCTTTTGTTTATCCTTTTAGTCATTCCATTCATGAAGCTATTCAAAGACGAATAGCTTCATTTTTTTTGCGTTTGACTGTATAAAAATAACAGCGATTGAAATGTTTTTGTAATATTCCTTTTATCTCTCTGACATACGGCTGTGTTACAATCACACTATCGTGAAGGACTTTAGGTATTCTTAAGCATTTATACATAAAAAAACCATATTAGGGGAAGCAACAGCCGGAGGAATGAAGAGTGAAAAAGCGAATTTTATCTTTATTGTTAGTAAGTTCAATTGTTCTTACTTCTGCAGCAGCACCGACACTTGTCTTTGCATCAGATTTTGACAATAAAATTGAAGAAAAAAATCAAGAGATCTCTGACTTGCAAAACCAGCAAGCGAGCATCCAGTCACAAGTAGCAGCACTTGAAAGCGACGTGACTGCAATCAATGAAAAAGCCCAAACTTTGTTGCAACAACAAGGGGATTTGCGTGCGGATTCTGAAAAGTTGAAGCAAGAAATTGCCGATTTGAAAGTCAGAATCGAAAAGCGTGAAGAAGCGATCCAAAAACAAGCTCGTGATGTTCAAGTCAATGGACAAAGCACGAACTTTATTGATGCAGTATTAGAAGCTGACTCTTTAACAGATGCTATTGGCCGTGTGCAAGCAATGACGACGATCGTCAATGCTAACAAAGATCTTGTAGATCAACAAAAGGCAGACCAAGAAGCAGTTGAAGCGAAAAAAGCGGAAAACGACGATAAATTGGCAGAGATCGCAGCGAACCAATTTGAATTAGAAACACAATTAGGGGATCTACAAGCCAAACAAGCTGATTTGAATGTTTTGCAAGCGGAATTGGCTGTTCAACAAGCATCTAAAGAAGATGAAAAAGCTGATTTAGAAAAACAAAAAGAAGAATACGAAGCAGAACAAGCTCGCATCGCTGCAGAAGAAGCGGCGGCAGCAGCAGCTCGTGAACAAGCAGCACAAGAAGCAGCGGCTCAAGAAGCGGCAGCAGCTGAAGCAGCTACTCAGGAAGCAGCAGCAAGCGAATCTTCAACGTCGAATTCAACGACATCAAGCGCCACAACAAATTCTAGTACGACGACTGATACTACGCAAGGCAGTTCATCACAAGGCAGCGGTTCAGCAAATACGACACCATCGACACCTGCCAATAATAACAATAGCAATAACAACCAAGGATCAAATAATAGCAGCAACGGTTCAAGCAGTACTCCTGCACCCGCACAAACGGTCAATGGTTCAGCAATCGTAGCAGAAGCAATGAAATACATTGGTACCCCTTATGTTTGGGGTGGTACGACACCAGACGGCTTTGACTGTTCTGGCTTTACACAATATGTATTTGCTAAAGTTGGGATCTCATTACCACGGGTAACTTACGCACAAGAATTTTCCGGTACGGTAATTTCGATCAACGAAGCAAAAGCCGGTGACTTGTTATTCTGGGGTAGCCGCGGAAGCACACACCACGTGGCGATCGCTATGGGTAACGGACAATACGTTCATGCACCAACACCTGGTCAAAATGTTTCTGTCAGCAGTTACTCTTATTACTCACCAGATTTCGCGGTGCGCGTAAACTAAATCAATTGAAGCTATTTCAAAAGCTGGCGTTTTACGTCAGCTTTTTTTGATTTCTGTTTTAAAAAACGTATGCTTTTTTTGTTTTCAGTCTTGCCAGAACATCTTATAATAGAGAAGAGAAAGGAAGCGGATAAAATGAACAAGACCTCGTCTTCCAGAGAAAAAATGATAACGGTTAAGTTTTATACGAATTATCTTTCTCGCATGATGATGCCGAATCTAAGTATTTTTATTGCATGGATGCTGATTTCATTCCTGCTGCCTTTGTTTTCAGTCGATCAACAAGTGATCCAGCAAATGGAACAAGGGGTCTTGACTGTGTTGCTGCCCCTCATGATTGCTTATACAGGTGGGCAAATGTTGGCGCCTGAGCGAGGTGGGGTCGTAGGAGCAGTGGCGGTCTTAGGGGCTATTCTCGCAACGGATATTCCCCAAGTCTTTGGGGCGATGCTACTGGGTCCACTGGCAGGCTGGCTGTTGTATCGCAGTGATTCGTTCGTGAGTAAGGTCAAAAGTGGCTATGAGATGCTGGTGCGCAATTTTATTGCAGGTGCGCTTGGCGGACTCCTTTTTTTAGGTAGTTATTTCCTATTGGCGCCGCTTTTTAATTGGTTCAGTCTCGGCAGCTATCAGCTCGTTGATTATTTCGTTCGGCAAAATGTCTTGCCCTTTATTCATATCATTGTAGAACCATTGAAAGTTTTGTTTTTTAATAATATTGTCAACCATGGACTATTTACGCCGCTAGGAATCGAAGCCGCGGCAGTTAACGGTCAGTCGGTTTTATTTTTGATCGAGGCCAACCCCGGTCCGGGATTAGGGGTCTTAGCGGCGTATCTTTTCTTTGGTTCAAAGCGAAACCGAACGAATGCCGCAGCATCCATTTTTGTGCAGGCCATTGGCGGGATTCATGAAGTGTATTTCCCGTTTGTTCTGCTCGATCCTTGGGTGTTGCTCGGTCCGATCGTTGGTGGTTTCAGCGGTACACTGATCTTCCAATTTTTAGGAGTAGGCTTGAGAGCACCGGCGTCCCCGGGCTCGATTTTGGCGATTTTGCTCAATACACCGGCTTCTATGATCCTTGGTGTCTTAACTGGGATTGTCGTCAGTACGGTCGTATCGTTTGCGATCGTTAGTGTGCTATTAAAACGGAAGACCAATACAGAAAATGAGGAGCGTAAGATGCCGAAAATGAAGAAAGTCACGGAGATCGTCGTGGCCTGTGACGCAGGGATGGGGTCCAGTGCGATTGGTGCCAGCATACTAAAGAAAGAGTTAGAAGAAGCCCAGCTAACGTTTCCTGTCCGCTATCAGTCGATTTATCGTGTGACGGATGATCCCAAGCTGTTAGTGATCACCCAACGGGAATTAGCAGCTATTGCCCAAAAACAGACACCACACGCACAGCATTATGTGCTAGATAATTTTTTGGCGGCAGATGAGTATGCTCCGCTGATCCAAGAATTACAAAGAAGAGAACAGGATCCGCAAAAATCGCTACAAACCGAGGCAGCAAGTTCGCTAGGGTTTTCAACGATCATCTTTTTGTATACTGGAAAAAAACGCGGTTCACAAACGATGGCAGTGGAGATACTAAGAAAAATGGCCCGCCAACAAGCGCTTCCTTTGACCATCAAAAAAATGGCATATGAAGGACAAGCTCTTGATCCTACGGCAATCTATATCCTCCCGAAAGAACTTGTAGAAAAGTGCTCGATCCCAGATGTTCCTTTACTGGTGGTGGATGATTTATTGACGACAGATGCGTATCGTCAGTTACTGACAGAAGGAGTCGACTATGTTTTTGACCAATCGTGAAACACTTTTATTAACGGAATTGATGAATAGTACCGGTCCGGTTTCTTTAGATCGCATGATGCAAGTCTTAAAAGTCAGTAAACGAACGGTGTACCGTGAACTGGCTAATCTAGAAAAATCCCTGGAAACAGTAGGTGCTACCTTAGAGAAGGTCGGTCGTGGTCATTTCCAAATTTTTGCATCAGAAACGAGCATTCGCCAATTACAAGAAGCCATTATGGCAGATACCGATCAAGAATTCGCGGCTAGTGAGCGGCAACACCGTATTTTGTTGCAACTGACTACCGCCACGAAGCCTGTATCCAGTCATTTTTTCTTGGAGCGTTACCAAATCAGCAATACGACGTTTTTTTCAGACATCAAACAGCTTGAAGAGAGTCTCGCACGGCTGCCGTTAAGGATCGTGCGCAATCAAGGGTATGAGATCGAAGGCTCCGAAAAGTATCGGCGGTTGATCACAGCCAATACACTAGTGATGGAGATCAATGAATACCAATTTTTCCATTTACTGGAAACCGATGATGAAGCCCCGTTTATTTTTCAATTTCTGTCCCGCGACCATCTATTGCTAGCCCAGCGGTTGATTCGGGAAACCATCGAACCCCAATTCAAGGAACTTAGTGACCGCAAATTAGCCTTTATCGTCTTGATGCTGGCGCTAGCCATGGATCGGGTAGCTTTGGGCTATACGGTGGAAGAAGAGACGTACCCGAGTCAGATCAACAAAGACTTGCTGAAGGTGGCGAAAAAGATTTTTGCTCAGATCGCCGAAAAGACCAAACTGCTTTATTCCATCAACGAAATCGTCTTTTTTGCCGTGTTACTAGGTGATTTTGCCAATTCCTTTGATCGTGATTTTTTTGATGACAATTTTGACACCGACTTGGCTTATCGTGTAAAACGCTTGATCGAATTGGTCAGTGAGCAAACGGAAGTGGCATTTTATGAAGACACGAACTTGTATAAAATGCTGCTGACCCATATCTCAGGAGTAATGACGCGGGCGATTTTAGAAGAAGATCATTTGAACAACCCTATCCTAGAAAAAATCATGAACCAGTATGTCGAGATCGCCAGCGGGATTCGCAATCATCTGCCGCAAGTCTTTCCGCAGCAGCAGTTCTCGGAAGAAGAAATCGCTTATATGGTCCTGCATTTTGCCAATTCGTTGGAAAAAAATCCGAAAGTGTTAGAAGTCAATATTGCAGGGATCTCTCCTAGCGGATTAGCCTCCATCAGTTTGTTAGAGATGCAGCTGCGGAAACATTTTCCCTTTATCAATCAAATCACCTTCTTTCGAGTGGGGGATGTCAAACGGGAAAATATCGAGGAGACCTATGACTTGGTGATCTCGACTTCATTGCTGCCAGGGTATCAAGGAGAATACAAACTCGTTTCACCGATCCTGCTAGAAGAAGACATTCAAGAGTTGAAGAAGGCCTTCCAAGCCATTAGTCAGAAAAAACGTTCCGCCAAAAAAGCGCCCTCTGCTTTGGTCAAAGAGGAATCCTATGAAGCGGTCTTGGCTTTTATCGAAGCCATTAACCAGCTATTGGCGCTGTTTCAAGTGCAGGTCATTGATAACCCAGCGGACTTGGAAGAAACGTTGCAGCTGGTGCTGACGTTTTTTGATGAGCATGTTGTTTTGGATCGTGAGAAAGTCGTTGATCGTCTCTTACGGCGCTACTTTCAAGCGCCAGTGGGCATTCCTGACACCCACTTTGCCTTGTTTCACGCGGCGAGTACGGCGATCCTGCAACCTGTTTTTCGTATTTTCGATTTGAAACAGCCGCTGCCACTTCTAGCGATGGATAAAAAAGAAATCGCTGTTACCCGTTTATTAGTCATGCTGGCGCCCTATCCTATCAATGAAACAAGCTCTCAGATGTTAGGGAAGATCAGTGGTTCGATCATTATGAATGATCTAAATACGGAGATTTTTAATTCCGGCAATGATTCGATTATTTATCAGTTACTCTCTTCGCTCTTGATTGAAGAAGTAAAACAATAGGAGGGATCAGCGATGTATATTCCACAGGAGCGGATTTTGTTGGATCAACACTTTACCGATGCCACAGAGGCTCTGACAAAAATTGGCGAGTACTTAGTCAACCAGGAGATCGTCTCTTTACCTTATGTCAAAAGCCTTTTGCGGCGCCATCAAAAAACAGGTGTTTATATCGGTAACTTTGTTGCATTGCCCCATGCGGAAGAAGAAGCCCAACAATGGATCAAGGAAGAAGGGCTCTTTTTGATCCAAGTGCCGGATGGCGTCGACTTCGGCACGAAGGAGCAACCCAAAATCGCTACGATCCTTTTCGTAGTCGTCCTAAAAGAGCAGCAATTAGCTGTTTTGCAAGAAATCGCCTTTTTTTGTTCCGATATGCAAAATGTTCGGGCGCTTAGTGATGCCGAATCGGTTGAAGAGATCCAACAGATTTTGCTGGCAGAAGAATAAGCGGTCAGCAGCAGACTGGCTTGTAACAAGAGAAACGAACGAAATGAGTGAATGAGCTGCCTCCGTGTACTCGCTCTTTCTACCTTGTGTAGAAGGAGCGGGTACACGTTTTTTTTTTGTGTTTTGGTAAAAACCAGATAGAAATGCTCCACGTGAAACATAACAAAAATAAGCGAGTGCAGGGGCTACTCGCCTTTTTTTGTTCTATCCGTTTGGCTACAAGTTTTGGCACAGTTTTTTGTGCCAAAGTACGACTTTCGACCGTTTTGGGAAGCGCCTACAATAAGGGTGTAAGCAGACGAGAGGAGAGAAAAAAATGGAACAGACACAAAAAGCAGCCAAATCATCAGTAAAAGCAAAAGTTCAAAAATTAGGCAGTACGTTGTCGAGTATGGTGATGCCAAATATCGGCGCATTGATTGCATGGGGTGTATTAACGGCATTATTTATTCCAGATGGGTATCTACCAAATGAAGCCTTTGCAACGATGGTCGGTCCAATGCTAACGTATTTGATCCCAATCTTGATCGGGTATACCGGCGGGAAAGTGATTGCTGGCGACCGCGGGGCCGTGGTTGGGGCGATCGCGACGATGGGGGTCATCGTCGGAACGGATATCCCAATGCTATTAGGTGCGATGATCATGGGTCCTTTAGGCGGTTGGGTCATCAAGAAATTTGACGAGATCTTCCAAGAAAAAGTTCGCGCTGGCTTTGAAATGTTGGTCAACAACTTTTCATCAGGTTTGATCGGCTTTGCCTTAGCATTACTGGGCTTTGTAGCAATCGGGCCAGTTGTTAATACCTTGACAGAAGCAATGGCAGCAGGGGTAGAAGTGATCGTCAATGCCCACTTGATTCCATTAGCCAATATTTTTATTGAACCAGCAAAAATCCTATTCTTAAACAATGCCATCAACCATGGAATTTTGACACCACTAGGTACTGAGCAAGTCAGCGAATTTGGGAAATCGATTCTTTACTTGTTAGAAGCCAATCCTGGGCCTGGTTTAGGAGTCTTGCTAGCCTTCACTTTCTTCGGAAAAGGAGCAGCGAAATCTTCGGCACCTGGAGCGATCATCATTCACTTTATCGGTGGGATCCATGAGATCTACTTCCCATACGTCATGATGAAACCATTGATGTTCTTAGCAGTGATTGCCGGCGGTGTATCAGGAAGCTTTACCTTCCAATTGCTAGGTGCAGGCTTACGGGCACCCGCTTCCCCAGGTTCGATCATTGCGATCTTAGCAATGACGCCATTCAACTCGGTGATGAGTGTCGTTTCTGTCTTAGCCGGAATTGCCGTAGGAGCAGGTGTGTCCTTTATCGTCGCTGCCGCGATCTTGAAAGCGGATGCGAAGGATACGGTGGATAATTTTGAAGAAAAAGTACAACAAACGCAAGCAGCAAAACTTAGCTCAAAAGGCTTGGCGGCTCAACCAATGACTGGCATCAATCGTATCATCTTCGCATGTGATGCAGGCATGGGCTCCAGTGCTATGGGGGCATCGATCTTACGTAAAAAAGTCAAAGAAGCGGGTCTTCCACAAAATGTCTCGAATTCCGCCATCAATAATTTAACGGACGATGCCAATACGCTGATCGTCACTCAAGAAGAATTGCAAGAACGTGCCAAACAAAAAGCGCCAAATGCGACCTTCGTCGCGGTTGAAAATTTCCTGAACTCTCCACGGTACGATGAAATCGTAGCCACATTGTCAGGGACGAAGACAGCGGGGGAGTCAGAAAAAAAGTCTGAAGCAGGCAACCAGGCAGATGTTCCTTCCGCCAATGACCTTAAGCAAGTCAGTGAAATCATTTTGGCCCACGATGACCGCAAAGGTTCGGCAACGATGGCTCAGAAAGTCTTCCAAGATCTTTTAGCCAAAGAAGCTCTGACGATGCCGATCAGAAAAAGCCATATCAATGATCTCCATGCCAACGCCTCTTCCCTGGTGATCACAAAAGAAGCCTTAACGCCGCAAGCGCAAACTTCAGCGCCAGAAGCGATCCACCTATCCGTTAATAATCTGATGGGAACGACGAACTATCAACGGATCGTGGCATCGATCAAAGCAGCGAATTAAGAAAGGATGAGCCGAATGCAAGTATTAGAAAAAGACATGATTGAATTGAACAAACAATTTGCGACCAAAGAAGAAGCCATTCGTTACTGCGGCGAAAAATTGCTGGCGGCAGGCTGTGTGGAAGAAGAATACGTCGAAGCCATGCTTGAGCGTGACGAGATGCTCTCAGTCTATATGGGGAACTTTATTGCGATTCCTCACGGCACGGATGAAGCCAAAAAATACGTCAAAAAATCAGGTATCTGTATCGTGCAAGTACCTGATGGCGTGAATTTCGGTACCGCGGACGAAGAAAAAATCGTCACCGTTCTTTTCGGCATCGCGGGCAAAGGGGAAGATCATCTGCAATTGGTCCAACAAATCGCCCTCTTTTGCAGTGATATCGATAACGTCGTCGAATTGGCGGATGCTTTGGATAAAGAAGAAATCGCCCAAAGTTTGACCGTAGCATAAGGATTTAAGGAGGAGACAAGACATGAAGGCAGTTCACTTTGGTGCAGGTAATATTGGTCGCGGCTTTATCGGCGAGATATTGGCTGCCAACAACTTTGAAATCACATTTATTGATGTCAATGAAACGATCATTGACGCCTTAAAAGCAAGACAAGGGTATACCATCGAATTAGCCGATGAGACCCAAGAACAGATCCACATCGAGCATGTGACAGGATTGAACAATGCCAAAGAACCAGAAGCGGTGATCCAAGCGATCGCCGAGGCAGACATCCTTACGACCGCCATTGGTCCCAACATTTTGCCGCATATCGCTGAGCTGATCGCCAAAGGCTTAGAAGCACGTCAGCAACACCCAGACAAGCCAGCCATTGATGTGATCGCCTGTGAGAATATGATCGGCGGATCGACCTTTTTAAAAAGCGAAGTGCAAAAATACATTGCGGATTGGTCAGCGTTGGAAGCGACGGTTGGTTTTCCAGATGCAGCGGTGGATCGCATCGTACCGCTGCAGCACCATGAAGATCCCTTATTCGTTCAAGTAGAACCCTTCTGCGAATGGGTGATCCAAGAGTCAGGGATGAAATCCTCGATCCATCTGCAAGGGGTCCATTATGTGGCGGACCTGGAACCGTATATTGAACGGAAATTATTCAGTGTCAATACGGGTCATGCCACGGTAGCGTACACAGGCGCCCTCCAAGGCTATCAGACGATCGATGAAGCGATGCAGGACCATTTAGTGGTGATCCAATTAAAATCCGTTCTCGAAGAAACTGGCCGACTTTTAATTGAGAAATGGGCCTTTGATCCTGAAGAACATGAACGGTATATCGAAAAAATCATCCAACGCTTTAAAAACAAACACATTTCCGATGCTATCACTCGGGTGGCACGGACACCTGTCCGCAAATTAGGGACCGAAGAACGCTTTATCCGACCAGTCCTTGAGTTAGAAAAACGCAACATGCAGCCAGATCATCTCTATGAAACGATCGGCATGATCTTCAACTACAAAGACCCTGAAGATGAGCAAAGCCAACAGTTACAAGCACTTTTGGATGAAAAATCACTACCGGAAGTCATTGCAGAAATCACTGGCTTACAAGATGAAGACATGATTGAAACGATCCGACAAAACATTGAAAAATATGCGTATGTTGCTGCATAAAAACGAGTAACACACAGAACAAGCGTTGAAAGAAATTGACCTATCCGCAAAAGCTCGCTTGTTGGGCTAGCTTTTACGGATGCGGCAATTTATCTGCTTGTTCTGTGTTTTTTTGCTCACCGATTGACCTTTGCTGCCAACTTGACGATAATAAGAAAAGAAATGAGGGAGAGCAATGGAACGATGGTTTGAAGAAGCCCAGCTTCAAGTAATTGAGTTGCCGATCGAATGGCAGGAAAACCGCCCCGTCTATCGGGCTTTTATCCGTGAATTGCCGACGATCCAAGGGGAAGGAACATCGCGGCAAGCTGTTTACCGGCAGTTGGCAGAAGCCTACGCGGCTTACCTTGCCCAACTTCGAGAGGTCAATGAGGCGCAGGAAGAAATGACGTCTTCCTTATTATCGACGGAAGAATTATTGCGCTACTATGATGGCGAGACCTTCGATGGTTTTGAGTTGCCCTCTGACGAGTAACAGGAAAAAAGCCATTCACTGAAAACTGAAAAGCTACGCAAGAAAAAACCGCTCAGCTGCAGCTCGATCGATACGAAGGATCGAACGCTGCAACTGGCGGCTTTTTTTCTCTAAGAAACCAAGTCTTATTCGTGGTTAGTTCAATGCCTCGGTAATGGCTTGATTGAAGGCATCTAAGTCATCTGGGTTTCGGCTGGTGATCAACCGATAGGTTTCGTCGATCACGACGGGCTCATCTTTGACAGTGGCACCTGCGTAGGCTAAATCTGGTCGCACAGAATCATAAGCCGTCAAGGTCAAATCTTTCGTCAGTCCTGTTTGGATAAACAGTTGTGGGCCGTGGCAAATGGCAAAGACGGGACGATCAGATGTCAAAAAGTCTTTCGTCAATGACACATAGCGCTCATCGGTCCGTAATTGGTCAGGGGAGAAACCGCCTGGGATCAACAAAGCATCAAAACTGGCGGGATCGATCGTATCGATGGCCGCATCAACGGGAAACGTTCCACCTTGTTTGCCTTTTACGGTCTCGGCGCCTTCATTACTAATAACGACTACTTCATGTCCGGCCGCTTCCAGTGCTTCTTTTGGTGACGTCAATTCAACATCTTCAACTAGATCAGTGACAATAACAGCAACTTTACTCATTCGATCTCCTCCTTATTACTTGATGAACAATTTGTTCACCTGCTATTATTTATGCTAACGAAGATTTTCGCTGTTGACAAATCATCTGTTTGTCTACAGCTTGAAAAAGAAAGAAGGCAACGCCATGGCAACGATCCAACTATTTATCTCTGATACCCCCCTTTGCTTTGAAAAAGCGGAATTCACTTTTATGGAAGAAACATTTGTCATCGAGAAACAGCAACTATTTGAAAAAGTCGATGCGGTGATGCATCAAGAGGTATCCTCGTCCTTGGTTTCATTGGTAGAAAAAGCCCTTTTGACGCTAGAAGCGATCGGGGAAGAAGAGGATTATTTCGACCTGCTTTATTTGACCTATGAGAATACCCGGCGTTCCCTCAGCGGACAGCAATTACTCGCACAGCCTTTTCCAGCTGTAGAGGCAGCCTTGCAGCCGGTCTTTGATGAGTTGGCAGAACCGATCGTAGAAAAGTTTTATGAAGAGCTGACCAATCAATTAGAAGAAATCACCGATGATGAGCTGTTTAGTTCCTACTATCTGGATGATGAGCAAGCGGTGATTCAAATCGATGCCCCGATCCAACATGAAGAAGTAATCGCATTGCCCGCCCTTTTACGGGATTACCATGGCACGTTGCACCTGACCTTTGAAAAGTTTTATGAATACCTTGTGTAGCGGCGGCAACTGTCGTCGTTATTTCTTGTGAAAACAGTTACATGTTTAGTTTTTTTTAAATCCTGCGACAGAAGCCTCGGGAATCTTGACCCTTTTGTCAGAAACGATTATAAAGGTAAGAAGAGGCTGAAGGAACCGAGACTGCCGATGGGCAGAATCGGGTAAGAAAAGGATGAGAATCATGCGAAAAGTCCCGCCTATTTTAAAACCAATTGCACTTTTAACGATATCAACGATCATTGCCACTGCCACCGGCGTGGTGAATTCAGGCAGTTACCGCCAACCAAGTCGTGCGACGGAAACGACAGAAACGACCGAACAAGCACCAAGTGAAAGCACACCGTCTTCGATAACGGAAGACAGTCAAAATCAAACACCTGCTAGCACGGACTCACAACCGACGAACGATGACCAGCAGAACACACCGTCATCCAGCAGTGAAGTAGTAACACCAGAAACGACCCCGTCTTCTTCGGTGCCGACAGAAACGACACCATCAAGCGATGAGAGTGTTTCACCGGCGACACCGGAAAACAATCAAGAAACGCCTTCTTCAAGTGAAGAAACCACGCCAGATCCACAAGGGATCATGGATGAGAATCAAGGAAATGAGTAGGTGAGAAAATGACGCTTATTTTAGATTTAATCAACGGCATCCACAAATTTTTGGGCTATCTTGACATCAGTCCCAAATACTTGAATCGCGCCTATACCATCCTCAGTATCATTCCAACGGCGTATATTTTGCGGATCGTCTATGGAATGTTTGCGAACCAAAACTATTTTCAAGCGATCCTTTATACGATCGGCTTTTTGGTCTTAGTCTATTTTTGGGTACTGAATATCTTCTATTATTTCTTGAATAAAAATATGAAGTTCGATGTCACTCAGACCTTTGTCAAAGTCTTGCCGGATGAAGTCTTCAATATTGAAGGGGAAACTATCAGCACCACCGACATTGATCGTTTGACGACTGAAAAAGCGGTGATCGATTTTGAAGAAGACTATCAGCTGGTATTGGCGAATCATTTGCAGACCTTGATCGCTCAAGAAGAATTGGCGATCAAACCGTCATCCAACGGCTTTACGATCCCGAAAAATACCTTGTACCCTTACTATTTTGTCAAACAGCAAGGGAAAAACGAGTACGTATTGCAGATCGGGACCAGCTACACGGAGATGACGAAAGTCGGCACGATTCAATGGACCGGCAAGCAACCTTTAGAGCCAGTGGGCTTATTTATCACTGGCGGTGATTTTGTCAAAAATGATGTCAAATACCATGAACCCTACAGTTTGAAATTGTACGTCAAAAAAGAGGTCTCCGAAGAAGAACCACAGACCTCAAGACAGGCATATCGACGACAAGCACGCAAATAAGAAAAGGCAGTTCCCCCAGAGCGTTCTCTGAAGGGACTGCCTTTTTGGTATCTCGGTTATTCGATCGGAATGTTTTTTGCAGGTGCGTCTTTGTAGCTAGCTTTCGGTAAAGTCAGGGTCAAAACGCCGTCTTCAAACACTGCTTTGATGGACTCGTCATCAATGTCTGTGATGGTGAAGGTCCGTTGATAGGCACTGCTGGAGCGTTCTTTGCGCAAATAATGTCCGAAATCATCCTCGGTTTCAGTGGTCTCCGTTTGAGCCGCTGAAATCGTCAAGGTATTGTTGACGTAACTGACGCGGATGTTTTCTTTCTTGATGCCGGGTAAATCTGCTTGAACGAGATACTTGTCTTCGTATTCTTTAATGTCCGTGTTCATTTGTCGTTCTTGCCAAAAACTGTTCATTAATTTGCCTAATAGTTCTTCGCCGCCTGCTAAATCTCTTGGAATCAAATTTGCCATGTGGTTCCCCCGCTTTCTTTTATCCATTGAGTTGGTACCTCTATTTTACGAGGAACCAAGCCAAAGGGCAACCAAAATGGCAACAATCATAAAAACAAGAGAAATCACTCAACTATCTTATAAGAATCTGCTATGATAGAACTAAATAACTATCAGATGATTGGATGAATGAAGATGGAGATTATTGAAAAAGCGCCAGCTAAGATCAACCTCGGTCTCGATGTGTTAGAGAAAAGAACAGACGGCTACCATGAGTTGGAAATGGTGATGTCTAGTGTTGATCTAGCCGACCGTCTGATAATGGAAGAGATAGCAGAAGATAAGATCATTGTAGAAACCAACAAAGCTTTTTTACCGATCGATAAACGCAATAATGTCTATCAGGCCGCCAGTATTTTAAAAAAACGCTATAGTATCAAAAAAGGCATCCGCATTCGCATCACCAAGAATATCCCGGTGGCAGCTGGGTTAGGGGGTGGCAGTACGGATTGTGCGGCAGCGTTGCGGGGGATGGTTCGCCTTTGGGACTTGGATCTTTCCATGGCAGAGCTGATCGATATTGGTATGGAAGTTGGTACTGATGTTCCCTATTGTCTGTATGGGACCACTGCTCATATTGCAGGAAAAGGGGAGCTGGTGACGCCGCTGCGGCCGATGCCGCAATGTTGGGTCATCTTAGTCAAACCTCGTCTGAGTGTTTCAACGGGGAAAATCTTTCAAGAAGTCGAGCTAGACCAACTGCACCATCCAGATATCGCAGCATTGTCTGCCGCCGTCTTAGCCGAAGACTACTCGGCTATGATCGCTGCCATGGGCAATAGCCTAGAAGCCATCACGATCCCGAAGTATCCGATCGTCCAACAGATCAAAGATCGCATGATGAAATATGGTGCCGATGTTGCCTTGATGACCGGCAGCGGACCGACTGTTTTTGCTCTTTGTCAAAAATATTCACGGGCACAGCGGGTCTACAATGCCTTAAAAGGGTTCTGCGACGAGGTTTATCTTGTACGTACATTGAAATGAATGAGTCAAGGACACAGGCTGGATTCGCCTGTGTTTTTTTGCATTCCTTCTATAAAATCCAGTTCAATAGTAAAGAATAAGGCAGCTGAGGTAGGGAGGAAGCATCTAGAAGCTGCCTTACAGAAAAGACCCCGACGAAAAAAAGGCGTCGGGGTCTGATTCTTTACCTAAAGCAAAGGCTATTCTTTTTGGTGCTGCTTCTTTGCGGATTTTTTCTTTTTGTCTTCTTCATACAATGGTTTGTCGATCGTTTTGCGGATTTCTTCGGTTTGCTGCGATGCAGGATCTTCTGGTAAATCGATTCGATTCAGCAGTTCGCTGTTGTTTACAGTTGGCGGCACAGTTACAAATTCGTTCATCTTCGTTTCCTCCAAGTGCTTTTAAATGATTATCCTACTTACTCTCTAATTTTTCAAGTTATCACAAAGGAAACGCATGGCCAACGGTGTAAAATAAGACGATGTTCCCGAGAGAAGAATCCGCTTCAAATGAACGTTTTCTCCTATGTTTTCCGATTTATCTCGAAATAAAAGTTTTAAATCGTAAAACGTACGATTTGTCTTGACGAACCGGAAATCATTTGATAGAGTAACTTTTGCTAACAAAACGGAGTTGTTCCGTTTTAAAATAAAAAGATGAGCCAGCAAATGGAAGGGGAAATCCCGATGAAAAAAATCTTACTTACTACAGCACTCCTTTTAGGGGGCGTGCTTCTTGGCGCTTGTGGGCAGCAAGAAGCGACAAGTCAATCCAGTGACGCAGAAAAGCTGTCGATCGTCACGACCTTTTACCCAATGTACGAATTTACGAAAGAAGTCGCAGGTGAGGCAGCGGATGTCTCCTTGCTGATCCCTGCAGGAACAGAACCTCATGACTATGAGCCAAGTGCCAAAGATATGACCAAAATTATGGATGCAGATGCCTTTGTCTACAATAGTCCTGAGCTAGAAACTTGGGTTGCTAGTTTGACGGATTCCGTCGATCCTGAGCAAACAGCAGTGATTGAAGCGGCCAAAAACATTCAGTTGGTGGAAGGCACAGAGGAAGAGCATGGTCACGAGGACGAAGACAGCCATGAAGGCCATGATCATACGTATGACCCTCATGTTTGGACCGACCCAGTCTTAGCGATCCAAGAAGTAGAAACGATCCGCGATGACCTGATTGCGAAGTTTCCTGAGCAAAAGGCAACCTTCACGGAAAATGCGGCTGCCTATATCGAAAAACTTTCTGCGCTAGATGAAGCCTATCAAGCGGCGTTAAAGGATGCGACTCAACGGACCTTCGTCACACAACATGCAGCTTTCGGTTATTTGGCACGGCAGTATGATTTAGTCGAAGAATCGATTTCGGGCATTTCACCCGATCAAGAACCAACGCCAAGTCGGTTGGCTGAGCTGAAAGAATATGTGGAAGAAAAACAAGTCAAAGTTATCTATTTTGAAGAAAATGCCTCATCGAAGGTGGCTGAGACCTTAGCCTCTGAAACGGGCGTGGAGTTAGCGGTCTTGAATCCATTAGAAAGCTTGACGCAAGAGCAGATGGATAACGGCGAAACATACCTGTCTGTAATGGAAGACAATTTGGCAGCATTACAAAAAAGTATTCACTAAGGAGGCGCCTGCGTGCGTTATATCGATGTAAAAGATTTGACCTTTTATTATGATGATGAGCCCGTCTTGGAAGACATTTCTTACTTTGTTGAAGACGGCGAATTCGTGATTTTGACCGGCGAAAATGGGGCGGCAAAATCTACTTTGATCAAAGCAACCCTTGGTTTGTTGAAACCTTCTAAAGGAGCAGTCACCTTGGCGACCAAGAATGCAGCTGGTGAAAAATTAAGCATCGGCTACATTCCTCAGCAGATTGCTTCCTTTAACGTCGGGTTCCCCAGCACCGTTTTGGAATTGGTCCAATCAGGCCGCTACCCAAGAGATCGTTGGTTCAAGCGACTGACGAAACGAGACCATGAACATGTCCGCCGTGCATTAGATGCCGTCGGGATGTGGGACGTGCGTCATAAACGGATCGGTGAGTTGTCCGGTGGCCAAAAACAGCGGATCAGCTTGGCACGGGTCTTTGCCACGGATCCTGATTTATTTATTTTAGATGAACCGACTACGGGGATGGATGAACAATCCCGCAATCTGTTTTATGAACTGCTGCGGCACAATGCTCATGACCACGGCAAGTCGATTTTGATGATCACTCATGATCACGAAGATATCAAAGAATACGCGGACCGTCAGATCCGTTTAGTGCGGAAGGAGGATTCACCATGGCGCTGCTTTCATATGAATTCATGAGAAGAGCTTTTCTTGCGGCGATTTTTATTGCTGGTATCGCACCAATGCTGGGGGTCTTTCTGGTGATTCGACGACAGTCATTGATGGCTGATACGCTGTCCCATGTCTCTTTAGCAGGGGTGGCACTAGGCTTCTTTCTAAATCTAAATCCGAGTTTGACGACGCTATTGATCGTAGTCATTGCCGCAATCATTTTGGAATACTTGCGAACACTGTACCGCAGTTATTCAGAGATTTCGATCGCCATTTTGATGTCCGGCGGTTTAGCGTTAGCCCTCGTCTTGATGAACCTTAGCGGGGGGAACTCCGCAACGAGTATCCAATCGTATTTGTTTGGGTCGATCGTTACGATCACACAAGAGCAAGTTTGGATCTTAGGCTTTTTGTTTTTAGTCGTTTTTGCTTTATTTTTCTTATTCAAACGGCCCATGTACATTTTGACCTTTGATGAAGATACCGCTCATGTCGATGGCTTGCCTGTGCGAGTGATGTCGATGCTCTTTAATGTCTTGACGGGGGTGGCAATCGCCATGATGATCCCGATTGCGGGTGCATTGCTGATCTCTGCGATCATGGTTTTACCAGCTGCCATCAGTATGCGTTTAGGCAAAAGCTTCAACGCGGTGATTTTGATCAGTGTCGTGATCGGCATGATTGGGATGATGTCTGGTTTGACCAGTTCCTTTTATTTGGACACACCACCGGGAGCGACGATTACGCTGGTTTTTATCGCTCTTTTCTTAGTAATCAATTTGATCAAACGCATCGTGATCCTCGTGCAACGAAAACAACGCCTCAAATAAAGGGCTTTATGAAAAAGAAACGAAGAATTTTCGTTTCTTTTTTTTAAACTCTAATCAAAACCGAACGATATAAGCAATATTTCAGATAATGCTCGCATTTATCCCGAAAAAGCCTTATAATAAGGCGAATAAACTAAAGGAGTTGTCCGGTGTGAAAATACGTCGAAGTGAACGACTGATCGATATGACACATTACTTGTTGAATCATCCCCATGAATTGATTTCATTGTCCTTCTTTTCTAAACGATATGCCTCTGCAAAATCATCGATTAGCGAAGATTTATCTATTATCAAAAAGACCTTTAAAGAACGAGGAACAGGCATTCTTGATACCGTGCCAGGCGCTGCTGGCGGTGTTTTTTTTGTGCCTGAAATTTCTGAAGAAGAAGCGTATGCGTACGTCGAAGGGCTGGCAAAACGCTTGTCTGAGCAAGACCGTTTGTTGCCTGGCGGCTATGTCTATCTATCTGACTTATTGGGCGAACCGGAATTGCTGCGCCAAGTCGGCCGCATCATCGCTTCCAAATATTTAGGCGAACAAATCGATGCGGTGATGACCGTTGCTACTAAAGGAGTGCCGATCGCTCAAGCAGTCTCTTACTACTTGAATGTTCCCTTCGTGATCGTGCGTCGTGATTCCAAGATCACTGAAGGCTCGACCGTGAGTGTCAATTATGTCTCTGGTTCTTCAGAGCGGATCGAAAAAATGGAATTATCCAAACGCAGCTTAAAGCGCGGCTCTAGAGTATTGGTGGTCGATGACTTTATGAAAGGCGGCGGCACGGTCAATGGGATGAAGAGCTTGATTGAAGAATTTGAAGCCGAATTAGTCGGTATTACGGTTTTTGCCGAAACGAAATTCAAAGGCAAGCGGGCCATCAGCGATTACAGCTCTCTGCTGTATGTTGAAGATGTCGATACCCAGACCAAAACGATCTCGGTAGTACCGGGAAATTATTTTGAGAAAAAAGCCTGATTTTTGTGGCTCTTAGACTGGCGCAAGCAGCTGTTTTTCGAACGGCGGCTGCCAGTCTTTTTTTGATTGGTCTAGGTGGGGATTCCTTAAATCGTTGAAATTTACAAGTACTTGGGCTAAACTGTTTATAGGAAATTCAATGAACAAAAATCGTTCAGATTGATAGGAGTGGAATACGTGGACGCACGTTTTGCAATAATTTTAGCGGCTGGAAAAGGCACGCGCATGAAATCGAAGTTATATAAAGTGTTACATCCGGTTTGCGGTAAGCCAATGGTGGAGTACATCATGAACCGAGTGGTGGAAACAAATCCTGAAGAGATCGTGACGATCGTTGGTCACGGGGCGGAAATGGTCAAGGAGCAACTGGGGGATCGCACCAATTACGCCTTACAAGCCGAACAATTAGGTACCGGTCACGCTGTCGTTCAAGCCGAATCATTTTTAAAGGGCAAAAAAGGCACGACCTTAGTAATTAGTGGGGATACGCCGTTATTGACGACGGAAACCTTGAATAACTTGTTCGATTACCATCAAGGGAAAAATGCATCGGCAACGATCTTGACGGCACAAGCGGCAGACCCAACGGGCTATGGCCGGATCGTACGGGATCATGTCGGCATCGTGGAAAAAATCGTCGAGCAAAAAGATGCGTCGACCGAAGAAGCACTGATCCAAGAAATCAATACAGGCACGTATTGCTTTGACAATGAATTGTTATTTGACGCCTTGGCAAAATTAGATACGGACAATGCCCAAGGGGAGTACTACTTGACTGATATTATCGAGATCTTAAAGGAAGACGGCAAAATCATCGCTGCTTATCAAACCGAAGATTTCCATGAATCTTTAGGAGTCAACGACCGCATCGCCTTAGCCGAAGCCAATCGCTTGATGCGCCAGCGGATCAACCGTCAACACATGCAAAACGGCGTGACCTTGATCGACCCGGCGACGACTTATATCGACGAAGGCGTTGTGATTGGTTCAGATACCTTGATCGAAGCCGGTGTGATCATCAAAGGGCAGACGACGATCGGAGAAGACTGTGTCATTACGGCAGCTTCTGAAATTGAAGACAGCAAGATCGGCAACCAAGTGACGATCAAGGCATCGACGATCGAGGAGAGCATCATTCATGATGGCGCCGATGTCGGTCCCAATGCCCACCTTCGCCCCAATGCGGAAATTTTGGCCCATGCCCATATCGGTAACTTTGTGGAAATCAAAAATGCGACAATTGGTGAAGGCACCAAAGTCGGACACTTGTCCTATGTCGGTGATGCAACCTTAGGCAAAAACATCAATGTCGGCTGCGGTGTAGTCTTTGTTAATTATGACGGCAAGAGCAAATTCAAAACGACTGTCGGGGACAATTGCTTTATCGGCTCCGGGTCTAATCTGGTTGCGCCCTTGACCATCGAAGAGGAAACGATGATCGCTGCTGGCTCAACGATCACCAAAGATGTTCCTAAACACAGTATGGCGATTGCCCGCGCCCGTCAGGAAAATAAAGCGGATTACGCGAAAAAGTTACCTTATCTAAATTAGAAATAGCGAAATGACTTGATTTCTTAAGGAAAAATGACTACTATTTATTAGGAAGAAGATTCTAGTAAAAAGGAGTCATTTTTTTCTAGATGAACGCAAAGAAAGTGGAGGTTCTCATGTCAAATCATTATTTTGATCCAAGATTGAAGATTTTTTCTCTGAACTCAAATCGTCCTTTGGCGGAAAAAATCGCAGCTGCAGTAGGTGTTGAATTAGGTAAGTGTTCAGTCAAACAATTTAGCGATGGTGAAATCCAAGTGAATATTGAAGAAAGTATTCGTGGTGCCCACGTCTACGTGATTCAATCAACCAGCAGCCCTGTAAACGATAACCTAATGGAATTGCTGATCATGATCGATGCTTTGAAGCGCGCCAGTGCGAAGACGATCAATGTAGTAATGCCTTATTATGGTTATGCAAGACAAGACCGCAAAGCGCGATCAAGAGAACCAATCACCGCAAAACTTGTAGCAAACATGATCGAAAAAGCCGGTGCGAACCGTATGGTTACACTGGATTTGCATGCTTCACAGATTCAAGGGTTCTTTGATATCCCAGTTGACCACTTGATGGGTGCACCATTGATCGCCAACTACTTCTTGGAAAGAGGCATTCAAGGCGATGACGTCGTAGTCGTTTCACCAGACCACGGTGGCGTGACTCGTGCCCGCAAATTAGCTGAGTTTCTTAAGTCACCAATCGCGATCATCGACAAACGTCGTCCGAAAGCCAACGTAGCGGAAGTCATGAATATCATTGGTCATGTTGAAGGCAAAACTTGTGTCTTGATCGACGATATGATCGATACTGCTGGTACCATCACATTGGCTGCGAATGCGTTGAAACAAGCAGGTGCCAAAAGTGTTTACGCCTCATGTACTCACCCTGTCTTGTCAGGACCTGCCTTGGAACGAATCGAAGATTCGGCCATTGAGCATCTAGTTGTGACAGATTCGATTTACTTGCCAGAAGACCGTAAGTCGAAAAAAATCGATGAGATCAGTGTTGGTGCCTTGATGGGCGAAGCGATCAAACGAATCCATGAGAACAAACCAGTAAGTCCACTGTTTGAATCAAAATTATCAATTTAATCGTGCCTCATAAGCATGAGAACAACAGCCAATGGTCGGTCTTTAACCGCTCATTGGTTGTTTTTTTCTGAGGAGTTTCAGGATGTTTTTAGAAAAAACGATCGCAGTCATGTTTCTTTTCACCAATTTATGGTATTCTTGAAAGTGACTTGCGAAACGCAAGCACAAAATAAAATAGAATCTAATCACAAAGGGGAGTCTGCAAAGGCTGAGAATGAGAGTACTCTAAACCCTTCGTACCTGTTTCGATCATGCGAACGTAGGAATTGTGACGAGTTGAAGTGTCTAACACTTCTCCTTTGTGAATTGTGATGATTCTAAAGGAGGAGTTTTTTTTGAAACGAAAAATGTCGCTGCAAGTGTGGACGGAAGGAACGATGATTGCTGCGATCGGGGTCGTCTTGTCGTATATCCCGATCCAGACAGCCAATTCCAGTATCGACTTGTCTCTAGGGCTCGTGCCCTTGGTCTTGTATTCGTATCGTCGCGGGGTGCTGCCGGGAATGACGGCGGGATTTATGTGGGGCTTGCTGAATATTTTGATTGGTAGCGCCATGCGTAACTTTATCACCGTTCCACAGATCATCTTTGAATACCCCTTTGCCTTTGCTTTTGGCGGGATGGGCGGCTTGTTTGCTAATAAAATCCAGCAAGCGATCCGTCAAAACAGCAAAACCGTTACGTGGTATGTCGTCTTAGGGGGCATCGTGGCGGTGATTAGCCGTTGGTTTTGGCATTATTGGGCAGGGGTTTTTGTCTGGGGAATGTACGCACCAGAAGGACAAAGCCCGTATCTGTATTCCTTGATCTTCAATGGAACATCGGTCATCATCAATATCGTTTATGTGGGCGTTGTATTAGGTCTCTTAGTCAAGGCAGCCCCGAAATTATTTGTGCCTAAAGCTTAGTTTTAGAAATGGAACCATGAAAAAATGTCTTGATGCTCTTTGAAAAAGAGAAGCATCAAGACATTTTTTTGTCGAAAAAGCCAAAAGCCAAATCTTCTTGATCAATTTCCAACGACCAGTTTTTTTTGCTGGCTGAGTAGCGCAAAACTGCAATTTGATCTAACTCTTTTTGATTGACCAATGCGCTTTTCAAGCCAGCATCTTCTGACAGATAGATTGGGATCGTATAAGTTTTATCGATCAGTTGTTCTTGTGTCAGACAGAAGACGATGCCTTCTTGCATGATTCCCCGCAACTCTTTCAGCAAATTAAAATCGAGTTTTTCCACCGGTGTTGCTTTTTTAAAAAAGGAGAGGCGATCATTGATTTTTTCTAAGACGATGCGGGTGATCCGATCCGCCAAGATCCGGTAATACTCATCTAAGTAACGATAATAAACGCGGGAACGTGCATCTTTTAAGTCAAAGAAAACAAAGTTATTTTGCAGTTTGTAAAAGAAAGGGGAGTGGAGGTGTGTCTTCATGTGGCCAAAATATAACAATTCGGAGATCTCTAAAGGCGTCAATTCTTTGACCATCTCGTAATCATTAAAATCGATCCACTTCATTTCTTCGGCAATGCGACCTTTGTTGATTTGCTGAAAAAACAGTTGGACATCTTCCATTCCGCGTATCACTTTTAAGCCCGTATGACCGTCGAATTCACCGAAATCACTGGAAGGATCAAGCAAGAGCAAATTCTTGGGCTGATGGACGATGCTCTTGTTAAAATCTTGGGGGGCAAGCCCGCGGGTCAAGACGGCATTGCTGGTTGTATCAATATGTACGTAAATCGTGTTAGACATGCCGATCGATCCCTCCTATATACTAAGTTCATTCTACAACAAAGCGCTGAAAATTGCTTGTATCTTTTCGTTTAAAGTTATATTACAAAATAACAGAAAAAACAATTTTTAAGTTCCCTTTTTCGACAAAAAAAGGCAAATCTTGTCTTTTCGTAAAAAAACTGGCCAAAATTGGCGTCTTTATGAGGATTTTGGTATGATAAAAGAAGAAACTAATGGAGACGAGAACCTATGAGAAAAAAGAAAAGCAGACTTTCGAATTGGCTGAGCAATCTCTTTTTGCTTGTGCTGTTATTGATTGGTTTAGCCTTGATTTTTAATAATCAAATCAAAAATTATTTTATTAAACAAACAGGTGAAGCATACGCAGTCGGCACCATTGATCGTAGTGAGGTCGAAAAAAATATGGAAGCGGAAGCGACCTTTGATTTTGATGCCGTGGAGCCGGCAAGTTCAGAAGCAGTCTTACGGGCGCAGCTGAGCAACAAAGCTTTGCCAGTGATCGGCGGCGTGGCGGTTCCCAGTGTTGGGATCAATCTGCCGATTTTTAAAGGCTTGGCCAACGAGGCCTTGCTGTATGGTGCTGGTACGTTAAGTCCCACCCAAAAAATGGGGGAAGGCAATTACGCGTTAGCTAGCCATCGCGCTCAATCGCCAGAGCTTTTGTTTACGCCATTGGATGATGTCGCGATCGGGGCGGCTATCTATGTGACCGATCTGGAAAATATTTACACGTATACTGCGACTTCTTCTGTGCGGGTCGACCCGACCGATGTTTATTTGCTTGACGAAGTAGAAGGCCGCAAAATGATCACGCTGATCACCTGTGGGGAAATGGGCGGTGTCACCCGTCGTGTGATCCAAGGTGATCTGGAATCTGTAACGCCTGTCGACGAAGCAACGGATGAGATGTTGGCAGCATTCAACATGGCACAACGAACATTTTAATCAAAAGAATAGCTCGAGTGGTACGGCAGATGGCGTGTCATTCGTCTATTCTTTTTTGCATAAGGAGGCGTCTTGATGAAAGTGAAAAAACTGACTTCGATCGATTTTCTTGCACAAAGGGCAGGGTTTCAAGAAAGCCGACTGGTCTTTTCCTTTTTTGAGTCGCACTCAAAAGCGCGACGAGCATTTCTTGCCGACATGGCGCAGCAGGGCTGGCAGATCGACAGCCGTTATGGCCGCTTTTACCTTGCCGGGCAGTTTGATTTTGACCAAAAGACACTGACTATCACCAATCTGCTGGTGGAAGCGGCCGCCGAGTTTACTTGGAAACAACTGCTGGCCGTGACAGAAAGCTTCGCCCGCAGTCGCTTTGTAGCAGCCGTCTTGTGGCAGCTTCCTCATCGGCCCCCCTTGGCGGAGTGGTTTATCCAGCAAGGGTATCAGGTGGTCCCTCAAGGGTATCAAAGAGCGCTAGCTTATCAGACGGCGCTGGTTTTAGGCGGTGGCGGTGCTCATGGGGCGTATCAAATCGGGGTTTGGCAAGCGCTGCAAGAACGGGGCATCACCTTTGAATGGATCACGGGAACTTCCGTCGGTGCGTTGAATGGTGCCTTGATTTTAATGAACGATGTTGAAGCGGCCGTCGATTTATGGGCAAATATCTCCAGCGAGCAAGTATTGCACTATCCGCTTGCTTCGGTACGAGCCCAAACACTGCGGGATTTGATGAATCAAGCCAACTCGCTGGTCCGTGAGGCGGTCAAAAGCAACGGCGCCAGTACCGAACCCTTGGCAAAGCTTTTGCAAAAGACCTTTGATCAAGAAAAATTCAGCCAAACTGCTTGTCGTTTGCTGATCTGTACGACTCGTCTGCCAGATTTCAAGGAGACGGTTTATGCCTTTGATCCATCAGCAGTAGAAGAAAACCTGCATTGGTTATTGGCATCAGCCTCATTTTATCCAGCGATGCAGGCGCAAAAAATCAATGATGCCTATTATATCGATGGCGGCTATCGCAATAACCTGCCCATCGATGTCGCTCTACAGCAAGGGGCAACGGAATGTATCACCGTGGATGTCCAAGGACCCGGCATCAATAAAAGGACGGTTTTGACGGAAGAAACTGCGCAACTTTCGTTAGGGTCTCCTTGGTCCTTAGGCAGCTTTTTGGTTTTTGATGCCCAGCGTTCGCTGGATAATATGACCTTGGGCTATTTGGAAACCTTGAAAGTGTTCGGCAAATACCAAGGCCATTGGTATACCTTTGAAAAGACGGTTGATTTTCAGCCGTTATGGCGGGGCTTTTTGAAAGAGCTACGCCAGACAGACCCGTTGCTTTATCAGGAACTAAAGAAAAAAGAATTTTGGAAAAAAATGCGTAAATTCTATCAACAGGATGTGCCATTTGAGCAGTGGGGGCGTATACTGATAGAGTGTACCGCGAAAGTATTGTATCTAGCGCCTACGGTGATTTATGAGCAGGAAACGATTCTAACGGCTTTAGCTGAGAAAATTGCGCTAAAGGCAGTGGAAGAAGCCGATGCCTGGTCGATCACAGAGTGGCTGAGTTATTATCGCGACCGTTTTTTTGTCTTGTCCGAGCAAAACCGCTTTTTCTTTTTTTATCGGACGCAGCAATTGAATCTGCCCGCCATTCAGCAGATTCGCCGGCGTTACCCGCTGACTGCTTTGATGGCAGCGTATAGTCACTATCTTTTGAAAGGAGCAGAAAATGGATAAATTTTCGTATGAAATCGTCGAAGAGATCGCCGTGCTTTCGGAAAATCAAAGAGGCTGGCGCAAAGAATTGAATTTGGTGAGCTGGAATGGGCGTCCGCCAAAATTTGATCTGAGAGATTGGGGTCCAGAGCACGAGAAGATGGGCAAAGGCGTGACCTTATCCAATGAAGAATTTGCAGAACTTAAAAAAGCCCTGCTTTCCATGTAAGAAAGCAAAATGGTAAGGAGTGATCAAATGAAAAGTATGACTGGTTTTGGCAAAGGCAGTGCAGAAACGCCAGATGTGCAGATCGAAATTGAGATCAAAAGTGTCAATCAGCGCTTTTTGGACCTGCAGCTGCGAATGCCCAAACAATTGAATCCTCTAGAAGGTGCTTTACGGCAGTCGATCAAGCAGACCCTCCAGCGGGGGCGGATCGAACTGTATGTGACGTTAAAAGAAAAAACCGCAAATACGAAACAGATCGAGATCCAATGGGACTTGCTGGAACGTTTCATGCAGGAGATCGATACCGAAGCCAAAGACCGTTTTGACCTAGCAGAGCTGCCAAAAGCAGCATTGCTGGAACAATTCCTGCTCCATGAGGCTTTTCTAACGATCTCTGATCAAGAGCCAGAAGAAAGCACCTTAGCCGATGGCGTGATGGAAGCATTAGACCAAGCGTTGGCAGCGATCGACCAAAGCCGCTGGGTGGAAGGGCAAGGCATTCTGCAGATCTTACAAGAAAACCAGCGACAGCTGCAGGAAAAGCTGACAGAACTCAAACAATTCGTGGCCCTCTATGAGGCGGACTACCAAGAACGCTTTGAAAAGAAACTGACTGCTTATTTAGGGGAAGAAGTCGATCGCGATCGTTTACTGACAGAGTTGGCGATTTTATTAGAACGCGGCGATATCCACGAAGAACTGGATCGTTTAAGTATCCATTTAACGACGATGACGGAGCTGCTGGCAGCTGAGACGCCGATAGGTCGAGAGCTGGATTTCTTGATCCAAGAGATGAACCGAGAAGTCAATACGATTGGCTCAAAATCAAGTCCGATCCAAATCAAAAACAGTGTCGTCCAAATGAAGACGATCATTGAGAAAATCAGAGAACAAGTTCAAAACATCGAGTAGGAGGAATGAACCAATGAAATATTACGATATCACCTTTCACGAACTGAGCGGAAAAAATGTCATCAAGCGCAGTATTCCCTCTGATAAAGAGAATTTCTCTGCGTGGGAAGATGCCTGCGTAGCCATCGAGCCGGATTTTCTTCATCTACTAGTTGATGGCGTAGCTGTTTCTTTAAATCGTCGGTACATCGTACGTATCGATTGCCAAGAAGTGACGGATCCGACCGAAAAAGCGATCACTGCCAAAGACGAATTAGCAGGGGTCATCAATACCTTAAGCAACATGGGCTTTTAAGAAAGCAGCCGAAGTGTAGACTAGCAATTTCATGAAATTCCCATTATAATAAAGTAGTTCTTGAAAGTTGCTGAAAAAAAGTGCAAAATAGACGTTAAGCAAATGTCAGTGAAAGGACGTCATTATGTCAGAGCGAGGATTACTTATAGTTTTATCAGGACCTTCCGGAGTAGGGAAAGGGACCGTGCGCAAAGCAATTTTTGAGAGTGACGACAACGATTTTCAATATTCCGTTTCAATGACCACTCGTCAAAAACGCGAGGGGGAAGTGGAAGGGGTCGATTACTATTTCCGCACGCGGGAAGAATTTGAAGCCTTGATCGAAGCCGGTGAAATGCTGGAATACGCCGAATATGTCGGCAATTATTATGGCACCCCATTATCTTATGTCCAACAAACACTGGATCAAGGAAAAGATGTATTTTTAGAGATCGAAGTGCAAGGGGCAAAACAAGTAAAAGACAAAGTTCCCGATGGTGTGTTTATTTTTCTGACGCCACCTGATCTGGCAGAATTACGCTCTCGTATTACAGGAAGAGGAACCGACTCTGCCGAAGTGATCGATGAACGGATGCGTGTCGCCCGTGAAGAAATCGAAATGATGGCTTTGTATGATTATGCCGTTGTCAATGATGAAGTACCTAAGGCAGTCCAACGAATTCGCGAAATTATTTCGAGTGAACATTTTCGCGTTGACCGAGTGATCGGAACCTATATCAAAATGTTAGAGGAGCTGTAAGAAATATGATGTTAAAACCTTCAATCGATTCTTTGTTGGATCGTGTCAACTCAAAATATTCATTAGTGATCTTAGCAAGCAAACGGGCGCATGAACTTGATGCCGGTGCGCAAGCAACATTAGAAAACTTTGATTCAGTGAAAAGCGTGGGTCAAGCGCTTGAAGAAATCGAAGCGGAATTAGTCGTTAATGATCCGCATCCGGAAATCAAACGGGCCCGTTTGAAAATGGAACAAGAAGAGCGCAAAGCGCAAAAAGACCAAGAACAAAAAGAATTAGAAGCGCGTATCCGCGACGAACAAAAGCTATAGACAAAAGCAAGCTAGAGCACGCCTGTGTTCTGGCTTTTTCTTTTGAATGGCGATGGTTAAATTTTTGTAAGGGGTACAGACAAACCCCAGCCCATTTAGTAAAATAGAACCTAAAAGGAGGAGAAGAGATGGCGTACATAGCAGAAGTGATCGTGGATGTTCCCACGATGCAGACCGATCAGCCTTTTACTTATCTGATCCCATCAGAATTACAAGCCGCCATTGAGACAGGAATGCGGATCGAAGTGCCATTTGGCAAAGGCGACCGCCATATCCAAGGGTTCGTCGTCGGGCTTTCAGAAGTTGCCGAACCGCAACAGACCTTAAAACCAATCGTTCGTTTGTTGGATTTGTCGCCTGTCGTCAATGAAGAACTTCTCCAATTAGCCGACTACATGAAGGAAACGACCTTTGCCTTTAAGATTACTTGCTTGCAGACGATGCTGCCTAGTGTGATGAAAGCCGAGTACCAAAAGCAGATCGTTTTACTCGAAGGAAATCATCCCATCAAAGAATATTTTCCCGAAGACGGCATCCTCAGCTGGCAAGCCGCCGAAAGTGCAGGGCTGCTGCCGCAGTTGAAGCCTTTGCGGGAAGCCGCAGTAGTTGAACTGCAGTACCTCGTGAAAAATAAAAACAAAGCGAAAATGACCCGTTATATTGAACGTAAGATCGAGCCAGCAGAAATCCCCGCCGTTCAGCAACAGCTGCGCAAAGGGGCCAACCGCAAGCTGGAAATCTTACAGATTTTGACAGAGGAAGCCCGCTTGCCGGTTTCCTTTTTTACCGAACAAGGGATTTCCACCGCGGCTTTGAACCAAGCACAAGAAGCTGGCTGGCTGACTTTTACGGAAGTTGAAGCCTACCGTGATCCTTACAAAGACCGTCAATTTCAAAAAACGGTCCCCCTTGAATTAAATGAAGAACAGGCAGCTGCAGTAGCGCAAATCACTGCTTGTGCGGATAACCAAGAGGCGCAGACTTTTTTACTGGAAGGGATCACCGGCAGTGGAAAAACAGAAGTCTATCTGCAAGCGATCGCCCAATTGCTGAAACAAGGCAAAACTGCGATCATGCTCGTACCGGAGATCGCTTTGACCCCGCAAATGGTCGAACGCTTTAAAAGCCGTCTCGGCGACGCAGTGGCTGTTTTACACAGCGGCTTGTCCCAAGGTGAAAAATACGATGAATGGCGTAAGATCGAACGTGGGGAGGCGCAGGTGGTGGTTGGCGCCCGCTCGGCGATTTTTGCTCCGTTGAAAAACATCGGGGTCATCATCGTCGATGAGGAGCACGAAGCTTCCTACAAGCAAGATGAAGCCCCTCGTTACCATGCGAGAGATTTAGCGATTTGGCGCAGCCAGTACCATCACTGTCCAGTGGTGTTAGGCAGTGCGACGCCGTCATTAGAATCTCGTGCTCGGGCCCAAAAAGAAGTCTACCGCTTATTGAAATTGAATCAGCGGGCAAAAACCAGTGCGCAATTACCGCAGATCGAAGTCGTGGATATGCGTACCGAATTTGCCAATAAAAAGTATCAAACTTTTTCTCGTCCGTTACAGGAAAAAATCACAGACCGCTTGGCCCGGAAAGAACAGATCGTCTTGCTGCTGAATCGGCGCGGCTACTCTTCCTTCGTGATGTGCCGCGATTGTGGGTATGTTTTGCCTTGCCCAAATTGCGACATCTCCTTGACGCTCCATATGGATACCAAAACGATGCGCTGTCATTATTGCGGACATGAAGAACACATCCCCCATCGTTGCCCCAACTGTAATGCAGACAAGATTCGTTATTACGGAACGGGCACGCAAAAAGTGGAAGAAGAGTTGAAGGAACTGTTTCCCGAAGCGCGGGTTTTACGGATGGATGTCGATACCACCCGCAAAAAAGGCGCCCACGAAAAAATCTTGACCTTGTTTGGGGAGAAAAAAGCGGATATTTTGTTGGGGACCCAAATGATCGCCAAAGGCTTGGATTTCCCTGATATCACACTGGTAGGGGTCTTGAATGCCGATACCGCCTTGAACTTGCCAGATTTTCGTTCGAGTGAACGGACGTTCCAGCTGCTGACTCAGGTCAGTGGTCGGGCAGGTCGGGCGGAAAAAACCGGCGAAGTGGTGATCCAAACATTCAACCCTGAGCATTATGCCATCCAGTTGGCGCAGTCGCAAGACTACGAAGATTTCTATCAAAAAGAGATGTGGATGCGGCACCAAAGCGGTTATCCACCGTATTATTTCACCGTCAAAATCACCTGCAGCCATCCCGAAGAGCAAGTCGCCGCTCAGAAGATGTTTGCGATCGCGCGGGATCTGCAGCAGGAGCTGTCACCGCGAAGTATTTTGTTGGGGCCGGCACCAAGTGCGATTTTGCGGGTGAAAAACCGTTATTACTACCAATTGATCATTAAATACAAAAATGAACCGCAGCTACCTGCTTTGTTGACCCGTCTGTTGGATCAAAGTCAAATCGATCAGCGCAAAGGATTGTACGTATCGATTGACCAAGAGCCGTTGAATTTTATTTAGAGGAGAAAATATGCGTTATCCTATTATTATCACCCCCGATGAACGCCTTCGTCGGCAAGCAAAACCCGTCAAAGTAATTACCGATGAGCTCGTTCAGCTACTAGACGACCTTTATGAAACGATGGTCGCCCATGACGGGATCGGTATTGCCGCACCGCAAGTCGGCAAAAACCTGCAAGTGGCGATCGTGGAAGTCGAAGAAGACGATCGCTTTGAAATGATCAACCCTGAGATCATCGCTTCTTCTGGTGAATCCCTTGATGTGGAAGGCTGCTTGAGTATTCCCCACACCTTTGGGACCGTCAAACGAGCAGACGAGATCACTGTCCGCTATTTCGATCGAGAAGGAGAAGAAATGGAAGTGGAAGCATTCGGCTACTTGGCGCGTGCGATGCAGCATGAGATCGATCATTTAAATGGCGTGCTGTTTGTCGACAAGCTCGTCGAACGCATTCCTGAAGAAGACTTAGAAAAGTATATGGAGGAACATGAAAATGACTAAAATCGTCTTTATGGGTACCCCGGCGTTTTCCGTCCCAATTTTAGAAGGCTTGCTTGAAGCCGGCTATGAAGTGGCAGCAGTCGTGACACAGCCGGATCGTCCCGTCGGTCGCAAAAAAACCATCACTCCGACACCCGTCAAAGAAGCGGCGTTGAAGCATGGCTTGTTGGTTTTACAACCAGAAAAAATCAGTGGGTCACCAGAAATGGAGCAGATTCAAGCTTTAGCACCTGATCTGCTGATCACGGCAGCTTTCGGCCAATTTTTACCTAGTGCTTTACTAGAAGTACCGAAGTATGGCGCTATCAACGTTCATGCGTCCCTACTACCGAAATATCGGGGCGGAGCACCTGTGCATTATGCCATCATGGAAGGCGAGCAAGAAACGGGTGTAACCATCATGGAAATGATCAAAAAAATGGATGCTGGCGGTATTTTTGCTCAAGCTCATTTGCCCATCACGGCACAAGATGATGTGGGGACGATGTTTGATAAGTTGAGCCTATTAGGCAAAGACTTGCTGCTGGAAACTGTGCCGAAAATCTTGTCAGGAGAGTTGCAGCCGGTTCCGCAAGAAGAAGCGAAAGTAACCTTCTCGCCGAATATCAGCCGTGAACAAGAAGCCATTGACTGGCAGAAAACGGCGGTGCAAATCGATGCCCAAGTCCGAGGCATGCGGCCATGGCCGATCGCCTTTACGACACAAAACGGCAACCGCTGGAAGCTTTGGCAAGTAACACCGCTGGAGCAAACGACGACAGCCCAGCCAGGAACGATCATTGAACGGACGAAAAAAACGTTGCTGATCGCTTGTGGGGAAGGCACGGTATTGGCTATCGATGAATTGCAGCCAGCTGGAAAAGGCCGACAAGACATTGCCGCATTCTTAAACGGCAGTGGGCAACAGATTCAAAAAGGGGATCAGGTAGGTACCTATGAAGCGTAATCTTGGAGACATACAATATACAGTGCGTTTTGTGGCACTAGAAGCGTTGTTGCGAATCGAAAAAGGCGGTGCTTATTCCAATCTACTGCTGCGGGAATTGATGAATCAAGGGCGTTTAAATGACAAGGACGGTCGCTTACTGACTGAATTGGTGTACGGCACCATCAGTCGTCAGCTTTTATTGGATTATTATTTGGACCGGTTTATTAAAAATGCCCGCAAGGTCGACCCGTGGGTCAAAACGCTGCTGCGGCTTTCCTTGTATCAGATGCTGTATCTCGATAAAGTACCCGCCCATGCCATCATTCATGAAGCCGTGGATATTGCGAAAGCCAAAGGCAATCCGGGGACTGGTAAATTCGTCAATGGCGTGCTGCGCACGATCCAACGACAAGGAGTGCCAGACTTGGCATTGATCAAAGACCCAATGGAACGTTTAGCAACGGAAATCAGCCTGCCCTTATGGCTAACGAAGAAACTAGTCAAACAAATTGGGATCGAAGAAACCAGTGAGCTAGGCTATGCCTTATTTGAACCCAATCATGCCAGTGGTCGTATCGATCTGCAGCGCATCTCGCAAGCAACAGCGATCGAACGGCTGCAAGAAGAAGGCATTGACGCACGACCAAGTGAGCTTTCCCCCTATGGGGTTGTGGCTGACAAAGGCTTTATGGCGGGCTCTTCCCTCTACAAAGAAGGCTTACTGACGATCCAAGATGAAAGTTCGATGCTGGTTGCCCCCGTTTTACAAGTAGCCCGGGACCATCAAGTATTGGATGCGTGCGCCGCACCAGGAGGAAAAACGACCCATATCGCTGCCTTCTTGTCTGCCGCAGAGGGCGGCAAAGTGACAGCACTGGATATCCATGCCCATAAAGTTAAGCTGATTCAGCAAAATGCCCAACGTTTAGGCGTAGAAGCAGTTTTGGAAACCCGCGTGATGGATGCCCGAGAGACGGCTCAAACCTTTGCCCCCGAACAATTTGATCGCATCTTAGTGGATGCCCCTTGTTCTGGATTAGGGTTGATGCGCCGTAAGCCGGACATCAAATACAGCAAGACGGAGGCCGATTTCCAACGCTTGCCGCAGATTCAGCGAGAGATTTTGGAAAGTGCCGCCCCAACCTTGAAAAAATCGGGTATAATGGTCTACAGCACATGTACGATTCTAGAGGAAGAAAATCAACAAGTCGTGGCAGCGTTTCTGGCTGACCATCCTGAATTTGAGCAAATGCCTCTTGCGGTAGGACCGCTGGCAGCCGAAGCTGTTCAAGAGGATATGTTGACGATCTATCCGCAAGATTTTATGACAGATGGCTTTTTTATCAGTTGTCTACGCAAAAAGTAACGAGGTGAAAGAAATTGGAGATTCGTTTTCAAACAGATGTCGGCAAACGTCGCAACACAAACCAAGATTTTGCAGCAACCTATGTAAATAAAGCCAATGTGACATTGGCCTTGCTTGCCGATGGCATGGGGGGCCACCGGGCCGGAGATGTCGCTAGCCGTCAAGCAGTCAGTGAGATCGGCACCGCTTGGGAACAGACAGAGCTGACAGACAGTGAAAAAACTGCCCAATGGCTGATCCAAAAAATCCAAGCAGAAAGCCAAGTGATTTTCCAAAAAGGACAAGAACAAGAAGAACTTAGCGGCATGGGCACCACGATCATTGCTGTGGCCTTATTAGGCGACCAGTTTACGATTGCCAATGTCGGGGACAGCCGTGCCTATCTTTTACGCAATCAAGTGCTGACCCAAATCACAGAGGACCATTCACTGGTCAATGAATTGGTGAAGTCAGGACAAATCACAGCAGAAATGGCCTTGAATCATCCTCGCAAAAACGTTTTGACCCGCTCGATCGGCATGCCAAGCGAAGTCGAAGTCGATGTGGCGATCCACTTTATTGCAGACGGGGATTATTTGCTGCTGTGTTCAGACGGATTGACCAACATGGTCTCAGATGAAGAGATCACAGCAACGATCCAAGAAACCCCTGTGCTGGAAGAAGCAGTGCAATCATTGATCGATCAAGCCAACGAACGCGGCGGTGTCGACAATATCACGGTATTATTGATTAAAGTTGGAGGAGAGCGCCCATGATCGAAATTGGGAAGAAGATAAACGGCCGATACAAAATCATCGGCAATATCGGCAGCGGCGGAATGGCAAATGTGTTTTTGGCGCATGACTTGATCTTAGACCGTGAAGTGGCAATCAAAGTGCTTCGTTTTGACTTCCAAAACGACCAAAGTGCGATTCGGCGCTTTCAACGAGAAGCATTGGCGGCGACTGAGCTGGTTCATCCCAACATCGTAACCGTTTATGATGTCGGCGAAGAAGACGGCATGCAGTTTTTGGTGATGGAATATGTCAAAGGGATGGATCTCAAGCGCTATATCCAAACGCACTATCCAGTACCTTATTTGCAGATCGTTGATATCATCCAACAAATCTTATCAGCGGTAGCGCTGGCCCATCAACACCGCATCATTCACCGGGACCTCAAGCCCCAGAATGTGCTGATCAATGAAGACGGCGTGGTGAAAATCACCGATTTTGGGATCGCGATCGCCCTATCAGAAACATCGATCACCCAAACCAACTCGATGCTAGGCTCGGTGCATTATCTTTCACCAGAACAAGCACGAGGCAGTATGGCGACCAATCAATCAGATATTTATGCGATTGGGATCATTCTCTATGAAATTTTAACCGGCAAAGTACCTTTTGATGGCGAATCAGCCGTAACGATCGCCCTGAAACATTTCCAAGATGAGATCCCTTCGATTCGGATCTATGACAAAAATGTTCCGCAATCACTGGAAAACGTCGTATTGAAGGCGACCGCCAAAGAACCGGCGGATCGGTACAAAACTGCCGATGAAATGCGAGCGGATCTTGATACTGTATTGTCACCTGATCGACTCAATGAACCGAGATGGGAACCTCATGCCCTGATGGATGAAACGAGAGTGCTGACCCCTGTAGAAGCAGCCCAAGTTGAAACGCCGCCAGTGGAAGAACCCGTGGCAGAAACGGCTGCGGATCAAGCCGAAGAATCAGCGAAACCGAAAAAGAAAAAACGCAAACGCTGGCTGCTGCTGCCGGTCATTATGGTGATCGCACTGCTAGGCATAGGCAGTTATTTCCTATTCGGCGGTGGTCGGGGGGATGTAGCGATTCCTGAAGTCAACGGCCAGACAGAAGCGGCCGCCCGGGCCGAACTGGAAGCCGCTGGCTTACAAGTGGCAGACGAGGTAGAAGAAATCGAAGACGATGAAGTCGAAGCAGGCAATGTCGTCAAGACCGATCCGCCAGAAGGCAATGAAGTCAAAAAGAATTCCGTCGTGACCCTCTACATCAGTAGCGGAACCAAGAAAATCACCCTTGATGACTATGAAGGTCGCTCCTTTGATGATGTCAAAAAAGAGTTGATCGATTTGGGCTTTGATGAAGACAGAATCAAAGAAGAGCTAGAGTCGTCAGATGATGTCGATGAAGGGGATATTATCAGTCAATCACCAGCAGCAGGGCGGGAAGTTTCCCCAGCAGAAGACGAAATCACCTTTAAGGTCAGCTCCGGACCAGATAGCTTCGCAATGGACAACTATTATGGCATGACAGAGGCAGATGCACGAGCAGCATTGACTTCTCGTGGTGTCGACCGATCACAGATCGAAGTGAACTATCAATCTAGCAGTCAACCATCAGGCACGATCATCGCCCAAGCACCCGCAACAGGTGAAACGGTGGTGACTTCCCAAACGACCATCACTTTGACGGTCAGCAGTGGGCAGGAAATGGTCAATGTACCAAGAATCGTTGGGAAAAGCCAAGCCGATGCAGAAGCAGACTTGAATGAAGCGGGATTGGACTCAACTTTTGAGGAAGAGGACGGCTATAATGACTCGGTACCAGCTGGACATGTTGTCCGTGTCTCTCCAGGTGCTGGAACCTCCGTCGAAGTTGGCTCCACTGTAACGGTCACGATCTCTAGAGGACCTGAACCAGATGATTCGTCCTCATCGACGCCAAGCAGTAGTTCAGATGATTCCTCTGATTCAAGCGCTACGAGTGAAAGTAGCTCAGAAAGTGATTAGAAACTAGCTAAAATCAAATACTTTAACCAAGCAGCCTACGGGGACCAAAGAATTTTCTTTTTGTTCCCCGTCCAGCTGCTTGTTTTTGTTTCTAAACCTTATAGTGAGACACAGGTGTCTTTAAAATTTCCTTTAGACCTTCCTTTTGTGCAAGCGTACATCTTTCCAAGGATTCAAAAATTGGGTATAATGAAGGTCAGAATTAGTCAAGGGAGGGAATGAATTGAGTCATCACAATACTTCCGATTTGATTGAAGCATATTTGAAGAAAATTCTTGAAGATAGTGAAACCATTGAGATTCGTCGCGCGGAAATGGCAAATTTGTTCAACTGCGTGCCCTCACAAATAAACTACGTGATCAATACCCGCTTCACCGTTCAAAGAGGCTATGCGGTTGAAAGCAAACGCGGCGGGGGCGGCTATATTCGGATCGAAAAAGTCAAAATCACGGACAGCCACCACTACTTAAAAGAAATGAATCAACTATTCGATGAAACCATCTCGGAAAAAGATGCGTATGCAATAATCCAGAAACTTTATGAGGAAGGAATCCTGTCCAAGCGAGAAGGCAACTTATTATTGACCGTCATCGCGAAAGCAGTTCTAGGACGTTCTCCTTATGAAAATAGAACACGAGCTGATTTGCTCCATGCAATTCTAGAACGATTAAGTTACGAAGACAGGAAGTGAAAGAGATGGATGAATTATTCACCCAACGCGCGAAAGCCGTTTTGGCTATCGCCCAAGAAGAAGCAAAATACTTTAAGCACCAAGCAGTAGGTTCTGAACATATTCTATTGGCATTGGTCATTGAACAAAACGGGATTGCCGGCAAAACCTTGCGGGAAATGAATATCACAGAAAATGATATTCGTGAAGAAATCGAACATTTAACAGGGTATGGCACTGTCCGTCAATACCCAGAAAACGCCTATCTCGCGTATTCACCACGAGCAAAACATACATTTGCTTATGCAGGGGATGAAGCCAAACGCTTAGGGGCACCACAAATCGGTACTGAACATCTATTATTAGGCTTATTAAGAGATGAAGACATTTTGGCTTCTCGAATCATGCTGAATCTCGGCTTGAGTCTCGCGAAAATGCGTCAGCTTTTGAAGAAAAAAATGGGCTTCAATGAAAGCAAAACGAACGGAAGTGCTGGTCGTCGTCGTCCAGCCCAAGCCAAAGCGCAGCAAGGAACACCAACCTTGGATTCCTTAGCCCGTGATTTGACCAAATTAGCCCGTGAAAAACGGTTGGATCCTGTTGTCGGTCGTGCCAAAGAAGTCAAACGCCTGATCCAGATCCTTAGCCGTCGGACCAAAAACAACCCTGTTCTCGTGGGGGAACCTGGTGTTGGGAAAACCGCGATCGCCGAAGGCTTAGCCCAAAAAATCATCAATGGCGAAGTCCCAGAAGACATGCAAAACAAACGCTTGATGATGCTGGACATGGGGGCTTTAGTTGCCGGAACGAAATACCGGGGCGAATTTGAAGACCGAATGAAAAAAATCATTGATGAGATCTATCAAGATGGTCAAATCATCTTATTCATTGATGAATTGCATACACTAATTGGGGCCGGCGGAGCAGAAGGGGCGATTGATGCCTCGAATATTCTGAAACCAGCCTTAGCCCGTGGGGAATTGCAAACCATCGGTGCCACAACACTAGATGAGTACCAAAAATACATTGAAAAAGATTCTGCGTTAGAACGCCGTTTTGCCCGGGTGCAAGTCGACGAACCGACACCAGAAGAAGCGGAAGAAATTTTACGGGGCTTGCGTCCTCGTTATGAAGAACATCATGGGGTGGAAATTTCTGATGATGCGTTACACGCCGCTGTGCAACTGTCCGTGCGTTACATCAATTCGCGCCAATTACCAGATAAAGCCATCGATTTGATGGATGAATCAGCTGCCAAAGTGCGTTTAGACAAAACCGATGAAAGTTCAGAATTGGCAGATCTGCAAAACGAGATCGCCAACTTGATCGAAGAAAAAGAAGCCGCTATTCGTCAGCAAGATTTTGAAGCAGCAGCTCGTTTACGGATCAAGGAAAAGAAATTGACCCAACAGCTGACGGAAGTAGCGTTTATGGAAGTCAAAGAAGCATCAGGCTATGCCGATAGTGTTACTGCAGAAGATGTTGCCACGGTCGTTTCCCAATGGACCGGCGTACCTTTGCAGCAGATGGAGAAAAAAGAAAGCGAACGCTTGTTGGATCTTGAAAAGATCTTGCATCAACGGGTAGTTGGCCAAGAAGAAGCAGTCAAGGCAGTCGCTCGTTCGATCCGCCGCGCCCGCAGTGGGTTGAAAGATCCGAACCGTCCAATTGGTTCCTTCATGTTCTTAGGCCCGACCGGTGTCGGGAAAACCGAGCTTGCCAAAGCCTTAGCAGAAGCGATGTTTGGTAGTGAAGATGCCTTGGTTCGTGTCGATATGTCCGAATTTATGGAAAAATACAGCACGAGCCGTTTGATCGGTTCACCGCCAGGCTATGTCGGCTACGATGAAGGTGGGCAATTGACGGAAAAAATCCGTTCAAAACCATACTCCGTCATCTTATTGGACGAGGTGGAAAAAGCCCATCCCGATGTCTTCAATATCCTCTTGCAAGTGCTGGATGATGGCCATTTGACGGATGCCAAAGGTCGGAAGGTCGATTTCCGCAACACGATTTTGATCATGACCTCTAATATCGGTGCCCAACAAATCCGCGAAGAAAAAAGCGTTGGGTTTAATGTCACTGATTTAACGAAAGATCACCAAGCGATGCAAAAACGGATATTAGAAGAGCTAAAAAAAGCCTTCCGTCCAGAGTTCTTGAACCGTGTGGATGAAACAGTAGTCTTCCAATCCTTAGGTGAAGGGGAGATCCACGAGATCGTGAAGATCATGAGCAAAGCGATCATCAAACGATTAGGCAACCAAGACATCCAATTGAAGATCACGCCATCTGCCATTGATGTGATCGGTAAAGCTGGTTTTGATCCAGAATATGGGGCACGGCCGATTCGTCGGGCCTTGCAAAAAGAAGTCGAAGACCGTTTAAGTGAAGCACTCCTATCAGGACAAATTCATTTAGGTGACAAAGTAACGATCGGTGCTTCCAAAGGATCGATCACCCTCAATGTCAAAGAAGGACAAGCACGGGTCTTGCAACAAGTTTAAGTCGAGCCAATAACGGCAGTGGCGTTTCTATGGTCGAGCAATCGGCATCCATAGGAACGCCGCTTTTTTGTCTTGTTATGTCTAGTAGTGATCAAGAAGTCTCCACTGGTTATGATTGATGATTCACAAAAAAATATCCTTCTAAATAGCTTTATGACAACGGTTGATTAATGATCAAAGCGCTATTCGTGAAAAAAAGAGTAACGAGACCTCTTGGAAAGAATCCTGCTGTGTGATACTATGAATGAGTTGAAAAAAGGAGGAGTATTATGGTTGAGATTATCGCCACGGTGGAATCGATCGAGCAAGCACAGCAGCTGATCCCTTATGTTGATACATTGTTTTTTGGAGAAGAGACATTTGGGCTGCGCCTACCGGCCTCTTTTTCTCGTGAAGAGCAAATCAGACTGATCGACATGGCCCACGAAGCTGGAAAGAAAGTGACGATCGCGGTCAATGGCATCATGCACCCAGAAAAAATGAAGCTGATTCCAGAATACCTAGCATTTCTGAAGACCAATCAAGCCGATCAAATCGCTCTCGGAGATCCTGGGATCATTTACCGCATGAAGCAAAATCCAGAATGTGCCTTGCCATTTATCTATGCAGGGGAAACCTTAGTAACAAGCGCTCGTCAAATCAATTTTTGGGGACAAAAAGGGGCAAGGGCAGCCGTTTTAGCGCGAGAAGTTCCTTTCGAGGAAATGAAAATCATGGCCCCGCAACTAAATATTCCTGTGGAAGTATTGGTTTATGGTGCGACCTGCATTCACCAATCGAAGCGTCCGCTTTTACAAAATTATTATAACTATACCCAACAATCGGAAGAAAAGAACCACGATCGTGGGTTGTTTTTATCCGAACCGAAAAAAGAAGAAACCCACTATTCCATTTATGAAGATAGCCACGGTACGCACATTTTTGCCAATAACGACATTAATTTGCTGCTGCAGCTGGCGGAATTAGCCGAAACAGGCTTTCAAACCTGGAAGTTGGACGGAATCTATACACGAGGGGCAGCCTTTGTGGCAATTGCTAAACTGTTTGCCCAAGCCAAGACCCTTGTAGAAAGTGGGGAGTGGCAAGCAGAGCAAGCTGCTGTGCTCAGTGAACAAGTTGCCCAACTTCATCCGGCAGAACGTGGGTTAGACACTGGATTTTATGCCATCGATCCTGACGATATCAAGTAAGGAGCAAGAACAAATGACCGTTAAACAAGCATTGAAACGACCAGAAGTGTTAGCACCAGCTGGTACGTTAGAAAAATTAAAAACAGCGATCCACTATGGCGCTGACGCTGTCTATATCGGCGGCAATGCCTATGGCCTACGGAGTCGCGCGGGAAACTTTACCTATGAAGAAATGGCGGAAGGGGTAGCTTTTGCCAAAGCCCACAACGCAAAAGTTTATGTAGCAGCCAACATGGTGACTCATGAGGGCAATCAAGAAGGTGCAGGGGAGTTCTTTCGGGAATTGCGAGATGTCGGTATTTCGGCCGTGATTGTTTCTGATCCAGCTTTGATCCAGATCTGCGCAACAGAAGCGCCGGGTCTACCGATCCATTTGTCCACCCAAGCCAGTGCCACGAACTATGAAACGTTGGAATTTTGGCGAGAAGAAGGCCTAGAACGGGTCGTCCTCGCCCGGGAAGTGTCGATGGAGGAAGTCGCTGAAATCCGCAAAAATACCAGCGTGGAGATCGAAGCCTTTATTCATGGCGCCATGTGTATTTCGTATTCTGGCCGTTGTACTTTGTCCAATCATATGTCGATGCGAGACGCTAATCGCGGCGGCTGTTCGCAATCTTGCCGTTGGAAATATGATCTGTTTGACATGCCGTTTGCAACGGAACGAAACAGTTTGACCAAGAATGGGACAGTGGAAGAAGAATTCTCCATGAGTGCCGTGGATATGTCGATGATTGAACATATCCCTGATCTGATTGAAAACGGCGTGGATAGTTTCAAAATCGAAGGCCGCATGAAATCGATCCACTATGTTTCAACCGTGGCGAACGTTTATAAAGCAGCCGTGGACAGTTACATGGCCGATCCAGAGAACTATGTCTGCAAACAAGAATGGATCGATGAACTGTGGAAAGTTGCGCAGCGCGAGCTTGCGTCAGGCTTTTACTATGATACCCCGAGTGAAAATGAGCAGTTGTTTGGTCCACGTCGGAAAATTCCACAATACAAGTTTATTGGGGAAGTCATGGCATATGATCCGGCAACGAAAACAGCTACGATCCGGCAACGGAACCACTTTTCCGTCGGCGATGAAATCGAATTTTACGGTCCCGGATTCCATCACTTTCACCAAACCGTCGAAGTCATGTATAATGAAGACGGTGAATCCATCGATCGTGCACCAAATCCTATGATGCTGCTGACGATGCCGGTCAAAGAACCGGTGGAAGTCGGAGACATGATTCGGAAGAAAAAATAAGGTCGAGAGTTTCTCTCGGCTTTTTTTGTTGAATCAATCCAGCCAAAAAGGATCGATGAGAACATAGACAATCTTAAGGAGGAAACAACAAATATGGAAACATACGACTACATAGTAATTGGCGGCGGCAGCGGCGGGATCGCCTCAGCCAATCGAGCAGGAATGCACGGCGCCAAAGTATTATTGATCGAAGGCAATGAATTAGGCGGCACCTGTGTCAATGTCGGCTGTGTGCCGAAAAAAGTCATGTGGCAAGCCAGTGAGATGTTAGAAATGATCAAGCGGGACGCAACTAGCTACGGCATTTATCCACATGTGGATAAATTTAATTTCACTGAGCTTGTGGATAACCGTGAAAAATACATTGATTTTTTACACACAGCCTATCAAAAAGGCTTAGATAGCAATAATGTAGAAGTTATCCACGGTTATGCACAGTTTGTGGATAACCACACGGTTACCGTCAATGGGGAAAACTACCATGCAGCAAACATTTTGATTGCCACCGGTGGAAAACCTAGCGCGATGAATATTCCCGGCGGTGAGTACGCCATTGACTCGAATGGTTTTTTTGCGTTGCGAGAAGCACCAAAGCGTATGGTCGTCTTAGGGGCAGGCTACATCGCAGCCGAAATCAGCGGGGTCAGCCAACAGCTGGGCAGCCAAGTGGCTTGGGCGTACCGCAAAGAGCGGCCATTACGAACCTTTGACAAGATGCTTGCGGATAATCTCGTGGAGATGTACCAAGAATCAGGAATCGAAACTTATGCAGGCTACGTTGCCTCTCGTATCATTAAAGAAGGTGACGAGTATCTCGTTCACTTTGAAAATGGCGAAACCTTGACCGGCGATTGCGTCCTTTTTGCTGGTGGTCGCGTGCCGAATACGGATAAGTTAGGTCTGGAAAACACCGATGTCCAATTGGATGAAAAAGGGTTTATCATTGTGGACAAATATCAAAATACCACAGCTGACTCGATTTTTGCAGTGGGCGATGTCATTGGAAAATTAGATTTAACCCCGGTTGCGATCGCCGCCGGTCGTCGCTTGTCTGAACGCTTGTTCAACGGTCAAAGCGATGCGTACTTGGATTATCACTTAGTGCCGACGGTCATCTTTACGCATCCACCGATTGCCACGATTGGTTTATCCGAAGAAGCAGCCTTGGCAAAATACGGCCAAGAGCAGATAAAGGTGTACCGTTCGCGCTTTACACCGATGTACTTTGCTTTAAATGAGTATCGCCAAAAATGTGAGATGAAATTGGTGTGCTTAGGAGAAGAAGAAAAAATCATCGGTCTGCACGGCATCGGGATCGGTGTCGATGAAATGTTGCAAGGCTTCGCTGTAGCCATCAAAATGGGTGCTACGAAAGCAGACTTTGATCAAACCGTTGCCATTCATCCGACGGGGTCAGAAGAATTTGTGACGATGCGTTAAAAGAAAAAAAGCCTCAACGGACAGATGATTTGTCCGTTGAGGCTTTTTTTGCGTATAAAATTCTAGCTATCAACTAAAAAGTCCCCAAAAGTAGATCAGAAATCGAACCTTGGGGGCTTATTTCAGGATGATCCCAGCTGCTGGGTTTATCCTAGATCCTTGATCAGTTCTGACGCCCAAGGATCTGAGCAGTGATCTGATAAAGATATGTTTTGGTTTCATCTTTGGTCTCAGGCAATTTCTGGATCGCTTGCAAAGCTTTTTTCGTGTAGTCGGCAGCGAGTTTCTTGGCTTCGTCAATCCCGGCGCTTTCTTGGACAATCCGATAGACTTCATGGGTATCCGCCTCAGTCATGGCAGCTTGTTTTTCCAGCAGTGGCAACAGTTGTTGGCGGTCATTTTTCAATGCCATCAACAGCGGCAAAGAATAGACGCCTTGCCGAACATCTTCCAATACTGGTTTTCCTAAGGCAGTCGCATCTTGACTGTAATCCAAGACGTCATCCATGATTTGAAAGGCAAGGCCAATGGCTTCGCCGATCTCACGGGCTTGATTGGCAAAGCGCAAGGAAGTGCCGCTTTCGTAAGCCCCGATAAAGCAGCTTAAGGCAAACAATTCAGCGGTTTTGCCGCGAATGTTTTCTAAGTAATCCTCGACGGTGACGGACAAATCGTATCGTTTGCTCATTTGCCCTAATTCGCCGGCGAGGATTTTTTCCATACTACGGGAATTCATTTGCAAGCTTTTCATGGAGCTAGCATAATCCGCCATCAATTTGAAGCAGCAGACGAAGAGGTAATCACCAGCATAGACAGCGACATCGTTGCCAAATTCGGAACGAATGGTCGGCAGCTTGCGGCGGGTGTCCGCATGATCGACGATATCGTCGTGGATCAGCGAAGCAGTGTGGAGCATCTCGATCGAAGCCGCCAATGCGACGGCTTTTTCGCGATCTTTGTCACTGCCATAAGCAGAAAAGAGCAGCTGATAAGCAGGACGCAGCAGTTTCCCACCTGAATGGATCATGGACAGGATCGCTTGTTCGACCGCTTTGTTTTTTAGTTTTAATGATTTTTCCATCAATTGCAAGGAGGCAGATAAGTCAGCTTGCAGTGCTGGATATTCTTGCCACATGGAATGAAGTTTCATAATTAACTCCTTTATTCTGAATCCGAGCGCCATTTGACTTTGGTCTGGCGTTCATAATCAATTTGAAAACGGCGCAGTGTTTCAACACGACGCAGCAAGTAGTTGGCGGCGATCCCGATAGCGATCCCGGACAAGATCCCAAAGAAAGACAGGACCGGCAAGTAGAGCATCACGCTCCAGGATTGAGCGATCCATGAGGCGGTGATCAACTGTCCGACGTTGTGCAAGAAACCGCCAGCCGCACTAATGCCGATGATACTGACACGCTTAGGCCCCAACTGTTTCACCAAAGACATCCCAAAGTAGCTCAGTAAGGAACCACTCATACTATATAAGAAGGTCGAAACCGTTCCTCCTAGTAACGTCGTTAAAATCAGTCTTAGCCAAATCAAGAGAAAACTGTCTTTTTTCGGCATGGTGAACAAAGCAATAATGGTAATTAAATTTGCCAAACCTAGTTTCGCACCAGGCGCAAAGGCAAATGGATAAGGGATCATATTTTCAACTAAACCAATCACGACCCCTTGGGCGACCAGCAGTGAGATGAAAATTATTCGTTGTAATCGACTCATAAGCAAACGATCAATAGATTAGATCGTCGGTCTCACTCCCATCTGCGGCTTGGATTTCGATCACCAATTTATGAGGTAGACAGACGATGGTTTCCCCATTTTTACTGGCCCAGCCACGGCGCACACAAATCTGGTCGCCGCAATCAGCTTCCTTGATTCGGATCCGATCGCCTTCGATCTCCAGTAAATTGGTATCCCCGTCTTCATCTTCATAAAGATAGGTGTACGTTTTTTGACCTTCAACTAAGTCAAAACGTTTGATTTCTGTCCCATCGACCCGCAAGACGGCTTCTTTGTCCGCTGTTTGCGTCTGGCCAAAAATAAAAATCGGTAAAAAAGAGCTGAGGATCAAAACAAGTATGATGACGCCATCCCATAGTTTTAAATGGGCATCGCGGATAAATTCTTTTAGTTTCATCAAAAAAGACTCCTGTTCTTTCATGTGATGTGTCTCATTCTAGCATAAGAAGACAAGATTCTACTAGCTGAATCCTCAATAATCCACCGATTTCTGTGCAAGGACGATCAAGAAAAAGTTCTGTACTTGGAAAGAGACCAAGACACTGATTGAAAATCAGAATGTCTTAGTCTCATGAAGTCGTACAGGTATTCTATTTTGCTGGCTTATTTATTGCCATATAAGGAGCGAGGGGTACCGTACCACCATTTTCCAAGGGTACGTTGCAACCATGGGATTACCCAACGATCTAAACCGACTGCGCGTCCTGAACCGTTCATCAAGGCAAACGCAACTGGAATGAACCAGATGTTTACCCAGTAGAACATACCAGACATACAGAAAGTCAACACTAAAACGATGGTCGTTGCGTTCACTAACCAAGTGAAGAGACCAGCCATCAATGCAAGAGCTAAAGCAATTTCAAAGAAGACCATGAATTTTTGGAAGAACATTGCAACGTCGTTGTTTGGCATAATAAATTGCATAACTTTTGTGAACCAGTCAGGTGATTTTTCGATCACGATCATTGGTTGTTCACCGTAAGCATAGCTCAAACCAAAGTGTGCGGCTTGTGTCGCTGCATCGGCTGCTTCACCGGCGCCACTAGCGGCACTTGCTGAATCGGCTGCTTCACTAGCACCACTTGCTGCATCAGCGACTGTTTGATATTCCCAAGTCCAAGGGAATACGCTGTTGCCTTGGAACCAAGAACCTTCACCGAACCAAGTACCAGGTTTGAAGACTTCTCCATTCGTACCTAAAATTTTCTTGAAGGCTTCAACGAACCAGACAAGACCATAGAAAATACGAAGCGGAACACTCCACAAGACGTTACCGTAACGAGACGTGTGACCGCGGGCTACTGTCCGGTCATCTTTGATGTGGAAGATTTCATGCATCAAGTATTGGAACATGTAGTAACCAGAACGAATATCAAAGAAGTATTTCAAGTTAACGATGTGTTTCATAATGATCGCTAAGAAACCGCTCAGGTGAATCTTATTGAATAAGTTCGCCACGCCCCATTTGGCACCGATCGAAACCATAAATCCTTGGTAGTTTCCTTTGAATTTATGTTTTTCGCCGCCTTTGATGGCTGAAACGATGTTCGTTGCTGCAGTGTGACCTGTTTGTTCAGCTGCTTGCACGATTTGTGGTGTTGGTGTATTCGGGAATTCTTCGAAGTAAACCAAGTCACCAATAATATAGATGTTTTTGTCTTCGTAGCCTTTTGCTTCCATGTACTCATTGGCAACTAGACGGAATCCACGAGCGGTTTCTAAACCGAAATCAGCAGCATCACTAGTTCCTTTGACACCGGCAGTCCAGATCAATGTGTGGGTTGGGATCGTTGAACCATCTTTTAGTTTGATGTGGTCAGGTGCCACTTCAACGATTGGTGCATTCAAGACAAGATCAACATTGTTTTTCTTCAAGTAGCGTTCTGCTTTGGCTGCATCGTTACGATCAAGCATGTTCAAGATCGTTGGCATTGCTTCAACGACTTTCAAGCTGATTTCACTTGGGTCCAATTTATAATCGGAAGCTAAACGATCTTTCCAATCGATCAGTTCACCGATCATTTCGATCCCGGTAAATCCAGAACCACAAACGACAAAGGTCAACATTGCTTTGCGTAATGCTGCATCTGGTTCGATCGCTGCTTTTGCGACAGTTTTTTCAATGTGTTCGCGAATACGGACAGCATCGTCAAATGACCATAAAGTAAAGCCATTTTCTTTAACGCCAGGTGTACCAAAGTCATTCGGTTCGCCACCCATCCCTAAAATCAAGTAGTCAAATGAATAGCTACCTAATTTTGTTTGGACGGTTTTATTTTCTTTATCGATCCCAGTTACTGTATCGGTTACTAAACGAACATTTTTCTTGCGTGAGAACAAGCGCTGCAAGTCGTATTGAATTGCGGTAGGTTCTACACGTCCTCCAGCGACTTCATGCAGTTCAGTCATCATCGTATGATAAGAGTGACGGTCGATCAATGTTATCTCAACATCATTGTCTTTTTTCAATTTCTTTGCCATGTACTTCGTAGCAGAAACGCCTGCATAACCGGCACCGACAACGACAATGTTTTTCTTTGCCATTGCAAATCTCTCCTTAATAAAAATAATCTATGATAATAATTACACAATCGTTCCTATTATATAGACAAATGGTTCATTTGTCTAACGATTCTGATGAAAAAAACGCATATTTCCTGAAATTCGTGAAAACTTGCGAAAATCAAAAATTAAGTCCTTTTTCCGTAAAAAAGCGGAAAGGAAGCGGTTGACATATCGTAAATTTACTTTACAATGTTAGATGTATCACAAACTTTTTTGTGGGAAAATAAACAAGTAAAAGGTGGATAATTATGAAAGCAAAGAAATTGATTGTAGGTATGGCGGTATTTTCATTCTCAGCAATGTTGTTAGGGGGTTGCGGAGCAGATGACAATAACACAGCTTCTTCGTCAACTAGTGAAAGTACATCACAAACTTCTGCAAGCGATTCAGCATCAACAGAAAGCACGGAAGCAACCATTGTTGCGGGCGAGCCAATGCAAGATGGGACGTATCGTTTAGAAGAAAAGAACTATAAAAACGACTACCGTGTCACATTTGAGATCACAGTCAAAGACGGCAAAATCGTTGAATCAAAATATGACAACGTGAATGCTGATGGCGAATCAAAAACAGAAAACACTGAATACAATGAAACGATGAAAGAAAAAGCAGGCATCAGTCCAGAAGAATTTATTCCTAAATTCAATGAAGAATTAGTTGCCGCACAAAGCCCTTCTTCAATCGAAGTAGTTTCTGGCGCGACACATTCCTTTGATTCCTTCCAAAACTATGCACAACAATTGATCCAAGCGGCGCAAGCAGGCAACACGGATACCATTGAAATCGACAACGGTGCAGACTTGCAAGACGGAACCTATACATTAGAAGAAAAGAACTACTCAAACGGTTACCGCGTGGTCTTCTCAATGACTGTGGCTGACGGCAAAATCTCTGAATCAAACTACGACTACCTAAACGAAGCCGGCGAGTCGAAAAAAGATGATACAGAATACAATGAAAACATGGAAGCAAAATCTGGTACTGGTCCAGAAGAATTCATTCCAAACTTCAATGAAGCTTTTGTTTCTGCAGTCAATGCTGAAGATGGTTCTGTGGCAGACATGGACGTCGTTTCTGGTGCAACCCACAGCTTCCACAGCTTTGTTATCTATGCACAACAATTGTTGAATGCAGCTGAAAAAGGTGACCAAACAACCATTGAAGTCGATAACTTCGTTACTGAATAATCACAACTTTTTTGAATGAAGAGGACAGCATTCGCTTTGAGTGCTGTCTTTTTTTCGTGGGCAGCAAGGTCATAAAAGCAAGTTCGTGCAAAAGGAAGCAATCTGGCGGGAAGTTTTTTTTAAAAGAACTGTTTTTTACAAAGAAGAAAAAGTTCGATTAAGGATTCCTAAAATACGTTGCGGAATCACGGAATGCCCCTTTTCATTCTGCTAAAAAAAGGCTATTATATGAAGGTTGAAGACAATAGAAAAGAGGAAAATCATGAAAAAGAAAGTAACGTTTTTTCTGATGTTTGTTTTTTTAGGCACAATGTTGGCAGCTTGTGGCAGTAATCAGGAAGCAACGACGCTGCGGGAAGAACCATATTTTCAAGAAGAATTTTTATTAGGCACTTATACTCGAATCCGCATTTATGATGAAGGCAAAGAGGACGCTATGAAGCCAGCCTTTGACCGCATCAGAGAATTAGGCGATAAAATCACCATCAACCAAGCAGGATCAGAGATCGATGAAATCAATGCGCAAGCTGGCATCAAACCAGTGAAGGTTTCGGATGATATTTATTATTTGCTAAAAGAAGCTTACGATTACAGTGTGAGATCAGATGGCGGCTTTAACATGGCCATCGGTGCCATCACCCAATTATGGCGAATCGGCTTTGATGATGCCCGCAAGCCAGAGCAATCTGAGATCGATGAAGCATTGAAACATATCAATTATGAACAAGTCGAGTTTAACGATGAAGATCAAACCGTTTATTTAAAAGACAAGGACATGATCCTTGACCTTGGGGCGATCGCTAAAGGCTATATCACGGACGAAGTCGTCAAAGTGTTGAAGGACAATGGCGTGACTTCCGCGATCGTCGATTTGGGCGGGAATGTCTATGTGTTAGGTCATAGTAACCGCGGCACAGATGAGCCATGGAATGTCGGAATCCAAGACCCGAACAAATCTCGCGGCTCGATTATCGGTAGTATCAAAGAAACCAATAAAACAGTAGTTACTTCAGGGATCTACGAACGCTACTTAGAAGTAGACGGCAAAACGTATCACCATATTTTTGATTCTGAGACTGGCTATCCTTACGATAGCGATGTAGCAAGTGTGACTGTCATCACCGACAAATCCATCGATGGTGACGGGTTGACTACGGTGGCGTTTGATAAAGGGGTCAAAGAAGGCTTGGCTTATATCGAACAGCATACCGAAAAGGGGACCGATGCGATCTTTATCACAAAAGAAGATAAAGTGTACGTTACAGACGGCATCAAAGATACCTTTGAGCTTTCAGAGGAATCAGGCTACACGATGGGTGATCGTGCTGATTTAGAATAGGAGGAGTGAAAGATGTCTCTTTCAGTGTTTTTAGAAGTAGTGGAGATCCGTACCAAAGTGGCCAGTGTCTTCCCCTTCATTATGGGTGTGTTGTTCTCGTTGGTGTATTTTCATGAATTTCATCCGTTGAATACCGCAATCTTTTTTCTGGGGATGCTGCTGTTTGATTTGACGACGACGTCCATCAACAATTATATGGATTTCAAAAAAGCCAAATCAGAAACCTACAAATACCAGCACAATGTGATCGGGCGAGAAAACATCTCAGAAGCTACTGTTCGCAATCTGATTTTTGCGATGTTGGCAGGAACCTTGTTAATTGGTCTTTACTTGTCGTTTGTCACTGGCTGGTTGCTGCTAGTGATGGGGTTGGTGGTTTGTTTTATCGGAGTCTTTTATACCTTTGGCCCCATTCCGTTATCGCGGATGCCTTTAGGCGAGGTGTTCAGCGGCGTAACGATGGGGTTAGGGATTTTTGCCATCACGATCTATATCAATACCATTGATCAAAAAGTGTTTTATCTGGCACTGGATTTTGCGAACGGGACCTTTGGCTTAGTGGGGAACCTCTGGGCCGTTTGTGCGATTGTGTTGGCATCCTTGCCATTGATTTTCACGATTGCTGACATCATGTTAGCCAATAACTTACGGGATCTGGAAGCCGATATCGAAAATCACCGCTACACACTGGTGTACTACATCGGTCGCGAAGCAGGTATCCGTCTGTTTCAAGGAATGATGCTAGCTTCCTACGCCGCTATTTTATTGGGCCTCTTGTTTGGTCTCTTCCAATGGCCGATTTTGCTCGTGTTTCTGACACTGCCGAAAATCCACCAAAATTTGAAAGAGCATCAAGCCAGCCTGCCCCACCCACGTAGTTTCGGCTATTCGATTAAGAACATGATTTTATTCAACAGCAGCTATGCCTTAGGCTTGCTTTTCTGTCTGTTGTGGCAATTGCTTTAAAAAAAAGATCGACCCGCTCTTGAAAGAGCAGGTCGATCTTTTTATGTGGGGAATGAAATAGCGCATAAAAACTGTAGAAAAGACATGATAAAAGAACGAGCATGATACTTATTATGAAAAGATGAGGCTCACTTTTTCCGCGAAATTGATCGTAGCAGTAAAGTTTGTTTGGGAGCTGCCTAGGTTGCTTTTTATTTAACCCCTCGGAATAAGCAGGTCTGTTTATGGAGTGTTTGTGTTTACGCTTGCTGTGACTGGTTATCTACGAAAGCAGCATCAATACCGTTCCAAACTGATTTCTCCAGAAGAAAGTACCTTGCGCTCCGTCGCTGTTTCCACCACTAATTCACCGGTGTTGGTAATGTCTTTGGCGATCCCTTCATAGGTCACACCTTGTTGCGTAAATTGAACGGTGCGGCCCAAAACGAAGGATTTCTGCCGATAGCGGACCATATAATTCATGTCAGGCAGTTGCGCTAACAATTGGAAGAACCGACGCCAAATTTCTTGGATCAACGCGGCCCGAGAAAAGGTTGGATACTCTTCACCAGGAAAGAGTGAGGTCGCTTTTTCCCGAATCTCTGCTGGAAACTGCTGTTGCGGAATTGAAAAACTGATGCCGATACCAATCACAACCGAAGTAATACGGCCTGTCTCAAAGTCACTGGTTGCTTCAGACAAAATACCGCAGATTTTTTTTCCATCTAAGTACAGATCGTTGACCCACTTAATGGCCGTTTCCTTCATTAGAAGGGCATCGATGGCTTCGGCAACTGCTACCGCCGCCAGAACAGTATATTGCGGCAATTCTTGAAACGCTTGGTTTGGTTTTAAAAGCAAGCTCATATAGATCCCTTGTTTTTTCGGTGAGAAAAACGGTCGTTCGAAGCGGCCATGACCGCCTGTTTGCGTTTCGGTCAAAAAAAGGGCGGGGGTTGCCAGTCCACTATCCAAAGCGGCAATCTTGGCTTCTTTCATGGTGGATTCAACAGCTTCCATGATTTGAATCGTGGGAATCATCGGCAAGGCTGCCGCAAGTGCTGCTTGATCGTAGCGATCATCCGAGACAAAGCGATAGCCGTTGGCCAAGTGTTCGAAATGATAGCCTTCTTTCTCGAGTTCTTTAATGGCTTTCCAGACTGCGGTACGAGAGATCGACAAAGCTTGGGCCAGTTTCTCTCCAGATAGCACAGTATCTTCTTTTTGTAATAAGGTCAGTATTTTTTCTTTTGTCGTCATAAGGATATCCTTCCTAATGTTTCACGTGTAACGTTTTCGTTAGCATAGCAAGAAATCGGCAAAAAGCAAAGTAGTTTCTTACGAAAAACAGTCCACACCAGCCTTGTTTTTTTCTTTAGAAAATCTTAGGAAATGGGTGCACCAGAAAAGCATTGTAACTTCCAATGAAAGCTTGACAGAGAAGTGCTTCATCTGTATAATAAGGAGTTGCAAAAACTATCTGAACGAAAAAAGCAGAAACGAAATATTGTCCGTTTCGGCTTAGGAATAAGGAAACAAAAGTAGAAAATGCCCAATGCATCCGTTCTATTTTTGGTTTTTTTTTGCCTAAAAGCCGCAAAAAATGCTTTCTGTAACCTATATTTAATATTTGTTACAGTTTTGTAAATAATCGGATAGCCTTTTTGAAAGACTTTATGAAGAGGTGAAGAGCTTGGCTGGACACGTAGTAAAATACGGAAAGCATCGCGAACGTAGAAGTTTCGCACGGATCAGTGAAGTATTAGAATTACCGAATTTGATTGAAATTCAAACCGACTCTTACCAATGGTTCCTAGATGAGGGCCTCAGAGAAATGTTTGAAGATATTTTGCCAATCGAAGGATTCAACGGTAACTTGTCCCTAGAATTTGTGGATTATGAATTGAAAGAACCAAAGTATACAGTAGAAGAAGCCCGTGCCCATGATGCAAACTATTCGGCACCATTACATGTTACTTTGCGTTTGACGAACCGTGAAACCGGGGAAATCAAATCCCAAGAAGTATTCTTTGGTGATTTCCCATTAATGACTGAACAAGGAACCTTTATCATCAACGGGGCAGAACGGGTTATCGTTTCTCAGTTGGTCCGCTCTCCGGGTGTATATTTCCATGGCAAAGTCGATAAAAACGGCAAAGAAGGCTTTGGTTCAACTGTTATCCCTAACCGCGGTGCGTGGTTAGAAATGGAAACTGATGCCAAAGATATCTCATACGTACGTATTGACCGTACCCGTAAAATTCCTTTGACGGTCTTAGTCCGTGCCCTAGGGTTTGGTTCTGATGACACGATCTTTGAAATTTTCGGCGACAGTGAATCATTACGTAACACGATCGAAAAAGACTTGCATAAAAACGCAAGCGATTCTCGTACCGAAGAAGGATTGAAAGATGTTTACGAACGTCTTCGTCCAGGCGAGCCAAAAACAGCAGACAGCTCACGCAGCTTGCTGAACGCACGTTTCTTCGATCCAAAACGTTACGACTTAGCAAATGTTGGTCGCTACAAAGTAAACAAAAAATTAGACTTGAAAACACGTCTATTGAACTTGACCTTAGCAGAAACCTTGGTTGACCCTGAAACAGGCGAGATCATTGTTGAAAAAGGCACTGTTTTGACTCACCAAGTCATGGAAACACTAGGCGCATTTATCGATAATGGCCTAAACAGTGTAACGTACTATCCATCAGAAGATGGGGTCGTTACCGAACCAATGACGGTCCAAGTCATCAAAGTCTTTTCACCAAAAGATCCAGAACAAGAAGTCAACGTGATCGGTAATGGCTATCCAGATACTGCCACACGTACCGTTCGTCCAGCAGACATCATTGCTTCAATGAGCTACTTCTTCAACTTGATGGAAGGCATCGGCAATGTCGATGACATCGACCACTTAGGAAACCGTCGGATTCGTTCTGTTGGTGAATTATTGCAAAATCAATTCCGGATCGGGCTTGCTCGGATGGAACGTGTCGTTCGTGAACGGATGTCGATCCAAGACACCGAAACCTTGACACCGCAACAATTGATCAATATTCGTCCGGTTGTCGCAAGTATCAAAGAATTCTTTGGTTCTTCTCAGTTGTCACAGTTCATGGACCAAACAAACCCACTGGGTGAGTTGACCCATAAACGTCGTCTATCTGCCTTAGGACCTGGTGGTTTGACGCGTGATCGTGCTGGCTATGAAGTCCGAGACGTTCACTATTCCCACTATGGCCGTATGTGTCCGATCGAAACGCCTGAGGGACCAAACATCGGGTTGATCAACAGCTTGGCCTCTTATGCCAAAGTCAACAAGTATGGCTTCATTGAAACACCATACCGTCGAGTTGACCGTGAAACAGGCCGTGTTACAGACAAGATCGATTACTTGACTGCCGATACCGAAGACCACTACGTTGTGGCCCAAGCAAACAGCTTGTTAAATGAAGACGGCTCTTTCGTAAACGACGTTGTTATGGCGCGTGCTACTTCTGAAAACTTGGAAGTATCGATCGATAAAGTCGACTACATGGACGTATCACCAAAACAAGTAGTCGCGGTCGCAACCGCATGTATTCCTTTCTTGGAAAACGATGACTCCAACCGTGCCTTGATGGGTGCCAACATGCAGCGGCAAGCTGTACCATTGATCAATCCGAAAGCACCTTGGGTTGGTACTGGTATGGAATACAAATCAGCACATGACTCAGGAGCTGCTTTGTTATGTAAACATGATGGGATCGTAGAATACGTGGATGCAGCCGAAGTGCGCGTTCGTCGTGACAATGGCGCATTGGACGTTTATTCTGTTACCAAATTCCGTCGTTCAAACTCAGGAACCAGCTACAACCAACGTCCATTAGTGGCACTTGGTGAAAAAGTGGAAAAAGGCGACATCTTAGCAGATGGCCCATCTATGGAACAAGGTGAAATGGCATTAGGACAAAACGTCTTAGTCGCATTCATGACTTGGGAAGGGTACAACTATGAAGATGCCATCATCATGAGCCGTCGTTTGGTGAAAGATGATGTTTACACTTCTGTCCATATTGAAGAATATGAATCAGAAGCCCGCGACACAAAATTAGGACCTGAAGAAATCACTCGCGAAATCCCGAACGTTGGGGAAGACGCGTTGAAAGACCTAGACGAAATGGGCATTATCCGCATTGGTGCGGAAGTCAAAGATGGCGATCTGCTTGTTGGGAAAGTCACTCCAAAAGGGGTAACGGAACTTTCAGCAGAAGAGCGTTTGTTGCACGCAATCTTTGGTGAAAAAGCCCGTGAAGTGCGTGACACATCTCTACGCGTGCCTCACGGCGGCGGCGGAATCGTCCACGATGTCAAAATCTTTACCCGCGAAGCTGGCGATGAATTGTCACCAGGTGTGAACATGCTGGTTCGCGTTTATATCGTTCAAAAACGGAAAATCCATGAAGGGGATAAAATGGCCGGACGTCACGGAAACAAAGGGGTCGTTTCTCGCATTATGCCAGAAGAAGACATGCCTTTCTTACCAGATGGCACACCAGTCGATATCATGCTGAACCCATTAGGGGTACCTTCTCGGATGAACATTGGACAAGTATTAGAGTTACACTTAGGAATGGCTGCGCGTCAATTAGGCATTCACGTGGCAACACCAGTCTTTGATGGTGCCAGCGATGAAGATGTTTGGGCAACGGTTGCTGAAGCAGGAATGGCCAGCGATGCCAAAACAGTGCTTTACGACGGACGTACCGGCGAACCATTTGATGGCCGCATCTCCGTTGGTGTCATGTACATGATCAAATTGGCCCACATGGTCGATGATAAATTGCATGCCCGTTCCATTGGACCTTACTCATTGGTTACGCAACAACCATTGGGAGGAAAAGCCCAATTTGGTGGACAACGTTTCGGAGAGATGGAAGTTTGGGCACTGGAAGCATACGGTGCTGCTTACACCTTACAAGAAATCTTGACCTACAAATCAGATGACGTGGTTGGTCGTGTGAAAACATACGAAGCGATCGTCAAAGGGGAACCAATTCCAAAACCAGGTGTACCAGAATCATTCCGCGTATTAGTAAAAGAATTGCAATCACTGGGTCTAGACATGCGTGTCCTAGATATCGATGATGCAGAGATCGAACTGCGTGATATGGATGATGACGATGATGATTTGATCACCGTTGATGCCTTAACAAAATTTGCGGAGCAACAAACAGCCCGTGAATTAGAACAAAAAGCACAAACAGAAGCTAAAAATGCCGCCGACGCGTTGAACCAACAAATCGAGACAGCAGAAGATCGCTTGCAATAATAGACGGCCCTCGCTATTTCCGCCACTAGCGGAAATAGCCCCCGTTCTATCGGATATGTCCATGAAATGAAATGGAGGGAACCTTTTTTGATCGATGTAAATAAATTCGAAAGTATGCAAATCGGTTTGGCTTCTCCTGAAAAAATCAGAAGCTGGTCTTATGGTGAAGTAAAAAAACCAGAAACCATTAACTACCGTACGTTAAAACCTGAACGCGAAGGGTTGTTTGACGAGCGTATTTTCGGTCCAACCAAAGACTGGGAATGTGCTTGCGGCAAATACAAACGGATCCGCTATAAAGGCATCGTTTGTGACCGTTGCGGCGTGGAAGTAACACGTTCAAAAGTGCGTCGTGAACGCATGGGACACATTGAACTAGCAGCACCAGTATCACACATTTGGTACTTCAAAGGCATTCCTTCACGGATGGGTCTTGTCTTAGACATGAGCCCACGTGCATTGGAAGAAATCATCTACTTTGCTTCATACGTAGTGATTGAACCAGGAAACACCAGTCTTGAGAAAAAACAACTATTGACTGAACGGGAATACCGTGAAAAACGTGACCAATACGGTCAAGAATTTTCAGCAGCAATGGGTGCTGAAGCCATCAAACAATTATTAGATGGCGTTGATCTTGAAGGCGAAGTTGCTGAATTAAAAGAAGAATTGAAAAACGCGACTGGTCAAAAACGGACCCGTGCGATCCGCCGTTTGGACATCTTAGAAGCATTCCGTGCTTCAGGAAACAAACCAAGCTGGATGGTCATGGACGTTATCCCAGTTATCCCGCCTGATTTGCGTCCAATGGTGCAATTAGAAGGTGGACGTTTTGCCACAAGTGACTTGAACGACTTGTATCGTCGTGTAATCAACCGTAACAACCGTTTGAAACGCTTGTTAGACTTGAATGCACCAAACATCATCGTTCAAAATGAAAAACGGATGCTGCAAGAAGCAGTTGATGCCTTGATCGATAACGGTCGTCGCGGCCGTCCAGTTGCAGGGCCAGGGAACCGCCCATTGAAATCTCTTTCTCACATGTTGAAAGGGAAACAAGGTCGTTTCCGTCAAAACTTGCTAGGAAAACGGGTCGACTACTCAGGTCGTTCAGTTATTGTCGTTGGTCCATTCCTTAAAATGTACCAATGTGGTCTGCCAAAAGAAATGGCGATCGAATTGTTCAAACCATTCGTGATGCGGGAACTTGTTTCTCGTGAAATCGCGTCAAACATCAAAAATGCCAAACGCAAAATCGAACGTCAAGAAGACGAAGTTTGGGATGTCTTAGAAGATGTTATCAGAGAACATCCAGTGCTATTGAACCGGGCACCTACGCTTCACAGATTAGGTATCCAAGCATTTGAACCAGTCTTAGTTGAAGGCCGTGCCATTCGTTTGCACCCACTTGTTTGTGAAGCCTACAATGCCGATTTCGATGGAGACCAAATGGCCGTTCACGTACCATTGAACGAAGAAGCGCAAGCAGAAGCACGTATGCTGATGTTAGCAGCCCAAAACATTTTGAATCCAAAAGACGGAAAACCAGTTGTAACACCATCTCAGGATATGGTCCTAGGGAACTACTACTTGACGATGGAAGAAGAAGGCCGTGAAGGGGAAGGCATGATCTTCCGTGACATGGACGAAGCAGTTACGGCATGGCGCAATGGCTACGTGCATTTACACACACGGATCGCTATCAATCCAAACACTTTAGGGGACAAACCATTCACGTCTGAACAAAAACAACGCTTGATGGTAACAACGGTGGGTAAAGTGATCTTTAACTCGATCATGCCACCAGAATTCCCATTCTTGAACGAACCGACAGACTACAACTTGACGGTTCAAACACCAGACAAGTACTTTATTGAAGCTGGTACAGATGTGCCTGCCTTCATCAAAGAACAAGAGCTTGTTGGCCCATTCAAGAAGAAAAACTTAGGAAACATCATTTCAGAAGTCTTCAAACGTTTCCGCATCACTGAAACGTCACGCATGCTTGACCGCATGAAAGACTTAGGATACAGCCACTCAACAATGGCGGGTATCACCGTTGGTATCGCTGATATCATGAACTTGCACGAAAAACATGAAATCATCGACAATGCCCACAAGCAAGTAGAAACGATCACGAAACAATTCCGTCGTGGATTGATTACCGATGACGAGCGTTATGAACGAGTTATTGGTGTTTGGAATGCAGCCAAAGATGAAATTCAGTTAAAACTGATGGAATCATTGGAAGCGAAAAACCCAATCTTCATGATGTCTGATTCCGGTGCCCGTGGTAACATCTCCAACTTTACTCAGCTTGCTGGGATGCGTGGATTGATGGCCGCGCCTAACGGACGAATCATGGAATTGCCGATCATCTCAAACTTCCGTGAAGGTCTATCTGTCTTGGAAATGTTTATCTCGACCCATGGTGCCCGTAAAGGGATGACCGATACCGCCTTGAAAACAGCCGATTCCGGCTACTTGACACGTCGTTTAGTTGACGTTGCCCAAGATGTCATCATCCGTGAAGACGATTGTGGTACTGACCGTGGTTTAGACATTCAAGCAATTCGCGAAGGAAACGAAATCATCGAATCCTTAGAAGAACGTTTGATTGGACGTTACACACGTAAATCAGTGATCCATCCTGAAACTGGCGAAGTCCTTCTAGGGGTCAATGAATTGATCACTGAAGATTTAGCTAAAGCCATCGTGGACGCTGGTATCGAAACAGTATCCATTCGCTCTGTCTTTACATGTAACACCAAACATGGTGTATGTAAACATTGTTATGGCCGCAACTTAGCTACTGGTTCTGAAGTTGAAGTTGGGGAAGCAGTCGGTACCATCGCTGCCCAATCAATCGGTGAACCTGGTACTCAGTTGACCATGCGTACCTTCCATACCGGCGGGGTTGCCGGAGACGATATCACGCAAGGTCTCCCTCGTGTCCAAGAAATCTTTGAAGCCCGTAATCCGAAAGGACAAGCGGTCATTACCGAAGTTACCGGAGAAGTCATCGATATCTCAGAAGACCCTTCAACTCGGACCAAAGAAGTGACTATCAAAGGGGAAACCGATACGCGTACGTATACCGTTCCTTATACTGCCCGGATGAAAGTAGCAGAAGGCGACTTTATCCATCGTGGTGCGCCATTGACGGAAGGTTCGATCGATCCAAAACAACTGTTACAAGTTCGCGATGTCTTGTCTGTTGAAAACTACCTATTACGGGAAGTTCAACGCGTTTACCGTATGCAAGGGGTAGAAATCGGCGACAAACATATCGAAGTAATGGTTCGTCAAATGCTGCGTAAAGTCCGCGTCATGGATCCAGGTGATTCAGGCATCTTGCCAGGAACATTGTTGGATATCGCCGACTTTAAAGACCGCAACTACGACACATTGGTAGCCGGTGGCGTTCCTGCAACTAGCCGTCCAGTCCTACTAGGGATCACGAAAGCATCTTTGGAAACCAACAGCTTCTTGTCTGCTGCGTCCTTCCAAGAAACCACTCGTGTGTTGACCGATGCAGCGATCCGCGGCAAGAAAGATCCACTTCTTGGATTGAAAGAAAATGTTATCATCGGTAAGATCATCCCAGCTGGTACTGGTATGCCTCGTTACCGTGAAATGGAACCAAAAGAAGTAACAGTTGCCAGCGAAAATGTCTACAGCATCTCAGACATCGAAGCACAAATGGCTGCTGAAGACGCATTGAATAGCCAAAACTAATCAATGCCCAGCACCTGATTGATTCAGTGTGACGGAAAAGCTTGTCATTCTTCGGAATGACAAGTTTTTTTTGTTTAGCAAAAGGAAATATCACGAAAATGAATGCGCCCTTCTTTCATCCTAGAAAAGGGGCATTTGGGACGATTGATGAAAGCGTTATTTTTAAAATGTCCAAATCAGTGGACATCGATTAAGAATTACTAGAGACAAAGAAGGCTATAGTAAAGATACGGAGGGAGACAGTATGAAGCTGAGCAAGAGAGAAACACGTTTGATTGAGCAGTTTATGATACAGGGGATGAATTTGACCGCTAATGAACTAGCCACAGCTGCTAAGGTTTCAACAAAAACCATTTATCGGACGATCAAGCGGATCAATGAGGCTGCTGGTTCAGAAATCATTCGGTCTGAAATCGGCAAAGGATTTTGTTTGGACTATGAAGCGTATCTAAGAGGCACGATTGAAAATCAAGAAACGGATCAATATGATGAGCCGCTTGAGCGACGTCATGCGATTGCACTGCATGTATTGTTTAAATCACCAAAGCGTTTAATGATCAAAGAGTTGTTCGCCCCTTACTATTTGAGTGAAGCAGTGATAAGTAGTGATATCAATCGACTTGCGGAATATTTTCAGTACTTTGAACTCCAGTTGATCCGATCCGATAAGAGAATTGCAGTGATTGGTACCGAAAAAAATATCCGTCGCTGTGTCAACGATCTCTTTACGAAGACTCATGTGTGGAATGAAGAAATGGTCACGCAAAAGTATCCCATCAATGCCTTTGATATCAACTTTATTACCTCCATTCTTGAATTTATTGAGCGAAAACTCGCGAACAGTATTGCGTATCCTTACAATATGAATATTTTCTCGCATCTGTATATTCTGATTTTACGAATGAGGGAAGGAGAAATTGACCGCGAAGAGATAATTGAGGGTTTAGATGAGGAAGAACAGCATTTGATTGAACAGCACCAAGAGTTTTATCAAATTGCCCAACAAGTGATTGAAAAAATCAATGCCTTTCTCGTGACGGAGCTACCAGAAAGTGAGGTATTTTATCTCTACCAGTATCTAGTGTCTTCCAGAGTGGAAAACAAACCCTTGGCAATGACCAATCTGACAAAAGAAGCCAGCGAAATCACGGAGTTTTTTACTAAGCAGATGGAAAAAGCACTGGGTATCAAATTGAACCAGCAAACAGACAAGACCGATCTACTTTGCCATATCCAGCCGATGCTCTATCGGCTAAAGAATAAAATTATCGTGAAAAATGGGCTGCTAAATGACATTCAACTAGAGTACCCAAGGATTTTTGAGCAAGTGGCACAAGTCAGCAAGGAAGTGGAGCAAACCTATGGAACGAATCCCATATCGGAAGACGAGATTGGTTTCTTGGTTCTGTATTTTGTGAAATTTAAAGTCATTCGTCGGCGCAGACAGCGAGTCTTAATTATGTGCAGCAGCGGCGTAGGGACCTCTGAACTGCTGAAAGTCAAAGTTCAACGGGCATTTCCAGAGTTGGATATCGTGGATGTGCTTTCCGCTCGTATGTACCGAAAGCATGCGCAAGACTACCAGGATATCGATCTGATCTTAACCACCATTAATTTGCCAGTAGAAACGAAGGTGCCGACGATTTTAGTCAATTCGGTATTTACCAAACAGGATGAAAAGCGAGTCAAACAACTATTAGGAGAGATGTAAAGATGAAAAACGAAAGCCAAACGATCCAAGCGTTCAGCATCGCAGATGTAATCAATCCCAATCTTATCAAGATGGAAATGGAAGCGAATTCAAAAGAAGAAGCGATCACTGAACTGTCTGAACTTTTATATGAAAACCAGATAATTACCGATTTAGCAGGGTTCACCCAAGATGTCTTTGCCCGAGAAGCAGAAGGAATGACCGGTATCGGGCATGGATTGGCAATTCCTCACGGAAAGTCGGACAGTGTGAAAAAAACCTCTTTAGTGATCGGAAAAACCAAGCGTCCACTTGAATGGGAGTCCATCGATGAAGCGCCCGTTCAAGTAATTATCTTGTTTGCAGTCAAAAATACCGATGCCAATACGATGCATATCAAGCTGCTGCAAAAGGTAGCGATGCTACTAGCGGATGAATCGTTTATTGATTGTCTCGTTGCGTCAGGGAGCAAGGATCAAATGATGGCCTTGCTTGCAAAAGATCCAATGGCAGAAAACTAAGAAAGGGGGAGAAGAGATGAAAATCGTTGGTGTAGCTGCTTGTACTTCAGGAATCGCTCATACGTATATCGCTAAGCAAAAAATCGAAACAGCTGCGAAAGAACTTGGTCATGAAGTCCATATCGAAACCCAAGGAACCATCGGGACGGAAAGTGAATTGACGGAAGCCGCTATTCAAGCAGCCGATGTTGTCATTATTGCGGCAGATATCAAAATCGGCGGCAGAGACCGCTTTGAAGGCAAGCGAATAGTAGAAATTCCAACTAGTATGGTGATCAAAGCGCCTAAGCGTTTGCTTGAAACAATTGAAGAAAAATTAAATCTGGGATGAATCAATAAATGTTCTGACAATTCAAATTTAAAGGGGGATGAAACAAATGATGAAACAGCTGCAGTTGAAAAAACATGCCTTAACCGCCATCTCGTATATGCTGCCGGTCGTTGTCACAGCCGGACTTTTGATCGCTATCGGAAATCTTGCCAACGGCACGGTCATTGAAAATTACGATGCTGCCTATACGATCCCGGATGCACTGGTCTCGCTGGGTGTTTTAGGGATGGGGCTGCTGGCGCCAGTGATCGCTGCCGCGATCGCCTATTCCATTGCTGATCGTCCAGGAATCGCTCCGGGTCTTTTTATGGGACTGATTGCCAATGCGATTGGCGCAGGCTTTCTAGGGGGAATGTTAGGAGGCTATCTCGCAGGTTATCTGGTCTTATTCTTAGTAAAAAACCTTAAAGTACCACGTTGGGCACAAGGTCTGATGCCAATGATGATCGTACCGGTCTTGTCGACACTGATCGTCGGTGCTTTGATGTTCTTCGTCATCGGTGTACCGATCGTGTGGGCTACGGAGGCGTTGACTACCTTCTTAACGAATCTGCAAGGCTCGGGGAATTTCTTATTTGGCGCGATTGTCGGTGGCATGGCTGCCTTTGATTTTGGCGGACCCGTCAACAAAGTTGCATCACTATTTGCTGATGGGCTATTACTGGAAGGCATTCAAGAACCCGAAGCCGTGAAAATTTTAGCCTCAATGGTGCCGCCCTTTGGTGTTACGATCTCTTGGGTCCTCTCTCGTCTCTTACGCCGGCCCAAATATTCTACGGAAGAAGAAGACAACATCAAGATCGCTTTTCCAATGGGCCTTTGTATGATTACAGAAGGAGTGATCCCGATCGCTGCCGTCGACCCGTTTCGCGTCATTTTTTCTTGTACGGTCGGAGCAGCCGTCGGCGGTGGTCTAAGCATGGTTTGGGGCGTCGGTTCACCAGTGCCATCTGGTGGGGTCTTCATCATTCCTGCCATGACGGATCCACTGAAATTTACCATCGCACTCCTGATTGGTTCTGCCATCACCGGTGTTTTGCTGTTTGCATTGAAAAAGGCACCCGTGGAAACGCCGATCATGGAAGAGGAAGAAGACATTGACTTTTCGTCGATTGAAATTTCCTAAAAAAAGGAGCGAAGAAGATGTATGTATCAATGAAAGAGATGCTGCAAAAAGCCAATCGAGAAAACTATGCGGTTATGGCCATCAATTGTTTCAACCTGGAAACCGCTAAAGCAGTGATCGATGCCGCTGCAGAATCACATGCACCCATCATCGTGGATTTGCTGCAAGACCATTTAAAGACCCATCTAGATCATCGTTACTTAACCCAGCCGATCATTCGAATGGCGGAAAATGCCAATGTGGAGGTTGCCATCAATCTGGATCACGGACAGGATATCGCCTTCGTCAAACAATGTCTCCATGAAGGGTTCTCAAGCGTCATGATGGATGCCTCTATGCATCCTTTAGAAAAAAACATCGCCATCACCAAAGAGATCGTACAGTTTGCGCAAGCCTATAATGCCAGTGTCGAAGCAGAAGTTGGGGACATGGGAGCAGTGGCTGGGAATCAGTTTACCAACGATGGGATGTATACCGATCCAGAGGAAGCCATCCATTTTATTCGAGCAACCGGGGTCGACTGCCTCGCCCTTTCTTACGGCTCCAGTCATGGGGATTATCCAGCAGGATATCGCCCGGCATTTCGCTTTGACATCGTTCAAACAATCAAAGAAGCCACTGACCTACCGCTGGTTTTGCATGGCGGCTCGGGAGCCGGTAGAGAGAATATCTTACGTTCCGTGGCATTAGGAATCAATAAAATCAATGTAGGGGCTGATTTTATGAAAGCCCAAAGAAATGCCCTGCACCAACAGCTGGATGCTTGTCCGGAAAGCGATTATCCGACCCTGATCCACCAAACCATCGAAGCAGGAAAAGCAGTCGTCAAAGAGTATATCGAATTATCTGGATCAAAAAACAAATCACTTTAAAAAAGAATGGAGCACACTTATATGTTGATCAATATGAAACAATTACTGACCGTTGCCAAAGAAAATCAATTTGCCGTTGGTGCCTTTAACGTCGCAGACAGTAACTTTTTACGCGTCGTTATCGAAGCAGCGGAAGAAAACGATGCACCAGCCATCATTGCGGTCCACCCAACAGAATTGGCCTTTACAAAGGATGAATTTTTCCACTATGCAGTTTCCAGAGCGAAAAACAGTTCTGTGCCGATCGTGATCCATATGGATCATGGCGACAGTTTGGCAAGTATCATGCGGGCGATCCATTGCGGATTCAGCTCGGTGATGATCGATGGGTCATTGCTGCCTTTTGAAGAAAATATTGCTCTAACAAAACAGATTACCGAGATTTGCCATCCGATTGGGGTATCTGTCGAAGGCGAGCTAGGAACGATCGGCAATACCGGAACCTCCGTTGAAGGGGGCGTCTCCGAAGTGATTTATACTCGTCCTGAAGATGCACAAGAGTTCATTGAGAAGACAGGCATTGACACACTAGCAGTTGCGATTGGAACTGCTCACGGTATTTATCCGAAAGATATCAAACCGGAATTAAAAATGGATGTCTTGCAAGAAATCAAAGATCGTGTCGATATCCCATTAGTGTTGCATGGCGGATCGGCCAATCCCGATGAAGAAATCGCTCAGGCAGTGGCAATCGGTATCCAAAAAGTAAATATCTCCTCTGATTATAAATACGCCTTTTACAAAAAATGCCGTCAAATTTTAGCTGAAACAGAATTATGGGATCCAAATGCTATTTACCCAGAATGCATTGAGGCAGCTAAAGTAGTGGTTACGCAAAAAATGACCCTCTTCAATGCAATTGGGAAAGCAGCTCTGTATCGCCAGCAAAATATCCAGCCATGGCGTAGTGAACAAAACTAAACAGCAAAAAAATAATGGAAACACCCTCGAAAATCGCTAAATTGCGGCTTTTCAAGGGTATTTTTTTATTGTGCATTCTTTTCTTGCAGCATCCGAATCCCCTTTTCCTGAATCTGCCGAGCGATAAACGCCAAATCATTCGAAGTCAGGTTGATGTCTGCATAATGAAACACATTTTTTCTGCAGGAGGGGGTCAAATTGCCGATGATCAAATCATAAGTCTCGTCCAGTTTGGTCAGAGAGAACGAGTCCAGAGGATTTAAAATCGTGATTGTTAGCTGATAAGGAATAAACTGTTGGATTTTCGTTTGGATAAATTCCGTATGATAACTATTCGTATCATAAAACAAAGCTAAGCGAAAGCCAGCATTGGCATCGATGATTTCTTTAGCGAAATTTGGGAAAGATATATGGAAAATATAAATCAGGTAATTGATCGTACTTGGTCGAATGATCGGTAAATTTGAATGGGTCAAAAGGTGAACGATGTCTTGATTGACTGCCTGTTGGACCAAATCACAGTTGTTGACAAAACGAGCAAAGCGATCATCCAAGATGCAGTAAGGAACGTGCAAGTTGATCCCAAGAAAATAAGAAAAGACCACAGCGTCGAGTTTCTCTTCAAAGTTGGCTTCATGATAGTTGTACTTTTTAAATATACGTTTGGTCATTTGATAAAACTCTTGTTTGGTCTTACGAAAGACGTTGGGGTCCTGACCAATATGGGTCGTGACATAACCGACCATTTTCTCGATGTAGGCCCGACTGTAGCCGGTAAATTCGCTCAAATCGATTTTCTCTAAGAAATATTCGACGTGGTTTCCATTGGGGTTGGAGGCGTATAGGCGATCGCGCTTCGTGTTGATATAGATCACAAAAGCGATTTTTTTGATGTCGGAAAAATAAAGCTTTAAGGGCGTCGCAGCCGCCATGATACGGGCGATTTTCAAAAAATCCTGTTCTTGGTTGATGTTGGCATCCACAAATTCATACTGGTACTTTTCTAAGAAGAAAATCAGAAAAAACTGGCGAATGTTGTGTTCATTTCCTTTTAACTGGATGGGTTTGGTCGCGATGAAGAAATCATATGGTGCCAGAACCATGTTGATCCTCTTGATCAAACGAATGATCGACGATTTGCTTAAATTTAATTCTAGAGCCAACATATCATAACTAGTGAAACTTGATGAGAAGAGTAGTTCCAATAATTGAAATGCAGAAGAGCGTGTCAAAAACTGGCTGTATACGTCTAGCCGAGTAGCAAAGGGATGCAAGTGGAGGCGAACAGCTGAATAATCGTCAAATTGTAAGTCCAGAAACGAAAATTCATTGTCGATTTCCGCGATATAGGTTTTCGCTGCAGACATTGAAATGGAAAATTTTACTGCCAAATCGTGAAGACTCGTTCCCTGATCGTCTAATAAATACTCAATCAGCTGTAGTTTCTTTTGTGTCGTAGATGATAACAATTTCCGTAACATGATTGCCCCTGAGCCCCCTTTTAAGTAAATAGTATCACGTTTTTACATGTATTCAAAAAAATTGCGTGTTGTATTTTTTTTGAATACATCCCACCCCAAAATTTTGGGAAAATAGGAGTGTGGAATAGTAGTAACAAGTTTGATAAAAGTAGCATAAACCAAAATGATTGAACCTTAGGAAGGAGGCAAAAAGCAGTTGTTTGTTGGATATTTTGCTCATTGTTGAACAATGTTATTCGTCGAGCGCTTCCGAGATCAATTGAAAAACTTTATAAAAAGGAATGAACAATTATGAAAAAACAATTTTCTATCTATATATGTTTGCTAGTCTTGCTTGGTTCCATTCTTTGTGAACCAACGATCATACTAGCAGAAGCAATCAACACAACCGACAGTACCGAAAGAACGACTGAAATGCTGGAAAGTACCGAGCCTGAGACCGGAACGATCGATACGGAAAAAGCACCTACGGATTCATCGACAGCGGGAGCAGTTCAGTCAGAAACGAGTCAAGCAGAAGAAGAACAAGCAACCGTCCCTAGTGAAAGTCAAGCAACCCAAGCATCTTCGACACTGAATCAAAACAGCATTCAACCCCGAGCACCAGATACTGAGGCGGAAACGGAAGCTTCTACTACCGCTGAGAATCTTAGTGCCAACCTAAACGAACGGGGAGTACAACTTTTTGACAATGTCCGAATTACTGACTTAAACGATCAACCCTTCACTGCCGAAAATCCACCGATGTATAACGGCAACATCAAAATTCATTTTGACTGGTCGTTAGCAGATACGGAAGAAATTCGTGCTGGCGATTATTATACGTATCAATTACCGGAATATTTTGCTATTCATAACACCGTTAGCGGCGAATTGACCCGTTCTGGCGGGCAATCGATCGGAACCTTTACCTTAGCACTCGATGGCACGTTGACTGTTACTTTTAACGAAGCGGCACAAACACTTTCCAACCGCTCAGGGACTATCGATCTAATTACGGAATTAAGTGTGAGCACTGTCACCGAAGAAGTGACGATTCATACTGGGATCTACGATGAAGATGGTCATGAGATTATCATTACATTGCCTATTTATGAAGTCGACATCATTAAGACTGGTAACGTGACTTCCAGCGGTTCAGTGGTTTGGGAAATTATTTTTAACCAAACCAGTCGAGAATTACATGACGTGGTGATCACCGATAAAATGCCCCAAGGTTTGTCTTATAGTACTTCGACAGGCTACTTGTACGATGAAGACACCGAGGAGTGGATTCGTACCGATGGCTTATATACCTATAACAGCGTCAACAATACCTTTACCTTCAATCAGACCGTCAATCAACCGGTGCGAATCGTCATCAATAGTGCAGTCACGGATCCAACGGCTTCTTCTTTCAAAAACACGGCAACAATCAACGGCAGCGATTTTACAGAAAAAACCGCAGAAGCAACGGTTACTTACGATGAACAATCGGAATACAAACGGTTCAAAGGCTATGATCAAGAGACGAAACGAGCATCATGGGAAGTTTCCGTCTCATTGGACAAAGACCAAGCCCAATTTTTTGATCAGACCTATGCAGGATCGGATCCTGAAAAAGCCCTGCACTTCTTTGTGCCAGAGAGTTTGGTGATCACCGATAAAGACGGCAACCCGATTTCTTCAGAGGATTGGTCTTTTGATGAAACGTACGAGCGGAAAAAAGAGGGGGAAATCGTACGCTTTAGCATCACGTTTGCTAAAGCTGGCTATTACAAGATCCAATACGATACTCAGTTGTATGAATCGGTTTTAGCCGATACCCGTATTTACAACTACGCTTCGGTCCGCGACAATCAAAATAGCTCGTTGACGGGTAGTGGGACAGTGACACCAACCAAAATGATCGGTGTCGTCAAAACAGGCGGTACCAAAGATTATGAGACAAAAACCGTCCCATGGAAAATTGAAGCCAACACCAATCAACAAAAAGTCAGTGACCTGATCATCGAAGATCGCTATCAATTGATCTCTGGCGCAAACAGCAGCGCATTAACTTTGTTGGCAGATACGTTAGTAGTGACGGCCAGCGGCGTGACCGAGCCTTTAGAGCTCAATAACGACTATACGCTGGAGCTGATCACAGAAACGAAAACATTGACGGACGGATCAACAAAGGAACTTGAGACTGGTTTTCGCATCAAGCTGCAAGGAGCGTACCAAACGACTTCAGCCACGATCACTGCCAACTTCAAAACCAGCTTCGATATCTCACAGCATCTCGCACTAGGAAGTTCTAGCACCCGTTTTAGCAACGCAGCGTTTGTCTATTACACAGACGAAGCCGGCAATGAATTCACGGAAGCTTCTGAAACCAACACATGGCTGGACGCCAACTGGTTAAAAAATGCCTTGAAATACGGACTATTTATTGGTGAAGGCGAAGATGTCGCCAAAGCGATTACCGCCGTATTTGGTCGGAACTTAGGAACTATTTTTGATGAGCAGACCGCTTCCAGCGATCAAGTCTATTGGATGGGGCTATTCAATACGTACAAAGAAAAAATCAACAAAGATGCAATCATCACGGACCAGCTGCAAGAAGGCCAAACCTTGAAAGACTTGGCGCTTTACACGGTCACAGTAACTGGGTATACGACGCAAGTCAGAGCACTGAAAGAGCAATTGGTGCTAAACGAGGATTACAGTTACACTTATGACCCTGACTCGAAGACAGTTACGATCACCTTGCTGAAAGAAACGTCAGAAACATTGGCGGTCTTCTTGGCAACGGAAGCAGCGGAAGAAGTATTTACCTACAAAAATACTATTACATTGACGGACAATGACACAACGTTGACTGCCGATGGCCAAGTCGACAAGTCTGCGAAAACGGATTGGTTGATGAAAAATGGTAGCCAGAATGCCGACAACAATCGGTTGATCGATTGGGAAATCATGATCAATGCTGACAGCCGCAAAATCCACAATGCGGTAGTGACCGATACCATCAACTACAATCAACACACCTTTTTACGAGATGCCGACGATGCCGTGATCGTAGATGTGTATGAAGCGGTCTTAAACAATGGTACGTGGGAAAAAGGAGAAAAAGTCACCTTCACCAACGAAGACAATCCGAAAATCACCTCGGATGTGGTAGCAGGGACGCAATCGTTAGTGATCGCTTTTGAAGAAATGATTGATAAACCATACTTTATCGTTTATCAAACACAACTTGACCCCGGGATTTTGAACAATGAACGGGTGACCAACAATGTCAATTTGACGGGTAGTGAGATCGAGATTCACACAGTAACCAAAGAAATCACCATCAAATCGACAGATGGCAGCGGAACGTCTTCTGGGACGAACGGTTCCTTGACGATCGTGAAATACGATGCCGATGGCACCAAAGAACGAGGGATCGATGAAGAAGCGGTTTTCCAATTAAGCCGCAAAAATGCACAAAATACCTATGAAGTCATCTTGTCGAACCTGGTGGTTAAAAACAATCAGATCATGGAAAACGGCAACGCCATTGATCGGATCGACAATCTGCGTTACGGCGATTATATGATCCAAGAAATCACCGCACCGGAAGGATACGAACGAGATGCGACTCAGTACACCTTCACTATTTCTGATAAGCAAGTCAATTATGTCTTTGAACTAGCCAACAAGCGGGAAATCAAAGAAACGACCCACGCCTTGAATGTTCAGAAGCTGCTTGATGGGCGCGAGCTAAAAGACGGCGAATTTACGTTCCAACTAGTGGATGAAACTGGCTCTGTGATTTTAACACAAACCAATGATGGCAACGGTCAAGTTGCCTTTGACGCCATCACTTACAATGAGCCTGGCGAATACCATTACACGATTCGGGAAAAAGCCGGCGATGATCCAACCATCACCTATAGCGACAAAGAACTAAAGGTAACCGTGACCGTCACTGAAGAAGATAGCCAGTTGATTGCGAAAGCAGTCTATGAAGGCAATCAAGTCTTCGAAAATGACTATACGCCAAAAGCCGGTAGTGTCGTTTTGAATGCTGAGAAAGTGCTGATCGGTCGTGATTTGAAAGCAGAAGAATTTGACTTCGAATTAGTCAATGAAGCAGGAACTGTACTTCAAACAAAAGCCAATGATGCAACTGGCAAGATCTACTTTGACGCTCTCGCATATGATGAAGCAGGCGAATACCACTACACCATTCGCGAGAAAGCAGGAACTGACGGTACCATCACTTACGATGCAAAAGAACTAGCGGTAGTCGTGACCGTCACCGATGAAGACGGACAATTGACCGCAGTGGCGGAATATGAAGGCAACCAAGTCTTTGAAAATGACTATACGCCAAAAGACGGCGGAGTGGTGCTGAATGCTGAGAAAGTATTGACCGGCCGCACGCTGGAAGCCAACGAATTTGCCTTTGAACTGGTAGATGAAGAAGGCAACGTACTCCAAACAAAAGCCAATGACGCAACCGGACAAATCTACTTCGATGAATTAATGTATGACAAAGACGGCGAATACCGCTACACGATTCGAGAAAAAGCTGACGCAGATAGTACCATTACCTATGACATGAAAGAAATTGGCGTTGTCGTGAAAGTAACCGATGAAGACGGGCAACTAGTGGCAAAAGCAACATATGATGGCAATACAATCTTTGAAAATGACTATACGCCAAAAGCTGGCGAAGTGGTGCTGAATGCTGAGAAAGTATTGACCGGCCGCACGTTGGAAGCCAACGAGTTTGCCTTTGAACTGGTAGATGAAGAAGGAACTGTTCTTCAAACAAAAGCCAATGATGCAACCGGACAAATCTACTTTGACGCTCTCGCCTATGAGGAAGCTGGCGAATACCGCTATACCATCCGTGAGCAAGCAGGAACTGACGGCACCATCACTTACGATACGAGAGAACTGGCAGTAGTCGTTACCGTCACTGATGAAGACGGACAGTTGGCCGCAGTGGCAGAATACGAAGGCAACCAAGTCTTTGAAAACAGCTACCAACCAAAAGCTGGCAGTGTCGTACTAAGTGCCGAGAAATTCTTAACTGGTCGTACACTACAAGCAAATGAATTCGACTTTGAACTAGTCGATGAAGAAGGCAACGTACTTCAAACAAAAGCCAATGATGCCACTGGCAAGATATACTTTGACGCGCTCCCTTACGAAGAAACAGGTGAGTACCACTACACCATTCGTGAGAAAACAGGAACTGACGGTACCATCACCTACGATACGAAAGAACTTGCAGTAGTTGTGACCGTGACGGATGAAGACGGACAGTTGACCGCAGTGGCGGAATACGAAGGCGATCAAGTCTTTGAAAACAGCTACCAACCAAAAGCCGGCAGTGTTGTACTAAGTGCCGAGAAAGTATTGACCGGTCGTACGCTACAAGCAAATGAATTCGACTTTGAACTAGTCGATGAAGAAGGCAACGTACTTCAAACAAAAGCCAATGATGCCACTGGCAAGATCTACTTTGACGCTCTCGCCTATGATGAAACAGGTGAGTACCACTACATCATTCGTGAGAAAGCAGGAACTGACGGTACCATCACCTACGATACGAAAGAACTTGCAGTAGTTGTGACCGTGACGGATGAAGCCGGACAGTTGACCGCAGTGGCGGAATACGAAGGCGATCAAGTCTTTGAAAACAGCTACCAGCCACAAGCTGGCAGTGTCGTACTAAGTGCGAAGAAAGTCTTGACGGGTAGAGACTTGCAAGCCAACGAATTTGCATTTGAATTAGTGGATGAAGCTGGAAAGGTTCTGCAAACCCAACGCAATGACGCAAATGGAACGATTACCTTTGATGTATTGACGTATGACGATGCTGGGGAACATCGTTACACGATTCGTGAAAAAGCTGGCAATGACGCAACGATCATCTATGATGAAACCACCTATCAAGTGACGGTCACAGTCAAAGATCAAGCCGGAAAATTAGTGGCTGAAGCGGAACAAACGGCAGACATGGTATTCAACAACCGTGTCAAAGAAGGCAAAACAACGAAGCCGGGCACTGGCAATTTACCGAAAACCAATGACACCACGACCGCTGGTTGGGTCGTCTTGGGACTGTTGTTAGTAGTAATCGCAGTAGGCATCTACCTTGATCGCAAAAAACGGACGCCGTTATCATAGGCAGGGGAAGCAACAGAGCAGAAAGAGAAAGCGGGATGAGGCCAACTTCTCCCGCTTTTTCCTGCCCTATTTTTCTTCACTTCAAAGAAAAAAAGCGTCAAAAGTATGAAACGCTAGAAAGCGAACAATCAGCAAACCCAGACTCAAGAAGGGGACGAAGGGCAACTGCGCCAATCGTTTCTTCCAGATGCTTTGATAGCTAAAAAAAGCGAGAAGCCCGAGACTGCTGGCTACTAGTAAGAGGGCCAAAAGGGTCGTCGGCGTTAGCCAAATACTCCAGCCTGATAGCACTAAGAGATCGCCGCCGCCCATTTTTTCCTGCCAGACAAAATAGACCAGTGGAACCAGCAAGCCTAAAGACAGCCATTGAAAAGAAGCGCCGCTCCTAAGCTGTGCCAGCGCTAGCAGTAGGTGGGCGGGGTACAGCAGTTGCGGGTAGACGCTATAGTCTATCAAGTCGGTCAAGCTGAGTAAAAAGGCACTGGTCAGCCAGACAAAAGCCAGGAAGCTTTGGGAATCATGAAAGGCAACCACGCAAAGTCCGCCATAGCACAAGCAGACGATGGCCCAATAAAGCAGGGGTAAAAGCCATCTTGTAGGAAGGCGAAAAAACCAATGGTTACCCGAAACTTTGTTCACCTTCTGGTAATGAGAACGAGAATCACTTTTGGGCGGATTCCAAAACAGGGTATGTAAGAGCAAAAGCCAAAAGAAGCCGAGTAAAGCGCCTAAAAAAAACACGAAAATCGTCATTTTTTGATCCTCCTTATAAAGAAATACGTAAGAGAGTGAGAAATTTTCTCAAATAGATGATTTTGTTGTACTTTTTATTTGTTTCGTATTATCCTTAAAATAGATAATTTAGAGGAGGAATCGTTATGAAATTTGAACAAACAAAAGAAGTATTAAACCAACTTGTTGCTGATTTAAGCCAAATGGCTATGGTCGTTCACCAAACACACTGGTACATGCGTGGACCTGGCTTTTTGACATTGCATCCAATGATGGATGAATTCATGGATGATCTAAATGAGCAATTGGATGAAGTTTCTGAACGCTTGATTACATTAGATGGTTCACCATATTCAACTTTGCGTGAAATGGCAGAACACACTCAAATCCCTGATGAAGTCGGCAACTGGGACCGCACGATTCCAGAACGCTTAGCTACATTGGTGGAAGGCTACCGTTATTTAGCGGACTTATACCAAAAAGGGATCGAAGTATCTGGTGAAGAAGGCGACGATCCAACCCAAGATATCTTCATCGGCTTCAAAACAGCCATCGAAAAACGTATTTGGATGATCCAAGCGCACTTAGGCGAAGCGCCATTGATCGATCCAGCGAAATCTCGCGTACGTCATTAATCGACAAAAAACCAGCGAAGAAAATTCTTCGCTGGTTTTTTTACTTGCCCGCCAATAATGTTTTGGCGGCTTCAATTTGCTGTGCCACTTGATCAAAACCGGTGCCGCCATAAGAATGCCGATTTTTGACGGCGGTATAGGAATCAAGTTTTTCAAAAATATCGCTGTCGATGGCAGGATGGATCGCTTGGTAGTCTTCCAAGGAAACATCTTGCAGATAGATGCCTTTGGTCAAGCACTCGCTGACGAGCTTGCCGACAATCTCATGGGCTTGTCTGAAAGGCACGCCTTTTCCGGCTAAGTAATCCGCTAATTCTGTTGCGTTGGAAAAATCCTTTTCAGTGGATTCTTGCATCCGTGCTTGATTGACTTTCATCGTTGCGATCATGCCTGTCATGATCTGCAAGCTTTTCGTGATGGTTTCGGCACTGTCAAACATGCCTTCTTTGTCTTCTTGGAAATCTTTGTTGTACGCCAGCGGCAAGCCCTTCATGACCGTCAAAAGACCAAAGAGGTTCCCATAGACACGTCCTGTTTTTCCACGGATCAGCTCCGCCATGTCAGGGTTTTTCTTTTGAGGCATGATGGAACTGCCAGTTGAGAAGGTATCGGTCAGTTCCACAAATTGGTACTCATGGCTGCACCAAAGAATCAGCTCTTCACAAAAACGAGACAGATGCATCATCAATAAAGAGGCGTTGCTTAAAAATTCCAAGATAAAATCACGATCGCTGACCGCATCTAGGCTGTTGCTGTAAATATTGCTAAACCCTAACTCTTGAGCGGTGAAGACCCGATCGATGGGAAAGGTGGTTCCTGCCAAAGCGGCACTGCCTAAAGGCATCACATCGATGCGGCTCAAACTCTCACTGAAACGCTCTTGGTCACGCGTCAGCATACTGTAATAGGCTAAGAGGTGATGGGCAAAAGAAATTGGCTGTGCATGCTGCAGATGGGTATAACCAGGCATGATGGTGTAGATGTTGGCTTCGGCTTGTAAAACCAGCGCTTCTCGCAATTCAGCGATCAAAGTGATCACGTCTTGCACGACTTCTTTCAAATACAAATGCATATCGGTCGCCACTTGGTCATTACGACTACGGGCAGTATGCAATTTGCCTGCCACTGGTCCAATCAATTCATGCAAGAATGTCTCGATGTTTAAATGGATGTCCTCATTTTCAATCGTGAAGGTCAATTCGCCAGCGGCTAATTGCTGCTGAATCGTGGTCAAGCCGCCAATGATCGCTTCGCCATCGGTTTGACTGATGATGCCCGTATGGACCAGCATTTTGACATGTGCCAAACTGCCAAGAATGTCTTGCTTTGCTAACTTTTGATCAAACGTGATGGAAGCCCCAAAAGCATCGATCCATGCTTCGTTTTTCCCATCGAAACGTCCGCCCCATAATTTTGCCATATTCTCACCTCAAAAAAAAGATTACGGCTGAAGCGGCAGCTTCAGCCGTGCATACTTAAATCAATGTTTCTGTTAGTTGCTGTTGTGCTTGGATCTCAGCGTGCACTTTGCTTGGCAGTCCCCATAATTTGATGAAGCCGATGGCCGCATGCTGATCAAAGGTATCTGCAGAAGTATACGTTGCTAAGTTTTCATCGTACAAGCTGTTTTCAGATTTCCGTCCTTCACAGATGACGTTGCCTTTGAACAATTTCAAACGCACGATCCCGTTGACGTAGACTTGCGTGCTTTTCAGGAAGGTAATCAAGGCTTCCGTCAATGGATTGAACCAAAGACCATCATAGATGACTTGCGCTAATTGCTGCTCGATGATTGGTTTGAAATGCGCCAATTCCCGTACAAAGACCAAATCTTCCAATTCTTTATGAGCCGTCATCAAAGCGATCGCTCCTGGACATTCATAAACTTCCCGTGATTTGATTCCCACCAGACGATTTTCGATATGGTCGATCCGACCAACGCCATGTTCGCCAGCCACCCGGTTTAGTTTCATGATCAATTCTGCTAGATTCATCGTTTCGCCATCAATGGCGGTCGGTACCCCTTGATCAAAAGTGATCTCAACGATCGTTGGTACGTCAGGAGTATCTTCTAATTCTTGCGTGATGGCGTAGGCTCCTTTTGGCGGCGTTGCCCAAGGATCTTCTAAGACGCCACACTCACAGGCACGTCCCCACAAGTTTTGATCGATGGAATACGGATTGTCCAAATCAGCGGGAATCGGCACTCCTTTTTCAGCCGCATAGGCAATCTCTTCTTCTCGGGACCATTTCCATTCCCGAACCGGTGCGATGACTTTCAAGTGAGGCGCTAAAGCAGCGATCGCCACTTCAAACCGAACTTGGTCGTTGCCTTTACCAGTACAGCCGTGGGCGACGGTCGTTGCGCCAGTCGCTAATGCCAACTCTACCAATTTCTTGGCAATCAATGGACGCGACAAAGCGGAAACAAGAGGATAAGAATTTTCATAAAAAGTATTGCCTTGTAAAGCGATCAAAGCAAAATCTTGGGCGAATTCTTCGCGGGCATCGATGGCATAAGATTCAATCGCACCAACTGCCAACGCTTTGTCTTTAATGGATTGGGTGTCGCGACCTTCACCGATATCTAGGCAGCAAGCCACCACATCATATCCTTGGTCCGTTAACCATTTAATTGAAACGGAGGTATCTAATCCTCCAGAATAGGCCAATATTACTTTTTCTTTCATACTTATTAACTCCTTTTCCGCGTGTTTTCAAGTGATTGAAGCTATCTTATCAGAATAAAAATAATAAATCAAGGGTAAAATTAAATATTTATACATAAAATTGGTGATTATCAGGTTTTTATACTATTATCGGTGATTGAGGAAAAGAAGTGGATGCTCACTTTGTTGATGAAAGTTTATACATAATATTCATAAATCTATTCAGTTTTAGCAGTCTGCACCAACAAGTTTCGTTTTTCAGAGAAAATGGCAGAAAATGAATGGAGAAAATTTTCAAAAAGAGGCGGAATTACGTTGACATTAGGCTTTATAGAAGGTATTATGTTATATGGTATTGTTTGCCCCACAAGAGCCCCGGAAACTCAAGTGTATGTCAAACATTCGTGAAATTGAATTGGAGGAAAAAATTGTGCGTACAACATATATGGCCAAACCAGGCGAAGTAGAACGTAAATGGTACGTAGTAGATGCAACAGATGTTCCTATGGGTCGTCTTTCAGCAGTAGTAGCATCTGTCTTACGTGGTAAAAATAAACCAACATTCACACCTCATGTGGATACAGGCGATTTCGTAATCGTCATTAATGCAGAAAAAATCAAATTAACAGGTAACAAAGCAAGCGATAAAATTTATTACCGTCACTCAAACTTCCCAGGAGGATTGAAATCAGTCTCTGCTGGAGAATTACGTGCTAAAAATTCTCGTCGTTTGATCGAAACTTCTGTAAAAGGCATGCTTCCTAAAAACACTTTAGGCCGTAAACAAGGAATGAAACTTCATGTTTATGCTGGCGCTGAACACCCACATGCTGCACAACAACCAGAAGTATTGGACATCACAAACTTAATCTAATAGGAGGGAATTTCATTGGCACAAGCTCAATATATCGGCACTGGCCGTCGTAAAAATGCAGTAGCCCGCGTACGTTTAGTACCAGGTACTGGTAAAATTACTGTTAACAAAAAAGATGTTGAAGAATACATCCCACACGCAGACTTGCGTGAAGTAATCAACCAACCATTCGGCGTTACAGAAACTAAAGGTTCATACGATGTTTTTGTAAACGTAAATGGTGGTGGATACGCTGGACAATCAGGTGCAATCCGTCACGGTATCGCACGCGCATTGTTACAAGTTGATCCTGATTTCCGTTTAGCTCTTAAACGTGCTGGCTTACTTACTCGTGACGCACGTATGGTTGAACGTAAAAAACCAGGTCTTAAGAAAGCTCGTAAAGCTTCACAATTCTCTAAGCGTTAATATATTTTTATATATCAACACTTTCAGGCGTTTCGCAATTCAGTTTGCGAAGCGTCTTTTTTTGAGTTGACACCATTCCGGTCTGCATCTTTTTGAGACAATTTGCGATAGGCAATTTCACCGATAGGCATTTGAATCACGTTTGGTGTGTTTACATAAGTTCTTGTGATATTGTTATCGCTGTGAGTCAAGGCTTCAGAAATCTGTTCTAGAGCGACACCAGCTTGTTTGGCTAAAGTTGCCCCAGTATGCCGTAACTTGTGTGAAGTCGCATGGGTAAGGTGTTTATGTCGTCGCTCAATGGATTTCATACGGTAGTTCAAATAATCTGTATGAAGTCTTTGATTGATATTTCCCTTATTATCAAAGAAGGTAAAGAGTAGCTACTCTTCGGTTTGCTCAATTTCAAATTGAACTAGTTCTTCTTTTTGTTTGTCTTTCCATTGTTGAAGTAATTACTTTAGTTCATTTGGAATATGGAAAATCGTTATTTTATTTCCTTTCGAGTTTTTTCATTTCCAAAAAGCCCAAATTGAACAATCTATTGAAGAAAACCATTCGGATCCGGACAATAGCAGCACTGTTAATCCTACTGAAAATCAGGCACCAGAAACCGTTGAGAGTGAACAAACAAATCAATCCACGGATGAAAAAAGTGCCGTAGTGCAAGACTTTGTGACGACCTATTTCAACACAAAAGACGAACCATTTCTTAAAAATCGTGTCTCGCTGTTGAACGAAAAGAAGTTGATTACTGACGAATATAACCAAGAAATGACGCAATCGATTGGGGATATGGACAATTAAGATGCCAAAATGAGCGTAGAAGATCTAAGTGTTTATACGAACGATGATCAAACCTATTTCGTCGTTTTTGATCTTATATATGAAGGATTGGATTCAAATCAAGTCCTTGTTTATGTAGCATATGCTCACGTCAGTGATTTTAATCAAATCGATTATTATGAGCTGATCGCAACAAATACCAAATTAAAAAAGGGGAATGAATGATGGCTATTTTCGAAAAAATCTCTCACTTGATTTCTTCATTAAAGGAAATAAAATCGGAAATAAAGCGAAGAGTATCGCTAGTGGAGATCAACAAACGTCTTTCTGATTATTCGACTTTATCAAAAGTACAAATCGAGATCATGCAAAAGGAAACCCAAGAAAAAATATGGTCACTGAATACAGGGATGTTTGATTTTAATAATGATGATCTGACGCAACAAAAAGTTGAACAGTATAAAAAATTGTTTGATGGAGCGAACCAAAATGAATCTGTTTTATTTCAAGATGTGGTGTCTTTCGATACAAGAGCATTAATTAAAGCAGGCATATATAATCCATATTCAAATGAATTAAAAAGGGAACCGTTGATCATGACCGGTCGAAAAATGATGGACGTTCTTTATGAGAATGATAATTTGAACGGGTCACTTTCACGTGCATTTTGCGACGACGAAAGTCGAGCCTACCCGTGAAAATGATTTTTGTTAAAGAGCATAATCGCTACGAAAGAAAAGGGCAACGTTTCGATGAAACATTAGAAAAAATGAAATAGACTTTTGCGAATCTCATTTTTGATCGAACGAGAGAACTGGAACGATTGAATGATTTGAGAAATAGTCTGCGTAGTAAAATAAAAATGGAAACACCGAAAAAAGAAAGTGTTCTGTTGCTTGAAAAATTAAAAGCACAGCTGCCGAAGAATCAAAGCAAGTGGAATAGTAAAAACTTAATGCAGGAAAATCGAGAAATAATGAATCAACTGATTGACTCATTGATGAAATACAATGGCTACTTTGAAGAATTTAAACAGCTGGCAAATGAGGAAGACATTTCCAAGAAAGCAACTTATGGAGAGGGAGATCCTAAAAAAGATAAAAAATCATTTTTATGATGGCCGAATGTTCGGGTCGGATGGTATTTATTATCGATTAGGAAACAATATCCTTCAGGAACTGAAAAAAGAAAATGAATCACCGTCGCTAGGAGAACCTTACCACCCTTCTTCTGTATCAGGAAAACATAATAAGAATCAGGAAATATATGATAAACTAAAAAATGATTATCGTATGCGGAAAGAGACGAATGAAAGTCGATCAGCGCCAAAGCGACATCCAAGTAAGCGAACCAGACCATTTAAACAATCATTCAAATACCTTCGGTTGGTCACGAATCAAGTCAAACACCTGGAACGGGTGACGAACAATGAATTTGATCAATTCAAAAATCAAGTAGCGTTTGAAAAGCTTCAGCGTGAAACCGAACAAGCAAAAATGAGCCAAGAGTCAAGACCTATTTAATTAGGAGAAAGAGGAAAGACATGGATAATTATTACTTTATTAATAGCGTGGATACAAAGAATCAAACGATGCGTATTCAAGAAGTTGGTGCAGGTGAAATGAGTGCGCAACAGGTACGTATCACGCAAGAGAATGCCGAAATTTACTCTTTAATATTGGATGAAGCAACACAAGAAGTGGGACCGTTGATCGTTCAGCTGGATATAATATAAAGTCAAAACCAACCGTAGGAAATTTTTCATAGACGTGCAATCAAGTCTCTATGAATGTTACAAATAAAGGCAAATAAAGGAGAATTATCAATATGAAAAGGTTAATCAAAAGCTGGTTAGATACCACAATACTTAGAGGGACTGTTTGGGATACAATTGTTCAAATTATCTTTTCTTTTATAATTATATTTTTTTCGTTCTTCTATAATATTTGGTTATATATAGAGATAGTTATTCCTTACTTGCAAAAAAAAGAATTGTTTTCATTAGTGAATCTGTTTTTTTACATGGAGGAACTTTTTGCTATTTATTTGTTGATTGGTTGTTTTTCAATTCTGTTGGTTGCTTCACTGAGAAGGTATTTATTACCTACTAATAACGAAAAATATGAAAGCTATGTTTATGAGAATGCTACTGAAAATACACAAATAAATTGGAAAATTCATAGAGAAATACAGAAGCAAAATATGGGTTTATTTTACTCTCTATATGTTTTTTTCATTGGTATAGTAAAGCTAACTGTTTATCCTATTTTGTGGCCATTTGCATATGCTTTTATTTTGTTTAAAAAAGGATTTTATTTATGAAAAATCAAAGTCAAAACTATGACGATTCCTATTATACTTGATAGAGCTATAATGGATATAAAAAAGATAAAGAACAATTAGTGTTGTGGTAATAGACATAAGGGATTATATTGAAGACAGTGATGAGCGAATTTTTAAAACAATCTAACTAAACAGTAAACTAACCATTCATTTAATACGGGAGAATTTTTATCATTCAGTTAGATCTAAAATAAAGTCAAAACCAGCCGTAGAAAATTTTTTTCAGATTCAAGTCGGCTGCTTTCAATTAGTAAATAGCAGAATAAAAAAAGGGCTCTTTGTCAATAAGAACTGATGAGTTGTGCAAAATCAAATCTGGGTCAGAATGAACCACATTCTGGCTCAGATTTTTTTGTTATCTTACATTGATTAATTGATTGATCAAAAAGATTCTAATTCTCATGTTCTCGAATGATTTAAATCCGTAGGATACTCGTTTCATTGTCTTTATGTGGGTATTCTTCGCTTCTATTTTTCCATTGGAATAAGGATAGATCATTGCGTTGGTGATGCCTTCTTCATAGGTCAGAAGGTTTTGAAGCTTCTCCCGAAAGCCGTCATCTAACGTTTCGGGAAGTTCTGCCAATATGCAGAAAAATAAGTCAGGGTCTTTGTCTCGAAAGGCTTCAACTAATTCATGAAAAAAGGGATACGCCTCCTTCAGGGGCGTAGAAAACTCAAGCAATCGATCAATCATCATTGCTTCAGTAAGAAATGGGTATTTTGGTGCTCGGAAACTTTTCCATGTTTTGTATTCATAATGGTTGATGTTTGCACGATTTTTTAGCAAAAAGCGCCAGTTCTTTTTCAGTTTTTCTGCCTGGCTTTTCTGTCCGGCTTTACGAAGTTCATTTATTTCACGGATACGCAACTCATTGAACGCTTGATTCATGTGTTTGACAATATGAAACCGATCAATCACTACTTTCGCATTTGGCAGAACACGTTTGGTGAGCTGGAAGTAGGCGGCGTTCATGTCTGTCACCAAGAATTCTACTTCTTCTGGATTGGTACAACCTATGAAATAGCTTGTTAATCGAGGTAATTTACGCGTAGGCAAAACATCTATTAATTTTCCTGTTTCACCATCTGCGCAAATAAAGCTCATTTTATCTTCTATGGAAGCATGCGAACGAAATTCATCAACCATCAATACTCTGGGGAGAATCTTCTTAGATTGCTTTGGTAAATAGCTTTTAAACTCTTTCAATGTACGAATAACGGTGGTCAAAGATACCTGACAGCTTTTTGCAATAAAAGATAAAGATACTTTTTCAGTCAGTAAAGAAGCAATTTTATATCTAACATAATTTGCGATTGAATGTCTGGGTTGGACAAAATAACTTTGAGCCGTCCAATGGGTTCGGCAGTTTTTACAGGTATAGCGCTGCTTTTTTAGGCGCATAACCAAAGGCATATGATTGTATTGTTCAAAACGGACAATCGTTTCCTTCTGCCCATTTTTCACTATAATTGCTTTCCCGTTTCCATCTACCACAGTAGAACCACAACTTCTACAAGCACGAGGAGTAGGCGAGAGAACAGCATCGACGACCAACGTCTTTTTCTTCTGAAGGGTCTCGTAAGAGACCTCTGTAATCATCAAATCTTTCTCTATTATTCTCAGCATTTTTGATAGAATCATTCATATAGCATATCGTCCTCTCAGTTGTTTATTTTGTGGTGATTTAATCATACTAGAGAACGATATGTTTTTTAATACCTAAAATGAAAATGGGACTGAAGAATCAATTCTGATTCATCAGTCCCATAAATTATAAAGCCAATAAAGGGACGCTTCTCGGCGTGACTGGACGTATTCAGACAAAACCCACAAGGACAGCGAGTGTACGTCACAGAAGTCGTGGCAGAGACGTTTCAATTAATGGAATCAAAAGATGTGTCTGAGCAGCGTGCGAATGAATCCAATGAAACAGCTGAAAAAAGCAAACCAACACCGCCACCGCTACCTAAACAAGAAACGGATCCATTTGCACAAAGCAGCTCGGCAATCGATTTACCAGATGATGATTTGCCATTTTGAGAAACAAAGACGAAAAAAGATCTGGAAACCCCAGGTCTTTTTTGATATAAAATTTAGGTTCAGACGACAACTGTTTGTATCACCTATCATGAAAAGAGGAATAATTTGTTTAATTTGATTGCAATTAATATTACAAATAGATTAAAAAAAACTTGAATTTATATATATAATATGAAATAATTAATAAAACAAAAGAAAGTGGGAAAATATACTATGAAAAAATTTATTCTATTATCAGTCACAGCAATATCTTTATTATCAGCACTTAGCATTTCTGTTAATGCTAGTGAAACCTTTGAAACCAAAGTAGAAAGTAATAATACGGCTATAGGCGGCTGGAGTGAAGATGAAGGAACATTTAGTAATATTTTAGAGACCAGAGCTGCTAAGGCAACTGTTAAACATTCTGGAAAAGCAGAGTATAAAAATGCTGGACCTAATCAAGAAAAGAGATCTCATGGTTGGACAACTTGGTCAGGTGTTTATCACTATACTACAGCTCAAATGCAATCATTAACTGGGAAAGTTCTTAGCACTTCAGGTAGAAAATGGGGTACAAGTGGAACTGAAGCAATCTCTCCATATGTATGGGTTGGAGAAATACCAGGTAGTGCACCAGCAAAAACATTTTATGGGAAATAGGAAGCTATAATATCAAGTAATGTATTAAAGTTAGCGATAATCAAAGAAGTGTGGTTTTTCTATAAACTGAAAAGACGAATTTTCTCATCGTTAATGCAGATGAAAATAGTTCGTCTTTTTCATTATTATTTTTTTGCACTTGGAGGAACTATATGAAGAAAATAATTATTCTCTTGCTGTCATTTGTAATATCGGTATTATTTACTTTGAGTACGTATTATAAACAAACTCAGCAAGTATTAATAGAAGAAAGCAATAACTTGTATACCCCAAAAAGTGTAAATATAGAAACCACTTTTTCAAGTTTTGTTTCAAATATAGAATTAAAATCAAAACCGTACAGATTATTTTCTCAAGTTGAGAACGAACAACTAAATATTAGGGCTTTTTATTCCAATGACTATTCTTACTGGAACGCTCCTATCCATAATGGGAGATTTTTTAAAAAAAATAATGAATTTACCGCTCTTGTTGGAGTAGATGTCCCTACCCATGAAATTGATGGAATCAAATATTTTTTATATAATTCAAAAAAGTATGAAGTAATTGGATACTTAGGAAAATATGTTCCAAATTACTTTAAAAGCAGTGTGCTGTTATCAGATAATTCTTTTTTTATGGATGGAACCGGTCAATATGTTTTAGATGGAGAATTCTCTAAAAACATTACCGATTACTTAACTGTTTCCAACAATAATAATGTCGGAGTTGGAAGATTCTTAAATCTTGATTTTTTTACCCCATTACTAATTATTTTTACTCATTTAATAATAGTATTAGCTACAATATTTTTGGCCTTTATATATAATCTAATGTATCGTAAAGAACGATCGATTCGTTATTTGCTAGGAACAACACATTTGATTTATTTTAAAGAGAGATTATTATTTTTAAATTTTCTTTTATTTTTTTCTGTTTTACCTGTGATAATTAGTGCTCATTTTATAATATTTGATACTTTTGATTATATCATTGGAATAATACTCTATTTGCTACTGATAAATTTGGAATATTTTTTCATATTCTTTTTTGATGCTCAAAAGGAGGGATTGGAATGAGTATATTTCAAGAAGGAAAATATTTTTTAAAGAAAAATATTCTTTTGATAATAATTGAAATATTAATAATATCTATCTTTTTAATTATACTAAATATCTTCAGTTCATTTAACTATGACCTTGATTATTTTTCCAATTCTGCAAGGGAAAACTCAAAAAATACAATGCTATATTCTCTCGTTGACACTCTACAGGATCAAGAATCTTTTTCGTCATTTATTGAAAACCCAGAAAGATTACAGCAAGTTGAGACTTTTTATGATAAATTAAATAACCATGATATAATCAACTATTTAGCTATCAATAATCAGCCTCTGGCAGTTTCTGATTTTAAAGGGAATGAAACTTTTGAGTATGCTTATGGAACTGAAATGGTTGGTAACGGCAAATATAAAGCAGATATCGACAATAAAAGCTATAATCTATTTGATGTAAAAAGTATGCAGCTTAACAAACATGCTTTTGATTTTTATTCTTTAAAAACAGAAAACAATACTAAAATAGATTGGAATACAATAGATTTTGAAAGTGGAAAAATACCTGTAATTTTAGGTTCTGAGTATAAAAATTATTTCAATATTGGAGATACTATAACAGTATATTATCTTAATAAACTATTTGAACTGGAAGTTAAAGATTTTTTTGTAGATAATACATTTCTTTATTTTAAAGGAAACGCTCAAGAATATTTGGATAATTATATCTTAGTGCCTTATCCTGAAAAACTTAGTATGAAAGAATCTTCCGGTATCTATTACCCTCAGTTGTATTTCGAGATGATTAATGGTGATATTGTAGTAAATAATAAAACTTCCCTAGAAAGTCTGACATATTATCTAACTGAAATTAGCAATGAATCTGGTTTTAAACAATATACTTTATTAGGATTCAATAGTTTTGTAACTGAATATTCAAATATGCTCCTTGTTTTGAATGAGAATAGATATTTGCTATTGTTTATTTTAAGTATCTTGTTCATAACCGTTACAATCTTATCAATTTTTATTATTCATTGTTCGTTTAAAAGATACACGAACGTGTATCAAACTTATTTTTTGTTAGGATTTTCAAAGAAGTCATTGCGTAGATTTACTAAGCTTCAAATTTTAAATCCAATTATTTTTTCAAATGTGATTTATTTATGCTTTATGTTCTTTACTACTATTCTCAATAAGTATAGCTTTGTGATCGGATTATGTGCTTCTATATTTATATTTATATTTTCTTATTTTTTTATTTTAAAGAAAACCTTAGTTGAATACTTAAATTAGTTTGCTGGAGGATTTATGATTAGATTAAATAACATTACAAAAAAATACTATGCAAAGAAAAAAAACGAAGCTATGGTTTTCGAATCACTGAATTTTGAAATGAGTGATTCTGACACTTCGCTAGCTATCACTGGTAGGAGTGGCTCCGGAAAAACTACATTATTAAATATAATTTCAGGAATAGATATATCCTATACAGGAGAATACTATTTTAAGGATGAACTATGCTCAAAAAAACAAAACACTATGGCAGAAATCCGGTTAAAAGAGCTAGGTATCATTACACAAAATTATAACCTCTTAAATGATAGATCAGCGTTGAAAAATGTCTTGTTACCTTTAAAAAATCTAGAAATTAGTTCAAAGGAAAAAAATGACCGTGCAATTTTTGCTCTTGAACAAGTGGGATTAGAAAATTATATAAATAGTCTACCAGAACAATTATCGGGTGGGGAGAGACAACGTGTTGCAATCGCGAGATCCTTAGTTAAGGAACCTGAAATTATATTAGCGGACGAGCCTACAGGATCACTTGATGAAGAAAATGAAGAAAAAATTCTTAATATTTTTTCGAATTTAATCAGTAAAGGTAATAAATTGTTGATTGTTACACATAGCGATACCGTCTCGAATTTCTGCAAAAAACAATTTGTAGTTACAAATAAAGATATTCATCAAGTCTATTGAAGCTGAGTTAGTCAAGAAAAGTTGACACGGAAAAGTCTAAAAAACACATGATTTTAAGTTCGGAGCTTTAATCATGTGTTTTTTAAACTCTTATTAGACGAATATTAGTTTCCGGCCATTCCATTTATAGTGTTTAATTTAGATTATTTTTCTAGCCATTTGCCTTGATTATTACTTGATTTAACAGGTATGATTCAATTTCAAAATGATGTAAGTTTCTTTTTCCAACTATTGTCACTCCAAGATTATTATTCTGAAAGAGTACTTAATTTAAATTTTTACAATATTCAGGGTTGATTTTAATTGATTATTGAAAACTGATAAAATTAAAATTATTTTAATGCAATAAGTTGCTCTGGTAAAAAATTTCCAGTTTATGACGTATATGAGACATAAAACATTATAGGAAAAAGCTGGTTGCAGCGGCGAAAAGTCTAGGAGCTTCTGTGACCTTTAGTGATGATTTCAAACTAAGACGAACTAACATATTTAGAGGATTATATTTTTGTGATAAAGATTCCATAATTGGTAGGTATTACTTTATTTTTGTGTTCATAAAATCGTAAACAAATCATTGTTCATTTTTAAAATTTAGATTCATGAATATTAGGACAATTATTTAAAGGGTCAGAAACTTAAAAGAATCTGATCCTTTATTTTTCCGTAAGCCATAGTTTTTTTACATTAGCTCAATTAATCAGAACCATCTATTTATACACTAAAGTCTAATAGTTATATATGTTAAATAAAAATTACCAATAGATTTATTTGCGAATGATGAAGGAGATAACAGATGGTGAGTATAGAAGAATATATGCTAATAAATTATCTATCGATGGAACAGAAGATCCATTTTCCCACTTAGAAACAGCTTGTGTTGAAATAAAAAGTTTGTTTGCAATTTGTTCTTGAGTATATCCATTTGTATTTCTTAAGGTTTTCAACATATCTTGCAGTAACATTTCAATCCCGTCCTTTCTCTTTTCATTGTTAGAGTATTATTTTTTCTGATTTTTATCAATCAACTAGTGGTTGATGCTTGATAAAATAAGCTCATACTCCATAATAATGTGTCTTTAGAAAAATGTATTTTCATGTGATATGTTCTTTGTAAAGCAGATTTTTCTGAATTAAAAGAAAAAATTCAACAGAATTCATATATTATAGTTGAATGTTGTTGCAAACACTATCTGGCTGTGTGATATTAATTGTAACCATGCTACTTCGGGATAAGTAATAATACAATGGGATCAAAGTAACTAAAATTATTATGCTTGTGACTTTTTAATAGCATGTTTCAATAGTTGTTTGTGTAAATATGCACAATATAGGAACAACTAAGAATAATTTTGTTCGAGTAAAATTTTAGGCAGGAAACTTTAGTAAAAAACTATGTTGATTTCAATATAGATGAGTTGAACAATAGTCTATTAAGGAGAATAGTTGATGTTTAAAATACTGCAGCGTACTTCATTAAAGACAATAGAATTGGATTATTCAGGTGAGTATAGATGTATAAATGTAGATTCAATTTTAGTAACTAGAATTCGGAACCTATTGAACAGTATTTATCATGGAGGGGTTAGATCTGGAATCTACGGGTACGCAAGAAAAAATGAAAACCATGAGTTGAATGTAGTATCTTTTTTTAGAGGATTTAGACCTGACTTCAATCATGGAAATTATGAGGAAGTGATATCTAGGTATTTCCACAATTATTTCGAAGTTGGCGAAAAAGGAAAGGCCTATCGAGAGAATGTCCTAGATGATGGTATACCAACTTATTTTTACGATACACCAGATAGTGAAGAAATAGATGAATTACTTCAGTTAATAAATTCAATACTAAAAAAGAACAATTTTGGGAAAATTAAACCTGAGAAGATACGTTCTTTGATCGAGAAAGATACTTTAGGTACTTATATGTATTTATTGAATTTGGCTCATAATATTGGGGGAAGATGGGAAAACAAATGTAGAAGTCCGTTTGTGTCTGCATCTTATGGGAGTAAGGGGTTTGAGACAGCGCTTCGCTTTGCCCAAGCTAGAAATACTGATATCAATTCATATGTAATTTGGGGATTTACGAATATAAATGATAGTGGAAACTATATTTTTACAAAAGAACTATCTCGAAATCTAGGCATGATGAATGTAAATTGGTATGAAGACATTCATTCAGAGATAATCATCAAAGACAGTATTGCTCCACAGAATATTTTAGGCGTCTTTGAAATAAACAATGAGACAAGCGCAAAACAATTTATAATAAATCCCTCTCTTTATAAATTGTTTTATGCAAGTAAAGATATGCATAGATACAAATTTTCTGAATTAGTTAATTATATATGTCGCGAAGGCATACCCATAGATCAGTCAAATTTCATGAAATGTGCTCGAGAATTAGGATATAAATCATATGGATACCGTCTGCCCAATGGACAAACTTTTGCAGGAGAAATTGATAGGGAAGCAAATATACGCTTACCTGAAAATACAAATATTTGGGATTGAAAATTATTTTTTTAATTATCTTGAATGTGGCTGAGTTATGCTCTTGTTTATGGTTTTATGAATTTAGGAAGTTGATGGATGCTGATTAATAGTACAAGTCTACTGGGATTTAAGGATATTCTCCCATTATGAATGATATTGAAATAAGGAATATTAAAAGAGTTATTTGAAGATACTAGATTTGATCTCGGTAGTAAACTATACAGATAAAAACCGCATTTTTTAATGCGGTTTTTTGTAATATAAAAATATTTCCAAAGAAAGCGGTTGACTTGCTCTCAGTAAAAAGGTATCATAACACCATGAATACAAGTTATATAAATATATTTCAAATAATCGAATAAAAAAAGTTCTTTTTAAAGGAGACAACCAAAATGGAAAAAAGAAAACTGTCCGATTTTGTTAGCTTTGTTCAAGGGGTTAACCAGTCGAGAGCTGAAAAGCAGTTTGGGGATCAAGAAATACCATATTACGATCAAGCCTCCTTTGAAGATGACTATCGACATTACAACGAAATGAATCAAGAAGAGAAAATAAACGAATCTTTTACGAGTGAAGTAACGTTGGATAAGCGTGATATTGTAATTAGTAATTCACTGCAACGTGCGACCATGGTAGGGGAGATGAACATTGGAAAAGTACTCTCCATCAATTTTACTAAAGTAAATTTTATTAATGAAGAGTTAGACAAGCATTATTTTTTATATTTGTTCAATAATTATCAAGATATCCAACGTCAAAAAGAACGTGAACTGCAAGGAACAGGACCCATTCTTCGGTTGACAAAGCAATCTCTAGAGAAACTTATTATTCCAATCGTTCCTTTAAAAGAACAAAGACAAATTGGAGCGATTTATGTTGAATCACTAAAAGCACAAAGTAAATTGAGTGAATATGCGCGTTTACTTGAAAAATTTACAGGCGCCATGCTGGAAAATAAACTAAAGGAGTAGAGAGATGAAAAAGAACTCGAGTGTAAAGAGCTTATCTGAATTAAAATTCGAGCAAGAAGTGATTGATCACTTAACAAAAATTGGTGGAGTAAAGCAGTGGGAATACAAAAAGGAAATAAAAACGACGGAACAATTGTGGGACAACTTCAAAAAAATACTTGAGCAAAATAATCAAGCTCGTTTAGTACAGCCACTATCAATAACTGAGTTTAATCAAGTGAAAAGGATCATCACAAATATCGATTCTCCTTATTCCGCTGGACAGTTTCTATATGGTGTAAATGGGGTTTCCGAAATTGAAGTAGATCTCGATGATGGTAGACATGTATTCCTTACGGTTTTCGATCAGGCTCAAGTTGGTGGGGGGAACACTGTTTATCAAGTAGTGAATCAAATTGAACGGCCCAAAGTGGTTGACGGCAAACAAAATCGGCGATTTGATGTAACACTTTTGATCAATGGACTGCCCATCATTCAAATTGAGTTGAAAAAAGCATTACATAATGCGACGGAATCGCTAAATCAAATGGAACAATATATTGCTGAAAAACAATTTAGCGGTATCTTTTCTACGTTACAAATACTAATTGCAATGACACCATATGACATACGTTATATGGCAAATACGACTTTGCAAAGCTTTAATCGTGCATTTGCTTTCAATTGGCAAGATGAAGAAACGGCACAACCAGTGCGTTCGTGGAAGATTTTTGCTGATAAAGTGCTCTCCATTCCAATGGCTCATGATTTAGCTACTCGGTATATGATCCTTGATGGGACAAAGAACAAAGAAAGTATCAAAGTTATGCGGCCTTATCAAGTATATGCAACGAAGCGAGTACTAGATAAAGTACGTAAATTTGATTTTAAATATGGCGATGGAAAACTAGGATATGTTTGGCATACTACGGGATCAGGAAAGACCATTACCAGTTTTAAAACAGCATGGTTAGCAAGCCGATTGTCTAATGTGGATAAAGTCATTTTTTTGGTTGACCGTATAGCTCTGACTAATCAAACTGCAGATGCTTATCGCGCATACGATCCTATTGCTGGGTTTGAAGGGAAAACAGGGGTGGTTAGTGATACAGCCAATATTTCAGATTTACATCGGAAACTGACGAAGAAAAGTGATAAAAACATTATTGTGACAAGTATTCAAAAAATGTCTCGTTATGTAGCAAGAGATAGTTATAAACCATTGACCGAAAATATTTTATTTATTGTCGATGAGGCTCACCGATCAACAGGGGATGGGCTAAAAAATGAAGGAATGCTTGAAACCATTCGAAAAGCATTGCCAAATTCTGCATGGGTGGGTTATACGGGGACACCGAAGTTTCCAGAAACAAGAGAGATTTTTGGTGATTTACTCCATGCCTATACTATAAAAGAAGCAATCGCTGATAGAAATGTCTTAGGATTTAAAGTTGAATTTAAAGAAACGATTGAGGCACCTAAAGATCCAACAGAAGAAGAAATCGATGACACTATACGTGGGAGCGTATATGATTACAGCCCAGAACATGTAGAACTTGTTGTCAACGACATCTTTAAAAATTGGAAAGAGCGTTCAAATAATCGTAGATATAACGCGTTACTCACCGTCCATGTTGGTGGAAATCGCGCCAGCACTCCACGTGCGATGGAGTATTTTGATAAATTTATGGAAGAAAACAGCAAGCGACCAAGTGAAGAACGACTGAAAGTTGCTGTGAGCTTCTCAGTTGATACGACAAATGGTGTTCATCAACTTCGAACCAATGAGAGTCTTCACCGAGCTATCAAAGCTTACAATGCATTATTTGGTACAGCTTTCGATATGACCTCGGTTAAAGCCTACACAGAGGATTTGACAAGGCGTTTGAACAAAACGGCTGATGATGGAAACTACTTAGATTTAGTGATCGTCGTGGATCAATTGTTAACTGGATTCGATGCCCCTGAGCTGAATACGCTCTATATTGATCGCACATTAAAAGGCGGGAATTTGATTCAAGCCTACTCACGAACGAATCGTATCCATGATCGTGATGCAAAACCACAAGGAAACATTGTGAATTACCGTTGGCCTGTGCAAAATGAGTATGAAATGAATGAATCATTCGCAATTTACTCAAACCGCGAATCCGCAGCAGAGCAGCTTACACTAGATGAGCTGAAAGAGAGCAATGAAGAGTCTGGAATTTTAGCAAAATCATTTGGTAAAGTCGAAGCTGAAACCAAAGCAGTCATTGAAAAATTAGCCGAGTTAACAGATAACTTTGTTCAATTGCCTCCAAGTGAAAAAGCGCAAGAAGAAGTATTTAATGGATTGAAGGACTACAATCGGTTACTTAATCAATTGAAGCAATTTACCGAAGATGATGATAAGAATCCGATATCTGCTTATGATGAGCCAGAAGTATTTTATGAGCGTTTGGGAATTACAGAAGATCAAGAAGTTATGCTGACAACTGTTCTGGCCAATGAATTGCGGGAAAGACGTGCTCAAATAGAAGAAATTGATATTTCTCAAGTCAATTTAGAAATGGTTCATATCCACGATGTCACCATTAACTATGATTATCTGATTGAACTGATTGCGCGCATGGCTGATGAAGTGCATGAAAATAAAATGGATGAAGCCAAACGTACGAAAGAGGATATTGACATTGAAATTGCAAAATCAGACAGTGATAAGGAAATAACAAAAGTTCGTAGTTTTGTTTCCAAAATTTTTACCAAAGAATTTGTTTTCGATAAGTATCCAGCTCCGCGCGATATTGAGAAAATGAATTTAGCAATGGAGCAATCGCAAAAAGAAGGAAACATTAAACTACTAACAGAATTTATTCGCAAATGGGGATTGGACAATAGTACGAAACCCAAAGAGTTGGATAAATTAATTCGACGTCACCGTATTGGACAAGAAGATATGGACAAGCAAGGAGAACTCACAGCAATCATGAATGATGCAAGATCTGACTATAAAGAAATCGCCGCAGCTGATATTGCTGCATTGTCATGGGTTAAATACCGCATTGAATTTCGTAAAGCCTTTTATAAAATGGCGGATGAAATCAAAAAAGAAGAATAATGAATATTATTTTTAAAAAATAAGGACCAAAGGTTGAAAATAATCAGTAGACAGTCATAATAGCTATGCAGATGCCAAAAGAAAAGCAATTGACGAATAGAAGTTAGGGAAACGTCAGTAATTTGCTTCTGATTTTGACAAAGAAATAAGGAAGATCAGAGGAGAATAAATATGAATGATGAAATAACAAATATACCGAAAATAAGGTTCAAAGGATACACGGAAGATTGGGAACAGCGTAAGTTGGAAGAAGTGATAAGGTTTTTAAATGGTAAAGCATATAAACAACAAGAACTACTAGATTCAGGAAAATACAGAGTTTTAAGAGTGGGTAATTTTAATACTAATGATAGGTGGTATTATTCAGACTTAGAACTTGAAGAAAATAAGTATGCTAACAAAGGTGATCTTTTATATTTATGGGCGACAAGCTTTGGTCCTGAGATATGGAATGAAGAAACTGTAATCTACCATTATCATATTTGGAAACTTGAATTTTTGACTAATGAACTCGACAAACAGTATTTATATACTTGGCTATTGACTGATAAAGAAAAAATTAAGCAAACAACAAACGGAACTACGATGGTGCATGTGACTAAAGGGATTATGGAACAAAGACTATTTCAGTTTCCAAAAGATGTAAAGGAACAACAAAAAATCGGCACCTTCTTTAAACAACTCGACGACACGATCGCTCTTCATCAGCGAGAGCTTGATCTGTTAAGAAAAACAAAACAGACATATCTTCAAAAAATGTTCCCAAAAGCAGGTGAAGATAGACCAGAAATTCGTTTCGCTGGGTTTACTGAACCTTGGGAACAGCGTAAGTTGAAAGAAATAACTGAGCGAGTTCGTGGAAATGATGGTCGAATGGACTTACCAACACTTACTATATCTGCTGGTAGTGGATGGTTAGATCAAAGAGAACGATTTTCAGGGAATATCGCAGGTAAAGAACAAAAGAATTACACATTGTTAAAAAAAGGTCAACTTTCTTATAATCATGGTAATTCAAAATTGGCTAAGTATGGAGCCGTCTTTGAGTTGAAAACTTACAATGAAGCCTTGGTACCGCGTGTCTACCATAGCTTTGGTACTAACGAGCTGTCTAATCCCAACTTTATCGAGTATATGTTTGCAACAAAACGACCTGATAAAGAGCTGGCCAAACTTGTTTCATCTGGCGCTCGAATGGATGGTTTGCTAAATATTAATTTTGATGAGTTTATGGGAATTAATGTCAGCATACCCTCCGTTGGAGAACAAAAGAAAATCGGTTCTTTCTTCGAACAACTCGACGACACTATCGCTCTTCATCAACGTAACTTGAATGTACTAAAAGAAATGAAAAAATCATTACTACAACAAATGTTTATCTAAAAGGAGAAAAAATAAATGAGTACTGCAAATGAAATTACAAAAAAACTATGGGCAATGGCCAATAAGTTACGTGGAACTATGGACGCGAGCGAGTATAAGAACTATATTTTACCATTCATGTTCTATCGTTACTTATCCGAAAATCAAGATACCTATTTAAAAAAGAATGGCTTGGAAGAATACTACGAAGTAACAGATCCAGAAGAAAAAGAAGATTACTTAGAAGAAATTAGTCGTGGGATTGGCTATGCCATTGATCCCGAATATACATGGGATCAATTAGTATCTAAGATTGAAAATCATCAGATCAAAGCTAGTGATTTCCAAGACATGCTAGATTCATTTAATGTAAATGCAAAACGTAATCCTGTTGCAGAAGATGATTTTGCGAATGTCTTTTCGGATATTAACCTCGGTGATACACGTTTAGGTTCAAACACAAATGAGCGTGCAAAAGCGTTAAACGATGTTGTTTTAATGGTGAGCGACTTTAATTTTAAAGATGAATCGGGACACGATATTTTAGGAGATGTCTACGAATACCTAATCGGACAATTTGCCGCTAATGCTGGGAAAAAAGGTGGCGAATTTTATACACCACATGAAGTTAGTCAAGTATTAGCAAAAATCGTTACCAAAGACGCGAAAGCTGATGGTCATCAATTTCGTGTTTACGATCCAGCGATGGGATCAGGATCGTTATTGCTAACGGTAAAAAATGAATTACCTGATGGACATAAATCAGGTAGTGTTGATTTCTATGGTCAGGAATTGAATACTACGACATATAACTTAGCTCGCATGAACTTAATGATGCATGGCATTAATTATCGCAACATGAACTTAAAACGTGGGGATACACTTGAGGCAGATTGGCCATTTGCAGAAAAAGAGGGGATGCAGATCCCGTTAAAATTTGATGCTGTCGTTGCCAATCCTCCCTATTCAGCCAAATGGGACGTAAAAGGAATTGACCGTGAAAAAGATACGCGTTTTAAAGGATTTGGTGTTGCACCAGCATCAAAAGCTGATTATGCCTTTATTTTGCACGGGCTATATCATTTGGACAAAAATGGGACAATGGCTATTGTACTGCCGCATGGAGTATTATTCAGAGGAGCTGCAGAAGGGAGAATTCGCAAAAATATTATTGAGAATAACTTATTGGATACTGTAATTGGAATGCCACCGAATCTTTTTTACGGAACAAGCATCCCTACCTGTGTATTGGTATTTAAGGGAAGAGAGGTACGTACAACTAAGGATATTCTATTCATCGATGCCTCCAATGAATTTGATAAAGGGAAAAACCAAAACAAACTCACGTCAGATAATATTGCGAAAATTATTGAAACATATGAGAATCGTGAAGATATTGAAAAATATGCATATGTAGCGTCTTTAGATGAGATTAAAGAAAATGATTACAACTTAAATATTCCGAGATATGTAGATACCTTTGAAGAAGAAGAAGTTGCACCATTGCCACAGTTAGCACAAGAACTAGCAGAAGTGAGAAAGGAAATTACGGAATCAACCGATAAACTATTTGAAATGCTGAGTGAACTACAAGGCACAACAGATGAATCTCAAGAAGAATTGCAAAAGTTTATGAATATGCTTAACAAATAAAACTGAGTGTAAGAAATTTTTTTCTTTTTTACCTTGTTTAATTTATTAGTTTTCATCCATGAGAAATCAGAATATAGTAATTTCTGGTTTCTCATGGATGATTTTTTATGATGATTGTTTCTTGTATTTATAACATATAATAAGGAGCTTATTTTTTATAAAGATACTTAGTAGTGCAATTTTTTCATTTATACATAAAAATGTTGCTTATAAGAGTAACAGATAGTATAATAAGCACCGAATGATACTTATATAAGTATCATTCGGTGCTTATTATTTTATTTCGTAGGTTATGGATGAATAATTTTGATTGAAACTCAAGAGGTTTTCCATGATCGATCGCATCTAGCATTATTATCTTTTTCTATTTATGAAAACTTTTATTTATTTTCAATCGTCAAAATCTCACGAATATCATCTATATTCAAAGCTTCAGCTATTCGCTCGATGTATTCAATATTGATCCGTTGCCGTTTTCCACTGGATAATTCACTTAGTCTTGCAATGTCTATATCTGCTCGCCTAGAAAGCTCCCGTAAAGAAATATTATGTTTTTTCACAAGTTCTTGAATATGAATCACCAATACCTTTTCCTTATACACAAAATCACCCCTTTTATTGATGCTTATATAAGTATCGTAGAATAAAACACTTCTTGTTGTGTTACTCATTAAGCAATCATTAGACAGTTTTTTTTGTTTAGATTTTTAAAAGAGAAAATGCTTCTAGCTAAATTTATAAGAATAATTTCAAATATTGGTTCAGCTAGTCACCATAAGAAGAGAGAATCACAAATGGAAATAAACTACCTTAGTTTCTTATATTCAACAAAATAATATATATATTTAAGGAGGAAGCTATGTTCCAAGAAAAAATATTCAATCCAACAATACTACATGAAAACCGATTGTCACCTCGAACCAGTTTTTTTAGTTATGAAACGGTCGCAGCAGCTATGCAAGGAGATCCACAGGCATCTTTTGGGTATCAGTCATTAAATGGTCTGTGGGATTTTTATTTGGGTGAGGCAGAAAATCAAGTTGTGTATGAACAAAAAATTGAGGTACCTGCTCATTGGCAGTTTCAGGGACATGGAAAACCAATCTATACGAATGTCCAGTATCCTTTTCCAATTGATCCGCCATTTGTTGCGATGGAGAACTCAACTGCCTTTTATCGAAAAGCATTTATTGTGGAGGACATTGATCTTGAGCATGTGCTTCACTTTGAAGGTGTGGAATCGGTGTTTGAAGTGCATGTCAATGAGCAGTATGTCGGCTACAGCACCGGCAGTCGCTTGGTATCGGAGTTTGACATCACGCCATATCTTCAAAAGGGCAAAAATGTGCTTAGTGTAAAGGTGAAGCAATGGAGCGCGATGAGCTATGTCGAGGATCAAGATATGTGGTGGCTTGGCGGAATTTTTAGAGAAGTCTACTTGTTTTCCCGTAAGCCGCAGTCGATTCAAAATGTAACGATCCAAGCAGATTTATGCAATCAATACAAAGATGGATTCTTGGAAGTTTCGCTTTTCTTTAACCCTATAATGCCAGAGCAGTTAGAACGAACGATAGAAGTCGAATTGCTAGATCAAGAAAATGTAACCGTTTTAAAGAAAGCTGAGAAACGCCAAGGAGGAGCAAAAGCGGATTGGACAATCTCCGCAACCATTGAAGAGATAATTCCTTGGAACGCAGAAGAACCATATCTATACCATCTTTTGGTGAAACAGTATCAAGGCGAGGAACTGTTGGAGGTCATTCCGTTCCAAGTCGGCTTTAGACAGATTTCCATAGTTGACGGTATTTTTCGAATCAACGGAAAGCGGGTGGTGCTAAAGGGCGTCAATCGCCATGAATGGTATTGTGAGTCTGGCAGAAGTCTGACGGTTGAGACGATGGAACAAGATGTGCAGATGATGAAATCATTCAATATCAATGCTGTACGGTGTTCTCATTACCCGGCAGACACAAAGTTTTATCACCTGTGTGATCGTTATGGGCTGTACGTCATTGACGAAGCAGACATTGAAACCCATGGGATGGATATCACCCAAAGGATCAATGAACTGAGCAGTAGTGAGGAATGGTTGCCGACGTATTTAGACCGAGCAAAAAGAATGGTCGAAAAAAATAGAAATCATCCTTCGATCATTTTCTGGTCGTTAGGAAATGAGTCTGGCTATGGGGAAAACCATTTGAAGATGGCGCAGCTGATCAAGGAATTAGATCCCAGTCGTCTGATTCATTATGAAGGAGAAGCACGGCACTTGAAAGCCTTGGGAGAATGGCAAGCGTGCCAAGCGTCTGATGTCATTTCGACTATGTATACATCTGTTGGCGAAATGGCAGAACAGGGGGAACGTTCGTTAACACAACCGCATATTTTATGTGAATATGGTCATGCGATGGGCAACGGTCCTGGCGGATTGAGCGAATATCTGGAATTGTTTTATCGCTATCCTCGGTTGCAAGGAGGCTTTATTTGGGAGTGGATCGATCATGGCATCAAGAGTATAGACCGCGTTTCTGGTGAGACGTACTACAAGTATGGCGGTGATTTTGCAGAGGAAATCCATGATGGCAACTTTGTGATTGATGGATTGCTATTTCCAGATCGTACGCCATCGCCAGCATTGTTCGAGTATAAGAAAGTGATTCAGCCTGTCAAAATCACCTTCCAGCTCTCAGAACAGACCTGTCGTATCACTAACCGTTTCGACTTTCGAAATTTAGTGTCTTCACAGCCAGTCCTGCAAATCAAGGAAGACGATCAGGTGGTTTTCTTACAAGAGCTGCCCAGAATCAATCTCCTGCCTCAGGAAGAAACAACCATTTCCCTGCCAGAAGAAGCTACGCTGAGCTTAGCAGGAAGAGCACAGGCAGTGGTCACGCTGTTTTTCTTTGAAGAAAATGCGCCAGATTTTTCTCTAGAACACGCAGTTGCTTGGGAACAAGCCATCATTGATCAACCAGTAAAAAGCGTACAAATACCTAAAGCGGATGCCTTTCACTGTTCAGAAACGGCCGATGAACTGAGGATTACTTTGGCTGAGCAGACCTATATTTTTCATAAGAAAACAGGTACCTTGAGCCAGTGGCTCATCGAAGGGCAAGCCTTGCTTACTGAACCGCTTGAAATGAACTTTTGGCGGGCACCGACTGACAACGACTTGTTAGGTAGTGAAGAGTTTGGTTCGGCAAGCATCGCCAAGGAATGGGAAGCGTTTCGTATTCGCCACTTAAAGGAGCGTGTGCTCGCCTTTACCTATGAACAGCGCCCTGATGAAATAAAAGTCGAGATTCGCCGCAACAGCATGCCTATTTCCCTCGACTGGGGAATTGAATTGTCCTTTACGTATCGTCTTTCATTGGCAGGCGATATCCGTGTAGCAGTCAAAGGAACCCCGTTTGGCAATGGGCCGAAAACTCTGCCGCGAATCGGTGTGCAGCTGATGATTGATAAAGAACATCAGAACGTGCAGTGGCTGGGACTTGGGCCGCATGAAACCTATCCTGATAGTTGCCAAAGTGGATTTTTCGATTGGTGGGAAAGAACCGTTCCAGAGATGCACACGCCGTATGTGCGGCCGCAAGAAAATGGCAACCGCATGAAGACCAAATTCTTCCGTTTGTCTAAGCCTTCCGGAGCGGGATTGACTATTTCCGGCAAATCGCTGAATTTTAGTGTGCATCACTACACCCAGAACAACTTGGAACAAGCGACCCATACCAATCAATTAGAAACCAGCGACGCAGTTGCCCTCAACATTGACTATGGGATGCAAGGACTAGGAAGTGCCAGTTGCGGTCCCGGTATTTTACCGAAGTATTTATTGCAAAATCAGGCATTTGCCTTTGATTTTCAGATGAACTATCAAAAAAAAGTGGAAGGAGCAAAACAATGAAAAAAATAGCTTTATGTATGGCAATGATAGGACTAGGAGGCTTAGCTGCTTGTGGGAATGGCAGCGATACGCCAGAGCGTGAGGGGGGCGATCAAAACGGCGCAGAGGAAATCACCATTTGGGCGTGGGATCCAAAATTCAATATCGCAGCCTTTGAGTTGGCGGAATCATATCATCAAGAAGAAAATCCTGATTTCAAAATCAATGTCACTGAGATTTCCCAACAAGACAGCGTACAAAAAATGAATACCATCTTTAGTTCAGGCAGTACCCAAGGATTGCCTAATATCGTCTTGATTGAAGATTTTCGCGCTCGTAATTTTTTAGAAGTGTTTCCAGAGTATTTCGTTCCATTGACTGAGTATATAAATGTTGACGATTTTATGGATTACAAAATCGAGGTGTCTTCGATCGATGGCGAGCAGTATGGGATGCCGTTTGATTCAGGGGTAGCGGGCGTTTACTTGCGAAAATCGATCATTGAAGAAGCGGGCTTGGAACTGTCAGATTTCACCAATATCACTTGGCAAACCTTTAACGAGTTGGGGATCCGTGTGAAAGAAGCAACTGGCAAACCATTGCTGTCCATCGATATGAACGATTTAGGACATTTGCGAATGATGATGCATTCCAGTGGTTATTGGTATACCGCAGAGGATGGTGAAACGCCGTTTATTAACGGCAATCCTTCTTTGAAACGAGGGCTTGAAGATTTGAAAATGCTGCTTGATTCAGGAGTAATGACAACGCACAATGGCTGGGATCAAATGCTAGCAGGTTTTAACAGCGGCGAAGTAGCAGGCGTTTTACAAGGCAACTGGATCACGCCATCGGTGAAAGCAGAAGAAAGTCAAAGTGGCGATTGGGCAGTCGTTCCAGTGCCCAAGCAAGAATCGATCGAAGGTTCAGTCAATGCAACCAATCTCGGAGGCTCGTCAATTTATGTGTTAGATATCGATGGGAAAGAAGAAGCCCTGAGCTATATTGCTGACGTATTCGGCAAAAATATCGCCTTTTACGAAGAGCTGATTCAAACCGTTGGAGCAATTGGTTCTTACGTTCCCGCTTCACAAGGAGATGCGTATCATGCACCAGATCCTTTCTTCGACGATCAGGCTATCTATCAAGATTTCATGAACTGGGCAAATGAAATTCCTTCGGTAAACTTTGGAAAAAACACATATGCGTTGGAAGACATCATGAATCAAGGCTTTTTGGACTATGTCAATGGAGCAGATTTGGATGAAGTCTTAAAAAATACGCAAATGATTGCTGACAATCAATTGAATTAACACGGACTGAGGGGCATGTACGATGAAAAATAAATTATTTTATAAAAAAGGAGTGATCACGGGGTGGCTGTTTATTGCTATCCCGACACTCTTAATCTTCTTTTTCTCTTTTTATCCAATGATCCAAGCGTTTCTATTATCCTTGCAATCAGGAAGCGGCACCGGGCTGACCTTTAGCGGACTCGCGAATTATCGGCGGCTGTTTTCGGATCAAACCTTTTTGACAGCCACGAAAAATACCTTGATCTTTTTGGGCTTTCAAGTGCCTGTCATGGTCTTGTTGGCCATGTTCTTTTCCGTCCAGCTCAATCAGAAAACCCTAAAGCTGAAAGGTCTGTTTCGGACGATCATTTTTTTGCCAGCAGTGACTTCATTAGTCGCATACTCCATGGTCTTTAAATCACTGTTTGCAACAAATGGCGTGGTGAACGCCCTTTTAGTGAGACTGTCGATTGTCTCTGAGCCGATCGCCTTTTTCTCTAGTCCCTTTTGGGCAAAAGTCATTATCATTTTAGCCATCACTTGGCGCTGGACCGGCTACAATATGATTTTCTTTTTATCGGCTTTGCAAAATATCGACCCAGCAATTTATGAAGCTGCTAGAATCGATGGTGCTTCTCCAACGAAACAATTTTTTAAAATCACCGTCCCTTTGCTAAAGCCAGTCATTTTATTTTCAGCCGTGACCTCAACGATTGGCACACTACAGTTATTTGATGAACCGATGAACTTGACCCAAGGTGGGCCAGGAAACGCCACATCGACGATTTCCCAATATATTTATAATCTTTCTTTTCGCTATACACCAGATTTTGGCTACGCCTCTGCAGTTTCTTATGCCATTGTCGTCATGGTCATCTTCTTTTCCATGATCCAATTTAAGATCGGAGGAGAGGACAAATGAAAAAAGTAGGCACATATGTGTTTTTAGGTGTTTTTACCATTCTGTTTGCCTTTCCCTTTTATTTCATGTTAGTGAGTATCACCAATCCGACCGTAAATATCATGCAAGGCAAACTATTGCCAAGTACCCATTTGCTAGAAAACTGGCGTAACCTAGTCGCAACCTATGATTTGAAACAAGTATTCTTTAACAGTGCGAGAATTGCGTTGTTACAGACGATTTTATCTGTGACGATCGCTTCGTTGGCCGGCTACGGATTTGAGATCTATCAAAGCCGATTAAAAAATATGCTTTTTAATATTTTGCTCTTGTCGATGATGTTGCCTTTTGCCGCCACCATGATTCCGCTGTTTCGGATGTTCGGCAGCTTTTCAACGACGATTCCTTTTATTGGACTCGATACAGTAGCTTCAGTCATTTTGCCAACATTATCGACCGCATTTCTGATTTTCTTTTTCAGACAAAACACAAAAATGTTTTCCAAGTCACTGCTTGAAGCTGGGCGAATGGATGGCCTGTCGGAACTAGGCTTGTTTTTCCGAATATACATGCCAACCATGAAAACAACTTATGCGGCCGCTGCTATTATTACCTTCATCAATAGTTGGAACAGCTACCTGTGGCCGTTGATCACCCTTCAATCACCAGAAAAGCAAACCTTTCCCCTAATGATTTCTGCCATCGGCGCCGCCAATAATCCAGATTATGGATTAATGATGTTAGCAATCGTGATCGCAACTCTGCCAACAATGGTGGTCTTCTTCTCGCTGCAAAAGTATTTTGTGGCTGGGATGTTGGGATCGGTGAAGTAGGGAGAAGCTACATGCGAGAAACGATTAGCTCATCGTTAGAAAATTTGATTCCATAAAAGAAGAGTCGTATATCGATTTGGAGTAAATTCACAATTTTTGTGAGTTTACTCTTTTTCGCTAATTTCTTTCAGTTGGCGGAAAAAAGTGAATACCAACGTTGTTATAGCTTTTTGGTTTCTGCTTAGTTCAGTCTTTTGTCCATCGGTACAAAAATGAAATAGGTAAGCATTAATAAGAAGAGAAAATTGCCCATTCTTTTTTCAAATGCTCTAACATGTCGTTTTCTTCGGTCATTTCCAACAAGAGAAAACCTTCACAAGCTACTTTATAATCATCTATGCAGATAGCATAACGTACTTTGGCAATCGACAAATAGTCATACCGTTTCGCTTCTTTTCCTAGATCGATTGCTTCTTTGAGTAGAGGAATTGCAGCTTCTTTATGGTTGTTTTGAATCAAAAGTAATCCTACATTTAATAGAATAGATAGTCTAATTGTAATCATAGAGGTAAATTTTTCATATTTTTCAACCGTTTCAAGTAGTTTTGGAAGAAACGAAAGGACGGTTTCTATCGGAAAGTAATACATAAAGCTATTAGTTAGACGAAGTTCGCTATAGTACCATTCATCCATTTTTGACAATTTAGACCAGACATCACTTATGATGATTTTTGGTAAACAATCGATTTGCTCAATCTGGTCATTAGTCAGTAAAGTGAGACTTTGAATGATTTTCATCAAGTTTCTTATAAAAATATCGTCTGCTTTTTTCAAATATCTATTTCCTTTTTCAAGTAACATGGAAAGTTGAGCAGTCTCTAAGTTCGACGTTTGTCTAAAGAAAAGAGTAATAATTTCATCCCTTAAATCATAGCTGAAGTCATTACATACAAATTGAAACTCTTCTTCATTCATATCAATTTGCAACAACAGATAGACCATCGTGTCATAGGAAGGTGAGAGCTTATTATTTTCGAATTTTGACAAGGTTGTTCTAGAAATGCTGGTGCCACAAATCTCGTTTTGACTTAACCCTTTACTCTTCCGTATCTTTTTGTAAATACTGCCTGCGTCCCATCTCATAAATAACCTCCTTAAAAAGTGAGTACTCTGTACAAAATTAATTTCTCTAAAGAAAGTGTAATATGCTTTTTAAAAAAAAGAAAGAATGAATAGATAAGTTATTTTGTAGCTAAAATTGATTCAGAAAGTGAAAAAATAATTTTTTTCGGGGAAAGAAAGGTGTCTATGAGCGTACTGGTGATTCTCTTGAACAAATTTTGAAAGATCAGTATCAAAGACACGTATTGGAGGTAAATAATGTTTAGACTTTTATTGAAAAAAAATAAATATTTGGGTTTCTTATCGTTATTCTTTTTAGTATGTTACTCAGCGTATAGTCCTATTTTATCAAAATTAATTCAATACAATATGTCTGTCGCAGAAGGTAAGTACGCTTTAGATCTGGTTAGATTGACAACAATAAATCTGAGTGTATTGATTCTTTTGTGTCTAGTTAATTGGTTTTCTCAATATTTTTCAATTAAATTTTATTCTCGTTCACAAAACGAGTTAAATCAATTGTTTTACAGCAAAGCTGCTAAACATGTGACAGAAGAATTAAAGGTTTCAAAACTAATCAAGGTATTTAGTAATGACATCCCTTTAATCGTGGATAATTATATTCCTTCATTGATTAGTTTAATATATTTTGGTTTGTCATTTAGCTTTGGTGCGATTCTTATTTTCTCTTTAAACAAAATTATTCTGTGCTATCTGATTCTTATTGCTGTTTGTTCGTTACTCGTCTCGAAAAAAATGTCAAACAAGATATCCCCTTCTCAAAAGAAATACAATGATAGTTTGGGAAATAACTCAGACGTTTTGCTAGATATTTTTGATCACTCCATAATTAGAAAAGTATTTTTTCTAGATAATTTTTTGGAAAAACGGTTTGCTTCTTCAAGTGAACAGAGTGCAAAAAAAATGTTTGTATTAAAAAAAGAAAAGTCAATCGTAACTGTCTCAAATGATTCGTTCGCTTGGCTATTACAAATTGGTATGTATGTCATTGGTGCTATTCTCATTACACAAAAGAGCTTATTTTTTGCGGAATTGATTGCTATCACACAAGCTGCTGGGACAATTACAACACCTATTTTCTGGTTTTCCAATACACTAGCAGATATATACTCTTCAAAGGAAATTCGACAAGAAATGATGGAGTTTTTGCAATCAGAAGATTCACAAAAGCGAGAGGACTTCCATTCTGTTATAGATAAAGTAGAAATGAAAAATGTAACATTTCTTATGGAAAACAAGCGAGAAATTGGACCAAACAGTTTTATTTTGGAGAAAGGAAATACTTATGCAATGATAGGGAAAAACGGTAGCGGAAAGTCAACGATATATGCTGCTTTGATGCTGGCTAATAATAAATATCGTGGAGAAATTTTGATTAATGGTAAAAACATCCAACATTTGAAAAAAGAAGGCTATTTTTCTCAAATCAGTGCGGTGACTCAAAACATAAAACTATACAACGGCAGTGTAATCGACAACATTACAGGCTTTTCTAGCGATGTGAATGAAGAGAAACTACGTAAGATAAAAAAATTGTTTATTAATGAGCAGGATGATTTTTTCTCGAAAGAAATCAGCTCCCTTAGTGGTGGTCAAAAGCAAATGGTCTCAATTGCCAGAGCTTTGTATAAAGACGCGTCATTTTTAATTATGGATGAGCCTTTTTCTGCTTTGGACAAAGTAATGGAGGAAGTTGTGCTGGACTATTTGCTTAAGATTGACGATAAAATAGTTTTGCTGTCCTTACATCATTACGACCAGTTGGTATTAGATAGATTTAATGACGTAGTGATCATTGGAGAACGGTTATGAAAATTTGGTTAATGTAAGTCATCCGACGACCTGCCATCAACCCAAAAACTGTCGTCCTTCCTTCTCAATCAATTCACAAGTCCATTTATCCTTAAACAACGACGCCATCTGTCTTGCTTGGGCAAATAAATCCGTATCTCCGATCGCAAAACTTTTTCGAGCAGTGGCTAATGAATAGTAATCATAGCGCTTGCTCTTTTTTGCCAATAGCAGGGCTTGATTCGCGGCTTCTTTCGCCTCTTGGTGTTGCTGCTCTTGCAGATAAAGCAAGGCGACATTCAAATGAATCGCACACTGTAAAGGCACAGTATTTTCTAGTGCTTCGTATTTTTTTAGCTGTTGGATCAATTGGCGGGCAATGGCGTGGGCGGTTTCAACTGGAAAGAGGTATAAAAGACAATTGATCAGCTTGATATCATCAAGAGTCCAATTGGAATAGGTCTGAAGCGCATCCCAGGGAACCGTCAAAAGAACTTTGGGCAGGCAAGGAATTTCTTTTTCTGCATTCGTTGAGAGCGCTGTGAGAGAGTCGATTACATACAACAATAAGTCAATGGTTTTACTGACGGATGTTCTTTGGAAAAGTAAACATTGTTCTTTCAAGGCAAGCAATGCTTTTAGATCCTGGTTGGAAAACAAAGAGAAAAATTGATGCAAGATTTGTTGTTTTTCATTTAAACAGTATCCTTGGGCGATGTAAAAAAATTCATCAAAACCGCAATCGATTCGCGCTAAAAGTTCGATAAAAAGGGTAACGGAGGGCGTTAATTTTTCATTCTCAAATTTAGATAAGGTAGTTCTTGAAAGCAGGTTTTTACAAACTTGCGCTTGCGTGATGCCGCGGCTTTTTCTGATTTTACGATACGTAGTTCCTAATTCATTCATAGGTGCCTCCTTGAGCAATGTGATTATAGTGTACATAAGATAATTTTGCTCGTCAATCTGGTATAGTAGAACTATTAGACAGCTAGGCAACACCAGATAGAGGAGGCCCCGCAAATGAATCAGACAAAATAAAATCCTTTACTTAGCAAATGGCGATCAATAACTAGAAAAACGAGCAATCGTTATTTCTAAGTAAAGGTGGAAAACAAATGAAGAAGAATCAGGGATTTACCCAATTGATCATTGGCCAAACAGTGGCGAATGTCGGGGATACCATTTATATTGTGGCAATTATCAGTTCTATTTTTAGCTGGACAGACTCTGCTTTGGCAGCGGCGCTTGTCCCGGTGCTAGTAACGGGAGGCGGTGTCATTTCCGGCTTTCTCTCACCTGTCATCACGAGTTATTTTCGCTTAGAACAAGTGCTGAAGGTCAGCCAGATGTGCAAAACAGCCGTGCTCTTTTTTATGACCGCGTATCTCTATCTGAAAGCCGAAACGATGAATCTACTGGTTTTATATTGCCTTGTCGCATTGATTTCATTTTTGGACGGCTGTTCAGAACCAATTAGTCGTGCCTTGATCCCGAAATATGTGGAAAAGCATCGCCTCGTCAAAGCCAATGGAATATTCAATTCGATGCTTCAAACAGTCAACATCGGCAGCTGGGCGATCGGAACCTCCTTGCTGCTGGTATTTTCTGTTCATCAGTTGGTTTTATTAGACAGCTTTCTGTTTCTAAGCACCTCGATAGTATTAGCGTTTTTGCCCAGAACGACTCGAGAAAAAAACGAAAAGCAGCCATTAGCGCACCAGTTGTTTATCGGTTGGCGCTGGATTATGAAAGATCCTCTGGTTCGGGTGATCGTTGGCATGGACATGCTGGAAAGTATCGCCAATACAGCCTGGGTGTCTGCGATTGTGTTAGTATTCGTCCGAGAAGTGATGCAGGCACCTGATGCTTGGTGGGGCTATATCAACGCCACTTATTTTGTTGGCGCGTTGCTAGGAAGTGCGTTGGTGATGCGATTTTCCGAGCGGTTTGATAAAAACAAACGAACAGCGATTGTAATGGGCGCTATTTTAGGCGGACTGATCACTGTTGCCGTTGCCCTATCAGGCGACCGCTTTTTGATTCTAGGATTATCCGTCTTAATCGGGCTTTTTTCCCAGATCAAAAATATCCCACAAGCCTCATTAATCCAACAAAAAATAGCAGCCGATCGATTGGTTGCCATCTACGCTGCCTCAGGCATCTTGAATTCCGGTGTTTTTGCTTTATTCACCTTGTTGATGGGACAGGTGGCAGATGTTTTCGATGTACGGTGGGTGTTTGTTCTTTCCGGCAGTTTATTGCTTCTAGTGGGGCTGATTGCAGGGAAGCTTAAAATCAGTTAAAAGTAAGAAGATAGTAGTCAAGAGAAACTCTTTTTTACTAGGTCCTATAAGACAAAACTAGCTTTAACGGTTAGCTTAGGTAATGGTACACACAGGAAGATGAAAAAGCAGTTACAGCTAGTTAGGAACAGTTCCTGACTAGCTTTTTGTGTGGTGATCAAAAAAGATTCGGTTAACAAATGACCTAAGAAAATTCAGATTTCATAAAAGTATAAAAGGACATTAAAACAAGTGCAGGGAGAGTAGTAGCCTAGGTTCGGTTCTAAAATTTTTTACAGTCGTTCTCTGTCGATGCCGAATAACCTGATTTCCCCTAGTTACGACAGATGACGAAAAGTACTTAGAACATAAGCTTTTTTTGATATATAATGTTATCTAAGAGGATGAATCACTTCAAATTTTGGCCATCGACAGAAACAGGCCTATAAAGCCTATTATTTCAACTTGTAATAGATGCGGGGTTCAAATCTAAAATAGTGGAATGTAAATGCTGGACACTGTCCCCTGCTTATACGAATGCAGCTCGTTCAAATCTAAAATAGTGGAATGTAAATGTACAAATCGAAGAACGCCAAGCCCCCGACTAATATGTTCAAATCTAAAAGAGTGGAATGTAAATCTAGATACGCATGTATCAATGCAATTAGACATCTTGTTCAAATCTAAAATAGTGGAATGTAAATCTCGGATTAGGCTCAGATTCAAGTCCGGCTCTTCGGTTCAAATCTAAAAGAGTGGAATGTAAATTCCGATAATCCAGCTGAACGAGGGAGCGGTTTGATCGTTCAAATCTAAAATAGTGGAATGTTATACTCGTAAGATCCCGATTTTTATTTTGTAGTAATTTACTCAACCTAGAGAACGATACGTTTTTTATAGCTATAGTAAATAGCCACCCGTAAAAACAAGGGGAACGTTACAACTCCACCTTACATGCCCTAAAGGTTTATCGTTGTTAGACATTAAAAACTTCCTTTCGATCTGATATGTGGTTGGTAGCCACTGTTCGTGTATTGAAAGGTTTTTTTATCGTTCATGTTATCTTGGCCACGCGTAGAAACGCGCGGTTTTTTTATTTCTTACGATGCGCAAAAATGGTACAACGACAATTATGATTCATCAGCCCGATAAATGATAGAGTCCTCTATTTCTCTGTTTAGTAGCCAATGCTTTCTGACAGTTTGATTTGAATGGCGATCATCATTTAAGCCAGATACGCTTAACCAACGGACGTTCTTCTCGTTATGTGCCGTTTAAAACTGCTTATCGAAAAATTTTGGCTTGGAGTGATATCAAGAGGTTTCGAGCCACTCAACTAGATTAAGTAATGCATACTTTTTTTCCGGTTAATTATTTAGTAACAATTAAAATCGTGCCAAATTCTATCTTTTATGACAATATTGCCCGATTTATTGAATGGAAACGTATACAATTTCATAGAGAAATCGGTTACAATCATCTTGTCAGTGAGGTGAAAACATGAGATTAGATACTGAAAACGTTGATAAGGTACTGATTGAAAATGATTTAGTAGTAATGCACAAAATAGACAGGATTCATTTTATGGATAAGCCGCATTTTCATGACGGGTTTGAAATTCATTTTACATTAACAAACAGCACGACTTATCAGATTGATGAGCGAAAATTTGATGCGGATGCTGGTACAGTTGCTCTATTTAGTTCAGAAGAACTCCATCGAGTCTCTATTGACCGCAGCAAATTGTATGAACGCTATTTTATTTTGTTCAAGCCCAGCTTTATTGAAGAATTTACAACCAGTTTTCCTTTTCTTTTAGAAATATTTTCTAAGAAACAAAAAGTCGACTGTCTCGAGTTGACTTCAGATCAAAGTCTTAAAGTCACTAACCTTTATGAGGAAATGATTCGATGTGACCAAGAGCGAGAAAAACCCTTTGAACTTTTGCATCTAAAATTGAAGTTAACTGAGTTACTTATTCTATTGAATAAAATTGTTTATTCTAATGAGAAACTACATAAACCAATATCGTATGAGCATTACCAAACAATTTCTGAGATTGTTTCTTTTCTTAAAGAAGAATACATGAATGAAATGACTCTGGACGAATTGAGTGAACGGTTTTTTATTAGTAAATCAACGATTATTCGCGCATTTAAAAATGCACTTGGGATGACCCCAAATCAATATTTAATCTATATGCGAATTATGAAATCACGAGAATTATTAGAACAAGGATACTCTGTGAAACAAGTTTCGGAAAAAATTGGTTATCGTGATGAATCTAGCTATATTAAAAAATTTAAAGAGATACAAGCCGAGTCACCAAAACAATACCAAATAAAAAACTTAAGAGCCAAGAGGAGTTAGAAATGGTAGTAACGAATAATAAAATCTCACTTGTGAGAGAACGGCTTAAGTATTTTGATAGCGTACCGTTAAATCAAGAAGATTTTAGAGACAATAATGATCAATTATCAGAAAGTAAAGGATTTTTTGCTAGAGACTTTGGCATGGAACAATGGGACTGGCCTCAAGGCGTCGCAATCTATGGTTTACATTTGGAAGGACCGCTAAATGATGAGTATATCAAACAATGGGCAACTGAAGAGATCAATAAAGGACTTCCAACTAAAAATGTGAATACGATTTGTCCTTTACTAACGCTTGTTGACTATCCAGAATATGAAAACATGGCTCTAGAATGGATGAAGTGGATTGAAAAAGAGTTTCCTAGAACAGATGAAAATGGACTACAGCATATTACGTCTGGGATAGACAAATTCACAGTAAAAGAGAATCGACAGCAAATTTGGGTAGATACTCTTTTCATGACCGTGCTTTTTATGGCGAAAATGGGGGTGAAATACGATAATCAAACATGGCGTGAGGATGCAATAGAACAAATGCTGCTTCATTGTAAGTATCTCTTGAATCGTAAGAGTGGGTTGTTTTATCATGGGTGGAATTTTGAAGAACAATCAAACTATGGAGGCAATTTTTGGTGTCGAGGAAATAGCTGGATCACGATTGGTATACCGCTGTTTTTGGAAATAATGAAAGGGTATTTAGCTAAGTCGTCAGAAGTGTACCTATTGAATCTCTACAACAATCAAGTCAAAACGTTGTTAGACCTCCGGAGCAAGGATGGATTATGGCATACCATTTTAACGGACACCACTTCCTATACGGAAACGTCCGGCTCAGCCGGAATTATTGCCGGCATTCTTTTAGGAATAAAGAATGACTTCCTTAACATTCAGCTTTCTGACGAGGCGATCAACGATTTAATCTCATCATTAACTGCCAAAATAGCAGAAGATGGTACGGTACTTGGGGTGTCTGCAGGTACTCCGATTTCCTGCAATGCGGAGGACTATAAAGGAATTGTGCAAATGCCAATGGTGTATGGACAAGCGATGACACTGCTTGCCTTGAGTATCGCAAAATCTTTGAAAGAAAAGGAAATCAAATGAACTATCTCATCTATTGTTTGCCAGCTTTGGGATGGGGGTTAATGCCTATTATTTCTAAAAAAGCTGGGGGATCACCCGTGGAACAATTGTTGGGAACAACTGTTACGGCGTTTGGCATTTCTATCATTCTCAGTTTTTTAACGGGTGTTGAGTACACCTTGACTGGGACTATTGCGGCGTTGATCTCTGGATCATTTTGGGCAGGTGGCCAATATCTCCAATTTAAAGCCCTTAAGACTGGGTCAGTTTCGATCGTGATGCCATTATCAAATGGAACACAATTGGTGTTTACGTCATTGGCTGCGGGCATCCTTCTCCGTGAATGGCAGAGTATGAGGCAGTCACTTGTTACCCTGCTATTGCTGCTGGTTATCCTAGCTGCCATCTATCTTATTACAATGAATCAAAAAAAGGATACTGAACAAAAAACGGTGTCGTTACAAACCATGATCATGATTTGTACTTCATCACTTTGTCTGATGGGCTATATGATAACGACCTCACTTTTTCATGTAGAAGGGCTACAAATCTTTCTACCTCAAGCATTTGCAATGTTTCTCTCCTCTTGTGTGATTGCGAAGTTTGATCCAGGAAAGCAAGAACTTTCAAGAGTTTCTCGTAATGTGCTGACAGGTATATTTTGGACAATAGCAAATGTTTCTTTATTTTATATCGTGACACAGTTAGGCGTAGGATTAAGTTATACGATTTCTCAGTTGTGCATATTTGTATCTATTATTGGAGGGATTTTATTATTAAAGGAAAAAAAGACCAAGGTAGAAGTGATGCATACGATCATCGGAATGGTCATGTTTTTTTCAGCAATTTTGGGTTTAAGTCAATTTAAATAGACGACTAGGAGGAAATACTAATGAAAAACAAGATTTTAAAGGCAGGCTTATGTGTAGGGTTATTAATGGGCCTGACGGCATGTGGCAATTCTGATTCAGCTTCTTCCGAAACGGTAAGATTGTTTGTATCGGGAGATGCATCAGAAGGCGGTGCTTATAGTGAGATGGCAAAACGCTATGAAGAAGAAACTGGCGTCAAAGTGGAAGTGACAGATGTACCTTATGCAGACATGGAAACGAAAATTACAAAAGCTGTACAATCAGATGATGCGCCCGATGTTGCCCGCGTTTCAGGAATCTTACCAGATTGGGGAGACTACTTAGTTGATTTGACAGATATTGCTAATAAAGGGAAAACGCTAGATTCGATGACGATCAAAGATGACGACGGCAAGGTTCGAGCACTACCAACAGATGTCACTGCGGTAGGGATGTTTATTAATACAGATCTATTTGATCAAGCAGGTGTTTCTTATCCCCAGGATGAAGGAGACATTTGGACATGGGATGAATTTTTAGAAGCAGTGGACACAATTCAAGAAAAAACAGATGCGAAATATGGGTTTGTAATGGATCCTTCTGATCATCGTTTGAGAGCGTTTACGTACCAATTTGGTGGACAGGATTTTGTTTTAAATGAAGCAACTGGAACGTATGAAACGGATGACGCGACAAAAGACGCGCTACAAAAGTTCATTGATCTAAATAATGACGGAACAATTCCCAAAACGGTCTGGACTTCTGGGGAAGATGCTTCTTCTATGTTTAAGAGTGGAATGATTCCTGCATACATGTCGGGCAGCTGGCAAATTAAGGATTTTACTACGAATATTAAAGATTTCAATTGGCAAGCCATCTACATGCCGTATGAAACAACTCGTGCTACCAATATGGGTGGTAATTTTATGGTTGGCTTTGAGAACAGTAAGAACAGTGAGGGCGGACAGAAGTTTATGGAGTGGTTGTACACACCAGAAAATTATACTGAGTTATGTGAATTAGCTGGTTATCTTCCAGCAGAAGAAGGAATAAATGTGGACTACGGGGATGCACAAGCGGCTTATGATATCTACAACCAAGAAATTGAAGCTGCAGCCCAACCCATTTCTTCTAAACAAACTGCAGATCAAGTAGCGATGACAATGGCTGGATACGTTGGACTAACTGGTGCATACAAGGACTCAATGGTTCAAGCGTTGAATGACGAAATCACGTTTGATCAAATGATTGAAAATATCGAAAAAGACTACAATGATGGGTACACGATGAAGTAAGTAAAGCGAGAAATGATGTGAACTGGACGGATATTCATCCGGTTCACATCCATTCTATTTTGAAAGTGGGAGAAGAATGAGCAATTATATTTATTCAGTAAAGCAAGGCACTTCTATCAATCGCTGGCAACGTAGCACGCTCCAAAAGCAAAAAGTTGCAAGCAAAGCTAGTTGTATTGATGCTCCTGTAAATATGACGGAAGGATATCAAGAAGTCGAATACCCCATTCGAACAAACTTTTTGAGAGCACTTTCGGAGGTGCCTTACCCTAGAAAGCAAGTGTTTTCAGAAGTGTATGATGGCTTTGAAAACCCGAGGGTAGATTTTTCTACTTTTCAAGCAACACCGCAGAAAGTAAGTACATACTTGCGAGCACAACTACGTTGCCAAGAGAACCAAACGGTGGAATGCGCGTTGGTTACTTGTGGAAGAGCTATTCTTTGGATAAACGGAAAATTGCTCACCGATTTTCATCCCTATACGCGAAACCACGGCACGAAAACCACGGTAAATCTTCCTCTTGAACAGGGGGATAACGAGCTGATTGTTTACATGGATGATCTAGCCGAGCGGGACGTAAACTTTTTTGTTGAATTAAAAATTTTGTCGAATCATCACTTTCAAGTCGTTTTACCTTTATCGTATGACGATACGATTCTTCAACAGGCAGAGGATTTCTTGAATGGCCTTTATTTTGAAAAAGACTTTTATTCTAAAGGGGAAGTAAGTATCTGTTCAGACTATGATTATTTTGAAAAAGTCTTTGTTACTTATGAAGAAGTCACCTTTACAGAAGAAGTTGGGGGAAATATCACAGATTTCCGACGAGAAAGTCAGTTTCTGCCGTTAAATAATCAACGGATTTCCTTAGGTGATGTAGAAGACATCCCTACCTCAGGACTAACGCATCTATTTGTGGGGGTTTTACTTCCGGATCAAACGTATCTGTTCAAGAAATTTGTTTTTACAGTTTATAACGAAGAAAAACTTGCGCGTCATTTAGGTGGAAATTTAGAAGAAAGAAAAACGACAGCGCTGACGATTTTTTCAAAACTGGCTATTCAGGATATGAACAGTGCGTTAGCCGAAATTCACTTAACAGGTTCCTTGTCAGAAGAGTGCTGGGAAAAACTCCAGCCTGCTTTTCGTATGATCGAAGAGCGGGGAGATTGTGCAGATTTTATGTTTGCACCGTTGTTAGGCTTTTGGCTAGGGAAAAAAGAGCAATTGCCAGAAAAGCTAAGGACAAAATTAAAAGATTTGGCGATACATTTTCGGTATTGGATCGATGAACCTGGCAATGATGTTATGTGGTACTTCAGTGAAAACCATTCCTTGTTGTTTCATACCTGCCAATATTTTGCTGGGTGCTTGCTTCCGGAGGAGACGTTTGTAACGAGTGGCAGACAGGGAAGTCAACAATACGATTTAGGAAAACAACGTTTGTTACAGTGGTTTGAGCAATTTGAACACTATGGGTTTTCTGAATGGAATTCTACTACGTATCTCCCTATCGATTTAATCGGATTTTTCAGCCTTTATACGAATGCACCAGATGAAGAGATAAGAGATGCAGCGAAAAAAGCATTGGATTTCACCTTCACAATCATGGCTGTAAATTCTCATGGAGGAACGCTTTCCTCCACATTCGGTAGAACCTATGAGCACGATTTGAAAGCCATGCGTTTAGGAGAACTCAGTAATATATTAGCGATTGCTTGGGACCGAGGAAATTTTAATTACGCCTTACGAGCATCGACACTGTTTTGCCTATCTGATTATGTTCCACCAAAGGAGTGCTTGTCTTTGATTGATTTAAAGCCAAATGAGGAATTGACCGTAACTTATCTTCAGGGGATCAATCAAGTGCAGACGTATCTTTATAAATGTCGAGAATATTCACTTGCTAGTGGGATCGACTATCATTGCTTTGAAAAAGGCCACCAGCAACATATGATGAACGTTTCCTTAGGCAGTGATGGGACACAGCTTTGGATTAATAACCCAGGTGAGTTTATGCATAGTGGCGAAAATCGACCTAGTTATTGGGCCGGAAATGGCAGAATGCCTTGTATTAAACAATTTAAAAATGTTCTGTGCATGAAATACAATTTATCGAAGGCATATGTACCGTTTATCCACATGTATGTGCCTTATTGGAATTTAGATCAGGTAGATATGGATGATTCTAATTGGCTGTTTATCAAAAAAGATCAAAGCTACCTTGGTGTTTACTTCTCGCAAGGGTATAAAATGCAGCAAAGCGGGGATACTCGTGGGAGAGACATCGTTTCTGAAGGAATAGATCATACTGTACTTGTAAAGTGCGGAAGCAGGAATGAGTTTTCAACTTTTGAGTCTTTTATAGCAGTGGTCAAAAAAGCGAAAATGACCGATGAGTCGTTTGATGATTCTCAATTTGGCTTGTTCGTTTGGAATGAGATTGACCATCTTGCGTCGTACCAAGTAATGCCAGTTGTAAAAATGAAAGAGGGAGCAGAGCATGAAGAAACTTAAAAAAAATATATGGCCTTTAGTTTTTACGGGAGTCAATATTGTCCTGTTCATTACTTTTTTTCTCATACCAGCAATTCTGGGTTTCTATTACTCTTTAACGGATTATAAAGGATTTGGGACTGCTAACTTTCTTGGTTTCGATAACTATATTGCTTTATTTCAAGATGCGAGTTTTTATCGTTCCTTATTCCGAACCTTTACCTATGCAATTTTCTTGGTGCCACTGATTTACGCTGTGTCTTTAGGAATTGCCATCTTGTTGAATAACAAGCACACAAAAGGAAAACTCTTAGGGAAAATAGTTTTCTTTTTACCTTGGACAATTTCAGGAATTGTCGCTGGGGTTATTTGGAAATGGCTGTTTGGAGAAAATTTTGGTTTTGTAAACTACATCATTGGGAATTTAGGCGGAGAATCCGTTCCGTGGTTTTCCAATGCAAGCGCGGCATTTGCTGTCATTCTGTTAGCAGCGCTTTGGGGCGGGACCGCATTTAATATGTTGCAATTTATGTCTGCGCTCAAGAACATACCTAAATCATACTACGAGGCAGCAGATATTGATGGTGCCTCATCCTTTCAAAAGTTTTTGTACATTACGATTCCTTCATTAAAACCAACTAGTTTTATGGTGATCCTATTAGCTAGTATTGGGGCCATGAAAGAATTTGCTTTAGTTCAATCCTTAACGAATGGTGGACCAGGCACAGCAAATATGTTCATTGTGCAATACATTTATACAACTGGATTTGACAAGATGAGGGTTGGGTATGCCAGTGCAGCCTCTATGGTATTATTTGCAATCTTGTTAGTTCTCGGACTCGTTCAAATGAAAATTGGAGGTGGTAAAAATGAATGACACTTCAAAGCTTCACGATAAAACGAGCACAATCATTCTCACAGTGGCTCTGATTCTTGTGGCTATGTTGTACTTGTTCCCACTAGTATGGTTTGTACTTAGCTCTTTTAAACCCGGGTCAGAATTATTTTCCTACCCGTTAAGTATCTTGCCAGAGAACGCAACTGTGCAGAATTATCTTGATGCATGGACAAGTCTGGATTTCGTAAAATACTTTACGAACACCATGAAGTCGTCAGTTATTACCACGATATTAACGGTTATTGCCAGTGCAACATGTGGCTTTGCGTTTGCAAAATATGACATGAAGTGGTTGAAATTCTTCTTTGTCTGTATTATTGCAACTACGATGTTACCTACCGAAGTAATCATGAATCCAGTATTTACGGTAATTCGTAAATTAGGTTTGTATGATAGTTTGGCTGGGATCATTATTCCTTCAATCAATACTGCTACAGGAATTTTCATGTTCAGAACCTTCTTTGTCTCTATTCCGGATGACTTAATCGAGTCCGCGCGAATCGATGGAGCTTCAGATGGCACAATATTTATGAAAATCATGTTACCCATTGCCAAACCAATCATTATGACGCTGAGCATCTTTTCTTTCCAATGGCGGTGGAATGATTACATTTGGCCGTTGATAGTTTTGAACGACCCCAAGAAATACACTTTCCAGGTAGCCATCAGGAGCTTGGTGGGGGCAGAAAATGTGAACTGGACCGTGTTAATTGCTGCCTCAGTGATTTCAATTATTCCATTAGTATTAGTGTTTATCGTGTTCCAACGTTATATCTTAGATTCTGGTGCGACAACTGGGATGAAAGACTAATTATGAATGAAAGCGAGGAAAGCGAATGTTTACGACAAACTATTTGTCAGATCCCAAGCGCATTCATGAAAATAGAGAAAGCTCGCGAAGTTATTATCTTCCCTATGCTCCAACGGATGATCATGACAATTCTTCGCGAGTTTTGTCATTGAATGGTTTTTGGCGATTTCGATATTTTCCATCTCATCTAGATATTGAAAAGGAGCAATTTTTTTCTGATGAATTTTGGCAAAATAGTAACCTGATTCCTGTACCTAGCAATTGGCAAATGGAAGGGTATGGGAAACCGCACTATACAAATATCCAATATCCATTCCCAATCAATCCACCCTATACATTTTCTGAGATTCCGGTAGGGGTTTATCGCTGTGATTTTAGCTATGACCCTCGAAAAATGCAGCAGTTTCTTAGGTTTGAAGGTGTAGATAATTGCTTTGCTTTGTATCTGAATGGGAAGTATATAGGATTTAGTAAGGGCAGCCGTAATCCAACTGAATTTGATGTAACCGCTTATATCCAAGAGGGTGAGAATCAACTCGTCATCGAGGTTTTCCAATGGTCCGATAGTTCTTATATTGAAGATCAAGATATGTGGTGGTTAAGTGGTATCTTTCGTGAGGTAGCGTTACTTAGTCGCCCCAAAGAATGTATTTGGGATTTCCAAATTCAAACATCTTTTGATAGCAATTATGAGAACGGCATTTTGGCGATTGATTTTCCAAAAATTCATGGGAATCAGCTCGCTTGCGAAGTCTTTTTAGAAAAAGAAGCCATTGTCTTTCAAAAAAAGATCGTGATAGATAAAGATAATCATTGTTTTGCTTTTCCAGTCGTTTCACCAAAAAAATGGACTGCTGAAACGCCAGAACTGTATCGGTTGCGCTTGGTCACTTCAGAAGAGGAAATTTGTCAGGAAATTGGCTTCAGAGAAGTTGCTCTTTTGGAAAATAAAATTTGTATTAATGGCAAACCAATTCTCTTTAAAGGAGTCAATCATCATGAGTTTCATGAGACGAAGGGGCGAGCTTTGCCAAAAGGTTTTTTAGAAGAAGAAATCCAGTTGATAAAACAAGCGCATTTCAATGCCATTCGAGCTGCTCATTATCCTCATAGCCCTGAATTTTATCAGTTGTGTGATCGCTATGGATTATACGTGATGGATGAAGCGGATTTAGAATGTCATGGCATAGGAAGTACCGGTGATCAAAATTTCTTGAGTAGCAGTCAAGAATGGAAAGAAGCGTATCTTGATCGCATGAAACAAATGGTCGAACGCGACAAGAACTATACTTCAATCATTATCTGGTCGGTAGGAAATGAGTCTGGAAATGGGACTAATCATGAAGCCATGATTCGTTGGTGCCGCGAAAAAGATCCTACTCGTTTGATTCACCATGAAGGAGAGTCCCGCGATTGTCTCTCAGAAACGGATGGACGCTACGTTAAAGATGTTCAACAAGCCGATTTTAATTCTAGAATGTATGCGACGATGCGGGAATTACAAGAGGTCGTCGATAATCCGAAAGTTATCAAACCCTACATCCTCTGTGAATATGGACATGCGATGGGGAATGGTCCCGGTTCGTTAAAAGAGTACTGGGAAATGTTTTATAAGGAACCGCAATTACAAGGGGGCTTTTTATGGGAATGGAAAGATCAAGGAATCAAAGCAAAGCGAGAGGGACAACCAACCTATTTATACGGCGGCGACTTCGGTGATATTCCTAACGACTACAATTTTGTTCTGGATGGGTTAATGACACCTGATTTGCAACCATCACCTAGTTATTTCGATATTCAGCGACAACAAGAACCAATCACCATTGATTTTTCCTCGTATGAAGTCGGAAAAATAATCCTACGTAATCGCAATCAATTCAAAGACCTGCTAGGTATGAAGTGTTGTCTTGAAATGAAACGAGAGCAAGAAGTGTTAGCAAGAAAGATAGTGACCGTCAATTTGCCCCACGAAAAAGACGTCGAAATTGCGTTGCCTAGGGAGTTGTTGAATACAGAAAAGGGTAACCTTTTAAAAGTGTTGATTTTCGATGATCAAAAAGCACTTCATGGCAAACTAGCTAATATTGTCGCATCTATGCCAGTTGAAGGATTCTCTCTACCTGAGCCAGAACCTGATTTACTCATTTTTAATGAAATTCAGAATGATGCAAAAATTTTGCTGCTCCAACATGGGACAAACTATTTGAGAGTGGATAAAGTCACTGGCAAATGGCAGTTTATGAACGAACAACAAGACATTTATCTAGCTTCGCCAGAAAGTATTTTTTGGCGACCGACAACAAACAATGATTTTATTTCTAGTGAAACGTGGCGGGAGTATGGTGTTGATCGCATGCTAACAAATGTAATGAGCTGCAGCATTGTCGCCAATGATTCTGAGAAATTGAAGCTATCTTTAAGGGAAGCAATCGGGCCAGCAGGGAAGTTCTGGCATATTGAGCAAACATCGACGATTACTTTTTTCAAGGATGGTCGAGTTATCTATGAAATATCTGGGGAGCCTAAAGATAACTATCCGCTGACAGTTCCCCGTATCGGACTTGTTTGGCAACTGCATAAACAGTTTGATAAAACTTGCTGGTCTGGGAAGGGGCCCATAGAAACCTATGCAGATACCGAAAATGGGAGTTACTTTGATGTATTTTCCCAGGCCACAGATGAGCTGAGTTTCCGATATTTGTATCCACAAGAAAGTGGTAATCACTGCCAGACGAAGTGGGCGACATTCAAGGCAGACAACCAATTAGCACTCAAGTTTCAAGGAAGCGATCCCTTTAATTTTAGTGTACATCCTTATTCTGTTGCGGCTATTGATTCTGCACAACATCTTCATGAATTAAAAAAAGCAGACCGCTATTATTTGTACATCGATTATCAACAGCACGGGATTGGTTCTAGAAGCTGTGGTCCTGATGTATTAGACAAATACCAACTACATTTGCAAAAGTATCATTATCAATTTGAGGTAAGAATAAAAGGAGTGTGATTAAGTGAAAGCTAGTACACGAATTTCACAGACGCAACAAATTTCGAGAATCGATCGTCGAATTTATGGTTCATTTATTGAGCACATGGGGCGAGCCGTTTATGAAGGAATTTATCAACCAAATCATGAAACGAGTGACGAAAATGGGTTTCGCCAAGATGTTCTAAAGCTTGTACAAGAGTTGTCTGTTCCAATTGTTCGCTATCCTGGAGGGAATTTTTTGTCTGGCTATCGTTGGGAGGATGGCATAGGACCGAAAGAAAATCGTCCTCAGCGATTGGACTTAGCATGGCAAAGTGTTGAAACAAATGAAGTGGGTATACATGAGTATATGCATTGGGCGCAGAAGTGCGGGACTGAAGTGAATATGGCAGTTAATTTGGGAACGCGGGGCATTGATGCCGCACGTAATCTTGTTGAATATTGCAATTTTGAGGGAGGTACCTATTGGTCTGATCTTCGAAAGCAAAATGGAGATGCAAACCCTTTTGCAATTAAGACTTGGTGCTTAGGGAATGAGATGGACGGAGATTGGCAAATTGGACATAAGACTGCAGAAGAATATGGTCGCATAGCAGAAGAAACGGCAAAAGCAATGAAATGGGTTGATGATTCAATTGAACTAGTGGTGTGTGGCAGTTCCAGCAGTACTCGACCGACATTCGTGGATTGGGAATTAACGGTACTGGATCACACCTATGAATATGTCGATTACTTATCACTGCATCAATATTACGACAATAAAACAGATAACCTTGCTGAATTTTTGGCCAAGTCAGAAGATATGGATCGTTTTATCAAATCAGTAATAGCCATTTGTGACACGATGAAAGCAAAAAAACGAAGCGACAAGACTATGATGTTGTCCTTTGATGAATGGAACGTCTGGTACCACTCCAATGAAGAAACGGCGGCGCAAAAACCATGGACGGTAGCACCGCACATTTTGGAAGATATCTACAATTTTGAAGATGCTTTGCTTGTTGGCAGCATGCTCATTACATTGTTAAAGAATTCTGACCGAGTGAAGATTGCTTGTTTAGCGCAATTGGTAAACGTGATCGCACCGATTATGACCGAAAAAAATGGAACCGCTTGGAAGCAGACCATCTTCTATCCATACCAACAAGCTTCATTGTATGGACATGGCCAAGCCTTAACGACAAAAGTTGATGTAGCAACTTATGATACAAACCAATTCAAGAATGTGCCCTATCTTGACAGTATTGCTATTTTGAACGATGAAAAAAATGAGTTAGTCATTTTCTCTGTTAATAAGCATCGTTGTGAAGAAATTGCATTCACAGTTGATTCTGATTTGAGATTGGCTAGTGTCATTGAGGCTACTGAAATGGCTGATTATGATCCAAAAGCGGTAAATGGGCCAAATCAAGAGTTAGTTGTCCCTCGTGATTCGTTGGAGCAGATAGTGATTGACGGAGGAAGAGTTACAATTAACACAAAGCCGCTCTCGTGGAATATGACTAGAATTAGCTTGAATTAAAGAGGGCATATGACCATGCCTGATTGTTTAATCAGGGATACAATACTCTTTTCAAGAACAGCCATATGTCTTTTTATGATGGAGGTACTCAAAATGAATTTTTTCTTTACAAGTCCAGCGCAGGAATGGGAGGAAACGTTACCTATTGGAAATGGTAGTCTAGGGGGAATGATCTTTGGAAGTTTTCCTGAAAAAATTGGCTTGAATGATGAATTACTCTGGTCGGGATACGAATATGATAAAAATAGGCCAGAAGCTGCAAAGTATTTATCAGAAATACAACAAGCTATTTTAGAAGGCCGTTATCTAAAAGCGGGCCAACAAGTGGAAGCGGCTTTTTTAGGAAATTATACCGAAAGCTATTTGCCCTTGGGAAACCTGATCATTACGCAACCAGATCAAGAAGGAGCGATTGAACAGTATTGTCGTTGTCTTGATTTAAGTAGAAGTAAAGTAGAAATAACCTACCAAGGAAGGAAAGGTGTCTATCAGCGCGAGTATTTTGCTAGTTATCCTGACCAAGCCTTGTGGGGAAGATTCGTTGCGCCGGAAGCAGAATCCATTATTATTGCGTATGAGTCACAGTTACACTCAAGGGTTATCTACCATGCGAATGAAAGCTGTGTTGAAATACAGGTTCAATGTCCGGAACACGTAAACCCTAAATATATAAGCAATGAATGGGACTTTGTACAAGGGACACGCGGAGAAACACATATCTATGAATTAATCATTGAGAAAACGGATGGCAATCTGGTGTTTGACAACGATCGACTCGTCATCGAAAACGCCCAAAATGTATCATTTCTTTTTAGAAGAAAAGAGTCACGAAAGGTTTCAAGCTTTGTAGAAGCGGAAAAGTGCCACAGGAAAGACTATCAAGAACTATTCAATCGCGTGGAGATGTCTTTAGGAGACCAAGTCCATTTGCCGCTGAATGAACGTATTGCAAGGGTAAAGGAAGGGAAATCAGATCCTGGACTAATCGCTTTATATTTTCAATATGGACGCTACTTATTGATCAGTTCTTCTCGCTCTGGGAGTCTGCCGAGTAATTTACAAGGAATCTGGAGTTGGCAGCTGCGAGCGCCTTGGTCCTGCAATTTCACAACAAATATCAATTTAGAAATGAATTATTGGTTAGCGGATACTTGTAATTTACACGAATGCTTTATGCCTTATAGTAACTTCATTGAACAACTCTCTAGTGCAGGGAAAAAGACAGCCTGTGTTCATTATGGTGTAGCAGGATCTGTGTGTCATCATAATACAGATCGTTGGTTTACAACCAATCCAGTGGGGGCTCCTTATCAATCCCAGACTGGTAGAGGCGATGCTTCTTGGGCAATGTGGCAAATGGGCGGTGCTTGGCTAGCCAGTGATTTGTACCGGCACTATGAGTACACGGGAGATAGGACTTACTTGAAAGAGGTGGTTTATCCAGTATTGCGAAAGTCTGTGATGTTCTTAGTCAATACATTAATAGAAAGTGATGGAACATATCATAGCTGTCCATCTTCGTCACCAGAGAACCTGTTTTTCGATGCTGCTGGAAATAAATGCTCGTTGCATCTGTCAACTACAATGGATATCTGCTTAATCAATGAAAACTTCGATTTCTTCCAGCGAACTTGTGAATCACTAAGTATCCAAGATGATTTGTTGGATAGAATTAAGCGAATCCAACCATATTTAGCAACTGTAAAAATTGGATCGAAAGGTCAAATTTTGGAATGGCAAGAAGAATTTGAAGAAGTAGAACCCGGGCATCGCCACGTTTCTCACCTTTATGGGGCATATCCTGGTGAACTTTATAAGACAGATGAACTGTTAAATGCAACGAGAAAGTCAATTGCTCTGCGCTTAGAAAATGGTGGGGGACATACCGGATGGAGTAACGCTTGGTTAATCAATTTATTCGCTATTTTAGGAGATTCGCAACAAGCCTATCAACATATTCAGCATGCTATTTTGGAAGCTTCCTATAGTAATCTTTGGAGCAAACATCCACCATTTCAGATTGACGGTAACTTTGGTGTGGCCGCTGGGATTGCCAATCTGTTTGTTCAAGATCGCAATGGACGCGTTAAATGGTTGCCTGCATTACCAAATGAACTGAAAGATGGTTTTGTCAAAGGACTAAAAATCAAAGGGAATAAAACAGTTGAAATGCAGTGGAAAAACGGTGAGCTGATTAAAAAAAATATTTATTAGAAGTCGTCAAATAAGTGTTTGTAAAAAATACAGACGGCGACGTGACGAGTCTAATATTGGCTCTTTGTCATCCGGTCTATCGGTTAATGAAGTTCCCTCGCTGTCATTAGTAACCGAGGTTTCCGGCAAAATGAGCAATTGATTATTATCTATTAGGAAGCAAACATCTTGATACTGTGGGGGTTCCCAGAATCTGACTGGATGGCCACGTTTCACCTAATAGAATATGGAATAAAAGAGCGAGCAGATGTCTTCTGATTTCTATTTGAGAGTCGAGCACCTGAGCGAAACAGCTAGTAAGTGGAACAGAGTGCTCTGGTTAACAGACTTATGAAGGGACAAACTACAGGGTTGCTTAGCAACTCCTCGTTGGTTTTTTTCCTAAATCCATTGTACTCTGCGAAATCATACAACAACGAAATCATTTCCGGGAGGAATGGGTTGTTCAAAAATTTTGTGTCTTATAGACCCTTTAAAAGAAACGTATTAGGTAAAAATTAGTTCCCGAGGACTGATGAATTGTACAAAATCAAATCTGGGACTGAAAAATCACGTCTAATTCATCCGTTACCTAAACTATAACGCCAAAATTTTACGAATAAATTGAATGATTGCGTTCTCTTTTAGAGCAATCTCAAAAAAAACGAGCAGAACTTTGCTCGTTTTTTTGTTTAGTGAGTTACGCTACCACTAATATCAAATTTTAATGCTTTGGGAGCTTCAAATCTTAAATAGTATGTTCCTTTGCCTAGGTTAGCTGAAAAAGAACCGCTTGTTGAACCTTTAAAACTAGACGAAGCTGCAGTGCTAGAACCCACGAATAATATATACTGTCATTGATGTAATCGAGGTTGCAGTTGTTCTTGTTTGTTTATGTGTTGCTTTGTATTTTTTTGTTGAGCTTACTGACCAATCACTTACAGATGACCAAGACCAAATACCATATCTTTTGTAAGTAATATCGGTTGCTACGTGTGCAACAGCGGGAATTAGAAAGCTTAACACAAGCAATGAGTATGCTACCTTTTTCATATATTTCTCCATGACTTATCCTCCAACATGATATACTATTATTACGATTGCATGTATACGATAATATATTGGAGAATTCATGAAAAACTTAAAATTAATTTTAATCCATTTTTTTATAATTATAGTTTCTTTTTTTTATCCAGATGGTTTTTTATGGAATTTTTGTATCCTTTTTCGATGAGTTTTTTCCCTACTAGTGGATCTGTTGATTTTGTTATTCCGTTGATACAGATATTGCTTATTACTTTTTATTTGTATTTATTTGTTCAAAGTTTTATTTCTGGTTTTTTTCCAAAATGGGCAATATACATATTTTATATTATTTATTATTTGTTATTAATTTATTTACTTTTTTTCAAAAATATTGGGATACTAGGAATTGAATGGAATCCTCTTATGTTCATTCAAGATTTACTGAGTGCTGTGGTATTGCTTAATATTGTTATGTTTATACCTAGTGGTTTTTTATTTAAATTTAACAAGAAAAATTTACTCCTATTTATTTTGGTTATTTTTCTTGTAGAAATTAGTCAATATGTTTTTGCTTTAGGGATTTTTGATTTTGGTGATATTTTCACTAATACTTGTGGGTTCATTATTGGTTCTGCTTTAAGTGAGACTCCATTATTTTCTAATTTTAAAGAGAAGATAAGGTAAAAAGGCTATGAATCTAAAAGAGTGGAATGTAAATTATACAGCATCGAGGAGAGCTTTTTAGACGTCACTGATCAGAATCTCAAAGAGCGCGACCCAACTTCTCAAAGTTTACCCTGTCAGCATTACTGACTAGTATCACGAAGTACAAATAGACTATAGAAAAATATAACGAAAGAAGACGCACATTATTTGATGAAAAATGATTATATCGTAAAACAGCTAAAAGTGATTGGATAAGGGGCAGGTGCTGCCATTGCATCTGTTTTTAGATTGGATAAAAGCCAAGTGGATCTTGGTGAGGTTGAAGATGAGCAAGAGAATGTCGTCTCAGGAAATGATTTGTTAGAAACCTATTTAAATAGCGGGATGATTCATAGAGGTTTTTTATTGATTCAAGCGAAACAAGTAAAGCTTTCTTATTTTGAATTCTCTGTATTGAAAAGCTATTTTATTCGGTATTTAAAGGAGTTAAGTGAGAAAGACAAAGCAAAATTAGCGATCGATGCGAAGATAATTGCTTATTATCAACGAAAAATCGATGATTTTGTTCTAGCGTTCTAAACGGTTTGAGAAACAGATGGACAATGAGGAAGGTAAAGAATCAATGTATTGAAAAAAAGCGAAGAAAGCACAATTTGTTTTCTTCGCTTCTATTTGGCTTTTTTTAAATAAGAACTAAATAATGTTCTTTGTGGTCTTCTTGTGCGTGTTTTTCAAGGACTTTCTTTATTTTGATTCGCCTTCTTTTCGTTGATGGACACTCGCAGATTGCTTAAGTTCCATTGGACTCGGAGGGGTTATTTGTTGAATACACAGCGAAAGAACATTCCCAGTCATCCTGCCCTATTCTCAACAAGTACCTGCCTAATGCCTTCTTCAAACGTTGTGATCTTAAAATGAGGGAATGCCTTTTTGAATTTATCAGAGACAAAAAGATTATCCACCGTGTATCTAGGTAATAACTCACTTAGTTCGCGCGCGTTTTTACTGAATAGCTTAGCAAGTTTAAATTGCCACAAAGGAATGACGCGGTATTTCAATGGTTTGCCCTCAATTTTTTCGGCGAGATCGATCATGTCTTGGAAACTATGAGGTGTATCACAGGGCAAATGCCAAGTTTGGCCATAGGCACTAGGCGTATTTCCGATAAGGGCCATTGCTCGGCTAGCATCAGGTGTCCATATAAGTGTGCGTAAAGTGTCCTTATTGACAGGTATTTTGACGGGAGCATTGTGGACTATATTGTTTAAGACGAGTGTATTGGTAATGCTCTGGGTCTTGCCTGGGCCGTAAAACTCTGGGGCTCGACAAATCACCGCATCTAAACGGCCACTTTCCATCTCGGATAAAACCAATTGAGCCATTTTAGAGCGCACGAGGGACTTCCTGCCTGCTGGAAAAAATGGCGTGTCTTCCTTTTGGGGTGTACGATCCTTTGGATACATATAAGTATTATCAAAAAAAACCAGTTTGCTCTGTGCTTCTTGGCAAGCGCGGATGACATTTTCTGTGATTTTCATAAAATTGGTTTCCCACAGCTCTGCATCCATCGGTAACCCAACAGTGAAGTAAACAATCTCACTATGTTCAATCGCTTTTTTCGTTTGCGAAAAGTCCATCAAATCTGCGGAAACGATCTGATCTGTAGGATTGATTTTTTGAGGCTTCCGGCTAACTAGCCGAAGCTCATTTGTGTAATTTTTGTATAGTTCTTTTGCTAGTTCATAGCCGATTTGTCCATTGCTTCCTAAAATTGTTTGCATGACTGTACCTCCTCAAGATATAGTTTTGCTACAGCACGTACAGAAAAAGGATTTTGGCCAGTGATGATCCGCCCATCTTTTAAGGCAAATGCTTTATAAAAGCGTCTTTTTTTGAATTGAGCGTTTCTTTCTTCTGCGGCGGTTTGATTAAAGAAAGGAACTTTGTTCATTTTCCCGGCGAGAAATTCTTCGGTTTTCGTAAATCCTGTGATTTTTTTTCCAGAAATCAAAAAGCTTCCTTCTCTATCTTTTATATTTAGTAAACCAGCGATTCCGTGGCAAACAGATAAAATATACCCATTGTTTTCATAAATAGCTAAAGCGAGTTCTTGAAGCTCTTTATTATCAGGAAAATCCCACATGACACCATGCCCTCCGGTAAAATAAATCGCATGGTAATCGTTCGGATTTATCTCTGAGAGTTTTTTCGTGTGAATCAAGCCGTTCTGAATGAAATTTTCTTCCAGATAAATGTTCATAATGGCTTGATCTATATATTTCATGCTTCTTGGATCTAGAGGAACAAAGCCTCCTAATGGACTTACGAAATCAACATCAATCCCTTGTTGATAGACTTCATCTAGAAACTCGGCACTTTCTCCTAACCAAAGTCCGGTAGCCTCGTTCGTGCCAGCATATTTTTGAATGTTTGTTTCAACAACTAATACTTTCTTCATAAATGGTCCCTCTCGTTCATAATGTGAAGGACTTTCGTTAAAAAGGATTGGAGTTTTTTTATTTCTGTTTGCTCATGATCGAGATAGTAATAATTTTTTGTTCCTTCTTGCCTGAAATTCACGATTTTGGCTTCTTTCAAGATTTTCAAATGATGTGAAATGGCGGGTCTAGATAAATTGGTGGCCTCTAATAAGGAAGTGACCTGTAAGCCAGCACAATTTTCCACTTCTAGCAACCGAATGATGATAGCTTGTCTTTTTTTGTCACCTAGCGCGATTAAAAAATCACTTAATTCAGAAAAATCTTGTTGCAGATTGGCATAATCTATCATAATTGTCTCTCCATTATCGTTTAAAAGTTTAAACCATTAAACCATTTAAAGGAGATTTTTGCAATGAAAGAAGCTCGAGAACATTCCTTTTCTCCACCATCGCCAAGGAGATTAGAATGTTCTGTAAGCAAATAGATAATAATGGAAAAGCATAAGAGCATTTGATCCTTTTTTGTGTATAGAAGCAACTTATTTTTTTATGAAGTGATTAAGAGCCGTGTCTTGCTCATTTTTTGTTGTTGTGTTATGTATGTAACATCTAGACAAAAGACGTAGTGAGATATGAGGCGGAGAATATGAGAGACTTACAGTTAGCATTTATCAGTAATCGCACAACTAAGCGCTTATTTCGAGTTTTGAGTGTGATGGAGCGAGATCGTTTATTTACAATTGGTGAAATGGCAGAAAAGATGCAAGTCACACAACGCACAATTGCAAATGATCTCAAGTATGTGAAAGACTATTTTGGTGATTGTATCACCCTAACTTCGGGGAATAGTGGCTTTCTTTTTGAAGAGAAAAAACCTTCCGTGTACCAAGAAAAGAAACAAGATTTGCTAGAAAATGAGTGCTTATTTGAAATCATCGGTCATATTTTTCAAGGGGAATTGATGGATATTGACGAGTTGGCCCATCATTATCATTTTTCTGAGAGCACGTTTCGACGGTTGTTGGGTCAATCGAACAAAATATTGAGCAGTTATCGGTTAAAATGGGTGTCGAATCCATTGACAATTGAAGGGAGCGAAGCGGATTTACGGAAATTCTTCAAAGACTTTTATTACGAAGGGATTGATACTGCCCATACCCTTGTTCCCGACCCCGCATTGCATGAGTTGGTCTTAACCCAGTTAAACAACAAACTAGGACAATATGATATTGGCTCTGGAACAACACCAGCTGCTTTTTACTATACTTTTTTTATTGCAATCAAACGGGCGAGCCTTGGTTTTCCGATAACAGTCCCGAAATACTTGATTGAATTAGCCTACAAAGGAAATAGCTTCTCCCTCCTGTATTCTTTAAAAGACGGAATCAACAAGCTTTACGGCGTAGAACTAGCGAAGGAAGAATTTGCATGGATTTATTTAGTTACTATTTGTAAACGTACCTTAGATCGAGAAGCATCGGAGGAAAAGTTCTACCAGCAGTTTCATCAAGGATCAGAAATTGCCAAACTTACGGAGGCTTACTTACAAGAGTTTGAGCTCACAAATGAGAGCTATGCCAAGATAAAAATTTTCTTGCAATCCTTCTTTTTGTCTAGAAAAGTGAACTATGCGTTAGCTCCTGCATTGAACAAAGAGGCACAGGACATCAAAGAATCTCTCATGCGTTCTGACAATGAAAACTATCAACGGAATTTACGATTTTTAAAGAAGCATCAAAGAAAAGACTTTTTGGCTGCGCCATATCTTGAAGATATTTGTGTGAGTTTAACGATCTACAGTGATTTGATTTTTGATTTTTATTCACCGACAAAAAGAATTTATTTTCTTCTAGAAGGTGATCACTTCATCTGCCAACAGATTCGAACTCGTGCAATGCAACAGTTTGGGACAAAGCACACGTTGACCTTTTTGCCATTGCAACATCTGACACAAGAAATATTAAATGCCGATCATATTGATTTGATTGTCACAAACTATAATCGGTACCTCTTAGACTATATTATTGAAACAGATTACTTGTTATTGAAAGCTGTCCCAGATGAGCATGACTGGCGGAATCTGGAAAGAAAAATTGATCCGTATCGAAAACCATTTCTCTAATCCCCGTACACTCGTTAAAAGTATTAACGAGTGTTTTTTTTCATTTATTTCATCCGAATATGAAAATGTTGATTCCCATTTTATCTAAAAATCATGTAACCTTTATCATGTAAGAGATAGGTATGCATACAAACTTACAGACAAATGTATCAAAAACCTTCGTTTTTTAGAATAAACATTTGTTGTTTATTCTCTAAAATAGAAAACCTAATCTAATAACTTTTCCATGACATTCGATCGGATCGAATGTCTATTTTTGTTCTAATCTAAAAATCGAAGAAATTTGAGACTAATTAAGAAGTAGATATCTCTTTATTGGTTTAGGAAGGTTGTTTTTGGTGTTTTTCATCCATAAAGTATTCCACTTATTAAGTGTACAGACCTTTCTCGTTAAATGTTCTGAAATTTTTAAATATTGAATCACATTAGTACGAAAAACGAGGTGAAAGTGATTTGAATATATAGATCACTTGGTTAAATGACCTTATATTTATATGTTAGGAGGTGGTCAGGTGAAGAAAAGATTATTGACTGTATTATGTTTTTTGGTTGTTCAAGTTTTTCATCCTATTATTGTTTTTGCCGAGGTTCATGTTCGTCAAGAAGACGAAATTGCTCAATCCAAATCATCAAGAGAAGAAATAAATGAATCAGATAGTGACGAATATTCAGATGATACACTATTTGAGAGTGAGACATCAAAAGTAGTAGATAGCAATATATCAGAAAATTCACATGACAATGAACTAAAACAAGAAATAGAGTCTGTGGCAGTGGCACAAGAAAAAAGAGATAGTAAAGTTACAGACTCGATTTTAGTCAGAGGGATACCTACAGATCAAGGGTTATGGGGGACTGTACCTTGGTCTTATTACGAAGGAGAAGGAACAATCATAGTAGGTGGCGGAACAGCAGGGGCGGCAAGAGAGTCGCCATGGTGGCAGTATCGTCACATTCGCAAAATAATTTTTGAAGATCAAGTGATTTTACCTAGTAACTCGTCGGGGATGTTTAGGGAATTACAACTTTTAGAAGTCATAGAGAATGCAGACAAACTAGATGTTTCTAACGTCACTAATATGGAGAGTATGTTTCAAGTTACATGGCGGTTAAGGGAAATAGATGTTAGTAATTGGGACACGTCAAATGTGACTAATATGAGACTTATGTTTGGGAATCTGGCGGCCACACCCGCAGCTTTTACTAGGTTAGACCTTGCATCGTGGGATACATCAAGTGTCACGGATATGAGTCAAATGTTTATGAATGCTCAAAGTCTTACCACCTTAGATTTAAGAGCATGGGACACATCAAATGTCACGGATATGAGTGACATGTTTCTTCAAGCCAATAGTCTTACTACTTTAGATTTAGGAACATGGAACACATCAAAAGTTACGAATATGAGCCGAATGTTTAATTTAACCCGATCTCTCACACGATTGAATCTTAGTTCATGGGACACTTCCAGTGTTACAAATATGAGTCAGATATTTAATAATACTAATTTAAAATCATTGACACTCGGAGAAAACAGCTTGTTTTCAGCTGACACTCAGCTTCCAGCGATTCAACAAACAGACGGTTATACCGGTGGGTGGAAGTTGGAACCAGGTACAGAAAATCTTGGGATCAGGTATGCCAGTTCAAGTGAATTCATGACAAGTTATGATGGCCGTTTTCCAGGTACGTATACATGGGAAATATTTGAAATGTGGGGATCCGTTCCATGGCTATATGATGGTATCTCAGAAACGATCATCTTGTATGGTGGAGAAGCTGGAGCAGTTGCAACTGCTCCTTGGAAAACTTATCCATCGGTCAAGAAAATCTTAGTCAATGATTGTGTTACTTTACCAAGAAATTCTTCCTTCTTATTTGATGGACTAGCAGAATTGGAATCTATCGAAAATGCTGATAAGTTTGATGTTTCTCAAGTAACAGACATGAGATTCATGTTTAGTCAGGTCCGTGCATTGAATATACTAGATGTTAGTAGTTGGGATACTTCTCAGGTAACTAATATGCGAGCGATGTTTCAAAATGCGAATGCTTTAAAGAAGATAGATGTTAGCAATTGGGACACTTCACAAGTAACAGACATGGCATTCATGTTTACCCAGGCGAGTGACTTAGAAGAAATTGACGTCAGCAACTGGAACACCTCTAGTTTACTGTCTACACAAACTATGTTTAACAATGTAAATTTAGAGGAAATAGATGTAAGCAACTGGGATACTTCTCAGGTAACTAATATGCGAACGATGTTTCAAAATGCGAATGCTTTAAAGAAGATAGATGTTAGCAATTGGGACACGTCACAAGTAACAGACATGGCATTCATGTTTGCCCAGGCGAGTGACTTAGAAGAAATTGACGTCAGCAACTGGGATACTTCTCAGGTAACTAATATGCGAACGATGTTTCAAAATGCGAATGCTTTAAAGAAGATAGATGTTAGCAATTGGGACACGTCACAAGTAACAGACATGGCATTCATGTTTACCAATGCAAGTGACTTAGAAGAAATTGACGTCAGCAACTGGAATACTTCTCAGGTAACTAATATGCAGAGTATGTTTGGTAATACTAACACATTAAATAGAATAACATTAGGAGAACAATCTATTTTTTCTGCTGCTGCAAACTTACCAGCAATCCCAAGTACTGAACAATATACTGGACGCTGGACGCTAGAAGAAAATTTGTCGGGTGATGGTTCGGTTATAACTTTTGAAAACTCAACTGAGTTTATGGCTAACTATGATGGTAGTTCCCCAGGAACCTATATCTGGGAGCGAGTAGCTCCAGAACAGCTTGTCGCAAGCATTGATCGAGTAAGCGATCAGTCCCAAACTATTACTGGATATGCAACAGAGTCCGTAGATGAGTTGACTATTAGTTACCAAACGACGTCTGGAGATAAGGTAGTTCTTGAAAAAGATGATCCTCGAATTGTTTGGGGCGATTATCAAGAGTCAAATCAACAAGTCCGACAGTTCCAAATTGATTTGATAGGGAATGAACGTCTTGAGACCGAGACAAAGGTAACGATTACAGTTTCGAAACCTTCTGTTGAAACGACCGGTGATAGAACGGAAGAACAAACAGTCATAAAAGGAATTAATTATCGAGCGAATAACTTCACTTTAGACCGTTTCAAAATTAATGAATTAAGCACGCAAGAAGAATTAGATGCTTTGATCCTTCAAGAAAGTCGCGCGCAAGCCGCAAATGTATTGACGGAAGCGGATATGACGGATGACTTTCGCATCGTAGAAACGGATCTTACACGAGAAGTGGACGAAGACGGCAGCTACTTCGCTGTTCTTGAGGTGGGGAATAAAGCCTACCAGATGACTATCGGTATCGATGTGACATCGAAACTGGAGCATATGCGAGTAACGATCCCGACCAAAATGGTCTTTGAATCCTTGTACAATCCGGCGGAATCGAATCGTAATTTTGAAAGCCAAGCGTATGAGATCCGCAATCAATCGCCACTTGCTGTGGATACCTATATCAATCAATTGGCGATCGATGATAGTGCCGGAATCGTCTTGTTAGAAGAGGGAGAAGATCCCCTCGATTACGCTGAAAGTGAAAGCGAAGAGGAAGACCCAACCCTTACTTATGACGATATCTCAACCCCGCTGTTGCGACTGAACCTAAAAACGGAAGAAACCCAGATTCAACTCTATGAAGCGATGGAAGAACAACACTTGGTTCGCTTAGAAGAAAGAAGCCGCGTGCCGATTTCCTTAACGGGGGATTTCTATGGGGACTATCCCCAGTGGGTCGTTGATTCAGAAGCCGATCAAGGCGGGTATTATGAAGACTTACTTGTACCGAATTATCGCATCGTCTTACGCTTTGTTCCACGAGACTAAGAAAAAAAGATCGTACCAAATGTGAAGGAGGTGAATCCATTGGAGCAAACGAATCAAACCGAAAATAAAAAACGACGGAAATGGCTCTGGTGGTTGTTGCTATTGGCCGTACTTGCCGGTGGACTCGGGTACTATTTCTATCAATCAAAAGAAGCGGTTCCGTTGATCAGTGCAGACCTTTTGCCTGAATCTGGCGATGCCACCGATCAGCGATTATCTGAACGGGCGCAGGAAATTGCAGATGCGAATTATTTCACCCTGCAAATCAATCCAGAAGCCATTTTTGAAGATGGTCAAAGCACGGGATCCATCGAAATCGTTAATCCAGGCACCAATGTGTACCCAATCGCCGTGGATATCTCTTTACTGTCGAGCGGGGAAGTCATCTATTCTTCCGGTGCGATCTATCCAAATCAATTTGTTGAAAATGTCGCCTTAGCGACACCATTGGCAAAAGGCGAGTATCCTGCCAAAGCCACCATCAATATTTACGACCCTGAAAGCAAAGAAAAACAAGGGGTCACTGAAGCTGAATTAACGATTATCGTTAAGAATTAAAAAAAGGAAAAGTGAGGAAATAAAAATGAAAAAATTTGTAGCAGCTATTCTAAGTACAGCAACGATCGCAGGAGTAATCGCAAGCGGCACCACCGCTTTTGCGACACAAACTATTGATGGACGTGAAGGCGATACGTCAGGAGATGTCCAAGTAAACGGGATCATCGGTGAATTCGATAATACAACACCTGGACCAAATCCCGATGACTTGAACCAATGGATCAATGTAACGATTCCAACGACTGCTTTGTTCTATACGACTGAAGCGTCAAGTCATACAGAGATCGTTTCGCCTACGTACACAGTGACAAATAACTCAGCAGTTGGTGTGATCGCTTCTGTTGCAGGTGTTGATACACCATTGAATATGTCTGAAGTAGACTTGTTAAACGTAAACGGGATTGAGTTGTTTGAAAACGGCACACCAACTGTAACAGAAACAGAATTGTTTACCCTTGAAGGCAACCAAGGAACGAATGAAGGGACGTTTGCGTTCACTGGTGAAGCAACACCTGCCAATGCATCAGAAGAATCAAACCCAAGTTTCAAATTGGTCTTGAGTTTTGCGTCGGATGTAGAGGAAGACTAAAAACTGAAATCCCAGTAAAGAAGGGATCTATCGTATGAAAAAACGAAAAAGAATCATTTTTTTCATCGCTGCATTACTGGCTCTGACTGTCTGGGAGCTATCAGAAACCGTTGTCGCAGAGGCGACAACAGGGCAGGTCACTGTGACTGGTCGAATTGGTGAAACAGCGAAGGAAGAGGAAGAAGCAGACGATGACAATAAGAAAACGATCGTCGCAGATACTTCTCAAATCGGACAAGGGAAATTACCGCAAACAGGTTCTTCAAACACAAGCAGTTTGATCATCCTGGGGTATGCACTCATAGTATTTTCTATCTTATTACTATTGAGTAAAAGCAGACACATTTATGGAACGACTGATTACTATAATTAGTGAACAAATAAATGAGTAGGCAGAGTATTCTATAATTACTTATGCCCTATCAGAACACCTCGATGGAGCTGATAGGGCAGTTTTATTTAATTGTTATAAAAAGGAAGGCAAGATAATAGCGTTTAGCTGATACAAATAAAATTTTAGGAAAAATACATAGAAAGAGGGGCAAATGAATGGACGGTGGAAACAACTACGAAACCTTTTCTTACTACTTCAATTTTAAGAAAATAAAAAAAGGTATTGAACGTGAAAAATTGGAAGTATATTGCGAAAAACACCTAACTGAATTCGGTCAGCTGATTGAATCGATTTCAAAAGATAATTTCTGGGAAGTGCTCCCAAAAATTCTAGGACTTGATGCAAAGATGAATCTAGTTTCAGAATTATCTCGATTCGACGATTTCTCAGCAGATGAGATTATTAGAATTACTGAGAATGATTACAAGACGTATTTCAAAGAAATCTGTGGTTATGATCTAAGTGTAGAAAAGAAGAATTCTATCGTATTCAATGTGTCATAGGTTTTGCATAAATAAAAATTATCTTAAAAAAGGCTTCGAAAAAAAATTTTTTGAAGCCTTTTTTTGTTTTCCGCAAGTATTAAGATTAAGAACTAACGCTATTGTCTAATGACATAGTTAAGGGAAAATGCAAAGGTCTGATGTCAAAGCTAAACCTTAAAGGAAAAGATAGGAAAAAACGAATAATTTGGAAGTTTCTATTTTTCGCTAATGAATTTAGACAGCAACATTATGGAGATAAAGGAATCACGATTAAGAAAGTTCACGATTGATAAAAACTTGCTAATAAATGAAACTATTTGACCTGTTCTTTCGTCATACCCTATAGAACAACGAAAGAGAGGAAATACTATGAGAAAAAAATTATTGTTAATAGCTATATTCTGTGCACTGATTCTTACGTTAGTAGTGGGTGTCACGTATAAGTATCTAATGAGTCAAGTGTATGGAGAAGAAGAAACAAATTTTGAAACGCAAGTCGAAAAAACAATTAAAACTGAATTTTTTGATCGTGATATCACTCAGATTGAAGAATCAAAGAGTGGCGATAATCAATACAATAAATATTACCTGTACTATTCTGCGACTGAAAATAAAAATATTATAAAACAATTGGAAGCTCAAACTCAGGTTGCTTCGAAACAATTGAAGGATTCTCGGTCAATGGTGCTTTCCTATGTCAATGAGGAAAAGGTGAATGATGCCCTTATTAATCGACAATTAGTAACAAAGGAATATATTTGGGATGATAAAACAAAGTCTTTGAAATATTTAGGTGAATTAAAAGAATTATCTGAAATACTCTTATCCAAAAATCGAAATGAGCCTCGATTAAAAGATATTGTCAACGATGAATCAGACTTGCTTGCGATAAACAGAATTGTACAAGAACAGCTACTTAGTACTCGAACTAAATTAAAATCGACAATTGATGAAGAAGAATTAGATCAAGTGTTAACAAATGACTTTTTAAGCAAGGATAGTAAGATAACCATTCTCCCTCACTCAATACAAATCGCTTTTGATAAAGAGGTCTTAGGGGTGACAAAGATGAATGTCGACATTGAAAAAATTCTGTCTTTTATTGATCCAGCGATCGTTTCTGATAATAATCTGCCAAAAAAATCCTTAGACCAAAAAAGAAACTATGTCGCGCTCACCTTTGATGATGGACCTAACGATACGTCTACGAAAAAATTACTAGGAGAGTTAAAAAAAGAAAAGATCAAAGCGACTTTTTTTGTTTTAGGTCAGATGGTTGATAAGAACCCAGAGGTCGCGAAAAAAATAGTGGGAGAGGGGCATGAAATTGGCAGTCATTCATACACTCACCCAGACTTAACTCAAGTAACTCTGGATAAAGTCAAAGAAGAAGTACTGAAGACTGATAAGGCAATATTTCATGCTACAGGGGTATTGCCAAAACTCTTTCGACCACCTTACGGAGCAGTAAACGGCGCCGTTGCCAAAACCATCGGATTGCCTATTATTCAATGGAATGTAGACTCTGAAGATTGGCAAGTCAAAAATAAAGATTTGATTGTAAATAAGGTAATTGATACTGTAGAAAATGGATCAATCATTTTGATTCATGATATCCATGAACGTTCCGTAGAATCCATTCCAGAAATGGTAAGTCAACTAAGAAAAAGAGGCTATGAGTTTGTGACTATAAGCGAATTGCTCTCTTATGGACAAAAACCACTAAATCAGTATTTTGGTTTAGCTGACCAAAGAGAAATTAAATAGCAGTCTTTTCTAGTCCCTTGGAGAGTTGTTGAAGGAGTGATCTTTATTTTTAAGAATAGAAGTCAAATAAAAAAAGTGCGCTATTATGAGCATCTACTAGAAGAACTGATAGAAGGTAAATATGATCAAATGTATCGAATTGCCTACAGTTATGTTTATGATCATGAAGATGCTTTAGATGTCCTGCAGGATAGCTTTCAAAAGGCGTTAAAAAGCTTTAGAAAAACAGTAGAAATTGATAATTTTCAAGCATGGTTCTATAAAATTTTAGTAAGAACCGCGATTGATCAATGGCGAGTGAAGAGACTAAGACCATTTGGGTTAGCCTTTGAAGAAACTATAGAACTAAGACATTTTCGTTTCGATCAAAGTGAATTTCTTGAACTAAAGGAAATTCTAGAGAGAACGCCTAGTCCGGAAAGAGATATCATCATTTTAAAATATTTTGATGGATTTACCTTGCAAGAAATTGCTCAAATACTTAATTTAAATGAGAATACGGTGAAAACGAAGATGTACCGTTCTCTTGTTCAATTTAAGCATCTTTTAAATTAAAAAACAAGATATGAAAAGGAGAATGAGCGAAATGAAACAGCACACGTTTGATGGAGAAAACCAAGAACAATTAAAGCGTGAAATAGTTGCGCGTTTTCAAATAGAAAAGGCAAAGGTATACGAAGAAAAGAAGCGAAAAGTACTTAGAAGAGGCGTCGAAAGCGTGATCTTGGTGGTTTTTAGTTTTTTGATTATGCTTCAAAATACTACCTTTAGAGGTTTTGCATCAGAAATACCTATTTTGGGGGATTTGGTATCAATTATAACTGGGGAAACGCTTCTGTTCAGTCAAGAGGAGGCAGAAATCACTATTGATGTGCCTAAGATAACAGAAGAAAATCAAGTGTATTCGCAATTAAATGAAAAATATCTCCGTGAAGGACAACGAGCATATCAAAGTTATATAGACGTAATAAATAAGGTGGACGAAAAACAAATGTATGTCAGTGGTACCTATGATGTGAAAGTCAATGATAATCGATTTTTAGTAATCGACCGTACATTTGAAGAGACAGTGGGGAGCACCAATGTCGAACATCGATTTGATACATTCGATAAAAAGAACGAGGTCTTATTATCATTAAAGATGTTATTTAAAACGGAAAACTATTTAGAGGTGCTGGCTCAGGAAATTGAGCACCAAATGAAAGAGCGGATGAGAGTAAATAGCGATATCAAATATTGGGTTTTAGACTATAATGATACAAATTGGTTGGAGAATGATCCGAATTTTTATATTAATGAAAATCATGAACTAGTTATTTCGTTTGATAAATATGAAGTTTCGGCTGGATACATGGGGACACAAGAGTTCATAATACCTACTACAGTATTGAAGCCGATCTTAGTTGACGAAAATTTTTTTAATTAGATCGATAAATCAGTTTAAGCTTATTCAGAAAATGATTTCTGGATAAGCTTTCTTTTTTTCGCTAGCAAGAGCGGAAAATAAAGCCTACTTTTCTAATTGGCTTTGATACCATGAGGGGAAAAAATCGATGAACCCAGAGACTCTTTTATACACGTTTACTACAAAGGCAATAAAAAGTCCCTTGTTGTCTGCTTTTGTGAGTAACTTTTCCACAGTGTGGAACTCCCTGAGCCTTACTACCATTATTGGATTTGAAAATAATTAGAGATCTAATTATTAGGTAGCGAATCTTTTTATTGACTTTCCTTTTTAACCGGTGTATATTCTTTTCGAATAGTTAGATATCTAACATTTGGCGAAGGGGGAGTCGTTTTGGAGGAACTGATCGTTTCGAATTTGATGCGTTCCATTATGAATAAGTCACGGGAATCGATGGAACTGCGTATAAAAGACCTGGATATCAGTCAGCAGCAAGGAAGAATGATTGCGTATATCGCACAAAATGAAGACAAGGGATTGATTCAGAAGGATTTGGCCCAAGTGTTTCAACGTCGTGATGCCAGTATCACAAGTATGCTTCAAGGGTTAGAAAAAAAAGGGTATATCGAACGCCGCATCCCAAAAAATAATGAGCGGCAAAAAAATATATACGTTTTACCTAAAGGAAAAGCGTTGATTGATCAAACCAATGAAGCTTTTTATGCGGCAGAAAAAGAACTGGTCCAAGCACTGAATGCAGAAGAAGTCGAAGAACTGACTCGTTTGTTAAGAAAAATCGATCAAAGTCTATGAGCAATAAGCAGTCAATCACTGCTTATTGCCTTAAAGTTAGAATTCTAACAGTTAACTATCTAATAGAAGGAGGAATCATCATGGAAGAAGTCACAATGAATGAATCCAATATTTACTACTTAAGCGAAAGTCCGGTGCGAAAGGCAATTGCCTATTTATCGATACCGATGATGGTTGGTATTTCAACCACGACGATCTATAATTTGATTAATGCCTATTTTATTGGATTGATCCATGATACCAATATGATGTCGGCGATTACCTTGGCGATGCCCATTACGATTCTGTTGATGGCCGTTGGGAACATGCTGGGTGTTGGTGGAGGAAGCTATATCACACGACTACTAGGCAATGGAGACACTCAAAAGGGCAAGAAAGTTGCCGGCTATGCGTTTTACTCGAGCATCCTGCTCGGTGTAATCATAGGGATTGTCGCAGTAATTTTCATGGATCCATTTATTCATTTACTAGGAGCAGGTGGGCAGACATTTTTGTATACAAAACAATATTCACTGATTTTGTTTGTTGGTGGAGCATCGTTCATTTTAAATTTTGCTTTGGAACAGTTGGTGCGTTCAGAAGGGGCATCAAAAGAATCAATGTATGGCATGTTCGTCAGTGTTGCAGTGAGTATCCTACTTGATGCATTATTGATTCTCGTCTTTAACCTACATGTGATCGGTGCAGGGCTATCACTAGTGATTGCGAACATCGCTTCAACAACGTATTATGTCTGGTTCCTAGAAACGAAAAGCGAGACATTGAAGGGCTTTTTAAAGAACGTGAAACTTTCAATCAAAGATCAGCTAGAAGTTTATAAAATAGGGATATCCGAGCTGTTTAAATCAGCTTTCATGATCGTCACCACATTATTGTTGAACAATTTTTCTGCTGAGTATGGGGACAATGTTGTGGCTAGCTTTGGTATCGCTGTTCGAATCACGCAATTACCGGAATTTTTAACAATGGGTCTATTTTTGGGCGTCATACCGTTATTTGCTTACAGTTTCTCTGCCCATAACACGAAACGAGTGAAAGAAGCACTGAAAGAAGTATCTTTGTGGATAGGTGGGATCTCCATCCTTTTTGCCTTGATTGTGTATTGGTTGCGAGTGCCTGTGTTGGGATTATTCACAAGTGATCCACGTGTGATCCAAGTTGGCTTAACGATTTTGGGAGCACAGTTGATTTCTTCGATCTTTAATGGTTTCTCTGGTTTATTCACGGGCATCTTCCAGGCATCTGGACTAGGTGCTCAGACCGGAGTGATGTCCACGATTCAAGGAACATTCTTTATTCCAATCGTTTTAGTGCTGCATCATTTCTATGGATTGGACGGATTGATTTGGTCAATGGCGATTACAGAAGGTATCGCGTTTGTTGCGGGTGTCTTAATGATGATTCCTTATCTAAATAAACTAAATAAGGATGACCTGCCCGCCATGCAAAACAGTAGCATATAAGAATCAGGTACGTTTGAACTATTGGTTTCTGGATGAAAAGATAGCGAAAGGTTTCTTTTCGAATCTCGGGTATGGAAAGCTCAACGAAGTTTGCTTTGTTGGGCTTCTTTACTTGCTATTTATTTTCTTTGCATTAAAGTAAGAGGAGATGTTCATTCTGTTATACTTACAATTGAAAAAACTTCATTCAAAGATCAATGATTTTTGAATGTGTTGATAGAAGAAAAGTGTCTAAAATGAACGATATTATCAAAATTATCAAGCGATTGAGGAACCTACTATGCAAAAAAAATTTTATAAAGTTGTCTCTGTCTCGAATAACAGTCGTCTGTTTGCGATTTTAATGGCTTTTTCAGGCGGGGCATTAGATGTCTATTCTCACAATTACTTTCATGGATTAGTTGCTACCCAGACGGGGAACATTATTTTGATGGCTTCGAATTTATCCCAATATAATTGGCAGCAAATGCTGCCTAAGATCGTATCGATCGTTTTGTTTACGGTAGGATTTTTATTAGGTATTCTTCTAAAGCGCAGCAATTTCAGTCATTATTGGCGCAGTTACACCATGCTACCTGTTATTTTATCGAGCTTGATCATTCCATTGTTGTCTCAAAACTTGCACCTTTTTAAAATTGGTCTGCTTGCTTTTGGCAGTGGCTTGCTGATGCTGACGTTTACTGGAACGCAAATCGAAGGAAATCCTTATACGATCATGATGACCTCAGGCAATTATCGGAAAATGCTAAATGAATGGTATCTGTATCTGACCTCACGGAATAAAACGTCGCTTCAAAGACGCAATGCCCATAACTATACGATCGTCGTGCTCTCATTTGTCATTGGTGCTTGTTTACTAGCCTTTGTCAGTCTTGTTTTAAAAAAATATTCAATTTGGATCGTAACCTTCACGTTTCTGCTGGCTCTTTTTATTGAAATCCATCAAGCGAAAAAGACGATTCGATAGTCAAAGAAAAACCATCAGAGGGACTCCTTCTGACGGTTTTTCTTATAAGTTGAGAGGGGAATATTTTTAGAATGGCGTCACAGCTCCGCAATCTTCCGTACGGTATTGATGGTTCGAATCGTAATCTGTTTGCCGACGCTGGTGCTGGCTGTTTTTTTCCACCAATTGGTTTTTTGATAGTCTTTGCGGAGGTAGGACCAGAAGACGACGTCTTTGTAAGGGAAAACCTGTTCAAGCTCGGCATTCGGAGCCCCGAGTTTTTCAGATAACTCCTCGTAGGTCAGCGAAGGCATCAAAAAGATCAGGTTGTCATAGATGGTATTATCTTCCGTTCCTGACCAGTCGGGCATATGGGTCAAGCGTTCCTGCAGCTCTGATTGGCGAATGATATAAATAGCGATATCAAAGGAAAAGTCGCGTTTGACCATTGCTTTAATCGTTTCGGCAAGGGCTTGTGGATCATCCTCTTCACTGGAAAAAATCACATTGCCGCTATTCAAATAAGTGACCACATTGCTAAACCCCAATTCTTCAAAACCGGCTTTCAATTCTTTCATAGAAATTTTGTTCTTTCCACCGACATTGATGCCTCTTAATAAAGCGATGTATCGTTGCATGGATAACCCCTCCTTTAAACCCCTTCTTTTAGCTGATTATAGAATGGATGGAGCGGAAGTACAATCCTGGCTTCTCAGATGCCCAAAATACGTGAGCGAGAAACGACGAATGCAAGCTTATTGGTGGAGTGGCTATGGCGCATGTATTTTTGCGCTGCTAATTAGTAAAAACGAAGAAACAGCCTGTAAATGATAACAACCCTCACAAATCTGCTCAAGCAAGCGAATTTGTGAGGGGCACTTTCAGTCGTTTTCTCTGTTTCTGGCTTCGTTGTTAATCCACCGCAATCCTCACAGACACGTTCTGTACGGGGACATCATAAAAGGGATCTTCTCGTCGGCCTAAAAAGTCTTGGGCTTGCTGAGGGAAGAGGGCGTACATCAGCACGTCTTCTTCACTTTGGGCATACTCAGCGATTTCTTCCCGAAAGGCTGGCAGTTGTGGTGCCAGTAGATCAGCTGGTCTGACGGTGATCACTTCAGCATCTCCGATGATTGTTTCTTTGATTTCGTCGGTGATGGGTGCTGGCGATTGACCGTAAAGTCCTTTGACGTAATCTTTGATCTCACTTGGGACAAGTTTGTAACGTTCTCCTGAAATCACATTCATCAAGGCTTGGGTACCGACCATTTGCGACAATGGGGTCACTAGTGGCGGATAGCCCAAGTCTGCTCTGACTTTTGGTACTTCTGCTAGGACTTCTTCATACTTGTCTTGCAATCCTTGTTCCGTCAATTGGCTGAGTAGGTTTGACAACATGCCACCAGGTACTTGATAGATCAAGGTTTTAGGTTCGATATCTTTGACTTTCGGGTTCAGTAGTCCTTCTTCGCGGAAACGATCACGAACGGGATTGAAATGTTCAGCAATCTCAGCGACTTTCTGCAAATCAAGTCCCGTAGCAAAGCCGCAATCTTCTAAGGCGATTGCCACAGATTCGGTTGCTGGCTGACTGGTGCCGCCAGCAAAGGAGGAGATGGCGGTATCAATGATGTCTGCACCGGCTTCCGCAACTTTTAAGTAAGTCATCTCAGCGATGCCGCTGGTGGCATGGGTATGGACTTCTAGCGGTAGATCGACGGTATCTTTGATTCGGCTGACCAGCTCGTAGCCAGTTTGCGGTGTCAAAACGCCTGCCATATCTTTGATACAGATGGAATCGGCGCCGAGGTTTGCCATTTTGTTGGCAAGGTCAACGAAGTAATCCACGGTATGGATTTGGCTAGTAGTATAAGAGATTGCTGTTTGACAGTGTCCGCCGGCTGCTTTTGTGGCGCGGATGGCGGTTTCTAAATTGCGGACATCATTTAAGGCATCAAACAAACGAAGAATGTCGATGCCGTTTTCAACCGATTTGGTCACAAAGTCAGCAACGACGTCATCGGCATAGTTTTTGTACCCTAAGAGATTTTGCCCCCGTAAGAGCATTTGTAGTTTGGTCTTTTTCACTTCTTTGCGGATTGCGCGCAATCTTTCCCATGGGTCTTCATTTAAAAAACGCAGACAAGCATCGAAGGTTGCGCCGCCCCACATTTCCAAGGCATGATAGCCCGCTTGATCCATGGTTTTTAAAATCGGTAGCATATCGCTGGTAGGCATTCGTGTAGCGATCAGACTTTGTTGGCCGTCCCGCAAGACGGTTTCGGTAAATTGGATTTTTTTCATTCTTTCACTCTTTCCTGAATGATTTTACGGATCTGCTGCTGTATATCTGCTACGCTATGAGTTCTAGAACGGCCACAAACTTTGGCATCTTGTTCACAGACGTAGCAGCTTCTTGTCGGCAGTCCGATTTCGGTGCGGCTGATAGGTAAAAGCTGGTCTTGGTTTTTGGCTAAGACATCCAGATCCACCAATCGACCATAAGGATGATGGGTCTCAATCTGAACCATCATTCGTTTTAGTTCATAAGGATCTGTGGGCAGTACGAGATAATATTCCGGTCCGGTTTCCAAACTACGGTAGAGGTTTGCCAGTGGAATCAGTTCCTTGACGGCCTCTTCGATTTCCGTAATGAGTTCTTCAAAAACGGCGGTCAATGGGACAGAATTTTTCACGGGACCGGGAATATTCATGGTGGCAACAAGCAATGCCGCTTTTTCATCCGCAGCGAGAAGCTCCCGTTGAAGGGAGCTTCTATTTTCTCGCGCCTGCAGCATATCGGTTAGCGTCACAGGGGTTCCTGAAAATAGGGCATCAGACATTTTTGACCACATCAATGATCGTGCCATCGCGGTATTCGATCAAAGCGACGGTTTTTTCCCCGTACTTGATTGGTTCGGGTTGACCGACAATGCTGTAGGCTTTTTCTTTTAATTCTTCAATGGTGTACTGGGGAATATCCAATGCTTCAAAATGGCTGATCAAGTCTTTGCGAGCAGGATTGATGGCGATCCCGATTTCCGTAACGACGACATCAATACTGGCGCCTGGCGTGACGATCGTGTTGACGGTATCGACGATTGTTGGGATCCGTCCCCGCACAAGAGGAGCGATCACTAAGCTCATTTTGCACGCCATACTGGTATCTGAGTGTCCGCCAGAAGCACCGCGAATCACACCGTCAGAACCAGTGATGACATTGATGTTGAAATCCGTGTCGACTTCCAGTGCGGAAAGAATGGCGGTATCCAATTGATTGATAAACGCCCCTTTGCTTAACGGCGAGGCATACATATTGGCATCGATCTCGTAATGATTGGCGTTTTTTCCTAGTGATTGTGCGGAAGGGTGATCAAAGTCTTGGACATCGATCAGTTTTTCTACTAATCCTTCTTCTAACAGTTCCACCATGGCATTGGTAATGCCGCCGAGGGCAAAGCTAGCTTTGATCTCATCTTTGATCATCGCCTCGCGTAAAAAACGAGAAACGGCTAATGCGGCACCGCCTGTTCCGGTTTGGAAGGAGAAGCCTTGTTGGTAGTAAGGCGAGCTGGTGATGACCTTGGCTGCATACTCAGCAATCAGTAACTCCTTTGGATTTTTGGTAAAGCGGGTCGCACCTTTTGCGATCCCTGCAGGATCACCGATGGCGTCGACTTCCACGACATAATCGACATCCGTTTGGGGAATGCTGATTGGGGTATTTGGAAACGGCACCAGGGTGTCGGTGATGATCACGACTTGGTCGGCGTATTTTGCATCGACCATCGCATAGCCCAATGAGCCGCAGGTTGCTTTTCCGACGGTGCCATTGGCATTGCCATACGCATCTGAGCTAGGGGCCCCTAAGAAGGCGACATCGATGTGGATATCGCCGGCGGCAATGGCACGAGCCCGACCGCCATGAGAACGGATAATGACTGGAGCATCCATAATGCCTTCGGAGATTGCGGCACCGACTTTGTCCCGCAGACCGCTGGAGGTGATATTGGTTACGACGCCAGATTTGATATGTCCGATCAATGGTTCATGGACATTGGCGATGGAACTAGGGGCAATCGCAAGATTCTTGATGCCCATTTTTGCGATCTCGTCTAAAACGAGATTCATGATAAAATCCCCTTCGCGAAAATGATGGTGGAAGGAGATCGTCATGCCGTCCGTTAACCCTGTTTTTTCAATGGCTTCACGAATACTGCCCAAGACCTTGCTTTTGCCCGGCAGGACTGGCTCGATCTTGCGACTCGCTTCTTTGTAGGCATGGATATTGGCCGTTTCATTTTCAAAGACCCCGTATTGGTTGGCATAGCATTCAGGGATGTCTTTTCCTGCTTTGTTTAACACCATAATTACACTTCCTCCTCGGTAATCAATTTCGCTGCTTTGGCAAGGGCAATCACGCGTTCCGCTCGCTCAACGATTGGTTTATCGACCATTTTGCCATTCAAGGAGATCACACCAGAACCTTTGCTTTCGGCTTCACGAATGGCCCAGATCACTTCTTTGGCCTGTTGGATCTCGGCTTTTGAAGGCGCATAGATCCCATTAACTAGGGGAATCTGCCGGGGATTGATCACTGATTTTCCGTCAAAACCAAGCTGCTTGATGCGGGTCGTTTCAGCGAGAAAGCCATCTGTGTCATTGATATCAGAAAAGACGGTATCGATGGCGGCGATCCCCGCAGCTCTAGCTGCATGCAAAATCATACTGCGGGCAAACAACAACTCTTGCCCATCTGGGTAGCGACGGGTTTTCATATTGGTGACATAATCTTCTGCCCCTAAAGCGATCCCGATCAAACGATCGGAAGCTGTAGCGATGTCTCGGGCATTTAAAACGCCTTCGGCCGACTCGATGGCAGCCATCATTTTGGTGGTTCCTACAGGCAGATCGTTTTCTTCTTCTACTTGTGTGATCACAGCGGCAACGTCAATGATATCTTTGGCGGTTTCGGTTTTCGGTAGTCGAATGACGTTGACCCCCGCTAGGACCATCGCTTCGATATCAAGGGCACCCACCGTGTCGAGGCCGTTGATGCGCACGACGGTTTCGATGGCAGAATAGTCAAAGGTTTTTAAGGCAAAATGCACCAGTGTCCGAGCAGAGTCTTTTTCATTCAAGGAGACCGCATCTTCTAAATCAAACATAACGGAATCGGCGCCATACAATGGCGCATCCCGTAGCATGGCAGCATTGGCTCCTGGTACAAACATCATCGTTCTTCTTAAACGTTCCATGTGTCGATCTCCTTCCAAGCATACTGTTCTTGTTCGGCGGCCCGATGAACGGCGGTCAGAGTTCGGGCTTTGATGGTACAGTCCAATGCGCCTTTATCGGTGGCAGTGATTTTGGCCTGTGTCACGCCTAGATGGTTCAGCGTCTCAAGGATGACGGCGCGAATTTGTTTGCCGAATTGTTTTTCGACACTGCTATCGAGGGTCAGCTCGATGGTTTGGGTTGTGGTGGGCTCGATCGCGATCAAGATATCACTGGATTCAACAGAGCCAGCAACCGCACTTTTTTTGATTTCCACTTATTATCACCTCTAAATATAGTTATGCTGCATTAAAAATGAGAACGTTGTTTCTGGTAAAAATTGCTGCAAGAAAAGTAAATCTTTTTCTGCAATCGCTTTCCGAACTTTTGTAGCCGAAACGGTTGATTGGTTGATCTTCAGACGGTCGATCACGATCAGTTCAAGCTCGGGAGAAAAAACGGCAGCCATTGCCTCGTTGTAGAGTTGAGTCACGGGCGAGTAAGGCTCTGAGCCTACAAAACGCGTAGTGATCGCCAACAACGGCGCAATTTTTTCTTTGAAGAGGGTTGCATCAAAGGCGGCTTGTTTTTTGGCGATCGCCTCAGGTGCTTGCTCTTTCAAGAAATAACTGGGAAAAACTGCCGAAGAGACGAGATAGTTGTTGGTTGGCAGCACCGTTACATTTGGCAGGTGAGCCACGCCATCCGTCACCATCTGCAGCCGTTCACTGGCAGAAAATTGCGAGCGGTCTTCTGATAAAACGAACACATAAACCTGTTCTTTTTGACTCGCAGCCGTTTCGACTAAGTACAAATGTCCCTTGGTAAAAGGATTGGCGTTCATCACGATCGCGCCGTTGTTTTGTCCGATTCGCTGCCGTTGCAGTTGTTGGGCATAGCTTTCATAAGAAGGAACGCCTTGTTCCATGAACAAGATGTCTTGTGCTGCCAGCACTTCACGAAACCCGAGAGATTCAAAAAACAGACGATTTTTCGGTGCTGTATAGACGAAGGACTTGGTATGGCCCTCGTCTTTGATATGATCGCTAAGGTGCGAAATCAATTGCGTCAACAGCTGTTCGGAGCGTTTTTTTTCACAGACCACCACATACTTGATGATATTGGCATAGCAAGAAGCAGTAGCAATCAAGGTTTGCTGGTCAAAAATGCCGATGGTATAGGCTACTTCTTCACCGACGGCTAAGCCAGCACGGGTGATCAATTTTTGCCATTGCAAAAAGACTTCCGGATCTTTTTGCAGCCAGATTCTTTTTAGGGTATACATACAATGCCTTCTTTATTTTTTTACTGGGAAGAGCTTCGACAAAAGCAAAGATGCGAAGTAGATGATCAGGATCACGACAAAGACGCCGCCCCAACCGAATAACAACAATTCAAATGAAGTCAGTAAATCTTGACTCATAATTTTCCTCTCCTTTCTAGTGACCTAAGCAATCAGTGCCAGCAGTAAGCCACCGGCGATGACCGAAGCAATCTGTCCTGAAACGTTGGCACCGGCTGCATGCATCAAGATAAAGTTTTGCGGATCTTCATCTGTCGCCATTTTTTGGATGACACGACTAGACATTGGAAACGCAGAGATACCAGCTGCACCGATCATTGGGTTGATTTTTTCTTTACGGAACAAGTTCAGCACTTTCGCAAACAACACGCCGCCGACCGAGTCCATAATGAAGGCAACCAGCCCTAAACCAATAACCATCAATGTATCGACTTGTAAAAATTCTTCATATTGCATTTTCACAGAAATTGATAAACCTAGGAGGATACTGATGATATTCACCAGTTCGTTTTGAGCGGTGATGGACAAACGATCTAAGACACCACATTCCCGCAAGAGATTTCCGAACATCAAAAATCCGACCAATGGCAATGAAACAGGAGCAATCAACCCTGCTACGATCGAGATCACGATCGGGAACAAAATTTTTGCCGTTTGCGAAACTTCACCGGCACGATACGTCATGCGGATTTTTCGTTCGTGCTTGGTCGTCACAGCTTTGATGGCTACCGGTTGAATGATCGGTACTAGCGCCATGTAAGAGTAAGCTGCTACCATGATCGCACCCATATATTTCGAGTTCAGCGTATTTGCGACAAAAATCGACGTTGGTCCGTCAGCGGCACCGATGATCCCGATGGAAGCCGCGTCGTTTAAATCAAAACCAAGCAGCACGGCAACGATGATCGTAAAGAAGATCCCGAATTGCGCAGCGGCACCAAACAATAAAAGAAATGGATTTTGCAGCAATGGACCGAAGTCGATCATCGCACCAATCCCGATAAACAAAAGCAAAGGGAATAATTCAGTTGAGATCCCCATATCAAACAATACTTGGAACGGGCCAGCTTCTCCACCAGCACTTAACACACCTGAGTTCGGGAAGTTCACTAACAACGTGCCCAATCCCATAGGGACCAACAAGGTTGGTTCATATTCTTTCTTGATCCCCAAATACATCAATAGACCACCGATGAGCATCATAACGATCCGTCCCGGCTCCGATCCTAACCCGACTACACCTTCAATTAACGTTTCCACTACGTCACTTCCTTTTCAATAAATTAGCCGATCGTAATCAGCAGTTCTCCTGGGTTGACCATATCGCCCGCATTGACTGCAATGGCAACCACGGTTCCGGCTTTTGGTGCCACGATCTCATTTTCCATCTTCATGGCTTCTAAAATCATCAACGACTGGTTTTCTTGTACAGTATCACCTACATTGACCAAGAGACGTAAAATCGTTCCCGGCATTGGAGAATGAATCGGCTCGCCGTCAGCAGGAAGCGTACCTGGTGCTGGCTGTGGTGCTACTTCTGGTTCTGGTGTGCTGACTGGTTCTGGTTGAGCGGGTGCCGCTGCTGGAGCCGGTGTTGGCACTGCTGGGGCAGGAGCGGTAGGTTGCGGGGCACCGATTTCTTCCATTTCGACAAGGTATTCTTGCCCATCGATCGCTATTTTAAATTTACGTAACATGTTTTTCCCTCACTTGTTTTCATTTTTTTTGGCTATTTTTTTGATTGTGAACTGAGAATCTGATAGCTCTCCGGCGGCGATACTGGCGGCAATCAGGGTGACTCGCTTAAATTCAGGATTGCGTTTCTCAATTCTTCGAATGACAAACTGACTTTCAGGGGAACACTCGGCACCTAGTGCGGCGGCTATCAGACTGACTAACGGATAATCTTCTGCAGGCGCCGGCTGATAGCCCGACACTTCTTGCCAATCAGACGCGGGTGGGTCCGCTATCATTTCCCTTGGCTTCAGAGGAGGACTGACAGGCGCATCTGGTTCATCATGCGTTTTTTTGAACAATCTTTTAATAAGATTCATGGGTTTCTCCTTTCTCAATGATTCGTTCCCTTTCATTATAGAAACTCCCGTTCAATCAGCGAGATTTATTTCGGCTGAAAATTGTTTTTTCAGTGTTCCTTTTTTGAGAAAAGAGTGAAAAACCGATATAAACGTTGATTTATCAAGGTTTTTCTTGCGTTAATATTCTGTTAAGAACTTTTTAAACGAAAAATAAGATTTGAAAAGAGAAATTGTTTTTTTGCTGTTCTTTTTTTAAACGGGTCTTTTTTTCTATTTCTTGATTGTTTATTCTTAGACGTGTAAAGCATTCAATAACATTATTTCCTTTAAGAAAAGAAAAATATTCACAAACTAGTGACGCTTGTCGCTAACAAATTACGGGCCTGTAATTTTTTTAAAATGTTTTTTGATAACGCTTACACATTTCGATGCATGAAAGGAAGAAGAAAATGTTCTTAACAATTTTGTCCTATGCCATGATTATTGTCTTCATGTTTGTCATCATGAAGAAAAAAATGTCACCCTTTACATCCTTAGTAATTATCCCATTACTATTTACCCTCGTTGCGATGGTTGCTGGTGTTTCCGAAAAAGGCAACATCGGTGATTTTGTCCTTGAGGGCATCTCGACAACAGCCAACACAGGAATCATGTTGCTGTTTGCGATTTTGTACTTTTCCATTATGTTGGATGCCGGTTTGTTTGATCCAATCACGAAAAAAATGATTTATTTTGCTAAAGGCGATCCGATGAAAGTCTTGATGGCAACGGCAGTCGTTGCCGCTGCGGTCTCTTTGAACGGTGATGGAACGACCACTACCTTGATTTGTTGTTCTGCGTTTATTCCCATCTACAAGAAGCTGAATATGAAAATGATGAACCTTGGTGTCTTGATCATTTTGCAAAACACCATCATGAACTTATTGCCATGGGGCGGACCGACTGCCCGAGCAATGGCCGTGCTGGAAGTTGATGCGGATATCCTTTCTTATTTGTTGCCAGGAATGATTTTGTCTCTGTTATATGTGATTTTCTTCGTGGCTCGCAGAATGGGGATCCAAGAACGGAAACGTTTAGGGGTTACGGAACTGACGAACGATGAGATATTAGAAATGACGACTGTGACTGATCCTGATACATTAGCGATCCGCCGTCCGAAAAACTTTGTCTTCAACGGTATCTTAACGATCGTCTTGATTGGCTGGTTAGTAGCAAGCTCCTTTATTTCTAGTATCGCTTTACCACCAATCTTGTTATTCCTTGTAGGTACTTGTATCGCATTGATGGTCAACTACCCAATTTTGAAAGATCAATCGTCACGGATCGGTGCCAACGGCGGCGACGCTGTGCAAGTAGTAATTTTAGTTTTTGCAGCGGGCGTCTTCATGGGCTTGTTCCAAGGCTCTGGGATGGCTACTGCCTTAGCGAATAGTTTCACGCAAATCATTCCTAAACAATTGGCTGGTTTCTGGGGCATAGTTATCGCCCTGATCTCTGCACCTGGGACTTTCTTTATTTCCAATGATGGGTTTTACTTTGGGGTTCTACCGGTCTTAGCAGAAGCGGGTCGTTCGTATGGCTTCACCAATATGCAGATGGCCTTGGCGTCCTTAATGGGCCAAGCGTTCCACTTGTTAAGTCCATTGGTTGCCTTCATCTACTTGCTATTGCGCTTGACTGGCTTAGATATGGGGCAATGGCAAAAAGAAGCGGCGAAATACGCACTGGGGATTTTCGTGATCTTTGTCGTTACGATCGTACTATTGGGTCATATGCCGTTTTATATTCCACAGTAACTTCATAAAGAAACTATCGAGCAGGCTGCCATTTTGCTCGGTAGTTTTCCTTGTTTATCGATATATCTATTTTTTCCCAAAAATCTCATTTGTTTTTAGTATGATAGGAGTAAATCATGAATCCAATTATTGATGCAGTAAATAAAAATCTGGATCTGACCAAAAATAAACCATTAAAAGATTTGATCTATGAAGCGTTCAAAAAAACCATCATTTTAGGAGACATTCCTGCAGGCTCTCGCATCAATGAGAAAGAATTTTCCGATACGTTAAACATCAGCCGGACCCCAATTCGTTACGCCATGACTCAGCTGGTGGCTGAAAAACTGGTGGAACACGTACCAAAAATCGGCATCGTCGTAAAAGGGATCAGTATCAAAGATGCTTATGAGATTTACGATATCCGCAAATCATTGGATACATTGGCGACTATCAAAGCAATGGCCTTGATGAGTGAGGAGGATTTCCGGGAGATGCGCTGCTTGTTAGAACATGGCGAACAGCTGAATCGTGAGGATGATGTGGATGGGGTCTTGAAAAACTTTTCTGACTTCAATGCGTTTATTTACGAAAAAAGCCAGATGCTGCGGTTAAAAAGTATCGTGCTGGATCTGCAAGCGTACCTCGTGTATTTTCGTGACATTGCGATTCGCTCTTCTAGAAGAAGGGATGCGGCATTGGCGGAACATTGGCTGATTTATCGCGGCATGAGAACCAATGACACGGAACAGATCACGTTGTTGACCCATGAACATTTGGATCACTCCCTGCAATTTATTCTTGCTGAAATGGAGCGAAGAAAAATTGACTGATTCCCGTCTTTTTATCGCCAGCAGCTATGCAGTCAATGCGCTGCATTATGAGGTAGCGTTAGCACCCAAGCCTGGTTTAGTAGATCCTTGCTCCTCTGGTGCGCATCAGGACATGAATGTGTTTACCTTTATCAACAGTATCACTTGTTTGGCGCCTTTTTTTCAGCGCTATAGCCAAGCTGGCTTTGCCCATACAGGCGCCCTGATCCAGCTGTTTGACCAGTTACGTGGGATCGGTCAAGAAGCAGAAGAAGCGATGCTTCAGGCAACCAAAGGCATCAATACCCACAAAGGGGCGAACTTTTCCTTTGCAGTTTTGTTGGGGGCGACAGGAGTCTATTATCAACAGCATGACAAGGCTGTGCTGACGGCTGAAGATACTAATCAGATCCTGCAGCTTGCCGCCGACATCTGCCAGCATTTGGTCAAGCAAGACCTGCAGCAAATCACCCACAAAGACCAGTTGTCTTACGGAGAAAAAAATTATTTAACCTACGGCACGATGGGGATTCGTGGAGAAGCCGCAGCTGGTTATCCAACGGTTAAAAAACTGCTGGAGTACTTACGGCAGCAACCACAAAAAACCTCCGTTTCCTTGTTGCGAGGGTTGGTCTATCTAATGAGTGAAACCGAAGACAGCAACCTCGTCCACCGAGGCGGCTACGAGGCGATGAAGACCGTGCAGCAGGAAATGCAAAAAATTCACCAAGCCAATCTGTCGGATACAGACTTGCTTCGTGAATTAACGACCTATGATCAATTGTTGATCGCACGCCATTTGAGTCCCGGCGGCTCGGCGGATCTTTTAGCCTTGGCCCTTTATTTCTTGCAGCTAGAAGGCGTCTCCTTCTGGTAAAAAGGTATAGCCGATCCCCCAAACGGTTTTCAAAAAACGGGCTTGCTTCGGCTCATCTTCAATTTTGTTTCGCAGATGATTGATAAAAACCATCACGGTATTGGCATCGAATTGGCCATCTTGCCAAACATTGCTGTAAATCTGTTCTTTCGAGAACACTTGATCCGGATTTTCCATGAAAAAGCGCATCAGCATGATTTCTTTTGAAGATAACTTGATGGGCTGGTCATTTTTGAAAAACTGATAGCGTTTTTGGTCAAAACGAAACATGCCGCTGCACAGATCCCCTTCCGGTTTGGCGATCCCTTTTTCTCGCAGCACTTTGCGGCGATCAAGAATCGAAACGATTTGTGCTTTTAAGAGTGCCGGTGAAAAAGGCTTCGTAATGTAGTGATCGGCACCGATCTCATAGCCGTTGATCATATCTTTTTCGTCACTTTTACCGCTCAAAAAGACGATCGGCACCGTGGGGTTTTCTTCTCGAATCAGTTGTGCCAAATGATAGCCGTCATTTTCATGCTCCAAACTGATATCCAGTAAAAAAAGATCAAAGCTGACACGAGAATTGATCGCAATCGTTTTTTCAACGGAATCAGTCTGGTAGATCAAAATGCCCGTCGATTGTAAAGATTTCCAAATCAGCCGCCGAATAGCAGGGTCATCATCAACGATTAAAATTTTTTCATCTCGCAAAATATCCGCCTCCTGTATCAATAGTATTATAGTAAATATGAAAGGGGTTTACAATGAAACCGCCATCAAAGTTTTGGCTGTATTTAAGCGTGGTCGCTACCTTATTCATTACATTGATTGGACTTATTTTTACCTTTACAAGTTATAAAAGCGCACAAAGACAAGCTGAAACCGTCGGGTTGCGGCAGTTAGAAACGGTCAACCAAGCGGCGATCAAGCTGATCAGCCGTAGTATCGAATCGTACCACATGGCTCTTGCCAATTATGCCGATGACCACCTCGAAGGTGCCGCCTTGGCTGATTTGCAGCGCCCCTTAACGTTACCAGTGATCAATTCCGCGAACAATGCCATGGTCGGATTGTTTTTGATCGACCAACAAGGTCAGGTCATCGCCCAAAATACCGCAACGTCTATAAATAAACCACAAGATCCAACGATGCAGGAACTGTTATTTAAAGATCCATCCTTAGACAAAGTATTGGCGGGTCGGCAGGTACAAAATGGGCAAGTCTATTTCGATGGTAAAGAGGCCTATTTAAATGTGTATCAGTCCCTAACCCTTGACGACAAAGAAGCGGTTCTTGTGATGCCTTTGAATCTGCAGCGCATGTATCATCATGAATTTACCACCGATCGCAATGTTTCCGGCTATACGATGGTCAAAAACGCCGATATGCGGATCGTTATGCACCCATCGGACGAACAAATTGGTTTTTCCATCGTTGAGAGCCGCAAAAAAGAATTTCCAGAGCTGGATTTCACCGATCTTGAGCGCTTGGAGCAAGAACAAATCGACAATGAAGAAGGCACCTCCGTCTATTATTCTTATTGGTGGAACGAAGAAACACTGCAAAAAGTGCTGAAATTGGCTGCTTATCAATGGATCACCATCGGCGACAGTCGGCTGATCGTCGCCAGCAATGCCGATTTTTTGGAGCAAAGCGGTCTCTTCTTACAAGACAACTTGATTTTGATCGGCCTGCTGGGTTTGTTGTTTGTCATTATGATTTTATTGACCGTACTGATCAAAAACTACATGAAACGCAATCAAGCCTATGTCGAAAACCAAGCATTGAAAGAACGACAACGGCTGTTAAAAGAAAAGCACGAAATCGAAAAAAACATTTTGCAAGAATCAAAACTGGAAACCATTGGCTTGCTAACGACCTCAATCGTCCATGACCTAAACAACTTTTTGACGCCTATGATTGGTCATCTGCAATTGCTGATCGAGGAAAACCAACACGATGAAGTCTTAGTGGAGGACTTGCAAGAAGTCTGCAAAGCGGCGGAAAAAGGCAAAGAGTTATCCAGCAATGTGCTGCGTTTTTCGAAACTCGAAAGTGCCGATAAAACTGTGCAGTCGATCGCTACTACCTTGACAGAAGCCATCGATACTATGCGCGCACTGTTGCCAAAAGCCTTTTCCCTTACGTATGATATCCAAGAAGTAGGATATGCCGTCTACGAGAAGATCGATCTGCAAGTCATCATTTACAATTTGTTGATGAATGTGTACCAAGCAAATGCCGATTGCAGCATTCGATTGAGTCGCACTTCGACAGAAAGCGCCACCTTTCCATTTCGTAAGCAAGCTTTCTCCGCACAACAGGAGTTTGCTTTGATCGAAATCGTCGACAACGGTCCCGGCATACCAGAAGCGATCCAAGAAAAAATCTTTACCCGCTTCTTCACGACCAAGAGTGCCACTGGCGGTACTGGTCTAGGACTCTTTACTGTCTCTTCGATCGTGGAAAAAAACGACTGGTTGATCGATGTTACAAGTACGCCTAAAGGAACCACCTTTTATATTGGTATTCCTCTAACTGATCCCGAAAAAGCCACTGAACCCAACTGATCCAATGGGATGGTTTCAGTGGTCTTTTTCTTGGGCATGCTGGAAGGCATTGATTTTTTGCAGGACTAGCAAGACCAGTACCAAGACAAAAATCGCTAGAGCAAAAAATAGGGCATCGTTCGCCATGCCTTGCGTCAGCAATAGCTCGCGCAAAATCGCAGTAATACTGATCAAAATCAAGTAACGGACGGGAATATGGTGTCCGTCCTTCATATACCGCAGCAACATCAAAATGATTTCTAACAAAATGAATAACGTGGCAATTTCTTCAATCAAAAAGGACAGGTGGGGCGCTTCACTTAAAGGAAAGAGCGTCGTGCTGATCATAAAAATCGCTTTTCCCATAAAAATCAAGACGACAACGACTAAGATCGCTAACATGCTATCAATACAGATACTGATCACTCGCTCGAACATCCGGGTCAATTTTTCCATTTGCCACTCCATTTCTGCTTTTTCTTTTATTATACAAAAGAAGGCGCAGGACAAAGGGAAAAGAACAGTGAAAGAACAATCGCGGCAATATCTTTTTGACCGCGAACTTAACGGTCATTCTATGAGCGGGACCTTTGTGGCAGCTTTGAATAGCAGAAATTAGCGAGGAAAATATAGTATCTTTTTCCGATAAAATTAGAAAAAGATGAGAATTAATAGTTAAAATATACACAAATTATTACGAGACACTTAGTTTCTTTTTTTGTTACAATGGTTAAATAAAATAGAACTCTGTTGAAATGTTGCTTAAACAATGTTTTTATCGCTATCGAATAGAAAAATAGTCCGATCGCAAGATGTTTACCATTGTTAATAAAGTAACAAGTTAAGCGGGGTTCGCAAGAAAAATGCTTCTTTTCTCATCATATATGACGGGGATCAGTGAGGAGAAAAGGGCAAAAAGAAAAACGGAGGGAAACAAATGAAAAAAAGTGGATGGTCAAAATGGGTGATTGGGGCAGCCTCATTATTGTTGCTTAGTGCATGTGGTGCCGATGGCGGAACAAAAGCCAGCAGCAGTGCGTCAAGCTCTTCTTCAGAAAGTGAAGTCACTTCAGGTGCTTCCCAACAAGAGTATACCGATCCAGCAGAGTTAAAAGATCAATATGATATCGTCATCGTTGGTGCTGGCGGTGCAGGGATGGCAGCAGCCTTGTCGGCTAAAGATGCTGGAATGAATCCAGTCATTTTAGAAAAAATGCCGATCGCAGGCGGAAATACCTTGAAATCTTCTGGCGGAATGAACGCATCAGAAACCAAATTCCAAGAAGCCCAAGGTATTGAAGATTCGAATGAACAATTTTTTGAAGATACCCTTAAAGGTGGTAAAGGAACCAACGATCAAGAATTGCTACATTATTTAGTAGACAACTCTGCTTCAGCGATTGATTGGTTGGATTCAATGGGGATCACTTTAGACAATATCAGCTATAGCGGTGGTGCCAGTGTAAAACGGATCCATCGTCCTCACGACGGTTCAGCAGTCGGTACGTATTTGGTGGATGGCCTGTTGAGAAACATTCATGAGCAAGAAATTCCTTTGTTTGTAAATGCTGATGTGACAAAAATCAATGAAACAGACGGCAAAGTCACTGGCGTCAACGTGAAAATCAATGGCGAAGAAAAAGAAATCGCTGGTGATGCAGTGGTTGTTACTACTGGTGGTTTTGGCTCCAACAAAGAACTGATCGAAAAATATCGTCCAGATCTGAAAGGCTATGTCAGCACGACTTCTGAAGGAAGTACAGGCGATGGTATCAAGATGATCGAAGAATTAGGCGGCGCAACGGTTGATATGGATCAAATCCAAGTCCATCCAACAGTGGTTCAAGATACAGGTATGTTGATCAGTGAAACCGTTCGTGGAGAAGGCGCCATTTTGGTGAACCAACAAGGAGAACGTTTCTACAATGAATTAGAAACCCGCGACAATGTTTCAGCTGCCATCACAGATCTGCCAGAAAGCTATGCCTACTTGATTTTTGACAATGCGTTAGCAGGTAGAGCCAAACAAGTCGATTACTACAAAGAACAAGGTGTAGTGGTAGAAGCTGACACCATCGAAGCGTTAGCTGAAAAAATCGATGTCGATCCAGCAACCTTGAAGAAAACTTTAGATACATGGAACCAAGCAGTGGCAGACAAAGCCGACAAAGATTTCGGTCGTGAAACGGCGATGGACTATGATTTGACGGAAGGGCCATTCTATGCGATTCAAATTGCACCTGGGATCCACCATACAATGGGCGGCGTCAAGATCAATACGAAGACCCAAGTGTTGAAAGAAGATGGCACACCAATCACTGGCTTGTATGCAGCAGGTGAAGTGACCGGCGGTATCCACGGACAAAATCGAATCGGCGGCAATGCTGTAGCCGACATTATGGTCTTTGGTCGCCAAGCAGGCGCGCAATCCTCTGACTATGTGAAAGAAAACGGGAAATAAGCGGCTGTTTTTTCCTAAAAAAGATCGTCTATAAAGAAAGTAACTTGGAACGAATCCTCTTAAGTGATTAGGAGGAGAATCGTTTCAAGTTTTTTGTATTTCTAACTGAAAGGACGGAAAACTAGTCATTATAATCTTATAATGATTAAGTCGTTTATCATACATATATAAATAAACTATTTATATATGTAGGGTTTGCTTTTCAATGAATCGGAATCAAGGAATAAACGGATAGGATTGGTTTATTCGATGATAAAAAATTTTAGGAGGCAGAGTATGAAAAACGCATTGGTAAAATGGTCGGTCGGGGTGGCAATCTTACTTGGAGGGAGCTTGTTCTTCACGGGGAAACAAGTATTTGCTCATGGTTATGTGGAATCACCGGTCAGTCGGGGCTATCAAGGGTCTTTGGATCGCAATACGTTAGGGTGGAGCGCTGCGTTTGAGAAATATGGCAATGTCATTTCAAACCCACAATCATTGGAAACTAAAAAAGGCTTTCCAGAAGCAGGACCAGTAGATGGTCGCATCGCTTCGGCAGATGGTGGACTCGGACAAATCGGGGACTTTGTTCTTGATGAACAAGGAACCAATCGTTGGACCAAACAAGACATCAATCAAGGACCATTGCGGGTCAATTGGCATTATACAGCGCCTCACAAGACCACAAAATGGCATTACTATATCACGAAACCAGGTTGGGATCAAAACGCGCCACTTTCAAGAGATAGCTTGGAATTGATCGCTACTGTGAATCACGATGGTTCGGCTGCCAGCAATAGCCCAAGTCATACCATTACCATTCCAGAAAATCGTCTCGGTTACCATGTCATTTTAGCGGTCTGGGATGTTGCAGATACGCCAAATGCCTTTTATAACGTGATCGACGTCAACGTTTCCGGCTCAACGGTCATTCCCGAAAAACCAGCAGCACCAGCAAATGTCCGCTCAGAACGAGTGACTAGCAGCACGGTGGCTTTAGCATGGAACGGTCAAACCGATGCGAAAGAATACAACGTGTATCGCGATGGTGCCTTAGTGGCAACGACTACTGAGCCAACTTTTACCGACACACAATTAAAAGCCAACACAACCTATAGCTATCAAGTAGAAGCAGTCGGCTTTACTGCGTTAGTTTCAGAAAAAAGTGCTGCAGTGAAAGTGACTACCTCAGCAGACAATCAAGTCGAAACACCTTCGACACCAGGCAACCTGCATCAAATGAGCGTGACAGACAGCAGCGTTTCCTTAATGTGGCAAGCATCGACTCATACAAATGGGATCGCTGGATATGATGTTTACCGCAATGGCGTCAAAATTGCTACGGCCACAGGAACAACCTATGAAGACACGAATCTAGCAGCGGATACAACCTACAATTACCAAATCAAAGCAATCAGCAAAACGGGCGAACAATCCGCTTTCAGTAACCAGCTGAGCGTGAAAACCAATGCCAAAGAAGAAACTGAAACACCTGGAGGCGGGGAGTCAGAATACCGTGTGTGGAAACTAGGTACATTCTCTGCACCAGAAGTGTATACAAGTGGTGAAATCGTGAGCCATAAAGGCAGCAATTATGTCGTGATTAACACCCACTCAAATTACGGGGACACCACTTGGTCTCCAGATCAAGCACCAACCTTGTTTAAGAAGCTGTAACCCTTGAATGAATCAGTAAAGCAAGAGCAGTGCGGTGGCACTGCTCTTTTTGGCTCTTTTATGAGTGAATGGCTGAATCTTTGTTCGATTCGTGCAACCAATTGGACGAATTCGTTTGAGGAATGCAAAAACAGGTGCTGCTATGCATCATGCGTAGCAGCACCTGTTTTTTGTTTTAGATCAAGAATAGAAGAAACGGATCAAGATTCCACCTAGAATCAGCACGATCGCACCGCATAAACGGTTGGCCATTTGGGCAAAAGCAATCATTTCCATTCTATCAGAGGCAGACAATACAGCGATATTACCTGTTCCCCCCATCGAGTTGTTGATCATACCGGCGCCAATTGCGGTTTCAACGGGGTACATCCCTAATACCATCCCGAAGAACCAGCTGGCAGCCCCCATAGATACGACACTGGTTAGGCAAAGCACGACAAATTGCCAAGTAAAGGCAGAGGCCAGTGTTGACAGATCGATCAATGCCAAACCAATCCCCGCCAAGACTGCGTGGGTCAAATTCGTCATTACAACATTGTTGAACATCACCACAGAATCTTCGAGTTTCTTAGGGACAATATTCAAGGCTTTCAGAATAAAGACAATCACGATCATAAAGGCATACTCGTGAATTTTAGGGAAAAAGTCGCTTAAAATCGCACCAACGACCAACAGTGAAAAGGAAAACAACATCCCGACCCCGATTTGTTGGGCATCAAGCGTTATTTTTGGTTTTTCTAATTCTTCTTTCGTGGCATTGATCAGGGTGCCATGGCCATTGTATTTGGTTTTAGCAAAGGCCTTTGCGATAAATAAAGCACCAATAATGGCAAGAATATTCCCGAAAGTAACTGCTGGCGCTAATTGAGAAAAGATGGCGGCTTGATTGCCGTTTGCCAAGCCATCAGCATAAATTTGTGAAAGTGGGGTGATTCCCGCCCCCATCCCGCCAGACATCATTGGTAGAGACACATACATCACCGAATCAGCGAATCCATTGCCTAGCAGCATACCGACAAGGCCGACGGAGAAAAAGCCTACTACCATAGTGATCAAAGCAACGGGAATGAATTTCGTAGAAGCTTTCACCAACAAATTACGGTTCATACCTAAAATCGAGCCGCAAATCAAAGCGGCAATATAGAAATCAAGAAAGCCAAAACCGCCCCCCATGAAGTCACTGACCGCGTCAATGACTTTCGTGGGTACGAGATGGAAGGAGGCTAAAAGAGTGGCACCAAGCAGGGTAAAAACTGACCCACCGCCAAGATAAGAATTCATGATCGGGAGTTTTTCCCCAATGAAATACAGCAGGTGTCCTAAGGCAACCAGTAAAATGGTGATCCCGACCATATTTAATGGCAACTTGTCTAAGGCAATCGCACTGAATATGACAACCATGAAAAAGAGATACAAGGGAAGACTAATTCCCGAAATCGTCATCGTTTTTAATTTATTCATTTTTCAGACCTTCCTAGTATGTTGGATACCATTTAAGATTTTGGACAGCTTTTGCCATATCGGTTTCTTGCGCTTGGGCTAGTCCTTGTTCTTTTGCTTTATTGGCAACTGCTTCAGCCACTTTGATAGAAACGTCCGCAACGTATTCAAATGGTGGAAGAACAGGTGCACCAGGTTGGCTCAAATCAACCAAACCACTTAATGAGTGAGCAGCGGCACCAATCATTTCGTCGGTCAAGAGAGAGGCTTCTGAAGCCAACATACCTAACCCTAGACCAGGATAGATCAAGGCGTTGTTTGCTTGACCGATTTGGTAGTCGACCCCTTTGTATTGGATCGTTCCTGAAGGGACACCGGTTGCCACAAAGGCTTTTCCATCAGACCATTCGATTACTTGTTCAGCCGTTGCTTCTAATTTTTTGGTTGGATTCGAGATAGGGAAAATCACTGGACGAGCTGTGTTTTCACACATCGCTTCCACAACTTCTTTGGTAAAGGCACCGGCATTGGTTGAAGTACCGACCAAAATCGTTGGTTTTGCGACTTTAATGACATTGATCAATTGCGTCATATCGCCAGCATTGGCAAAGTCAGCCCGTTTTTTGGCAAATGGTTTTTGTGCAGGAGTCAAATCGGACATATCATCGAACAAAAGCCCTTGTTTGTCAACCATAAAGAAATGATTGTAGGCTTCTTCTTCTGAAAGACCTTCGCTGACCATTTCGGCATGGACACGGCTGGCAATCCCGGCACCAGCGGAACCACCGCCATAACATAAGTAGACTTGATCCGTTAATTTTTCACCTGTAATATCTAATGCGCCGAAGATACCGCCCAGTACAACGATTCCCGTTCCTTGGATATCATCATTGAAAGTTGGAATCGATTGTTTGTATTTGTCCAAAATCGTTGCAGCATTTGAACGGCCAAAGTCTTCCCAATGCAAGTAAAGTTTAGGGAACAATGATTCTGCCGTTTGAACAAATTGATCGATGAATTGGTAGTAGGCATCACCGTAGACACGTTCTTGACGATTGCCTAGATACAAATGATCCTCTAACAATTCTTTTCGGTTCGTGCCAGCATCGATCACGATTGGTAAAACAGAAGCAGGGTCGATCCCAGCAGCTGCTGTATAAATCATCAATTTACCGACAGAAATATCGACACCTTGGACACCCCAGTCACCAATCCCAAGAATCCCTTCAGCGTCAGTGGCTACGATCAAGCGAATGTCCCGATCGCCAGCGGCATTTTTCAACGTTTCTTCGATGTTCTCTGGATGATTGATATCTAAGTATGCTGCATATTGAGGATCAACGAATAGGCGGCTGTAATTTTCAATGGTATCAGCAATCGTTGGATCATAGACGATCGGATTGAATTCAACGATATGTTGATTGAACAAATAGTAGAACAATGTCCGATTGGTATTAAAGATTTCCATTAAAAAGTGACGTTTTTCAATGTCTGATTCTTTGGTGACATATTGCAAATAAGCTTGTTCTGCTTGTTCTTCGATCGTTTGCACGTGTGGGGGCAATAAACCGATCAACCCTAGTTCTTTTCGTTCTTCTTGTGTAAACGCGGTTCCTTTGTTTAAAAATGGGTTATTTAAAATGTCATGTGCTTTCATTATGTTCCTCCAATGGATATATTTTGAGTACTCGTTCATTTCCATTAGCTACTTTAATCCTCAGACAGAATTATAGTCAACTATCGGTGGTATAATAAAAATTATTTATAACAAAACCGCTGCTAGTTTAAACCGGTTAAGGGAGGAATCAGACGATGAATATACGAGATTTAGAATACTTTAACGCTTTGGCAGATATGCTTTCTTTTACCCAAGTGGCGCATAAATTTGCGGTCAGTCAACCAACCGTCAGCTACGCTGTCAAACGCTTGGAAGAGCATTATGGCTGTGATTTGATCGTGCGAGAAGCCTCACATCGCTCCATCTCATTGACCACGGAAGGGGAAATTTTGAAGGCTCATGCGCAATATATCTTAGATGAATTTGTGACCTTAGACAGAGCCATCGACCATGCCAAAAACAACCGCACCCACATCGGCCTGCCACCGATCATTCGTTCCAAAGTCTTTTCAAAACTCTTAGATGAAAAAGAGATCATCCGCTTTATTTCGAAATTTCACTTGGTATCTGGGGGATCGAATGAATTGCTTTCAAAACTATTATCGGGAAAAATCGATTTTAGCTTGCTGGGCAGTGTCAATCCCCTCGTCCACCCGAATCTGCAAGTGAAATTATTGCATCAGCAAGAGTTTTTTATTTTTGTGTCAAAAGAAAATCCATTAGCTAAGAAAAAGGAAATCTCATTTGAAGAAGCTGCCGAATATCCCTTTATCCTATTGGAAAAAGGCTATACCCACATGCGCGCTTTTCAGAATTTAAGTGAGAAATCAAAGAAGAAGCCGGAAGTCCCCTTTTATTTTTCAGACGTCCAGACGATTGGCCAGCTGGTCAGTTCCAATATCGGCATTACCTTGATGACCGAATTTCCTGTGTTTCAAGAAATGGAAGGCTTAGTGAAAATACCGTTAGTCCTTGAAGATAAGGAAATTTTTTATATTCAATATGCCTATTTAAAGAGTGCGATGTTGAATCAAGAGGTTCAAAAGTTGATTAGGATCTTGGATGAGCTGTCCTGGGAGGATGAAGGATGAGGAATGGGGATTTCTTGAGGTAAGGTCAGAGAAAAAATGGTGTCGGTATGTGTGCTTGAGCTGCTGAAATAAAAGGGATCTTTCAACGTGGAAAAAAACAAATGGATGGTTCCTTTAACCGATGAAACTAGAAAAAAATCCCTTTACTTAGACCGTTCTTATCGCATGAAAAAACGCTAAAAACCTTGATAACTATCGGTTTTTAACGTGGATTTTTGGTATAATAGTAGGACAGTAAAGTTTGTGACGGTGGCTATCTTTTGAAAGGTGGTGGTGCTTATGAAAGTAAGTGCTAACTCTTTAGAAAGGAGAAGCCTTTTGTCTGTAGCTGAAGCATTAGGGCTAATGATTAGTTTCGGTTATTTAATCGCAACGATTATCTTTGGCATCCTAACTGCAGCAAAAAACGACAAAAAAAAGTAACCAGTCACTAAACTTTGGCGAGTTGACTGATTACTAAAATAATATAAAACTTGCCACCGTCTTAAACGGTGCTGTAGGGGAGTTGTTGACGCAACTCCTCTTTACACAGTAATTATAGCAAGATTTCAGTAAGATATCAATCATTGACGCTATAGACGTGCTTTGCACGTCTATTTTTTTGTCCTCCTAAGTGGTGGGGAGCAACGATTGGTCGCTTTGGCGTATCACTTGGTTACAAGTTGATCAAGAAAGTGATTTATCGTAGACTACAGTTTTATTCATTAGTCTTAATTATTGTGTTCAGAAACACATAACAAAATCTAAGTTCAGTTATTCAGTCGGTATTAAGTTATGGTAAAATTTACGATGAAATCGATCAGCCTATAAATCAATAGGATTACCAGAATACTGACCTCTTATTTTCAAGGAATTACTAAAATAGTTAACCTTATCGTGCAAAAGCAAAAAAGATAGATCGAAGAGGCTGGTGGAAAAGTCGAATCTTTAGAAGAGTGGGTCCCTCCCATGAAAAGATGAGGGGCAACAAATAGAAAGACGAATACGGTAGAATAGCATGTTTTCAGGGATGTAACATGATAATTGCGTGCCTGTTTTGTCGAACACAATGTATAATCCTACTTGACTGATATAGTAATCAGAAAAAATCGGAGATGATCATTGTGAAGAAAATTATTTTAGGGATTGCAGCTGTTCTATCTGTATTAATGGGGTGTAGCAGCTTCAGCTGAAGAATCAGAGATTTGGGTTTCTGAGGGAATTGAAATTATTAGTGATGTTGAAACGGATGCCGATTTAAGCGATCAACCAATTGAAAATATTGGCATAACTATCCCTGGGTTGACTAGAGGAGCTAATGTGCCAAGTAGCAATTGGAATATAGCCTCCAAAGGTAAATATTCCCTTAGTGGAAGTAGTGATCGAGGGGGATACGTGTATTCTTCTTATACATTCAAAGGAAAAACTTCTTATACCGTATCGATTAGTAATACAGGAAAAAATGTTATAGATATAAAGTGTAAAAATAGTAGTACAACGTATATTTCTTTTTCTGTCAAAGCAGGGAAAAGCCGGACAGTAACCTGGAATGGAATTAAATCTAGTACAACTTGGTATGCTCAATTTTATAATGGTAACTTGATAAACAATTCTTACTCGTTTACAGGTACAATAAAATAATTAGAGCAATTTATGTTTTACAAAATCAATTGTTAAATGGCAATTGCTAAACAAACGAACCCTTGGAGGATAAACTTTATTTATGGAAATCGGAAAAATGTTACGCCAAAAGAGAACTGATTTAAATTTAACACAAGAAGATATTGCGAAGCAGTTTAATGTTACACGTCAAACTGTTTCTCGTTGGGAAAATGAATTATCATACCCTAATATAGATACTCTTGTAGAACTTAGCATTTTTTTTGAATTTTCCTTAGATGAAATTTTACGAGGTGATTCTGTAATGGTAAAAGATTTCGCACAAAAGGTTAATATGTCAAAAAAATACAAAGGATGGAAAATAGCGACACTTTGTTTAACCTTATTAATTTCTATATTTGTTTTAAACTATTTTTCTCCCTCAATGGATATTGGTAAAGACGATGTAGATTCTGTTACTGTTACTAAATCAAAGGATCACACTAATGTTGAGGTTCAATTGAATCTCAATGTATTTGAACAACCTGAAATCTGGGAATATTATCCGGATCTAGAGGATGGAAAGGGGATTATTGAAGTCTCGAAAAGGATACAGCTACAAGCTATTTTTAATCCAAAGAAGAGAGTGAATTTAGAAATTCCTAATGATTTTCTATTTGATAAGCAAACTATCAAAATTAAAAACACGAATTATACCATCGATTTAGAAACAGGAACTGTAACTAACTAATTCTCTCGTTGAGTATTACTTAACGAACATATAGTGCACGTGAGAGTATCAAGGTAATGTCAACCTATGAAAATCTTCCCCTTATTTAATAGAGTGTATTGTAAACCCAAAGGTTGTTTTACCCACAAAATAAAGAGTGTCCAGAGTTATTATCTGGGCACTCTTTATTTTGATCAACTTAATATTACAAATTTAACATCTGATCTAATAAACTATGCTAGGACGGGAGATACTAATCTATTGTACCTCTATCGATTGTTCGTAAAAATCTGAATCACCTTCCATATATTTAGTTATATTATCCAAATCATTTTTTATATCAGTAATAATCTTCTGATCATTACTCATTACGAAAACACCTAACTTATTTTTTTCTTCAGAACTATAGGGGATGAATGCAACATATTTTTGATCAGCCGTAAAAGTACTGGTATCAGATAATTCTTCACTACCTGAAACCGATAAGGAGACTTCAAATTTATTGTTTTGAGAGGTAAAAGTCAATTCTAATTCTCTGCTTTGAGAGTCATTTACAAATTCCGAATTAACTATTTCTGTTGCTTCTTCAGTCTTTAGATTAGTAGACATGATATGAATGGATTGCCCCGCTTTTTGTTCTACTTTAAACCTCGAGTTATCGCCATCAGTTCTCATACTATCGATGCTATCTCCCGTAGGATTAGTAGCAGAATCACTTTTAGCACTTATTTCGATACTGGAACTACTCGTTCCGTTATTGTTATTTCTGGAAGTGCATCCCCTTATAGCCATAAGTACTAGTAATGCTGAAATACTTAAACTGATTTTTTTTATTATAAATCCCTCCTTGTTTTATAATATAAATCTTATTTATTCTATTATATAGGGTGAAATTCCAATTATGCAAACAAATAAATTTTGTGTTTTTAAAATCGAATAAAAATTTTTGGATGTATTTTAAGCGAAAAGATATTTTTTTGATTAGAATCGAATTAGTGTGATGGATATATTAGGAGGTAATTATGAACCAAATCGTTCTTGTTAAAAATTGAGTTTTTAGTCCTCGTTTTTGCTCATTTTATAGAAAATTCGGTAGCGCACTTAATTAGAGCATGTAGATATGTATTTAGAAGTCGTTATAGTATACACTGTTGGCAGTACTTATAGATGAAATATAAAAAAAGTTCATAGTGACCAGATTTGTTGAGCAAATTAGGTTTTAAATAATAGAATATATATGATGAAATCGTTAAAGAGAGTGTTCAGAAAACGACTAATTTCTAAACATGATGAAATGTAGCAATCAGTACGAACCCGATGATATGAAAAGAATGTCATACTATCAGAAACAACTATATGACTTAAAATTTCAGTAGATACACCTAAACACAACTATTGATCCAAGACACTCAAATCACTTATTTGAGCGTCTTTTTTTCGTGAATTGATAGAGAATTTCAAAATATGTAGGGATCACGACATATCTTGATTTAACTCTTCTTGCTGAACTTGTTATAGTTTGAAATGTCGAAAGACAATATTCGTTTTCTTAAAAACCGTCGTTTTTGAGAATATACAAAAAAAGACACCCAAGAAATATTGAATGTCCTATAAAGTCTATTAAATTAGGTTTTATCAAAATGCTGGTGAAATGAAATACTCTTATCTAGAAAACGACGAAAATTGAGACAAACATTCAGGAGGAGGGAAATGAGGAAGCGTGTAAAACTCGGGTTCTTGTTACCATTATTGGCCACATTCTTGTGTATTCTATCCCCCATAGATGCCCAAGGAAAAGAAGTCCAAGAGATAGAGACAGAAGGTTCTGTCCAGTTTACTGGCATTTATGAACCAATTGGAATACCAGAACCCACGCCGCCCGATGGCAGTGAAATACCACCGAGTGGCGGCGTAAATAGACCTGAAGGGTCTTTACCGAAAACCAACATGATTGGTGAAACTTATCTTTATTGGATAGGAATCGGCGTATTATTCTTCGTGGTTCTCTTATGGAAACGAAGAAAACAGAAAGAAAGCAACACTGAAGAGCAATCCAAAACAAAAAACAATCAGAAAGTAGGAATTATTACATGAAATTGATCCGTTTAGCAACAGTCGTAGCATTAACAACAACTATCTTAGCAGGAGGGGCAGCGAGTGCGTTTGCCGATGAAGTTCGGGATGTAACCTCGAATGGTCAAATCGAATTTACACCAAGTGATAACGAAGAGTTAGAAGTTATTCCGCCAGAAGAAGGACCGGATGTAGATATTCCAGTAGAAATTCCAGGAACAACAGGACCGTTGTCAATCGTGAAAGTTGCTCACATGGACTTTGGTTCACAAGTAATCTCTAACCAAGATCAAACGTATAACATGGTGGCAGAAATGCAACCATTGAGAGAAACCGGTGAATTGGTTCCTTACGTCAGCTTCGCCCAAGTACAAGATGTCCGTGGGAACAACGCTGGATGGGGTCTACAAGTAAGTATGTCTGAATTTACTTCAAACACACAAAACAACGTTTTGACTGGAGCAGAAATCGAATTCGTGGATTCACGTATCCAATACGAAGGAATTAATCAAGACAATGCGCCAGGTAACCACGCTGCTGGCTTAGTATTAAGCCCGAATAATGCTGGCGTATCTGTAATGACAGCTGAAACAGGCCAAGGTGCCGGTGCCTCTTCTGTTGTTTGGGGCGATCAAGCAGATTTAAATGCACAATTTGCAGATGAAGAAATTGAAGTTGTTGAGAATGACATGATCCGTTTATCTGTTCCAGGATCAACAGCCAAAGATGCGACCACTTATACGTCAACATTGAACTGGGAGTTGACCACAACACCAGGCGCGAATGCTGGTGAAGCAATCTAAACATAGAAAACAATCAATTGATTACAGCCCAATTCTACTTATTGGGCTGTTTTTAGAAAGGATCAACAAGTGAAAAAATCAATTTTGAGCAAGAATAATCGTGTTGCGACGTTCTTCTTAGTACTTATGAGTCTACTTTTGTCTTTTCCAATGAAAGGATTTGCAGAAGAGGGCACCTTAAATTTTTATGTCACTCCTGAATTTCCGGAGAGCCAAGTTGAAGGATCGGGCAGCTATTTTGATTTAAATATAGCGCCAGGTGCGACTGAAACATTAACGTTAACCTTACAAAATGCGATCGATGAGCCAGTCAAAGTAGCGATCACGCCCCATACCGCCTATACAAATGTCAATGGCGTCGTGGAATATGGCAAAGATGCCGAAGAAGTAGATCCTTCTCTTGTTCATTCACTAGATGAACTGATTGAAGTGCCGGAAACGATCGAATTAGCGGGCAATGAAACTAGAACAGTCAGTTTGACATTAAAGATGCCTGAAGAATCCTTTGAAGGATTTTTAGCTGGCGGCTTACGCTTGTCAGAAGTGAAAGAAGAAGCTGAGGAAGAGACAAGTGAAGAAGAAGGACTTGCGATCAAGAATGAGTTCTCTTATGTTGTCGGGGTTATTGTAAGCAATTCTCGGGATACGGTTCAACCAGATCTTGCCTTATTGGATGTCTTTCCTGATCAGCTGAACTATCGAAATGTGATCAGTGCGACGTTACAGAACTTTACTTCGACCTTCGTGAATCGTTTGGAAGTAGAAGCAAGTGTAAAACGTAAAGGTGAGGATGAAGTGCTTTATGAAGCCAGCAAAGAGCAAATGCAAATGGCTCCGAATTCTCATTTCAATTTTCCAATTTCATTAAATGGCGATCGTTTTAGAAGTGGTGACTATGTGTTGCATTTGACTGCTCGTTCTGGTGAAGAGGAGTGGAGCTGGACGGAAGAATTCACAATCAAAGCTGATGAAGCTCGTTCACTAAACCGAGACGACGTAACGATTGATTCTAGCCCGAATTGGCTGCTTATTGGTGGTGCAATATTTATCGTCTGCCTATTAGCAGTGATTGCTTACCTGATCCTGCAAAACAAAAAGAATAAAGCGAGTCTAGGCAAAAAGGAGTGATACTTTGAAAGGAAAGCTACAAAAAAGTTGGGTGCTAAGCAGTATTGTTTTATTGGGGCTAACAACAATGTTGCCCTCGGTCAATATGGTGCTTGCGGATACCGTCAATGAAACAAAAAACACAGAAACACAAGACGTGACTTTGCCTTATGATAATTTGTTAGAGGCACCAACGAGTGAGTCCTCTGACACTCACCAAAAACCCACTGTGGAAGAGCAACCGACATTTTCTCTTGAAAAAGAACAAATGGTTGGGACGATTGGAGAGACAACGGAAGTTGTGATTCTGGTGGATCGCCCAACGAAGCAAGTACAAGTCACGATTCCTCAAGAGCTGACTGTTCAAAAAGATGAGTTGTCAGGAGGGCTGGAAGCAACACAAATGACAGAGACCGAGTGGTGGTTTTCAGCAGACGAACGCACAAAATTCACCATTCCGGTTTCTTCTCAAACCGCAGGGGAGTTTTCCATTCGTGTTGAAGATGAGCTTGATGGAACGATCGCCTTTGAAGAAGCAGCGGATGATGAAGGCAACGATGAATCAGTATTAACCGATGATGAGGATAATACAAGTGATCCAGAAGACAGTGTGATCCAAGAAGTCCAAGATGAGGAAGAAACTCCAACACAAGAGACAGAGGATATTACGCCTGCAACTACTTCGAACGTAAGTACTTGGGCGCAATTTCGAACTGCAATCAATACTGCTAGTGTAACTGAGATTAATGTTTTAGAAGATATTTCTGGAAATACTAGTTTGAATAGTATAACTCGAAATTTAACGATTAATGGGAATGGTTATACAATTGATACCCAGTCACAAGTGTTCCAGGTGACAGGTGCTAATCGTACAATGACACTACGTAATTTTATTTTAATTAATCAAAGTTCAAAGATCCGTACAGGAGGTACAAACTTTACCTTAAGATTGAGTGATGTGGACTTTATAGGAAGTAACTCGGTAATTGCTTCGACTATACAAAATCCTAGATCGAATGTAATATTTGATGGCGGAACAACAATTATTAGATCAACGAATTCTGGTTCCACATTTCAGGGAACTACTAGTGTTCTAGTCACTAATAATGCTTCAGTATTTTCAAGTGGCATGTTAGTTGGACGACTAGCGGATGATTCTGCTGCTTCACATAATTTAACCAGCATGATTATTGATGAAGGAAGCCACCTAACTATCGAGTCTGAGGGAGGTGCAGCTAGGCTTCGATATATTGAGGTAAATGGTACAGCAAATTTTAGTGCAAATACTTCTAGTGTTCTTGAAACTAACCCAAAGGGAACAGTGCCTCTTATTATAAAATTGGGTGAAAAAAGCCAAGTGAAATTTGAACAACGGGAAAGTAGCACTACACCCCTATTTACCTTGTTAAATAATGTTAATTTGGAGATGGAAATTGCTAGCGGAGCACAATTTGATATGCTTAATAGTCAAGGCGGCCCTATTTTTAATAATTCGCGCTCAAACACTGTCCAACTCTCAACTGAAAACCTAGCAGTTTGGAATCGAGGACGTACAAGTAGTACCCCTTCTCAAAACTTTGAGAAGATTGAAGCACGACTGACTGGTGCCAATGCGGCTACGATCACCAGCACGAATCATAATGTATTTCGTGCTACTTATCCTAGACAAGGTCTAAATGGTTACTCTCGGATTAGTTCTTCCGGAATCGCTGGAGAAAATCCGGTGGATCCATTGGAACCAGATACTGAGATCGATCCAGAAAATCCACCAGTGATTCCTGAAAACCAAGGAAACTTCCGTCTTGATTTTGTCTCCCAATTTACCTTTGGCAACCATGAAAGAAATATGTTTGAAGAAGAAACCTATTATGCACTTCCACAATATGGACTCGATTCAAATGGGGAAGTGATTGAAAGTGAACCAAAACCAAACTTTGTCCAAATCACAGATAATCGTGCGGATGCCGATGGTTGGCAGCTGTCTGTCACACAAAGAGAACAGTTTAAGACAGAAACCGGGAATGAATTAAGTGGCGCAAGTCTTCAGCTGAAGAACCGCCAGCTTGTGGCCGACCACGATGGACAACAACCGCAAGAAGCAACGACTGAAGCAACGATCGTTCTTGAGCCAGGCGCAAAACAACCACTGCTAACGTCTTCTACTGGCGAAGGCAAGGGAACCTGGATCTATCGCTTTGGTGATGGCGCAAGTTCTGATCAAAGCGTGGCTTTAGTTGTACCAAAAGAAACCATTCCAGAGGCCACGACTTACCAAACAAAATTGGACTGGGAACTACAAGCCATACCTGGTAACGAGTAAGACAGGAATCTTATCCAAGATATTAGAATGATGTCTAATATTTTGGATATTCCTTTCAAATCGATCACAATAAAGGAGGATTATTTTTTGAAACAATCAAGAAAGTGGCTTGCCCTTGTGCTGGTTTGTAGTCAGTTTTTAACTACATTGCCTGCTTCAGCGGCTGTAGTGACCAATAGTGAAGAGAAGGAAGAACAAGCGCAAATGACACCTGATGACCAGGAAACACAACCTGAAGAAGGACCTGAAGACCTGCCTTTAGAAGAGGTAAATCCACCGATTGCAGAGGAACCTGTTCTACCAGAAGTTCCTGAAGAAACACCAGAGGATTCTACACCAGCGCCGAAACCAGAAGATCCTACACCGGTTGATCCGCCAAAAGAAGAAGTGAAACCAGCACCAACTCCTCAACCGGATCAATCAACGAATCAGGAATCAACACCAGAATCTAAGCTGCCAACACCTGTTGAAAAGCAACGTCCGACCTTACCAGAGCTAACAAAGAGCACGCCAGCTGAAGTCAATCAATCGGCGGCTATTGAAATCACTCCTGTGAAAGAAACGTGGGATTTTATTAAAGAAATTGGTGAAGAGGCACGGAAAATCGGTTTAGAGGAAGACCTTTACGGATCGGTTATGATCGCCCAAGCGATTCTTGAATCCGCCAGCGGCCAAAGTGAGCTAAGCCAAGCCCCGTACCATAACCTCTTTGGGATCAAAGGAACAGTTGAAGGAAAGGGTATTACCTTCAAAACGCAAGAAGATGATGGATCAGGGAATCTGTATACGATCGATGCAACGTTCCGACAATACGAAGATTACGAAGCGACCTTCAACGATTATGCGAAGCTTTTAAAAGAGGGCTTAGCGCATGATAGCGACTTTTATAAAGGTACCTGGAAATCAGAGACGGAATCCTATGAAGATGCAACGGATTTTTTAACCGGACGGTATGCGACGGACACGCAATATGGCGAAAAGTTGAATGCCCTAATTGAAGCCTACGCATTGACTAGCTATGACAAAGAAAAAGCAGCATTGCCAGAAGGCACTGACGAAATGATCCACCCGGTCATGAATCCCGTTGTTTCTTCTACTTTTGGTCCACGAGGAGATGGCTTTCACCGTGGTGTTGATTTTGCGGCACCACTTGGGACACCAATTCTCGCAAGTCTTGCAGGAACTGTGATTCGTTCTGAGTACCATAATTCCTGGGGGAATTATGTGGCGATCGAGCACGAGAATGGACTAACCACACTTTATGCGCATAATAATCAAAACCTGGTTACTGTTGGTCAAACAGTGGCTCAAGGAGAAATCATTGCGTCGATGGGGAGTACTGGAAACAGCACCGGACCCCATTTGCATTTTGAAGTGAGTTTGTCTCCGAGCTTGGCTCAAGACCAGTTGATTGATCCACTGCGTGTTTTACCAAGTAATGAATAAACGAAGAAAAGAGGTGAGAGCATGTTAGCAGAATCTATTCATAACCCTGAAGAGTATTTGGCTTATTCCAAGCAATTGCTAGAAGGATCAGGGTTCCTAAATAGTTACCCCAAAATATGTGCTTATTATGAGGAACTTTGTACACAATTTGAGACCGTATATCACAACCATCAACAAAACCCTTTCTTGCAGTGGGGGAAATTGTTGAGTATTGATGCTCAAATACAGATCTTGATGGAATTAGCAGAAATTATCCAAAAAGATATTATCAGCGACTTTGGGATGACAGAAGAAGAAATTATCCGAATGACTCGTCAAGATAAAGATTCCTTTTATCGAGAAATTACTGGTGGGAATTTACATCAAAAACCAAAATGGGGCTTGATCTATTTGGGTGAAGAATATGAAAAAGGATCCTTACACAATGTGTAGTGATCCTTTTTTGCTAAAGGGTGGAGATAATGATGAAGAAAGTTTGTTTGATCGTCCTCGGTGGAATCATTGTTTTTGCGTTTCTTCTTTGCATGCCAATTGTTGAAGCTCAAGGTACTATATTGGATGGAGAAGCACCTGAAAAAAGGTTGAGTGAGTCTTCGCTATCCGATGATTCTCAAGTGATGGCAGACCCTGCTATCGATGAGAGCCAACAATCAGAGGATTCCCGATTCAAAGAAGAAAAGAATTTGGAATTGGAGGATGAAGTACGAAAAGATGACTCCGAGGATGAAAGGTTTGTCTCTCAGGATACAGGAATCTGGGGGAACGTTTCTTGGGAATGGGAGGAAGAAACGGTTACCTTAACATTGCAGGGAGGTAATGCTGGAACGGTTGCAGCAGCACCATGGAAAACATATTCTTCAGTACAAAAGATTATTGTGCAAGATAGGATCACTTTACAAAGTAATGCCGCAAATTTATTTTCCAATTTAACGAGTCTGACGTACGTAGATGCATTGTCTTTTGACACGAGCCAAGTAACTACGATGGATTTCCTGTTCGCAAATTGTACGTCTTTATCCGTTCTCAATTTGAACGGTTGGGATACAAGGAATGTACGTACTGTGAACAGGACCTTTCATAATATGACTGAATTAGTGGAACTGGATCTTTCAAGTTGGAATACGACGAATCTTGCTAGTGTATCTTCAAACTCTTGGTTTATCTTTGAAGCGAGAAACTTAAGAACTATTCACCTGGGAGAAAATACGACTTTTTTACATATGGGATCCAGCAGCCCACGTTTTCCTAGTGAAGTGCCTTCAAATGAATATACAGGAAACTGGGTGCATACAAAAGATCAGTTCGGCAATCAAGTGGGGGAAAGAGTAGTGGCGCCTCGAAGCTCCTTATTGTCTGCCTTTTATGATGGATCACAGCCGGGAACCTATGTCTTAGAAAAATGGCAAACGATTACAATCAACCCCATCGATCAAAAAGGCAATTTTCTGACTGAAAAACAAACGATCCGAGGGGGGTATTTAGAAGATTATTCGATCATTCCTCCGTCTGTGTTAGGTTGGCATTTTGATTATTCAGATTGGTCACTTCAAGAAAGATTTACAGGGGAAACAACGGAAGTGAATCTTTTCTATCGCTTGAATGAGACATCTATCTTGGATCCAATCAATCCAGAGGTAGAAATAACCCCAGAGTTAATGCCAGAGCTTCCAAAAGAAACACAAAGGTTTCGTATTGATTTCGTCCCATTCATTCTATTCGGCACACAAAATATAACGACTCATGAACAAGAGTATTATGCAGGTACACTAAAAATCAATGGATCGAATGAGGAGCGACCAAATTTTGTTCAGGTAAGTAATTTTGATCGAACGATCACTTCTTGGACACTATCTGTTCGGCAAGAGTCTCAATTCCAGACAAGCGAGGGCGATCTTTTATTAGGGGCCTCTTTGAGCTTTAAAAATGCAGAATTAATCAGTATTCACGATCAAAAGGTCCCAACCGATTATCCAACCCAAGTTGAACTCGTTCCTGAAGAAACGAGTTTACTTTTTAAAACAATAGCTGAGGAAGGTGCTGGAACCTGGATCTATCGTTTCGGCGATTCAAAAACGATGTCTGAAAGCATAAAACTGACTGTTCCAGGAAGTACGATGCCCAATTCTAAAGAATACAATACAACGATCATTTGGACGATCAATGCAATTCCCTAAGAAACAAATAAGCTGTCGAGGATAAATAAAATAAGGATCCTGCCAGTATGGGTAGGATCCTTGTTTTATTACTATTGGAAGGGCGCTAGCCTTTGAGATCAGTTAGTGGGTTCAAGGAGAAATCTTTTAAGATTTGAGGATTGATTCGTTCAAGCAGATGATTCCAGTCGTCGATCGTCGGAATGGATTGGAACAAAATATACTCCATGTCTTTTTCTAAGTAGGATACATAGTCTGCATAGTTGGTCACGAAAATATCAATCTGATTCTGGTAAAAAAAGTGGTTGTCCATTTGTTCGATCGTTGGAAAAAATATCTGATGGTACCCACGAAAGTAGCGAAGGGCTTTTGCTTTAACACTACGGCAGACGAAGGAGGAGCCCTCCAGTAGGAAAGCAATACGTTTGGGATTTTGAACATAGCTGTCACGAATTGCTTCAATTGTTAAAAGTAGACTTGCGGAAATATCTTCAATGTACATTTCCGCCACTTTTAGCATCTTCAAGTTAGCTCTTAGGAAAGATTGAATACGCTTGAAACGATCTGGATACGAATCACGAGCAAATGCGTTTACTTCAGTAATATTTTTATTCATGATCGGTGTGAGTTGATCAAGATATTTTACCGAAGTGAAAAATGATTCAATGAATGTTGTCGTGGGAAAATGAGGATCGGCTAAAATCGGATCATAATAAACTACGAACTTTCTGGCTAGTTCAGTTATAGTTGACCAATGGTTAAACTGTTGGCAAAATAGCTCTTCCTTTGCTGGAGCGTCGATCGTTCTCTTACAAATGGCATACAGATACAAACCGAGAAGCTCGCTATCAGGTATGACAAAGCCATAACGCTTTTGGATCTTAGGCTTAAGTGATAAAAGAAACTGGTAAGTGTCGTCTTTTTCCCAATCCATGCCTTCAATATTAGGGACGGGCATATACTTTCTCTGAGAACTTCGGTAAATCATGATATAGAATTGATAATAGAAATCCGTAGGCAAAATATCTGTTCCCATAGATGGCTGATAACGATTTTCTTCTAAATAATGCATGAGTTCATTGACTTCTACAGACGGTTTTAGGGTGAAGGGGGAAATTTCGTCGGCTTCATAATAAAAATCTTTGAGAAACTTTCGAATATTTCCTTCTTCCCCAATCAGATCGACTGGATTTATTGAAAATTGTAGCTGGTACGGTTCCAGTGCTTCAGATACGCGCAGAAGATGTCTGCGCATGGAGCTTTCAGAAAGAAAAAAGTGGTCGGCCCATTCTTCATAAGAAAGCAGTTTTCCGCTCAGTATGCTCTCTATCACAACGAAAAGCGGTTCTTGAGAAATGAGTTCTCGCTTAGCTTCTGCATAGCCAGTTGGATCAAGTAATTGAAACTGATAACCCGTATGGGTACTCTCTATCTCTAAACACCCGTCAAAATGTAGGCGTATATTCTTGATATCGACCAAAAGTGTTCGCTCATTTATTTCAGTTGCTTCTGACAGATCTCGTAATAAATAATCCGATTTTCCTTCAAATACGGACAAAATTTTAAGGAAGCGGATGGTTCGTTTGTCCAATATAAAATTCAAGTGTAAAGCTCTCATAGTTCTTCTCCTTGGTAAGTGTCTAGCGATAGTTTCTATTTATTCAAATGGTAACACAATTAATGAAAAACATTTACATTCAGCTTCTGAAATGGGGAAGAAAGATACAGTAGCGCTAGTTCTAACGGTTTAATAGGAATTTTTGAAACTTACGATTTTAAATTGCAAGAGCTGATGCAATTCACATGTTTGTTTTTATGGAGCTAAGAGAGGTTCGCACTCTGAAAGTTTTGAATGGTCTTCAACGATTTAGAGGAAAGAGTGTCGTCTCTAATAGAAAGTTTTTAGAGCAGGCGTACAAGATTTAGTGATTCTTTTTAAAAAGATTCAAAATGAGCACCCTATAACCAGTGAAATGCTTTAGAGGTTGCTAAAATGTTTAAAAAGGAGGGAGAAGATGCATGCATGGGAAGCAATCGATCAATCATTAAACTACATTGACGCGCATATTTCAGAGGAATTGAACACAAAGCAGTTAGCAGAGCAGGTGTATCTTTCACCCTTTTACTTTCAAAGATTATTTAAGCGCTTGGTTCGTAAATCGGTACAAGAGTATATTAAGCTGCGACGGTTAGCGATTGCCGTTGATTTACTTAAGAACACAGACTGGAAAATCATAGAAATCGCTAACCATTTAGGCGTTTCGGATCATTCAAATTTCACTCGCATGTTCAAGGAGACCTATCACTTGACTCCTGAAGAATACCGAGAAAAAAGGCCGCGAATGAATCTGATCCGACAACCGTACCTTGCCTTAAGCTATCTTTTGGTTGATGAGAAGGTGCCACTGATCGTAAACGGAATCGTCTTGGAGATTGAAAAAAGACAACTCACGGAAGAACGGTATGTGGGAATCGAGGGGATGGTCTCAGTTGATCAGCAACTTCCTATCGGGCAATAAACCGGCATTGATCAACCAGGTGAGCTATGGCAGAGATTTTATCAAGAAAAACCGCTACTTAAGGGAGTTGTGGATGAGGCAGTGGAAGCTGGTATTTCTTTTGCAACAAGTCATTCTCAAACGCATTTCGGGTATTTTGTCGGCGGAAAAGAATTAGACCGGACAGTAGTCCCGCCGACAAGTAGGGTCATAAAACGTGTTCCTTCTGGCTATTATCTGGTGTGCAAAATCGAGGCGGAGACGAAAGAAATGCTAGTAACGAATGCTTTGAATGAAGCATATAGGTATTTGTTTGATGTCTGGCTTCCAAAACATGAAATAAAAGTGGAGGCTTTTTCAGTCGAAAGATACCAGGAAACAGCATCCATCCCTACAATGGAATTGTGCTTAAAAATAGAAAACTAGCAAGTGTGGACAATAAGAAAGGATCGGGAGGAAACGATGAATACATATACTAGTGAGCGGTTGATCTATCGGCCCTATGAGAAGAAAGATCTGGAGGCATTAATCAAGTTGTGCAATGAGAAAACCTATCGCAGATGGTTTTATTTCCTGCCAAAACTTAATGAAAAAAGAGCAAAAGCACAAATCGAGAAAAATAGAGACCTGTGGCAGAATACAATTGATATGACAAAAGCTCAATATGCTTTTGCGATAGAAGAAAAGTGCTCAGGCGATCTAATAGGGTCTGTGGAAGTTTCCAAATACCATGGTAAAAAAAGGTTGAAGCATTTTGAAGTCGGCTATTACATTGGCGAAGCCTATCAAAAGAAGGGCTACGCCACAGAAGCAGTGAATCACGTCATAAAATGGGTGGAACCATATCTAAAAGAAAAGCAAGAAGAGTTGCGCGTTTTTGGAAAAGTTGAGCAAAAAAATATTGCTTCTTTAAGAGTGCTAGAAAAAGCCGGTTTTAAACTGGTGCGAAAAACAATATTGTGTCGAATTTATGAAAGATGGATAGAATGATCTGGTTTTTCTTCTGGAAACGGATCTGTAAAATGGAAAAACTCCAGAAAAGATTGCTTTGGTCCTTTACTAGCCGCTATTTGAATTAAACATTCACTCGTGTTAAGGTATATTCAAATGCACATTTGAATGTTTAAGGAGTGTCTATATGGATAACGAAGTTTGTGAAATGACATGTATACATGAAGATAAAGTATTGCGAGGAAAAACGAAGTTACAAAACGAAGACATCTTGAAGGTGAAAAACTTCTTCAAAATAATAGCAGATGAGAATCGCCTAAAAATTCTTTATGCCTTGAGTTATGAGGATGAATTGTGTGTCTGCGACATTGCGGCAATCATCGAAGCAACAGTGGCAACGACGTCACATCATTTATCATCCTTGAAAAGAAAAGGACTCATTGTCAGTCGGAAAAAAGGGAAGTTCGTTTATTATTCTATTAAAAATGAAAAAGTTGTTCAGCTCCTAAATGCTAAGCCATCTTTAGAAGATGGGGTTTTGATATGAGTGAAAATAAACAACAGGTTTATCGAGTGGAAGGTTTGAGTTGTACAAATTGTGCAGCTAAATTCGAAAAAAACGTTTCTCAACTGCCAAATGTGAAAACTGCTAAAGTAAACTTTGGGGCTAGTAAACTCTCTATTGAAGGTGAAGCGACGATTGCAGAAATTGAAGTAGCAGGTGCTTTCGAAAACTTAAGGATCCAATCCGAACATGATCCAGTCTCTCAAGTGGCAGTAAAGGCGCCTTTTGTGAACAAAAATTGGCATTTATTGCTCTCACTTTTTTTGATCATTCTGGCATTCATTGCTCAAATAATCAATGGAGAAGAGGCGCTTTTAACGGAAGGATTATTTGTATCAGCGATTATTATCGGCGGTTTTCGTTTGTTTAAAGAAGGAGTTTCGGATCTTTTAAAACTGGATTTTACAATGGAAACACTTATGACGATTGCGATCATTGGTGCCGCCCTTATTGGTGAATGGACGGAAGGTTCGATTGTGGTCATCTTATTTGCAATCAGCGAAGCGTTAGAACGCTTCTCATTGGACAAAGCCCGACAATCGATACGGGACTTGATGGATATTGCTCCGAAAGAAGCATTGATTAGAAGAAATAACATTGAGCACTGGATTGATGTTTCAAAAATCGAAGTGGGCGATACTATGATCATTAAACCTGGTCAAAAAATTGCTATGGATGGTCGAGTGACCAAAGGATATTCCTCAGTAAATCAAGCGGCCATTACCGGTGAATCTGTCTCTATTGAAAAGAACATTGGTGATGAAATCTTTGCAGGAACTGTCAACGAAGAAGGTGCGCTAGAAGTCAGAGTGACAAAACAGGTAAATGATATGACGATTGCAAAGATTATTCACTTGGTTGAAGAGGCCCAAGGTGAGCGTGCACCTGCTCAAGCATTCGTCGATAAGTTTGCGAAGTTCTATACGCCAGCTATCATGATAATCGCTGCACTGACCGTCATTATTCCACCTTTGTTTTTTCAGGGAGCTTGGCATACGTGGGTGTATCAAGGGCTCTCTTTATTAGTTGTAGGTTGCCCGTGTTCCTTAGTTATCTCGACCCCTGTATCGATTGTTTCAGCGATTGGTAACTCTGCCAAAAATGGTGTTTTAGTTAAAGGCGGTATCTATCTTGAAGAAATTGGCGGACTGAAAGCGATCGCCTTTGATAAAACTGGAACATTGACGGAAGGAACGCCTGTCGTAACAGATTTCATTTCAGTTGATCCAACGAATGAAGAAAAATATTTTTCGATCATTGCGGCAATAGAATCCTACTCTCAACACCCCCTCGCATCTGCAATCGTAAAAGAAGCTGACAAACGAACACTGCCATATCGATCAGTCGTTGTTGACGGATTTACTTCACTTACTGGAAAAGGGATACAGGGAAATGTTGCAGGCAGCACCTATTTTGTGGGAAGTCCAAAGCTTTTTGAAGCTAAGGTCATCGCTGACTCGAAGATGATTGAACCGTATCAAACACTTCAGCAGCAAGAAAAAACAGCGATGCTTTTAGGAACAGAGCACCAAATTTTGGCAGTCGTTGCAGTAGCGGATGAGGTCAGAGCAACAAGTAAATCAGTCATTAAAAAACTACATGATTTAGGAATCGAACATACGATAATGTTGACGGGAGACAATGCTACAACAGCTCAGTCCATTGGAAAACAAACTGGCATAACTGAAATAAAAGGTGATTTGATGCCCCAAGACAAATTAGATTATATAAAGGCACTCAAGCAAACTTATGGGAAAGTGGCTATGATTGGGGATGGGATGAATGATGCCCCAGCTTTAGCTGCCTCAACAGTTGGTATTGCCATGGGAAGCATTGGCACTGATGCAGCACTAGAAACAGCAGATGTTGCTTTAATGGGAGACGATTTACAAAAACTGCCGTTTATTATTAAACTGAGCAGAGAAACATTGAAGATCATTAAGCAAAACATCACGTTTTCACTAGGGATCAAACTACTAGCATTATTACTAGTCGTTCCTGGTTGGTTGACCTTATGGATTGCCATTCTAGCTGATATGGGAGCCACTTTGCTTGTCACTTTGAATGGATTGAGATTGATGAAAAGTAAGCCTAAGTGAAGGGGAACAAAAATCAGTTTAGCTTCGCTCTGAAATTTTATCAGGTACCAAACGATCCATTCGTTTCGGTGAAAAGAAAAATAGCCCATTCTTAGCGGTCAAATTGTCGAAGGAAGTTAAATCGTCAGTAAGAAACGATAACGGATGGTCTAGTTGAATGAGGGTTCAGAAATGATGAATTTCTGGACGCTCTCTTTTTGTGTTCAGGCGGAGAAATAGTTTTTTAACTAGCAGCTTAGCAAGTGGAGGCCAGCATAATAGCTTATTTTACCAGTCTGAGATCATGCTTATAAGCTTTTTGTCTTGGTCTAGACAGACTTTTGCCGTCAGTATGCTAACAAATTGAACGGTGGGGCCAACAAGTTTGGCTATCTAGTTAAGATATAGTAAATATGCCCAAAATACTTAGTCTCAAATATAAGACCTAATGCAAATTTTATTTAAAGGAGGCTATAATGAGAACCGCAAGACGAGTTTTAGAAAATTCGGGATGAACCTAAAAATATTTTTGGTTGTGCTTTTTATCACATGGATACGTAGATGAAACATTATTTTTAGAAAGATAGAGGAGAATAATTTATGAAATGGTTTTTTATGATATGCACTTTAGTATTACTCAGTTTTATTTAGAAATGTATCACGTTTTTAGAGAGGGATAATGCATGTTTGGAGAAACGATTAGAGAAATACGGCTAAAAAAAGGATTTAGTCAAAAAGAAGTCTATAGAAATATTATCTCAAAATCATATGCGATTGAATTTGAAAAAGGAAAACATAATATATCTTCTGATGTCCTTATTAAGATATTAGAAAACTTGTCTATGGATATTAGCGAGTTCTTGTTTATTGCCAATGGCTATAAATTAAATGAACAAAATCATTACACTTATCATTACGCCAACCTATCTAATAAGCAAGACATAAAAGGATTAGCGTTACTTTTAAAAGAACTAAAAAGAAAATCAGGACAAATAAATGCGATCAGAGTGGCTGAGGTACGCTCGAGAATAAGAATTTTACAGCATTTAGAAGTTTATGGAGTATACAATACCGCTGTCGTTTTAGAAGAAGATAAGCAACTGATCTTGTCCTATTTAATGGGGATTGAAAGCTGGACGCTTCAAGAAATACATTTATTTGCCAATACACTAGATTTTTTAGATCACGAATTTATATTTATCTTTTTTAAAAGAGTTTCTAAACTGCTGGAGTATTACATTCAATTTGAGAAAGGCAGAGAAGTATATTGTGGTCTTCTGATTAATATTATTGAATATACATTTATAAAAAAGCAGTATGAGTTTGCAGAAGTTTTACTTACCCAATTGGGATTGTTATCCACCAGTTTCCAAGACTTTTTTTCGAGAACGCTGTACAAATTTTTTGAAGGATTACTGATTATGAGGACAGTCAATGAGGAGCAGGGAAGAACAATGGCAACAAGAATGCTAGACATCATGGTTGAACTTGATCAAGCACCTTTATCAAAAATGTTCTCGTTATTGTTGGAGTAACATGCTGATTCCAGTGTATTAAATCCTATGTGGAAGATAGAAGCTACTAAATATAATGTTTAAGACAGCGCCATGCAAGGTGACTCATAGATAGGCGCTTTGTGTAAATATAGTTCAAAAAGTATAGGGGATTACAGAAGCAAAGGTTCAAAAAACTAAAACGTTTTTGAACTCTTTTTTTTTGCTTATTTTCATAGGTTTATAAAAGGAAAGTGGAATTCAGCAAATCTGGAAAGTCCGAAATACCAGACCAAAATAATTCGAACAAACGAGGTTTGATAAACTATACATTGTGCTTAATGTCACAATAGTGTTCCGACAGAACTGGTTTTCTGATGATTTACTTTTTAATCAAATCCAGGACATTGACATTGGCCATTTTTCAATTATGGATGGGATGGAGTCGATTTGTAACTGAGTTTATTTTCGTTGTTTTTCAACCAAGGGTAATGAGAGAGTGAGTAGCAACTATCATCGTCTAAGTTAGCAAACAATATAAAAAACTATCGAAAGATAGAAGTATAAATAATTAAAATGAGAGAGGGAAGAAGTGTATGAGAGAAAGAAGGAAACAAGCAAGGATCGGAGGGTATATTGAAGAGCATAAGAAAGGGTGTGTCCTAGCTCTTGCAGCACTGGGAATGATCTTTTCATTTAGTGTGGGCGCCTATGCAGCGATTGCAACGACGTTTCATTTTTTGGGGACAAAAGACGATTCCATAAGAATTGCACAAGTTTTAAGCGCTTTGGGGATAGAGATTAAAGGTCAAAAAGCCCAAATAGCACAACTAGTCCAAGAAAAAGCGGAAGCTGAAGCAGCAAAAGCAAAAGCGGAAAGTGACTTACAAGTAGCCAATGAAACAATCGAAAACGTGCAAGCCCAAAATAGTGAAGCTTCTGCTGCTGTAAGTGGTGCGAACGCCAATGTTAATAAGGTAGCGCAATATGCAAAAGATTTAGAATCTGCAAATACGAAGCTAAAGGATTATGCGAACGCAGTTGCTGCGGAAGCCGGTTTAAGCGATAGCTCCATAGACGTCGATAATACCAATGATGCGTTGAGTCAAGTGGACAGTGAACTGCAAGCCGCAATTAGTAAAGCTAATGACAGCAATGGAAGTAAGGAAAAAGCGCAACAAGCTGTCGATGAAGCAAACAAAGCAAAATAGCATAGAATCTCTAAGATAGATTCGGTTTTCCCTGCAATAGTCGTGCAGCTTGAATAATTTTTTGAGTGTATAATAGAAAAATGAGTGAACATATTCTTATATTTTAGGAGCAATGTTTCCTTTCGCTGGGAACTATTTATAAAGAAAGGTATCTAGAAAATGAATCCTCTCTAGATACCTTTTTATGTACTTAAGTAGGAAGATCGCTTTTTATGGTAGATTCAATCAAAAATGTTAGGAAATTCTCTTGTATCAATAATCATTTTTCACAAAAGTAAAGAATTTGCACCTTAGAGATGTTGGCTGTTCAAGGCTACTCGTTTTTTTTCTGAACGAGTAGCTTATTTTTGTATCTATAGAATCGGATACAACTCATTGTTCACTTAAAAATTAGATTTGTGAGTATTAGAACAGCTCATCAAAAGTGAACAGAAACTTAAAAGGTTTTGATCCTTTTTAGTTACTTATTTCATAACTCCTTATGTAATTCAAATAACTAGATCAAAAAGGTATTATTTCAGAGGACAGTAGAGTATACTCCATGGATTTTTTTGCCGAATGAAATATACAAATCATTATTGGCAGCTAAATATGTTGCGCAAAAATAAATTTCGGATAATGGAATGTGCATTATGAAACTATTAAAAGAGTGTTCAGAAAATGACTAGTTTCTGGACCCTCTTTTTTTATGACAATTGAAGCAAGTGGCTTTCGTTTTGTGTCTATTGATATACAAAATATTGTTCATTTAAAGCACATCTGTTGATAAAAAATTATATTGAAAATCAAGTTCAAAAATTAAAAGAATTGATAGAAGCATTAACGTCCGCGAATTTTTGGATTGATATTCCAATAATTATGGGAATAGATTCTAAGTTAGTATTATTACGAGAACTCATTATCACTATAGAAGATTTTGATTTTTCAGACGAAGAAGTGTTAAAAATAGTAGAACAAGATTATCCATACTACAATAAAGAATTATGTGGATATAAATTGAATGATGTAACTAGCCATTCACTAATTTTTAAAATAAAGTGATCTGGAAAAAGAATCAAGGAAAAGTAGTCTTTTATAATATATTTTGAAGTCAGGGATGGAATCCTATGAAGACGTAATAAAATTTCTAACCGAACGATAGAGGACAGACGTGAAAAATTGCGAGAAGCTAAACGTGCTTATTGAATCCTATTCACTTACCAACTATGACACGGGAAAAGCAGAATTGGTCAAAGGTAATGCAGAAATGATCTATCTTATCATGAATCTGGGCATCTCTTCGACGTTTGGTCCACATCGGGAAGACTTTCACTAACTATCATTTAACAAAGATAGAAACTTTCATTCTTTAAATTTTGTTCTGGGGTTGTTAAAAAACAAAGAGGAACTATTATTACATAATACCAAGTATCTTATAAAAATAATGATTATTTTTGGTTGAAGGAACTCTGTCCTTGCTTGAAAAGTATTTACTATAGAATACATTATTACTACAATAGATGAGATATAAAAATAGGTGGTTAAAAAAATACCACGATGGAGTTGGCAGATGAAAAAGAAAATTTTTTCCTACATATCTTTGGCAAGTTTAATAGTACCTTCTTTTTTTGTTCCCATTGTGAATGTTCGATCAGATGAGCAACAAGAAAGTGTAGCACAAGCAACTAATGAAGAATCTGAAAATATGAGTAATTCGAGTACAACGCTGGATTCTTCAACAACGCAAAGTGAATCTTCTGATACTTCGACAGAAGATAATAATGAATCCACGGAAGAAACAACAACGCAAAGCTCTTCTAACAACGCAAAGTATTCTGGCGAAGATCAGGGGAATAGCCAAGTTGAAAATGAGACGACAAGTCAAAGTTCTGCAAATCCATCTGAGGTCGCAGTAAATAATGATCAAGAAGATTTTGCAGCTTGGCTTCCGGATCCAGCACTACAATCCGTAGTTGCTAAATCTTTAGGTATAGATGTGTCCGAAATCACGAAGGAACAGATGAGCAAACTTCAGACTCTCTATATCTACGCTGCAGATTCCGCTATTGCTGATTTGACAGGCTTGGAATATGCAACAAATCTATCATCATTTTATATGAGCGGCCAAAATCAGGTTACTGACTTTTCCGTTCTCACTTCGTTAAATAACTTAGTTTATGTATATTTGATGGGTGCTAATGTAACGGATGATAATGTACCAAACTTTGGTGCCAATTTAACTAGATTAAATCTTAGTTCCGCAAATGTAACCGATGCTGTATTTTCAAAAATAGTTAATATGAAAGGACTAGAGTCGCTAAGTTTCGAGTCCAATATGAATATTACGACAATTGCACCTCTGGTTGCATTACCAAATCTAACAGAATTAAGAATACAGTTCTGTGGCGTGACAGATTTTACTGTGATAAATGAGTTTCCCAAATTATCAAACTTAGCTGCTTATGGACAAAACACAGGAAGAAATGATGCGATTACTTCATTATCTGCAAAAGAGTTAAATTACGATCCCGATAATCAATCATTTTTTGTTCCATTTTCCATTATGCCTAATCGTTTAACAAATTTTGATGGATATCAGCCTCCTTTTACAAAATCGAATAGTACTAGTCAGACGTACTTTGATTTGAATGGTGTACAGGTACCCTCCTCAAGATTAAGTATTACAGAAGATGGGATTACTGTATCTGGGGTTACTCAAAGTGAATTTGAAAGTATCGAAACAATGGAGTATAACGCACGACTGAATAATCCTGCCGGATCCTATGCTCAACCAGATGGATATAGTTTTTACGCTATTTCTTCAGGAACCTATTTGCACCAATTTTCGATCAATCATCAAGAAGCCGCTGCAGATGTTACCGTGAGTTATATTGATACTGAAGGGAATGAATTGAAGCCTTCTCAAAAAATTAGCGGTAATATTGGTGAATCTTTTGATGCAACAACGCCAGAGTATAAGTTAGAAATAGACGGGTATACTATAAAAGAAGTTCAAGGTAATCCGACGGGAACCTTCAGTGATACAGCGCAAGAAGTGGTGTACGTATATGAACGCAGCGATGCAGCACCAGTCACGGTGAAATATCAAGATTCCGAAGGGAATCAGTTGGCAGATCCAACCGTATTAAGCGGAAAAGTAGGGTTACCATATACAAGCGAAGCCAAAGAGATCCCAGGGTGGTATGTAGTAGAAACCCCAGATAATGCTTCCGGCACCTTCAGTGATACAGGGCAAGAAGTCGTGTACGTGTACGAACGCAGCGATGCAGCACCAGTCACAGTGAAATATCAAGATTCCGAAGGGAATCAGTTGGCAGACCCAACGGTATTAAGCGGAAAAGTAGGGTTACCATATACAAGCGAAGCCAAAGAGATCCCAGGGTGGTATGTAGTAGAAACCCCAGATAATGCTTCCGGCACCTTCAGTGATACAGGGCAAGAAGTGGTGTACGTGTACGAACGCAGCGATGCAGCACCAGTCACAGTGAAGTATCAAGATTCCGAAGGGAATCAGTTGGCAGACCCAACGGTATTAAGCGGCAAAGTAGGGTTACCATATACAAGCGAAGCCAAAGAGATCCCAGGGTGGTATGTAGTAGAAACCCCAGATAATGCTTCAGGCACCTTCAGTGATACAGCGCAAGAAGTGGTGTACGTATATGAACGCAGCGATGCAGCACCAGTCACAGTGAAGTATCAAGATTCCGAAGGGAATCAGTTGGCAGATCCAACGGTATTAAGCGGCAAAGTAGGGTTACCATACACAAGCGAAGCCAAAGAGATCCTAGGGTGGTATGTAGTAGAAACCCCAGATAATGCTTCAGGCACCTTCAGTGATACAGGGCAAGAAGTGGTGTACGTGTACGAACGCAGCGATGCAGCACCAGTCACGGTGAAATATCAAGATTCCGAAGGGAATCAGTTGGCAGACCCAACGGTATTAAGCGGCAAAGTAGGGTTACCATATACAAGCGAAGCCAAAGAGATCCCAGGGTGGTATGTAGTAGAAACCCCAGATAATGCTTCCGGCACCTTCAGTGATACAGGGCAAGAAGTCGTGTACGTGTACGAACGCAGCGATGCAGCACCAGTCACAGTGAAATATCAAGATTCCGAAGGGAATCAGTTGGCAGACCCAACGGTATTAAGCGGCAAAGTAGGGTTACCATATACAAGCGAAGCCAAAGAGATCCCAGGGTGGTATGTAGTAGAAACCCCAGATAATGCTTCCGGCACCTTCAGTGATACAGCGCAAGAAGTGGTGTACGTATATGAACGCAGCGATGCAGCACCAGTCACAGTGAAATATCAAGATTCCGAAGGGAATCAGTTGGCAGACCCAACGGTATTAAGCGGCAAAGTAGGGTTACCATATACAAGCGAAGCCAAAGAGATCCCAGGGTGGTATGTAGTAGAAACCCCAGATAATGCTTCAGGTACTTTCAGTGACGCAGCTGAAGAAGTCGTGTACGTATATAACACTAAAGCGCATAATCCTAAGAACAATGGTAATTCAAATAATCATTTACCAAAAACTGGACAACAGATTAAAGGACAACTGATTTTAAGTAGTGTCGGAGCTTTGTTAGTCACACTCGTATTTGTAGCAATTAAAAAACGTAAAAGAAGTAATCGATAAGAGGAAGAAAGAGTGTTCAGAAAACGATCGTTTCTGGACACTCTTTTTGAATCAAATTTCTAATAATACTATTCGATATTGTGTATAGAAACCTACAATGAAATCTATGTCTAGATAAAATAGGAGTCGCTAAATATAAGAATAATTCATTTAAGGAATTGCAAACTTTAAAGTTCTTGATTCATTAATGTTTCACCTGTTTTTCATTTTTGATTAGGCTCTTTTTATTATGTTCATTTAAGCTAACGGTATAATTTTTTTGGAGGCTGATTTTTCATTGATAATTAAAATTTATTTATTGTGAATGATTATAAAAAGTTCTGAAAATACTAAAATAATAAAGGGCGGTTGTCAAATAATATAAAGAAGATAGCTCATTAATCAATCTGAAAAACACCTCTAGGCTAGAGATATAGCTTAGAGGTATTTTTATGACTAATTATGGTAAGATTATTAAATAAAAGTTGTCTTCATTTCAAATCGCATCGAATCCTCAAGTGGGGGAGATTAGTGAATGAAAAGGTCCATTTGGGGTGAGCTAATCTTTACAAGAAAAGAAGATTGATTTAGATAATGAAAGAACGGGGAGAAGAAATGAAAAAGAAACATAAAGTGATACAAATGTTGGGTGGGGCTACACTCTTATACATCTTAGCGGTCCTGTTTATAGGTGGCGCAACACTATTGCTGTTCAAAAATCTTACCTTTTTGATTGAGCCAGTAGTTAAAGTATTTCAGGTGGTTCTTCCTCCGTTGACTATGACGCTCGTTTTATATTTTGTACTTAAACCAGTTGTAAAGTTTTTGGTAGGGCTAGGACTTTCAAAAGTACTGAGTATTATTATTACATTATGCACACTTACTGCTGCCTTCATCTTGTCAACTGCCCTCGCACTGCCGTTACTTATCCAACAATTTGAACGATTGATCGAAAACTTCCCAAATTATTTGATCGAAGCTGAACGAGTAATAGAAACTTTTATACAAAATACTAGATATGAACAAGCATATCATGAGGGACTCGAGGTTCTGGCGAATTGGATAAATCAAGTTTCTAATAATGTGGGCGTATATCTGGGCAATATTATTTTCGGTGCTTCACAAGTGTTTTCAACGATTACCCATGTCCTGTTGTTGTTATTGACAGTGCCGATCATCACGTTCTTTTTATTGAAAAATGACCGTCAATTTGTAGAGTATTCTTTAGGTATCTTCCCCCCTAGATTACGTCATGAAGTCAAAGAAATCATTCGGACGATGGAAAATCAGGTGGGCGCCTATCTAAAGGGACAACTAGTCGTTTGTGTGATCATAGGAACATTGACTTTTATTGGCTTCTTAATTATCGACATGCCTTTTTCTGGAAGCTTAGCATTTCTTGTTGGCGCAACAGCTATCGTTCCTTATATCGGACCGGTTGTCGCCTTTTTCCCTTGTGCAATCATTGCAATCATGACGTCTCCTACGATGTTCATTCAGTTGTGCATTGTCTGGATCGTTGTTCAATTATTAAATGGGGAGCTGATCGAACCTCAGGTCATGGGAAAACATATGGTGATCCATCCAGTAACAATTATTTTTGTGCTATGGATAATGGGTGAACTTTTCGGCATGTTTGGGTTGATTTTCGGTATACCACTTTATGCAATCGTGAAAGTGTTAGTGGTGTTTGGGTTTCGAAAATTTAAGCAGCGATACAATCGCATACATGCGGAAGATGTTCCTTATGAAGAAACTGAATTTAGTTTAGAATCATACACTAAGAAAAGCAGCCATGGTTAACGAGGGCAACCAGTTGAACAAATGAATTCAAGTACGCATGTCTTGCTCAAATTGATCGTCATAAAAGGTGCGATCCAAATTGATCGTTTGAGTTAAATCATTTGCTTCGATAGTGAAAGAAAGATTTTTAATACATAGAGTGCTTGGAAATATCTATTTTCTGAGTACTCTATTTTTAGTTTGGGCCGATGAATTTCCGATAATTAAGTTTTCCAGTGTCAGAAATTCATTGGATCGTGACTCCTTTTTAGCCATTTCAATAACTTGACATTTTTCTACGAAAGAGGCTGCTTGACTAAGCAGGAATCAACGCACAACAATGATAAGCGCCAGATGGATAGACTACCTATTTGACATCTGATTTCCCAAATGATATAGTTTCCAAATAGAAATCAATTTGAAGGGAAGTTTTCAATGAATAATTTAGAAGAGGTATTAGTAAACTTACAATGTGAATTGGTGGCTGAAAGAACCAGACTAAATCCTAAAACAATTAGTTGGCTTCAATATGATATTTTAAATATTCTAAATTCTGAAACTGAGATGCGCCCGTCAAAAATGAGTGTTTTGCTAGGAATTAGTAGGACAAAACTTTCAAAGGCGTTAAAAGAGCTAAAATTAATGAATTATATTCAACAGAAACCCAATGATACAGATGGTCGAGAACTACTCACTTTTTTGACAAAAGAGGGAAGTCATTTATTAACAACTATTGATAATGGACATACACACTTATCTGAAATCGCAAATGCAGTTTTTAACCGGAAGGAAAAAGAGCAGTTCGCTGAACTAGCAAAGAAATATTTAGAAGCGCTTAAAACGGAAAGGCTGAGGTATGATGAATGATCTCATTTCTATCGAAGGAGCTAAAACAAACAATTTAAAAAATCTTTCTCTGAAACTTTCTAAGTATCAAGTAACTGTCGTAACAGGTGTTTCAGGCTCGGGAAAATCTTCTTTGGTATTTGATACCTTAGCAGCTGAATCCCAACGATTACTAAACGAGACCTATTCGAGTTATATCCAACAGCTACTACCTCACTATTCTCAACCGATCGTTGATAAAATAGAAAATCTACCAGTATCTATTGTGATTAATCAGAAGAAACTAGGAGGAAATGCACGTTCCACAGTTGGAACTGTAACAGATATATATTCAAGTTTAAGGCTGCTATTCTCGAGGGTTGCAACCCCTTTTATTGGATATTCTATGAATTATTCGTTTAATAATCCCAAGGGCATGTGTGAAGTTTGTAAGGGATTAGGTGAGGTCAAAGAGATTGATGTCGATAAATTAATCGATTTTGACAAATCTTTATCAGAGGGAGCTATTCAATTTCCTACTTTTCAACCGGGAGGATGGCGCCTGTCTAGGTATACAGAATCTGGTAATTTCGATAACAATAAAAAAATTAAAGATTACCTAGCAGAAGAATTGGACCGTTTACTAAATGATCTCGGCAGCACTCCAAGTAATCCTACGAATAAATGGCCAAAAACTGCACGTTATGAAGGGATTATTCCCAGAATTACCAAAAATTTTATCGAAAAAGAAAGCACGCAATATAGTGCAACATTAAATCACATTCTGCAAGTGAAAGAATGTCCCAATTGTCAAGGCACTAGAGTAAGTAAACTCGTTCGCTCTGCAAAGATAAATGGAAAATCGATCGCAGACTGTGTGAGGATGCCTATTCCTGAACTAAACAAATTTATTAAAGAGATTCATTCTTCTGTTGTTCAGGTGATTTTGAAAGATTTAAGTAAGAAACTACAGAGTTTGGAGGAGGTTGGCTTAGGCTATTTGTTTCTTAACCGTCCAACAGCAACATTATCTGGTGGAGAATCTCAAAGAATAAAAATGGTTAAACATCTTAACAGTGCACTTAGTGATATTCTATACATTTTTGATGAGCCTAGTATTGGACTCCATCCAGAAGATATTCAAAAAATAGCAAAGATAATTAGGGGGTTAAAAGATAAAGGAAATACTGTTGTTCTTGTTGACCATGATCCGGATATTATACAAATTGCAGACCATATCATTGAGATCGGTCCAGGATCCGGGGATAGCGGTGGAAAAATCACCTTTGAAGGAACCTATGATGAACTAATGAAGTCGAACACCATCACTGGAAGAGCGTTGGCAGATCAGTTGAACGTTAATACACAAAGACAACAATTTTCTTCCTATTACGAATTAAATGAGGTTAGTTTGCACAATGTTGTAAACGCTTCTGTGGTGTTGCCAAAACAAGCATTAACGGTTGTAACCGGAGTCGCTGGTTCTGGGAAGAGCACACTCATTCGCTATCTTTTTAAAAAAAAATATCCTGAAGCAAGTATATTAGACCAGAGTCAGATAAATGGCAACATTCGCTCAAATGTTCTCACGTATCTAAATGTCTTTGATAAAATTCGGAGCATCTACGCGCAATGTTCTGGTAAAAGTGCCTCTCTTTTCAGCTATAACGGTAAAGGAGCATGTCCTCTGTGCAAAGGCAAAGGAGTGATAAAAATGGATTTGGCTTTTATGGGGGATGCAGAGCAAGTTTGTGAGAAATGCCGAGGAAAAAGATATAACGATGAAGCCTTATCTATTTTATGGCATGGTTTCACTATTTACGATATTTTACAATTATCAGTTCGAAAAGCAGTAGATTTGTTTGATGATCGCTTATTGATCAGAACGATGCAAATTCTCATGGATGTTCATCTAGAGTATATGAAGTTGGGGCAGTCGCTAGATACATTTTCTGGTGGAGAACTTCAGCGTTTAAAGATAGCAAAAATAATTGCTCAAGATACTTCTAACTGTCTAATATTAGATGAACCATCTACCGGCCTTCATGAGGCGGATATTGACAAGTTGTTATTATTGTTAAATAAACTTTTGCAAAAAGGAAATACATTGATTATTCTAGAGCACAATCTCAAAATAATTAGTCAGGCTCAATGGCTTATCGAAATGGGACCTGGCGGGGGGAACTTTGGAGGTAAAGTATTGTTTCAAGGGTACCCAATAGACTTATTAACGTTAGAAGATTCATACACAGCAAAACATCTGAAAAGATATACAAAAAACAACAATTAAAAAAGGTGTTTATAAGAATTTTAGTTCATGATTTTTTTAACAGCTATATGAGGGGAAGAAATTTAATAGCTTTTGATCTTCTTAATTTTTCGACAAAGAGTGTTAAGAAAGTGACGAATTTCTGGACACTCTTTTTAGATACAATAATTTATATGTGTCACTGTATTTTTGTGTTCATAAACTCGTAAATAAATCATTGTTCATTTAAAATTTAGGTTCATGAATATTAGGACAATTCTTAGAAAGAGTCAGAAACTTAATAGTTTTTGATACGTTGGTAAACTCTCATTGAAATAAGCTCGAGAGAGCGTCATAAACTTATGTCGTAAATCTAATGTGAATTTTAGTGATTTTAAACAACGAATTGGATGTAACCAATCAATCTGCGTTAGACAAGGTTAAATAAAAACTTAGCAAGCAAAAAGAAAGAAATTATACGATTCGGGGAAAGTAAATGAAAACGAAGTTGATTCATTCACTACTGTACTAAGCAATCATCTTCATGAATTTGGTTTTGAAATTAGGAGAAATTTGGATAGTATTTCCACTTGGAATGTTTGTAAAAGGAGAGTACAGAGAAGTTTTTCTCGGTATTCTCCTACTTTTTTGAGACAAGCTTATGCAATACACCCATTTTCTAAGAGTGAGTAAAAAAGTAAATCAAGCCCATTATTGTTGCATATGCAACAATAATGGGCTATTATAGTGCTAGATAGGGAGGGGATAGTTCGTGGAGGATATCCTTCGTGAGATAGGATCAATCAGTAGAATGTTGGAATCAATTGCTAATATTGAATTTAAAGAGGTTCAACTCAGTAAAGGGCAATATATTTACTTAGTTCGTATATTTGAAAATGAAGGAATTATTCCTGAACGATTAGCCGAACGGATCAAAGTTGATCGCACGACTTTGTCCAGGGCGGTAAAAAAATTAGAGGAAAATGGCTTCATTCTAAAAGAGTCAGACAAAGAAAATAAAAAAATCAAACACTTATACACAACCGCCAAAGGGAAACAAGCGGTTCAATTAATCATAAGAGAAAATAACTATTCAAATAAAGTAGCGATTCAACAGTTATCTGCTTTAGAAAGAAAAAATCTTGCGGAAATGCTGGCAAAAATAAAATCTTCGGTAGAAGTTGATTGGGTCAACGTCAAGAATGGGATCAAAAGAGACTATTGAACGAATAACGCAACTGGGGAGATTGGATCTGATTGAATGTACATTCATGCTACCTAGGATAGGAAGCACAGGTAGCTGATATTTTGTTAAAAAGGATATAGCTCGGCTGGCTGCTGAAAAAACAGAGAGCCTGAAAAATAAAGGACATGAATTTGTTCAAATAAACTAAGTAGGAGTGTAGAGAAAGTGAAGAAAATAATGATCGATCAAGAATTTTGGGCGCTATTTCCAGAAGCCCAAATCAACTGCCTTGTTGTAAAAAATATAAACAATGTTGCGGATGTTTCACAAGAGACGTTTTTTACTAACTTGCTAAAAAGTAGTAAAGAGCAAGCAAAGCGCTACTTAACGACCGACACCTTCAGTGAAAACCAGGTGATCCAAGATTGGCGAAGTGCTTTTCAGCAATTTAAAACGAAAAAAGGGGTACGCTCTTCCATCGAAGCACTGTTGAAACGGGTGAATCAAGACAGAGAATTTTCTCCCATCAATCCTTTAGTAGATATTTATAATAGTATTTCCTTGAAATATGGTGTCCCTTTAGGCGGAGAAGACCTCGATACAATCGTTGGCGACCTTCATTTAGGCGTTGCAAAAGGTGGCGAATCTTTCTTTCCCTTAGGTGCAGATACTGATTCCCCAGCCTTGGAAAAGGAAGTCATTTACTATGATGAGAAAGGTGCAATCTGTCGATGCTTAAATTGGCGGGAAGCCCAACGTACGATGCTAACAGAAGAGACCACCAATGCTGTTTTATTCATTGAATCGATCAATGAAACGCAACGGGCTCGGGCGAATGAAGCAATCAAAGAGTTAAGTCAGTTGGTTCAAGAGTATTTTAAAGTAGCAGGTAATGATTATGTGCTAAGTAAAGAAAGTCCTGAAATCATTTTGTAAGGGCGAGCTTCTTGTCTATAGGATAAGGATGTACACGTACTTTTTCTCGATTTTGCATACCATTCTCTCATTTTGATTGATCGGTCATCGTGAAAATCTTGACCCAAATATTCGGATGTGCAATAATTAGGTGGAATTTAAATAATGACATTAGATTTGTTCGCCGGAATAAATCTTATTGAAGTCAGAAAAACTAACCTTAGGCTTTTATGGTTAGTTTGTCTGACTTCTTTTTTGTTTTAGGAGGTATAGGCAGATGTTAAAAGAACAATTGAAAGAAAAAGGAAAGAGCCCTAACCAGTCGGGACTTTCCAGTAAAGAAGCAGAAATGAAGCTAGAGAAATATGGGTTTAATTCCATAGAAAGCACAGACGAGAAGCATTTTTATGACTATTTGAAAGAGTCGATGAAGGATATTACCATCTTGATTTTAATCGTTGCAACGCTCTTATCTAGTTACGTTGCATTTCAAAACCATCCTGATGATTTTACGGAACCAATAGTCATCTTTTCAATTGTCATTCTTAATCTATATTTGTCGATTCGACAGCAAAAACATGCGGAAAAATCAATGAGTGAATTAAATAAAATGAGTGTTCCCGTGAGTAAAGTATTCAGAGATGGGGTGTTAAAAGAGATTGAAAGTTTGAACATTGTTCCTGGTGATATTGTTCAGTTGGCATTAGGGGACCGTATTCCAGCAGATGCTAAGCTTTTAACGAGTAGTAATTTCTTTGTTGATGAGTCGTTTCTAACTGGTGAAAGTGAACCAAGTGAAAAAGATCCCACCTATATTTCTTCTAAAGAAGATTCTTTAGGGGACAGAAAAGACTTGGTTTTTTCTGGCTCATTAGTAGTCACAGGAAAAGCAAACGTTCGAGTTGAAAAGACAGGAATGAATACGGAAATTGGTAAAATATCGAGCTTATTAAGCAAGGAAGAAACAACCATAGCACCTCTACAAATAAAAATGCAAAAACTGGGGAAAGTTCTAGGCCTAATCGCTATTCTCTCTGGCTTTCTAGCGATTGCTATAGGAATCAGCAAAGGATTGTCTTTAGAGACCAGTATCATGACTGCAATATCAATGGCTGTTGCTGCTATTCCAGAGGTTTTGCCAGTCGTAGTAACAATCTCTCTAGCTGTTGGGATGAGGAATATGGCACTGAAGAAAACCATCGTTAGGACTCCTTCAACAGTAGAAACCGTTGGGGGTGTTTCAATCATCTGCTCAGATAAAACTGGAACAATTACCGAAAATAAGATGATCGTGAAAGAAGTTATTATGATGAAGGATAGACTGACTTCCTGCTTAGAAATAACAGAAGAGAAGGAAAAAAATCTCTTGTTTCTCTTCTATCTTGCTAGTTCGATGGAAGAAAATGCAACAGTAACCAGTAATCCAACAGAGTTGGCGATCAGAAAAAAACTGGCATCGCTCTTCACTAAAGAGGAACTAGGTAAAGTCGCTTCAACCTTTGAACAGATTCATGAAGTTCCCTTTGATTCAAAACGAAAAAGGATGACTGTCTTATATAAAGTAAACGACCAATATGTTTCTGTCACAAAAGGGGCTTTTGATCGCTTGGATCTCATTGATGCGAACAACCCTGCCTACTTGAACAAGCATGATGAGTTGGCCAATCAAGCATACCGTGTTTTGGGCGTTGCTTATAAAAGATACGATGAAAAACCTACACGTCTTACTGAAGAAATTCTTGAAAGTCAGTTAGAGTTTGCAGGATTTGTTGGGATTATCGACCCAGCTCGGCCCGAAAGCTATACGGCTGTTTCTATTGCAAAACAAGCAGGGATTCAAACCGTAATGATCACAGGGGACCACTTACTAACAGCAAAAAAAATCGCAGAAGATGTAGGAATTCTCACCGATGGGAAAAAAGCAATGACCGGCGCGGATTTACATGAAATGAGCGATGAAAAATTAGCCCATGTGATTGATGACTATCGAGTCTTTGCCCGTACTTCCCCAGAAGATAAAATTCGAATCGTAAAAGCATTTCAAAAAAATGATGAGATTGTCGCTATGACTGGCGATGGTGTCAATGATGCACCTGCATTAAAAGCAGCTGATGTAGGGATCGCAATGGGAGGTGGCACAGAAGTAGCAAAGGAAGCTTCTGATATGGTTTTAGTAGACGATAATTTTGCGACGATTGTTCAGGCGGTTGAAGAAGGACGACGGGTATACAGCAATATCAGAAAATCATTATATGCGATGCTAGGTTGCAACATTTCTGCACTGACGATCGTTTTAATTTCCTTGCTCGTTGGGTGGGGAGCACCTGTTACAGCGGTTCAATTGTTAATCATAAAAGTAGTTGCAGATGGAATCCCAGGAATGAGTCTAAGTATTGAACCAGTCGATAAAAAAGCAATGGAGGAAGCCCCTATCACTAAATACACGAGCATTTTTGCGCAAGGATTATTGGTAAAAATTGTAGAAATTTCAATTGTTTTTACAGGCGTCACATTAGGCGCGATTCTAATTGGACGTCTAGAATCGATAGAGGTTTCTCAGACAATGACATTTATTGTATTGGGGTTATCAACTATTGTGCATATGTTTAATTGTAGAAGTAAAGAATCTATCCTGAAGCTGCGTTTTTTGAGCAATCCGTTGTTAGTAATGACAACCTTCATAGGTGCATTGATCATTATCTTGTTAGTAACGATTCCATTCACGCAAACCATTTTTGGCTTTGTCTCTCTTCGTGCAGTTGACTGGCTATGGGTAATCGGCTTATCCATTTTTCCTTTAGTGTATATTGAAGTGAAAAAATACTTTGGCTTGTTTTAATGTGAATGATAGGAAGAGAATCTTCTATTAACATATTTTCTTGAGAAATGAGGGAGGGCAAAAACTGGGAAGTTTTTGCGTCTCCTTTAATTATTTACAGATGCTTATGATTTCTGGTTTGATAGTATTTAGAAGATATCAGAATGCACAACAACTATTGTTGTAAGGAAGGATTCGGTAGTATATTTCAGGTAAATCACCAGAAGTAGCTAAAAATCCCCTCTATTCTACTCTCTTTTTCAAGAATTCCTGTTAAATGGTAGGTTTTATGTCAAAATGAAAGGTAGAAATCGATGAGGAGTGGTCAATATGAAAGAAACGATATTAGCAATGAAGCTGAAAGAATATAGAGAAAAAAACAAGCTAACGCAAAGTATGCTAGCAGAATTATTAGAAGTAAGTGACAAGACAATCTCAAAATGGGAGTTAGGTGCTACCTACCCTAGCAAAAAAAATATGATCAAAATAGCCGAAGAATTGGATATCTCATTAGAAACATTACTTTTGGAAGAAACTAAGAAAGACAATGATGATTTAAAAGTAAGTATCAAGTATGGGGTGATTAGTTTTTGCTTGCTCTTTTTTGTCACGATGATCGTTACTTCGTTCAATCAAGACTTCAGCACGATTATGAATCTTTCTATTCAAGAAAAATTTGGTGTACTTTTAAACACTGCTTTAAAATTATTGAGCATCTCGGTGCCGCCAGCGATCATCATTGGCTCCGTGTTTTATTTTTATATCTTCCCTAAAAATAAAAAAGAGAACGAACCATTTCCTCGGTTTCGACAGAAATGGTAGATTAGAGTATAGGAATCAAGTCATGGACAGAAAAACGCATTTTAGATAAAAAGAATGCTCAGTCTGGCTAGTGTGAAAAGCGCATAAATTTTATAAGAAGGGGAGAACAGGGTGGGATTCTTTGGTAAAAAGAAAGAAGTCAGAAATTTAACGAAGGAAGAAGAAGCAGAGATCAAAGAAGAAATGGCACGACAAATTCTTTCGAAAAACGAAAATGATATTGGCATGGTCAAGAAAATTAAAGTCCTGACAAACATGCGTACAGGACAAGCGAAAGACCTATTCCTGAAATTTAGGGATGAGTTAACCGAGAATTAATCGGATAGGGAATCAGATAGCGATTGCCCTTCAAGAAGGCGATATTTTGCTTATTATGTTTCTTTCAAAATTGAGATGAATAGAAAGGGAGAATAGATATGAAGAAAAAAAACTCTGAAAAATGGTATTTTTGGGTACTTGTTGTCATAATGGTTGTTGTCTTTTTCTATCTTACTAAGTAAAGAGAATGAATTTTCTTGAAAATAAACACTTACTAAGAATGACTATTTTTTAAGTTATGAATGGATGATGATTTTATGAAAAACGAATATGGATTTACCTTGATTTCAGTTTTAACTATGTTATCCATTAGATTATTATATTGATGAATGAAGCATCCAGAGACCCATTGTTTTCTGAATGCTTTTTTCATTTACAAATCATTCTTTGAGAATCCGGCTGTTGCGAAAAATCAGTGATAGTGTATTAGAATATATGATGAATTCTGTTGAAGGGTGCGTTCATTAAATGGCTCGGGCGATTAATTCCCTGTAGGGTTTCCATTAAAAGGACCACTTACAACGACTTTTCCCAACATATGGCCACTTTCGACATCTCTCGTTGCGCGCTTCAAATTTGCCGCGTTGATTCCATCCGAATAGACTTTGCTTAAGGTTGTTTTTAGTGTCCCTTCATTTGCTAAATCAGCAATCACTTTTAGCGCTTGTCCTTGTGTCTCGATTTGATAGTCGTGGTCTGTTTTAGCGAACATATACTCCCAATCAAAGCTAACAGAAAGGTTTTTCCATACACTTAAATCAAGGGGCTCGTGAAGGCCAACGATCGTGCCCACATGACCATAAGGTTTTACCAAATGGCTGATTTGATCAAAGTATTGGGTGATGTCAAACAAGACAGCGATATAGTCAACATTCGGAACGCCTAATTCTCGAAAGCTGTCCCTTAGGTCGTGATGGTAGTCTAAAGGGTGGTCAACCCCGGTTTTTTGAAGCCAGTCAAAATTTTTTGAACTAGCGGTAGCATACACTTCTAGACCTGCCCAATGAGCCAACTGATTCAGTATCGATCCGACGCCACCCGCACCATTGATGACGAGAATACTTTTCCCTTGATTGGCGTTTTCTTTAGGAATCAAGCCGAATTTTTCAAACAGCAATTCATAAGCGGTTAATGCAGTCAATGGGAATGCAGCAGCCTCTTCATCTGTTAAATTTTTAGGGGCTAGGGCAACGATCCGTTCATCGACTGCTTGATATTCTTGATTGCTTCCTGATCGAGTGGTGGTTCCTGCATAAAAGACCCGATCACCAACAGTAAATTTCATGACATCTTTTCCGACAGCGACCACTTCTCCGACCGCATCAAAACCTAAGATACGCAGGGCATTTCGCTTGCGAGTCGTTTGCCGTAATTTGGTGTCGACTGGATTGACCGAAACGGCTTTGATTTTTACTAATAAATCACGAGGGCCTGGAACAGGGATTCCTTCTTTTTGGTCAATAAAACTATGCGTAGATTCAATTGGCAGGCCTTCGAAAAAGCCTATTACATTCATCGTTTTCTGTTCTGACATCTTCATTCCTCCTTTTCTGGATAGAAAATCGCATTAGTTCTTTTACGTATTGCCCTCCCTTTGGATCAAGACCGGTTAGTTTGCTTTCGCAGGATTTTTTCCGATAAAAATGCGGAACAGACTGTAAGGCTTCTCTCTCAGGTCTTCTCCTTTGTGAAAACTAGCCTGCCGTTGCAGCTGGTTGGCGTTAAAATATAAGTATTGATCTGGTCCAATAGATAAAGTATCTGGCCATAAAATACGCGGATCGTGAGCCAAAGTCTCCATAGTACCATCCGTGTGAATCACACGAATGCTGTTGTTTTCATAGTCGCCAGCATAGATCGTTCCATCTTCTGCCGTAATCATGCCATCAGAGGCGCCTTTTTCGCCCCAATCTTTAACATGTGCTTCTAATGCGTGATCATCAATTTCTTTGTTGAAAATTTTATCGGTTTCAATTGAGTATAAATGTCGACTGGATAAAGGACTAAAAAACAAGGTTTTTCCGTCGGGAGAAATCGCTAGGCCGTCAGCTGCCACTTGCCAATGCGAAGTTGTTCCATCAGCCGAGCGATTTAACAAAATCTCGCCTTCAACTTTAGGAATAAAGGCTGGATCAACCGCGGTGGAGGGCGTGCCATCTAAAATACGGAATGCATCGCCAGTACCTAAATCGAGTACGATCAACGCACCAGGACCGGTAATAGAAGAATCGGTTATATAGGCTACCCCTTCAGAACCGCGGCGTAAATCAATTCGAACATCATTCAAATACGTAGAGTCTAGGACGACATCCGGTGAAAAAGTATAGACTTTGCGAATTTGATTAGTACTTAAATCCACAGCAACCAGTTTTGCCCCACCCTTAACAGGAACGGTGAATTTGGGTGCAGCGGTATCCAATACCCACAAAGTACCAGCACCATCAGCAACGATACTTTGTACACTTAGAAATCCGTTTTCCGGTTTTTGAGGATCAAATGTATTCGCTTCTTGGCTAGGATAAGGAATTAATTTGCCGTCTACTCGTTCAACGACTGTCGCGGTTACTTGGTCTCCCCATTCAGGAAAATTAATAAAGATTCTCCCGGTTTCCGATAAGCTAACGCCGGTAGGCATCGCATCATAAAATTCATGGACTTGTTCTAGTTTGCCAAAATAGTTTTCTTTTGCAGCATTCATTACGTATCTTCCTCTCTGAGCTTTCCCTATTTCACTTCGACTTCAAAGTTCACAACACCACGAGCTAGGACATGTCCAAAGGTATTAAAAATGAAAAAAGCTGGGGTAGAATCCTCAGGAATTTCAACTTTCTCAATAGCCAATGCCCAAACCGTTAAGAAGTAGTGATGAACACCATGACCTTTGGGCGGCGCAGCACCAATATATTTTTTCATGCGGGCATCATTTGGTAATTGAACGGCTCCCGGTGGCAGCTTTGCGTTATCGCTACTGCCGGCTCCTTGTGATAATTCCTCTACAGAAGCGGGGATATTCATGACTGCCCAATGCCAAAATCCTGATCCAGTTGGTGCATCAGGGTCGTATAAGGTAACCGCATAGCTTTTCGTATTGCTTGGTGCACCGGTCCAGTGAAGCTCTGGTGAAATATCTTGTCCATCCTCAATCCCAAAATCACCAGACATAAATTTTTTATCCATAAGTTTCCCGTCAACAATGTCCTTACTGGTCACGTGAAACGCTGGCACGTCTTGTAATCCTAAAAATGGATCGTTCATACTATCTCCTCCTTGAAACGTGTTTTTGTAACAAGGATAGCGTAATCCTCGGTCAATGAAATGTAAATTAGGGAATTTTTTTATACCACAATTAGAGGTGAACGAGTGTAAACTGACTTAAGAAGCCTGCTTGCCAGTCTTTATCCGATTTCAAATGGACTTGACCGTAATCAACTAGCCAACCATGAAAGTTTTGAGCTTGTTCATTGGTAAATGTATCTGGTAATTCGATCATATTTTGAAGGGTGAGGTAAGTAAGCGGCTCATTTAGGCCTAAGCGACTAAAAATTCGTTGTGCGTATTTATCAGCGATAAACACGACCTTATTAAACACAAAAACCATTAGTACATCTGCCGTTTCATAGCCAACACCATAGATAGCTAGCAACTCTTTTCGTAACTCAGCCTGTTCTTTTTTCTGTAGAATACCGATATCATAGTTGTAGCGCTGAAACCAAGAAAAGATTTCTTTTATCGCGCGGGATTTATTTTTGTAGAAACCACTGGGCCGAATCAGATCCTGAAGAAGGAACTGATCAATTTCTGCCAATCTTTTCGGAGAAAATCCAATCTCTCTTCTGATGTTTGCTAAGGAATAGGCCACATTTTTCCAATTGGTATTTTGAACCAAAATTGATCCGACAACGATTTCCCATGGATTTTCTGTATCCCACCACGTTGAATGTTCCATTGATGTGCTTAATGCTTCATATAATTCTTCAATATTTTCAATCTTTTTCACGTTAAAAACCTCATTTTTACTAGCAGTCGCGATCAATTGCAAGTTAAACATTCTTCTTCAAGTAATCCCGCGTTTTTGTGATTAAAATCTTCGCCCCAGCGATACAATAATTCAATGATCTCTTTTAAAGAGTAGCCATAATCGGTCATTCCATACACAACCTGTAATGGTTTTTCCTGAACGACCTTACGATAGATCAATCCATCCTTTTCTAAATCTTTCAACTGCAAAGAGACCATTCTTCTAGTGATGCCAGGAATCAGCTTTTGTAGTTCGTTATAGCGAAGTGACCCATCAAACATCAAATGATATAAGATAACGCTTTTCCAACGACCTGAAATCATTTGTAAAGTCGATTCGACCGCGCAGCCATGTTCGCAATTGTATATTTTTCTTGTCATCTTCCGTTGTCTCCTTTTCCGTATGTCTGAGAGTATCATAAGGATTTACTTACTATTTGTAAAACAATTCATCTCCTAATCGTAAGAAGGCAATAAGAAATAGACGTATAAAAAAATTCCCTAATGTACAACTCTTTCTTTTGAATCTATAGTACACGAGTAAGCAAATTTATTACCTTTACAGTTATCTCAAGTAATCCTAATAAACAACTTGCAAAAAACATTTAGGAGAGATTTATTATGAATAAGAACGGTGCAGACTTGATTGTAGATACATTGATTAAAAATGGTGTGGAATATGTCTTTCAATTGCCAGGCGGCAAGTTGGGTCCGTTATTAATGGCTTTGAAAAAACGTGAAGAGATTAAAGTTGTTACGGTAAGACATGAACAAAATGCTGGTTTCATGGCACAAGGAATTGGGCGCATGACTGGTAAACCTGGTGTAGTGATGACTACGTCAGGACCGGGGGCTTTGAATTTGGTCACGCCCTTAGCTACGGCGACTTCTGATGGTGACCCGGTATTGGCTATTGCCGGACAAGTTCCACAAGCGAAGTTAGTAACACCGTATCCTCAAAATCCTAATATTTCTGGCGTAATGAATGATTCAACGATTACTAAATATGCCAAGGAAATTCAGCATACCGATGCCCTTGCGGATGAAGTAGCGAATGCGTATGTCTCAAGTATCAATGGCAATCCCGGGGCCGTTTTTATGGATATTCCAGGTAATATTCTGTTAGCTGAGACCACTAAATCTGGTTTGGCTTTTTCGACCTTAGTGAATCAATTGGACAATACGATTAGTGACGAAGCTGCCATTCTTAGTGCAGTTGAGAAAATCAAAGCGGTAAAACGCCCAGTTATTATCGTTGGTGCTCGGGCAGCCGATGATAATGCGGCGGCTGCCATTCAAGGGTTCGTTAAAAAAACGGGAATTCCGGTCGTGGAGACGTTCGAAGCTACAGGTCTATTGACGCATGAGTTTTCCCAAAACTATGTGGGTCGAGTGGGGCTGTTTAATAACCTGCCTGGGGATGAACTGGTTTTTAACAGTGATTTAGTGATTACATTGGGATTAAATTTGGTTGAATACTGGGCTTCTGTTTGGAATACCGATAACAAGCGCATTATTGATATTGATACTGTAGTGGATCATTTAGATGAAACTTATCTCCCTGACACCATCCTCTTAGGCAATATCGCAAAAAATCTAAAAAATATTACCAATAGCATAACGGAACAAGCCATTACGGATGAGTGGAAAATGGTGGTTCATGACTTGCAAGAAAAATTGACAGCGAAGAAAAAAGTACCCAGCCAAACACCTGAGGATGCACTACATCCATTGGAAATTGTTGACTCTTTGCAAAAAATAATCGAGGCTCATCCAAATACGACCGTTGTTATGGATGGAGGAAGTCATGAAGTGTGGCTGGGTTCGTACCTAAATGTGTATCGGCCAAAACATTTCTTAATGTCTGATGGGGAACAAACCTTAGGCGTCGGTCTTCCTTGGGCGATTTCAGCAGCACTGTTACGTCCAGAGGAAAAGATTTTGTCTTCAGGTGGGGATGGCAGCTTTATGTTTTCCTCACAAGAATTAGCTACAGTAGCCCATTACAATTTGAATATTGTGCAAGTAATCTGGGTGGATAAAGAATACAACATGGTTGAATTCCAACAAGAACTAGACTATAACGGACAAAAAGAAGGGGTCGATATCGATTATATTGGGTATAAAGAAATGGCTGAAAGCTACGGTATTAAAGCAGTTCGTGTACGTTCCAAAGAAGCTTTAGATGCTGCGCTGAAGGAAGCGTACGCTACGAGTGAACCAAGAGTGATTGAAATGATCGAAGACAATCATGAGAATATTCATTTACGAGATAAAGAACCGTTTAAAAAGTACTGAGTCTTTCTACTATGGGCCACAAAACATGTGTTAGAAAAGAATGGCAATGCACCTTTACTACGTTAAAGAAAAGAAAGTTCTTTTTACAATAAAAACAGTGCCTGACTAAAAATATGAAGTGGAATTTTTAGAGAATCCAGGACAGAAGTCTTTAATAAAATGCCGTTGGTAAGGACGATGATTCGTTTGCTGCTAGCGGTATTTTTGTTAGCATCTCCTCTGATTTTTTCGGAGAAAAGGTCTGCCAATTCGGCACTGTCTTAAAAAAGCACATCGATACTCTAAATACGGTGGATAGCGGTGATTTGGATACGTGTTTCTAGTCTTCATAGAGGCAGATTTCAAGTAAGTCGAATGAAGGAAATTAAGCACTTCCTATGTTGTTTGATGGAAGAATTATTAGTGAGGAGACTCCTTTTTCCAGCTAAGGAATGACTTCTATAGGATGGTTTCCTTGTTAATTGTTGTAAGTATAATGTGTAAAAATATTTTAAGTTTCTTTTTTTAATGATTGATATGTATAATAAGATGGTAAAGCAATAAAGTGTATGCTGAAAAGAGGTCTCTTATGAAAAAATTTGCACTCGGCGTTTTTTGTTTCAGTCTTTTTATCACGGTCGTTGGCTTTTTTTTACAAACGATTTTGATTCCTATTCAAGATTTTGACACAATAAGCCAAGAAGAGCTTAAGAATATCCAACTTGATCTTGCTATTAATTATCCATTAGGAACTGGTATGCTCTATGTCGGACTTCCTTTGTTAGTATGCTCGAGTGGTTATTTGGTTTATTGTTATTTTAGAGATAGGAAGAACTGAAAGAAGAGTAAAACTATCTGGAGTATAAAGCTTTCGTTCATTAGGAGGGATAAGTTGAAAAGAGGGTTATTTTTATTGTTTTATGTCCTATGGAAGGGGCTAGCAATACGTGGCATTCCTTCTTTTTATGCAAGATATTTGATGAGTTATAATCATTTCGGAGTAAAACTATTGTTCGTTTTACTTGGTATCCTTCTTTTCCGTAACTATTTAGTAGAGAGTTATAAAAAGATAAATAAAATTGCGCTAATAAAAATCGGTCTCATCGTACCTACTAGTATTATCCTCACTATCGGTTTAATTAATATTCTTTTATTTCGTGATCTCAATGCGTTGATTTTTGTTTATCTCTCCGATCAAAGAACCCTTCCATTTGTATTCGATGTACTTTTGCTAGCACCTGTTTTCGAGGAAATGCTTTATCGCTATACACTGATTTATGTTGGAGAAAAACGATGGTTGAGAATCATCACTGCTGTCGGAAGCCTCTTGCTTTTTACTGAAAGTCATATCGTAAATGTGAACGGGAATCTTTTTGCTCTTTTTCCCTACTTTGTCATAGGGTTTTATTTGACGATCACCTATTTACGTAGGGGAAATATTTGGGAATCCATTTTTGCACATAGCTTCTATAATTTCGTTGTGATGGCAGCAGCTATCTTGATCTAAAGATTTCTTCTTAATGTTTCCTCTTAATAGTAGAAGAATTGGGGGCAATTTATCTATTATGTACGTATAGAATCTCTAAAACATATTTGGTGAAAGTACATTTGAGAGGTCAGAGAAGCGTCTTAGGCATGTTGTTTTGTACAGTTCTTATCTACGAATGTCTGTCCTTCGTCATTTTTTAGATCATCATTTAGGTTCCACTGCTAAATATGAAAAGCAACTCCTTGTTCAAAGATGACTCACTGGCCCTATTTCCAAGAACATTGTCATACTGACAAAGAAAAGTGACGACATACAATTCAGTAAGAACTAATACAAGTCCGCTTCCTTTTGCAATGTGAGCGGACTTGTATTGGTTTTCTTCAATAAAAACCTATTAACTTTCAGTATCTAACATCCGCTCCATAAACCATTCCACTTGTTGGGGGGCATCGTGGTCAAAGAATGCGGACTCTTTTTTATCTAAAGCGGCTATTTTTTCAATGTCTTCTTGGGAAAGCTCAAAGTCAAAAATAGCAATGTTTTCAGCCATCCGTTCTGGACGAACTGTTTTTGCTAAAGCGACAATCCCTCTTTGCATCAACCAGCGAAGAACAACTTGACCAACCGTTTTGCCATATTGCTTGCCAATTTCTGCTAATGTCGGATTGGTAAATAGGTCATGGCGTCCTTCTGCAAAGGGAGCCCAAGCTTCAACTTGGACGTCATATTTTTCATGCCATTCCTGATCTTCCGCTCGTTGATTCCAAGGGTTCACTTCGATTTGATTGATTTGAGGTTTCGCCTCATTCAAGCCGACAAACTCGATCATCTTAGCTGATTTGAAATTTGAAACGCCAATTGCACGTAATTTTCCTGTTTTTTGAGCAGCAACCATTGAGCGCCAAGCACCATAAATATCTCCATATGGTTGGTGAATAAGGTAGAGATCAAGATAAGTTAATCCCATTGTTTCAAGCGAATGTTCAATCGTTTCTTTCGCTTTATCTTCGGAAGCTTGGAGAATAAATAATTTAGAGGTAACAAAAAGTTCTTCTCGAGTGACTAGACCTTCAGTGATGGCGCGCTTGATTCCCTCGCCTGTTTCTGTTTCATTTCCATAAATAGAAGCAGTGTCGATCAGTCGATACCCAGCTTTGATTGCTTGGTAAACAGCTTCTGCTGTTTCTTCCAAAGGTATTTGATAAACGCCAAATCCTAGTTGCGGCATGGTGACACCATTATTGAGTGTGATTGTTTGCATAATGTTTCCTCCTCTAATTTTCATTGCATGTTCTATCCTAAACCTTGGAGTTAAGTCCATAGCAAGTGAAAGATGTTACTTTTTTCGTTCCCATAATTTTTCCACTTTATCAGGGGTCATATTTCCTGCTTTAAATTTTGCGATATGCTCATCATACGTTTCTATCTTATAAATAAGTAGGTCTCTTACTTCCTGCATTGCTGCTAACTTTTTCTCTAATTCTTCGAGTTGATCGGCTAAAATCTGTTTCTGAGCTGTTTCGACGTTTTGACTTTCACGTACTTGTGCCAATTGAGCAAATTCAATTAGCGATTCGATCGACAATCCTGCATTTCGTAAATGTTTTGCTAAATAGATCCAGTTTAGATCATTTGTTGTGTACACCCGATAGCCACTCTCATTGCGTTGGACAGGTGGAATCACACCGACTCGTTCATAATAGCGCAATGTGTCTACGCTCAAATCAAACATTTCCGCTGCTTTTTTTATATTCATCGTTGGTTCTCCTTATCTTTTCTATAAGTAATCATAAACCCTGAAGTGGACTCTAGGGCAAGTGGTTTAAAATCGTTTATTGAAAAGAATATATTTTGTTCGTTATGGCGACTATTCGGGAAGAAAAAGCTACAAGCATTTTTATTTCAACAGAATGATTTGAGAAATCATCAGTATTGAAAGCTCCTTTCTTAGTGTGTTTCAAAGCAAGTCATACTCTCTTAGAATTGATTGTTTCGTTATCTATTTGAGCGAGGCAGTTTTTATCCATAGATTTTAAATAAATCCATCTCATGTTATGATGATGTTGAAAATTCTTAACTTGGATCAATGAAACAGCGATTCTTGTTATGAAAAACGAAAATAAGCTGATGAGAGTGTGACTATCCATGAATATAAAAGAAGTAAGTAGTATGAATCAAAAGTTAGAGCAACAATTAATTGAAGTATGGGAGAGTTCTGTTAAGGCGACGCACACCTTTTTGTCAGAGACCGAAATCCAAGCCATTAAGCAATACATTCCAGAGGCATTGCATCATGTGCCACATTTGATTATCGTAGAAAGTGAAAATGGAGAGCCAGCTGGCTTCATGGGGATCTCGGATCGAAATCTTGAAATGCTTTTTATAGCAAATGAACAAAGAGGCAAGGGACTAGGAAGAAAACTCTTGGCATACGGGATGGAAAACTATTCTGTAAATGAACTGGGAGTAAATGAACAGAATCCTCAGGCGAAAGGATTTTATGAGCATATGGGATTTGAGGTATACAAAAGAAGCGAGTTAGACGAACAAGGAAACCCTTATCCAATTCTTTATATGAAGAAAGTTGATAACAAGTAGCTGTTAAAAATTATTTGCGTTTGCGGGAAATATGTAAGAAGGAGTCGAGACATATATAGCTAGTCACGACCCCTTCTTTGATTGCTATTATCCTTATTAATAAGTAAAGTAAGGATCAAATGATTTTCTCTTAACTAGCTTTCTCTTCTTTTTTTATCTCTTCTTTTTTCTGATTTGAAAATGGTGTATCAGTCTCTTCAGGTAAGATGATTGGTGGATGATGGGAATGCTGATTACTTCCACACATGGTGATGATTTGTTCTTTTGAAGCTTCAGAGATTACTTTCATTGTATACCTCTCCTTTCTTTTATATTTCCAGATGACATAAGGTAGGCCTATATCATCTAAATTCATGATTTATTTAACTGAATTAGCTCATCAAATGAACCTAGAAATTCCTGATTTGTTGAGTGAGTAACGACAATGATTATTTTATCTGTAAGTGAGCAGATTAAGTCACTGATAATCATCTCGTTTATACTGTCTAGACCAGATGTTGGTTCGTCAAAAAGAATAACATCGGAATCTTTAAAGATTGCCCGAGCAATCTCAAGCCGTCTAAGCTCGCCGCCAGAAAGAAAGTTTATCCATGTATTATCTTGCGTATCGGTTAAATCATTGTTATCAAAGCGATCATCTAATCCACTTCGTTTTAAAACATCAACGATTTTTTCAAGTTCGTATTCACTAAAAATAGAAACGTTGTAAGCAATACTCGTCTGGAAGATAGCAGTTTTTTGTTGGACAAGTGCAACTTTCTCATAAAGGGAGTCTCTAGATAGCTGATTCATCTCTTGCTGGTCAACCAATACTTGATGATCGTCGATAGGGTAAATTCCCGCTAAAATATTCAATAGTGTCGACTTCCCGCTACCGCTTGCGCCAGTGATAGCATATTTTTTTCCACGCTCAAATGTTTGAGTAAAACCATTAAAAATCAAACGATTTCCATGATGGAAATGCAGATTTTCAATCGATAAAGTATTTATTGGTTCTGCAAGTTCAAGTGAGCGATTGGGCTCATCATCATCGGTACCATCAATGAAAGCTATAAGATCGTCCGCGACCTTCTTGCTCGCTAAAATATCTGTAACTGAAGTACTGAAATACTCTAACGGACCGGCAATCGTACTCATTAGTGTAGTCATCGCAATAAGATCGGGAATGGTGATTATTTTGGCAGCAACAAAGAAACCACCAACGATCCATGTCCCTGAATAGGCAAGATCCCCAAGTCCAAAAGAAATTGCATAAGTCAGTCCTTGTAAGGTTTCAAAAGTGATACTTTCCTTTTTTAATCGTTCACTACTGTTAGTAAAAATTTTCGTATATGTTGGAAAACCTTTGCCGACACGTAAGGTCAGGTATCCTGAGAGAAGTTGGTCAAATAAACTAAGTGTACGATCTTGCTCCAGAACAACGGACTTGCGACGATCACTAAGGATTCGCTTAGCGAAATAAGGGGCTAGCAAAGGACTAAAAGCTAAGAGCAGCATAATCAATGAAAAAGAAGTGTTTAATTTTAGTGTGAATAAAAGAGAGAATAGAAAGGTAAAAATGCTTAAAATCAGTCCAAATCCGGGCTTTAAAAATTCTAATTCAACGACTTTCATTTCATTTGCCAACTTTGAGAGATACTCGTTTTTCTCATTTTTAAGAAATAGTACCGGATTCATTCGAACGATTTTCTGCGAGAGACTCTCTCTCAGTTGATTCATTATTGATTGAACTAAGACGGATTTACTTCTTCTTGGAATAAAATCGCTCATCGTGTTCAATAAGATGTAAAAGAAGGCGAATATACCAATAAATAAAAGTCTTTTTACATCTCCTGACATAGCAACCTCGGTGATTTGTCTATACACCAAAGCAACCCCAACTTGAATGAGCGCTGCCATTGCGCATAAAATCACATGCAAAAAGAAAAGTGGTTGGTTTCTTTTTAATATTTTTTTCATTCTCTCCCTCCTATGTAAAAACTATATCACAAATTAAAAAAAAATTGAAATATTATTTTGTGAAATGTATAATTATTGAAAAAGGGGGTTAGGTGATGCGTTTTTCACGGTATGTCGATATCATTGAGAACGGTAACGAGACTATTCTTTGCAATACATTAACGCAAGAAATAGTTACTATTGATTCAAAAAAAATGAAAAGTAAAACGGAGATTTCGAGCGAAATAAGTGAAGGTGAACGAAAATATTTATTTGAAAATGGATTTATACACGGTGATTTGGAAAGTTATAAACAGAAAACAATCAATTTAAAGAGAGACTTAGTTACTATCACTATAAATATCACAGAAGATTGCAACTTTTCGTGTACTTATTGTTACCAGAATGATTTCCTTTCTAAAAATGTTATTACTGATCAGACGATAAATAATATAATGCAATACATTTTAGACATTGCTCAGCTAGGCGTTCGGAGACTATATATCTATTTTTTCGGGGGCGAGCCACTTCTTTATAAAAAAAGAATTCTCGCAATTAAAAGTAAGATTGATCAAATTGCGTCAGAGAAATCACTCTCAATTTCTTATGGTTTAGGAACAAACGCCTATCTACTCACTCCAGATTTTATAAATCATTTTGATTCTTTAATTGTCGATACTACACTAACATCTAGAAAAGATCATGATAGAAATAGATCTCTTAAGAGTGGAAGCGGAACGTATGATAAGATTTTTGAAAATCTAGCGGTAGCATCTAAGAGCGGACGTGTTAAAATCCATATTGGTTATAATACATCTGATAAAAATACAGAAGAGTTTCAGTCTTTTCTCGTTACGATCCGCCAAAGTGATATCAAAGCCCATATCAATTGCTATTACATTAATAACTATGAGTTTAATGAAAATTATTTCAATGCATTATCCTATGAAAAATATCTAAAGTGGGTATCTTCAACTGCAATTGATCACCTAATTGAAAACGGTTTCCTGGTGAATGTCTCTCCATTTTCTTCGTATCGCTTTGAGTGCGATGCGTATAATCCTTGGTCTGTAAAGTTTTTCTCTGATGGATCTATAGGGTTATGTAATGCAACAAATTTTTATGAACGTAGAATAATAAAAAGTTTTACAGAATCATCTTCTTTTGCAGAAGATGTTCAATATAGCCTTTATGACCAAAAGAGTGTTCTTCCGAAAAGCAACAATCAGTGTAATTCATGTGAATTAATTGCAGTGTGTCGAGGAAAGGTACAGTGTGATACTTCATGTAACCCCAACTATTCAATTGATAGAGAAACATTCATACGTTCTTTTGTAAAGCATACAAATCTAGGTAACAGAAAATTTTTTACCCAATTTAATTAGGAGTGATTTTATGAAATTATCGCAATATACGATTGTTGAAGAAGTGGATAATGAAATACTTTTGTACAATTCGGTATACTCTGCTATCGTTTTACTAACTCAAAGCGAGTTCCATGATCTACAGACTTTTATTAATAACGATAACTTTGAGAAAACAGAATTATTCTCTTATTTAGAAAATCAAAATATCATTGTTTCCGATGAGATTGATGAAGAAGCAAGATTAGTGTCTGTGGCAAATGAAAAACGATATAATCCTAGTCAAGTAACTTTCACAATTGCCCCTACGATGAACTGTAATTTTTCCTGTTTTTATTGTTACGAGCAAGGGTTTAGACAACATACTATGACTACTGAAACTGCTAAGAAAACAGCTGAGTTTATTCTTAAAAATGTATTACCCCATCAGTCATTGAAAGTAATTTGGTATGGAGGAGAGCCTTTGATGGGATTGAACTCTATTAAAGTTATAAGTGAAATAATAATGAAAAACGAAAAAAAATATAAAAATTTCAACGCAGAAATTGTATCCAATGGTTATTTGCTAACAGAAAAAGTTGCACAACTTTTAAAAAGTTATCACGTTAATTATGCTCAAATTACTCTGGATGGGGATCAGATAAATCATGATTCTAGAAGATGTTTAACAAATGGGAAAGGGACATTTGCAAGAATATTACAGAATATAGTTAAAACTCTAAAATATATTCCAGTAACTGTAAGAGTAAATATAGATAGGGAGAATAATCATGAAGATGTTATTCGTTTGATGAACTCGCTGGATAATTTTAATTTACTTAAGAAAGTTGGCTTTTATCTTGCGCCGGTAGAGGATTTTGATACCTACAAAACACCCACATGTTATACATCCCAAGAGTTTTCGAAAGAAGAAATAATGGTTTATAAAAGTCTTTTGGAAAGAGGGATAAATATTGTTGCCATACCACGGACAACGATTGGGTTCTGCGAAGCTATCAATCGAGATGACTATGTAATCGACCCTAATGGATTTTTATATAAATGCTGGGTTCATATTGGTAAAACGATTGGACGAGTTGGAGATATCTATACAGGAATACAATTGAACAGTGTGCATAAAACATTTACAGAGTACAAATTTTTTTCGAAAGCGAAATGTTCAAGTTGTAAAGTTCAACCTTTGTGTTTAGGAGGCTGTCCGTTAATTCGAATGAATACAGGTGAGTCGAAGTGCGTTAGCTATAAGTACAATATTGAAGAGCATATAAAAATGGCTTCGGCAAGACTAATATAATCTGGTGGAATATTTTTGCTTCAGAAGATTGATAAGGTCTTCTTAAAAAAATAGCTTAGTTAAATAAGGTTACTATGTTACATTGTGAATAGAATCTATACTTACTTATGAAAATAGAAAGCGTAACTCAATTTTCTCATTCATATTGTAATAAATGATTTCTCATATTAAAATTTTTATAAGAAAACTAAATAGTGAGCAAAGCTCACCCCAAGCAGCCTCCGAAACTGTTTTCGGGGGCTGCTTGAGGTTTGGGGGGCTTAGCTAGCTAAGTAATGATCGATCACTAAAAAAATGATCAAAACAGAATAGGCAATTTTTTCTTTTCAATCAAAAAATTTTGATCATTTTATCAAGCAGAGGATGGCACAAGTAAGTGGAAAGTAGGTAGTGGCTATTTTTTTGTTCAGGATGGGGAAGTAGATTTGTCTAGGATACGCCGGAGGATAAACGTTTTGAGGATCATTTGTTTTTGACTTACCTATGTGCCATCACTGCGGAAACCCTGTGGATGAAGGCGTCATGTACGACACCAGATACTCGGATGAGAGCTAAGGACGTTTGATTGCCGTGCCTGACACGCTTTTTCTAACCGCAAAGTCGTAGGGGCTAAAGAGCTACAGCGCTGAGACAGATGACTGCCCCGTGCGATTTTGGGTGTTTTTTGAACCCTACAAGCTGCTATTGCTACGCGTCTATTCGTCGCAAGCTTGGAAGGTCTTCTCATAAAATGCCCGTCAGCTGTCAACAGGCTGCCTTTTGCATCAGGAAGCATCAGCGTTCCAACAAATCTTTTTGATCCAGTAGTCGCCCACTCATTTTGGGCAACTTCTATCCGAGAAAACATTGCGTTAGAAGTATGTCTGTCCGTCTTTTCCAGATAAAAGTCAGCTGAAAGAGGGCTGATACTTAACAAAACGGCAGTTAGGACGACCACAAGCGCTCTCAAAAAAACTCAGTCCTTTCTTTTCAATGGTCATTGTTCTTATCTGCACTTCATGATAGCACCGAAACGCGAATTATTTTTCGCGTTTTTTTGTTTTTAAAATAAAAAATTAGGTATTCGCTTTTTTGGGTTAAATGGTATACCTGAGATGGAATAAAAATAATAAAAGAAAGGACAGGATTTACAATGAAGAAAACATCATTAGTTGCAGGTTTCGTTTTAGGTGTAGGCGTTTTGTTTACTCTAGGTGCATGCTCAACAGTGGAAGAATCAGGGGAAGTGGTCTCTGGGTCTGGAACGGAAACGTTGATCAGCGATTCGTCAGATGAAGTAGTTGTGGGAAGTGAAAAATTGAGTGATGACGGGTATTTTGAAGAAATCGTAACTAAGGGAATCGATCCGAAAATCAAAGACGTCGTTTGGTATGAAACGAATTATGAAAATGCTGGTTGGGATCACATTCGCTTTTTAGTGAATCATGTAAAAATCGTGAATGTAGAAGAATTCAAAGACAAAGACAAAGAATACAAAACATTGCTCTCACTGAAATATCAATTGTTTAATGAAGATTCGAAAGACAAAAAAATCAAACCTGACAAAGCCTATTTGGTGTTGAATGATGGCAAAAAAGTAGAAGCGGAAGTGTTTGTGGACTACTTAGATGATGAGATTTTGACCCATGACAAACATAAAGATGGCTTTATTCATTTTAAAGTGGCGCAAGAACAAAGTTTGCCAGCGATCAAAGCGGTCGAAATCGAATTTAAAGCAGATGGAGATTTGACACATACGTACCATATTGATCTATCTTCCGCTGCTGAAAAATAGTATCTAACGATAGGAGGTAAAAAAAATGGATACTAGCAAGAAAAAACTATCATTGTTGAGTTTTTTTGCAATAACTGCTTCAATGGTGATGACGGTATATGAGTATCCAACCTTTGCGACATCGAAGATGAATTTAGTTTTTTATTTACTCGTCGGCGGTTTCCTCTGGTTTATCCCTGTAGCCCTTTGCTCTGCGGAGATGGCTACTGTAAAGGGATGGGAAAAAGGGGGACTCTATACCTGGGTCTCAAAAACATTAGGGAGAAAATGGGGCTTTGCTGCCATTTTCTTCCAATGGTTCCAAATCACGGTAGGCTTTATTACGATGATTTACTTTATTGTCGGGGCGCTTTCCTATGCCCTAAATTGGCCGGCTCTTAATACGAATGTTTGGCTGAAGCTGATTGCCACTTTAGTGATCTTTTGGCTGATCACGATCTCGCAATTTGGCGGAACAAAAAATACTGCGAAGATTGCCAAAGTAGGGTTCTTTGTGGGGATCGTCGCAACAGGGATCATTCTTTTTATCTTAGGAATTGTCTACATTGCTCAAGGGAATCCCGTCAAAGTTTCTTTTGGATCAGGCGCTTGGATTCCTGATTTCACGAAAATCAATACGCTGGTCGTTTTTGTTTCCTTTATTTTAGCCTATGCAGGGGTTGAATCTTCTGCCAGTCACGTAAAAGATATGGACAATCCTGGAAAGAATTACCCGAAAGCTATTTTGATTTTAGTTGTAGCAACGATTCTTTTGGATACGTTAGGTGGGGCAACGGTGGCTGCCACGATTCCCCAAAATCAATTGTCTCTTGATACTGGCGTGATTCAAGCCTATTCTTATTTGATCCATCATTTTGGCGGCGGAGAATGGCTGGTTCGTTTGATTGCCGTGGTCATCTGTTTAGGTGTCATTGCAGAAATTGCTGCTTGGGTGGTCGGCCCATCGACTGCGATGCTTGAAGCAGCTGAAAATGGCTTGCTGCCAAAACAAATGGCCAAAGTCAATCAACACAATGTCCCAATCAATATCGTTTTGGTACAAGGCATCATTGTTTCCATTTGGGCGGTTGTCTTGACATTAGGCGGTGGAGGCGCCAATCTATCCTTCTTCGTTGCGATGGCGTTGACGGTCTGCATCTATCTGGTGGCTTATGTCCTCTTGTTTCTTTCCTATATTAAATTAGTCAAAGAAAAAGACGACTTAACAAGAACGTATCATATTCCTGGTGGGAAAAATGTGAAAATTGGTGTTGCGATGGTTGGTTTGCTTGTTTCTATTTTTTCTTTCTTTATTTCCTTCTTTCCACCGAGCGATATCGGCACCGGAAAGGGCGGAACCTATTTAGCCATCTTGATCATCAGTTGGCTGATTATTGTCGTGATACCGTTTGTCATCTATAAATATGTAGGTGAAAAAGCAAGCGATAAAAAATAAAAAGCACAACCTATGAGGAGGAGAGCTGCATGTTATTTAGTAAAAAAAATCGAAAAGAAGCCCAATATTTGGAGCCTATCTATGGGAATGAGGCAATGGATCAAGCGATCCCTATGTACAAATTACCAAAAGAGTCCTTGGTACCGCGGGATGCCTATGAATTAGTCAAAGATCAATTGATCGATGAAGGGGTCTCAAGACAAAATTTGGCGACGTTCTGTCAAACCTACATGGAACCAGAAGCAGTCAAAATTATGAGTGAAACCCTTGATAAAAACGCCATCGATAAAACCGAGTACCCACGGACAGCAGAAATTGAAAACCGCTGTGTCAATATGATCGCTGATTTATGGCATGCCCCAGAAGCGTCCGATTTTATCGGTACATCAACGGTAGGCTCAAGTGAAGCGTGTATGTTAGGTGGATTGGCCTTAAAATTTGCTTGGCGCAATCGGGCAAAAAAACTTGGCTTAGATATCAATAAACAAAAACCAAACTTAGTGATTTCTTCTGCCTATCAAGTCGTTTGGGAAAAATTCTGTGTCTACTGGGACATTGAAATGCGAACGATCCCTATCGATGAAGAACATGGCAGCATTAATGTTGAAAAGGTCACGGACTATTTAGATGAATATACGATCGGGGTCGTTGGTATTTTAGGAATCACTTACACTGGACGATACGATGATATCAAAGCACTAGACAAGAAATTAGAGGAATACAACAAACACACCGACTACAAAGTCTACATCCACGTGGATGCGGCTAGTGGGGGATTGTACACGCCATTTATGGAACCAGAACTTGAATGGGATTTCCGTTTGAAAAACGTTCGTTCCATCAGTACGTCTGGACATAAATATGGGTTAGTCTACCCTGGTATCGGTTGGGTGCTTTGGAAAGAAAAAGATTTCTTACCAGAAGAGTTGGTCTTTAAAGTAAGTTATCTTGGCGGTGAAATGCCAACGATGGCCATCAACTTTTCAAGAAGCGCCAGCCAAATCATCGGACAATATTACACCTTTATCCGCAATGGGTTTGAAGGCTACCGCTTGATCCACAAAAAGACCAGCGATGTTGCCCAATATTTAGCAAAAGAGATTGAAAACATGGGTTACTTCGATATTTATAATGATGGTTCACGGTTGCCGATCGTCTGCTACAAATTAAAAGAAGATGCCGATATTTCTTGGAATCTGTATGATTTGACGGATGAATTTGCGATGAAAGGCTGGCAAGTCCCTACCTATCCATTACCTGATAATCTATCACATATCAATATCCAACGCTTTGTCTGCCGGGCAGATTTAAGTATGCAAATGGCAATGGATCTGGTGCAAGACATGAAAGAAGGAATCGAGCGCTTGAACAAGCGACCAAGCCGTCATGTTTCATCCGATCAAACCTATGGCTTTTCACATTAAGAAACGGTATCGCTAGAAACCCTTTCATTGCTTTTTTCAATGAATAAAAAGTCCCTTTATGAAACGTTTTTTGCAAGACTGAATGAACCTTGGTTTATAGAAAAATCAAAGGCGGTTGCATCGACTGCCTTTGATTTTTTTGTTTGTAAGAACGGGTAAGCACTTGATAGTGTCGTTTTTTAAGAGAAAGTAAAAAAACAGTGCTTGATAATTTCATTTATTGACATTTCTGACTTGTGATAGTATTAATTATTATGGTCTAAATATATTTTTTTAGAGAAGAACGTTTTACATAAACGAAAAGGAAATCTTAGAACGTTGTCGTGAGGGAATTCTTAGGGAAATTCGTCTTGCATCGAGGGTTTTTGTTTGTCAGTCATGGTTTGTTGGGGAGTAAGTGAAGGAAAAATATGTGTAGAAAGGGCCTGTTTTTACTGCGCTTGTTTGTTTCATAAGTAACGTACTGCTATCTTTTTCTGTAAATTGGTTGTAACTATTCTGAATGAATATAGATTTACACTGGAGGAAAAACAGTCATGTATAAAGAAGACTTACTGGATAAGGACTTAAAATTAGAGTATATCTTGCTCAAATTTTTGTATTTATCGACCGGTCATATCAAAAAAAGTGATGCGTGTCGGGAATTAGATATTACGATGCCGACCTTGACGAAATTATCAGAGAGCCTTCAACGGCAACTAAAAAATGAGAAGGTCTCATTTATCATCAATCGTTATACGTTGGAACTGCAAGTAACCGATAGTGTCTCACTGGATGATTTGACCGACACGCTATTGAAAAAATCTGCTAAATATCAAATCATCCATTATTTGTTTCAACATGCAGGCTATGATGCCTTCGTCTTGGCTGATGAATTAAACATAAGTGTGGGGACCCTCAATCGATTGATTGCTGAGTGCAATCAGTTGTTGCAGCATTTTGAATTAAAGATCAGAAACAAAAAACTAGTTGGAACGATGACACAACGCATTTATTTTTACTATAATTTTTTCAAAATGGGTGCGACAACGATCGATTCTGTTTTGATCGATGACCTGGTTGCGGAGTTAGCGAAAAAAATAACCTTATCGATTGCCCAACAAAAGCAGCTGAAGATCTGGTTGTATGTGATTATGAAAAAAGTCACGTCTCACACGACCTTGGGAAGTTTAAGTCCAGAAGAACAAACCAAAATCGAGCGCTGCCAAGAGATGCCCCTCTGTCACTTTATTCGACAGATCTATGCTTCTAAAAAATGTATCTGCTCAGTAGATGAAGCGAAGATCGTGCCATTCTTTATCTGTCTCTTCCTCATTACGGTGGGCGGGATTCCTTACGAGGAACTTCGCTTAGGATTGTACACCAATAAAAATCCCGTCTTTGAGATCACCGATGAAGTCATGGCAGCAATCCAGTCCATTTATCGTCTTGATGCCTCGCATACGACGATCGATATCAAAGCCAATGTCTTTTCCTTAATCGCACAAGTTTATTACTTTCATGGAGTGAATTATTCCATCGATCGAGTCACGCTAAATTATTACCACAAAATGTTTCACAATTCCTTGCGGGATCAAGTGATCTCAGACATTCTGGAACACATTATTGCACCGACCAACTTGTTTACGCCCACGAAACTCAACTATCTCAAGAAACGCCTAGTCTTTTTAATTTATATGTTATCGCCTAAAGAAGAATATCGGGTACGGATCGGGGTCTTAAATATGTGCTCTAGTCTTTTGGCGGATGCTTCGATTTACTTGTTAAAAAATGAACTAAAAGGCAAGCAAAATGTTGTTGTTTTACCCTATACTCCGGACGAGACGTTTGACTTGTTGATTTCCAATGCCAATCTCCCCCAATTAGGGAACAATTATGACCAATTTTATCAAGTGACCGCCATTGGTGCCGATTTAGACGTCAATCAGGTTTCTGCGATCGTCGATCAAATTGCTTATTCTAAGTATCATTCTTTTGTGGTGTGAGCCATCACTTGTTAGTTAAAAAGCAGCGAGTCAACGGATAGGTGATTCGCTGCTTTTTCAATTATCTGCGAAGTAGGGAAAGGAAAAGGCGCTTGAATTGCTCTTATCATTGATGACGGAATGAAAACAGGGATCAGTCAAGCAGCTTTCTGCTAGATAATGTGTCCAGTATCCTTGTATAACGTATCGCAACAGAGCAGAAGACATCAAGCGTGAAAATAACAGAAGGGATTCAAAATGCTGGTTTTGGAAGGATGTAAAAAAAAGACCCACATAATGATGTGAGTCTGCAATCGTTAGTTCTGATTTTCTAATTTTTCTAGAACCTTTTTGGGAATTGCATCTTTTTCAACGCTATTCGGGCCTTTTATTGTGCGCTTTTCACTGATCACCGCTTTTACATAAGAATTTGGGGTTAAGGGTTTTGCGTTATCTTCTGATAATGAAACCTCGAGTGTTTGTGTGCTACCATCTTCTTTTACAAAGTTTAACGTGTAATCGTAAGAATACCAAGGCGACTGGTCGCCGATGCCGCTTTTACTTTCATGTTCTACCTTAGGGAGAATCTCAGATGGGACATACGCGTAAGCTGTTTGTCCTGAGTAGGTGGATTGATAATATTCATAGCCTTTGTATCCGGCAAACCCTAAAAGTACGACTAAGACGAATCCGATTATTTTTTTCATATAAACCATCCTTATCCTCAAATATGGAGATATTATAACAGAATGGTTCTATAGATGACCTTTCAACAGACGAACAGTTTTGCAAGGAGAAATGTTACTAGCCAGTCGTGGAAAAGTGGGGAACGCCGCTAATAAAGGGTTCTATCTATAAATCGTCAGGGGATTGTTGCTTAGAGTGACTAGAAATAAGTGCGGAATCAGGCGAAAAGACCTTAATAAAAAAACGCAGCATGGAAAATGTTTCTTTTTTGTATGCTCACCAGCAGACTATTTGATAAGACGTGTCGTTGTTTTTTTCACTATAGAAAGATGAAAAACGGCGCATCAGTTTAATAAAAAACCAGCAAAGACGAGCTCTTACGGAGCGTCTTTGCTGGTTTTTTTCTACTGAAAATGTTTGAGCGCAGGCCATGACAGCTGCTTACGGCTCGATTTTACTATACAAATCGAGGGCTCTTTTCCTGGCTTCGTTATGGTCGACTATAGGCAACGGATAGTCGGTGCCTAAAACTACCTTTAGGTCGGCTTGTTCTTCGTCAGTCATCAGGTAAGGTTCGTGGATGAATTTTAGCGGCAACTGGGCGAGTTCGGGAACAAATTGTTTGATAAACGTCCCCTCTTTGTCGAATTTTTTCCCCTGAGTGATGGGGTTGAAAATTCGAAAGTAAGGAACCGCATCGGTGCCAGTCGAAGCTGCCCACTGCCAGCCGCCGATATTGCTGGCAGCGTCGTAGTCGATCAATTGTCGAGCAAAATAGGCTTCTCCTTGCCGCCAGTCGATCAATAAATCTTTGGTTAGAAAGGAAGCGACGATCATCCGTAGACGGTTATGCATCCAACCGGTTTGATTCAGCTGCCGCATCGCGGCATCAATGATCGGATAGCCGGTTTGTCCTGCTTGCCATTTGTTAAACGCCTCTTCATCCTTTTGCCAATCCATGTTTCGATATTTCTCAATGAGTTCATAGTTTTTTTGCTCCGGATGAGTGAAGTAGATCATATGATAAAAATCTCGCCAAGCCAGTTCTTTTAAAAAGGTCGCTTTGCCAGTGCTGGGTGGCATCCCTTGGCAAGCGGCCCAAACCTTCCGAATAGAGAGTTGTCCAAAAGACAAGAAAGGGGACAGGCGGCTGGTTCCTTTGATCGAAGGGAGATCACGGTCTTTTTCATAGGCGGCCAAACGCTTTTGCACAAAGGCCTGCAATTGTTTATGTGCATAGTCTTCCCCAACGATCGTTGAAAAATCGGTCTTTCTATTTTTTAGCAGCTTAGCAAGCAGCGCTGTCCCTGCTTTGAAGTGAGGGGCATCATTAAAATGAGCGGCTTTTTCAAAATCAAGGGCCTGCTTTTGATAGACCGGTTTGGGCAGCTGGATCCATTTCTTATAATAGGGCGTAAATTTTTTGTAATACGTCCCGTCCTCTTTGGTGACTTCCGTTGGTTGGTGCAGATGATGTTCTTCAAAGGAATGGACAGTGACGCCTTTTTTCTCGACCAATTCTTTTATATAGAGGTCGCGTTTACGACCAAATCCACGGTTATCAAAGTTGAAGTACAGTTGGCTCCATTCTGGATAGTGAGCGAACAACTGATCAAAGGCTTCTGTCAAAGTCCCCGTCAAGAGGTGGATCGTCAGATTTTGCTTTTTGGCAGCCTCGATAAAGTGAGCAACCGCGCTAAAAAAGTAATCATGGCTTGGTGCATCGGGGAGAAACTGCTTTTCATTGAGATGAAACACACACAACAATTGGTCGTTTGCTTGAAGAGACAAAAGCGCCTCAGTAAGCGCCGTATTGTCCTCTAAGCGCAGATCCTTTCTAAACCACATCACATGAATTGCCATAACAACCTCCTTGATAGTATAACCGTGCTAAAAAAACGATCGGATTTCGTTTATAGTAAAGGAAAGATGGGATTTATTCAAATTTGGCGATTGCGTAAGGAAAATTGCTGTTTCAGCAAGTCGAGGGATGCTTACAGGGTTTGTTTTAATTGGTACACCGATTTGAATAGGCGCTTGTCATTTACCGTTTCGTTTCTGCAAATCGTCTCTTCTTAATAAATAATAGGTAAAAAATGAGTAGTAGGGGATGAAATGAGTTACATTTGCGTAACGAGAACGTATATAATCATAGTATATAGTGAGGCTTTTTACTTTAGCGTTTATTAATAAGCGCATATTTGGATGGAGTGAAGGATGATCAAAAACAAATTACAGCAATACAAAATTTTAACGATTTTACTGATACTTGTGACGGTTGGATTAATTCTCTTTTTAAATCAGATGATTTATGCTTGGCAGGCCATTGAAATTTTGGCGATTCTTCTTTGTGGCTACTTAGTGGTTTTTGATCAAAGGGATGGAACTTCGAAGATTGCTTGGATCTTAGCTTTATTGTTTTTACCGATTGTAGGAGTCATGTTGTATTATTTAATTGGTCGTGAACCTCGGTTAAGGAAATTGCCCAAACAGCAGATACAAAATGAACGGGAAGTACAGCGAACGGTTTCGGCTATTCTGCAAGAACATTCAGAGATCATTCATGGAAAACATGATCTCTCCACTGAGATTTTTCATCTTTCGGGCAAGTATCCCACAACTAATAATCATCTGACTGTATTAAACGAAGGCGCTGAGGCGTTCGCTTCTTTGCTGGAAGATATCAAGAAAGCCAAGCATCATGTGCATGTGTTTTTTTATATCGTTAAAGGGGATGAAACAGGGGAGGAGCTGACAAATGTTCTGGTCGAAAAGGCCAAACAAGGGGTGGAAGTTCGGTTTATGTATGATAGCGTGGGGTCGATCGCCTTTCCTAATCAATTATTATTATTGATGCGAAAGAATGGGGTAGAGGTGCGCACGTATGATTTGTTGAATTCGCCTTGGCTAAGTAATAAAGCGAACTGGCGCAATCACCGTAAAATGGTCGTTATTGATGGTGAGGTTGCACATACAGGAGGCATGAATATTGGAAATGAATATAGTGGGCGAGGCAGTAAGTTTTCTTATTGGCGAGACACAAACATCCGGATAGAAGGACCTGCTGTTCTAGAAGTACAAGAATGCTTTATTTATGATTGGCTCTTTCTTGATGAAACGGAAGAAACGGTCACTCATTTTTTGACACAGACAGCTACGTATTTTCCGTTGAAGACCGACGTTCAAAGCGGTTCGGAAATCGTTCAGGTAATCTACGGCGGACCCTATGATAGCGAGCGAATCATTAAGGATTCCTTTAATGACCTCATTGGAAAGGCAACGGATTCGATTAAGATCGCAATGCCTTACTTTATTCCTGATGAAGAAAGTTTAGGTGCGCTTAGAAGAGCAGCACGGTGTGGGATCAACGTACAATTGATTGTGCCGGGAAAAGGGGATCGAGGAATTTCTTTTCATGGCACGAATTCGTTTATTGATGAATTATTATCTGCCGGCGTCGAAGTCTACACCTATGATGAGACTGCTTTTATTCACTGTAAATATATGATCGTCGATGAGTTTGCTGCAACGATCGGGTCAACAAATTTTGATATTCGTAGTTTTTACCTTAACCATGAGTTATCTATGTTCATCTATGGGCCGTCGAAAATAATCACAGAGTTAAATCAGCAATTTATGGAAGACTTAGCTCATGCAAAATTAGTAGAAAAAGAAGAATGGCAAGCCAGAAGCCTTTTGACGAAAACAAAAGAAAAAATCAGTGGCTTGTTTGTTCCGATTCTTTGAAGGAAGATAGTGAACAAAGGAATGAAATATTCTGATCCATCAGTCTCATATATGATTGTCCTATGATTCCTAGCGGATAGCATCTTCTCAGCTAGGGATCATTTTTTGTTTGTGCTAATCTATTGGCTGCATGGATGGAGAGTCTAGCGAATTGCTAGGATTTGTAGTGATTAAGCGATGGGGGTGAGTGAGACGGTGCGTTCACCTGAATCTGTCTACGATCATTCGATTTTTTGTGTGTAATGCCCCGTTTTTATGTGAGAGGGATAGGAGCTGCTCGTGTCTTTAGAAGATCGTTTTTGAAGAAGCGGGGAACAATGAGACCTCTTTTTCATGTTCCGCGCTATTTCATGACGAATCGTGAAACAAACGTCTCAGTTTCAGTCCTTCCTATTGAAATAAGCAATAATTTACGAGATATTGAAATCGGTTACAAGAGTTTTATCCGGAGAAACTTGATGTGATTGAAAGCCAATTTCTTTCAGGGAGGAAAAATATGAGTGAATCAAAATCTATCATCAATGATCGAATAATGCCTGTAATGGGGAAAATTAGTCAGATAAAAGCGATTCGAGCGATTCAATATGGGGCGATGTCTACCATGCCATTGACATTGGGGGTCAGTCTGATCGCTATTTTAGTCAATCTGCCCGTTGAGCCTTGGTTGGCTTGGTTAGCGCAAACTGGGATCGATGAACATATGCGTGCCACCATCAAGGTGACAATGGAAATTACTGCGTTGTATATGACGTTTATGATTGGTTATCATAATGCCAATGAAAGAGATTCAAGTCCTGTGACCGGTGGGATATTATCTTTGGCCTCGTTTTTCGTTTTGATGCCGCAAGTGATTCCCTATGATGGGGGCGAAGTAGCCGGACTAAATTTTGACTATATCGGCAGTAATGGTATTTTCGGCGGGATGATCGTAGCGCTATTGGTGTCTAGTCTATATTGTGTATTGGACAAAAAAGGCTTGGTCGTTAAACTGCCAAACTCGGTGCCGCCAATGGTTGCCCAGTCGCTTTCGCCGACCTTTATTGCCATTATTATATTTGTACTTGTTTGCTTAGCTCGCATCGGCTTTAGTCTAACTGCGTGGGGCGATTATTTTGATTTTATCAATGGCGTGGTCGGAGCACCGATTATGAACTTGGGAGCAACACCGATTTCGGCGATTATTTTTATGATCACTATTTCGATCTTCTGGTTTTTTGGGATCCATCCCAATACGATCCTCAGCATTTACTTGCCGGTCTTAATGGCTACAGGGGTTGCCAATCTTACTGCTTTTATGGATGGGGAGCCGATGCCGCATTTGGCATTTTCGGCGGTGATGGCTTTTTATTCACTTGGAGGCGCCGGCAATACCTTAGGAATCTCGTTGTTGATTCCCTTTATTTCAAAATCACAGCGCTATAAAACCCTCGGAAAACTCAGCTTGGCACCAGCGATCTTTAACATCAATGAGCCGTTAGTGTTTGGTTTGCCGCTGATGTTAAATCCGATCTTCTTTATTCCGATGGTCAGTACTTCTTTGGTAAATGGGATTATAGGGATCATCGGCTACAATCTTGGGGTGTATGACACACTGAACCCTTCGATCTCACTGCCTTGGATCATGCCAGCCTTCATTGGACCGATCTTGACCATCGGGATCAAAGGTGTGATTGCGGTAGTCATTGCGATTTGTATCAATGGGTTGATCTACTTGCCGTTTTTCTTAAAAGCCGACAAGCTGGCATTGGCGGAAGAGCAAGCGCTTGAAGATGAGGTTATGGCAGAGAAAGTCACAGAGGCGGTCTAAAGAAAGACAGGAGGATCAGTCATTAACATGAGTTTACCAGAAGGATTTTTATGGGGCGGCGCTACCGCTGCCAATCAATATGAAGGTGGCTTTGATGAAGGCGGCAGAGGACTATCCACATTGGATATTGTTACCAGCGGCAGTCAGGAACAGCCCCGTCAGCTTACCGTGAAAGATGCGCAAGGCAAAATCCACAACATTTCTATGTATGAAGGAATGCCAGAGAATTGCCAAGGATACTTAGACGAAAATCAGTATTATCCTAGCCATCGCGCCACAGATTTTTATCATCATTGGCAAGAAGACATTGCTTTATTTGCTGAACAAGGCTACAAGGCTTATCGGATGTCGATCAGCTGGACACGGATTTTTCCTGATGGAACGAAAGAATCACTTAATGAAGAAGGAATTCTCTTCTATGAAAGGATCTTCAATGAACTGCTCAAATACGGCATTGAACCAATCGTTACCTTAAATCATTTTGATATGCCGCTGGCTTTAGCTGAAAGCCGTGAAGGATGGCTGGATCGGCGCACGATTGAAGATTTTCTCGATTATGCAGTCTTGTTGTTCGAGCGTTTTAAAGAGCAAGTGAAGTACTGGATCACCTTCAATGAAATCAATTTTTTGAATGGCTATGTTTTTTTAGGGATCAAAGGAAAAGACTTAGGAAAAAGGGCGCAAGCATTGCATCATGTCTTTCTTGCTAGTGCCCGCTGCGTGATGGAAGGGAAAAAAATCAATCCCGATTTTCAAATTGGAATAATGCTTGCCAGTGCTGGTATGTACCCAGAAACCTGTAATCCAAACGACAGTATGCGGGAAATCGAAATTTCTAGAATGTTCAAGTATCTGTATAGCGATGTTCAGTGCCGTGGCTATTACCCTGAATATGCCTTGAAGGAGTATGAACGAAACGGCTGGCAGCTGGTCATGGAATCAGATGATCTTGCTCTTTTACGCGTAGGGACGGTCGATTTTCTTTCTTTCAGCTACTACAATTCAGCGGTCATCTCCACAAAAGAACAAGAAAAAACGAGCCGTGGCAATATGATGGAAGCGGTAAAGAATCCCTACTTAGAGGAATCGGAGTGGGGTTGGCCGATTGATCCGACAGGTTTGCGGATCGTATTGAACCAATTGTATGATCGCTACCAGCTGCCGTTGTTTATTGTAGAAAACGGCTTAGGCGCACTTGACACTTTTAACGAACAAAAAGAGATCATTGACGATGCGCGTATCGCTTACCTCAGTGCCCATATTGAGCAGATGATCAAAGCGGTTGTACATGATGGCGTGAAACTAATGGGCTATACACCGTGGGGCTGTATTGATATCATATCGGCAGGAACTGGGGAAATGAAAAAACGTTATGGGTTCATTTATGTAGACTTGGATGATACTGGAAAAGGGACTTTTGCCCGCAAAAAGAAAAAATCATTTTATTGGTACAAAAAAGTGATTGAATCTAATGGCACCTCGATCCAAGCAAAGTCTTGATTCAACCTGGAGGTTTTTTATGACAAAGACAGAGACTGATACACCTACCCAGATCACGTATTCCGTCCATTGCCAAGGATACGATTGGGGACCGGCAAACCATAAAATTGTGATTGATTTTGGACAAGTGATCGATGAGCAAGTAGATGCCTCGTTTTTTGAAGTACTAGGAGAAAAAGAAGGCTTTGATTGGTCGACGAAAATGCCAAAGCAGATAAAAGGCAAGATTGAACTCAAAGAGGCTTATTTATCTGATTCGACAGGACAAAAGCAACCCGTCGATCTGCCGACGACGTGCGTTACATTGGCGTTGCAGGTTCATCCTGATGCCCCTTTGACATCACCCTTTGTCTTTAATCCACAGCTGTTTTTGAATCAAAAGCGACAGACGATGTATACGATCACGCTAAAGAAGCCTCTGTGTATTAATGGTTCTTCTTTGAACGCGCTCGTTTTGACGAACCAACAGTTTGAAGAAACCGTTTATGAAGGGACCGAGCAATTTCTGCAAAAAGAATTTTTTTATGAAGATGCTGAGTTTGGTGAGATCACTTTACACCATGCACTTTTTGAACCGAAGGATAAAGAGAAGCATCCCCTAATCATTCTTTTGCACGGCGCGGGCGAAGGCGGAACCGATCCTGAAATTGCGCTTTTGGGCAATAAAGTGGTTGCTTGGGCTGATCCCGAAGTACAAGCGATGTTTGGTGGCGCCTATGTTCTGGTTCCTCAAGTGCCAGATATGTGGATGAACGATGGAAGCGGCGGTTACACTCAAGATGGCACTAGCAAGTATACCCGAGCTGTCAGCCGTTTGATTGATGAAGCAGTTCAGACCTTTGAAACGATCGATCCAACGCGGATCTATTTAGGCGGCGGCTCCAATGGCGGCTTTATGACCATCAATCTGCTTTTAAGAAAGCCCAATTTTTTCGCGGCAGCTTTTCCTATTTGTCAGGCCTATAAGACACAATGGCTCGATCAAAGACAACTTGAAGGCCTCAAGGAGGTCCCACTTTGGTTGACTCATGGCATTCACGATCAAGTCGTTTCCTTTAACGAGCATAGTCAGTCATTATATGAAACGCTAAAAGCGATGAACCATCCGAATCTTCACGTGACTGCACTTGAAGCGATAACGGACGAAACAGGCTGCTATCAGGACGGTACGGGGGCACCGTATCGCTACAATGATCATTGGGCATGGATTCCAGTTTATAATGGTGAGATTGCGAATGAAACCCAGTCGTTGTTTCACTGGCTAGCAAAGCAAAAACGATAATGGGTTATCACCTCGGAAGATACCATATATTCCGAGGTGAAATATTTTTTGAGAAAGTTGGGTAAACAATGAATTATCTTGTTTATGATATAGGAGGCAGTTACATCAAATACTGTTTAATGACGGGGGATCGCGAGATTTTCTTCAAAGGGAAAGTAAAAACACCTCTTGAAGAGAAAGCCTACTTTTTAGTCGCTGTCGAAGAAATTTTTCGGCAATTCGAAGGGCAAGTCGATGGTATCGCCATCAGTATGCCGGGGAAAATTGATGTTTTCAACGGTTATGCCCATACCGCTGGTGTGCTGACCTTTTTAGAACAGACAAATATCGTTGATCTCTTTCATACATTCACTGATTTGCCGATCTCGGTAGAAAATGACGGCAAATGCGCGGCATTGGCAGAATCGTGGGTCGGAGCGCTGGCGCATACAGATCATGGCATCGTCTTGGTCTTTGGCACTGGTGTCGGCGGTGGACTGATCATCAATAATCGCCTACATCGCGGCAGCAGCGGGATCGCTGGCGAGTTCAGTTTTGTCCAGCAAACCGATGCGTACCATCAACCAGCCGCTTATTTCGGTGCTTCTGGCAGTGTTCTGTCGCTGGTTAGTGAAGGAGAACGAGTCAAAGGGATGGAAAAAGGCACGCTCAGTGGTGAGTTGCTGTTTCAACTGATTGAGGAAGGCGACAAAGAACTGCAAGGCGTTCTAGAAAAGTATTGTGATACGATCGCCCTTCATTTGTTCAACCTGCAGTATATTTTTGATCCCGAGACATTTGCTATCGGGGGCGGAATCAGTGAGCAAAAACGATTTATCCAAGAAATCGAAAAAAGCATTGATCGGTTGAAAGAGAAACACACATATCATCTTGCAGTGCCGAAGATCGTTCCGTGCAAGTTTCGAAATGACGCGAATTTGATTGGCGCCTTGATGAATCATCATTTAAATAAAGTGAAAAAAGTAAAACACAACCTTATATGAGCATGGGAGACACTCTGCTTTTAGAAAAAGACCAGAAATCGTTCGGTGCAAAATCGTTTGGGAGATATAGTCATGAATTTATTTGCAAAACTGAATTGTGTTAAATATTTGTCTGATACAGAACACAACATTATTGATTTGATTAATAAGGACCCAGTTGCTTTTACACAGATGACCATTCGTGAGATCAGTTCATTGGCATTTGTTTCTAAAGCTACCATCTATCGTTTTTGCAAAAAGTTGGGGTATTCCGGGTTGAATGAATTGAAATTAATGGTCACTGCCTCTTATGCCGATCAATTACAGCATGCAGATAAAAAAGTAGATTTGAATATTCCATTTGGAAAAACAGATTCTGCGTTTACCGTCATCTCAAATTTAAGAGATTTATACGAGCGCTCGTTATTTTTGGCAACGACTTTTATCAGTGTCAAAGATCTGCAACAGATTGCCGTGGACTTGATCCATGCTGTCAATATTATTGTGTTTGTCGATGATGAACAGCTTCATGTAGCAAAAATTTTTAAAGATCGAATGGAAAGCTGTGGTGCCAGAGTCACAGTTCCTGCAAATCTCTATCAAAAAATTTCACTTGCACAATCGGCAGGCACCCAAGACATTGCGATATATGCTTCCTATCATCCTGTTCAAAAGCGTCACTTGGAGCTAGCAAAGATTTTAAAAGGCAATCAAGTGAAAATGGTAGTCATCAGCTCATCTGATGACCACTTACTCAATCATCATGGCGATCGCAACCTCGTAGTAGGCCCGATCGATCATGAAAAAGACAAGATCGCTGATTTTGCGATTACGATCATTTTTCAATTTTTGTTTGATTCCATCTACTCTGTATTCTTTAAAGAACGCTATGAAGAAAACATTGAGAACTTACGTGCCTCTTACTTGAAGTATCGGAATATCTGAAAGGGGAGCTTGTGCCTGAAAATTGTGTTTTTAAGCGGTGAATAGCTAACTGTGGGACTATTTTCGTTTAGGGGTGGCTCATCCGTTAGAGTCTGGAAATGCTGCTTGGTTGAAGGACAGTGTTCATTGAAGGGACTATTCTTTATTAAACAAAAGTTAAAAACTCGATTCCATCATTTGGAATCGAGTTTTTTCGCGTCATTTTCTTCTAGCAGCTCGAAAATAATTGATCCCGGTTCCCGCAAATACTACGAAACTAGCCAATAGGAACAAAAATCCTACGGGGATTAGATAGAAATTTTCATGTAAAATGCCGGATTGATCGATGTATTCCACGGAGCTTGCTTTGATGAAGAAGCAGGCAAAGCCGAATAGTAGTAAAAATGTTCCGATCAAGGTCGTGATCAAATTGAGTTTGGCGCGTCGGGTCTCGCTGCCGTCTTTGATTAGTTTTTCAGTGATCTTGTTCACTTGAGTTCCTCCTAAAATCAATTCATCAAGCGAGAGTTGAAAAATCGTGGCGATGGCAATCAACATTTCTAAATCTGGTAGATTGCGATTGTTTTCCCAGTTCGAAACGGCTTGTCTCGTCACGTGTAGTTGAGTGGCAAATTGTTCTTGGGTCAAGTTATTTCTTGTGCGTACTTCTTTGATTTTTTCGCCAAATTCCATCTTTTTTTCCTTTCGCTGATGTGACTTAAGCATAGTCGAAACCCGCGTTGTTTCCAAGAAAGCAGGGCTTGCTTCTTGATAAATCAAGGGAAAGTGGTGCTTGCGTCGTTTTTTATCTGCTGTTTTTTTGAGAGGAGCATCGTTTTCATTCTGAGGTCGTGAAAAACGTCTGTGACAAAGTGACCTTGAAGCATGTTATTTTTACTGCATATCATTTTGTTTATTATAGCACTGAGGCTAAGGGGAAGGAAATATGTGGCTCGTTTTTTCTCTTGCTTGATTGGTACATGTTCGATACATGACAGTTTATCGAGTGGGGAGCAACGCAACAGCAAGTTTCTTTTCTTAAAGAAAATCACTTAGTTGACAAAAAGGGAAACATCTTGTTTAATATACCCAGAGGGGTATAAGAAAGGAGCAAGAAATGTTTTCATTATTTAAACGCATACCAAGTATGTCAACAGCAGATTTACAAAAAGAAGGAGCCAAAGAATGGACGGTTCTGGATGTTCGCACGCCGGCGGAGTACCGTAGCGGGCACATTGCCTACGCCAAAAATGTACCGTTAAACAAGATTGCGGGCTTCACTCAAAAAGGTGACAAGAAACTGGCAGTCATTTGCCAATCAGGGATGCGAAGCAAACAAGCAGCCAAAATCCTAAATAAAAAGGGGTTTGATGTGGTCAATGTTCGCGGTGGCATGAATCAATGGCGGGGAACAACCAAAGGAGGAAAGTAACGATGGAAAAAATAGTTATTGTCGGTGGGGTAGCAGGAGGAATGTCGGCAGCAACGCGCTTACGTCGGCTTAAAGAAGTAGCGGAGATCATTATTTTTGAAAAAGGTCCTTTTGTCTCTTTTGCGAATTGTGGACTGCCGTATGCCATTTCTGGTGAGATCGAAGAGCGAGACGCCTTATTGGTCCAAACACCTGAGGCATTAAAAAAACGGTTTAACCTAGATGTGCGGCCTTTTCATGAGGTACTGGCGATCGATCCGCAGGAGAAAACGGTCACGGTCAAACATGGCGAACAGGTCTTCACGGAATCTTATGATGCGTTGATTTTATCGCCGGGGGCAAAACCGCTAGTACCAGCGATCAAAGGGCTAGAAGAAGCAACCAACGCCTTTTCTTTGCGCAATGTTCCTGACTTAGACCAAATCATGGCACATCTTGAAGACAAAAAGCCTCAAAAAGCGACGATCATTGGCGCTGGGTTTATTGGGTTAGAAGTCGCTGAAAATTTACATAAAAAAGGCCTACAAGTAACGATCGTGGAAAAAGCACCACACGTGTTGCCACCTTTGGATGAAGAAATGGCGGCGTATGTCAAAAATGAATTGATCAAGCAAGGGGTCAATGTTTTGACCTCGCAGTCAGCGACCGCTTTTGAAAAAGCAGGGCAAGAAATCGTTCTGGAGGATGGAACGGTTCTGGCTTCAGATATCACGATTCTTTCGGTGGGTGTCCAACCAGAAACGGATTTGGCAAAACGTGCCGGTATCCAATTAGGACACCGGGGGGGTATCCTGGTAGATGAGCAATACCAAACCAGCAAGAAAGACATTTACGCGGTGGGAGATGCCATCGTTGTGAAACAACAAATCACTAACGAAGACACGCTGATCTCCTTGGCGTCACCAGCCAATCGCCAAGGTCGGCAAGTGGCTGATGTATTGGGAGGACTGACTCGCAAAAACAAAGGCAGTATTGGGACGGCGATCGTGCGCGTATTCGATCTTGCCGCAGCGTCCACTGGGTTGAGTGAGCGCAGCGCCAAACTGGCGGGGCTAAATCCTCAGGTGGTTCATCTTTCAGGCAAAGACCATGCTGGGTATTATCCTGATGCGACGGATATTTATTTGAAATTGATTTTTGATGCTGATACTGGAAACATCTACGGTGCGCAAGGCATCAGTGCCAAAGGGGTCGATAAACGGATCGATATTTTAGCAACAGCGATCAAAGGTGGCTTAACGATCTTTGACTTGCCTGAACTGGAATTCACCTACGCGCCGCCTTTTGGCTCAGCGAAAGATCCAGTGAATATGATTGGCTATGCAGCGATCAATCTGGCAGAAGGAATCAGTGAGAATATCCAATGGCACGAATTGACGGAGGCCTTAGAAAACGGTAAGCAGTTGTTGGATGTTCGTTCAGAGATGGAATTAGCCAATAATGGGCGTTTTCAAGAGGCGCTCCACATTCCGTTAGATGAATTGAGAGATCGGTTGTCTGAATTGGATCCAAGTGTTTCGTATGTTGTTACGTGTCATAGCGGATTGAGAAGCTACATTGCCGAACGCATCTTAAAACAAGCGGGCATCAATTGTCAAAACCTCGATGGTGCCTTTTCGTTGTATAATACTATTAAGCCGGAGATGATTATTCATGATTAAAGCCATATCTATGGAGGAATTTACCCAAAAAGAAAAACGTGAGGCGCTTGAGATCCTTGATGTCAGAGAAGTTGATGAGTTTGCACAAGGACACATCAAAACAGCACAAAACCTACCGTTGAGCGAGCTGACGGAACAAACCAGCGACTTAGAGAAGAATAAAAATTACTATGTCATCTGTCATTCAGGGGCTCGTTCGCAAATGGCGTCTGAGTTTTTGAACCAGCAAGGGTTTCAAGTGACCAATGTCCTCGGCGGCATGTCAGCATGGAGAGGAGAAATCAAACGATGACCGCATGCAACAAAGATATTTTGAATCGGTTAAAACGAACCGAAGGCCAGTTGCGGGGGATTCAAAAAATGATCGAAGACGAGAAAGAATGCGTCGATGTCATCACGCAATTGTCCGCCGTTAGTTCCAGCGTCAACCGTATTATGGGGATCATTGTCGCTGAGAATTTGAAAAATTGTTTGGAAAATCCAGACAGCGACACGGAAACCCAAAAGCAGAAAATCGATCAAGCCGTTCAGCTGATCGTGAAGAAATAGCGGGATTTTTGAAAGGTTTGTCGCGTTTTTTATCATCCCATAGAAAAGGTTCAGAAGAGCAGTATGTTCTTCTGAACCTTTTTATTCTTCATCAGTGATTGCTTGTCGACACCAATAGAGGAAACAAGCGGAGATTGTCGGTATGTTTTGTTTTTTAATTATGAAGGAATATACACCGAGAAGGCTGTATGGTTAAATGGAGGGAGAAACGTCAAAACGCCTGATGGGTCGTTGAGTATTTGCGACTATTAACGATCGCTTATATTGTGATGTGAATCACAATTAGCGGGTGGGCGTTGCGCAGTTATGGCGAAGGAGAGAGGAGAGCTTCTTGAACAAAAAAATACAGTCTTTTACATTGCCTTTGATTGCTTCCAATTTGTTTCAAATCATTATTGCACAAGTTTCATTAGCGATTATTTCAAGAAGATCCACGGAAGCGCTGGCGGCGATCGCACTGATCGACGGGTTTCTCTATGCTTTTGCGGGTATCTTAGGTGCGATTGGGCTGGCTTTTAATATTTATGGCGCAAAGGCAGTCGGGCAAAGAGAAGAGACGCAGTTAAATGATTATCTGTCGTCGGTTCTTTTTCTAGTAGTCGCGATCGGTGTGAGCTTTTTGCTGATTTTCCTGCTTTTTGGACGAGACATTTTACAGCTTGTTTACGGATTTAGCGGGGAGCTGCTAGGAACTGCGACGTTGTATCTTGCAATCATGTCCCCCTATATTTTACTTACGTTAGTCACGTTTGTTTTTACTAGTCTTTTAAAAATTGAAAAGAAAACGAACTACATCCTCGGTGTTTCGATCATTAGTGCGTTGGTACAGGTGTTGCTTAGCTATTTATTGATCAACGGCAATCTCGGTTTTCCCGCCATGGGGGTCTTAGGCAGTGGCATCGCAAATATGCTTGCGACTTTGTGCTTGCTGGGAATTTATGGGGTTCTTTTAAGAGAAAGTCTAGCAAGAGGGCTAAAACAAAGACCACGAAAACGCGCCTTTTTATTGAAAAAATCGATCCCCTTAATGATTCAGGAATGCTTTGAAGGCTTAGTCTTTATTATTGCTTTTGAAGCTTTCGTCTCACGGTTGGGTGTTAGTACGCTGGCCGCCTATGCGATCGGCAGCCAAGGATTGATGATCGCACGGTTGCCTGCTTTGATGTATGGCAACGCAGTGACCGTCTTTGCGAGTGAGGCGAATGGTCAGAAAAATCGTCAGAAGATTTTAGCAGTGGGAAAAAGTGCCTTCGCTTCTTCTTTCGTGGCTTATGTTGGAATCGCCAGTCTGATCTGGGGCTTTCGTTCTGCTTTTTTCCAGTTGTTTACTACAGATGTCGCTGTTTTAGACTTGTTGCCAGCTATTTTGCCAATCATGCTGGGGATAATGCTCGTCAGTCCGTTATATGAAATCACAAAATACTTATTACAAAGTTTGGAGTGCAGTCGCATGGTTTGTCTGTTGACAGGATGCGTCAACAGTCTGGTTTTAATGGGAATCACGGGCTTTTGGAGCAGTGGGCAGCTGAACTTTTTCTTCCTCTACTGTCTATACGGCTTGAATTTCCTGATTCTCGTCAGTTTCTTTGCAGGGCTGTTTTATTGGACGATCAAGCAGCGTTATCCTCAGGGCAAAGGACGCCTTTGAGGGGGATAGAAAAAAGCGAAGGTGCTGCTGATCCTTCGCTTTTTCGTCGCCTACAATTGGACAGGGGAGATTAATTGTGGGTGACTTCTTCGTAAAAGATAGCGTTGCGTTCTGCAATCAGTTGGGTTTCCCTTCGCTCTAATTCGAGAAAGGTTTCGTCTGCCAGCAATTCGGCAGCGGAGTAGCCGGCCGCCAAGAAGTTTTCTGCATAGGTCAATTTCTGATTCGTGATATTTCTTCGTTGCTCGGCAATGACGAGCAGCTGTTTCACATTCATACACTCACTCCATTCTTTTATAAAAAGCAAGTACTAAAAGAGGACAGCTAATAATACTTGCAAGTCAACGGTGAAGGCGGGATATCAATCATGCTCGGCTATTCATAAATAAGAGAAATACGGTAGGTTCGTTTCTGATTGGTCGTTTTATACGGAAGCTTTGTACTAAGTATAAAAAAATTTCCCCCGTAGCAACAGAACCTAGTCGTTTACATAAAGCAACGATTGGTTTACATTACTCGGACAAGCGGGTGTTACAAGAAAAACAAGTAATTTTTCCTAGGGGAACGGCGGGATTTGACGACAAAAAAACCTGCGATCGCCTCAGGCGGATAGCAGGTTTCACGGGCTAGTAGAAATAGCTTAAACGGTTTGTTTTGCTGGGCGCAGCAAGACTTCGCTGATCGCCACATGTTTGGGCTGTTGAATGGCATAAACCACTGCATTTGCTACATCTTCTGGCGTTAGGCTGTTGCCTTCTACGCGAGAGGTTTCTTTCAAGGCTGCTTCTAGTTGAGCATTGCCGACGGTTTCAAACAATTCCGTGGAGACCATTCCCGGAGAGACGATGGTGGAGCGAATGCCATGTTCACGTTCTTCTTGGCGCAAGCCTTCCATGATTGCACGAACCGCAAACTTTGTCCCGTTGTACACGGCAGATCCCGGGTAAATGACATGTCCAGCAACTGAGTCAGTGGCGATGATCAAGCCATCTTGTTGTTTTTGCATGATGGGCAGCACAGCGCCGATCCCGTTCAATACCCCCATGATATTGATATCCAGCATTTTTTGCCAGCTGTCATAGTTCAACTCTGCTAAGTTTCCTTGAGGCATGATACCAGCATTATTGAAAAGGACATCAATCCGACCAAAGGAGGTCATGGCTAAATCAATGACTTGTTGGACTTGTTCGCGATTCGTGACATCGGCTGTTTGATACAAGACATTTTCTCCTAGTTGTTCAGCCAGTGCTTTGATGCGCTCTTCGCGGCGGGCGGCGATTACTACTTTTGCCCCTTGTTCGGCTAGCTTAACGGCGGTTGCTTCCCCAATTCCTGAAGAGGCTCCCATAATTACGATAACTTTTTCTTTGATTTCTGTCATTTGTCTTTCCTCCAGTGAATGATTTTTTCATCGAATCCTGCTGCTGCCAAACCCAAACCTGCGAGATGACGGGTGATTGACAGTACAGTGCTTGCGGTGTATTTTAATTGTAGAACCTGAAGTTAGGTTTAGGTCAAGCGATAAACAAAACTTTTTTAGGAGCGATGCAAGTGAGTTACTCGATTGGTGAAGTATCAAAAACGACTAACATCCCCATCTCGACACTACGTTACTACGATCGAGAAGGAATGTTTCCGAATATGGCCCGAAGCAATGGCGGCATTCGGGTGTTTTCAGAAAAAGAAGTGGCGACGATCAAAGTGATCGATTGTTTGAAGAATACCGGCATGCCCATCAAAGACATCAAGAATTTCTTGGATTGGGGCGAAGAAGGCGATGCGTCTTTGCAGAAACGGCAGCAGCTGTTTCATGAACGTTTGGAAGAAGTCACCAAGCAAATGGCAGCCTTGCAAGAAACGATGAATACGATCAAATACAAATGCTGGTACTACGATACGGCGATGAAAGCAGGCACCGAAGCGGTAGTAAAAGAGCTACCGCTAGAAGAAATACCAGAAGAAGTCCGAGCATACAAGCTGTAAGCAAAGAGGAAAACCACCTGCTGTTTTTGCAGGTGGTTTTTCAATTCTACTGGTTTTGCTGGGAAAATCAACCTTGCCAGTCGCCGTTTTCTAATGAAAGACTGACAATCCCACGAAAATGGGCTCTGTTATTCAGTAGCGCTACTCAATAACCCCCACTGGAATCAAATAGCGGGGTTCATTTTCCGTCGGCAGTTGTAATAATTCTTTGAGTTCATGATCCGTGAAGGCGCCGATCGGCACAGCGCCTAAGCCTAACGCTTGGGCTTGTAAAAGGACGTTTTGGGCGGAATGACCGACTTCGATATAGGCATAGCGTTCGATTCCTCGGTCCCCATAGCGCTCAATCAGTCGTTCATAAACCACTGTATAAAGCAATGTGGCAGGTGCCTGTTGGATCGCTTGCTGATCCAACGAACCTTCCGCCAATGAGGTCCGAAAATCACCAGCAAGGATTTTTTCTAAGGCATGTTGCTCAGGTTGATACAGATAAAGCCCTGGCTCAAGCCCCGTTACCTGTGTGACCACGACATAGAGGTCTAAGGGATACAAGGCACCAGCCGAAGGCGCTGTCCGGCGACCATCTTCTGTAGTGAGACCGGCAGCGGCCCATAAAAGCTGTGCCAGCTGTTCTTGTGTTAGCTCAGTGTCTTGAAAATCTCGTTGCGAGCGCCGCTCGAAGAGAGCTTCCGCCACACTGGTTTCCCCGTCTAAGATCGGTTGCGGCAGTGGAAAGGTTTCATAGGAAACCGCAGGTTCAGAAGAAGTGGCGGTGTTGGTAGTCGGTTGTTCTTCAATCGGTGCTGTATCCGCACTGCAGCCAGTGAGGAGTAAGCCTAGCATCCAAAGAGCGCCTAAATGAGCAAAGCGAAATCGTTGGTAACGGGTCATGAGGGTTCCTCCTTTTCCTAAGGACTTCGTGTTATTTATAAGTATAACAAGGATTGCTTTTTCATGCGCTTTTATTCACAAGTAGATAATTAGGGAGGTAAGCAGTCTCTCAGTCGTATCATAGGCTGATTGTGCTTTTTAATATTTTCTAAAGACCTAGATAATGAGTAGTATCGTATGAACTTGCTATGAATATTTTTTATGAAATCCAAACCGACTGCAATCAAACGTAAGAGAAAAAAAGGCCATACAAAAACCCTCCAGCAACGAATTGCTGGAGGGCTTCATTTAATTCGCAGTTGCCAATGCTGCTTGGTTTTGTTTGGCATGATAGGCTTCCACGTCTAGGATTGCCTGTTTAAACATTTCTCGCGTGATCTCATAAGGCACGTGGACGATGTCATTGGTGGTCATTGCTTTGTCTAAGATTGCCTCAAGATCGCTGGTGTCGTTAAGGCCCATATCCGCTAGGCAAACCGGCAGTTTGTTTTCCTTCATAAAGGCGTAGATGCGCTGGAAGAGGGCATCTTGCTGATCGAGCTGCAACAAGGCCAAAACGCCGTAACTAACGGATGCGCCGTGTAAATAGTCTTCCATTTTTTCCAAAACGGTCGTTCCGTAGTAAAAGGAATGGGCAAGGGCGGAGTTGTAATCATTGATGACTAAGACGGAAACTAAGCCGGTGGTCACGATGATATCCAAGACGACTTGCTCAATGGCATAAGACGGCTGATTGGCGGCACTGTCTTTCAAGGCTTGTGTGCCGTATTGCAATAATCGTTCCGTGCACATTTTGCCGATTTGGATGCCTAATCCATCGGTGTAGTCTAACTCATCGCCCCGCGCTGAAAACGTCGATTCGATCTCTTTGGAGAGGGCATCGCCGATTCCTGCCCATAAGTACTTATCGGGGGCCTGGGCGATGATCTCACTGTCGATAAAGGCATGGGTCGGTGGTTGCGAAGGGAAAAACAGCCCTTGCATCTCGCCGTTTTCTTTATAGATGACACAGACCGCGGTGACTGGTGAGCAGTTGGAGCCGATCGTTGGAAAGGTGAAGACTGGTTTGCCTGCTTTTTCTCCAACCACTTTGACGGTATCGCAAACGCGGCCGCCGCCAACGGCGAATAGAACATCGGCGGCTTGGACGCTTGGATTGGCTAACAGCTGATCGACGTTTTCATAGGTCGAGTTGCCGCCGTACCACAAGGTATCCGTCACTTTGACTTCTGACGTTAAACCGGCTTTGATCTTGTCTTCGGCTTTTTCAAGGGCGGTTTTTCCGCCGATGATCACGGCATTGGTGCCGTATGGTTTTACGATGTCATTTACTTTTTCGTAGGCGTCCGCCCCGATTGTGTAGTTTGGCAAAAAGATACTTTGACTCATACTGTTTTCCTTCTTTCTTGGCCACGAGATTGGCTAAAATTGGTCCGGTAATTTGATGGATCACCATGCCGACTGCGGCAGGGGTAACGGCTGCAGCAATGGCGGCAAAGTGGGCATTGGCTAACGAGATCGCTAGGCCGGTATTTTTCATTCCTAATTGAAACATGATGGATTTGGCTTGGGTGGCACTGACGCCCATCACACGGCTCAGACCATAGCCTGCACCGTAGCCGATCAAGTTATGGAGCAAGACTAAGAAAATCACGATCAAGCCAGATTGGACGATGACGGCACCGTTGCGAGCGACAGTGCCGGCAACGATCAATAAGATACTAACGGAAGAAATCAACACAAATGATTGTAGGAATCGCTCGATGTGCTTGGCAATGAGTTTGTGGACGATCACCCCTAAAATGATCGGCAAAAGCACCATCTGCAAGACAGACAAGAGCATTTCCCAGAAGGAGATCTCGGTATACTGACCAGCCAAGACGTAAACCAAAAAGGGTGTAACGACGGTCGCTAACAAGGTCGATACCGTGGTCATAGAAACGGTGAGGGCGACATCGCCTTTGCCGATAAAGGTCATGACATTGCTGGCGGTTCCACCAGAAACGCAACCTAGTAGGACAAACCCGATGATCAAACCGGAAGAAAGACCAAACAGCTGCGCTAAGCCGTAAGCCACCAAAGGACTGATGGTGAACTGGAAAAGCACTCCTAAGATGAATGCTTTAGGCTGTAAGACGACCATTTTAAAAGCAGCAACGTTTAAAGTCATCCCCATACAAAACATGATGATGCTCAGAAGAATCGTTGTACGAGGCGGAATCCATAAGAAGGGTTGCGGGAAAAAATAAGAGACGATCATCAATAAAATCATGATATAGATCAAATACTTGTTTACAAAAGCAGCGATCGTGTTGACGGTTTTCATAAGAAAAAATCATCCTTCCTTTTTCTGCATGACCAATCAAGTGTTCAAACAGAAGGGGTCTTTAGAATAAGTGCAGTGCATAACCGTGGGGAATCGGCAGCAGTTGTTCAACGAGCGTTTTCGGATCTATCTGACATCAATGTGTCAGCTTGCAAAAGGCCGCTTCCTTGAAAATGGGTATAAAAAAACACTCCATCTCAAGAAGCTGATCTTCTTTTTGGATGCAATGTGAATAGGGACTCTTTGAATGTATAAAATCAAACAGTCCCGACTATAATAATAAAATAATTCGTTTGCTAACATTGGTGCGGGTCATATACGCCACCGTCCTTTTCTTTATTTGGAATTTTCTAAATATTTAAATTATTTCTACCTAGTCTACAAAAGAGTCAAGGCTTTGTCAATCGTTTGAGAAAATTTTTTTCATTTTTTTGGGTGTTTTTTTAAAAACATGAGTTTCTATGGGGAAAAATAGCAAGAATTGGTTTGTGCTGTGCCTTTTTCTCCTTCGTTTAGAAACAGAATAGTTGTTGGATCTAAGTTTTTGTCCTACGATGATACTAGCAAGAGTTGGAAAAAGAATCGAGAGGAGTAAAGAAAATGAAAATTTTTGTCGTTGGTGCTACCGGACGGGTGGGCCAAAAATTGATCGCCTTTCTAGAAAAACAAGGACACATCGTTTATGCTGGTGCGCGCAGCAGTGAGAAAATCACAGAAACGGAGAATATCAAGCCCGTGTTCTTTGATTTACACACGGAACCGGAAGAGATGGCGGCCAAATTCGCAGATGCGGAAGCGGTATACTTCGTGGCGGGTTCCCGAGGCAAAGACTTGCTGCAATCTGATCTGTATGGTGCGGTCAAAGTGATGCAAGCCGCTGAATCAAAAGGAATCAAGCGCTACATCCACCTTAGCTCAGCCTATGCCTTAGAACCTGAACAGTGGCAAAGGGAAGGCATGGCGTCATTGATGGATTACACGATCGCCAAATTTTTCTCTGATCGCTGGCTGATCGACAATACCGCACTAGACTATACGATTTTGCAGCCGGGTGCGTTGAAAGAAACACCAGGATCTAGTTTGATCGAGATCAGTGAAACGACCTCTGGTGCGATCCCGATCGAGGATGTCGCCGTCTTGTTAGGTGAAATGCTGGAACGTCCAGCAACTTATCAAAAAGTCATCAAAGTCCAAGCAGGAGAAACACCGATCAGCGAGGCACTGGATCAGCTTTAAGGCGTGCCTTTGGGCTTGAAGAGAATGTACTGAAGGAACTGCACGGCAGCGAATCGTTGTCGTGCGGCTTTTTTTCGTAAAAACTTTGAGATGCCCCTTCATTTCTATGAAAGCGATGACTCTTGACTTTGGAAAAATAGTTTGTTACGCTTATTGCTAACTTTAGAGGGGGTGGTAAACGAATGTCAAGCGACTCGAGTGACGGTGAGCAGAAACACTATTTTGACTTGCCTTACTTTTTAATTGAATAGGAGACCAACAACAGCGCGTTATTTAGGAGCAGTTTCTAAATAAGGGGCTTATTTGTGTTATCCATCAATGAAAAAGAAAAGGAAGAAAAAAAATGAATAAAAAAGAGTTTCAGTTATCAGTGTCAGAAACAATCGAACAGTATCAGGTGCCCTCTATCGATCAAGGATTGACTGAGGCACAAGTAACCGAGCGGTTAGAAACCTACGGATTGAACCAATTAGCGATCAAAAAAACCGCCAAGTGGCGGTTGCTGCTGCGGCAATTTCATAACACCATCATCTACATTTTGATTTTCTCCGCCATCTTAACGCTGCTGATGGGGCATTTCTCTGATGCCGTGATCATTGGCATCGTCGTACTGGTCAATGCGTTGATCGGTTATTACCAAGAAGCAAATGCTTCCGATGCGTTAGAGCGGATCAAAGAGATGCTATCAGCAGAAGCCACGGTCTATCGGAATGGGATTCGGCAAGACATTCCAGCTGCCGAAGTCGTTCCGGGGGATGTTGTATTCTTAGAAGCCGGTGACAATGTGCCTGCGGATCTGCGGATCATCGAAGCCGACAACTTGCGTATCCAAGAATCCGCCTTGACTGGTGAAGCCGATTCGGTGGAAAAAATAACAGATGCCTTAGTGGATGAAGCAACCCCATTAGCAGAACAACGGAATTTGGCGTTTGCTTCGACTTCCGTGACGTCAGGAAGCGGGAAAGGAATCGTGATCGCTACCGGCGCCACGACTGAGATCGGGAAAATCTCCACAGAAGTCAATCAAACGGAAGAACGAAAAACGCCGTTGATGAAAGAAATCGATGGGCTGGGGAAAGGCATCACCTATGTGATCATGGGCGTGGCGGTCTTGCTGTTTATCGTCAGTTTGTTCCAGCAAACCTACGCGATCTCTGTCTTGTCCTTAGCCGTCGTCACCATGATCGTCGGCTCGATCCCAGAAGGATTGCCAGCAACGACCTCGGTGGTTTTGGCGATGGGTGTCAGCGACATGGCAAAAAACAAGCACACCATCATCAAAACACTGCCGGCGGTTGAAACGCTAGGCTCAGTGGATGTGATCGCGACGGATAAGACCGGTACCCTGACCAAAAATGAAATGACGGTCAAAGACATCGTATTGGCTGAGCAGGAATATGAAGTGACGGGTGACGGCTATGCGCCGGTGGGCGTGATTCGTCCAAAGCAGGAGGACGTTCGCACGCAAGACATCTTGCAGTTGTTTTTGGAAGCTGGCTACGAAGCCAACGATACGGTATTGGTGCCAGAAGGAAATCACTGGACGATCAATGGGGAACCAACAGACGGCTCCTTTTTGACGCTGTATCATAAGCAATTTGCCTATCCGCAAGCACCCGCTTACCAAGAACTGGATATGCTGCCCTTTGATTCGGACAACCGCTACATGGCGAAACTAGTGGCAAACCCTGCGGGGGAGCGCTTGTTATTTGTTAAAGGCTCCCCAGATAAATTGTTTGAAATGGTGCAAAAACAAGCGGCGCCTTTTGATGAAGCCTATTGGATAGGCCATGTCCGCCGCTTGTCGGCAGAAGGCAAACGGGTGGTAGCGGTGGGCTATCAGAAAGTCTCGATTGATCACATTGATGAAACGATTTTTGAGCAAGGGCTGCAATTACTAGGGATCGCCGGGATCATCGATCCGCCGCGAGAAGAAGTGATCGCTTCCCTGAAGGAAATGAACCAAGCCGGTGTTCAAGTAAAAATGATCACGGGGGATCACCCTCTGACTGCCAAAGCGATTGGGGAAAAGCTTGGTTTAGCGGATGAGATTCACGTCGTGACTGGTGCCGAGTTGGATCAGATGAGTGAAGCCGAATTTCAGGATGCTGCCTTGACGAATCAAGTCTTTGCACGAACCACGCCGAAAAATAAATTGGACATTATCAGAGCGCTACAAGCCAAAGGTAAAGTCACGGCGATGACAGGGGACGGGGTCAACGATGCCCCTGCGTTGAAGCGGGCGGATATCGGTGTAGCGATGGGGATCAGCGGCACGGATGTAGCCAAAGACTCTGCTGATATGATCTTGACCGATGACAATTTCGGTACCATGTCCTTAGCGATTCGCGAAGGACGCAGAATCTATGACAACATCAAAAAGAGCATTCTGTTTCTGTTGCCGACATCTTTTGCCGAAGGGCTGATCATTGCCTTTACGATCATGATGCAAAAAGAATTGCCGTTGCAGGCGACGCAACTGCTGTGGATCAACATGGTTTCTGCTATTACGATCCAGTTTGCGTTTATCTTTGAACCAGCAGAGTCTGGGATCATGAGCCGCAAACCGCGAAAGACAGGCAATAAATTGTTGAATCGCCACGATATTTGGCAGATGGCGTATGTATCGATCTTGATGGCAGTCATCAGTTTGATCGCTCATGACTGGCTCTTGCTGCAAGGCGTCAGCGAAGCCGTTGCTAGTACCATGATGGTCAATATCGTGGTCTTAAGTAAGATTTTTTATTTGTTCAACATCCGTACCAGTGCACCAGCGTTTTCTAAAGCTTCCTTCACCAATCCAAAAGCGTTCGTGATCATTGGTGTGATGCTGGTTCTGCAACTGTTATTGACCTATGTTCCATTTATGCAAAGCGCCTTTCATACGGAGGACATGTCCTTGATCGGCTGGGTCATCTCAGCAGCTTCCGGGATGGTCGTCTTACTCGTGACGGAGTTCGATAAATGGCTTCGCTCAAGAAAAAATATTTAACCTAGGTTTTCTTGTATTTTTTTTCAGGCAAAATCGCCTTGCTGCAGCTTAGGAAAATGGCGGAACGACAAGGGATTTCTGCTGTCGTTGTTTTGGGGTTGCCAAAAGAAAAAACCAAGAGGAATTCCTATTGGCTTGTAATCAGGCCTATTGACAAACAAAAATGGTCGGGCTAAAATGCACATGAATTGAATAGTATTCTTCGGGGGCAGGGTGTAATTCCCGACCGACGGTGACAAGTACAATGCTTGAAGTCCGTGACCCGCATAGCTATGCGGTGGAGCCAGTGTGAATCTGGCACCGACAGTGAAAGTCTGGATGGGAGAAGAAAAACCACAAAATTTCAAGGGGCGCAGTGCGTCTAAAACTGATTTTTTGCCGGTCTTGTTTGTCTATGCCTCGTGAGATTCTCACGAGGCATTTTTTTATTGAAAGGAGGAAGGAAGATGCATAACGAATACATGCGTTTGGCGATCGCAGAAGCCAAAAAAGGGCGTTACCAAACCTTTACTAATCCGCTAGTGGGCGCCGTGATCGTCAAAGAGCAACGGGTCATTGCCAAAGGGGCTCACTTAGTCTATGGGCAGCCCCATGCGGAACGAAACGTCATCGAACAATGCCATTCCTCCGAAGACCTAATCAATTCGACTTTATACGTGACATTAGAACCTTGCAACCATCAAGGAAAACAGCCGCCTTGCACCCAGCTGATCATCGACAGCGGCATCAAAAAAGTAGTCGTCGGCCAGTTAGACCCTAACCCGATCGTGGCTGGACAAGGCAAGCGCTTTTTAGAAAATCAGGGCATCGACGTGTTGGTGGGTATCGAAGAAACAGAAGTGCGCCGTTTGAATCCACACTATAATTTTTACCATCAGCATCAGCTACCTTACGTGGCATTGAAGCAAGCGATCACTTTAGATGGTCGGATCGCTCATGATGCGCAGACCCGCAGTGCGATCACTGGTTCAGCGGTTTGGCAAAACGTTCATCAAGAACGTGGGGACTACCAAGGGATCTTAGTGGGCAGTCAGACGGTGTTGACGGATGATCCCACCTTATTGACCACGATTGAAACCAGCTTTCCGCCGATTCGCATCGTGGTAGACCGTCGGGGACGAACGCTGTCGCAACCCCAATTGGCACTGTTTGCCGACGATTCGGCACCGGTGTGGATTTTTACGCAGCAGGCAGCTGTCAATGATTTGCCAGCGCATGTCTCAGTGATCCAACTGGAAGAATTGACGATCGCTGCATTGTTGAAGGAGCTTGCCGCACGACAGGTCCAATCGCTTTACGTGGAGGGAGGCGCTGCGATCCATGATGCCTTTTTAGCCAGCGGACTGTGGCAAGAAAGCATTACCTATGTGGCGCCAAAATTTCTTGGGGGCAATAGTCTCGCTAGTTTTGCCAGTGAGCGTACCCCGAAACAGCTGCAGCAGCTAACAGAGGTGACGGTGACGGCAGTTGGGGAAGATGTTTGCATCCGAGGAAGGAGACCAGAGGAATGTTCACAGGATTGATTCAGGAAAAAGGCCGCATCAAAGAGATCCGCAAGCAAAGCCGCACGATCCAGCTAACCTGCAGTGCGTCGGAAGGCTTGCTGGCGGATTACCAGATCGGAGACAGCATGGCGATCAACGGGACGTGTTTGACGGCGATCGCCAAACAAGCGACGACGTTTACGGTGGATATCATGCCGGAAACCTTTCAACGAACGACCTTTAAACAACTCTCGGTGGGTGCCGAAGTCAATTTGGAGCGAGCGATGGCAGCAACGCAGCGTTTTGAAGGCCACTTTGTCGCAGGCCACATTGATGTAACGACCCGTTTGATCCAGAAAAAGCAGTTGGAAAATGCCTTGATCTTGACGTTTGCTTACCCTGTCAGTGTGCAAGGGGAAATCATTCCGCAAGGGTCGATTGCGATCAATGGCGTCAGTTTGACGGTCACCCAGACGACGGCACAGACATTTTCCGTTAGCTTGATTCCCCATTCCAAAGACCAGACGACGCTGGGGCAGTTGAAACAAGGGGAGTGGGTCAATATCGAGACGGATATGATTGGGAAATATGTCAAATACCAACGAAAATGAAAGAAGGCAGACGATGCATAAAGTAGAACAAGCAGTGGAATGGTTAAAAAAAGGCGGCTTAGTGATTGTCGCCGATGATGAAAATCGGGAATCAGAAGGAGATTTGATTGGGATTGCTGAATACGCAACGCCAGAAGCTGTCAATTTTATGGCGACTTATGGCCGTGGCTTGATCTGTGCACCCATCTCACAAGCGATCGCTGAAAAGCTGGCATTGCCTGAGATGACCGCCAATAATACGGATGCCTTTGGTACCGCGTTTACCATCAGTGTCGATCACGTGATGACGAGTACAGGAATTTCTGCGAAAGACCGGGCAGTGACGATTGAAAAGTTGGCTGATCCTGCGTCACAGGCTGCGGATTTTTATCGCCCTGGACATATCTTCCCATTGACCGCTCAACCTGGCGGCGTGTTGGAACGCAGAGGACATACAGAAGCGGCTGTGGATTTAGCGAAGCTTGCTGGCAGCGTGGAAGCAGCCTACATTTGTGAGATTTTAAATGAAGATGGCACGATGGCTCGGGTCCCAGAATTGAAAAAATTAGCAGAAAAATGGCAGCTGCCGTTTTTGACCATTGATGAGATGGCGGAATATCTACGAGGAACTGCACCTATCACGGTGGATCTGCCAACGGCTTATGGGGCGTTCCAATTGACCTTATTTGAAGATGAATTCGGCAATGAACACCTTTTACTAGCCAAAGGCGAGATTCAACATACTACCGAGCCGCTGTTACTACGGATCCATTCAGAGTGTTTAACAGGCGATGTCTTCGGCTCTCATCGCTGTGATTGTGGCGAACAGCTGCAAGAAGCGATGCGGCAGATCGAAGCAAAAGGCCGTGGTGCGATTTTGTATCTACGCCAAGAAGGCCGCGGTATTGGCTTGCGGAACAAGCTCCGTGCCTACCAGTTGCAGGAACAAGGATTGGATACGTATGAAGCAAATATTGCATTGGGTTTTGCAGCAGATGCTCGTCATTACACGTTTGCTGCCGATGTTTTACGTTCCTTAGAAGTGCAGGAGATTCAACTGATGACCAATAACCCTGACAAAGTGAAGGAATTAGAAAGCTTAGGGATCAAGGTAGCAGAACGGGTTCCGCTGGAGATGCCCGCGCATAAAGAAAACAGCAGCTACTTGAAAACGAAGAAAGAAAAGTTTCACCATTACCTATCTATTTAATCAACCAAAGGAGAATGAGCGATGACAGTATTTGAAGGAACGTTTCAGGGAGAGGCAGTCAAAGTAGGGATCGTGGTTTCACGATTCAACGAGTTTATCACTTCCAAGTTAGTGGAAGGCGCCAAAGACAATTTGGTGCGTCATGGAGTCAAAGCAGAAAACATCGATGTGTATTGGGTACCAGGGGCTTATGAGATTCCGTATATTACCAAAAAAATCGTTGACCACAAACAATACGATGGGATCGTGACATTAGGTGCCTTGATTCGCGGAGCAACGACCCACTATGAATTGATCTCAAATGAAGTGGCGAAAGGCGTAGCCCAAATTGGTCTGAATGCCGACATTCCGATCATGTTTGGTGTGTTGACGACTGAAACGATTGAACAAGCCGTTGAACGGGCGGGAACCAAAGCCGGCAATAAAGGCAGTGAAGCCGCTCAAGGTCTTTTGGAGATGATTTCGTTGAATCAGCAAATCCTTGGCAATGCATAGGTTTCACGTTCGAACAAAGGGAAGCTACAAGAACAAGCCTGCCTAAGCATAGGCTTCATACTGGAGACAGACTTCGTACAAAATGAAGTCTGTCTTTTTTTCATCATTAAAAAAAATGGATCATTTTACCAAAGGATTCGCTTCTTCAAGGGTACCGTGTTTTCGATAGGTCAATGGAGAGGAAAACGCCCAATCAATCCCGAACATTAGAATAACTCTTATTTAAGGAAATTTTCAGAAAATTATTTACATTTCACAAAAGGTTCCTTATAATGACTCTATTCATTGAGAGTGATTCTCATTTGCAAATAGATGTCAAAGTAGCACATGGCTTTGGCGCTTTTCATGAGAAGAACTGTTATAAGCGAAAAAACGCACAGATGCTTCTTTTATGATGGCGGCGAGGCAACAGTCAAGGTTGTTTTTGCTGTGAAATCAGGAGGGAGTCGTGCTGAATAAAGGAGAATCACATGTCGGTAGGGTTGATTAAATCAAATCGTTGGATGGTGTCGACAATCATTTGCTGTGTTTTAGTTGTCGCCATTCTCTTATCTGTAGGAGTTGCTTTGGCAAACGGCCAAGCCAATATCACCCTTGGCGAAGTTTACCAAATTCTCTTCTATAAAATCAGCCATGGGTTGGTTGGTGATCTTTCAGGTATTTCAGACGCAAACATCAATATCGTCTGGTTTGTTCGGGCACCGCGGGTCTTGCTCTCTATTTTTGTGGGTATGGGGTTAGCGATCAGTGGGGCGGTGATGCAGGCAGTGGTCCAAAATCCGCTGGCAGATCCATATATCCTAGGGATCTCTTCCGGCGCATCCTTAGGGGCGACCTTTGCCATCTTAGTCGGTTTTGGCGGCTCGGCGCTAGTCTTGCAGCTGGGCTTATCGTTTGGCGCCTTTGCAGGAGCGGGGATTGCGACTATTTTGGTGCTGCTGCTTGCCAGTATCGGTGGGAAAATGACTTCCACAAAACTTGTGCTGTCGGGGACGATCGTCAGTGCCTTATGTAGCTCTGTTTCAAACTTGATCATCTATCTGGCTAGCAATGCAGAAGGGATGAAGACCGTAGCGTTTTGGTCGATGGGCAGCCTAGCCTCGGCTTCTTGGAACAAATTGGGCTTTATCGTGGTTCTGGTTTCTTTGATCACGCTGTTCTTCCTGACGCAATACCGTGTTTTGAATACGCTTTTGCTGGGGGATGAAGTTGCTTCCACCTTAGGGGTCAAGCTGACCTTCTATCGGCGTTTTTACATGCTGCTAGCAGCGCTATTAACTAGTATCATCGTTGCGAATTCTGGGATGATCGGCTTTGTCGGCTTGATCATTCCTCATATCGTACGTGGAGTCAGCGGCTCGGATCATCGCCTGTTGATGCCTTTGACCGCTTTGACAGGCGCGTTGTTTTTGATTTGGGCGGATGTGATCGCCCGCTCGACCCTGCAAGGAGTCGAACTGCCGATCGGGATCATTACAGCGCTGATTGGCGCACCGATCTTTATCTATATCATTGTCAAACGACAATACAACTTTGGGGGGTGACGAGATGAAATTGGCAGTTGAAAAGCTCAATCTGACGATCGGGGATCAGCAGATTCTAAAAGACATCTCCGTTCAAACCGCACAAGGGCAATTTGTCGGTTTGATTGGGTCTAATGGCAGTGGTAAGTCCACGTTGTTAAAAGCCATCTACAAAACGTTGAAACCAGACAGCGGCGAAATTTATCTGGGTGAGATGAATATTTTGAAAAGTTCCGAAAAAAAAGTCGCCCAGCAAGTCAGCGTCGTCAGTCAGTTCAATGAGTTGAGCTTTGATTTAACAGTAGAACAGATGGTGCTTTTAGGCCGCACGCCCCACAAGGGGTTGTTGGAACAAGACACCAAAGCCGATCATGAGCTGGTCACCGAAGCCTTAGCCAAAACAGGGTTAAGTGCCTACAGAAAACGCAGCTACCTCTCATTATCAGGAGGCGAAAAACAGCGGGTCGTCCTTGCTCGTGCCATCACCCAAGAACCGAAATTTATGATTCTCGATGAGCCGACCAATCATTTGGATATCCGTTACCAGCTGGAAACCTTAGAGACCGTCAAGCATCTGAAGATTGGCTTGTTGGCGGCGCTGCATAATTTGGAACAAGCAGCCAACTATTGCGACATCATCTATGCCTTAAAAGATGGTCGGGTCGTAGGGTATGGCGAACCAGAAACGCTGCTGACAGAGGAACTGATCGAAGAAATCTATGGCGTGAAATGCAGTATTTACCATCATCCGATCACAGGCGGATTAGGGTTTCATTATTATTTTGAAAAGGAGCAAACAGATGAATAAATGGGGAAAAATGATTGGGGTAGGATTGGCAGTTTTTACATTAAGCGCTTGCGGCAATACGAAGGATGAAGGAACTTCGGCTTCTTCCTCACAGGCAGAAAGTACGTATCCCTTAACCATCAGCAACTACACCAAAGCAGAAGGCGGCACGCAATGGACCGCCAAGGATCAAACCTTTAATGAGGCACCAAAAAAAGTCGTTGCCAACACACGACCAGCAGCGGAATTGCTGCTGCATCTCGGCCTCAAGGATCAGATTGCGGGTGTCGGTGCAACCTTTGGTGCCGCCGATGAGGAAGTTGCTGCTGATTATGCAGAACTCAACGACCTGGGCAGTGACTATATCAGTAAAGAAACGGCGCTCAGTGTGGATCCAGATTTGATTTTTGGTCGCGGGGGACTTTTCGATAACCAAGATTGGGGCGTCGGCACCGTTGATTCCTTGAACGAGATGGGCATTCCGACTTATGTCCAAGAAACCTCTGTCACTGGAGCAACATTTGATTCCGTTTATCAAGACATTGAAAACCTTGGCAAGCTCTTCAATGTCCCCGAGGCAGCCGCTGCTTTTGAAAAAGAATTAAAGGATCGCCAGAGTGCTTTGGAAGAAAAAGTAGCAGACAAAGAAGAGCAAACCTTTGCCCATCTCTTTATGTCTGATCCTAGTGTTGTCAGTGTCTATGCCGCTCAAGATGAGTCTTTTTTCAATAGCAACTTTGATATGATCAAACTGAACAATGTGTTTCAAGACTATTCAGGGGAAGTCAGTGTCGAAACTTTGATCGAAACGGATCCCGATGTCTTGATCGTCGGCGACTGGTCAACGATCGAAGGCAGTGTTTCCGGTCAAGAAATCATTGAAGGCTTATACAAAAACGACAAACTCTCTAGCATGAAAGCCATCAAAAACAAACAAGTCTACAGCATGGACTACAATTATCTCTTTGGCTACGGCTACCAAGCCTTGACTGGTTTGGAAGAACTGGTAGAGCAAATGGCACAATAAACACCTCCTATTCCCATAAAAAGGAGAACCAACTTTTTATATAATAGAAGAAAATCAACGTTTCACTGGCCGATTGACCACAGAAACGTTGGTTTTTTGTATTTGGGAAAAGCAACCTTTGCCGCTGCCCGTTACGCAACAAGTAGCCCGTTAGCTGTTTTTTTCTGTCTCTTGGTTCATTTGATAGCGAGACAAAAGCTTTTCTTTGTGTTTTTGCATGATTGTTTCCAGAGAAATATCGTATTTATCGGCGAGAATAAATAAGTTATCCAGTACATCGCCCAATTCTTCCGTCAGATTTGCCAGTTTTTCTTCCGGCAAGCCTTCTTGCTCATCGGGACGGTCACGGCCAATCTCCAATGTCCGAATGGCACGGCTCACTTCCCCGACTTCTTCTGCTAAAAAATTCGCCCGAATAAACGGATCATATTGATACCAGTTGCGGGCTTTGTAGAAGTCACTGATAAATCGTTGATATTCCTCAATGTTCATAATTTTTTTTCCATCCTTTCCCAGAACCTTTATCAGAATCATGATATACTATTTCAAAATGATTGAGAAGGATGATGGAGAGTTTTATGAAAATTGCAGTCTATTGTGGTGCCAGTGTCGGTAATGAACCTAGTTTTGCAACAGCCGCCCAAGAATTGGGGCAGTGGATCGCTTCACGGCAAAATACGCTGGTCTATGGCGGCGGAAAAGCGGGCTTGATGGGCGTGCTGGCAGATGCTGTCTTAGAAAATGGCGGTCAGGTGATCGGGGTGATCCCAACCTTTTTAAAAGATCGGGAACTAGCACATCCTGGATTGACCGAACTCCATGTCGTCGAGACGATGTCAGAAAGAAAACGAAAAATGTTCGAATTGTCGCAGGCGTTTGTCGCACTGCCAGGTGGTCCCGGGACGCTGGAAGAAATCACGGAGATGATCTCGTGGTCAAGAATCGGTCAAAACCCGAATCCTTGTGCTTTTTATGATGTGAACAACTTTTACCGCGCAACGAGAGCCTTGTATGACAACATGGTGGAAAATGAGTTCTTGACGCAGGCCGATCGCGAAAAAATCGGTTTTGCGCAAACAACGAATGAACTTGAAGCCTTTATTCAAGCCTACGAACCGCCAGTTATTCGGCAGTATTAAGCGTCTGTTGCAAAAGAGCAAGGCGAAGCACCGGCGGGTGTCGTCTTGCTCTTTTGCTTCTTTGACGCATTCTTAGTATAATGGGGTTTGTTTTGCAAGTGGGGTCATAAAATAAGATCCTTGGACAAAGAAATGGAGCGTAAATCATGACAACAAATTTTTGGGCTGAATTGCCGAAGCCTTTTTTTATTCTAGCACCAATGGAAGATGTCACCGATGTCGTTTTTCGGCATGTCGTTCAAGCTGCCGGCGCACCAGATGTTTTCTTTACGGAATTTACCAACTCCGATAGTTACTGTCATCCAGAAGGACGCGACAGTGTGCGGGGACGTTTAGTCTTCACCGAAGATGAGCAACCGATGGTAGCCCACATTTGGGGAGACAAGCCAGAGTATTTCCGTGAAATGAGTATCGGATTAGCCGAGATGGGCTTTAAAGGGATTGACTTAAATATGGGCTGTCCAGTGCCAAACGTTGCCGGACGAGGCAAAGGCAGCGGCTTAATCTTGCGACCAGAAGTTGCTGCTGAGCTGATCCAAGCAGCCAAAGCTGGCGGCTTGCCGGTCAGCGTCAAGACGCGTTTGGGCTATACCGAACTAGGGGAAATGGAAGCCTGGTTGACCCATGTCCTGCAACAAGATATCGCTAACCTTTCGATCCATTTACGAACCCGCAAAGAAATGAGCAAGGTCGATGCCCATTGGGAATTGATTCCTGAAGTGGTGGCCTTGCGGGACCGAATCGCCCCACAAACGAAGCTGACGATCAACGGCGATATCCCTGATCGTACCAAAGGTTTAGAGCTAGCAGAAAAATATGGCGTAGACGGAATCATGATCGGTCGGGGTATTTTCAAGAATCCCTATGCCTTTGAAAAAGAACCGAAAGAGCATACCTCAGAAGAGCTATTAGGCTTGCTACAGCTGCAATTAGACTTGCAGGATCATTACGCCAAAATGGTGCCACGCTCGATCGCAGGATTGCATCGTTTCTTTAAAATCTATGTCAAAGGCTTCCCAGGAGCCAGTGATTTGCGAGCAAAATTGATGAATACCAAATCAACGGATGAAGTTCGGCAACTGCTGGCAGAGTTTGCGGAGAAAAAGAACCACGAGGAAAGTATTGAAGCGTAAGTTTCAATGCTTTTTTCGTTTTTGGTTGCTGCATCCGCTCTCAATGTCAATCCTTTCTTGACAATAGATAGGTACCTATGTAAAATGGAGAACGGACTTTTAACTAGCTACCTATCTAAATAGTGAAGAGGCGAAAGGAGCTGAAGATCGATGGTTTCCGAACAAGAAATCGTGGAACGATTGTTTGAAGTGTATAAATTAAATCGGCGGTATGCGGAACAAAAGTATGGACGCTTTATGCCGGGACGGGGGCAGTTCAATTGTTTACTGGTATTGGACGAAAAAGGCACGTTGACCCAAAAAGATCTCGCCGCGTATTTAGCGATTCGTTCGACATCAACTGGCGAACTACTAAAGAAACTGGCTGAAAAAGGGCTGATCCAAAAAGAAGTCGATCCGAAAGATAAACGCAGCCATTTGATTTCGCTGACAGAAGCAGGCAAGGAAGAGGCACAGCGAATGAAAGAAAAACGCAGCAAGGCGCACCAAGAAATGCTGACCTATTTGACGGCAGAAGAAAAACAAGCCTTTGGTCAAGCCTTAGCAAAAATCGAACAGTTTTATCTTGAGAAGGAGGCGGACGTTGATTGAGTGAAACAGTCCAACGAACGGAACGTCAGCGGACGCTGATTTTTATTAATTTAATGATTACATGTATTGCCGTATCCATGTTAGCGACCGCCTTGACGACGGCTTTACCCGCCATCGTCACTGACTTGCAGATTTCCGTCACTACGGGCCAATGGCTGACTAGCGGGTATTCTTTGGCAATGGCGATCGTTATGCCCTTGACGGCATATCTTATGAATCGTGTGCCAACCAAAAAGCTCTATCTCGCTGCATTAGGAATCGCTCTGGTGGGTTTGCTGCTTTGTGCCACAGCGCCCAATTTTCTAGTCATGATGCTTGCTCGTATTTTGCAGGCCGTAGGCAATGGAATCTTGACCGCGATGGCACAAGTGATCCTCTTATCGATCTATCCGATCAATCGCATCGGTGTCGTGATGGGCTGGTATGGACTCTCAATCACCGCGGCACCCGTGATCGCACCGACGATCGCTGGGCTGATCGTGGACCGATTGAACTGGCATGCAATTTTTTATATCGTTGCCGTGATTGTTTTGATCTCATTGATTTGGGCCATAAAGGTTTTTGATGATGTGTTGCCAGTAAGCAACAGCAAATTTGATCAGACCTCTTTTGTTTTGAGTGCCTTTGCTTTTGGTGGGATCACTTTAGGCTTTGGAAACATCGGCAGCTATGGCTTTTTCAGCTTGCCGGTTTTAGGAACCTTAGCGATCGGTTTGGTAGCAGGGATCTTCTTTGTCTTCCGTCAGTTAAGAGCGAAAACCCCATTTTTGGATCTGCGGGTCTTAAAAACAAAAGAGTATGCCATCAGTGTCTTTGGCAGTATCATGCTTTACTTGGTCTTGATGGGTTCGGCGATGCTGATGCCACTTTACGTGCAGTCGATTTTAGGCAAATCAGCGACGATCTCGGGATTAGTCGTTTTGCCAGGCTCTCTGGTCTCGGCTTTCTTAAGTCCCGTGGCTGGGCGAATCTATGACAAAGTCGGCATCCGTCTGTTGACGCTTTTTGGCGGCGGCTCACTGGTCTTGAGCAACATCGGCATGTATTTTATCCATATGCACACGGGTATTTGGGTAGCAGTGGTTTTGAACATGCTGCGCTGTGCCGCCACAGGCTGTTTGTTGATGCCCTTCGTGACGTGGGGAAATAAAAATATTCCGCCGCAACTGACGGCGCATGGAACAGCGTTATTGACTTCTTTGCGGACTGTGGCAGGCGCCATCGGGACAGCATTATTTGTCGGGATCATGAATAGTGTGGCGCAAAAAAGCACGACCTTAACAGGAACGAGTGCGTTGCTTCATGGGATGAATGTTTCTTTCTTATTGATGACGATCGCTTCTGGACTGCTGTTTGCAACGGGGCTATTCTTGATTCGTGATCAGAAACCAGAAGCCGTGTGGCTGGAAGGTGCGGAGGAACCGCTGGAATAAAGAGGGGCACCTTTCTTTGAAGGGTGCTTTTCTTGATTTATTTCATGAAACTCTATGAAAAACCAAAAAATTCGATATAATAAGATAACTTATGGTTTAGGAGGAGTATTTTTTTTCAGGAAAGACTTGTTTTCATGGAAAAAAATCAGGGAGAAAATGAAGAATAAAGGCGTTTATTTTGGGTTGTCTGCCTATGTCTTGTGGGGCTTGGTCACACTATATTGGAAAATAATCGTTGGGGTTTCGCCATTAGCAACGATGTGCTACCGAATCGTGTGGTCCTTTGTTTTTATGGTGCTGTTTATTTTGCTTTCCGGGAAGAAAAAGCAATTTTTACAAGAAGCGCGTCTGCTGTGGAAGAACAAAGTGTTTGCTGGACTGATCGTTTTAGCTTCTGTGCTGATCTCCATCAACTGGTTCACCTTTATCTTTGCGGTGAGTGCGGGCCATGTGATGCAAGCCAGCTTAGGCTATTATATCAATCCGCTAGTCAATGTCTTGTTAGCAACCGTTTTTTTGAAAGAACGTCTTAGTCGTACTGGCATGCTGGCGTGTCTGCTGGCAAGTATCGGGGTGATCTTATTATCGATCCAAACAGGAACGATTCCTTATGCCTCACTGATCATGGCCTTTTCCTTTAGTACGTATGGCTTGATCAAAAAAAGGATCCCCATTAGTTCGGTTACTGGGTTAACGATCGAAACGATGGTGATTTTCCCCTTTGCGCTCGTGTATATTTTAGGATTTTCAACCGTCGGCTTTATGAATTATCCCTTGCAAACCAATCTCTTATTGATGGGTGCCGGGATCGTGACGGCTATTCCGCTGTTGCTGTTTGCGGAAGCCGCGAAAAATGTTTCTTACATTACGCTTGGGTTTATTCAATACGTCAACCCGACGATCATGCTTTTGTTGGCCATCTTTTTGTTTCACGAAACCTATTCACTGGCCCAATTTTCCGCCTTTGCGTTTATTTGGCTAGGGATCGCGGTCTTCACCTATGGTACGTTAGGCACGGCTATGAAAGAGCGGCGCATGGGACAGCAAAGAAAGCAACTCTGATACATCAGGAATGGCTGCAGCTGAGCCGTTCCTTTTTTTATTAAAAAACAACTCAATTTAGATAGTGAAGGATGTTGCAAGGAGAATTGTTCAATGGTATAACAAAGGAAAAGCACGTTGCAGAAATTCTGATTGAAAAGGGTTGCATCTGCCACAGGGGTGTGTTATTATTCTTTCAGTTACAAGGATTGTTACTGTTCGGCAGGCAAAACCAGAATTGACCGTAGCGCGCTAATGGGGAGATTCTAGGTTTTTTTATTTTGGAGTGAGGGAAAACGATGGTTATTGGGAAAATATTAAATAATAATGTCGTCATCTCGACCAATGATGCCGGTCAGGAAGTGATCTATATGGGTCGTGGCATTGCGTTTAAGAAGAAGGTCGGCGATCCAGTGGATGAAGCCTTTGTCGAAAAAGAATTTGTGTTAAAGGATACGTTTACCGCAAATCAGTTTCAGCAATTGTTTTCAGACATTCCTGTGGAAGAAGTCGAAGCCGTCAAGCAAGTGGTGGATGATGCAGAAGCGTCATTGGGGATCGAGCTGTCGCCAAATATTTATTTGACACTGACCGATCATATCCATTATGCGCTAGTTCGGGCACGTGAAGGCATTGAGCTGCCGAATCCATTGTTGTTTGAGACCCGCAAATTTTATCCGAAAGAGTATGCGGTTGCAGCAGATGCCGTTGCTTATTTTGAAAAAGTCTTCGGGATTTCATTGCCGGAATCGGAAATTGGCTTTATCGCCTTTCATATCGTCAATAGCGAACAAGCAAATGGTACGATGGAAACCACGATGCAAGCGGTAGAGATCGTTCGTGACGTATTGGCGATCATCAGTCGTTTTTATGGACGAGTCTTTAACCCAGATTCCTTGAACTATCAACGGATCACCACGCATTTACAGTATTTTGCGCAGCGCTATTTAAGCGATGAACTTTCGGGGGAAAAAGATGAATTTTTATTTGCCCTTGTGCAATCGAAGTACCCTAAAGCGTTTCAAACGGTTCAACGGATCAACGAATATTTGATCAAAACCTACGACAAATCGATCGGTGAATCAGAAATGATCTACTTAACGATCCATATCGAACGTGTCGTCAATGATCAAACCAATTAACATTCAATCATTAACGGATTGTTACTGTCAGGCAGGCAATACCCAGATTGAAAAGACAACAGTCAGCGAGGAAAAGACTCGTTGGACGGTCGTTTTTTCAATCTGGGTTTTTTTATTAAAAAAGGAGTGTTGAAAAAATGAGTTCAAATAAAGAAATTGCAGTTCGCGTCCTCGATGCGGTGGGCGGCAAAGAAAATGTCAATAGCGTGGTGCATTGTGCGACCCGCTTGCGTTTCAAATTAAAAGATGAGAACAAAGCGGATACGGCACGCTTGAATCAAGACGACGACGTGATCCAAGTCGTTCAAAGCGGCGGACAATACCAAGTGGTGATCGGCAGTCATGTCAGCGACGTTTACCGTGAATTGAATGGAGTAGCGAACTTCGATGGTGAAGCAGACAGCAAAGGCGACAAAGGCAACCTGTTGAATCAACTGGTGGATATTATTTCGTCGATCTTCACGCCGTTTTTAGGCGCAATGGCAGGTGCCGGGGTCTTAAAAGGATTCTTGACGCTGGCAGTCACCTTGAATTGGTTAGCAGCTGATTCTGGGGTCTACACCGTATTGTATGCGATTGCTGATGGGTTATTTACCTATTTACCAGTGATGTTGGCTTTTACTGCAGCGAAGAAGTTTCGTACCAATGAATTTCTAGCGGTTTCCTTAGCGATGGCGTTGGTTCATCCAGACATCACCGCTTTGGCTGGGCAAACCTTGAGTTTCTTAGGCCTTCCGGTCATTATTGGTGCGAGTGCTTATACGTCTTCCGTCATTCCGATTATATTAGCGGTCTTTTTACAAAGCTATGTGGAGCGTTTCTTTAAAAAAGTCATTCCTAGCTTCTTACAGATCATCTGTGTGCCTTTAGCGGTCTTCTTGATCATGGCGCCAGTGACCTTTATTGTCGTCGGTCCACTAGGAACGATTTTAGGAAACTTGTTAGGTAGTGCCTATGACAGCATTTACCACTTCAGCCCACTGATCGCTGGCGCTGTCATGGGTGGTTTATGGCAAGTCTTTGTGATGTTTGGCATGCACTGGGGCTTTGTACCGATCATCATGTTGAATCTCAGTCAAACTGGTGTCGATACGATGGTGCCGATGCTGTTGCCAGCTGTCCTTTCTCAAGGTGGTGCAGCGCTAGCAGTGTTCTTTATGACAAAAAATGTGAAATTGAAAGGCTTGGCCCTTTCTTCAACGATCACCTCAATTTTTGGGATCACAGAACCGACGGTGTATGGGGTAACCTTGCCATTGAAAAAACCATTTATCGCCGCGTGTATCAGTGGTGCCATCGGGGGAGCCTTCATCGGCTTCAGCCAAGTCGAAAACTATACCTTTGGGTTAGTCAGCTTACTAAGTCTTCCTTCCTTTATCCCACAAGATACGAAAGATCTAAGTGGTCTGATCGCAGCTTCCATCGGAACGGCTATCGCTTTTTGCGCCGCGTTTGTCTTGACCTTCTTCTTACGTTTTGAAGATCAGCCAGCAACCGATGCCAGTGCAGCACCAGCAAAAGAGCCAGCAGCACCCACAGATAGTTCGTCTAAAGAACGAGTGATCCTCAGCAGTCCGTTAGAAGGCAAAGTGGTTCCCTTAGCAGAAGTCAAAGACCAAGTCTTTTCTTCTGGTGCATTAGGAAAAGGCATCGCCATCGAACCGACCGTCGGGGCTTTGTATGCGCCGGCAGATGGCACCATCACGACGCTCTTTCCTACCGGCCATGCTGTTGGTTTGACCACCACGGATGGAGCAGAAGTCTTGATGCATATTGGTATGGATACCGTGGAGCTAGATGGCAAAGGCTTTGAGGTCTTTGTTAAACAAGACGATCAAGTCAAACGCGGTGATTTGTTGGTGAAGTTTGATCTAGATACGATCAAAGCTGCCGGCTTATCCACGATTACACCAATTGTTGTGACGAATACCCCGCAATATTTAGATGTGATGGATATGAATCAAACCGATGTCTTGCAAGGAGAAGACTTCTTAGCCATCGTAAAATAAGCAAAAGAAACCCGATCCTCGACTGAATATCAGCAAGGATCGGGTTTTTTGTAAGAAAATAAGGCGCAGTTGCCGGTCTCGCTTGCCTTCTTCGGTGGAGAATGCTTGTCACAGCGCTAGTTAAGGGCAAGACCAACATCAGGAACGCGTACTCAGGGAAAATCCGAACATTCTTATGGGCTGCTCCTTATACATGGCTTAAATTTTCGGCAAGCGACTCTAAAGCGGGGAAATCGAGAATTGCATAGCCCTGTTTTTGTTTTTCGATCAGCTTGTCTTCACGAAAGCTGGTAAAGGTTCGCAGCAGGTGGCGATAGCTGACATTCAAGATTGCGGCACAGGTGGTTAACTGAAAGGAAAAGTGTTGGTTTTCTTGATGCGCAAGAATAAATTTGGCCAACCGTGTCTCTACAGGTTCCGTCAATGAATTCGCTAAGTTGATCCCCGAATTCAAGCGGGAACTGAGCAACTGACAGATGGTTTGCAAAAAGCGGACGTCTTGTTGCAAGGTGCTGCGGTAGCGATTCAAAGGGATGCAGACGCAGACGCAAGCAGAAGCGGCTTTGACACTGCTTTTCGGCAAGAGTTCCCATAAAGAGGAAGCTTCCCCTAAAGGTGCAGCCGGCTTGGCGTAATCAATACAAATCGTTTGGGTATCCGAAGAGAAGGAATAGACCATCACGGTTCCTTCCACGAGAAAATACAAGTATTCAGAAGGCGTGCCCGTTCGAATCAGGTGCTCTTCTTTTTCAAAGGAATGCAAAGTGGCCATCGCTAACAAATCATTGTCCATATAAGATTGCAGATCGTATGTGTCAATGTAATTACTGAGGCGTGCGGTATCATCGATTTTTTTCATGGGAATCAGCCACTCCTGAATGGTTTTCTTTAAGTATAGCTTAGTTCCCCTTTTGACTCAACACGAACGATAAATAAAAACTAATGTAAATTGTATGTAAAAATAAGGTAAAATAGGACATGTGTCACTTCATTTTGAAGGGATACTTGGTATGATTTGAATGTAAGAAAGCTTCAAACCATTAGGAGGAGAAAAAATGCCATTGAAACGAATTGTTAAAGGAATGTTAGGAATTGCGTTAGTTGCAGCATTGACCGGCTGTGGGAATGGGAGCAGCAGCAGCGACAGCAGTGCCGCAGCCGAAAAAGAAAAGCTGGTGGTACAATTCGTACCGACCAATAATGACGGCTCGATGCAAGCCAAAGCAAAACCGTTTGCTGAGTATTTATCAAAAAAATTAGACCGTGAAGTAGAAGTAACGTTAGCAACGGATTATTCGACGATCGTAGAAGCGATGGCTTCTGGCCAAGTTGATTTAGGGATCATGCCGCCAGCCGCTTATGTTCAAGCCAAAGACATGGATGCAGCAGAAGCGATTTTGACTTCTCAATTAGGTGCCTATGATCCAGAGACCGGCTTGCCATTAGAAGGGGAAAAAACCAATACCTTCAAAGGGGAGATCTTGGTACGTGCGGATAGCGATATGACAGAATTGACGGACTTAAAAGGGAAAAAAATCGCTACATTGAGTCCGAACTCTGCCAGCGGCTATATTTACCCAGTTGCCGAGTTGAAAGATGCAGGAGTTGATCCAACGACGGATGCTACATTAACGACGGTGAACGATATTCCAAGTGAGATCACTGCAGTCTTGAATGGTCAGATGGATGCCGCCTTTGTGTTTCAAGGGGCACGGAATGTCTTTGCGTCAAGCTTCCCAGATAACGATTTATTCGAAGATCTAAAAGTTCTTTACTTAACCGAAGGGGACATCCCGAATGACGCCATTGCCGTTCAACCGACGATGGATGCTGAACTAAAAGAGCAGATCAAAGAAGTGTTCTTGAATATGGCAGACGATGAAGAAGGCGCCGAAGCAATGAGCTTGTGGGGACACCAAGGGTATGAAGAAGCAGCTGATTCTGCTTACGATACCATTCGCGACTATACTAAACGAGCAGCAGAGTAAAAAATCAGGGATTGCGGTAGAAGGATAACGGTACACGGAGATGTGCAGCGATTTACTAGGGGAATAGGTGGAATACGCAGTATCAGTGCATTTTTTAGTGAGATAGACCGTGACCGATTGGGGAAACTTTGCCGCGGTCCCTACATAATGGAGAAGACAGATGATAACTTTTGAGAATGTATCCAAAGTCTACCCGAATGGGGTCAAAGGATTACAGAACATAGATGTAACGATTGAACAAGGAGAATTTGTGGCAATCATTGGTTTGAGCGGTGCTGGTAAGAGTACCTTTTTGCGCTCGATCAATCGCTTAGTGCCAATCACTGAAGGAGATATCCGGGTAGATGGCAAATCAGTCACGAAAGCCAATAAAAAAGAATTGCGCTTGATTCGCCGACAAATCGGATTGATCTCCCAAAGCTTCAATTTGGTCAAACGTAGTACTGTCCAAAAGAATGTGCTATCTGGTCGTTTGGGGTATTACGGGACATGGAAAAGTATTTTAGGGTTATTTACGAAAGAAGACTATGAAAGAACGAAAGAAGCACTAGCGACTGTCGGCTTGTCAGACAAACTGCAAACGAGAAGCGACCAGTTGAGTGGTGGGCAACAGCAGCGGGTATCCATCGCCCGTGCCTTGGTCCAACAAGCGCCAGTGATTTTAGCAGATGAACCCGTGGCATCGCTAGATCCCATCACCACAGAGAAAGTGATGGAGGATTTGAAGAAGATCAATCAAGAAATGGGCAAAACGATTGTCATCAATCTGCATTCGATTCCCTTGGCTCGTCAGTATGCAACAAGGATCATTGCCTTAAAAGCAGGTGCAATCGTTTTTGACGGCAACGCAGCCGCTTTGACGGATCAGCGTTTAGAACAAATCTATGGGAAAGCAATTTTTGAAGAAAAGGCAGGAGAAATCGATGAAACTGAAAGAAACAGTTCATTTTAATTGGTACAAACACCTGCTGCTGATTCTTTTATTGCTGCTCTTTTTTCAAAGCAGTGCCTGGATCACGGGGGCTGATTTTGCACAAGTGTGGTCGAATCGAAGCCAGATGACGGCTTTCATGGCTCGCTTTTTGCATCCGGATTTTAGTTATTTACCGCAACTGATGATGCCCTTGATCAAGACATTGCAAATGTCCTTTTTAGGCACTGTTTTAGGAGTAGTCGCAGCGATACCGGTGAGTCTGTTGGCGACGACAGTCGTGACAGAAAGCCGGTGGGTCTCTGTGCCGATGCGTTTTCTCTTAGGTCTGGTGCGGACGATCCCCAATTTATTGTTGGCGGCATTGTTCGTAGCGATTTTTGGGATCGGTGAAGCCACTGGTGTTTTGACCATCGCGGTCTTTACCTTTGGGATGGTTTCACAGCTGATGTTCCAAGCGATCGAAACCATTGATTTTGCGCCAATCGAAGCAGCGGCGGCGGTAGGGGCAAATAAATTTCAAGTGACTGTTTGGGCGATCATACCTCAAGTCATCAGCCAGTTTGCCAGCTATACTTTTTATGCCTTTGAAGTCAATGTTCGAGCTTCGACGGTGTTAGGATATGTTGGTGCCGGCGGGATCGGGGTCATCTTGAACGCCTCATTGGCATTGTTGAATTATGAACGGGTCTCGATCATTATCTTGACGATTTTGCTAACGGTAGCGATCGTTGATTTTCTAAGTGAGCGGGTAAGGAGGTCATTCCTATGATGATCAGAGAAGTGAAGAAAACGACTTGGCTGTTATGGGGACTCTTTGCTATCTTACTGGCATTATCTGCAGCGACGCTGGATTATTCCGGATTGAGTACTTTTTCCTTAGCGATGGGAAGAGATGTCCTGCAAGGGTTGAGTCAGCCAGACTGGTCTTTCTTTTACGACGGTAGCGGGGAGGATCTGTGGAGCTTATTGTTACTGACGATCGGGATCGCCTGTCTAGGAACGATGATCGCAACAGTCTGCGCGATACCGGTGACCTTGCTGAGTGCCGCCAACCTATGGTCTTCTGCGCCGTGGGTCGCGAAGATCGGCAAAATGATCTGCAATATCTTGCGGGCATTTCCAGAGCTAGTTTATGCGATTATTTTTGTCCGTGTGGTAGGTCCGGGACCTTTCGCTGGGGTTATGGCGATCGGTGTCCACCAGATCGGTATGCTGGGCAAGTTGTTCACCGAAGAAATGGAAGCCATGGATGAGCGCTTGACGGAAGAGATGCAAGCAGTCGGTGCCAACTTTTGGCAAACGATGTTTTTCGTGCGGGTTCCTTATTTAGCACCCATCTATAGTTCTTTTGCGTTGAATCATTTTGAAATTGCGGTCCGCAGTGCAGCAACGTTAGGGTTAGTCGGTGCCGGCGGGATCGGTGCACCATTGATTTTTGCTATTCAAACCAGAACCTGGAGCAAGGTAAGTATTATTTTGTTGGGCGTCGTTGTGACCGTCTTCTTATTAGACCAGTTGACTGGAATCATCAGAAAGAAATTGAGATAAACCTATGAATATATTGCATATATCAGATATCCATTTTCGAGAAAGTTACCTGCCTTGTGAAGAAGGGTATCAAGGAATGCTGGCAGCTATGCAAAATCCCTTGATTCCTCTTGAAGAGTGTATCCAAGATGCCAAGGCGCGAGGGGCGATTGATTTGGTGGTGATCAGCGGCGATTTGACCGAAGATGGCGCGCCTGCCGATTATGCCTCTTTGAAGCATTATCTAGAAAAAGCCTTTGGCTCAGTGCCGATCGTAGTAACGCTAGGCAATCATGATATTAAACGGCATTTTCGCCAAGGCTGGCAAGGCAAGTCAGTAGAAACGGCCAGTGATACACCTTTTAATCAAGTCTATGAAACGGAGACATTGGCGGTCGTGGCTTTCGATAATTCCTGCTATGGCTATGCCGACGGTATCGTAGATGAACGACAGTTTGAATGGCTGCAAGCCACGCTGGCGCAGCTCAAAGAGAAAAAGATCATCTTTGTGACGCACCATCATTTGTTGCCTTATCAAGCAAGCACGCCGGCATGGGCCGGTGCCAATCGTTTGGTGGCATTATTGCAGCAGTATCAGATCTCTTGTATTCTCAGCGGACATACCCATCATGCATTTACGGGAACGATCGCAGGGATTCCTTACTATACTGTGGCAAGTATGTCGTTTGTCGGGGAAGATGAAGGCGAGGGGATGGTCCGTTTTGAAGAACGCTATGGATACAATTTGTATCGTTTTGAGGAAGGCGCGCTGGTTCATCAATCCTCAGAAAACTATCGACCGAACCGCGTATTGATGTGGGTCAACATGCAAGGATAAAAAACAGACGTTCCGTAAACGCTGAATTTAGCAGCAGGAAAGGAACGTCTGTTTTTGTGCAAAAAAGGCTTAACCTTGATTGCCAAAGGTTTTGACAACTTCAATCGTGCCGTCGATATGGAAAAACAAGGTATAGTTTTCTTCGGTTTTGATACCGTCAAAGCGGCGAGCATAATAGGTGACTGCGTCTTTGAAGGTTTGTGGGGGGACACCTAAAAAATCAGCGCATGCCGCCAACGTTTTGCAGCCTTCTTCAAAACAAGCGATGATATCATAGGGCGTGACCACGATCGCAGAACCAATGTCACGGGCTTTGCGTTCTTGTTTGCGTTTTTCGTTGGTGTCTTGGGCGGTAATGTCGCCAGCACTGGTCAAATAATGACCGATTTCTTCACCGATGGTGCTCAAGAGGTCTTCTTGTGATTGGTCAGGGTTCAAGTAAATATGGTGATCGATGTACAATCCTTGCTGACCATCAGGCATATTTTTATCGAAAATAAAGTGCAAGTCTGGGTAGGCGGCCATCAGTTCTTCTACTTTATCCATTTCCATCATTCCTTTTGGGCGTGCCGCTGTTTTATAAATTCAATGTAGCTGAGGATATCTTCCATCTGCTCATCGGTGACGTCATCATCAATATGGGCCGCAACGGTTTGAACTTTTGCAGAGGGCGGCGTAAAGCCTGCCGGGACTTGTCTGCCTAATAAAAAATCGGTGGATACTTGAAAAATCTCCGCGAGTTTGACGATGGTCTCGCCATCGGGTTCGTTACGATCATTTTCGAAATGCGAATACGCTGCGCGGGTGATCCCTAGCTGATCTGCGATCTGCTGTTGGGTTTGGTTGGTTCGTAGTCTGAGTGTTCTTAGCCGTTCGCCAAGCATGAGTGATCGCCTCCTTTTTTGTAGTATAGCACGTTGGATATAATTTGTATCTATTTTTGTATTATTTGATATAAAAAATATCACATCAGTTGACGATACGAATCGTATCTTTTATACTGGAAACAGATGATATGAATCGTATCAAAAAGAATGGGGGAGGATCATGGATACATCGATCGTAACTGTTGTCTTGCCGTCACTCATTACTGGTGTACTTACTTATTTGGCTACCCGAGTATCCAGCAAAGCGAATTTGGAACAAACGAATATCGAAAATGCCCAAAAGCTTTACCTAAAATATGAACAGATCAATCAAGAATTGACCCATAAAATCGATCAGTTAGAAGAAGAAGTCCAAAAGACCGCCAAAACCTACCAAGAAGAAGTCTTGGTCTATCAAGGAAAGCTTGCTACTGCCCAAAGCGAAAGGGATTTATTGCGGGCAGAAAACCAGGTGCTGAAAGAATTACAGCGAGGGAATCAAGTGCCTGTGGCGCGTGAAGAGAAGCAACATTCAGCTGTTGGCTAATAGAAAAAAACTGCTTATCCATCAATAAGCAGTTTTTTTTCTAGTTTTTATTCTTTAATTGATCATTTGTTCATTCACGTAGGCAGCATAAAGCGGGTGATTGTTGATCAATTCTGCATGGGTACCTTGACCGGTAATGGTACCTTTTTCTATAAAGTAGATTTGATCGGCATCCACGATGGTCGACAAGCGATGGGCGATCACTAATGTCGTGCGCCCTTCCATTAGATGATCCAACGCCCGCTGGACCTTTTCTTCCGACTGAGAATCTAGGCTGGCGGTCGCTTCATCGAGCATCAGCAGCTTGGGGTCTCGCAAGAATGCTCGTGCGATGGCGATCCGTTGTTTTTGCCCGCCAGATAGTTTGACGCCGCGTTCGCCGATTTGTGTTTCTAGTTTTTCGGGGAACTCTTGGACGAACTGATCGGCATAAGCCAATGCCAGTCCTTGCCACAATTCCTCCTCTGACAGTGTTCGGCTTAATCCGTATTGCAAGTTTTCCCGAATCGTACCGGCAAAGACCGCACTGTCTTGGGAAACATAGCCGATCTGTGCCCGCCAGTCCTGCAGATCAATGTCAGCTATCGGCTGTTCACCAATCAGCAAGCGCCCGCTGGTGGGTTCATAAAAGCGTTCCAGTAAAGCGAAGATCGTGGATTTTCCGCCGCCGCTTGGTCCCGCAAAAGCAATCACGGTGTTGGGTTTGGCTTCAAAAGAAATGTTTTGCAAAATCGGCCGTTTGGGATCGTAACTGAAATCGATCTGTTCTGCCCGTAGGACTGCGCCGTCGATAGCGGCTTTGGGTGCTGCCTGGATCGGCTCCAGCGGCGTATCCAAAATTTCTTGGATCCGTTCCGTAGCACCCATCGCTTTTTGGACTTGTGAAAAGAACATCGCAAACGTAGTCACAGGCGCAATAATATTAAAGAGATACAGTAGAAAAGCAATCAATGCGCCACTCGTCAAGGTGCCGGCTTGGACACGGATCGCGCCATAACCGAGGATTCCTACGAGTAATCCCAGCATTGCCGTCGTCATGATTGGCTGCAAAATCGCACTAACTTTCGCATCCTTGACCCCGAGGGTAAAGATTGCTCCAATGTTGCGCCGACCGTTTTCTTGTTCACTAGCTTCTCCGTTGCTGGCTTTGATCAAACGGATCTCTGAGAGTTTTTCGCTGGCATCCGCATTGAAATCGGCAGTCGCTGCTTGTAGTTGGCGTCCTAGTTTCGACATGATCTTGCCGATCGGCCACATGATCAAGGTGATCAAAGGCACCGCACTGAACATGATCGCAGCCATCTTCCAATCCATCAAAAACAAGATGATCATCGAACCGACCAATTGGATCAAGCCGGTGACAAAGCTGGGAAATTGCGAGGTGACTAGGTCTTTGATCACGGAAGTATCATTGACGAGTCGCGAACTGCTTTCCCCCGACTTGTGGTCATCAAAATAGCTGACTGGCAAATGCAGCAGATGTTTCCAAAGACGTTCCCGCAACGTTTTCACGGCACTTTCTCCCACATAGCGCAAGAGAAAGCCGCCTAAAGTGCCTACGCCTAATTGCAGCACAAAGGCTAGGATCAAAACGACCAGCATGGAGGAGCTGAACGTGGGGGTGCCGCTGGCATCGACTAGCGTTTTCGTCAGCTGCGGCACGACCAAACTGGCGGCACTTGTGATCAGGCTAAAGAGCATCCCTAAAAGAAACAAGCCATTCTTGGGGTTGACACTGACGATCAGGTGGATAAAGTCTTTCATTTTAAATGTGTTTTTGTTCACTGTTGGTGTCGTTGTTTCCATTCGTTTTCCTCCGCTACAAGCAAGATGGCCTGCAGCTTTTTCTTTTTCATTAGGTGCTATTAGAAATCCTGCCAATCATCTTCGGCTGCTTCGTCTTTATAAGCGGAATCAGGTCTTGCTTTGCGGTCTTGTCCAAACCCGTAGGCATCAAACAAGTTGCCTTTTCCCCATGTGTCCCGTGGATCATTCGCCTCGCTACTATCAAATGGCCCAAATGGCCCAAATGGCCGATTGCCAAACATGCCGCGGTGTCCAGGAAATGGCATTTGCCGCATGGCTTCTTTGATCTGCTTTTTCATTTGACGCCGCTCGTCAGCGCCCATATCTTGCCAAGTATCTTTCATTTGTTGCTTCATTTTTCGGCGATCGTCATTCGTCATTTCCTGCCAATTTCCACCCCATTGCTTCATCATCTGTTCCCGGATCTCCTGCATAGCTTGTAGACGATCCATCGGGTCAATAAAGCGTTGCGTCTGTTGCTGAAAGTCAGCTTCCCACCCAGCGGCGATGTTTTCAAGCAGACGGGCAAATTCGGTTTGTTCTTCCTCTGTTAACCCAGCAAAAAACGTTTGACTGCTGGCGGCTTCTTTTTGTGCCAGTAATTTTTCTGCTTTTTTTCGTCCAGTCTCTGTCAGAAAGATTCGTTTGATCCTTTTGTCGGCTGCATCTTCTTTGCGTTGGATATCCCCACTGCTTTCCATTTTCTTCAATAGTTCTGCCAAGGAACTTGGCCGTAAATCTAAAACTTCTGCGAGGTAATTTTGCACCAAGCCATCTTCTAAATTTAAAACGGCTAGGACGCGTTGCTGTCCAGAAAGGCGTTGGTTATTTTGACTCATAAAAGCATTGCTGGCTTCGCTGATAAAACGAAGCTGTTTCATTAAGTGATCGGTCATTGTACTCATTGAGAACACTCCTTTTGAATTATTGTTCGGTACCTAATGATATCGATGAGTTGATTATAGTTCGGTGCCGAAAGAATGTCAAGAGGAAGTAGCTGGGATTTTTTTTCTAACAAAAAGTAAGCAAAATGATTGACTTACTAAAAGTAAGTTTGATATGCTGAGTCCATCGTTAAAGAAAACACAATAAAAGGAGTACAAAAGAATGGTCTTTGGATTTGGGAAAAAAGAACAAATAATTGAAAAAGAAGTAATTAAAGAGGTGTATCGCACTCCGGAAAAGAAAAAAGCGCAAAAAATCGGAATCATCGTTGGCAGTACGAGAGAAGGCCGCGTGAGTCCGCAAGTAGCCAATTACGTTTTACAAACAGCACGAGCACATAGCGACCGCTCATTTGAAATCATTGATATCAAAGACTACGACTTGCCCTTTATGGGTACAGGCGAAGCGAACCAAGCGTGGAACGAAAAAATCGCTGAATTAGACGGCTATATCTTCATCGTACAAGAATACAATCATGGGCTATCGGCTTCCTTGAAAAATGCGTTAGACAGCGCCCGCGAGGAATGGTTCAACAAAGCAGCAGCAATCGTCAGCTATGGTTCAGCAGGGGGGATTCGGGCCGCTGAGCAAGTTCGTTTGATTTTGGCGGAACAAAAAGTAGCCACGGTGCGCACTAATCCAGCCTTCAACTTATTTACTGATTTTGAAAATTTTGCCACCTTTACTCCTGGCGAACATATGACGGCAGGAATGAACGATATGTTGACGGAATTATTGGACTGGGCAGACACATTTGCCAATCGTTAAAAAACAAACGAAAACAATCTTAGGAGGAACCTATCATGAAATTTGGTATTATTTTAGGCAGTACAAGAGAAGGACGCGTAAGTCCGCAAGTCGGAGCATATATTCAAGAAATTGCTACTCAACGGTCAGAGCATCAGTTTGAGATCGTTGATGTAAAGGCATTTGATTTACCGTTTATGGGAACGGCTGAGCCAAACATGGCGTGGAACAAAAAAATCGCTGAATTAGATGGCTATATCTTCATCGTACAAGAATACAACCACGGTTTTGCGGCTTCCTTGAAAAATGCCGTAGACTCTGCACGGGAAGAATGGTTTGATAAAGCAGCTGGGATCGTCAGTTATGGTTCTGGCGGTGGGATTCGTGCCGCTGAACAATTGCGTAACGTTTTAGCTGAACAAAAAGTTGCCACCGTGCGGACTAACCCAGCCTTCAATCTCTTCACAGATTTTGAAAATTTCAGTACCTTCAAACCCGGTGCGCACATGGCTGCAGGTGTCAATGACATGCTGGATGAATTGTTGTTGTGGTCAAAAGCTTTTGCCACGATTCGCTGATCTGTTTTAGGAGGTCACCATTTATCATCGATCATTTGCTGTTTCATTCATTGAATGGAGCAGCATTTTTTTGCGTTTCCAAGGAATGGTTTTCACTGGAAAGGCTATTTCACTGAAAGAATGACTAAAAATCGGGTATACTAGAAGAACAGAAGATGCGGGCAACTGCGTTCGATTTTTTGCCCAACGAGTGCATCCAGTAACAGAGGAGTGAACAAGAGCATGAATCTACTTTTTGCGATTGATGATCGATTCAGTGAACAATTAAAAACAACGTTATATTCAATCAAACGCCATACGACAGCAGCATCTTTCGATGTCTATGTCTTACAAGAAAAAGAATTGAGACAAGGTGCAGAGCTAGAGGTCTTTTGTCAAAAATTGGCGATGACCTATCATCCCGTCATCATCGGTTCTGGTTCGATCTTTAAAACGGCACCAGTTAGTGACCGCTACCCAGAATCAATCTACTATCGATTGTTGGCACAAAATTACTTGCCGCAGCAGGTGGAAAAAATCCTGTATCTGGATGCGGATATTTTGTGCATCAATGATTTGCGCCCCTTGTATGAGCTGACGTTAGGGGATTTTCTGTATGCCGCTGCCAGTCATTCCAAGCTGACAGAAGTGACGACGGTCATCAATAAAGTCCGTTTGCGCAATTATGAGTCAGAAGGCTACTATAATTCAGGTGTCTTGCTGATGAATGTGCACCAGCTACGGCAAGAGGTCAAAGAAACAGAAATCGCAGCCTTCATTGAGAAAAATCATTTGAACCTCTTTTTGCCGGATCAAGATATTTTGAATGGGTTATATGGTGATCGGGTGCTAGCGATTCCTGATCAGCTCTATAACTATGATGTACGGAAAAACCGTACGTATGAGACGATCAGCCTAGGGGAATGGAGTTTGGATTGGGTCATCGAACATACCGTTTTGCTGCATTTTTGCGGCAAAGAGAAACCATGGAAGAAAGGCTATCGCAGCCGCTACGGTTCGTTATACAAATATGTAGAAAATGAACGGCGGAAGTTTGAAGAGGAACAATCAAAGAGCGTATGATTAAAAAAGCTTTACTTGGACAAAAGACAGGTAAAGCTTTTTTTTCGATCATTTTTTGAAGGGAATTCTTGTAAAATCAAGTAGACGCATCTAATTTGCTTCCGCATCGATAAGGAAACACCTTGTGTTCAAAAAGAAAGCGCTATCTATTATGATGACATTATCAACCCATTGCCATGCTAAATCAGGTGAGCAACTGATTTATTCAACGTAAGGAAAATCAGTACTACACCACTATTTAGCAGCTACTGAACATAGATAGTGAAAATGAGTGTATTTGTTAAGGAGGAAAACTATATGAAAAAAGCATTAATCATCTGTGCAGGCGGTATGTCTTCATCGGTCATTGCAAAAAAAACGACGGAATATTTTAAAGAGCGAGGAAAAGAAATTGAACTAGATGCAACGTCTGCCTCTCAAGGAGCAGCCACGATCGCCAAAGATGAATACGACCTATACTTAGTCAGCCCTCAAACTAAGATGTACTTTGCGAATCTTGAAAAAGCTGCCATCAAGTACCAACGACCCATCGTAAATATTCCGCCCCAAGCCTATGTTCCGATACCGATGGGCATTGAAAAATTAGCTGCTGTGGTAGAACAAAATATCAAATAGCAGTTCAAAGCAGTTCAAATAAGTAGCTAGATGAAAATAGGTTGATGAAAAAGGTTGATGAATAATGTTGAGTAAAAAAGAAATCATCATGCTAAAGATGCTCTACCAAAACCGCAACACATACACTAGCAGCAAACAGATCGCAAATCAACTGGGGGTCTCGGATCGGACTACTCGCAAGTACGTTCAAGGTCTGGGACTTATCCTGAAGAACCATAAGATTGGTCAAATTTGTGCCAAGCAAGGACAGGGGTATCGCTTGAACATCACGGACCAGCGTTCCTTTGATCTGTTTTATTCAGAGAAGACCAATCTCAGGCCAACAGCTGACGATCTAACCACGATCAATGAAGCCAATGACCGGCAATATTTTTTGTTAAATCAATTGTTATTTGGGCATAAGCCCGTTTTTGTTGATGATTTGGCAGCGGATCTATGTGTTTCACGCTCGACGATTTCGAATGATATCGTTGAAATCAAGCAATTATTAAAGCCTTACACGATCGAGTTGAAACATCGAACCAGCCAAGGCATTTATGTCGAAGGATCTGAAAACAGTCTACGGCATTTCATCATGAATTACTTTTTCATGAATCGCCTGCAAGACAATCTTTATGCATTCTCAATGTACAAACATCTATTAGAGGGGATAGCGATCGAGGAGATCGTGATCATCGTCTTGGACACCTGTCGTAAATACTTTTTGAAACTCTCTGATTTTATGATCTATACGATCGTTCTGCATATAGGCTTAGCGATAAAACGGCTGCAGTCGGGCTTTGAGATCCAGCTGCATCCGCAGGATCCTGAATTGGAACAAGAAGCAGAATACCAGTCGGCTATAGAGATCGTTGAGAAGATTCGCCAACAGATGGGCATTGCTTTGCCGCCAGAAGAGGCTTTTTATATCGCCATTCACTTAAAAAACAAACTAGTTTCCGAAACTATCCGTGAACAGATCGATTTAGATGATAACGAGGTCAAACAACAGCTGTTAGCTGTTTTGCATAAAATCGATCAAGAAACCGGCTTTTGCTTAGTCGAAGATCCACTGTTGATAGAAGGGCTGATGATGCATATCACCCCCTTATTGCAACGATTGAATAACGGTACGAGTATGGAGAATCCTTTGCTAGAGACCATCAAAAAAGATTACAGTGACTTTTTTCAGTTAACGATTCGGCATTTTTCTGATGTTCCCTTCTTTGCCCCCTATAGAGTGACCGAAGGAGAGCTTGCCTATTTGACGATCCATTTAACTGCTGCGATGGAACGCTTAGCGAATCAACAAAAAGCCAAGGTCATAGTGATCTGTGCAACAGGAATTGGTAGTTCGCAAATGTTAAAAAATCGTTTGGAACACGAACTTGGTTCAAAAATCGTGATTGAAGATATGATCAGCTATTACGAAATCAGTGAACAAAAACTAGCAGGGATCGATTTGATCATTTCATCCATCAAAGTACCAGATGTGGTTCTAAATATCCCCATCGTCACCGTCAGTGTTTTTTTAGATAAAAAAGATATCCAAAAAATCAATCGCCAGTTGAAGCAGTATAAAATCAAAAAACAGTATGGTAGCATACTGAAACAACAGCCGAAATCTTTATCTGACAAGGAGCGGGAATTGATTGAGACCAGCTTTCGCTCAGAACTTTTTCTGCTGATAGAGGAAGAGACTGACAAAGCAACTGTTATGGATCAGTTGCTGACGAAAATTGAAGGCTTGGAAAAACGTTCAGTGAAAGAAGCGCTAGGCAAGCAGCTTGCTTTACGAGAAGCCTATAGCTCAGTAGCCTTTTCGGATCATTTGGCGGTGGCGCACCCCATTGAACCGATCACCAATGATGCTTATGCGGCCGTTGCTATACTAAAACAAGGCATAAAATGGGATGACGAGCATGACCAGATCCAGCTGATTTTCTTACTTTCCCCTGATCGATTGGGGCAAGTAGAATTGAACAAAATCAGCCAACTGTTAGTACCGATCATTGAAGATGAATCATTTAAAGATGCACTCATAGCAAGTGGTGATTTTGAACATTTTATGAAATGTTTTATTGGGTATCACCTAGAAGCACATATATAGCACATGTAAGGGAGAAAGAACAATGGAATCAGAAAAATTACAAGAGACCGCTTTTCAAATCATTCTTAGCAGCGGGGATGCTCGGACAATCGTTCATGAAGCATTCCAAGAGATGCGCCAAGGAACTTTTGAAGCAGCACAAGCAAAACTGGATCAAGCAAATGAAGCACTAGTAGAGGCCCATAAAGCACAGACGGGCTTATTACAAGAATACGCCAGCGGCGAAAAAATCGACATGGAGATTATCATGGTCCATGCACAAGATCATCTAATGACAACGATGACTTTGCGAGAAGTGGCGATTGAAATGCTGGCGTTATACCAGCGAGAGCGGTAGAAAGGAAGGGAACAAATGACCAATCAAGAACAACAGAAAAAAATGGCAGAAAAAAATTTTCGGTTTAATCGCTTTTTATTTCTAAGGTATGTATTAGCAGTGTTTTTCTTTGCAAATCTTTATTGGTTATTGGCTGCGATGGCCAGCAATGCCCTACTCCTGATTCTTCCGCTGGCGCTGTTGGTTTTGGCTATTTCGGCAATTGGAGAATACGTGCGCCTTTATGGCAGCCACTCAGAGCAAATAGCAGAAAAACTGCGGTGGACGCGCTTGTTTTATCTTTGTCAACTGACGATGAATCTCCTTTTATGCGCCGTTTGTTTCTTCTCTCCTCTGTTTTCATTCGTTTTTCCTTTTCTTGATAATACACTGCACAATCGAGGCATTCTTACACTCTGGCTTAGTGTGGGGCTAACGTTAGCTGCGCTATGTTTGCAGCGTGTGAATAAGATCCGTCACAAAAAAGATACGTATTATGGATATATTAAAGAATACCAAAAACTCATTGAAGGGAAGTAGTTACATTATGGAACAATCAAATAGCAAGTTGTTCAGTCTCTTAGAAACGGCCGTCATGGGACCGTTAGGAAAAGTGGCACAGTTCAAAATCGTACGTGCCATCATGGCTGCTGGGATGGCTTCGATTCCTTTTACGATCGTTGGCTCGATGTTTTTAGTTATCAATGTATTGCCGCAGACCTTTACCTTTTTAGAAGATTTCTTCAATAATACTTTTTTCAGAGTCAGTGAATTGTATATGCTGGCAAACAGCACGACAATGGGACTTTTGGCATTATATTTTTGTATCGTTCTCGGCTATGAATACACCAAGATCTATGCGGAAGAAGAAGAGTTGGATCTTGCGCCTATGAGTGGGGCGTTACTATCGATGTTTGCCTTTTTCATGTCGATCCCACAATTGATGATTGTGGATGGCAACATGTCACGGATCACCGATCAAGAAAATGCTATCATCAATGGCTGGGCGATCGGTGGCGACGGGGTGGAGCGTTTAGGAACGACCGGGATATTTACCGGTATCATTATGGCGGTGTTGGCCGTTCAGTTGTACCGTTTATGTGTGACGAAAAAATGGGTCATTAAAATGCCTGAAGAAGTCCCATTAGGGGTTGCCCGTGCCTTTACAGCATTGATTCCCGCCTTTGTTGTGGCCTTCACGGTTCTTATCATCAATGGCGCATTAGTTGCAGCAGGAACGGATATTTTCCAAATCATTGCGGTACCTTTTGGGTTTGTTACCAATTTGACCAACAGTTGGTTAGGTTTGATGGTGATTTACTTTTTAGTCAGTGCATTATGGTTAGTAGGGATTCATGGCGCAAATATCATTTTCTCTGTATTGACGCCAATCACCTTAGGCAATTTGACAGCCAATGCTGAGGGCGCCAATTTTGCATTAGCTGGTGAGTTTAACAATGCGTATGTGACCGTCGGTGGTTCAGGGGCAACGCTAGGTCTCGCTTTATTCTTGGTTTATCTGGCGAAATCAAAACAATTAAGAGTGTTAGGAAAAGCTTCGATCATTCCAGCATTATTCAATATTAACGAGCCGTTGATTTTCGGGATTCCTTTGATTTATAATCCTTTCTTAGCGATTCCCTTTTTCTTAGCACCGATGGCATCCGCATCGATTGCCTATTTTGCGATCGAATTGGAAATCATTCGACCGATGATCGCCCAAATGCCATGGCCTTCTCCAATCGGCATCGGCGCATTTATTGGAAGTGGAGGCGATTGGAAAGCCGCAGTTTGTGCTTTCTTATGTGCAGGCGTTGCCTTTTTGATCTACTTCCCATTCGCTCGTTCTTATGACGCAGGCCTAGTCAAGCAAGAAGCCCAAGAAGGGGAACAAGCAGCATAAATCGAAAGGAATAAGAAAGAAACGTCCACACGGCCGTTTCTTTTTTTAAGCGTTCTATTCTGCTTTTTTTCGATTCGATGGTACGATGAAACTAGTGAGTTATGAAAAAAAGAAGGAGTGGAGAACATGAAATTTTTAATTTGGCTGGTCTGTGTGATCGGCATTGAAGCAACAGGAATCATCTCGAGTTTGTTTGCAGGGGACATTGCCGGAACGTATGCGCAAATGGAAAAACCCTTTTTAGCCCCTCCTGGCGGGATCATTGGGATCGTTTGGACGATTTTGTATGCCTTTATGGGAACGGCGTTGTATCTGTTGATCGTCGCCAAAGTCAATCCAGCGCTTAAAAAGAATGCCTACATCTTCTTTGCGATCCAGCAAGTATTAAACTTCTTTTGGAGTATCGTTTTCTTTGGCTGGAATGCTTACTGGGCAGGAACGGTCATTATTGTCTTGTTAGTGTTATCAGTGATTATTTGTATGATCCTTTTTGCTCGCATCGACAAAAAAGCGATGTACTTGTTTATTCCTTATTTGATTTGGTGTTTATACGCCGGCTACTTAACGATTGGCTTAACTTTATTGAATGCCTGATAGAAAAACCCTCTTCCAAGCGTCTTGTTGGAAGAGGGTTTTTTCTTTTAGATATAGTCTTCAGTCAATTCCATAAAGCTGGCAACATCTTTTAGGACCATGTCGATCCCTGCTTGCCAGAAGTCTGGTTTCGTTAAATCGACACCAAGGTGTTTTTGCGCCAGTTCTTCCGTCGTCATTGAAGCAGTATCTTGCAATAAAGCAATGTATTCTTCTTCAAAGCTAGACCCTTTTTCATTGGCATACGCGTAGATCCCCATACTAAAGAGGTAACCAAAGGTATAAGGGAAGTTGTAGAACGGCACATCGTCAATAAAGAAGTGCAATTTGGCTGCCCAGAAATGTGGGTGATAAGTCGCTAACCCATCCGCATAGCTTTCTTTTTGCGCCGCAGTCATCATTTCCGTGATTTGTTCCGCTGAAACCAAGCCCTTTTGACGAGCTTGATAGAAGCTGTTCTCAAAAATAAAACGTGCGTGGATGTTCATGAACATCGCGATCGCATTTTGCATTTTAGCATCCAATAGATTGATTTTTTCTTCTTTTGTCGTTGCTTCTTTGAGGGTTGCATCAGCAACGATCAATTCAGCAAAGGTACTTGCTGTTTCGGCAACGTTCATGGCATAGTTGCGGTTTAATTCTGGCAGCTCCCAAAGAACGCTGCTGTGAAAAGCGTGACCGAGCTCATGGGCAAGCGTCGCTACTTCGTTGACAGAATTGCTGTAGGTCATGAAAATACGTGATTCTTTGGTTTCTGGCAAGCTGGTGCAATAGCCGCCAGGACGTTTGCCGGGACGATCTTCTGCTTCGATCCAGCTTTTTTCAAAAGCGACTTGGGCAAAGTCAGCCATTTTTGGGCTGAACTTACGGAAGTTGGTCAAAATGAAGTCAGCTGCTTCATCAAAGGTGTAGGTTCTTTCTTCCATATCGCCAAGGATGATTGGCGCATCTTGGTCTTGCCATTCCATTTTTTCTTTGCCGAAAAGCTGCGCTTTGCGGGTCAAGAAATCAACGATCGGCTGTTTGTTCTTTTGGATCGTGCCCCACATAGCATCCAATGTCGCTTTTTGCAGACGATTGTATTCTAATGGTTCCTTCAAGTAATCAGTGACACCGTGAAGTTTGAAGGTAGAAAGGCGGAAACCGTCTAAGTGGTTCAAGGTATCCGCAAAGAGGTCTTCTTTTTCTGCCCACGTCTTTTCCCAAGTGTCGAATAAACGCGCACGAACTTCCGGATCAGGATCACCCATCATTTTATTGAAGGCTTGACCAGCTGAAAACTTGATCGTCGTGCCGTCTTCTTGCAGGAAAGGAATTTCGATCGAGGCAACGATCGTATCGTAATGTTGGCTCCAAGCATTCAAGCCATCTAAATTTAAAGTATTGATGATGGTCTCTTCTGCTTCGGATAACAATTCTTTGCCGTCGCGGCGAATCTCGCTTAAACGAAAAGCGACAGGTGCTAAGTTTTCCGCTTTAACTAGTGCTGTCCAATCATCCTCAGAAATTTCTGTCAATTTTTTCGAGAAAACGGTTTGTGCTGCTTGCAGTGCTGGCAATTTTGCGTAGAGGTCACCCGTCAGGATTTTGGCTTTGCTGTCATTGACATTCGCTGAAAGCAAGGCATTGATAAAGCTGCCGCATTGTGAAAATCCTTGACTAATAGTTGCGGATAAATCAAGTAACTCTTCTAATTTTGCTGCATCGTCTTCGCTGTTGGGCGACCATGCATCGACTGTTGTTCGGTAATTTGCAATTTGTTCTTCCAGTTGGCTCATGCGTTCTTTTAATTGAACAGAATCGCTGCCTCCCGGAAAGATTGTTTCCAGATTCCAATTGATTGAATAGGTCATTCCTATCAAACCCCTTTCTTTTCCTTCGATCTTATTAAGTATAGCATAACGAAATTTGGTCGCAACCATCAGAATCCTTATGAAATAAGGGTTCTTGATGAAACTGTACCAAAAACAAAAAATGGAATGTATAACTCCTTGATCTATTGATAGGGCGGAAAAACGTCAAAAATAAAAAAACTATCACATCCTCATCAAATTCTTAGAAAAAAATCGATGGATAAATATTACATATGAAAAAAAACAGCGAGTAAAAAAACGCCTGATGAGCGATATTCGCTTTTTCATGCATAATGCCAAATCCTTTGCGAAAAGAACACGAAATATACCACTTCGAAAGCGTATACAATTAGGTAGCATAGAGGTGTAAACAGAAGAAGGAGGAAGAAAAATGCCAAATGCTATTCATGTTTTTTCAGAGATTGGACGATTGAAGCAAGTCATGCTTCACCGCCCTGGTCGGGAATTGGAGAACCTTGTTCCTGATCATTTGAACCGCCTGCTATTTGATGATATTCCTTTTTTGGAACAAGCCAGAGCAGAACATGATCGGTTTGCGGAAGTCCTACGTCAAAATGATGTGGAGGTGTTGTATCTAGAAGATTTAGCTGCTGAATCGCTCACGTCACCAGAAATCAAACAGCAATTTCTCAAGGATTATTTAGCGGAAACTACAATCCAAAGTTCTGAGATCATCAAAGAAGTCACGGATTATTTTATGTCTTGTGACAATGATCGGGAACTGATCGACAAAACTATGGCTGGTTTAGCCAAAAATGAACTGGAGCTGCCAAATACCCAGAGCCTCGCTGGGACCGTGGATGATCAATACCCATTTCTGATCGATCCAATGCCGAATTTGTATTTTACACGAGATCCCTTTGCGACGATTGGTAACGGAGTATCCTTGAATCGCATGTATTCAGAAACAAGACGGCGCGAAACGTTATACGGCAAATATATTTTTGCTCATCATCCAATGTTCCAGCAAAATCCGCCTCATATGCTTTATGATCGCGCCCAACCAACCCGCATCGAAGGTGGCGACGAATTAGTTCTGTCAAAACATGTGTTGGCGATTGGTATCTCGCAACGAACGGATGCCGCTTCGATTGAGCAGCTGGCCCGCAAAGTGTTCGAAAATGAGCCAAGCTTTGAGTATGTTCTAGCGTTTGACATTGGTCAAGAGCGCAAATTCATGCATTTAGATACGGTATTTACAATGGTCGATCATGACAAGTTTACGATCCATCCAGAAATCGAAGGAGAGCTGACGGTTTATTCAATCTCACGAGCAGGTGATGGGGTGACGATCAAAGAAGAAAAGGACACGTTGGAAAATATTTTATGTCGCTATCTAGAACTAAATACGGTTGAATTGATTCGTTGCGGCGGCAGTGATTTGATTGCAGCAGCTCGGGAACAATGGAATGACGGTTCCAATACCTTGACGATCGCACCTGGCGAAGTCGTCGTATATGACCGCAATACCATCACCAATCAGAAGTTGGCAGAAGCCGGTATCAAATTGCACAAAATCTCCGGCAGTGAATTGGTTCGTGGTCGTGGCGGTCCTCGTTGCATGAGCATGCCATTTGTTAGAGAAGATATTTAAATCAGAGGAGGAATCATCGATGGAACAAGTATTTAAAGGAAGAAGTTTTTTAGCAGAAAAAGATTTTACGAAAGCCGAGTTAGAATACCTCATTGATTTTTCAATCTATTTAAAACAATTGAAAAAACAAAATATTTCTCATCGTTATTTAGAAGGCAAGAACATTGCCCTTTTGTTTGAAAAAACATCGACTCGGACACGGGCGGCCTTTACGACAGCTGCCATCGATCTTGGTGCCCATCCAGAATTTTTAGGCGCGAATGATATTCAGCTAGGCAAAAAAGAATCTGTCGAAGATACAGCAAAAGTTTTAGGCAGCATGTTTGACGGTATTGAGTTTCGTGGATTCAGTCAACAAGTCGTTGAAGATTTAGCCAAATTCTCCGGTGTTCCTGTTTGGAATGGCTTAACCGATGAATGGCACCCAACCCAAATGATCGCTGACTTTATGACCATCAAAGAAAACTTCGGCACCTTGGAAAACATTACGCTAGTTTATGTGGGCGACGGCCGGAACAATATGGCGAATAGTTTGTTAGTGACGGGGGCAATTTTAGGGGTCAACGTTCGTATCTGTGCACCAAAAGAACTTTTCCCAGCGCAAGAAGTGACAGACTATGCCAACAAATTTGCTAAAGAATCTGGCAGTCAGTTGATGGTAACAGATGATATCCAAAAAGGCGTCAAAGATGCAGACGTCTTGTATACCGATGTTTGGGTGTCAATGGGGGAAGAAGACCAGTTCGAAGAGCGGGTGAAGCTGTTGAAAGATTACCAGATCAACCGCGAAATGGTGATGGCCACCGGAAAACAAGACGATGGCTTGATCGTGCTGCACTGCTTGCCAGCGTTCCATGATACGAATACGACGTATGGAAAAATGATCGAAGAAAAATTTGGCATTTCTGAAATGGAGATCACAGACGATATTTTCCGTAGTCACTGGGGTCGTCAATTTGAAGAGGCTGAAAACCGGATGCACTCGATCAAAGCGATCATGGCAGTAACATTAGGCGATCTATTTATTCCTAGAGTGTGAGAAGGAGCAGTGAGCAGATGAGTGAAAAGAAACCAACGATCGTTGTCGCCCTTGGCGGCAACGCCATCTTAGCAGAAGATGCCAGTGCCAAAGGGCAAAAAGAGCGACTCAAACAGACCGTGGACTACCTGATTCCCTTGATCCGAAAAGACGTCAATTTGATCATTACTCATGGGAATGGTCCCCAAGTGGGAAACCTGGTTTTGCAGCAGCAAGCGAGCGATTCTAGCAAAAACCCAGCAATGCCTTTAGATACCTGTGTCGCCATGACCCAAGGCAGTATTGGCTATTGGTTGCAAAATGAGCTGAGAATCCAGTTGAAAGCAGCACAAATAGCGAAGCCGGTGGTGACTGTGGTCACGGAAATTACAGTCGATGCCCAAGATCCAGCATTTGCCCATCCGACAAAACCAATCGGGCCGTTCTTAACGGAAACGGCTGCCAAAGAAGCCATGGCGGCTTCAGATGCCATCTACCGGGAAGATGCTGGTCGTGGCTGGCGGAAAGTCGTGGCTAGTCCTGCACCACAAGCGATCCAAGAAGTTGCCAGCATCAAAGCGCTGATTGAACAAAACACGATCGTCATTTGTGCAGGAGGCGGCGGCATTCCCGTGCTAGACAATGGCCTGGGTGTTGAAGCCGTGATCGATAAAGATTTTGCTTCTGAAAAATTGGCTCGATTAGTCGATGCGGATCAGCTGATCATTTTAACGGGCGTAGAAAAAATCGCTTTGAACTTTGGCAAGGAAAGTGAGCAGTGGTTGGATCATGTGACCGCCGCGGAATTGGAAACCTATGTCGATGAAGGCCATTTTTCACCAGGTAGTATGTTGCCGAAAGTACAAGCCGCTTTGAACTTTGTCAAAATGGGGGCGGAAAAACGGGCAGTGATTACTTCTTTAGACAAGCTGGCAGCTATCGATGATGCTGGCACGCAGATCACCTGGAAGTAAGCGAAGCAGCAAAGCAAGACCCAAAACATTGGAGTGAGAAAAATGATCGACCACCAAATAAAAGATCCATCAACAAGAGCGAACAGCTTTCAATGGCTGGAAGAAGAAAATCAGCAGCGTTTGAAAGAGCATATTTACTGCCGTACGTACAAAAAAGGTCAAGTGCTTTTTTATGAAGGCGACGTAAGAGATCGGATATTCCTTGTGATAGAAGGACTTGTGCGGATCGAAAAGACCGACGGAACTGATTCCTATTGTTATGTAGATTTTGTTGGGCCAGATCAGTTATTTCCTTTGATTGGCTTGTTTGAAAGAGACAACTATGATGTATCGGCATTCGCTGCAACAGACATTGTCGTGCAGTTTGCAGCGATGTCACTGTTTGAACCGCTAGTCGTTTCGTCTACAAGTCAGTTGCTGTGGCTCAATCAGCAAATGAGCCGGCAGTTGGAAAAGCAAAGACGCCGTGTCGAGTATTGTGTCACCTCCAGCGCGCAAACAAGAGTCGTTAATACGATTGGTCTTTTGATGATCGAGCATGGGCAGACACAAGGTGAGCAGATTCGCATCCCTTTTCCAGTTTTTATCAATGATATAGCCAAGTACAGTGGAACGACGCGAGAGACAGTCAGTCAAACGCTCAAGGCGCTCGTGCATAAAAGAAAGATTTATTATCGCTACAAAGAACTCATTATTTATGACCAAGATTATTTTTCTCATGTTGCCAAGTAATGGCTGGCAGCAAATAGGATCGATTCAAAAAAGGGGGAACACAGATGAAAAAAAAGCAAAAAGAAAAAAAGTCGCTGACATCATTCAGTATCTTATTTCTGATCATTATCGCCTTGACGGTCGCTTCCTGGCTCTTAGCAGGGCAGCCTTTTGCGCCTTCTTTACCAGCAGGCCAAGAAGAGATGGTCAGCCAAGTGGTGGGTGCCAAGTTTTCTGATTTCTTTATGGCGCCTTTTAACGGATTTCGTGATGCGATCGAGATCTGTGTGTTTATTCTCTGTTTGGGTGGTTTTTTGAATATCGTCACGCGAACAGGCGCTTTGGAAGCCGGGATTCAGCATTTGGTCAAAAAACTCAAAGGCAATGAGTTGATTTTGATTCCGATTTTAATGATCTTGTTTTCGATCGGCGGCTCCACTTATGGAATGGCGGAAGAAACGATTCCTTTTTATTCCTTATTAGCAATAACGATGGTGGCATCAGGTTTTGATACGATCGTCGCAGCAGGAACCGTTATGCTGGGTGCTGGTGCCGGCGTGATTGGCTCCACCGTCAATCCCTTTGCGACCGGCGTTGCGATGGATGCCTTGCGAAGCATCGATATTGCCCCAAACAATGGCACGATCTTAGTAGTCGGGGCATTGCTTTGGTTAGTCACGACCGCATACTGTATCTTTGTGGTGATGTCTTATGCCAAAAAAGTCAAAGCCGACAAAGGCTCCACGATCTTATCGCTGCAAGAGCAAAAAGAAATGGAAGAACATTTTGTCAAAGACACGAACGAAGCCTTGGTGTTTACGCAAAAACATCGCCTGATTTTGACGATTTTTGGTTTATCCTTTGTGATCATGGTGGTTTCCTTGATTCCTTGGGGCGACTTTGATATCCATGTGTTTGACGGTTGGACCGCCTTTTTGACCGGCAATAGCTTCGGTGAATGGTATTTTGGTGATTTGGCCATGTGGTTCTTCTACATCAGTATCATCATTGCGTTGATTCAAGGATTCTCAGAAAAAGAAATCGTGACCAACTTTATCGATGGGGTCAAAGACATTTTATCCGTTGTCTTGATCATCGTTGTGGCACGGGGTGCTTCCTACATTATGCAAACGACGTACTTGGATCTGTTTATTTTGGATCGGGCTTCCCATCTTTTAGAAGGTCTATCACCTGTCCTGTTTGTGATTGGCGCCTACATTTTGTATCTGCTCTTATCGTTCTTGATTCCATCGACTTCCGGACTAGCGTATGTATCGATCCCGATCATGGGGGCCTTGGCGCAAAGCATCGGACTCAATCCGAACGTCATGGTGATGATCTTTACTGCTGGTTGCGGATTAGTGAATTTGATCACACCAACTTCTGGCGTCGTGATGGGGGGATTGGAGCTGGCTCGGGTCAACTATTCCACTTGGACCCGCTTTATGCGCAAACCGTTACTGGTTATCGGAATTTCCAATCTTGCCATTTTAATCTTCTCAATGTTGTTCTTGTAAGCTACGTTTCAAGATGTGAACGAGACGGATCAACTATTTCAGTAAGCGAGGCGACTTGAGAGGAGCGGATCAAGTAAATGAAAAAAAAAGAGCGACAAGCAATTATCAAAAAACTCTTTGTCCTACATCGGATTGAGTCTCAAGAAGAATTGATGAATTTATTAAAAAAAGAAAATGTTTCAGCTACCCAAGCCACGATTTCTAGAGACATGCGGGAAATGAACATCGCTAAAACGTATGCTAAAAACGGTCGGCCGTATTATTCGATCTTTGAATCCAAAGAGCAGGATCTAGAAGACAGAATTGCGTTTTCGATGTATGAGTACCTAAAAAAGATTACGCAGATTGACTTTTTAGTTGTCGTTCATACGGCTGAAAACGGCGCCGATGTGATCGCCAATTATCTTGATGAAATGGAGCTACCAGAAATTGTCGGCACGATTGCAGGGTTTGATATTTTATTGATCATCACGCCGTCACAAGAAGCGGCAGCAGAGGTCGTCGATCGGTTGAACCATTATGTAGAAGGCTACGAGATGGGTTCGTCATTGTTTACTGGAGAAAAAAACGCAAAACAGCCCTGAGAATCGTTGAAGGAGCTGAACGTCACAAGCCCCAAAATCTCACAACCAAACGGGTGACGGCTTTTCATACCGATGGCTATTTTTAAAAAGAAAGAGTGCTTCTAATCTTCACGGAAGCACTCTTTTTGTGTGTGCAATGTCACCACGGTTTGCTGGAAAAACAGTTGCATCACCAAATGAAAATGGTAAGATAGGAAAATGAGGAGTGAAAACTATGAAAAAATTACTGAAAGAACCGAATTTTTACTTTTGTATCGCACTTGCGGTTATGGTCATCCTCTTTATCAGTTCTTCACAAACCTATGAGCAGCAATCACAAATCGGGTTGCTTTCACGAATCTTAAAAAATGAACCATTGAAAGAGTGGCTAGAGAAGATTTCTTTTTCCTATGCTGGTTCGGAGATCAGTATTGCGGAAAAAGGCTATTTCTCATTTGTGGAATTTTTCATTCGCAAAGGCGCACATTTCTTTACCTATTTTGTCTTAGGGGGCAGTCTGTTCTTCGTTCTCGTATATCGCCGTACGCCGTATTGGCTAGCCGCTTTTTTTGCTTGGTTAGCAGCTACCGGCTATGCTGGGATCGATGAATACCATCAAATGCTGACGGGAGGACGGACGCCGCTTTTTCAAGATGTCATGCTGGATTCAGCTGGAGCACTGACCGCCGTTCTTTTGGGGTGGTTGATTTGTCAGTTATCGAAAAAGTCACCTAAACGCCGCAAAACATAACGAGTTGTCGGCGTTTTTAAGCGTTAAGCTGTTAGAAAGTATAAAAAACAAGAGGCGAAACCAATGGAAAAAAGTTTGAGTAGTGTCAAAGGCAAAACCGAGTTTGTCGTGCATGAAAGTTTGCCGGTGGGGGTTCTTCTCGCGATGGCTGGCGGCTTTTTAGATGCCTATACCTATCTCTTTCACGGTGAAGTGTTTGCGAGCATGCAGTCGGGGAATGTTATTTTGTTAGGGATCAATCTTTCAACGGGGCAGTTTGAACAAGCCTTTCGGTATCTGCCACCAATCTGTATGTTTTTAGTGGGGATCGTGGTGACGAATTATCTGCAGCATCATTTTCCGACTGGTGGTTGGATCGTTTGGCAAAATGCTGCGTTGATCTTTGAAGCAATCGGTATTTTGGTTCTGGGCTTTTTTGCGCGTTCTTTACCCAATGTCCTGGTTGATTCCGGATTATCTTTTTTTGCAGCGATTCAATATGCCGCTTATCGGCGCTTGGCAGGGATGCCCTATGCCACCACGATGACCACTGGCAATTTACGTTCGCTGGCTGATTACTTGTATTTGCGCGGGTTTAAGCAGGACCGATCAGTGACACCCAAGATCATTTCTATTTCCTTGATCATCGGCGGTTTCTTTTTTGGGGCGGTTTTAAGCAGCTTGCTAGGAATTTTCTTATTCCACCGGACCATCTGGGTGGTTTCAGGAATTTTAGCCCTGGTGTTGGGAATCACGATCCACAGTCAAAATAAAGAATAGAAAAAAGACATTCCCCGGAATGTCTTTTTTGTCTTACTTTTTGGTGCTCGCGCGTGAATCTTTGAGATAAAGCGCTATTTCTACCAGCAGTGCTGCTAGAAGATAGCTACCAAGGACGGCTATCTGGTAAAATTTCTCTTCAATCAGCTCGTTGCGCTGCAGCAAAATGACCCCACCTAGAAAGAGCATCGCCAACAGGGAGAACCACTGCTGGGAAAAACGCCAATTGCTGACACTGGCTGTACTGCGCTTGGTGCGAAAGCCGAATATATAATTGGGTTCTTCTCGGTAAAAGAACCGGAAGACGATGAAAAAAATACCCGTAAAAATCAACAACAAAAGACCAATATCGATCGAGATCACTTCCTTTCAAGCGAGGTTTGTTGGGAAAATCAGCGAATAAAAAGGATTATCTATTTATTGTACTCGCTGTAAAGGATTCTATGAAGGGGAACTATTGAAAAAATAGATAGTTTTGCGTAAATAAAAAGGGAGGGCGCTATAAGTCGCCATCCCTTTTTCAATTATCCGCGTTGAAATGGTCCTTTTGGTGCAATCAGTTCAAGATTGGTGCCATCTGGATCTGTAAAGTAGGCAACACCTGTCCCGAAGCCGCTTTTTAAACCATCTTGTTCTTCAAAAACGATTGGGGTACCGTCAGGTTCAACCCCGATGGCTTTTAGACGAGCAACGGCTTCATCAATATTTTCGACTTCAAAACAAAGATGCATGGCACTGATTTGCTCATTGGAATAGCTAGCTTTGTTGGATTTTGGTTCGACGTATTCTAAAAGGTCGATGTTGAGATTGTCTAAATGAAGATTGGCGTATTTGATCAATGTATCCTCTAAACCTTGCGTTTGCGCCATTCGTTTGCCACCGATCGTATCTTGATTAGCGATTTTCTTTCCAGTTAATGCTTCATAAAATTGAATGGAACGTTCGAGATTGCTGACGGTGATTCCCACGTGGTTAACCATTGAAAATCCTGTGTTTGTGTTTGTCATTATACTTCCTCCTAAGGTTTTGTTTAGTATATCGTTTGGTTAATGAAAATCGAATGTGTCTGGATCTGGACCCACTCGCAGGTCCTCATTTAATGCGTTCAAGCGGGCCATTTCATCTTCTGATAAATGGAAATCAAAAATCGCTGCATTGGCGCGCATTCGCTCAGGGTGTGTCGATTTGACATTGACTAAGATTCCTTGTTGGATAGCCCAGCGTAAAAGCACTTGTGCCGCTGATTTTTGCTGTGCATCGGCGATCGCCAAGACGGTTTCCTCTTTCAGCAGTTTGCCTTGCATCAAAGGTGACCAAGCTTGGATCGCAATCCCCTTTTCAGCACAAAAGTCCCGCAGGTCTTGCTGCGTAAGTTTGGGATGCAGTTCGATCTGATTGACGACAGGAACGACCTTAGCAGCGGCCAATAGTTGCTCCAAGTGATGAATCTGGAAGTTGCTGACCCCGATTGCTTTGATTTTTCCAGCGGCATACAAGTCTTCCAATGCGCGCCATGACTCTTGAAATGCCTGGTTTCCCGGCCAATGGATCAAGTACAAGTCGAGATACTCGAGGTTTAAGCGGGCCAAACTCTCATTGAAAGCATGGATCGTTTCATCATAAGTTAAGTGATCGTTCCAAAGTTTGGAAGTGACAAAGAGTTCTTCACGAGCCAACCCCGTTTCTTGTAAGCCTTGTTTGATTCCTTCCCCTGTTCCTGTTTCGTTGCCGTAAATAGCCGCCGTATCAATCAGGCGATACCCATTGATAATGGCCTGTTTCACGACCTCTGCTGTTTCAGTTTCAGGGATTTGAAAGACACCTAGCCCCAAACCGGGGATTTTGCTGCCGTTGTTCAGTGTAACGGTATCCGATAATTTTTCGATCATAAAAACATCTCCTTTATTTTTTTCTGTAATCATCATATAATGAGGAGGTAAGGTTGCATAGTACGTACTTTTTTGTTTGATACACACCTTTTGGTAACATTTGTGTGTTTGCAGACTTGATGAGGTGAAAAAAATGGAAGAAAAAATTTATAATATCGGTGTAGAAGCAACGATGGATGTCATCGGCGGGAAATGGAAACCAATCATTCTTTGTAATTTACGCCATGGGGCATTGCGTCCTAGTGATTTACGACGAAAAATTCCTGGCATCAGTCAAAAAATGTTGACGCAGCAATTGCGGGAACTAGAAGAGTCTGATATCGTTACCCGCAAATCCTATAATCAAGTACCACCCAAAGTTGAGTATTCCTTGAGTGAATATGGAGAAACGTTAGGCGGCTTATTGGATACCCTTTGCCAGTGGGGCACGATGCACGTCGCTGCGCTACAAGACAAAGGAGAACAAGTTACTTTGTTAGAACAAGAAGAGGCGATTGTCTAGCAGAGGGCAAGTGGCATGAGAAAAGGCCGGCAGAAACCATTGGTTTCCGTCGGCCTTTTTTAGGTTATGCTTGTTGGATCAATTCTAGAATGGCTTCAGCATTCATGCCGCTGTAATGATTGATGGGAAATGACAGGCGCTTGATTCGCGGCGGGATGGCCTGCTTGATCATCGGATCTGTTAAAGAAAGCAAAGGATCGACCAAAACGATTTTTTCTTGCGAAAAACGATAATTCATCAGACGTTCTGGTGTCACAACAGTCACGCTGATTTGATCCTCGGACAGCATTTGGATGTTGCGGGCGAAAATTTTAATCAGACTTCCAGCTAAAGTAGAACGATCAATAAAGACAACTTTTTCCAAAGTGATTCTCCTTTTTAATTAATATGCTTAATTAAGTATATTAATTAAATGACGCTTTGTAAACAGGAACATTTGGGAAACAACAAAAAAGCCGCAAAAGAATTTTCTTTTGCAGCTTTTGGTTCATCTATAAAAAGGTTTGACTCTTTTTTCCATTAAATCACGATCACGGGTGTCCCGACTTCGGCTTTGCTGTACAATTCTTTCATTACGCCTGGCGGAGTATTGATACAGCCGTGAGAGCCGCGGGTTTTCCAAAGATCACCACCGTATTCCGTTTGCCAATCAGAATCATGGATTCCGACACCGGTCCAATCGATCGGCATCCAGTAATCAACAGGGGACGCATAATCTTCACCGGTCAAGGTTGCATCTTCTTCTTTGTTCCAGACATAGAAGACACCAGTTGGCGTTGGTGTGGCTGGTTTTCCAGAAATAATTTTCGTATCTAGCACCAGCTCGCCATCTTTGTAATACCACATGTGTTGGTTTTTCAAATCAACTTCGATATACGTGTTGCCAAATAACGGGCTGCCAGCATCGGTGCTTCCTTGAGCGATCGGTGTGCGCGTGAAGTCTTCGCCGGCTTTTAACGCCTCAATCAATGCTTCTGTTTCCGCATCGGTTTGGATCGTCCAGCTGAGGGTGCCGGCTGGAACCGTTACTTCACCTTGTTTGGTACTCTTGAAGGTCGAAGAATTGGTGCTGGTGTTGTATTGCTCTCCGATCGAAGCGACATAACTTCTTACTTTGTCTTCGTCGATCGTGGTGTTGCCATCTTTGTAAGAGAGCCAATCCATGATCGATTCTCTTGGAATTTGAAACGTGTTTCCGTTGATCGTATAATTGCCGGTTACTTTGGCGATTTTATTCAACGAATCCATTTCTTTGGTTAGATCAGGATCATCAGCGGTCACACTTGGTTTTGTGACGTAATCGACGAGATTTAATTCCTTTTCGCCACTGACGATGGCTTCTTGTAAGTCCGCTACTGCTTTGTCCACATCAATGGCATCGCCGTCAACTTCTGGTTTGATAGAAAAGCCGTCTTCGCCTTTTTCCAATGTTGCATCGGCTGACTTGGTACGATCCTCATTTAAAGTTTCTAGTTCCTTTTGAATCGTATCCGTTTCGCTGTTTAGCGTATCTTGATCCACCGAGAGATTGTCCAGTGTTTTTTCTTCTGCAGCGGAAACATAAGCCATTCCCCAACTCCACTGGTTCTGTTCATCTTTTAACGATTGCAGCTCATCGGTGAAATCCGTTTGTAACCCAAATTGAGCAAGGTTGATTGTCTTCCATTCGCTATCGCCTTCTTTGATGGTGAAATCTTCTTGCGAATAGCGGTCATGCAGCAGGGCATTGGCCTCGGCAACAGTTTTGTTGCTGATGTCGATCCCATCGATTTCAGTCTTTGGTAAAAAACGGTTTGCATAATATGTACTTCGGTAGGTATAGCCGCCAGCGATCACTACTAATATAGCAGCCACAACGATCAGAACAATTTTCTTGGTATTGTTCTTGGCGTCAGTATGTTTGTTTGAACGAGTCATTCAACTACTCCTTTTTTTCTAATGGCATAATAGATAATAACGCTTAAATCATACCATATTCCCCCAAGAAAGCGAATATGGCAAATGAAACTTCCATGAAAAATAGAAAATTCTTAAACTATCTTTAGCTAAGCTGTAGAAAAGCATTTCTTTGCATAAAAAAACTGAACGAACCGCAGCAAATCATCTTGATCAAATTGTTCTGAAAAAGAGTGAGCTGTAAGGTTCGTTCAGTGGCATAGTTGACTAGCTAAACGAAGTGAAAGAAATTATTGATTGTCTTCTGCATCTAGTTTCGCAAAAGCTTCATCAAGAATATCTTTTAATTGTTTTGCAGAAGCGGCCATCCGGTCTTTTTCACCATCCGTCAATGGGATCTCAATCACTTTTTGGATCCCTTGGGCGTTGATAACTGCAGGCGCACCGATGTACAAGTCGTTTAAGCCGTATTCGCCGTTCATGTACACAGACAATGGTAAAACAGCATTTTCATCGTCTAAGATCGCACGAGTGATCCGTGCTAAGGCTACCGCGATCCCGTAGAAGGTCGCACCTTTTTTCTCGATGATGGTGTAGGCTGCATCACGAACACTGAAGAAAATGTTGACCATTGCTTCTTCATCGATGTCTGGGTTATTTTTGACCCATTCATAGATTTGCAAGCCGGCTACGTTGGCATGAGACCAAACAGGGAATTCTGAATCCCCGTGTTCGCCTAAGATATAGGCATGGACGTTACGGGCATCAACATCGACTAATTCAGCCAAAGCTTGACGGAAACGTGCAGAGTCTAAAGAAGTACCTGAACCGATGACGCGTTCTTTCGGGAAGCCTGAGAATTTCCAAGTCGAGTAAGTCAAAATATCGACTGGGTTCGCTGCTACTAAGAAGATTCCGTTGAACCCTGAATCAACGATTTGGGTAACTACTTCCCGGTTGATTTTCAAGTTTTTATGAACCAAATCTAAGCGGGTTTCACCTGGTTTTTGAGGCGCACCAGCTGTAATAACGACTAAATCAGCATCATGTGCATCTTCATAAGAAGCGGCATAGATTTTTTTAGGGGAAGTAAAGGCCAAGGCATGGGACAAATCAATTGCGTCGCCTTCTGTTTTTGCTGTATTTATATCAATGATTCCGACTTCTTGCGCAATGTTTTGGGTCACCAGCGCAAACGCGTAACTAGAACCAACCGCACCGTCTCCAACAAGAATTACCTTTTGGTGATCTTTTTTGTTCGTTTTTGCAGTCATCTGTGTATCATTCCTTCCGCATAATTGTTTTACTCGCTATCATCCTACCATTTTCAAGTATATTTGTCATGTGATTTGCACAACAATATTACACAAAATATCGCTGTTTCAGTTGTAAATGCTTTCTTTGTTATTACGTCAAAAAGAGGATATATCAACGTTTTATTAAGATTCGTTAAGAAAGATAAAAACTGAGCAAGAGGACGCCACCATAACAGTCCATTTCGTGTTATAATTATTTCAGCAAAAGAACTGGGCGCATTTGTGTGCCCAGTATTTTGTGTTTGGATAAGAAAACCGATAAAATAGATGAAGAATCAGCTTGAAACTAGAAATAATGGAGCGTAATCGAAAAATGAAAATGATTGTAGGCTTGGGAAATCCCGGCAAAAAATATGAGAAAACCAAACACAATGTTGGCTTTATGGTAGTGGATGCCTTGGCACAAAAGTACCAAGCAACCTTTAAAAAGTCGGCTTTTGAAGCAGAAGTGGCAGAGTTTTTCTTGAAGGGTGAAAAAATCCTTTTGGTCAAACCGCAAACCTTCATGAATGAATCCGGTCGTTCGGTAGGTCCGTTGATGACCTATTTTGGCATCTATCAAGAAGAATTAGTAGTGGTCTATGATGACCTTGATTTAGCATTAGGGAAAATCCGCTTGCGCCAAAAAGGCAGTGCGGGGGGACACAATGGAATCAAGAGTTTGATCGCGCATTTGGACTCGACAGTCTTTGACCGCATCAAAATCGGGATCGATCGGCCACGTCCAGGACAAACCGTGGTCAATCATGTACTGAGTCCTTTTGCAAAAGACGATCTGCCCATCGTTTTACAAAGTATTGATAAGGCAGTCGAGGCAAGTAGTGATTACTTGACCAACGGCGACTTTCTTGCCACAATGAATCGATTTAACTAAGGAGGGCCGAGATGGATTTAATTGAATTAATAAATAAAGTGCCGACAGTGGCGGCTTGGCATGCAGGTTTACGTGAACAGGCCCCCCGGCAATTATTGACCGGTCTAGCTGGATCGGCAAAAACATTGGCGATCACCGGTGTGTATCAGGCATTTCAAAAACAAGTGATCGTGGTGACACCAAATCTGTATTATACGAATCAACTAGCCGAAGATCTGCGCAACGTGACGGATGATGTCTATGTTTTCCCAGTGGACGAAGTGTTGTCAGCCGAAATGGCTTTTTCTTCACCAGAAGCACGAGAAGAACGAGTGGCAGCGCTGAATGCTGTTTCTCAAGGGAAAACCGGGATCTATGTGTTGCCGGTAGCGGCTTTGCGAAAGTATTTACCTGAGAAGAAAACCTGGTTAGCCAACCAATTCCAATGGCAAATCGGCGATGAGATCGATTTAGAGCGTTTGCCGCAACAATTGATCTTGATGGGTTACGAACGGCAGTCAATGATTGGCAAACCCGGCGAATTCAGTATTCGTGGGAGCATCCTCGATATTTATCCATTAAATGCCGAATACCCCGTACGGATCGAGTTATTCGATGTAGAAATCGACTCGATGCGTTCTTTCAACGTGGAAACGCAACGCTCAGTGGAAACGCTGCAGCAAGTGGCTATTTTACCGACTACCGAATTGGTTTTCTCAGCGGAAGATTTAGCGGCGGGGCAAAAGCAGCTACAAGAATTATTGAACAAACGGTTGGCGGTCGCCAAAGAAGTAACTGATCGCGCGTTTTTAGAAGACTATTTCGGCCAATTGGCCTCCCAATGGCAAGCGGGGATTCCCGGTGAAAGTGCCCGTTATTACACGGATTTGCTTTATCGTCAGCAAACGAGTGTCTTAGATTATTTTTCTGAAGACGCCTTTTTGATGATCGATGATTATGCTCGGATCATGGAGACCAATCGTGAGATCGAACGGGAAGAAGCGGAGTGGCATACCCAAAAATTAGCGGAGCTGCGGGTCTTTTCTGAACAGCAATTCGGGATCGATGTCCATCAACTGCTGCAAAAAGAAACCTTTGTGACCAGCTTCTTTTCTTTATTCCAAAAAGGAATGGGGAACATTCGCTTCCAAGCGATCCATCAATTCCAATACCGGCCGATGCAGCAGTTTTTCAGCCAAATGGGTCTCTTGAAAGTTGAGATCGATCGCTGGGAGAAGCAACAGCAAACGGTGATTTTTCTGGTCAGTGACCAAGAACGGGCCAAGAAGTTAGAGCAAGATCTGCGAGATCATGATATCTATGCCGTGCAGACGCAACAAGACCGCCTGTTTACGGGACGCACCCAAATCGTGGTGGAACGTTTGCAAAGCGGCTTTGAAATGCCGCAAGACAAGCTAGTGGTGGTTACAGAAAAAGAAATTTTCCAAAAGATGAACAAAAAAAGAGCCCGCCGGCAAAATGTCACCAATGCGGAACGGCTCAAAAGCTACAATGAGTTAAAAGCCGGCGATTATGTCGTCCATGCGAATCATGGGATCGGGAAGTACATCGGCATGGAAACCTTAGAAGTCGATGGCGTCCATCAAGATTACATGACGATCTTGTACCAAAACGAAGACAAGCTCTTTATTCCAGTCACCCAATTGAATTTGATTCAAAAATATGTGGCTTCCGAATCGAAAACACCAAAAATCAATAAATTAGGCGGCAGTGAGTGGGCGAAGACCAAGCGCAAAGTGACGGCTAAAATTGAAGACATCGCAGATGATTTGATTTTATTGTATGCCAAACGCGAATCAGAAAAAGGCTATGCCTTTCAACCAGACGATGCCTATCAAAAAGAATTTGAAGATGCCTTTCCTTATTCGGAAACCGATGATCAGCTGCGCAGTACGGCAGAGATTAAGCGGGATATGGAAAAAGAAAAGCCGATGGACCGTTTGTTAGTTGGAGATGTCGGTTTTGGGAAAACAGAAGTGGCGCTGCGGGCTGCTTTTAAAGCGATCAAAGAAAGCAAACAAGTGGCTTTCTTAGTGCCGACAACGATCTTGGCGCAGCAGCACTATGAAACGATGGTCGATCGTTTTGAAGGATTCCCCGTCAATGTTGGGGTGCTGAGTCGTTTTCGGACGAAAAAACAGCAGAATGAAACGATCGAGCAAGTGCGCAAAGGGCAAGTCGATATTTTGGTGGGGACCCACCGATTATTGTCAAAAGATGTCGAGTTTGCTGATTTGGGCTTGTTGGTGATCGATGAAGAACAACGTTTTGGGGTCAAACATAAAGAGCGCTTGAAACAACTGCGTTCGCAAGTCGATGTGTTGACGTTGACGGCAACGCCGATCCCAAGAACATTGCATATGTCGATGCTGGGCGTGCGGGACCTATCTGTGATCGAAACACCACCGGAAAATCGTTACCCGATCCAAACCTATGTGATGGAGATGAATCCAGGAGCGGTGCGAGAAGCGATCCAACGGGAGATGGCACGCGGGGGCCAAGTGTTTTATCTCTATAATCGTGTCGATACGATCGAGCGAAAAGTCGAAGAACTGCAGGCGTTAGTGCCAGATGCACGAATCGCTTATGCCCACGGGCAAATGACCGAGATCCAATTGGAAAATACCCTGTTTGACTTTATTGAAGGGCAATACGATGTGTTGGTGACGACGACGATCATTGAAACCGGTGTGGATATTCCCAATGCCAATACGTTGTTTGTGGAAAATGCCGATTACATGGGGCTTTCGACGTTGTATCAGTTGCGTGGCCGTGTCGGTCGGAGCAATCGAGTCGCTTATGCGTATTTCATGTATGAACAGCAAAAAGTGTTGAACGAAGTCAGTGAAAAACGTCTGCAAGCCATTAAGGACTTTACGGAGTTAGGTTCAGGATTCAAAATCGCGATGCGAGATCTTTCGATTCGTGGGGCAGGAAATCTATTGGGGGCGCAACAGCACGGCTTTATCGATGCAGTCGGGTTTGACATGTACTCACAAATGCTGTCGGAAGCAGTCACTCGTAAACAAGGGAAAAATACCCAAACAGAAAAAACGACCGTTGAGATCGATCTGGGGATCGATGCCTACTTACCGACTTCGTATATTGAAGACGAACGGCAAAAAATCGAGATCTATAAACGAATTCGTGAGCTGGAATCACAAGAAGCAGTTGATGAACTTCAAGATGATTTATTAGACCGTTTCGGAGAATACCCTGTAGAAGTGGCGCACCTCTTAACGGTGGGCGAGATCAAAATGAACGGCGATCGTGCCTTGTTAGAAACTATCCGCAAGCAGCAACAAACCGTGTCGTTTACTTTGAGTAAAGTCGGCACGAAAAATTATTCGGTGGAGCAGCTGTTTGAAGCATTGAAAGCTACTAAATTAAAAGCCACGATGGGTGTCGATCATGAGCAAATGACCATCAAATTACAGATTCCGCCAGTGATGAAAGAAAGCACCTGGCTATTAGAAATCCAAGATTTTGTCAAAGCGTTACGGGAACAAAAATACGCCAGCCAAGGCTAGAAAGGAACCAGAGGGATGCCGAAATCACAATTGAAGCGTACGATGGAAGGGGCGTTTATTTTAACGATCGCTTCCTTTATCGCAAAAATCTTAAGTGCCGTTTATCGGGTCCCTTTTCAGAACCTGGTAGGCGACGAAGGGTTTTATGTGTATCAACAGGTCTATCCGATTTATGGATTGGCAATGACTTTGGCGTTGTCAGGTTTGCCGCAGTTTATCTCCCGCATTGTTGCTGAAGAACCTGATCCTTTGAAAAGCAAGGAGCGGCTGCAAGCGTTGACGCCTTATGTGCTTTGGTCGGCGATCGGCTTATGGGCCGTGACCTTTTTATTTGCCGGTCCAATCGCGCAAGTGATGGGGGACCATCAACTGGCAGGCTTGATTCGAGTCGTTTCCTTTACCTTTTTGTTTGTCCCACCCTTGACCTTTTATCGAGGAATGTTTCAAGGAAATCTACAAATGGTGCCAACCGCAGTGTCTCAAGTTGTAGAGCAGCTGCTTAGAGTTGGTGTGATTTTAGGTGCTGCGGCAGCCTTCCAGCAATTGGGCTGGACGATTTATCAAACGGGGACTGTCGCCATGATGGGTGCCTTAGTCGGGGGCCTTGCGGCGTGGTGGATTTTAAGTTATTATAGCCGACAAATCAACGGCAAACGCCTATCGCTATGGCATAAATCAGTCACCCGTACAGGAGAAAATACCGCTGGTTTATCCGCCTCGTTGAAAAAACGGTTCTTCTTAGAAGGCGGTCTGTTGACGATTTATAGCGGCTATTTGATCTTGTTCCAGTTAGCGGATTCGTTTTTATTGACCAATGCGCTAGAAGCGGGGGGATTGACGGCACAAGCAGCCCGGATTTCGAAAGGGATCTATGATCGCGGACAACCCCTCGTCCAACTAGGTCTTGTGGTGGCGATGGCGTTAAGCTCGACGTTTTTGCCAACGTTGACCAAGTATTTGACGGTAAAAAATCAGCAGCTGTTTGAAAAGTCGGCAAAAATGTATTTGCGCCTAACGATCGGGATTGCTTCGGCTTCTGCGGTAGGGTTAGCGATTTTGCTGCCTTATATCAATTTTGCCTTATTTAAAGACGGATCTGGCAATGCTGCGCTGGTATTGTTTGTCTTTTCCATCGCTCTGATGGCGACGATTCAAGCCTATCAAAGCATTCAGCAAAGTCGCAATACCTATACCTTCGGCTTGCTCGCTGCGGGGATTGGTCTTTTGGTCAAATGCCTATCGATGTGGCCACTGACCGCTTCTTATGGGACTGCAGGAGCAAGTATCAGTACGCTGTTGGGGTTAGGCGCGACCTTATGCTGTTTTGTGGTTTCCGAACAGCGTCGAGCACAAAGTAGCATCAATCGCTTTTGGTATGAAGGAAATTATGGAAAAAAATTATTTCTTTGTTTAGGGATCATGGCAAGCGTGCTATTCTTATATTATAGCTTCGTTGCGATCTTATTGAACGGTCCTTTGACCCATCGACTACAGGCGCTGATTTTTTGCCTAGGCGGTGTCGGTCTGGGAGGCGCAGCCTTTATCGGGACAGCGATCAAAATCAAATTGTTAACGATTCGCGAATGGCTGTTAGTTCCATTTGGAAAGAAACTATTAAGAAGAGGTGAAAAACATGAGATTAGATAAATTTCTTAAAATCTCCCGCATCATCAAGCGTCGCTCTGTTGCCAAAGAAGTGGCAGACAAGGGACGTATTCAGATCAACGGCAAATTAGCCAAGTCAAGCAGTGACGTCAAAGTAGGCGATACTATGCGTATTCAGTTCGGGAATAAGGTCTTGGAAGTAAAAGTCAATGAATTGCATGAATCGACGAAAAAAGAAGACGCTGCAAAAATGTATGAGATTGTTTCAGAGGAAAGAATCTCAGAAAATGCTTGATTTTTACGGCATTTTCAGTTAGACAAGCTTTGCGGATGTTGGTATAATGTAAAAAACAAAGACAGCGACGGGAGCGAGTTCAGGTGGCAAAAGAATCAAATAAAAAAATAGAACTATTGCAGACCGATTATGCGAAAGAGCAATTTGCCAAGTTTGAAAAAGAGCGGCGGCAAGTCGTGTTTCGCCGACGTCGGCTGGTGGCGTTTTTCGTGGCGGCATTAGCGATATTTGCAGTCGTGGGGATTCAGATGTTTAACGACCAAATGCGCCTGCAAAAACTAAAGGAATACAAGGCGGAAACAGTCGCCGAACAAAAAGAAGCTGAACAAAAAGTGGCTTCATTGGAGCGAGATGTTGCCTTATTGCAAGACGATGAGTATGTGGCAAAATTGGCCCGCAGCCGATTCTTCTACTCAAAAGATGGCGAAAAAATTTATCCTGTCTTGCCAGATGGAACGGATTCTCAAAACACTAATGAGCGTTCTGCGCAAAGCGAACAAGAATCATCATCCACAGAGTCACAAGATTAAGCAATGTCATACCTACTCAGCGCAGTAGTTTGAATTATTTTAAATGGGTAAAAATTAGGAGGAACATTTTTTATATGTCAATCGAAGTTGGAGCGAAACTAAAGGGCAAAGTGTCTGGTATTACAAATTTTGGTGCGTTCATTGATCTTGGTGAAGGGAAAACTGGTTTGGTGCATATCAGTGAAGTATCAAACGGATTCGTCAAAGACATTCACGACGTGTTGTCTGTTGGGGATGAAGTGACAGTACTTGTTACGGCAATCGGCAACGATGGAAAAATTGGACTATCGATCCGCAAAGCAGAAGATAAGCCGGAAGAAAAACGTGAATACCCGAAAAAAGAATTCAATCGACCAAATCCGAAAAAATCTTTTTCACGCAATCAAACTACGAATGTAAATAAACAAGACTTCGATTCATTGATGAGTTCTTTTCTAAAAGATAGTGATGATCGTCTTTCATCATTACGTCGAAATACAGAAGGAAAACGCGGTGGCCGCGGCGGACGCCGTAACTAAACATGAATAGCAAGTTGGAAAAAGCTGAAACAAAACTGTTGGTTCGTTTTGTTTCAGCTTTCTTTCTTGTGGATCTACCAAATGAGAAGGAGGGCAAATGATGGTCATTCAAACCGTTCGAGGGCAACTCACTGCCATCGATCCTGAAAAAAAACGCCGCTTTTTGCTGGCGGTATCGACGGGAGTCGACTCCATGGTCTTGCTGCAGGTTTTTTGTCAGTTGTTTCCCGAAATGCAAAAAGAGCAGGTCTTTGGTGTGGCACATGTAAACCATCAATTGCGCCCAGCATCTGCTGAGGAAGCTGCTTTTTTACGGCAGTACTGCCAAGAACGCGGCATTCCTTTTTATGAGCGGTGCTGGGAAAATCCGCCAGAAACTGGCATAGAAGCTAGCGCTCGGGACTTTCGCTATACGTTTTTTGCCGATGTCATGTCCCGAGAAGGCTATGATGTTTTGCTGACTGCTCACCACAGTGATGACCAAGTAGAAACGATGCTGATGAAGATGATGCGAGAAGGCCGCTTGCAATCGGCTGGCGGGATGCAGCAGCAGCAGCCTTTTCACGCTGGAATCCTGTTGCGGCCGTTGCTTAGTGTCAGTAAGACAGCGATTTACGACTATGCGCAAGTACAGCAGATTCCCTACTTTGAAGACGAAAGCAATCACGAACCGCTGTATTTGCGAAACCGACTACGCCAGCAAGTAGTGCCGGCATTAAAAGCGGAAAATCCGCAACTGTTGCCGCATTTTCAACAGCTTTCTGTAGAAATGCAGTTCGCCAATCAGTTGATCCAGCAAGAGCAGCAGCAATGGTTGTCTGCGTTCGTTCAACAGCAAGCTACTCGCTTAGTGATCGATCTGCAACAGCTGCCGACGTTTTCGCCGGCGCAGCGCTATTTTTTCTATGCGGGGTTTTTGCAACAAGCAGAAGCTTTTACAAAGCATCCACTCAATCAAAAACAGCTGCCACAGCTATTGCGTTTGCTAGACGAAAAGAAAGGGCAATGGCAATTGGCGTTGCACAAACAGTGGCAGCTGCGGCGCAGTTATGACCAATTACTATTGGAACTCATTGCTGTTCCCCAAAAGCCTGCAGCGCCGTTGACAGAAGTCAGTCAGCGTCTGGTTTTAGGAGAAGGGATCTATCTTTCTGAAAAGGAATGGATTGGGTATTTTCCGATAAATGAACAGCATATTCCCAAAAAAATCACAAATTGGTCAGAGTTTTCCCAAGATTTACCGCTAAACTATTCCTCTGAGCTGATCGTACGTAAGCGTCAGCCAGGAGACCGAATCCGCTTGGCACGTGGCCTGACCAAAAAGATCAGTCGTTTTTTTATCGATTCAAAAATTCCTAATGAAGAGCGAGAAAAAAGTTGGGTCGTCACAAACCTTGATAAACAGGTGATTGCCTTACTACCTCATGCATTTTCCTATTTGAGTATTACGCCAGAAACTGATAAAATACACTACATACTTCTTTATAAATATCAGAAGTAAGAGTTGGAAGGAGAACTTTATGCTAGATAAAGATATTGAGAAAATTTTGATTTCCCGTGACGAAATCAAAAATCGTTGTGTGGAACTTGGTCAAGAATTAACGGCGGCTTATGCGGATAAAAATCCTCTAGTCGTAGGTGTACTGAAAGGTGCCGTTCCTTTCATGGCAGACATCGTTCGTGAGATGGATTGTTACTTGGAGTTAGACTTCATGGATGTCTCAAGTTATGGCAATGCCATGATTTCATCTGGAGAAGTCAAAATCATTAAAGATTTAGATACAAATGTTGAGGGCCGCGATCTTTTGATCGTTGAAGACATCATTGACAGCGGTCGCACGTTGGCTTATCTGGTAGATCTATTCAAATACCGTAAAGCGAAATCAGTGAAAATCGTGACGTTATTAGATAAGCCGGAAGGCCGTGTTGTTGAGATCGATGCTGATTACGTCGGCTTCGATGTGCCAAATGAGTTTGTTGTTGGATATGGACTGGACTATGCAGAGCAATATCGAAACTTACCTTACGTTGGCGTCTTAAAACCTAGTGTTTATCAGTCAAATTAGTGACTGTTCTAAATCAATTGTGATACAATTAAATGGTCAGGATTGATAAAACAAAATAGCCAGGGAGGTACGCATGAATAAGAAAAATAACGGTATGGTAAAAAATACCTTATATTATGTACTTGTCTTGTTGGCGATGGTCATGGTCGTTTATTTCATTTTTGGAAATGGCAATCAGCAGACCCCAACGATCGAGTACTCCACGTTTACAGAACAACTGAAAGACGGGAAGGTCAAACAATTTACTGTCCAACCCGCTAACGGTGTTTATCGAATCGTGGGTGAATACAATGAAGAACAAACTGTCAGCAATGACAACAGCTTGTCTGTTTTAGGCAATACACAGGCGAGTTCGACCCGCTTTTCAACGATCATTTTACCAAATGATTCTACGCTGAGCGAAGTCACCAGTCTGGCCTCAGCACAAGGGGTCAAAACTACCATCGAAGAAGAATCCAACAGTGGTATTTGGTTATCGCTTTTGGTTAGCTTCTTACCACTTGTGATCATCATTTTCTTCTTCTATATGATGATGAGCCAACAAGGCGGCGGCGGTGGCGGTGGCGGCCGTGTGATGAACTTTGGCAAATCAAAAGCCAAAGAAGCGGACAAAAAAGCCAACCGCGTACGTTTTTCAGACGTAGCCGGTGCAGAAGAAGAAAAACAAGAACTTGTCGAAGTCGTGGAATTCTTGAAAGATCCTCGACGCTTCGTTGAATTAGGTGCCCGTATCCCAGCAGGTGTCTTACTTGAGGGACCTCCGGGAACCGGGAAAACGTTGCTAGCCAAAGCCGTTGCCGGTGAAGCTGGCGTACCGTTTTACTCGATCTCTGGTTCAGATTTCGTTGAAATGTTTGTCGGTGTCGGTGCAAGCCGGGTACGTGACTTATTTGAAACAGCGAAGAAAAATGCACCAGCCATCATCTTTATCGATGAAATCGATGCCGTCGGTCGCCAACGTGGTGCCGGTATGGGTGGCGGACATGATGAGCGGGAACAAACATTGAACCAATTATTGGTTGAGATGGATGGTTTTGATGGGAATGAAGGCGTGATCGTCATTGCCGCAACGAACCGTTCGGATGTTCTAGATCCAGCGTTGCTGCGTCCAGGTCGTTTTGACCGTCAGATTTTAGTTGGTCGTCCAGACGTGAAAGGCCGTGAAGCAATCCTCCGTGTTCATGCTCGGAACAAACCTTTATCAGATGATGTTGATTTGAAAGTCGTTGCCCAACAAACACCGGGCTTTGCCGGTGCGGATCTGGAAAACGTCTTGAACGAAGCCGCCTTAGTTGCTGCTCGTCGTAACAAGAAAAAAATCGATGCTTCAGATATCGATGAAGCAGAAGACCGCGTGATCGCTGGTCCTGCGAAGAAAGACCGGGTCATCAACAAACGCGAACGTGAAATGGTTGCTTACCATGAAGCAGGACATACCATTGTTGGTTTAGTCTTGAGTCGTGCCCGTGTGGTACACAAAGTAACCATCATTCCTCGGGGGCGTGCTGGTGGGTACATGATCGCCTTGCCGAAAGAAGATCAATTCTTGATGACTAAAGAAGATATGTTTGAACAAATCGTTGGCTTGCTAGGTGGACGTACGGCTGAAGAAATCATCTTCGGTGTGCAATCAACGGGGGCTTCCAATGACTTTGAACAAGCAACTGCTCTTGCAAGAAGCATGGTGACAGAATATGGAATGAGCGATAAATTAGGTCCAGTTCAATATGAAGGAAACCATCAAGTCTTTGTCGGTCGCGATTACGGTCAAACAAAAGCATACTCTGAACAAGTTGCCTTTGAAATTGATCAAGAAGTTCGCAAGATTTTAATGGATGCCCATCAAAAAGCCCATGAAATCATTGAAGAACATCGTGCCCAACACAAATTGATCGCTGAAAAACTACTTGAACATGAAACATTGGATGCTAAAGCAATCAAATCCTTGTTTGAAGAAGGCAAAATGCCTGCAGGGACTGAAAGCTCTGAGTATCCTAGTGAAAAAGCCCAAACGTTTGAAGAAGCGAAACGTGCGCTGGAAGAAAAAGATGCAGAGAAGCAAGCTGCAGAAAAACACAGCGAAGATGCATCATCAAACGATTTTGATCAACAATTGGAAGACGTTCGCCGCAATAGCGAAAGCCAACCGACTGATCAAGAAAACAAAGATGATAACGCCTAAAACAAGACGTATCAAGGCGCCGAGGAAACTCGGCGCCTTTTTGTTTCTATTTAAGAAGACTTTTCTTAAATTCAAACACATTCAGTTGAAAAAAGCGGCGCTTCCTAGTATGATTCATTAATGAATAAAAAGGAGAATCAAGATGAAGGATTATTTAGTAAAAGCACTCGCATATGACGGCTTCGTCCGAGCATACGCCGTATCGGCAACAGAGACGATCGCCGAAGCACAACGACGCCATGAAACATGGAATACGGCATCTGCTGCTTTAGGGCGAGCGATGGTGGGAAGTTTGTTATTAGGCAGTACCTTAAAAGGGGAAGACAAATTGACCGTCAAAATTCAAGGAAATGGTCCTGCTGGGGCAATCGTCGTAGACAGCAATGGCCGTGGGGACGTAAAAGGATACATAAAAAATCCACAGATCAGTCTGCCATTGAATCCTCAAGGAAAATTGGATGTTCGGGGCGCAGTGGGAGACCAAGGAATTTTTACCGTAATCAAAGACTTAGGGCTAAAAGAACCTTTCTCTGGACAAACACCGATCGTCTCTGGGGAACTTGGGGAAGACTTTACTTATTATTTAGCAGTGTCAGAACAGATTCCTTCTGCTGTTGGTCTGAGTGTATTAGTAGAAACCGATGATTCGATTCGGGCAGCCGGTGGATTTATGCTACAGATCATGCCTGGTGCCAGTGAAGAGATCATTGATGCCATCGAAAAACGTTTGGGAGAATTGCCTCGAGTGTCAACCTTGATCGATGAAGGCCAATCACCAGAAGAGGTCTTAGCGACATTGTTACCAGACACGACGATCGAAGTACTAGAAAAAATGCCCGTCCAGTTCCACTGTGATTGTACGAAAGAAAAATTTGCGACAGCGATCATCACCTTAGGGGCTGAGGAGATCCAAGCAATGATTGATGAAGATCATGGGGCAGAGGCAGTCTGCTCGTTTTGTGGCAACAAGTATCATTTTGATGAAACGGAATTGGCGGCGTTGAAGAAAGAGGCGGAAGCGTAAGTGAAAGATAGACAGACATGGCAGATCGGCTCGGTTGAGATTCCTAACCGCGTCGTCGTTGCGCCAATGGCAGGGATCACCAATTCTGCGTTTCGTGTGACAGTCAAAGAATTTGGCGCGGGTTTAGTCGTCTGTGAGATGATCAGTGATCGAGGGATTCAACTGCGTAACAAGAAGACCCTTGAGATGCTGTTTATTGACGAGACCGAGCATCCTCTTAGTATTCAGATTTTTGGTGGGAATAAAGCATCCTTAGTAGAAGCAGCGCAATTTGTCGCAGAGAACACAACTGCCGATATCATTGATATCAATATGGGGTGTCCTGTAAACAAAATCATCAAAGCAGAAGCTGGTGCGAAGTGGCTTTTAGATCCCGACAAGGTTTATGAAATGGTCCATGCTGTTTCCAGTGCGATCGACAAGCCCGTTACCGTCAAAATGCGGATCGGTTGGGATGAGCAGCACGTCTTTGCGGTTGAGAATGCCCAAGCCGCGGAAGCAGCGGGTGCCGCAGCAATCGGTATGCATGGCAGAACCCGTGTACAGATGTATGAAGGATCGGCTGATTGGGACGTTTTGAAACAAGTGAAGCAAAGTATCACCATTCCTTTTATGGGCAACGGCGATGTCAGAACCCCTGAAGATGCGAAACGAATGTTGGAAGAAGTCGGCGCTGATGCAGTGATGATCGGACGGGCAGCCTTAGGCAATCCGTGGATGATCCACCGCACCAAGCAATACTTGGAGACAGGCGAGTTATTGCCGGAACCAACACCACGAGAAAAAATTTCGACAGCGAAACTTCATTTAGAACGGTTGGCTGATCTAAAAGGGGAAAAAATCGCTTCGCGAGAATTCCGCCAACATGCTGCGTACTACTTAAAAGGTATTTCACGGGCAGCCAAAGTGAAGGCAGCTATCAATCAAGCAGAAGATAAGCAAACGATTTTTGATTTATTGGATGCATTTGTAGAGAAGACCGAAAAACAGCCGGTAGCAACTTTTAAGGAATAAGAAACAAATCAAGTCGATTCGAAAGTTCGGCTTGATTTTTTGCGTCATCATTGGCATTATAAGAAAGAAACCCAAGTTAAGAATGGAGGAAAACTCGTGACAGAGGAACGACAAACACAAGAAGAATTGAATGATCAAATGTTGGTTCGCCGTGAAAAGATGGAAAAACTACGGGAAGAAGGCATTGATCCTTTTGGCAAGCGATTCGAACGCACCCATAATTCTGCCGAGTTACATGAGTTATTTGATCAAAGAACCAAAGAAGAATTAGCCGAAATGAATCTTTCAGCAAGCATTGCAGGAAGAATCGTTACAAAACGTGGAAAAGGGAAGGCTGGTTTTGCGCATTTACAAGACCGCGAAGGCCGTATTCAAATATATGTACGTAAAGACCAAGTCGGGGACGAACCTTACGAAGTATTCAAGCATGCAGATCTAGGTGATTTCTTTGGTGTATCTGGTGAAATCATGAAGACCGACACTGGCGAAGTGACCATCAAAGCCAAAGAAATCGTGATCTTATCCAAAGCATTGCGTCCATTGCCAGACAAATACCATGGCTTGACGAACGTAGAACAACGCTACCGTCAACGTTACTTGGATTTGATCAGTAATAAAGAGAGCTTTGATCGTTTCATGAAACGAAGCCAAATCATTAGCGAAATTCGTCGTTACCTTGACGGACATGGATATATCGAAGTCGAAACGCCAGTATTGCATAATCAAGCAGGTGGTGCAGCGGCTCGTCCCTTCATTACACACCACAATGCCTTAGACATGGATCTGTATTTACGAATCGCACTTGAGCTTCACTTGAAACGATTGATCGTGGGTGGCATGGAAAAAGTCTATGAGATCGGCCGCGTTTTCCGAAATGAAGGAATCGATACGACCCATAATCCCGAGTTTACGATGCTAGAAGCGTATACAGCATATACAGATTTCAAAGATGTGATGGATTTGACAGAAGGCATTATCCGTAATGCTGCTGAAAAAGTCTTGCATACAGCAACGATCCAATACGATGGACAAGAAGTCGATTTAGCTAGCGACTTTGCACGAATCCATATGGTCGATGCAATCAAAAATCAAACAGGTGTTGATTTCTGGCAACCAATGTCCGTTGAAGAAGCGCGTAGTTTAGCGAAAGAACATCATGTTGAAATCACTGATGCCATGACTGTTGGCCATATCATCAATGAATTCTTTGAGACATTTGTTGAAGAAACGTTACAGCAGCCAACCTTTGTCTTTGGTCATCCAGTGGAAGTTTCGCCATTAGCGAAAAAGAATCCAGAAGATGAACGCTTTACGGATCGCTTTGAATTATTTATCGTTGGTCGTGAATTTGCGAATGCCTTCACGGAATTGAATGACCCAATCGATCAAAGAGAACGTTTTGAAGGACAAGAAAAAGAGCGCGAAGCAGGAAATGATGAAGCCCATGGGGTGGATGAAGATTTCTTAGAAGCACTTGAATACGGTATGCCGCCAACTGGTGGATTAGGGATCGGGATCGACCGTTTAGTGATGTTGTTGACCGATGCACAATCGATTCGTGACGTTTTATTATTCCCGACAATGAGATAAAAAAGCTCCGTCCACTCGCAAGAGATGGGCGGCTTTTTTATTGTCTACTGAGCCAGAGAGAAAAACTGCGAGGAAATAGAGGGAAATACGTTAGGACAGATGCTAGGAAACGGATTAAATACGAACGATAAAAGCTGGATTCAATGTGATTAGACGGGTTTGTAAAAATTAAAAAAAGCCATAGAAAATGATTGACCGCAAGGGATTTAGTTGGTATATTATTACATGTGCCAAATGACTGAAATGAATTCGTAAAAAGAATTGAAAAAAGTGGTTGACGCACAGCTCGACAGATGATATTATAACGAAGTCGCAATTTTAAAATAGTTAATCGATGTTGATACATCAACAAAATTAATTAAAAAAAGTTGTTGACAAATAACAAATCATTTGTTATTCTAATGAAGTCGCTGAGACAGCCGCTGCGAAGTTGAAAAACAACGAGCGAAAAAAACTTTTAAAAAAGAGTTGACAATCAAACGTCGCTCTGATATGATATAAAAGTTGCTAACACAGCACTGTAGACCTTTGAAAACTGAACAAAGCAAGCAAACGAACCAATGTGTAGGACGTTTCAATTTATTGAAACAAATACATGCAAGCAATAGCTAGCAAAGTTAATTTTTATGAGCTTAATGACCGTATGGTCATTCAAACAAATCATTATGAGAGTTTGATCCTGGCTCAGGACGAACGCTGGCGGCGTGCCTAATACATGCAAGTCGAACGCTTTTTCTTTCACCGGAGCTTGCTCCACCGAAAGAAAAAGAGTGGCGAACGGGTGAGTAACACGTGGGTAACCTGCCCATCAGAAGGGGATAACACTTGGAAACAGGTGCTAATACCGTATAACACTATTTTCCGCATGGAAGAAAGTTGAAAGGCGCTTTTGCGTCACTGATGGATGGACCCGCGGTGCATTAGCTAGTTGGTGAGGTAACGGCTCACCAAGGCAACGATGCATAGCCGACCTGAGAGGGTGATCGGCCACACTGGGACTGAGACACGGCCCAGACTCCTACGGGAGGCAGCAGTAGGGAATCTTCGGCAATGGACGAAAGTCTGACCGAGCAACGCCGCGTGAGTGAAGAAGGTTTTCGGATCGTAAAACTCTGTTGTTAGAGAAGAACAAGGATGAGAGTAAAACGTTCATCCCTTGACGGTATCTAACCAGAAAGCCACGGCTAACTACGTGCCAGCAGCCGCGGTAATACGTAGGTGGCAAGCGTTGTCCGGATTTATTGGGCGTAAAGCGAGCGCAGGCGGTTTCTTAAGTCTGATGTGAAAGCCCCCGGCTCAACCGGGGAGGGTCATTGGAAACTGGGAGACTTGAGTGCAGAAGAGGAGAGTGGAATTCCATGTGTAGCGGTGAAATGCGTAGATATATGGAGGAACACCAGTGGCGAAGGCGGCTCTCTGGTCTGTAACTGACGCTGAGGCTCGAAAGCGTGGGGAGCGAACAGGATTAGATACCCTGGTAGTCCACGCCGTAAACGATGAGTGCTAAGTGTTGGAGGGTTTCCGCCCTTCAGTGCTGCAGCAAACGCATTAAGCACTCCGCCTGGGGAGTACGACCGCAAGGTTGAAACTCAAAGGAATTGACGGGGGCCCGCACAAGCGG
>NZ_CP172960.1:1790000-3470000 GCF_050548785.1 Enterococcus sp. AZ009 | reverse complement strand
TACAAGGTCCATTGTGGCATTGTATCTGTTTTATTATGGAGGATTACCCAAGTCCGGCTGAAGGGAACGGTCTTGAAAACCGTCAGGCGGGTAAAACCGTGCAAGGGTTCGAATCCCTTATCCTCCTTAACTGTCTCTTTTGTTGCGAGCAAAAGAATCACAGTCCTTTAATTACTGAAAAGTAATTACTTATCGCGGGATGGAGCAGTCTGGTAGCTCGTCGGGCTCATAACCCGAAGGTCGTAGGTTCAAATCCTGCTCCCGCAATTGCTTTTGTTTTCAAAAGCGCAATAAAAGCTAAATATGGTTTGGTAGTTCAGTTGGTTAGAATGCCTGCCTGTCACGCAGGAGGTCGCGGGTTCGAGTCCCGTCCAGACCGCCATGCGGGTGTAGTTTAGTGGTAAAACCACAGCCTTCCAAGCTGTTGTCGCGAGTTCGATTCTCGTCACCCGCTTTAGCTTTTATTTTTTGGGGCCTATAGCTCAGCTGGTTAGAGCGCACGCCTGATAAGCGTGAGGTCGATGGTTCGAGTCCATTTAGGCCCATCAAAATGTAGTCATACATTTGGGGAAGTACTCAAGTGGCTGAAGAGGCGCCCCTGCTAAGGGTGTAGGTCGGGAAACCGGCGCGAGGGTTCAAATCCCTCCTTCTCCGTTTTTTTATTGGTCCGTTGGTCAAGTGGTTAAGACACCGCCCTTTCACGGCGGTAACACGGGTTCGAATCCCGTACGGATCATTTGTTACTTTTGGAGGATTACCCAAGTCCGGCTGAAGGGAACGGTCTTGAAAACCGTCAGGCGGGTAAAACCGTGCAAGGGTTCGAATCCCTTATCCTCCTTAACTGTCTCTTTTGTTGCGAGCAAAAGAATCACAGTCCTTTAATTGCTGAAAAGTAATTACTTATCGCGGGATGGAGCAGTCTGGTAGCTCGTCGGGCTCATAACCCGAAGGTCGTAGGTTCAAATCCTGCTCCCGCAATCGCTTTGTTTAACGGCAAAGCAGCAATACAAAGCTTCTGGTTTGGTAGTTCAGTTGGTTAGAATGCCTGCCTGTCACGCAGGAGGTCGCGGGTTCGAGTCCCGTCCAGACCGTTGTTTTTGGCTCGGTAGCTCAGTTGGTAGAGCAATGGATTGAAGCTCCATGTGTCGGCAGTTCGATTCTGTCCCGCGCCATAGGAATGCGGGTGTAGTTTAGTGGTAAAACTACAGCCTTCCAAGCTGTTGTCGCGAGTTCGATTCTCGTCACCCGCTTTGCATTTTTTATTTGGGGCCTATAGCTCAGCTGGTTAGAGCGCACGCCTGATAAGCGTGAGGTCGATGGTTCGAGTCCATTTAGGCCCATTACATTTTCAAACTGGTCCGTTGGTCAAGCGGTTAAGACACCGCCCTTTCACGGCGGTAACACGGGTTCGAATCCCGTACGGATCATGCAAACACTCTTGAGAGTGTTTTTTTATTACCCAAAAATGATCTTTTTTATCATTTTTCAACTACGAAGGGTCAAAATTTGTTATAATCAGTCCGTTGCAAGTTCCCGAAAGGATTCGCAGCTGCGAAGATGCCTTGTAACCGAAACATATATTAGGGGGAATACAAAAATGACAGAGAAACACTTATTTACATCAGAGTCCGTTTCAGAAGGACACCCAGACAAAGTAGCCGACCAAATCAGTGATGCCATCTTAGATGCGTTGCTTGCCGAAGATCCAATGGCACGGGTCGCTTGCGAAACGTCAGTTACCACCGGATTGGTTTTAGTCTTTGGAGAAATTTCTACTTCTGCTTATGTAGATATTCAAAAAGTCGTCCGAGAAACCATAAAAGAAATCGGCTATACACGAGCAAAATTCGGCTTTGACGGCGATACGGTTGCTGTTTTGGTAGCGATCGATGAGCAATCACCAGATATCGCTCAAGGCGTTGACGATGCTTTAGAAAGTCGTGGAGAAACGGATAAAGAAGATATCGGTGCCGGTGACCAAGGCTTGATGTTTGGTTTTGCCGTTGATGAAACACCTGAATTGATGCCTTTACCAATCGCATTGAGTCATCGGTTAGTCCGTCGATTAGCAGATTTGCGTAAAAACAATGAACTAAGCTACTTGCGTCCAGATGCAAAATCGCAAGTAACTGTTGAATATGATGATAACGATCAACCACAAAGAGTGGACACCGTCGTTATTAGTACCCAGCATGATGATGCGGCTGATAATGAAACGATCCACCGTGATGTCATTGAAAAAGTGATCAAAGAAGTGGTTCCTGCCGATCTTTTAGACGAGCAGACAAAATATTATATTAATCCTACTGGTCGTTTTGTGATCGGCGGTCCTCAAGGGGATGCCGGTTTGACAGGCAGAAAAATCATCGTTGATACTTATGGCGGCTATGCTCGTCATGGTGGCGGTGCGTTTTCTGGAAAAGACGCAACCAAAGTTGACCGTTCAGCCAGCTATGCGGCTCGCTACATTGCCAAAAACATCGTAGCAGCAAAGCTAGCCAAAAAAGTGGAAGTCCAATTAGCCTATGCGATCGGTGTGGCACAGCCCGTTTCGATCAGCATCAACACTTTTGGTACCGGAACCGTCAGCAACGAGCGCTTGATCCAAGCGGTACGAGAAAACTTTGATTTGCGACCAGCAGGAATTATTGAAATGTTAGATTTGCGCCGTCCGATTTATCGTCAGACTGCCGCTTACGGACATTTCGGTCGTACAGATATCGATTTGCCATGGGAACGCACCGACAAGGTGGCGGCACTTTTGGCAAGTGTGAAGGATTAAAAGAGGCGACCTCTATTGATGACTATCAATAGGGGTTCTTTTTTTTGGAGTAAAAGGAGGAGTTACATGCGAACCAATGTAAAATTAGTCACTATTGCGGTCTTTGTCGCAACGTTTATGACCGCGATCGAAGGAACGATCATTACGACAGCGATGCCTACCATCGTTAGTTCATTGAAAGGGATCGAGATCATGAACTGGGTCTTCTCGATCTATCTTTTGACCAGTGCGATGTTGACCCCGATCTACGGCAAGTTTGCCGATAACATCGGCCGCAAACCAGTCTTTCTATTTGGTACGCTGCTGTTTATTATCGGGTCGGCGTTTTGTGGGATGGCCAACACAATGTTGACGTTGATCATTGCCAGAGCGTTGCAAGGATTAGGCGCAGGGGCCATGATGCCCGTTGCCCTAACGATCATTGCGGACCTGTATCCTGTTGAAAAGAGGGCGAAAGTCTTAGGGCTCAATAGTACTGCTTGGGGGATCGCCAGTGTCGTTGGTCCCTTAGCCGGTGGATTGATCGTAGATACGATCGGGTGGCATTGGATCTTCTTTATCAACGTGCCCATCGGATTAGGGTTGATCGCCTTAATTTGGTTTTATTTTCATGAAGAAAAAAAGGCCTTTGCTGCAGTCAACATTGATTATGCAGGCAGTCTCTTGTTGATGTTGACGTTAGTAGGGCTCCTGCTAGGCTTCCAATTGCTAGGAGATTATGGTGTAAGTCTGCCTGTTATCGGTCTGTTCGTTTTTTCTGTCCTCACGTTTATCGGCTTCATTCGTGTGGAGAAAAAAGCAGCAGATCCGATTATTGATCTGAAGCTGTTCCACTCAAAACTATTTGTGGTGGTAAACATCGTAGCAGCTTTGGCTAGCGGCTTCCTGATGGGGATCGATGTTTATATCCCAATGTGGATGCAAGGGGTATTAGGCATGAGTGCGGGGATTGGCGGGCTTGTGTTGGCACCGTTGTCGATTTTATGGATGATTGGTTCCTTCTTAGCCAGCCGTTGGTTGACACAACACAGTGTCAGTTGGGTCTTGACGGTTAGCTTAGTGATCACGGCTACCGGTGCCTTGTGGTTGTTTTTGACACCGGCACAGACATCATTCTGGTTGTTCTTGGTGATTTCTTCTATTACGGGCGTCGGATTAGGGGCAACGATGGTGGTTTGTACCGTTACTGCCCAAACCAGCGTTGCACCCACCCAAGTCGGCGTGGCGACTTCTTTCAATACGCTGCTGCGAACGATTGGGCAAACCATTATGGTGGCGGTCTTCGGTATCGTTTTAAACACCAGCAATAGCGTGGGCTTGGCACAGGCGCAAGTCACTGACAGCAGTGTCATGAATCAGCTGGTTGATCCAGCCGCCGCGCGTCAGCTGCCAACAGCCTTATTAGGGCAATTACGGGAGATTCTTTATAGCGGTCTACACTGGGTTTTTGGGATCGGTGTTTTACTCATTGTGCTAGCGATTGGTTTGACCCGCACGATTTCGCGAGAATCTGGTACAATATAAAAAAAGGATCGCAGGTGATTGTATGGCTTTTTTACAAGCAAATATCTATTCAAATGTTCTTGAAATGGAGGTAATGATCGATGTGATCTTGCCTCAAAGTACCAAGAAAAAAATCGGTACGCAAAGCCAATCGACGGGCACAGATCTCCCGGTGCTTTATTTATTGCATGGGATGAACGGAAATCATAGTGTCTGGCAGCGACGGACGTCGATCGAGCGATATGCCGCAGAGTATCAACTAGCGGTCATCATGCCGTCTACTGATCTGGGCTGGTATACCGATACGACCTACGAAATGAAGTATTGGACGTTTATCGCCGAAGAATTACCACAAATTTGTCATGAACTGTTTCCTCAACTGACGCAAAAACGAGAAAAAACTTTTGCAGCAGGTCTCTCGATGGGGGGCTATGGGGCAGTAAAACTTGGGCTGCGCAAGCCTGACCAGTTTGCGGCGGTAGCGTCTTTGTCTGGCGCATTAGCGCTGGCTGAAAGCATGGATTCCTTGCTGCAGCTGCGAAGCCAAGCTTATTGGGAAGGAATCTTTGGCCCTTTAGAGCAATTCAAAGGGTCAGAAAATGATTTGATCCATCTGATTGAGACCATCGATCCAAGCACCGCGCCGCGCTTTTTTATTAGCTGCGGAACCGAGGATCAGCTGTATCCGGCAAGTGAATATGCGGTGGATAAGCTGCAAAAACGCAAACTAGCCATAACGTTTGAATCGGGAACTGGGGATCATGATTGGAATTTTTGGGATCAATGGATCCAACGAGTCCTGCAATGGCTTTTTAGTGAATAAAAAAACCATCAGTCGATCGACACCTTAACGTGCCGAGGACTGATGGTTTTTTCGTTCGATACAAAATAAGATCGGCGGCTGGTTGCGCTGATTGATAAATTGATAGGAAAGGACATTATATTCCTCTTGCGGCAGCTGCTGACAAAAGGAGTGGACTTCTTTCAGCTCTGCTTCGCCGCCAGCGTGTCCATAATAGCAGACGAGGATGATTCTACCTTTCGGGACTAAACGTGTCAGTAAAGCTTCTAAAGCCGTTTTCGTTGTATCAGGCAGCGTGATGATCGCTTTGTCCCCTTTTGGCAAGTAGCCTAAATTGAAAATGGCGGCGTGAACCGGACCACTCACAACATCTGCCAACGTCTCATGGCCTTGATGGATCAGCTGAACTTGCGGCAACAGCTCTTTTTCAGTCAAACGTTTTTTGGTGGCTTGGAGGGCTTGTTCTTGAATATCAAAAGCAAACACCTGACCAGTCGGCCCAACTAAGGAAGCCAGTAATTCCGTGTCAAAGCCGTTGCCCATCGTGGCATCAACAGCGGTATGTCCCGGTTGCACAACTTCTTTTAAAAGGGTGTGGCTATAGCGCATGGCGGTCGGAAGCATTGACAAGCTCCTTTCGCACGTTGAATTTCCCTTGATAGGAGTTGCGGCGTAGCATTTCTTGATCGATCTCATTCAAGACTTCCCATTTTTTCAAACTCCACATTGGACCTACCAGAGAATCCCATGGTGCATCGCCTGTCAAGCGATGAATGATGATCTCTGGGGGGATCATTTCTAACTGATCGCAGATCAATGACACATAGGTATCGCGCCGCATCAATTGCAAACGTCCCTCATGATAATCCCGCAGCATCCGAGTATTGCGCATCAAATGCAGCAGGTGCAGTTTGATGCCTTGGATATCAGAATCTTGAATGGTGCGGCGGACGTTTTCTTGCATCATCTCGATCGTCTCGCCTGGTAGGCCATTGATCAAATGGGTACAGACACGAATATTGTGTTTGCGCAGGCTGGCGACGCCGTCTAAGTAGGTTTGATAATCATGGGCGCGGTTGATGGCATTGCTCGTGGTTTCAAACGTCGTTTGCAGTCCTAATTCGACCCATAAATAAAAGCGTTGATTGAGCTCTGCCAGATAGTCAACGACATCTGCTGGTAAGCAGTCTGGTCGGGTCCCAATGGAGATCCCGACAACACCAGGTAGTGTCAGTACTTGCTCGAAGCGCTCGCGGATCACTGCCACCGGTGCGTGGGTGTTCGTAAAATTTTGAAAATAGACAATGTATTTGTCCACTTGCGGCCACTTTTTGTGCATCATGGCGATCTCTTTTTCAAACTGCTCTGGTAGCGGGGCTTCAGGTGCTACGATCATATCGCCAGAGCCGGACACACTGCAAAATGTACAGCCGCCTTTGGCAACGGTGCCGTCACGATTGGGGCAGTCGAAGCCCGCATCGATGGGAACTTTAAAGATTTTTTCGCCAAATTCTTGCCGCAAAGCAAAGTTCCATGAATGGTATCGTTTGTTTTTATCTTCTGCATAAGGAAATGGATTCATTTTTTTACCTTCTTTTATAATTGTTTACGCGTGAAGCGCCAGACAAAACGTTTTTGCAAGTAGTAAGGGTAGGTCAACAGTAGCCAAGACAGGCCGACACAAAAACCGCCTAACACATCACTGGGAAAATGCACGCCAACATAGATGCGGCTGATGCCGATACAACTGATCAATAGGCCTAGCAGAATACGGAGTCCCCATTGCCAAAAAGGCTGCTTGAAGAAAACTGGGACCAAGAAGAGCAATGTCCCATAAAAAACCATACTGCCTGTCGAGTGTCCGCTGGGGAAACTAAAACTTGATTCCGTGACTAAGTGTTCAAGGGTTGGTCGCTCCCGTAAAAAGACCAGTTTGATCAATGGATTAAAGAGCCCGGCAATCCCGATGGTGCCGATACTGAGCCATAGTGCTTCTGCATAATATTTATTGATCACTAAAACGGCTAAAACAGCAAGAAAGAGCAAGATGATCGTGGTAGGATTCGCAAATTTTGTGACCCATAGAAAAAACGGTGTCCAAAACGGATAGCCGGTGCGGATGATGCGAGTCAAGGTTTCGTCAAAGGAGACCAACCAAGTAGGATAAAATTTCACGAGATAGCCGAGAAAAACGAACAGCAGTAAAAAGCAGCTGCCGGCAAATTGAAAATAAAGTTTTTTATGCATGGAAAAGCCTCGTTTCTAGAGAATTTCTGTCCCTTCAAGCAAAGAGACATCTAGAAGGTATTATAGCATTTATCGCAAGACGGAAAAAGCAGGGAACCATTCAGGGAGCATCCCACTGCCAAGGAATATTTTTCGTTGGGTTAAATACAAACTCTTCATTTCAATAAATGTTCGTTTGATTACAAAGAGTTTACAGTTTCTGAAATCGGCTCAAATACCTTTTATAAATTCTTAAGAAATTGTATACTAAACCTACGTTCACTATAAGGAAAAAACGGAGGAATAACGGACATGAACACGAGTCAATCAAGAAAAGTACATCGTCAAGCAGACCAATCGGGCGATAAGTATCGAGTGATCAAAAAAAGTGCAGTTGTTTTAGGAACGACACTGACTGCTTGCTCTGTTGTAGCTCCATTGGTGTCATCGGTTCAAGCAGAAGCCGTAGAGACCTCGATCGCCCAAGTTTCTACTAGCAATTTTGCCGCGCCGAATACTTCCGCATTTATTGCCGAAATCGCTACTTACGCTCAGCCCGTGGCACAAGCCAACGATTTATATGCTTCTGTGATGATCGCACAAGCCATTTTAGAAAGTGGTTGGGGCCGAAGCAGTTTATCAAAAGCACCGAATTATAATCTATTCGGGATCAAAGGCAGCTACAACGGTCAAACCGTTTATATGAGTACTTTGGAGTACTTGAACAATCAATGGTTGACTATGAATGAACCCTTTAAGCGCTACCCATCATACACGCAATCATTCGAAGATAACGCACGTACTTTACGCTCAACCTCTTTACAAAGCGGCGTTTCATATTATTCTGGCGCTTGGAAAAGCAATACGACTTCATATCTTGATGCAACCGCATGGCTAGCAGGCCGCTATGCGACTGCACCCAATTATGCTTCTTCCCTGAATGCAGTGATCCAACAATTTGGTTTGACGCAATACGACACACCTGCTTCTGGCAATGCCGGTGGTGGTGCCACAGCTAGCGCATCAACCAATACTACGACTACAACGGCGGCTGTCAGCACGAGCGGCAGTCAAACGTATACAGTCGCTTCGGGCGACTCTGTATGGTCGATCGCTAACAAACATGGGATCTCAATGGATCAGTTGCGCAGCTTGAACAACATCAAAAATGATTTTGTTTATCCAGGGCAAACGTTGAAAGTTAACGGCAGCACCCAAAGTACTTCGGCAACTTCTACGGTATCGATCGTCAATCGTAATACTTCAGCAACTACATCAGGCAACACCTATACCGTAGTTTCTGGTGATTCAGTCTGGTCGATCGCCAATAAACATGGGATTTCAATGGATCAATTCCGCAGTTTGAACAATATCAAAAATGACTTTGTCTACCCAGGACAAAAAGTTGTCGTCAGTGGTGGTTCGTCTACGAATACCAGCAGTACCACGACCGTCAGCACTGCATCAACTGCTAGCCAAAGCAGTCGCGGTACCTATACAGTGGCAGCGGGTGATTCAGTCTGGTCGATCGCCAACAAACATGGGATCTCCATGGATCAATTTCGCAGTTTGAACAATATTAAAAATGATTTTGTCTACCCAGGACAAAAAGTTGTCGTCAGTGGTAGTTCCGCAACGAGTACAAGTACAACAACGAGCACGACCGTCAGCAGCCAAACCAGTAGCAGTGCTGCAGGCAACACCTATACGGTGGCAGCGGGTGATTCAGTCTGGTCAGTTGCCAATAAACACGGGATTTCGATGGACCAATTCCGCAACTGGAACAACATCAAAAATGATTTTATCTATCCAGGACAAAAGGTGGTCGTCAAGCAAGGCGGCACGGCAGCTACTACCAGCACTTCAGCGACCAATGGTACTTACAAGGTCGCATCGGGGGATTCCGTTTGGGGGATCGCAGATAAGTTTGGCATCACGACGGATCAATTTATTCAATGGAACAATATTCAAAATAACTTTATTTACCCAGGACAAACAGTTAGGGTAAAATAGATTGCTATTCCTAATGATTTTTGTTAGGATAAGTGCAAAGAAACTTTCACGTTTGAGAAGGAATAGTAGAAGTACGGTGGGACTTTTAGAGAGTGCATGGTTGGTGGAAATGCACAGCACACCTTTCGAACTCGTCTTCGAGTGATATCTGACTGAACCTGATTTGGCTAGGCAGATACGGCGATGGCCGTTAAAACATCGAGGTCTGCTTTTTTGAGGAGCAGATAAACTTAGGTGGTACCACGTTGATAACGTCCTATAAAAATCATAGCGATTTTTATAGGACTTTTTTTAAGTTTTGCTGGTTGATTTGACGAGCAAAGCACCAATTTTTAGGAGGAGTCCATCGTGAATTACAATCACAAAGAAATCGAAAAAAAATGGCAAAAATATTGGGCAAAGAAAAATGAGTTCAACACCCATGATGAGCCGGACAAACCAAAATTTTATGCGCTAGATATGTTCCCATATCCATCCGGACAAGGATTACATGTCGGACATCCAGAAGGCTATACGGCTACGGATATCTTGAGCCGCTTCAAACGCAGCCAAGGGTACAATGTACTGCACCCAATGGGCTGGGATGCCTTTGGTCTGCCTGCCGAACAATATGCACTAGATACAGGAAATGATCCAGCGGAATTTACGAAGAAAAATATTGAGACCTTCCGCCGTCAAATCAATGCGCTAGGGTTCAGCTATGACTGGAATCGTGAAATCAATACGACAGATCCTGAATATTACAAGTGGACGCAATGGATCTTTACCAAGCTTTATGAAAAAGGGTTAGCTTATGAAGCCGAAGTTCCGGTAAATTGGGTACCAGAGCTTGGAACTGTGATCGCCAATGAAGAAGTCATTGACGGCAAGAGCGAACGGGGCGGCTATGATGTGATCCGCAAACCGATGCGCCAATGGATGCTAAAAATCACGGCATATGCTGATCGTTTGTTGGACGATTTAGAAGAAGTTGATTGGCCAGAAAGCATCAAAGAAATGCAACGCAATTGGATCGGACGTTCTGTCGGAGCCAACGTAACGTTTAAAGTGGCAGGGATGGAAAAAGACTTTACCGTCTTTACGACTCGCCCAGATACCTTGTTTGGTGCGACCTACGCTGTATTGGCACCAGAACATGAGCTAGTGGCCCAAATCACTACCCCAGAACAAAAAGCAGCCATTGATGCCTATGTAGAAGAAGCATCGAAAAAATCTGATTTGAACCGAACAGATTTGGCCAAAGAAAAAACCGGTGTCTTCACTGGTGCCTATGCCATCAATCCCGTGAATGGCAAAGAGATCCCGATTTGGATCGCCGATTACGTTTTGGCTTCTTATGGAACAGGTGCGATCATGGCGGTTCCTGCCCATGACGAACGTGACCACGAATTTGCCAAAACATTCGGTTTAGAGATCATTCCTGTATTGGCAGGGGGCAACGTGGAAGAATCTGCCTATACCGAAGATGGACTGCATATCAATTCAGACTTTTTGGATGGGCTAGACAAAGAGACCGCCATTGAAAAAATGGTCGCATGGTTGGAAGAAAACCATGTTGGGAAAAAAGAAGTCAGCTATCGTCTTCGCGATTGGTTGTTCTCTCGCCAACGGTATTGGGGTGAACCAATCCCAATCATCCATTGGGAAGATGGGACGACCACAGCGCTTGCTGAAGATCAGCTGCCATTGCGTTTGCCAAAAACCGACAATATCAAACCAAGCGGTACCGGGGAATCGCCATTAGCTAATGTCACGGATTGGGTCAATGTCACCGATCCAGAAACTGGGAAAAAAGGACGTCGCGAAACCAATACGATGCCACAATGGGCAGGAAGCTCATGGTATTTCTTACGCTTTATCGATCCTCATAATAAGTCTGTTTTGGCAGACTATGATAAATTGAAACGCTGGATGCCAGTCGATATTTATATCGGTGGGGCGGAACACGCTGTCTTGCATTTGCTTTATGCTCGCTTCTGGCATAAATTCTTGTATGATATCGGTGTCGTACCAACGAAAGAACCATTTGAAAAATTGTTCAACCAAGGGATGATCCTTGGGGAAAACAATGAAAAAATGTCGAAATCCCGCGGCAACGTCGTCAATCCAGATGATGTCATCAATCAATACGGTGCAGATACTTTGCGTCTATATGAAATGTTTATGGGACCATTGGATGCATCGATCGCCTGGAATGAGAATGGCCTTGAAGGCAGTCGCAAATTCTTGGATCGCGTGTGGCGCTTGATCGTCGATGAAAATGGCAAAATGCGCGACCGCATCACGACATTCAACGATGGAAAATTGTCGAAGGTGTATAACCAAACGGTTAAAAAAGTGACGGAAGATTATGAACAGCTGCATTTCAATACGGCGATTTCCCAATTGATGGTCTTCGTCAATGAAGCGTATAAAGCTGATGCCTTACCTTACGAGTATGTCGAAGGATTTGTGCAGCTATTGGCTCCAATCGCACCGCATATCGGTGAAGAGCTCTGGTCGATCCTCGGGAATGACCATGGGATCTCTTATGTGCCTTGGCCAACCTATGACGAAAGTGCCCTAGTGGAAGATGAGATCGAAGTCGTCTTTCAAGTCAACGGCAAAGTTCGTGCCAAAGCAATGGTTCCAGCAGACGCAGAAAAAGCAGTGCTTGAACAATTGGCCCAAGAAAACGAACTTGTCCAAGAACAGCTCCAAGAAAAAACGATCCGCAAAGTGATCGTCGTACCCAATAAATTGGTTAATATCGTTGCAAACTAAACGCTAAAAAAGTAGCTGCCTAACAGGACAATGGTCTGTTAGGCAGCTTTTTGGTAGCGACAAAGAAAAAAAGTGTTACTGAGTGGTTCTCAGCAACACTTTTTTGTTATTTTTTGCGAATGATCCCATAGAACAAAGCGGCTGTTGCGACCAATGGAATCAAGATCACTAGTAGAAAGCCGTTTGGATACGTAGCGCGAGTGAAAATTTCTGATGAAGCATCACTTCCGCCAAATAGATGATTGGAAATCATGAACTGAGCCATCATAGCAACGATTGCGACAAAACCAATTGCAGCACCAGTACCGACGAATAATTTTTTCTTTGCGTTGTTCATTACATTTGCCCCTTTTATAGTCTCTATGTATCATTATACAAAATTTGGATACGTGTTCAATCTGATTTTGTCAAATAATTGATTCGTAATACACTTGAAATGTTTCTGACATATTTAAGCGCTAAAAAAGCCAAATTTCCGCTTGTTAGCGATCATATTATTCGCTGATCCTCACAGACTCTCGTATAATAAAGAAAGAGAAAAGAAAGAGGGGACGTACATGGAGTATCAATCATTTGAAGGCCAAACGGCTTTTTTTGAAGATTATGCACGGATTGCCAAACCTGGCTATGAAGAAGAGGCAGTCACTGCCGATGTCTTGGAACAGTTGAATCAACAATTAACAGAAGAAGAGCTGTTTTACCGTTTAGCAGCCGAAGATGCCAAAGAAGGGCAAGTCTTTTTGTTTCCTTTCAGCAAGCGAATGTTTACCGAAGACCTTGACGCTGCCATTTCAACAGAATTCCGTTATGATGGCGCACCCTATGTCTATGAGACTTACGAAGATGAACAACCTTAATCACACAGGAAAAAAGCTTTCAGATGATTTAATGGATCATCTGAAAGCTTTTTTTGTTGAGACAACTTGTTGCTATTGGTGCTTGGCTTGCTGCTGCGCTAAGGTCAAGTCACCGATGTAAGGGACTTTTTTTCCAGCGACTTTCAAGTATTGTTCGGCGCCTTTGCCCGCAATAATCACGATATCACGACCGTCTGCTTCAGCGATCGCCAATTTGACGGCTTGAGCCCGATCCATCTCATGAATGATGGCAACTTCAGGATTGGTGATAGCATCTGCAATTTCTTTTGCGATCGCAGCTGCTTCTTCAAAATCAGGATCATCGCTGGTCAGGTAGACTTTGTCCGCATATTCTCCTAGCGCTCGTCCCATATCTGCTCGGCGAGATTGGGCTTTTCCGCCAGCACTGCCAGTGACAAAAAGCAGGCGGCCATCTGGTCGTAATTGACGGGCAAGTTCACTTAATGATTGGAAGCTCAGGTAATTGTGGGCATAGTCAACGATCATGACGGCGCCATTTTCTTTTTCTAAAACGATCATTCGTCCAGGGATGATCACTGTCGGCAGGACTTTCTGAGCGTCCTCACGAGAGGCACCCGCTAAGCAGGCAGCCAAAATCGCCGCTGCGGCGTTCTCATGGTTGAAAGAACCTAAGATCCCCAGTTGATATTCACCAGAGACTTGCAAGACATCAGAAGCAGCTGTCAGGGCGAAACTCTTTAGGTCCATTCCTTCTTGAACGACATAATCGGCATCTGAACGTCCGTAGGTGATATAAGGAACTTGATGGACTTCACAAGTTTCTCGCAGCAAGTGGTAGTGATCGCTTTGACGATTTAAAATCATTTGTTTGCTGTTGCGAATCAGTTCCCGTTTGCAGTAAAGATAATCATCATAAGTTGGATGTTCCACCGGTCCAATGTGATCAGGCGAAATATTCAAGAACGCGCCAATATCAAAGGTAATGCCGGCTACCCGTTTGGTTTTATACGCTTGAGAAGAAACTTCCATTACAAGATGGGTCATGCCGTTTGCAACAGCCTCAGCCATCATTTTATAAAGATCCAGTGTTTCGGGAGTCGTCAACACTGCTTCATTAAAGGTTTTTCCATTGACTGAGTTTTCCTCAGATGAAAAGAATGCTACTTTTTGACCCGTCGATTCTGCTAAAATCGCCCGAGCAAAATAGGCGCAGCTGGTTTTGCCTTTGGTGCCAGTGATGCCGATGGTCACCAGCTGTTCTTGCGGGTTGCCATAAAATGCTTGAGCGATCACTGCCATCGTTTCTCGAATGTCCGTAACAATGATCCCGTAGGTTGCGAAGTTGTCATAAGGTGTTTCTGAAATGTAGCACTGAATGCCTTGATCAATGGCGGCGGCTAGGTAGCTTTCTTTAAAAGAAGCCCCTTTACAGAAAAAAAGCGTTGCCGCATCGGCCGTTCGCGAGTCGTAACTTAAGGAGGTAAAGGCAATATCAGTCATTTCTTGCGGCACGGTATAAACCCAATCAGTGGGGGTGATGATTTCTTTTAATAGGTTTTCCTGCAATAAGAGTTTGCGGATCTGTGGCACGGTAATGAGTTCCTTTTGCATCGTTGTTCTCCTTCATTCCTCTAAAGATTTCTCTTATTATAGCATAACTCCTAAAAACCGCCGTTTAGGAGGGAAAAGTTTTCTTTTTTTTCTTCTTATTTTGAAGAAACTTTAAGATGTTGCAAAAATAGATTGCGACCAACTCTTTTTCGAATTAAAATGGAAGGGATATGTTTGTAGAAAGTTGGAGATAATGGCGATGGATAATCACATGCGTTCAGTGTCAAAAGAATTAACTACACAAGAAAAAATGGCTCAAGGATCTGCTTGGATGACAATGGGCAATATCGGTTCACGTTTGCTTGGCGCCATTTACATTTTACCTTGGTATTATTGGATGGGGGCAAATGCCGATAAAGCAAATGCGTTATTTGGGATGGGCTATAATGTTTACGCCTTATTTTTAATGATCTCAACTGCTGGGATCCCATCGGCAATTGCCAAGCAGATTTCTTTTTATAATTCTCGCCAAGAATACCGCACCAGCCAGAAGCTCTTTTTAAGGGCCTTCCAATTGATGGCAGGCTTTGGCGTGGTGACCGCCGGAATCATGTATTTGGCAGCCCCATGGTTGGCAACGGCTTCAGGTGGCGGGGAAGAATTGATTCCTGCAATGCGCTCATTGAGCATTGCACTATTGGTCTTTCCTTGTATGAGTGTTATGCGAGGATACTTCCAAGGAAACCAAGACATGAAACCTTTTGCGATCTCGCAAGTTGTCGAACAAATCGCCCGCGTCTGCTATATGCTTTTGGCGACCTTCATCATTATGCGGGTTATCGAAGGCGAATACACGGCGGCTGTGACGCAATCGACCTTTGCCGCCTTTATCGGTGTCTTAGCCAGTATTTTGGTTTTAGGCTATTACTTCCAAAAGCAACGGGTACGGATGGACGTCTTAGTCGATATGAGCAAAGAAGAAACCGTGTTGCAAACCAAAGAATTGGTTTTAGCGACCATCAAAGAAGCGATCCCTTTTATTATCGTTGGTTCTGGGATCACGATTTTAAAATTGGTGGATCAATACACCTTTGTGCGGATCATGAGTAGTTTTACTGAATTTTCAAATGATCAGCTCTTAGAATTAATGGCGATTTTCGGTAGCAACCCTGATAAGTTGACGATGGTGGTTATCGGATTAGCTACTTCCATGGCTTCAACAGGCTTGCCTTTGATCAGTGAAGCAGTCGCCAAAAAAGACAAAAAGAACTTAGCTAAATTGATCAGCAATAACTTACAATTGTATTCCTTTGTAATGTTCCCAGCGACCTTTGGGATGATCGTGCTGTCTTATCCCTTATACACCTTGTTTTATCGTCCAGATGCGTTAGGAGCGAGCGTTTTAGTCGCTGCCTGTCTGTCTGGTCTGGTCTTGGGCTTGTTTATGCTTAGTTCTAGTATGCTGCAAGGAATGTACCACAACAAAGAAGCCGTTGTTTTCTTCTTTGTAGGGTTGCTGGTGAAGTTGATCCTGCAGTATCCAGCGATTCGGTTGTTCCAAGTTTATGGCCCATTAGTTTCCACGACGATTGCTTTAGGGATCGTCTGCTGGCTGAACATTCGCAAGATGATACGCAAAGGCCATTTCAATGTAAACTTAACGTTGCGACGGACGTTATTGATTGGCGCGATGACGATCATTATGGTGATCGCAGCGTTGATCGCCCGCCAACTCTTTGGTCTCATCTTTAGCTCTGAAAGAAAAGTCCAAGCCTTTATCTTGAGCTTGCTAGTAGCAGGAGTCGGTGGCAGTGTGTACATCTACATTGCGCTGAAATTGCGTTTAGCTGAAAAACTACTCGGCTCATCAATGGTTCGTTTACGCCAGAAATTACACATCAAATAAAACTAGAAGCAGCCGCTGAGCCTCCTTTGTGAGACCTTGGCGGCTGTTTTATATGAAAGGAAGAAACCGATGCGTTTAGACAAGTTTTTAGCGGATATGGGTTATGGCTCCCGCAAAGAAGTGAAACAGTTGATCAAAAAAGGTCTCGTGACCGTCAATGGACAAGTCATCAAGAGTGACAAAGCGCAAGTACTAGAAACACAAGATACCGTTTGTTTTGAGGGGGAACCCATCGTCTATCAAAGCCAGTTTTATTATTTGCTGAATAAACCCGCTGGAGTGATTTCGGCAACCGTCGATTCCTATGAAGAGACGGTCTTAGATTTGTTTTCTGAAGAAGCGTTTCGCGAAGATTTGTTTCCAGTAGGACGGTTGGATAAAGACACCGAAGGCTTTTTGCTGATTACGAACGATGGCGGATTGGCGCATCAATTATTGTCGCCTAAGAAGCATGTGGAAAAAGAATATTATGCCCAAGTCGAGGGAATCATGACAGCGGAGGATCAAAAAACCTTTGCCAAAGGCATCAAATTAGACGGCGAGTGGACCTTGCCGGCTGAACTGCAGATCCTCAACGTCGATGAAGACGAAACGCGCAGCGAAATCAAACTGATCCTCCATGAAGGCAAGTTTCATCAAGTCAAACGGATGGTCCATGCAGTAGGAAAAGAAGTCGTTTATTTGAAACGGATTCGCATGGGAGGCCTGTCCCTGCCAGATGATTTGGCATTAGGCGAGTATCGGGAATTGACTCCTGAGGAATTGGCGAAGCTGCAAGAGCGAGGATAAGACGATCGGCGAGCTAAAGAAATTCTTATGAAAGTTGTTATTCGGCTGCAATATTTGTAAAAAAAGCCCGTTTTATAGGTGATTTACATGAAAGTTTGCAACAATAGACTTTAAACTGTTGGAAAAACCCTCTTTTTTTTCATGAATAAGCATGTTAAAGTAGCCAAGCTACTAAAAAAAGAAGGAGTTACCTCATTGAAGAAAAAGATTTTTTTATTGCTCGCCCTTACGTTGCCGCTTTTCCAGCCAGCTATCAGTTATGCTGCTGAAACCAAGAGCAGCGAGGAACTGACGGTTTTGACCACAGAACTAGCCTCTTATGAAGACGAAGTCACCACCAGCCAACAGAAAGTCACAGCGTTGGAAAGTCAATTAGCGGATTATCAGGAAGAATTAAGCCAACTGGCAGAAGAAAGCAAGGAAGTTCAAACGCAGATCACTGCACTAAATGATCAAAAAGCCCAGCACCAAGGAAGCCAAGCGCAAAGCAGTCTGGTAGTCGATGGACCGCAAGCCACGATCCAGCAACTACGCAAGTTTAGTGAACAACAAGCGGCTTTACGGGAAGTGAACCAACAATTGGCGGAAAAAGAAGCCGAACAACAACGAATCACTTCGTACCAAACCTTGACGCAAGCCCAATTAGTACATAGCGAAGAACAATTAGCAACAGCCAAAAAAGAATTGCAGTCCCAACAAGAGCAGCTGCAGCAGACGCAAGCCCAAGTGCAAGACCTACAAGAAAAAGTGGAGCAAGAAGCAAAAGCAGCTGAAGAAGCGAAACAAAAAGCCAAAGAAGCAGCGGAGAAAGCGGCAGCCAGTGAATTTTCACTGCCAATCACTGGCTCCGTGTCGATCTCCAGCGGTTTTGGTACTCGAGCAGACCCGACTGGTTTTTCAGGGACGCAGCATGACGGGATCGACTTCACAGGTCAAGCGGGGGAGAAAATCGTCGCCGCTCGTGATGGACAGGTAGAAGATGCTGGCTATGGCCCAAGCACTGGAAATTACGTGATTTTGGCTCACGATAATGGCTTTTACTCGTATTATTTTCATTTAACAGCTGTCAGTGTCTCAAAGGGGGCGACCGTTGCAGTCGGCGACCAAGTCGGTACGATGGGGACGACTGGAAATTCGACAGGCGTCCATCTGCACTTTGGACTGAGTAAGACGTTGTGGTCAGAATTCGTTGATCCAGCAGCTTACTTACCGCTATAAACCAAAATACCAAGTAGAAGCATGGAGAAAATCATCTGAAACCAAAAAGCATGACTGACAAGAGGGATTCCTCAAGTCGTCATGCTTTTTGGTTGCTTACCACAAGCCCGGTTGAGCGATGATCACTAACTGTTCTTTGGTAAAAGGATGCTCTAGATGCAATTCGTAGCCATGCAGCAGCAAACGTGGCGCTGGTTTGTTTTGGTAAAGCGGGTCGCCAACGACTGGATGACCGATGCTGGCAAGGTGGACGCGAATTTGGTGGGTCCTACCAGTTTCTAACACACAATACACATTGGTTGTCTTTTGTTGGGCGTGAGCGATGGTTACATGGGTGACGGCTGACTGACCGTTGCGGGAGTCAATGATCCGCTTGCGACGATCGTGACGGTCACGACCGATTTTTTTGGCGATCGTTTGATCTTGCGTAAGTTTCCCCCAAACAGTGGCTTGATAGCGACGGAAAATCTGTTTGTTTTCCAGCATTCGGCCCAAGATCGGCAACACCAAAGGATTTTTTGCAAATAAAACCACACCGCTGGTTTCTTTGTCTAGACGATGGACCACATAAGGCTGCTGCTGTTTCGGCGCAAGGTAAGCAGCTGCATCATTCAACAGAGTATCTGCTTCTAATGGCTGATTTGGGTGCGTCTTGACCCCGGCAGGCTTGTTCAGCACCAATAAGTGTTCATCTTCAAAAAGTACGTCGACTTTGTCCGCTTGGCCTAACTGGATCGGCTGGTAGCTGTAATCACTGTATTCAATGATCAAAGTGATTTGATCACCCCCACGAACTTCTTGATGAAACATCGCGGGCTGCTGATTGACGGCCACATTTTTCCGTGTGCGCAGAAAATGGCGCACTTTTCGTGGAACGAGCCACTCCTGTTCCAACAAATCGCGAAGCGGCATGGGCGGGTGATTTTCGGGTAAAGTCATGGTGTATTCCATAATAACGTCCTTTCTTTGCTATTCGCTACCGACTATTATAGCATCTTTAAGCTTTTCTTATAAAAAAAACAATAAAAAACAGAGTATTCAATGCTAGAATAATAAAGCATTCTTTTCGAATGAAATTACGTCTAGAGCCGTATAACAAAGAAAGTCATTTATGCTACACTTAACCAAAGGAGCGTGAAGTAATGGATTGGAAACACATCCTTCACAAAATAAAGACCGGTTGGCTGACCTTTTGGCGCTGGTTAAAACCGTATTTGCAGCAATTTCATCAATGGCGCAAGCGGGTTTGGAAAAAATACCACGTAAATAAAATTTTTATTTTACTTAGTTTAGTTGCTATCTTAATCATGAGCGGGTATTTATTTTATATCGCCAAAAATACGAAAGTCAGTGAATTAGAGTCAGGTCTGAAAGAATCGACGGTGATTTTTGATGCCAATGGTGATGAAGCAGGGCAGTTGTACTCGCAAAAAGGCACGTACGTTTCTCTTGATGCCATCTCCAGTGATGTGGTCAACGCCTTGATCTCAACCGAAGACCGCAACTTCTATAATCACCACGGGTTTGATATCAAAGGGATCGCTCGGGCAGCCCTACGTATGCTGGTCAACCGCAGTGCCGAAGGCGGTGGGGGAAGTACGATCACCCAGCAGCTTGCTAAAAATGCCTATCTGTCCTTGGATCAAACCTTTAGTCGAAAAGCCAAGGAGCTTTTCTTAGCGATCGAGATCGAGAAGAAATATTCTAAAGATGAGATTTTAGAAATGTATTTGAACAGTTCCTATTTCGGTAACGGGGTTTGGGGCATTCAAGATGCTTCGCTAAAATATTTCGGTGTCAATGCTTCTGAACTAAGCGTGGGAGAAGCTGCGACGTTGGTGGGGATGCTCAAAGGTCCTTCGATCTATAACCCGATCGACAATCTGGAAAACGCCACGAACCGTCGCGACACCGTCTTGAGTTTGATGGTGGATAACGGCAAGTTGGACCAGTCCGTTGCTGACCAAGAATCACAAGTTGTCTTAGCCAATTTACTTTATGATGGATTTGGCAATTCAGAATCTGGCTATAAGTATCCTTATTATTTCGATGCGGTCATCGACGAAGCCGAATCCTATGGGTTGGACGCCGATGATGTCATGAATCGCGGCTACAAGATCTATACAGCCCTGGATCAAAACTACCAAGCACAAATGGAAGCTGCCTATAAAAACGATGCCTTGTTCCCTGAAAATGCCGCTGATGGCACGATGGTGCAATCTGGCTCTGTCGCACTTGATCCGAATACCGGTGGGGTGCAAGCGGTGGTGGGTCGTCGTGGTGAGCACGTCTTTAGAGGATTTAATTTTGCCACGCAAATGAAACGTTCACCAGGTTCCACGATCAAACCGATCAGCGTCTTCGCCCCTGCCCTAGAAGCTGGGTTTGAACCGGACAGTGTCCTGAAAGACGAGCCTCTTGATTTTTATGATGCTCAAAACTTTGACGGGACCTATGCTGGCGAAGCAGTCATGTATCAAGCCCTCGCCCAAAGTTTGAATCTGCCAGCAGTTTGGCTGCTGCATGAGATCGGCTTAGATCGCGGGTATAGCAAAGCACAAGAATTCGGTCTTTCCTTGACCGAATCCGACAAATATTATGGCTTAGCATTAGGTGGTTTGGAAAAAGGGGAATCTCCAATGACGATGGCAGCAGCGTATGGCGTTTTCGCTAATGGCGGGTATTACTACAAACCGCATTTGATCACCAAAATCGTTGATTCAACTGGTGCCGTGATCGTTGACAATACGTCTGTGCAAGGCAAACGCGTGATTTCTAAAGAGACCGCTGATAAAATGACGAGCATGATGCTAGGAACCTTCTCTAACGGGACGGGGGTTAGTGCTAGTCCGTACGGCTTTACGATCGCCGGTAAGACGGGTACGACAGAGACCAACTTTGATGCTTCTAAGGTCAATGACCAATGGATCGTCGGCTATACTCCTGATATGGTTCTGTCAACCTGGCTAGGATTTGAACATGTGAGTGAAGATCATTACTTAACGGGAACTAGCGGACAAGTTGTTGGGAAAATATTTAAAGCAGAGGCCGAAAGCTTACTGCCTTATAGTCAAGGCACCCAATTCCAAGTTGCAGACGCTTATTGGACAGGCGGAAAATTAATGGCAGCCGATGAGGTACCAGATCCTGATAGCAGTACGTCACAAAATAGCAATGATTGGCAACAAACCATCGATGACTTTGCCGAAAGCGCCAAAGAAGGTATGAAGGAATTCGGCAGCAAGATCAAAGAAGGAACGAAAGAATTGTTTGGCGGCTTGTGGAATTCCATTAGTGGAAATTAAAGGAATTAGGCAACTGCTAGTCTAGAACCTGAGAAGAATGGTATACTAGAAAAAAAGAGGAGGCGTCAAAATGGCAAATATTTATGATACAGCAAATCAATTAGAACGTGAATTACGGGAGTCAGAACAATTTCAAGATCTGAAAGGTTCTTTCGACCGTTTGAAAGCAAATGAAGAAGCGTACGCGTTATTCAAAGAGTTTCAAGAGTTGCAACAAAGCCTGCAACAAAAAATGATGGCTGGCGAAGAAATGACGGAAGAAGAAGCGCAAAAAGCCCAAGAATTATCGCAAAAAATTCAACAAGACGGCATCGTTTCTGACTTGATGCAAAAAGAGCAAGCCTTCAGTTTAGTAGCCAATGACTTGAACCGCATCATCATGGGTCCTGTAAGAGATCTATACGAAGCGTAATCGCCAACAAACAAAGACCAAAGAAGCAAGTGAAACTTCAGAGAAACCGGCTGCAACTGCAAGAGTCGTTTCCAAAGAAGTTTCAAAAGCGCTTCTTTGGTTTTTTTTATGAAAAAGGCGAACAAATTTTCGTATTTTGCTGACGAAATGACTGATAAATGTTATGATAGAAGCATTAAGGAGGGAGAAAGAAATGCGATTTTTACATAGTGCAGACCTGCATATCGACCGGTCATTTGAAGGGGTCCATCTGTTATCTGAAAAAGTGAAGACCCAACTCCCTGCTATCAATCAAAAAATCATCCGTAATTTGGTGGATGTTGCTTTAGAAAAAGCGGTCGATTTTGTTTTGCTGGCTGGGGATACATTCCATCAAGCACGGCCGAGTCTAAAAGTGCAGCATGACTTTTTTGCCCAACTGCAACGACTGGGAGAAGCAGAGATCCCAGTCTATATGATTTTCGGCAACCATGATTATTATGATCCGCAACGGTATTGGTTTGCTTTTCCAGAAAACGTCATTCTCTTTTCATCGGAAGAAGTTCAAACGGTACAAGGAACAACGAAAAACGGTGAAACCTATGCAATCAGTGGATTTAGCTACCAACATCCTTGGATCGCTGAAAATAAAGTAACAGAATTTCCCGCAAGAGCAGCGGTGGATTACCATATTGGGCTTTACCACGGGGATCAAGCCGGTGAACGGTATGCCCCCTTTTCAATCAGTGAAATGAAGCAAAAAGGCTATGATTATTGGGGCTTGGGGCACATCCATGTACCTAAGACGCTCTCAGAGCAACCACCGATCCTCTATCCCGGTACGCCTCAAGGAAAGACCAAGAAAGAGCAGGCGACTGGGGTGATTTTGGCAGAATTATCGCCACAAGGACCAACAATCGAGCGCTTGGAGATCGCGGAAATCGCTTGGCAAAAGCAAGTGGTCTCCTTAGCGGATGTGACCGCCTCGAATGCCGTATTGCCAGCGATCATCGAGCGCTTAAAAAGTCCTCGTTCGCGCTTGCTGCATCTGGTGTTGACCGATGTGCAGCAGCTGCCGCCAGATTGGTTTCCAGCTGCGGAAAAAAATGAATGGCTGACCTACCTCAATGAACGGTTGGCACAAACAGAGCCGCTGCAAGTAATCTATGCCCTTGAAGTCGAGCAAGCCAATGAAGACAAGATCGCATTGGCGGTACCACAAGACTATATGCTGCAGTTTTTAGCGATGTATGAGTCACCAGAGATCTTTGCGGACCGACTGTCCGATCTATTGCAGCATCCGCTGATCCAGCGGGGGATCACCCATGAATCATTTCAAGAAGAAGTCTTGCAGCAAGCCAAGCAATTGTTGAAAGACGACTTTCAATGGGAGGAGCAGTCATGAGAATTTTAAAAGCAGAGATTACCGGTTTTGGGAAATACCATGAACAAAGCTTTGCCTTTCATCCGCAAAATCAGCTGCTCTTTGGGCACAACGAGATCGGAAAATCGACGTTGTATCAATTTATTGCCGCCATCTTATTTGGCTTTCCGAAAAAGACAGCCAAGAAAAAAGACTATACCCCCAAAAACGGTGCAGCTTACGGTGGCAAGTTATGGTTGGCGCTGGAACCCTTCGGCGAAGTGATCGTGGAACGCTATCGGCATGTAGACCGCGGTCGTGCCAAAGTCCATGTCGCTGGTCAGACGGTCGATGAGCAATGGCTGGCACAACACCTGCAGCCCCTCAATCGAGCATTGTTCTTCGATGTCTTTACCTTTCAGCAAGAGCAATTGACCCAGATCGATAAGCTAGAAGAAAATGAGCTGCACCAAGCGTTGATTTCTCTGGGAATCAGCGGCAGTCAAAAAATGCTGCAGCAAGTGGCACAATATGAAACCATCAATCAGCAGCAATACAAGCCACGGGGGCAAAAGCTGCCTTTGAATCAGGCGTTAAAACAATTAGAAAAACTGCAAAAAACGATTGCGGAAAAAGAAAGCGAAGAAAGCCGCATCCAACAGCAGTATCAGCAGATCGCCCAGTTGCAAGAACAGATCCAAGACTTGCGACACCAGTTTCAAGCATTGAATGAAGCCTATCAGGAAAATCAGCAGCAGCTGAGTCATTGGGGGCTTTATGAAGAGTGGCAGCAAATGGCACCAGCAGATACGTTAGCCGATCCTCAGCAAGTCCAAGCCATCAAACAGTTTTATCAGCAGTATCAGCAGCTGACGGAAGAAATTCGCAAAAAAGAAGCTGAATTAGATCAGTTGGAGCAAGGAAAAGAATCAGATAAGTATTTCTTTTACCTTGATCACGAGCACCAAATCAATCACTTGCTGCAGCAGCAAGTGACGATGGCGCGTTTGGCAGATCGTGAAGCAGCGGCCAATCATCAAGAAGCCGTCGCCATCACGGAACTGAATCGCTTGGTCGAAAAGCGCCAATGGAGCAGAGAATCGCCGCCGCTAGTAACGGCTTCGATCCATGAACAAACCACACGTTTACTACAAGAACGTGTGCAGTTAGAAGAGCTCGAAAAGCGCATGATGCGTTTAGAAGAAAAAGCGCAGCCTTTGCAAGCCAACGCAGCTCGCTTAGAACAGCAGCATCCTCAATTGATTGGCCGCAAGCCGGTTTCTCGCCCGCTATGGCCGCTAGGGATCGTCGGTGGGCTGCTAGTAGTGATCGGTATCTTTTTGCCGAGTCCGTGGCGCTGGCTTGCTCTAGGTGTAGGGATCGCAGCGATCATTGGCAGTGTTTTGCCGTTGATGAAAGCAGCGCCAAACAAACAGCAAGGCATCAAACAGGAATGGCAGACGGTTCTCATGCAGCTGGATCTGCTGGGAGAAGAGTTGGCGCAGCTGGGAAATGAACAGCAGCAAAAGCAGCAGCAGATCGATCGTGCCCACCAAGCCCTGACACCCTTTTTTGGTAATTTGCCGGTGGAAAGCTGGCAGTCGTATTTATTAGCCTATGATGAAGATGTTGCTAGCTATCAAGCCTACTCACAGCAGCGCAAACAAGCCTATCAAGAACGGCAAGCCGTCGCAGAAGAACTGGCACCCTTTGACGAGCAGTTCCGACCTTATGCTGAGTGGCTGCCGTTGCAAAACAAAACCTTGTTAGAAAAAGCAGCGATCTTGCAGAGGTTTAATGAAGAGATGCAAACAATCAAGCTTTCACGACTGCAACAACCTAGCACGCTGCTGGCCCAACAGTTGACCCGCACCCGCAATGAACGCGACCAGCTGCTTTCCCAGGCCAGTGATCTCTTACAGCAACAAGGCTTAGATCACCCTGCAGAAATCAGCCTCTGGTTGAAGCAATGGGAAGCGGCGCAACGCACGCAGCAGCGAGCAGAAGAATTGGCGGTGATGTTAACACCGATTTATCCTGAACCAGTGACGCAAGCAGAATTGCTGCAGCAAAAAGACCAGATCAAGCAGCAGCAAACACAGCTTCAGGCACAAATACAGCAGTTGACGGAGCAAAAACAGCGTTTGGAATTAGAAGCAGCAGCTAGTCAAAAAAATGGCACCTTGAATCAGCTTTATCAAGAAGAAAGTGAGCTAAAGGCGGTCATTGAAGAACTTGCTGTGGCATGGGGGAGTCGTCAGTTGGCGGCTTCGATTTTAACGGATGTTACGACCGAGTTGTCAGAACAGCAATTGCCGCAGCTATTGTCGGCTGCTTCAACCTATTTTGAACAGCTTTCAAACGGACGTTATCAAAAGATTCTTTTGGAAAATGGCTTGTTGGTAGCGGCAAATGCCAGCGAGACGTTTTCGATCATCGACCTGTCCACAGGCACGAAGGATCAGTTAATCATGGCGTTACGCTTCGGTTATCTAGCGCTGCAAAAAAATCACCCATTGTGTCCAATCATTATTGATGATGGTTGGTTGCATTATGACAGTGTTCGTAAGGAACGCTTTGCCGCACTGTTAAAAGAGTTTGGGCAAAGTTATCAAGTAATTTGTTTGTCTTCTGACCAAGAAATGGTAAGCTATTATCAGAAGTACCAGCAGCCTATCCAGGATCTGAGTAAAGGAAGTGAAAGATTTGGCTGATCGGCCAAATAAGCCCATGAAAAAAATTCGTGAATTAACTGTTGATGAAACGTTTCAACTTTTCTTGCTGATCAAGAATGCCGATGTGCGGATCGCGAAAAACGGCAAAAAATTTATTGCCTTCACCTTTCAAGATACATCCGGCACGATCGACGGAAAGTTCTGGGATGCATCAGATGAAGAAATCGCCCGTTTTGAACCCGGGAAAGTAGTACTGCTAGATGGAAAACGGGAGGTCTACCAAGGCAATCCGCAAGTTAAAATCATGCATTTGCGTTTAGCGAAACCGGAAGAGCCCCATGAACCAAGCCAATACATGGAAAAAGCACCCTTGCGAAAAGAAGAGATGGAAGAAGAAATCAGTCAAACCTTGTTTGAGATCACGAATCCTCACTGGAATCGGATCGTCCGTTTCTTACTGAACAAGTATAAAAAGGAATTCTTTGACTTTCCAGCTGCGAAGCGCAATCACCATGCCTTCGCTAGTGGATTGGCGTATCATACGACCACTATGCTGCGGTTAGGAAAAGCAATCGTCAAAGAGTATCCTGAATTGAATGCTTCACTACTGTATGCGGGTATCATTTTGCATGATTTAGGAAAAGTGATCGAGTTGACAGGTCCGATGACGACAGAGTATACCTTGGCGGGGAATCTAGTAGGGCATTTGGTCTTAGTGGATGAAGAAATCACGCAAGCCTGTATGGCTTTGAAATTTGATGACAAAGAAGAAGATATCGTTGTTTTGCGGCATATGGTTTTAGCCCACCATGGCTTATTAGAATATGGGTCACCTGTTCGCCCCCGCATAATGGAAGCGGAGATCCTCCATCAGATCGATAATTTGGATGCTTCCATGCAAATGATGCTGACGTCGATTCGTTTAACGGAACCAGGTCAATACACAGACCGAATTTTTGGCATGGACAATCGGAGTTTTTATGTACCGAAAGAAGTGTAGCCGTGACCTTGTAGCACGATCAACCAAAGTGAATGACGGAAAGAACAAAAACCACGCTAGGCTTGCTTAGCGTGGTTTTTCAGATGTTGGAAAAAGTAGCTGAATCGGCAATATTAACCTAATTAGCATAAAAAAAGAAGCGCCGCTACGACGGCACTTCTTTTTTCGTTTATTCAGCAGAAGAATCTGTAGCACTTTCACTCGTTGCAGTAGAATCATCGGTTGCATCAGTAGCAGAAGAATCTGCCGCTGAGCTGTCCGTTGCATCGTTAGCAGAAGAGTCAGCAGTTGAATCTTCTGTTTCGGCCGCTGTGATGTAATCAGAAAGCAAGTCTGCTAAGTCAGAGTCTTTCATTTTCACATTAGCTGCTTGCAATTCTTGACCGATCGTTGCTGCCATAAAGGTTGAATCATTCAACAAAGTGTTTTGAGCAATTTCAGTCAATTCATCTTTGTATTTATCCATATCGTTGCCTTTGTCTTGGTTTTTCACCATTTTCACAATATAGTATTCCGTCGTGTAAGTTGACGTGTTGGTTGCAGAGATCACTTCAGAGATTTCACCATCTTTTAAGTCAAAAGCGGCTGTTTTTACTTCACTTGGTACAGCTGATGAAGTAGAATCGAATTTGATCGTTCCGCCATCTTCTTTTGTTGCCGCATCCGTTGATTTTTCTTTAGCGATTTCGCCAAAGTCTGCATCATCTTTTTTCGCTTCTTCTAAGACGTCTTTGGCATCATCTTCACTTGCTACTTTGATGATTTGTGCTTCTACTTCAGGGTGGAAAGAATCCCAAGCAGTTTTCATGTCTTCATCAGTGATATCCATGTTGGCTTTTAAGCCTTCACGTAACGCAAGTTGTTGTTTCAATTCTGCACGGTAAGATTTCACCGTATAACCAGAGGCAGTCAATGTTGATTCAAAGGAATCACTGCCGCCATATTGTTCAGCCACATTATTGAATTGTTCGTCGATCATTTCTTCTGTTACGTCATCACCGTATTTTTCATCAAACACTTTTAAGACGATCATTTGACGCAACGCTTGTTGATTTTCTGAACTTGTTTTTGCTTGGTCATAAAAATCTTGAACAGTGATTTTACCGCCCTTCATTGTTGCGATTTCCTCACTTGAGTTACCACAAGCCGCTAATGCAAAAAGACTCATTGCACTGACTGCTACTAAAATTAATTTTTTCTTCATTCGTTTAAGCACTCCTAATTCTAAAAAGATTCATAATAATCACTGCACCTACTATACCACTTCTAGAAATGGTTGGAAAGAAAACAGCGGATGTTTCAAACAAAATTCATAAAAACTACAAATTTTCGATTTGTTTGTCATCCTCGGCGCTTTGGGCTTGAATCGTCGTGATGTGCTGATTCAATTGTTCCATTTGGGTTTTTATCCGAGCAAGGCGCGGTTGTGCTTGGAATTTGAAGGCTTCCAAATCTTTCGTGAAAGATTCGGTCACAACTGGGATCGTTTCGTCGATCGTTTTGCGGGTTACCATCACAGCATCTTTGAGCTGTTTGACACTGTCATTGAATTCTAAGGTCGCTTCTGTCGTGTCATCTAAATAGCGAATCAATTCTTCACGGGTTTCATTGCCGCTTTTTGGTGCAAAAAGCAAACCGCCTAAGCCGCCGGCGATGGAACCGAACAAAAGTCCTTTAAGAAAATTACCGATCATTTAGTTCACCTGCTTTCCAATTTTTTCGGCGATTGCCGCCAGCTCTTCCCCCGTGTAATTCTCTGCATGATTGCCAAAATGGATCTTGAAATCATCGTCTTTGCTGTAGCGAGGAATCAAATGGACATGGGAATGGAAGACGGATTGGTACGCCAATTCTTTATTGTTGTTGATGATATTTAAGCCTTCGATCTCAGGGAATGCTTTTTCGATCGCCCGAGCAATCTTAGGGATACGGGCAAAAACCGCTGCTGCCAACGTTTCATCGTACTCGAAAATATCCGTCACATGCGTTTTGGGAATGACCAATGTATGACCAGGGGTGACTTGGGAAATATCTAAAAAGGCATAGACTTGCTCATCCTCGTAGACTTTGTAGCTAGGAATCTCACGATTATTGATTTTACAAAAAATACAATTTTCCATTGTAAAAAACCTCCTTGATCTATTACCTCTACTTTACCATATTTTGCTTTTTTTCGTCTGGTTTCCTCTTTGAAAAAGTCGGAACAAGGCAACTGTTCCTTCAACAAAGGCGCTTTTTTAAAGAAATGCGAAAAGCAAGCGAGAAACGCTTGCATTTAGATTCCAACAACCCTAGACTTAATATCAGAAATCATTTGGAAAGAAGGAACCTATGAAACCGATCATTAAAGAAACCTTACAGAAAAAAACAACGACTTCAGCGAAGCTTCGCTACTTAGCCTATGCCTATAAAGAGTGGTTGATCGCGATCACGCTGTTTGTGGTGTTTGCTGGTTCAATCACTTATTCTCTGACACGTCCGCAAGAAGAAGTAGTCAATGCCGCCATTGTCACTGAAACAGCAATGGACCCTGCGGTGCAAAGTGAATTGGAAGCAGCCGTTGAAGCATGGGCAATAGATCAAGGGTATCAAAAAGAAGAGCTGCGGATCAGCCTGGTTTCTTATGCCGAACCAGCCGCTGTCCAAGCCTTTACCACCCGTCTTGCCGCTGGTGCCATCCAAATGGTCGTCTTTCCAGCCAGCGAAGCACAAACGTGGCAAGAGCGCTTTGGCAGCCAAGAACTAGCGCAAGAAATCATTACAGTGGGAGAAAATGAATTTATCCTGCAAGTCACGAATAAAGAAAAATAAACAACTGTTTTGCCAGCTGACTGAATTGAACAAAAAGAGCCTACGTTGACAAAGAGCCATAATCAGGCGAATCGGAGGGAAAAAATGACTTTACAAGTAGCAAACGTGACAGGCGGCTACAATCAGCTGCCAGTCTTAAAAAATATTGATTTTACGATCGGCGATGGGGAGCTCGTTGGCTTGATCGGCTTGAACGGGGCAGGGAAGAGTACGACGATCAAAGAAATCATCGGTTTACTGCAACCTCATAGCGGCACCATCACGATCGATGGCTTGACCCTTAAAGAAAACCCAGAGCAATACCGCAAACAAATCGGGTATATCCCCGAAACCCCTTCTTTATATGAAGAATTGACCTTAAGAGAGCACATTGAAGTGACGGCGATGGCCTACGATCTTCCACAAGAAGAAGCCATGAAGCGAGCAGAACGCCTGCTAAAAACCTTTCGCTTAGAAAACAAACTCGATTGGTTCCCGGCAAACTTTTCAAAAGGGATGAAACAAAAAGTTATGGTACTGTGTGCCTTTTTGATTGAGCCGAGTGTCTACATCATTGATGAACCCTTTCTAGGATTAGATCCTTTAGCGATCAATGCGTTATTGGAACTGATGAATGAGATGAAACAAACCGGGGCATCTATTTTGATGTCCACCCACATTTTAGCAACCGCAGAGAAGTATTGTGACAAATTCATCCTCTTGCATAACGGTGAGATCCGCGCACAAGGGACATTGGCGGAACTAAGAAGCCAATTTCAAGCACCAGAAGCCTCCCTTGATGATCTGTACCTCGCACTGACAAAGGAGAGTCAAGCATGAAGCAGTTTTTCTCGCAACGCTTACAGCGGCATCAAAAACAGATGACACGCTATTTGCGCTATGTCTTCAATGATCATTTTGCTTTGATCAGCACCTTCTTAGTCGGAGGTCTGGGGCTCTATTATTCTGAATTGCTAAAAACATTGCCGCGGCCGTTTCCATTAGGCGGCATCATCGTGGTCGCTGTTTGGCTCTTTGTTTTACCGCTGGGACGCTTAGCGACACTGACGAAACCGGCAGATTTGATTTTTCTGTTAGCCAAAGAAGGACAAATGACAAGTTATCTCAGCCAAGCGTTACGTTATTCCCTCTGGCTGCCCTTTGGGGTTTTATTTTTAACCGTAGGGGCAACGATGCCTTTGGTCGTGGTCACAGCAAACAGCACCTTTGCCTCATTCCCATACTTTTTAGGGATGATGTGGCTCTTAAAACTGGGGGATCTTTCACTACAACGGATTCGTTTGTATCAAGAAACTCAGCAGCAAGTCAAACAGCAGCGAGGCATCTGGTTCGCAAGTGCGTTAGCTGCCACACTTGCCAGTATTTATGTAGCACCTTGGCTAGGGTTGGGGATCAGCATCTTCCAAGCAATCTGGTTCCTCTTTGGACTGAAAGCCAATAGCCAGCTTTTGGATTGGGACTATATGATCCAAGCCGAACAGTCGCGCTTAATGCGTATCTATCGGTTTATCAACTTATTTACAGATGTTCCCCAAATCACGACGGAAGCCAAACGGCGCAAATACCTCGACTGGCTGCTGGCAAAGATCAAACCAGTGCACAGCAATACGTACCTCTATCTTTACTTGCGCCGAGTGATCCGTGGGGGGCAATATGGCGGGCTTTATGTCCGTTTGACTTTGATTGGTGGGTTCGTCTTATTCTTTGTCGATGAGCTTTGGATCAGTCTGCTGATCGGCTGCTTGTTTCTTTATCTGATCGGTTTCCAACTGATTCCTTTGATCAATGAGTTTCAATACATGGTTTTGACACATCTGTATCCCGTGCCAGAAAAACAAAAAGCCGCAGCGATCAAAAAAATTCTTGGGGCACTCTTACTGGTGACCGCAGTTCTTTTCGGCGTGATCTGTTGCTTGCGCTTGCCTTTTGTTTGGCAAGGCGGTATCGCGTTTCTTGGCTTCTTAGGGTTTGCGGGTCTTTTTTTAGGCATCTACTTGCCAGGGCGATTAAAGAAAATGCACGCCTGATCCACAAGTGGCCTCTCTTACAAAAAGCGAACGCATATGCGCTTGACGGCGACCCATTAGGAAGCTAGAATAAGAGGTACTGCGAAATAAGGAGAGAAGCTAGGATGGATATTCGCTTGGATCAAGATTGGCGTATGCGGCCAATCAAAGGCGACACCGGGAAAGCCTATATCGGGCTCAAGGACAACGACAAAGTCTTTATCAAACGAAATACGACCCCGATGCTTGCGGCACTCTCTAAAGAGGGCATTGCACCCAAACTCGTCTGGACGAAACGGACGGGAAATGGGGATACGCTCTCCGCACAAGAATGGCTGGATGGACGGGTCTTAGATCCCGATGAAATCGGCCAAAGAAATGATGTCATTGATGTGTTGTATCACTTGCATCATTCAAAAACGTTGGCACAGATGCTAAGCAAAATCGGCGGACAAGTCAGATCGCCTGAACAGATGCTGATGGATTATCAGGATCAGCTGCCTTCTGCGGTCGCCCAAAACCGTTTTATTCATTTGGTCACCGAGTATTTAAAAACCAATATTCCAGCTTTTGACGAGCAGAAAGCCGCGGTCGTCCATGGCGATGTCAATTATCGAAATTGGCTAGTTTGTCAAAACTATTTGTATTTAGTCGATTGGGATTCCGTGATGTTTGCAGATCCGGCAATCGATATCGGCACTATTTTAGGTCACTATGTGCCATTATCTGGCTGGTCTCATTGGCTCGTGCGCTATGGTATCCACAGCAGCAGCGAAGTGATCGAAAAGATTTATTGGTACGCATTGTTGAGTATGCTGCAAGAGGTCAAAAAATATTATCTGCGAGGCGATTACAAAGCCATGAATGCAGAGATTTTACAATTAAAACGAATTTATAGCGAATGAAGAGAAGATGGAGCGAGGCAATTTGGTTCCATCTTGTTTTTTCGGAAAGGAAGAAACATGAGAGTAAGAAAACGTGCAGGTGCAAAAGAGCTGATTGACGCTCATCCAGAATACGTTGTGGCAGAGCCTACTGAATGGAAAGGGCGTTGGCATGAACGCTTTGGCAATGATCACCCGCTGCATATCGAAATTGGAATGGGAAAAGGCCAATTTATTACGGAAATGGCGAAAGCTCATCCCGAGATCAATTATATTGGTGTGGAAATGCAGATTAGTGTCGTTTCGATCGCATTAGATAAAATGATCGAGCAGGAGATCCCGAACTTGCAACTGCTGCATGTCGATGGTTCCGCATTGACCAACTATTTTGCAGACAATGAAGTAGACCAGATCTATTTGAATTTTTCTGATCCATGGCCTAAGAAGAAGCATGAGAAGCGCCGTTTGACTTCCAAAGCCTTTTTAGCAGTCGACGAGCAGATTTTACGTCCCAACGGCGAGATCCATTTCAAAACGGATAACCAAGGATTGTTTGAGTATTCCTTAGCGAGCTTTTCTCAATACGGCATGATTATCAAACAAGTTTGGTTGGACTTGCATAACAGTTCCTTTGAGAACAATATCATGACGGAATATGAAGAAAAATTCTCAAGCCGCGGGCAGCGGATCTATCGGGTGGAAGCCCAATTTGTGGCAAAAGAACCACAGAAATAAACGAATGATGAAAGATGAAGCAAATTTGCTTCATCTTTTTTTTCTATTCTCAAAGCGTTTGCGTATTTCTTTTTAGGAGGGATAAGTCGTGGATATTCGAGCATTCTCAGACGAGTTGATTCTTTATGGAAGACAAGAACGCATGCAGGATCTGACCATTTTGCCTAGCGGTACACAGATGGAGGTGATTTTCAGTAAAAGCTATCTCAGAAAGACCTATCAAGTACTGACCAACGAAGAAGCTCAGCAGCTGATCACCCGCTTCAAATTTTTAGGAGGAATGGAGGTGGGAGAACGGCGCAAAGCTCAGTTAGGCGCAGTCAGCTATCTGTTAGGCGATCAGCTACAGCGGTTGCGCGTCTCAACGGTGGGTGATTATCAAGGGCGTGAAAGTCTCGTGATGCGGTTTCTTTATCCTTTGAACAAGGAGCATCTGCGCTATTTTTTTGCAGAAGACGTCCAGCAGATCCAACAGACAACCAAACAAAGAGGCCTATATTTATTTTCTGGTCCCACTGGCTCAGGAAAATCGACCCTCATGTATCAATTAGCACGGGCAACCAAGGGACAAGTCATTACCATCGAAGATCCTGTGGAGATTGAAGAGCCGCATTTTTTGCAGCTGCAGACCAATTTGAAAATCGGACAAGACTATGATGAATTGATTCGCTTGTCTTTACGGCATCGTCCGGACCTGCTTTTGATTGGCGAGATCCGTAACAAAGAGACGGCGCAAGCCGCTGTACGAGCCGCTCTGACAGGTCACCGAGTATTTGCCACGATCCATGCACGAGGCGTAGCAGAAACCAAGACACGGCTGCTGGAATTGCTAGGGGCAGACGATCTTCTGGCGCACGCGTTGCAAGGGATCGTTTATCAGCGATTGTTGCCGAATGAAGTCAACGAACCCCATGGATTGCTGGCGTATCACTTTTATGAGGGGCAAGTGGAAAAACAGTGGCAGCACGTATTAAAACGAGTGAAAGAAAGTGGGTGGATCACCGATGAAGTTTATGAAAAAGAAGCCCCAGCTACCACGCCGTGCAACTGAAGCCCTCTTGGTCACCTTCACGGTGTTATTGGAGAGTGGCTTTTCCCTACAAGAAAGCCTCCAAGTGTTGCTGCGCAGTCGCCAGTTTTCTGAACCTGTGATCGAACAGCTGATTGCCCATCTTGCCCAAGGGCAAAGCTTGGCAGCAGCAGTAGCGCCGTTGTCTTTATCGGCTACCGAAAAAAATCAGCTTTATTTAGCAGAAAGTCATGGGAATCTCACGACGACCTTGCGGCGGATGGTCGACTACCACAAATTGGTCAACAAGCAAAAACAGCTGCTGTACAAAGTAGCGGCCTATCCGCTTTTGCTACTGGTCTTTTTAGTGGCGGCTCTCTTTGGCATGCATCGCTTTTTAATGCCTCAATTGTTAGCCTCTGGCATGATCGACGAAGGTCATTGGGGCATTCGCGCCATCACTTGGGCACCAGCAGTACTTATCCTCTTCTTGTTGGTAAGTGTGCTGCTTTTTGTGATCAGCCGCTGGGTATTTGCCCGCCGCACTGCCTTGCAAAAAGCTGTATTCTTCAGCCACCTGCCATTGTTCGGAGCATTGTACACGAGTTATCACACGAGTTTTTTCGCATTGGAATGGGGCAAGTTGTTTCAGCAAGGGTTAGATATCCAACAGATCATTGAGTGTATGGAGCACACCAATAAAGCTACCTTGATCCAAGAATTAGCGCGAGAGTTGCGAGTGACCTTGACACTTGGCGGAGAACTCCCAGAAAAACTTCGTCATTTCTCGTTTCTCACACCAGAATTTTCTTTGATCGTCTTTCAAGGAGAAGTACGGGGAAAGTTAGGAGAAGAGCTTTTTTTATACAGTCAATTATTGATGGATCGCTTGTTTCAACGAATCGAAAAAGCTATTCACTGGGTTCAGCCTCTGATTTTTTTGTTGGTTGCTTTAATGATCGTTGGGATCTATGCCGCTATGTTTTTACCAATCTATGGAAATATCCAAGGAGTGATCGAATGATAGAAAAGAAAGTCGCATCTTCTCGCAAGCAGGGGATTTGGCGTGTCAAAAAAGGCTTTACATTGGTTGAAATGTTGGTTGTTTTATTAGTGATCAGTATTTTGGTTTTGTTGTTTGTCCCAAATCTTGCCAAGCAAAGAGGAATCATTGATGAGAAAGGAAATGCGGCCATCGTGAAAGTGGTGGAAACCCAGATCGAACTCTTTCGTCTGAATGAAAATCGGGAGCCCTCCAGAGAAGAATTGATCGCTGAAGGGTATGTATCTGAGGAGCAATATGCGATTTATGAGCAAGGGGACTAAGGGCTGTCGACGTTGCTCTTTTGCTGGTTTTACTTTAATAGAAAGCCTTTTGGTCCTCATGGTCAGTAGTATGTTTCTCTTTTTTCCCGTCGTGGCCATCGAGTACTATCAACGATCTGCTGAAGTCTTAGGCTTTTGTGCACGCTTAGAAAAAGGCCTCTATACCATACAGCAATCGGCCATCATCGATAACACACAAACCCGAGCCGTTTATCAAGCAGCGCCAACGCCAACTGTTTCATTTTATGGCGCTGCAACTGAGCCGGTCACCAAGATCGAAGTCCCTCCTCAACTAGCGATGCAGGCGTTTCCCGATATTCTTTTTAGTAGTCAGTCCGGCAACAATAGCAGTCTGCGAAGGATCGTTTTCTATTGGCAGGAGAAAAAGCAAACCATCAGCTATAAGTTTTTATTTGGGAGCGGACGCTATGAAAAAATCGTTGAATAGCGGGTTCATCTTAGCAGAAAGCCTGATTGGCTTTGGGGTGTTGGCAACCTGTGTGTTATTGTTTTTAGCGATGCAGACCGCTTCACTGACGCAAAGTGCGGCATTGCAGGAAAAAGCCCAAATGCTGCGGGTGCTGTATGAAGAAGTCCAGAACCACTCCTTTGATGCGTCAACCATTACCTACACGACGCAGCGTCAGACGGTCTATCAAGTTCGCTTTTGGCAAGCAGCGCAGCATCAACAGGCACGCATCCAAAGTGGCGAACAGCTCTGGGAGATTGTGTATGAAGAGTAAAGGCTTTACTTTGTTGGAGTGTCTGTTGTCTTTATGGGTATTGGCGATCTGCTTATTGATGATCAGCGGGATCGTCAAGCACCTCGCACCGGTCAATCAGCAGATCATGGCTCGCAAAGATCAAGAATGGCATGTTTTTTTGTTTCAGTTGGAACGGGAATTAAGTACCTGTGTCTATCTATCAGTCAGCGAGAACACGCTATATTTGCGAAGCAGTCAAAACAATTCGGTAACGATCGATCGCATCAACCGCGTGTTGCGGAAACGGGACAACAATGGCTATCAACCGTTGTTGACAGAAGTGGCAGATGTGTCTTTTGAGAAAATTGGCGCAGCGATCCGCTTTACCGTTTCCTTTGAGAATGGAGACCAGAAAATTGGACAATGGAAAATACACTCACAAGAGGCGGCATAAAGGCGGTATTTTACTCACAGCATTGTTGTTTGTGCAGCTGTTGAGCTTGATGTTATTGCTGGTGTTAGAAAACAGCCGCACAACAGCCCTTTTTTATACAAAAACCATTGAAACCTATGAAGCCCGTATTATGAGTGAACTTTTCCATGCGGAATTCTTGCAAAACGAGTTGGAAGATCGAGGGACACGGTTTTATAATGTAGGAAAGTTGACTTATGAACGGCAAGGACAGAGCTTACAGATCGAATGCTATGTCAAAAGTCGGCGATTTACTTTTACCTTTTTGTTGCCTGAAGAGCAGCCTGAAATAGACACAGATGACCAAGAAGAATAGTACAGGAAAAGGATGGTTGTTTCGACCATCCTTTTTCATACAGAAATAGAAAAAGAATGTTTACAGCTTCACAAATTATTCTAAACGAAAGCGATTGATTATTTTGGATGAATCGGCTAAAATTAAACAGGTATATATGTTGTTATAGTTTTGAAAAGAGGTGCAAGATGTCCGCAGAAAAAATGGAAACGTCTTTTCATTTGACCGTTGAAGCGATCCAACTGCTTCAAAACGCATTGGAAACGTCTTTTTTTGATGCTTACGTAGAGACGATCGAAAATTTTGTTGATCAATACCAAGTTCGCGTGATCGATGGGGTACCAGATGAAGCAACTGCTGCTCGTTTAGAAACCATCTATCAAGAAATTCGAGCAATGGAACTATCGGCAGAAGAAAAACGCAAGCTTGCGCAGTTGGTTTTGTTGAAAGGCAGCCAAACGGAGCGCCTGCAGGCCAATCACCAACTGACACCAGATAGTCTTGGGTTTTTATTCGTCTATTTGATCGAGCAGTTGAGTAGTGCCGATCAACCAGTGAAACTTCTTGATTTATCGGTAGGCATGGGGAATCTCTTATTGACAGTCTTGCTGAATCTGCAATTAGCCAAGCGTCCAGTAGAAGGAACCGGTGTGGATATTGACGAAACCTTGTTGGCGATCGCAGCTGCAACTGGCGAATGGACCAAAGCGCCCTTGCATTTGTTCCATCAAGATGGCTTGCAAGAGCTTTTGATCGAACCGATGGATCTGGCGATCAGCGATCTACCGGTGGGCTATTACCCACAAGATGACAAAGCCCGCAGCTTTATTACGGCGGCTCCAGAAGGACACAGTTACGCCCATCATTTGTTGATGGAACAAGCGATGAACTATGTCAAAGCTGGCGGTTACGGTTTGTTCTTACTACCAAGCAATTTCTTGGAAACGGAACAGAGTGAATTTTTGAAAAAATGGCTGAAAGAAAAGGTTTATTTGCAAGGAATGATTCAGCTTCCTGAAGAACTCTTTAAAAATGAACATTCACGTAAAAGTATATTGCTTTTACAAAACCACGGAGGGACAAGCAAACAAGCAGAAGAAGTCTTGCTGGTCAAGCTAGCCTCACTGAAAGAACCAAAGAACATCACAAAACTTTTTGAACAATTTGCGGCTTGGAAAGCAGCAAATCTGTAATATAATTCGGATAAGGAGATCATCATGTCAAAAACAATCGCAATCAATGCTGGAAGTTCAAGTTTAAAATGGCAATTATATCAAATGCCAGAGGAAACAGTTGTCGCTAAAGGAATCGTTGAACGAATCGGTTTGAAAGATTCTATCTTTACCATCAAATATGGGGAAGATCAAAAATTCGAACAAATCATCGATATCAACGATCACGAAGTAGCTGTAAAAATGTTATTGGATCAACTGATCGAATTAAACATTTTAGGTGCTTATGATGAAATCACTGGCGTCGGTCACCGCGTCGTTCACGGCGGAGAAGATTTCCCTGATTCAGTTGTGATCACAGACGAAGTGATGGAACGCATCCAAGCATTGGCTGAATTTGCGCCATTACACAACCCAGCAAACTTGATGGGGATCACTGCTTTCAAAAAAATCTTGCCTGAAATCATCAGTGTCGCTGTTTTTGATACTTCTTTCCATGCAACGATGCCAAAACACAATTACCTATACAGCTTGCCATTAGAGTACTATAACGAGTTTAAAGTACGTAAATACGGCTTCCACGGTACAAGCCACCGTTATGTTTCTGAGCGTGCGGCAGAAATGTTAGGCAAACCAATCGAAGAATTAAAAATCATCACTTGCCATCTAGGGAACGGTGCGTCGATCACTGCAGTTGACGGCGGAAAATCAGTAGATACATCAATGGGCTTCACGCCGTTAGCTGGTGTAACGATGGGAACACGTTCTGGTGACATCGATCCTGCTGTTTTGCCTTACTTAATGGAAAAATTAGATTTGAACATCGATGAAATGGTGGATGTTTTAAACAAAAAATCTGGTTTATTAGGCTTAACTGGTATTTCCAGCGACATGCGCGATCTAGAAGCAAACTACGACAAAGAAGAAGTCAAAGTTGCTTATGACGTCTTTACTGACCGCATCCGTAAATACATCGGTGGCTATGTAACGACCATGAACGGTGTCGATGCGATCGTCTTTACTGCTGGTATCGGTGAAAATGATGCCCACGTCCGCAGCGAAGTTATCAAAGGTATGACTTGGTTTGGTTGCGAATTAGATGCCGATCAAAATGCAAAACGCGGCGAAGAATTAGTGATCTCAACTGAAGAGTCAAAAGTCAAAGTACTTTTGATCCCAACAGATGAAGAATTAATGATCGCTCGTGATGTGGAACGTTTACGCGGCTAAGCGAAAACATTTCTTAGAATAGAAGCTGAAACACATGCAAGAGAAATGCTTGCATGTGTTTTTTTGTAGGAAAGTCCGCAAAACGGGACTAGAGAGAAAAATTGGTGAAGACCATTTTCTAATTTTTTAAACAGAAAATTTAATAATTATACATATGAAAATTGGCTCATACTGCACCTAGGTGGAGGGCTTCTCATTTTGCTTTCATTTGAATTTAAATTTCCTTCCTTTTTTACAAGATGTTCTCAGGGAAATACCCTTGTAAAAGTTGCCAAATGGGAATAAACTGGCATTTGTGAATTTTCAGAAAAATTCCGCTATTTTATTTTCATTAATTTTTATAAGGGGCCATTACATATGGAAAAAGAAAAAACATTCTTAGGTCAGCCGCGAGGGCTGTCGACGTTATTCTTCACGGAAATGTGGGAACGATTCAGTTATTATGGTATGCGGGCGATTTTGGTGTACTTCATGTACGATGCAGTTGCCAACGGCGGCTTAGGGTTGCCAAAAGGAACGGCTGTGGCGATCATGTCGATTTACGGTTCCTTAGTGTATATGTCAAGTATTGTTGGCGGTTGGATCTCGGACCGTCTTTTAGGATCAAATAAATCCGTCTTTTATGGTGGGATCTTGATCATGTTAGGACACATCGTCTTGGCAACACCTTTAGGGATTCCAGCGTTGTTTGTGTCCATGATGCTGATCGTCATCGGAACCGGACTCTTGAAATCCAACGTGTCGGGTATGGTGGGGCATTTGTACAGCAAAGACGATATCCGTCGGGATGCTGGTTTCTCAATTTTCTACATGGGGATCAATATCGGTGGCTTGTTAGCACCGATCATCGTCGGGATCTTAGGACAAGAGGTCAACTACCACTTAGGCTTTTCGATTGCTGCTATCGGGATGTTTATCGGTTTGGTGCAGTATTATGTGCAAGGAAAAACCACGTTGAAAAGTGTAGCGATCGCGCCAACGAATCCCTTATCGGCAGCCGAAAAGAAAACCTTCTTCCGAGCAGTCGTTCTAGTTCTTCTCGCATTGGCAGTGTTATTTGGCGCAGCTGCTGCAACAGGCCATCTGACGGTTGATTTCTTCATCAACTTCATCAGTGTTTTAGGTATTTTCTTGCCGATCTACTACTTTACCAAAATGCTGCGTTCGAAAGATGTCACACCAGATGAAAAGAAAAAAGTGTTGGCCTACATTCCGCTGTTCTTGTCAGCGATCGTCTTTTGGTCCTTAGAAGAACAAGGCTCATCGATCTTGGCATTGTTTGCTGCTGACCGTACGCAATCAACGTTATTCGGCATCAATATTCCAGCAAGTTTGTATCAAACCTTAAATCCACTTTTTGTCGTCTTACTGACACCTGTCTTTGTCTGGTTGTGGACCAAACTAGGCTCTCGTCAGCCACGGACAGAAGTGAAGTTTGCCATCGGTTTAGTCTTAGCCGGTTTGTCCTTTCTATTGCTAATGCTGCCAAGCCTCTTGTTTGGAGTAGAAGAACGGGTCAGCCCATTATGGTTGGTATTGAGCTTCTTCATCATGATTGCAGGGGAAATGTGTCTTTCACCGGTGGGCTTGTCGGTGACGACCAAACTAGCGCCGAAAGCTTTCGAAGCACAAACCTTGGCGATTTGGTTGTTAGCAGACGCTTCTTCACAAGCCATCAATGCGCAAATCGCTCGGTTCTATACACCACAAACAGAAGGGATGTACTATGGCATCGTCGGCGGAGTAGCCGTTGTTGTCGGCATCATCTTGTATTTAGCTAGAAAACCGATCCGCAACTTGATCGGCAACATTCATTGATCAAAAAATAAAAACTTGATTTTCCGCCTATGCATGGATTGAACAACCCATGCTTACTGTAGGAAAATCAAGTTTTTTTTGTTGCGAATCAATGTCTTAGTCAATCAATGGGCTTAGTGGCTGGCGTGTGATCTGCTGCTGTGCAATGACCAGGGCTTCTTGGAAGTGCTGCTGCAAAAAGTAGCGGTCATGGCTGACTGCCAGCAGGGTCCCTTGATAATCTTGCAGCATTTCTTCAATTTCTTCTCGGGCATAGCTGTCGAGGTGATTGGTTGGTTCATCCAAAATCAGGACGTTGATTTTTTCTAAAAAGAGTTTCAGTAACGCCAAACGGATTTTTTCACCACCAGATAAATCTTTGATTCGTTTGGCCACATCACTTTGATAAAACCCACTTTTGGCCAATTGCCGACGAGCAGCCTCTTCGTTTCCTGTCAACGTCTGTACGTAGGCCAACAAGCGGCTCTCAGTATCGGCAAACTGTAGCTGTTGGGGCAAATAGCCGATTTGTAAGCTGCTGCCGCGCTTGATAGTGCCGCCGCTAGGAAGCTCCTCACCGAGAAGTAATGTGAGTAAGGTTGATTTTCCGGTACCATTGTCGCCGATGATGGCTAGATGCTCCCCACGGTAGATTGCAAAACTGCTGTCTTTGAATAGGAGCTGATCGGCATATTGCTGGTGCAAGTCGCGAACGATGAACACCTCTTTACCTGATTTTCCGCCATTTGCCAAGCCTTGCAGCCGATTTTTCGGGGGCGCTGGCGGTTTGACCAGTGTAAGTTTCGCTAGGCGGCGTTCCAATTCTTTGGCTTTTTTGAAGAAGGATTCATTGTCTCCTTCATGGCCCCACTGACGAAATCGACGAATCATGACTTTCAGTCGCTGGACTTCTTTTTGCTGCAGTTCGTAATTTTTGGTCAGCTCCGCCAAGCGAGCTTCTTTCAAGACACGAAATCGGCTATAGTTCCCAGGATACTCAATCAGGGCGCCTTCTTCCAGTTCCCAGGTCTTGGTGGTGACTTGATCGAGAAAGTGTCGATCGTGAGAAACGACTAGAACCGCTTTTTTCGTATTCTGTAAATAATTTTCCAACCAGCGGATACTTGAAAGATCCAAGTGATTGGTTGGTTCATCCAGTAACAGCAAGTCAGTATCGGTGACTAACACTTTGGCTAAAGCGACTTTGACCCGTTCACCCCCGCTAAGGTCTGTTAACCGTGCGTCCTGCCGATGGGGAATTCCTAACCCTTGTAAGATCGCGGAAATTCGGTCTTCTAATCCATAACCGCCCAGCTCTTCAAAGCGCTGCTGCAGCTCGCCATAACGGATCAGACACTTCTCTAAATCAGTATCGGGTTCTGCCATCAAGGCTTCGTAATGGCTCATTTGCTGTTTGAGTTCTTGAATGTTAGCTGCAGAATGGAGCAGGTAGTGGGTAACGGTTGCTTCAGAAACTGTCAGCTCTTGCTCGACCGTCCCGATCCTCAAGCCTTTTTGGCGGCTGATAACGCCGCTATCGACACCTTCACTGCCAGTCAAGATTTGTAAAAAGGTTGATTTGCCCGTTCCGTTGATGCCGACTAGGGCAATTTTTTCCCCAGCTTCGATTTGGCAGGATAACTCCTCAAATAACGGATTCCCGCCGATGGTTTTTTTAATAGCAATTGCTTGTATGATCATGATCTCTCTCCTTGAGACCACTCAAAAAGGCCATGGATATCCATGGCCAGTGTTATTTAAACTCAGATTTTTTTGAGAAAAATACCTTGAGATGGCCATTGATTTTACGTAAATTTAACTGTTTTGGACAGACTCGTCCCGTCAACAGCAACTGTAAAACCAATTGCATGGCTAAATGCGATATGGTATCGTTGGTAATTTTCATTACTTGTTATTTTAGTCATGCGCATCATGGTCGTTTTCCCTCCTTTGTGTCTTTGTCTTTTCAGTGTACCTGAAAGTATCAGAAAGTTCAACCAGTACTGGCGGTTTCTTAGCGTTCCTCGATGCGTAATTCTGTCAGAGAGCTTTCTTTCATCTGACCGATGACCAAAGGAACGGTCTCATGAACCACATCGCTGTATTCTAAGCCGAACCAGCGTTCAGGTGAAATAGTATGGCGTTTGATAAAAAGCTTCGTCTGCATGACTTGCTTCTGCCATTTGCTTAATGCAGTTGCATTCGACAGCTCTTCTTCGATCATCACGAATTGGAAATCACCCACATTGCGTCCAGGCGTTAAGGAATAGCGTTGCGGCTGCAGCGGCAAGCGACCATCTTTCATCAATTCTTGAATGATTTGGCGAATGTAGAGATTGACTTCTTGCGGCACCCGAAAGCCGAGATAAAGCTTTAGTTTAACGATAAAATCGGTATCTGCCATCGAAACTTCATATTTTTTCGTATAAGGTTCATCGGTGACTTCCACATTGACGAACCAATACACTTTGGCACGCTTCGGCCGTTTGTCTAAAATGGAATAGATGAACTGCTGACCGATCTGATCGTCTTGCAGTTTAGGAACCATGAAGACGACGTTCGTCTGAGATAATGGCAAAGAATCATCTTCCCGCAACTGTTTCAATTGAGGGATGTAGGTAGAAAGTGCAACTTCTTCGGCAGCATTTTCTTGAATACGATTGCCCCATTCCCAAATCAGCATCACACCGATGATCACGCTGGCTAATAAGATGGCAACGTAACCGCCATGGAAAAATTTCGTCGCACTAGAGATAAAGAAAATGCCTTCGATCGCTGCAAAAAAGAGCGTGATGAACGGTGCCAAGAAACGGGTCTTCTTGTTTTGGTGCAAGTAGAAATACAGCAAAATAGTGGTCATCAACATCGTTACCGTAATGGCCAATCCATAAGCGGCTTCCATCCGAGTAGAGGTCTGGAAGAATAAGACCACGCCGGAACAGGCGATCCACAGCAAGGTGTTCAAGGCAGGAATATACATTTGCCCGATAGACGCCCCCGGATAGATGATTTGCATCCGCGGCAATAGTTTCAACTTGATGGCTTCAGAAACCAAGGTAAAGGAGCCAGACAGCAGAGCTTGCGAAGCAATGATGGCAGCGAGTGTGGCGAAGCTGACACCAAAGACTGTCCACCCTTGCGGCAATGCTTGGAAAAATGGGTTCAAGTTTTCGATTTCTTGATAAGTCGGGTTTTGATAGACTTGCAGCAGCCACGCCGCTTGACCAAAGTAATTCAGCATCAAGCAGATTTTGATATAGGGCCAGCTGGCATAAATGTTTTTTTTGCCCACATGACCTAAGTCCGAGTAGAGGGCTTCCGCACCAGTAGTCGCCAAAAAGATATTGCCGAGAATAAAGAGACCAGCGCTGTTATCGGGACTAAAGAGCAGATTGATCGCATACCGGGGATCAAGGGCCCGAATCACCGAAAGGTCACCGGCAAAGTTCATCACACCGACGATGCCCAAGAAGGTGAACCAGCCTAGCATGATCGGTCCGAAGGCTTTGCCGACAAACTCAGTCCCAAAGCGCTGCAGGGCAAAGAGGACCAATAAGATTGCTAAGGTGATGCCGACGATGATCGATTGGTCATTGCCGAAGCGATCAAAAAAGGCTGGAATCCCCCGTAATCCTTCGATGGCAGTGGTTACGGTCACGGCTGGCGTCAATACCCCATCTGCTAGCAGGGCTGCGCCCCCGATGATCGCTGGAATAATCAAGTAGCGGCTGTTTTTACGAACTAAGGTATAAAGGGAAAAAATCCCGCCTTCTCCATGGTTATCCGCGTTTAATGCGATCAAGACGTACTTGATCGTCGTTAACAAGGTCAGCGTCCAAAAGACGAGTGAGACGCTGCCTAAGATAAAATCGGGCGTTAAGGTGCGGAGTCCGCCATTATCCTCCACCAGGGCTTTCATTACGTAAAGTGGGCTCGTACCGATATCACCGTAGACCACCCCCATGGCGACTAAAAGTCCGCCGGCGGTCACTTTTTTCATTTTACTTGAACTCATTGACTGTTTTCCCTCCATTTTAAACTGCAAAAAGACCTAAGCGGCCCCTTGCCACTTAGGTCTTGCAAGAAACATCTTAAACCAGCGGATTCCCGCTTGCTGTTGATCTAAGATCATGGAACGATCCATGTGCTACTCCCCTAAAGTGTTCTTATTATCTTTGTTTTTGCAGCTCCTGTCAATTGATTTGATAAAAATGGCAATAAACATTTTTCTTTTACTGCTTTTCAGCGTAAGATAACAATAGGTATGGAATAAGGAGGCAGGAAAATGATTGAGATCAAGAATCTGACGAAACAGTATGGACCCAAAAAAGCATTGTCTGATCTTTCCCTGACGATTCGTCAAGGGGAGATCTTTGGCTTTCTGGGACACAACGGGGCAGGGAAGTCGACAACGATCAAAAGCTTAGTTAGTATTTTGCAACCGACGAGTGGGGAAATCTTTTTTGACGGTCAATCCCTCGTGGAACATCGGGAAGCGATAAAAAAACAAATTGCCTATGTGCCGGACACGCCAGATTTATTTTTACAGCTAACAGCAGGGGAGTATTGGGACTTGATTGCCGCAGCGTATGAGGTGCCAGCAGCGGAAAAGGCCGAGCGTTTGCAAAAATTAGGGCGCTTGTTTGATATGCTGTCTCATGAAGAAGAGACCATCGCCAGCTTTTCCCATGGAATGCGGCAAAAAACGCTGCTGATTGGGGCATTGATCCCCGATCCGGACATTTGGATCTTGGATGAACCATTACAAGGCTTAGATCCTCAAGCGGCGTATGATTTAAAAGAAATGATGAAACAGCACGCTGCCAAGGGTAAGACCGTGATTTTTTCCACCCACGTCTTGGACACCGCCCAGCAGTTGTGCGATCAATTGGCGATTTTGAAAAAAGGTGAGTTGCTGTACAATGGCTCAGTGGCAGATTTGCTGGCACAGCATCCGTCGCTTTCTTTGGAAACGATCTATCTGCAAATGACTGGGAGAAGTCAAGAAGAAGCGATTCTTGCAGAAGCGGAGGAAGCGTAGATGCGAAAACAACAATTTCTGACGCTGACCTCCGTTAATTTGCGGTATGCCAATCCCCAACTGACAGACAAAGCCCGCAAAAAAGGCAAGGCTGGTTCGACCTTGACCAGTTATCTGTTGTTTCAATATGCGCTTTCTGGAGTGGTGTTTCTGCTAGTCTATGGTTTGACGATGATCACATTGGATTTTAGTCAGATGCCGGGCTTTTTTACCTATTATGTCGCTTTGTTCGGAATCTTAGGCTTTTCCCAAGGGATTTCGTCCATTTACAATGTCTTCTTCGAAAGTCAAGATCTGCCAGCGTATTTGCCGCTGCCCTTTCGACAGAGTGAAATTTTTCTGGCAAAGATCGTGGTGGTATTTCTTACCGTTGCGCCGTTTATTTTTCCCCTGCTGGTCTTGTTTCTTCTGACAGGGATTCGGGCAAATGTCTTTTTCTTGCTGACGGTCTTATGGGCGTTCTTGCTATTCGGCTTGTTTTTAGTCCTGATCTTCAGCATTTGCAGCTTGATCGTCTTCAGCCTGACCCGCACCAAGTTTTTCTTGAAGCATAAAAAATTGGTCACTAGTTTATTGCTAGGCGTGACGATGCTGGTTGTTGTGATCGGGGTCTTAATGATGAATCAGGTGAATACCTACGAGGCAGACGTGGTAGACCGAGGAGCGATCAGCTTTTTATTGCCCTTTTATTATGTGATGGTGGCGCCGTTTCAAACAACTGGTTTGCTTAGCTTGCTAGGGATCATCGCCACAGCAGGCGTGTTGCTTTTTGCCCTCTATCGGTTGATCTTGCCGAAGTTTTATGAGCAAGTGGCAGCCGCGGCGCCTAACCAAGGGAGTGTTCGTCGGAAACATAAACCCAATCAAGGCTTGGGCCAGCTGTTGTTTAATTACAATTCGCAGTTGATCCGTGATCCGAATTTGATCATGCAAGTCTTTTCTTCCTCGTTACTGATGCCCATCATTTTTTTAGTGTCCTTTGTGTTTACTGGGGTGGTTCAGTTAAGTGAATTGGATGAGCGATTTATCGGTGTTGTTTTCGTGGCGGGGATCGCCTTGGCGGCACTGATGGTCAACCCGACTTCTTTTATCAGTAATTTGATTTCATTGGATCAGGAGAATTTCTTGTTTGTCCGCTCCTTGCCGCTATCGATGAAGCGCTACTTGCGGGAAAAATTCCGCTTTGGCGTCGTTTTGCAGCTGAGCTTAACGGCAGTCATCGTGCTGGCAGCAGTGCTTTTATTCAAAATGCCGCTGATTTTGGCTATCTCTTTCCTAGTAGGAGCACTTTGGAGCAGTTTTCTTTTGTGCTTGAAATATTTTGCTCGGGATTATCGATTGCTGCTTTTGGATTGGACCAATATCAGTCAATTGTTTACGAGAGGGGCGGGGAGTCTTGGGTTAGCCATTGGAACAGTCGCAACGCTATTTCTTTCCGTCATTGTTATCATCCTTTATGGCTTTGCTGCGACTTCGATTGATTTTTGGTTATTGAATGGTCCGGTTTTCTTTGTGATCCTCTTGACCAGCGTCCTTTGGATAGCCCACTATGACCATAGATTTTGGCGTCGTTTTTCCTAAGGGAAGCGACGCTTTGCTTTTTTTATTTAAGGATGGGTAAATTAACTATTTATTCAGAAAATTCAGAAAAACTATTTACAATCAAAAGGAAACATGGTTAGATAGGAGTACCTATTACTTTGCTTTCATTTTTTGCTGTACAAGTTTGGATAACCGACTTGTCAAAGAGCTGTGACCAAAGGCAAAAAGACCAATGAGACCTAAGTGCTCGTTGACTCTTTTGCTTTTGTCACGGTTTTTTTTGCACAAAAAACCTGCCGTTCGTCGGCAGGTCGTCTAGCTATCAAGCTTTGGTGTGGTCTTTTTCTGGTAATTTGTTTTCTAGATCTGTCCGCACAACTAACACATCACAGCCAGCATGGCGAATGACATACTCAGACACGGAACCGATAAAGATTCGTTCCACGGCATTTAAACCAGTGGCACCGATCATAATCAAATCGATGTTGTGATCTTCGGGCAATTGTTTGGCAATGATCGGTTTTGGCGAGCCGTATTCAATCACTGTTTTGACTGCAGTTACTTGGTGTTTGCGGGCATAATCCTCATAGTCTTTCAAAGTTTGTTTGGCCATTTCGGTTGCTTGCTCAGCAAGCATGCCGTCAAAAGAAGAAACGGTTTGAAAGGCCCGAGTGTCGATCACATGTGCTAAAACCAATTCAGAATCATTCCGCTGTGCCACGTTCACGGCTTTTTTGAAGGCTAATTCTGACTCGCTAGACCCATCGACGGCTACCATGATTCGTTGATATTGTTGTAACATAAGAAACACTCCCATCTGTTATCTTCTACTTTTATTGTAATGCTTTTTTCTGGAAAAAGAAAACCTAATCTTCCTTTTTTTTCATTTTTTGTGCCAGCAAGATGCTGAATGAAGCGGAAGAGAGCAGCAACAACGCCAAATAAAACAAGGCAATCAGCTCTCTATCGACCAAGCCCACAACCAATGCCACTACGCCTAAAAGGAAATGAATGAGACTATAGGTTTTTAAGAAGACTTTATTCGCCTCAGTAGTAGGGATCAAAGTGAAAAAAATCGCTTGTTTGGCATAAAGCAAATAACTGGTGCCGAATAATACGAGTGCCACGATCGTAAATAATAGAAGAATCATAAACATACGCCATCCTATTCTAAGTTGATAGGTTTAGTATAGCGAACCCTAGAAAGAATAGCAAAAGCCACCCTTACTTTGATATCAGATGGAGGACGTTGCACGGTTTCTAACGGCTAGAAAACGCAAAAAAGCCATCTGTTAAAAACAGATGGCACATTCTAAAAAGAATGGGTAATATCCGTTGATGCCGTTCTTTTTCCCATAGTATTGATCCCGCAAATTCTAGCAGGTGGGTTCCACGGTCTAAGCTTCGAACTACCAAAGGAAAAGGCATGTTACCAGCATTGACACAAGACGGATCCCAAGATATCAATAAAAATGTTCGGTCAACACACAAAAGGGACAACTCGTACATCACAGAATTCCCACCCTTATAGTAGCATAGGAATGACGAAGGTGCAATAAAGTTGTTTGAAAACGATACCAAAAAGTCACTATTTTTTCTAAGCACCTAGTTTTTTTTCTTTCGTTGCTGCAATTGTTGGTACCGTTGGCCCAACGCTTGCTCATATTTACCGGTGGCTTTCGGTTGATAATAGTGGGTACCTTTTAGCTTATCAGGTAAATATTGCTGATCGACCCATGCATCATCAAAATTATGTGGGTATTGATAGCCAACTCCTCGATTCAAGCTTTCGGCGCCTTTGTAATGACTGTCTCGTAAATGATCCGGGACATCTCCAGCTTTACCGCTACGAATATCTGCGATCGCTGCATCCAATGCCATGTAGGCCGAGTTGGATTTTGGTGACAAACATAGATCGACCACCGTATCGGCCAAAGGGATCCGAGCTTCCGGCAAGCCCAAACGTTCAGCGGCTAACACAGCATTGACGGTTCGAGCAGCGGCTGCTGGGTTAGCTAAACCGATGTCTTCATAACCGATGACCATCAAGCGCCGACAAATGATCGCCAAATCGCCTGCCTCTACTAAACGACCTAAGTAATGCAGCGCACCATCCACATCGCTGCCGCGAATCGATTTTTGAAAAGCAGAGATCACATCATAGTGCGCATCCCCATCTTTATCATGGGTCAATGCTTTGCGCTGTACGCACTCTTCGATGATCGCTAAGGTCAAATGAATAATGCCGTCTGGTCCTTTTGGTGTGGAACGGGCAGCGAGTTCTAAGCCATTGAGGGCGCTTCGTAAATCACCGTTGGTCGCTCGCGAAAGATGCAAGCGGGCATCATCGGTCAATACGATGGTTTCTGATCCAAGTCCGCGAGTTTCATCTGCTAAAGCTTGATCAATGGCGGTCAAAATATCTTCTTCTTGGAGCGGTTTGACTTCAAAAATCTGTGTCCGACTGCGAATCGCTGGATTGATCGTAATGTAGGGATTTTCCGTCGTGGCACCGATCATAATAATCTTGCCGCTTTCTAAATGGGGCAGTAAAAAGTCTTGTTTTGTCTTGTCTAGTCGATGGACTTCATCAAGCAATAAAATGACAGTACCGCTCATTTTGGCTTCCTCTGCCACGATTTGCAGGTCTTTTTTTGTATCTGTGGCGGCGTTCAGCATGCGAAACGCATAGCGTGTCGAGCCGGCAATCGCACTGGCAATGCTGGTTTTTCCGGTTCCCGGCGGTCCGTATAGGATCATCGAAGAAAGCATTTTGGCTTCGACCATTCGGCGAATGATTTTCCCCGGGCCAACCAAATGCTGCTGTCCGACGACTTCATCTAAGTTCCGTGGCCGCATTCGATAAGCAAGTGGCTGCTGCATAAAACGATCCTCTCCTTTTCCTGTAAGTATAACATAAGAACGTACATTCTCATAAACAAGCTGATTTGCGTCCTTACGAAAACAAAAGGGCGCGTATTTTCCACTCAGTCAGCAAAAAACAGGTTCGTTGAAAAGAAATCGTTGAGATCACCGCAACTCTGTAGTCAAAGATAGTAAGTTGACCGAGAATTGTGTAGAATAAAGAGGGTGATGAGAATGGATGAATTAATGGCACTTTTTGCGACACAGCCGACAACGACCATCGCGCGTGCCTTATTAGGGATGTATTTGGAACATGAGACCCCAAACGGAAAATTAGGTGGGTATATCGTGGATTGTGAAGCATATCTAGGTCCCGATGATCTGGCGGCTCATAGTGTGGGCATGCGAAACACACCTAGGGTTCGGGCGATGTATCAGGAACCCGGCACGATTTATTTATATACGATGCATACGCATCGAATCGTCAACTTTATTACGCAACCAAAAGGCATCCCACAAGGAATCATGATTCGCGGGCTAGAACCGGTGGATGGGATTGACTTGATGGAACAACAGCGACAAAAAACGGGACCGGATGTAGCCAATGGCCCCGGGAAACTAGTACAGGCACTACAGATCCCAGCTGAGCTTTACGGAGAATCGGTTTTTACGAGTCCGCTGCATTTGGTTCCTGAGCGCCGACGTACCCCAAAAGAAATTTTGGCATTGCCTCGAATTGGTATCCCGAACAAAGGGGAGTGGACTCAGATGCCGCTTCGATTTGCGGTAGCTGGTAATCCTTATTTAACAAATATACGAAAAGCCGCTGTTCAGCAAGATCATGGCTGGCTAGAAAGAAGGAATAGTGATGGCGAAAGAAACGATATTGACTTACTTAGATCAGCGATTAACGAAAAAAATCTCCGATTATGATGTGGCGATCGATTGGGATGCCAAAAATCATACCATCGAATTGGTGTTGCGCTTGTTTGCCGAAAATCCTCAACAAGTCCAAATCGACGATGCGCAAGGTGTGGCATCAGAGGAAGCGATCATTGAATTTGAAGATGGGATTTTGTTGTATGATCCACAAAAATCAACGTTTGATGAAGAAGATTATTTAGCGACGATTCCTTATGCAGGAAAAAAAGGGATCCAAAAAGCGTTGTTAGACGGATTGGTTGATTACATTCAAGAAATTTTAGAAGAAGGCCAAAGCGATCTGCTTGATTTCTTGAACGATGACAGTGAAGAAGCGATCTTTGAATTGCGATTCAACGAAGAAGCATTTGTGGAGAAAATGACGAACTATCAAGCCGGGGCTGGGGAAACCATGATCCCGTACCCTAGTTACTAAGGAGAACGAACATGAAATGGAATGAAGTAACCGTAGCGACAGCTAGCGAAGCAGTGGAAGCAGTCGCCAATATTTTAATGGAACACGGAGCAAGTGGGGTAGCGATCGAGGACGTTTTAGATGTCGAAAATTTTAAAAGCGATGCGTATGGCGAAATTTTGGATAAAGAAACCTATACGACCTTAGAAGAAGGTGCGCAAGTCAGTGCCTATTTCCCAGAGACGATTTTTTTGCCAGAAGTGCTGCCGACGATCAAAGCAGCCATCGACCGTCTGCCGGAGTATGGTTTGGCAATCGGCAAAAACACCATCACAACGAGCGAGGTCGTGGAAGAAGCATGGGCAACGGCCTGGAAAAAATATTACCATCCAGTCCGTATCTCCCGCTATCTGACGATCGTGCCGAGCTGGGAAAACTATCAACCGCTGCAAGAAGATGAAAAGATCATCACCCTTGATCCGGGAATGGCCTTTGGGACCGGCACGCATCCTACGACACGCTTGACATTACAAGCCCTAGAAGTCTACTTGCGGGGCGGTGAAACCGTCTTAGATGTCGGGACGGGCTCAGGGGTGTTAAGTATCGCCAGCAAATATTTAGGTGCCAAAGACGTGTTTGCTTATGATCTAGATGAAGTCGCTGTGAGGTCCGCCCAAGAAAATATGGCGATGAACCCCATTGCTCACGATGTGACCGTGCAAGCCAATGACCTTTTGCAAGGGGTGACGGTCCCTGCTGATCTTATCGTTGCCAATATTTTAGCGGATATCATTTTATTGATGATCCCTGATGCATGGCGTTTATTGAAGCAAGAGGGCACCTTGATCGTTTCTGGGATCATTGAGACGAAAAAACAATTAGTGATCGATGCCATGATCGCACAAGGCTTTGAGATCGATCAATTGTTCAATCAAAAAGACTGGTATGCGATCGCCTTTAAAAAACCAGAGGTAGAGTAAGATGCAGCGATATTTTTTACAGGAGCCTTATGAAGCAAAAGCGGTGTTTGCCGTTTCGGGAGAACCCTTCCACCATATGATCCGAGTGATGCGCATGACTCCCGGCACGAAAGTCGGTTTAGTTTTTGAGGATCATTTGGCGATCATCGCCAAGATCAAAGAGGCCGATGAAGAAACGGTTTACTTAGAGGAAGTCGAAAAAGAACAGCAGGACAAGGAATTGCCGCTGCAGGTCACGATCGCTAGCGGCTACCCGAAAGGCGACAAGCTGGACTTGATCGTTCAAAAAGGCACGGAACTTGGGGCGGCAGCATTTATCGGTTTTCCTGCGCAAACTTCGGTCGTGAAATGGGATCAAAAGAAGTTACAGAAAAAGCAGCAGCGGCTGCAAAAAATCGCCCAAGAAGCGGCGGAGCAATCCCAACGGCAGATCGCACCAGCCATCACACTGCTGGATAACGCCAAAGCATTTTGGCAAAGCCTCAGTCAGTACGATGCGGTCCTAGTGGCTTATGAAGAATCAGCCAAGCAAGGAGAAGCAGCGATGCTGCTGCAAGTGATCACCGAATTGCCCGTTGGTAGCAAAGTTTTAGCGATCTTTGGCCCAGAAGGCGGTCTGACCCCCTCCGAAATCGAAGGAGCCCAGGAAAACAACGCTAAATTATGCGGGTTAGGCCCTCGGATTTTACGAACAGAAACAGCACCGTTTTATTTTTTAAGTGCTGTCAGTGTGCTAACGGAATTAAAGAGGATGTGAGTTGATGAATAAGAACCAAGAAGCAATCAGTGTCCGTTTGTTGACGGCCGATCTGACCGACTGGGTCTTGAAGGATTTTATCAATCAATATAAAACGGCTTTAAAGGAAGTCGTCGTTTTGCCTAGTGCCATTCGGCGGGCGAAAATCTTGGCACAAGGCTCTTCCTTACAAATCGGCGCAGTGATCGATTACCCCCTTGCCCAAGGAACACTGGCAAAGGTAGCGTTTGAAATCGGTCGGGCGTTTATGGAAGGTGCCGATTTTTTGGAAGTCTGGCTACCGGCTTCTTCCTTCATGGAAAATGATCGTGGCTTTGCGGAATTGACCGAAACGATTCGCTCCTTGACCTTGACAGGAGGGGAGATCCGCTTAGCTGTGCAAACCGAGATCATGAATGAATTGACGAAGATCCAAGTGGCACAACGCTTGAAAGAAGAAGCATGGCCAAAGATCGTGTTAGGACAAAAACAACCACTAGCAGAAGCATTGCACGACGTGAGCTTGTTTTCCTTAGATGGTGGCAGTCAACTGTCGATCCAGATCAATCCTGACACAATAGATGAACAAGCTATGCAATCACTACAGGCTGCCGGCGCCGAGAAAATCGGGCTCTCGTATCATGTTTTTGAAGAATTGCTTAAGGACAAGCCGGCACCCGATGTGCTTTGAACAACAGCGATTGAAAAATAGCTGAAAAATTTGTATAATAATACTACTAAATAAGAACTGCAGGTTAGACAGGAGTCCCATGCTTAGAACGTTTGTCCGCAAGGCTTTGGGTGCGTGACGAAACGTTAACAGCGACTTCTGTCTGCCTTTTTGATAGCACAAAAAAGAAAAGCAGGAGGCGGAATGAATGGCAAAAGAAGTTATATTGACCGGGCCCAATGTCATCAAATTGGTCGCTCATTATATGAGTGAAGAACATGTTGCCTTTGTCCAAAAAGCATTAGATTACGCGACAGAAGCCCATAAAGAACAATTCCGTAAATCCGGCGAGCCTTACATTATTCATCCAATCCAAGTTGCGGGGATCTTGGCAGAATTGCAGATGGACCCTCATACCGTTGCAACTGGTTTTTTGCATGATGTCGTCGAAGATACCGATGTGACGTTAGCCGATCTGAAAGAAGAATTCGGTGCCGATGTAGCTATGCTAGTGGATGGCGTGACCAAGCTGGGTAAGATCAAGTACAAATCTCATGAAGAACAATTAGCAGAAAATCATCGGAAAATGTTGATCGCCATGGCGCAAGATTTACGGGTCATCATGGTCAAACTGGCTGACCGTTTACATAATATGCGTACGTTGAAACATCTGCGGGAAGACAAACAACGCCGCATCGCCCAAGAAACGATGGAAATCTATGCCCCATTGGCTCATCGTTTAGGGATCAGCCGAATCAAATGGGAACTAGAAGATATTTCTTTGCGTTACTTGAATCCACAGCAATATTACCGAATCGTGCATTTGATGCAGACCAAACGAGAAGAACGGGAATCCTACGTTTCCGAAACCGTGGAAGAGATTCGGATCGCTACGGAGGAACTAGATATCTATGCTGAGATCTATGGTCGACCAAAGCATATTTACTCGATCTATCGCAAAATGAAGGACCAAAAGAAACAGTTCAATGAAATTTATGATTTGTTGGCGATCCGAGTGATCGTTGACTCCATCAAAGATTGTTACGCGGTTTTGGGAACGATCCATACAAAATGGAAACCAATGCCTGGGCGGTTCAAGGACTATATCGCTATGCCAAAAGCCAACATGTACCAATCGCTGCATACGACGGTCATTGGTCCCAAAGGCAATCCTGTCGAGATCCAAATTCGGACCCATGAAATGCATGAGATCGCTGAATTTGGGGTTGCTGCGCACTGGGCCTATAAAGAAGGTAAGACGGAAAAAGTCAAAGCCGACAAGATGACCCAACAAGTTGGCTGGTTCCGCGAAATCTTGGAACTACAAGATGAAAGCTATGATGCTTCTGAATTTATGGAAGGTGTCAAAGGGGACATTTTCAGCGACAAAGTCTATGTATTTACGCCAAAAGGTGATGTGACGGAGTTGCCTCAAGGCTCCAGTCCACTGGATTTTGCCTATAGCATCCATACCGACATCGGCAACAAAACTACTGGTGCCAAGGTCAACGGCAAAATGGTCCAATTAGACTATAAGCTGAAAAATGGCGACATTATTGAGATTCTGACATCACCGAATTCCTTTGGGCCAAGCCGCGACTGGGTCAAACTAGTTGCTACCAGCAAAGCGAAGAACAAAATCAAACGATTTTTTAAAGCCCAAGATCGTGATGAGAATATCATCAAAGGACATGAGGCAGTGGTTCGTACCTTACAAGATATGGGCTTTGTGCCAAAAGAATTCTTGACGAAAAGCAAAATGGCGGAAGCTTGCGAACGATTCAATTATCAAACAGAAGATGACCTGTTTGCCTCTGTCGGCTATGGGGAAGTCAGTCCCACGACCTTAGCCAACCGTTTGACCGAAGAAGAACGGCGCGAGAAACAAATCGAGAAGCAAAAGCAGCAAGTCCAAGAGATGATCAATCAACCGGCGAAAAAAGAACCAGAAAAAATGAAGGTTCGTCACGAAGGCGGCATTGTCATTGAAGGGGTCGATAACTTGTTGATCCGCATCTCCCGCTGCTGCAATCCGGTTCCTGGGGATTCGATCGTCGGCTATATTACTAAAGGGCGGGGAATCTCGATCCACCGCAGCGATTGTCCCAATGTTCAAAACAAAGAGGCAGCGAACCGTTTGATCGATGTTGAGTGGGAAGATGCCACCGACATCAACAAAGAATACGATGCCGATCTTGAGATCTACGGCTATGATCGTTCTGGGTTGCTCAACGATGTCTTACAGACGGTCAATAGCGTCACGAAACGCTTAGTGAGTGTCGAAGCCAAAACCAATAAAGACAAAATGGCAACGATCCGTATCACGGTGGCGATTCAGAATTTGACTCATTTGAAATCGATCGTTGATAAAATCAAGCAGATTCCAGATGTTTACAGCGTCAGACGTACGAAGGGGTGAGAAAGAATGCGGGCAGTGATCCAGCGAGTCAGTCAAGCAAGCGTGTCGATTGAGGACAATATCGTCGGTGCGATCCAACAAGGGTTCATGGTTTTGTTGGGGATCACCCATGAGGATACAGGCGACGATGTGGCTTATCTCGTAAGAAAAATCAAAAATCTGCGGGTTTTTGAAGACGAAGAGGGCAAAATGAATCGGTCACTGGAAAGCATAAACGGCGCGGTCTTGAGTATTTCACAGTTCACCCTTTATGGGGAGACCAAGAAAGGCAATCGCCCTAGTTTCATTCAAGCGGCACCGCCAAGTATTGCGACCCCGCTTTACGAAGCCTTTAATGAAGGTTTACAAGCCGAAGGCATCACTGTTGCTACTGGAAAATTTGGCGCAGATATGCAAGTCGCCTTGGTCAATGATGGCCCGGTGACGATCGTGATCGATACGAAAGAAAAATAGGGAATACAAAACGAAGGATTTTCTCGCTGGAAAAGAGTGGGAGAATTCCTTCGTTTTTTTTATACTCTCGAAAGCGCTAAGCATTTTTGATGGAATCCAAGTGAAATCTAAGTTGAAATCGGGAAATCTTACAAAACTGTTAGCAAAAATCCCATTCTTTTATTTGTTATTTAACATCTTTTTCTTGTTCTTTTATAAGGGTTATTAAATGGAAATATCTTTTTCACCCGTTTTTTAATATTTTAAATTCGAAAAACGATCCTTTATTGCGATTGTTCTTGAGGGAGAAGTATGGAATAATTGTTAAAAAATAATGTCACTGGAGGAAATAACAATGAACTTTTGGCAGCGTGCATTAAAGAGTATCACCAGAAGAAAAGGGAAATCATTTATTTTATTTTTAGTTCTATTTATTTTAGGCAATGTGATCGCTGGTGCTGTAGCAATTCAACAATCCACTGCCAACGTGGAGCGAGAGACGAAACGCAAAATGGGGAACGTAGCTACGGTGGAAATGGATTGGGAAGGTTTTGAAAAAGACCATGCGGATGCTTCGGAGGAAGAGCAGTCACAAGAAGATTTTTATCCGAAACCACCAGCGCTGGATCTTTATGAGCAAATCGGTCAATTAAGCTATGTGAAATATTTTGATTACCAAAATCAAGCTTGGTTAGAAACAACAAAATTGAAAGCCTATACGCCGGAGGAAGGATCGGTCGGCATGGGTGGCAACTACTTCTCTTTGAAGGGCGGAAATTTGGTTGAGCCATTAGACATGCAAGAAGGCTTGATTCGCTTGGAGGAAGGCGAGGGATTGACAGAAAAAGATGTCAGTGAATTGACGAACGCGGTATTGATCAGTAAAGAGATCGCAGAATTGAATAACCTGAGTGTCGGTGATCAATTGGTATGGGATACACGGGCAGAAGTCATGATGGAAGGTGGTTCAAGCGAGGGAGTAAGTGATGATAGTGAGGATGCGACGGACGAAACGGCTGAGAGTGGCAATCGTGTCGCGACCTTTGATTATCCCGTGACCATTGCAGGGATCTTTTCTGTAATTAAAAAGGATCAAAGCAATCAAAGTAGTTCATCAGATCAAAGTGATTCACAAAATAGTGATCAGGTATGGCAAGTGATGGAACAAATCAATACCTTTTATGCTAGCAATAATTTAGTGCAAGATTTTAACAAATTGCAGTCTGAAAAACTTTGGGGTCAAGAAGTGATCGAAGAAGAGTCAGACGCCTATTATCAACCGATCTTTGTCCTAAATTCAACGGATGACGTCGAAGCCTTTAAACAAGAAGCCGGTGCGTTATTGCCCCAATATTATCGTATCATTGCTAATACGGATCAATACGAGCAGATCGCCGGTGGCTTTACTCGGTTAGGGGTGATCGCAAATTACATCGTGATCATTGCGTCGATCGCAACCATCTTTATTATTTCCTTAGTGGTCTTGCTTTTCTTACGAGATCGGAAACAAGAATTGGGCATCTATCTCTCCTTAGGGGAAAGCCGTGGGAAAGTCATTGGACAGATCGTGATTGAAGTCTTGCTGGTTAGTTTAGCCGCACTGCTATTGTCCTTAGTGACCGGGAACTTATTAGGTGGTGCCGTTTCAAATACCTTGATGCAAAACGATTGGATGAGCAATCAAAATGATATGGGCGGTGTTTATTCTGGCGGTTTGATGGCAGCTGATATTGATTACATGGATATCAAGAATGCCTATCAAGTGTCCTTCTCAGCAGGCTACATCATTACGTATCTGCTGTTAGGTTTAGGAACCGTCTTGTTCTCAGCTATTTTACCGCTGTTGTATATTTTACGCTTGAATCCAAAGAAAATCATGATGTAGGAGGAACCAACGATGACTTTATTAGAAACCAAAGCAGTCGATTACTATTACCAAGACGGCGATCAGCGCCGCTATATACTGAAAGAGACCTCTGTTTCTTTTGAAAAAGGGACTTTCTATGCCATCTTAGGGCAATCTGGTTCAGGAAAAACGACGTTTTTATCCTTGATCAGTGCGTTGGATAGTCCGAAAAGCGGTCAAGTACTTTATGAAGGCACCGATATCGAAAAAATTGGGCATGAAAATTATCGCCGCGACGACATCAGTATCATTTTCCAAAGCTATAATCTGATTCCCTATTTGAGTGCAGTTGAAAATGTCTTAGTGCCGATGGCGATCACGAAAAATCAGCTGCCAGACAATCAGCGAGAAGTGGCATACAATTTGCTGGATTATATAGGCATCACCAAAGAAAAAGCCGATCGGCTCGTCAATCAATTATCTGGTGGAGAACAACAGCGGGTAGCGATCGCCCGGGCGTTAGCCACCAATGTCGATATCATTTTAGCGGACGAACCAACCGGGAATTTGGATGAAGAAATGGAACAAGAGATCATCGATATCTTTAAGGAGCTGGCACACGTCCACAACAAATGTGTGATCGTCGTGACCCACGCTAACGAGATCGCTCAACAAGCGGATGAAGTCTTGTATTTACGTAAAGGTGTGTTGAGTAAACATGAGTGATTTTTTATCAAATTTTAGCCCGGACAACTATGATGGCAAAAAGAAATCCGCTGGCAATAGCGAGAAAAAAACTAGCGAACCTGTCGGAGATCAAAATGCAAGAGGCGCGGAGCAAGCGAGCAAACCAGCGGAGCCAACGACGGTTCACCAATCAGAAGAGCCGACAGCTAGTGAGCCGATGAGTCGCTCGGCAGCCCGTCAACAAACACAGACGACTGAAGCAAAAGCGGCGAGTTCTGCGACTGAGAAGGTAGCATCAAAGGAACCAGTCAGCCGTTTTGGTAAAGAAGAAACGGAATTTGATCCGACCTACAAAAAGCGTCAGCAGAAAAAAATCTTGCTGATTGCTTTACTGACCGCCTTGGCGGTTGCCGTGATCGGGATCGTCTATTATCAGATGACCCATGTGAAGGTGCCGGATTTCACTGCCCAAGATCTGTCAGAAGCGCGGACGTGGGGCATGGAAGAAGGCGTCGCTATCAAAGTGGAGCAAGAATATGACTTTGACAAAGACGTCAACCAAGTAATCGACCAAAGTGTCGACCCTGAGAAAAAAATCAAGAAGGGTGCCACACTGACACTGACGGCGAGTCTCGGGCCTGATCCTGAAGAACGCTTAGAGCTACCGGATTTTTCAGCGATGCAAGTGACCGAAGCAAAAGATTGGATCGCTAGCAATAAAGCCGAAAACCTCTCTTTGATCGAACAATTTGACGACAATGTAGCAGCAGAAGCTTTTATCAAACAAGAGGCGGCCAACAAAGAGCTTGATTTAGCCGAATACAAACGCAAAGACCGTTTGAGTGTCTACTATTCAAAGGGCAAAGAAGTCTTTGAAAAAAATATTGAAGTACCTGATTTTACAGGAAAAGCCAAAAGTGAAGCTTCTGAATGGGCGAAAAAGAATGACTTGAAATACAAAGAAGAAACCGTCTTTTCTGACAGTGTCGCCCTGGATCTGGTCGTTTCACAAGAACCAGTCAAAGGCAGCAAACTTGCGAAAAAAGAAGAATTTGTGGTGAAGGTCTCAAAAGGCCAAGCTTTGACCGTTCCAGATTTTTCACAATACACGATCGAAGAAGCCCAAGGACTAGAATCAAAAATCCCGCTGCAAGTCAGCACGGTCTATTCCGATCAAGTGGCGTATGGTAGTTTCTTGAGTCAGTCGGAGGAAGCGGGCAAAGAGTACAGCGAAAGCGATACTTTGCCAACTGTCAAAGTCGTCTACTCATTAGGCAGACCGTATTTGAAAGACATCCGTTTCCAAGCAACGGAAGGCGACTTGCCAAAACTATTCTTTGATGAATACAAATCAAAAGGCGCCAATGTCTATTACGAAATCTACTATGTCGATTCGGCGGAACCAAAAGGAACCGTCGTTGAAATGAGCCGCTACGGCGAGTTCATTCCCCTAGAAACGTGGATCACCATCGGTATCAGCCGCGGCAATCTGCAAGGCAGTACCCAAACACCGCCGGCAGAGGATGGCGGGGAGGCGGATGAACCGGTCAGTACCGCTGGTTCATCTGCTGCCGAATAATCTCGCAACTGACACTTTTTCACACAGCATCAAAAGGTAAGCACCCTTCTTTGGAAGGGTGTTTTTACTTACTAATTGTAAAAAAAACACGAGCGAGCCGCTTGAAATCACTGGATCGATAAAGTAAACTTGATGGTAACGAGAAAAAATGGCTCCGCAGTGCCATCTATAGAAGGGACGAAACAAATGATAAAAAAATTACTCGCGAATGTTGGCAGCTATAAGAAGGATAGCTTGCTGACCCCTGTGTATGTAGCAGGAGAGGTTGCCTTAGATGTCATTATGCCCCTGATCATGGCCATGATGATCGACCAAGGGATCGAAAAAGGAGACGCCGGTGTGATTCTAAGAGATGGCGGCTTGCTTTTTTTATGTTCCTTGATCGCATTACTTTTAGGAACGCTTGGCGGACGAACGGCAGCGATCGCTTCGGCTGGTTTTGCCCGCAACCTGCGGCACAATCTGTTTCGCCGAATCCAAGATTTTTCCTTTTCAAACATTGACCGCTTTTCTTCCTCCAGTTTGATCACCCGCTTGACCACTGACGTGACCAACGTCCAAAATGCGTATCAAATGATTATTCGTATTCTGGTCCGCAGTCCGTTAGTTCTGATTTTCTCACTTGCAATGGTTAGCACCATCAGCCCAGAACTTATGACGATCTACTTAGTTGTTTTACCGATCTTAGCGATTGGCCTTGCCTTAGTGATTCGTTTTGCCCACCCGCTATTTCTAAAAGTATTCCGCATTTATGACCGCTTGAATAATGTGGTGCAAGAGAATCTACAAGGGGTTCGCGTCGTGAAATCGTATGTCCGGGAAGAACAACAAGAAGAACTGTTTGGCGAAGTGTCCACCGATGTTTATCGGAATTTCACTCTTGCGCAACGAATCGTCTCTTTTAACATGCCATTGATGCAATTTGCAGTCTATACATGTATGTTGCTCTTGTCATGGTTTGGTGCCCAGTTGATCGTGGAACAAAGTAGCCTGACGACTGGTGAATTAGTCAGCATGTTCAACTACACGATGCAGATTTTGATGAGCTTGATGATGATGTCGATGGCTTTCGTGCAGATTTTGATCGCACGAACGTCGGCAGAACGGGTCGTGGAAGTATTAGATGAAGAAAGTGACTTGAAAAATCCCGACGAGCCAGTCAAAGAAATCAAAGACGGCTCCATCATTTTTGAAAATGTCGGCTTTAGTTACGCCAATGACAAAAACAAGTTGGCGCTGACCGATGCGAATCTACGCATCGAATCCGGTGAAGTCATTGGGATCATTGGTGGAACCGGGAGCGGGAAATCCACCCTCGTCCAGCTGATCCCCCGCTTATATGATGTGATTGAAGGGCGTGTCATCGTCGGCGGTCATGATGTTCGCGACTATGATTTAGAAGCATTGCGGGACCAAGTAAGTATGGTCTTGCAAAACAATGTACTCTTTAGCGGCACCATCAACGACAATTTACGTTGGGGCAATGAAGAGGCGTCGGATGAAGAGATCCAGCGCGTGGCGACGATTGCACAAGCCGATCCCTTCATTCAAGAGTTTCCTGATAAATATGAAACGCAGATCTCACAAGGAGGGAACAATGTTTCCGGTGGGCAAAAACAACGGTTGACGATTGCTCGCGCCTTATTAAAGAAACCGAAAATCTTGATTCTCGATGATTCTACTAGTGCCGTCGACACCAAAACCGATCGCAGTATCCGCGAAGGCTTGAAACGAGAAATTCCGGGAACGACGACGATCATTATTTCCCAACGGATCAATTCGATCGAAGACGCCGACCGGATCATCGTAATGGATGATGGCAAAATCAATGGCATCGGTACCCACGAAGAATTGTTGGCAAACAATGCCATCTATCAAGAAGTGTACCATTCGCAGCAGAAAGGATTTGGTGAAGGTGAAGAATAGACAAGCAGCAAATCCCAAGCGCACATTAAAACGTTTATTGCGAACGATGTTTGGCGACTACAAAGGACAACTCCTATTCGTCGTTGTTATGATCTTGTTAAGTGCTTTTGCCAACGTTCGTGGTTCGTTGTTTTTACAAGTCGTGATCGACGATCATATCACACCGCTTTTAGGGCAAGCCAATCCTGATTTTGGCGGCTTGTTTCGGGCGATCGTCCAAATGGCGATCATCTACCTGATTGGGATCTTGGCCGCACTGATCTATAACTTTATGATGGTCAAGATCAGTGAGGGCACGCAGAAAAAAATCCGTGACCAAATGTTTACACATATGCAGTCTCTACCAGTCGGCTACTTTGATGCCCGCTCAGATGGCGACATCATGAGTCACTTTACCAACGATACGGACACGTTGCGTCAAATGATCTCCCAAAGTATTCCAAACTTGATGATGGCGGCGGTAACCTTTTGTTCTGTCTTTATCGCCATGTTCTCCATCAGTGTTCCATTGACTCTGTTCGTGATGCTGTCGGTTATTTTGATGCTGAATGTGATCCGCATCATTTCTCGCCGCAGCGGCCGCTTCTTTGGCGCACAGCAACGAGATTTAGGCGCTGTCAACGGGTATATCGAAGAAATGATGCACGGACAAAAAGTCGTCAAAATCTTCAATCATGAAAAAATCGTCATGGAAGAATTTGATGCCTTAAATGATCAACTGCAAGAAAGTGCCACTAAAGCCAATGTCAATGCCAATACCTTGATGCCGATCATGATGAACTTACTAAATGTCCAATATGTCTTGATCGCCATCATTGGTGGCCTGTTTGCCATCAATGGTGTTTCTGGACTGACGGTCGGGATGATCGCTTCTTTCTTGCAACTGAGCCGTTCATTGAATGGCCCTATCAGCCAAGTATCACAACAAATCAACTTTGTAATCATGGCATTAGCCGGTGCTGAGCGAATTTTCAACCTATTAGATGAAACGCCAGAAATCGATCATGGCTACGTCACACTGGTCAATGCCAAATGGTCGCAAGGTCAACTAGTTGAAACCAAAGAACGAACAGGCACGTGGGCGTGGAAACATCCCCACGAGGATGGAACCATTACCTATACGGAAGTGACGGGAGACGTGCGGTTTGAAGATGTTGATTTCGGCTATGTCGATAATCAACTGGTCTTACATGAGATCAATCTGTATGCAGAGCCTGGGCAAAAAGTTGCCTTTGTTGGTGCAACAGGTGCTGGTAAGACAACGATTACCAATCTGATCAATCGGTTCTACAACATCCAAGACGGGAAGATTCGCTATGATGGTATCAATATTGAAAAAATCCATCTGGAATCCCTCCGTCGCTCATTAGGAATCGTTTTGCAAGACACCCATTTGTTTACTGGAACGATTCGCGAGAATATTCGCTTCGGAAAACTGGATGCCAGTGATGAAGAAGTGCTGGCAGCAGCGAAACTAGCCAATGCCGACATGTTTATCAACCATTTGCCAGAAAAATACGACACCGTGATCACGGGCGATGGCGAAGGGCTTTCCCAAGGTCAACGGCAGCTGTTGGCAATTGCTCGCGCAGCGATCGCTGATCCGCCAGTGATGATCTTAGACGAAGCCACCTCAAGCATCGATACCCGTACAGAGCGTATCGTCCAATCAGGGATGGATCGTTTGATGTCTGGACGGACCGTGTTTGTGATCGCCCATCGATTGTCTACAATCCAAAACTCCGATGCCATCATGGTGATGGATCATGGCCGTATCATTGAGCGGGGGACCCATGAAACGCTGTTGGCAGAAAAAGGCACCTATTATCAGCTATATACTGGGAAAATCGAATTGGATTGATTCTGCCATTGCTACGGCTTGAAGCTGCAGCGACTGGCGATCTGCCTATTTTCCCCTTGTTTGCAACGACCGATTGGCAGTAAGCCAGTCGGTTTTTTTGCGCAGCTCGAAAAAATGGTATACTGTCACTGAGACAGCCGTAGAACGGCGGCAGCACGTAAGCAGTTGTGCTGCGGAAAATGGATTCCATGAGGTGAAAATATGAAACTAGCATTGGCAAAGATCGTTTTAGACGAAGAATGGTATGAGGTGGTCCAATCGGAAAAAGGGCTAGTGTATTTTGGTCGGCAGCAGGATCATCATGAATTACTCAAATTCTTTCCATTGGCTGAAATCAGTAGTATAGCTGACCTTGATCCAGTAATTGAAACGCAGCTGCAAGCTTATTTTGCAGGGGAACCAGTGACGTTTACTTTTGCGTTTGATTTTGTAGGGACACCGTTTCAACAAACCGTTTGGCAAGCACTGACCCAAATTCCTTATGGTGAAACCACTACGTACAGTGACTTGGCGCTGCGCATTCAACGTCCGACCGCTGTCCGAGCTGTCGCCAACGCAGTGGGGCGTAACCCAATGATGATCGTGGTTCCTTGTCATCGGGTGTTAGGAAAAAACGGCCGCTTGACGGGGTATCGGGGCGGGTTAGCAACCAAACGCCGACTACTGCAACTGGAAGGGATTCCGTTTAAAGAATAAGGAAAGTAAACTATTTATAGTAAAAAATACTAAAAAGCAATTTCATTTCCTTTTTTCTCTGGTATAATAAAATTGATTCCGGTTACAAGAAGGGGTGGAGGAAATGAACATCGTTGATTTGCAAAATGGTTCTGATATTCGAGGGATTGCGATCGCAACAGAAAAAGAACAGGTGACGCTGACGGAGCAAGCGGTTCGGCAAGTTGCTTCGGGCTTGCGCAACTGGTTGGAAACAAAGGGCAGCGGACCTTTTCGCGTGGCAGTCGGTCGTGACAGTCGCTTGAGTGGCGAAGCACTGCAAGAAGTGTTGATGGCACAGCTGCAGCAAGAAGGCGTGGCAGTGATCGATTGTGGCTTGGCAACGACACCAGCCATGTTTATGAGCACACAGTTTGCGGATTTCGACTGTGATGCTGGTGTGATGCTGACAGCGAGTCATTTGCCTTATTACTTTAATGGAATAAAAATTTTCAGCCGCCAAGGCGGTGCCGAAAAAATGGATATCCACTATATTTTGACCCACACTACCGTTCATGAGGCAGCGGAAAAAGGAAGCTATCAGCAAAAAGACCTGCTGACGCCTTATGCCCAAGATCTACTGCAAAAAATTCGCCAAGGGATGGGAACCAATGAGGAAAAACCTTTGGCTGGATTAAAGATCATTGTTGATGCAGGCAATGGTGCCGGCGGCTTTTTTGCTGAAAAAGTGTTGCTGCCGCTAGGGGCAGATACGAATGGCTCGCAATTTTTAGAACCGGATGGGCATTTTCCCAATCATATCCCTAATCCAGACAATAAAGAGGCGATGGCAAGTATTCGTGAAGCCGTCTTACGAGAACAAGCCGATCTAGGCATTATTTTCGATACCGATGTCGACCGCTCGGCTGTCGTGACCAAAAGCGGTGAGCCCTTGAACCGCAACAATATGATTGCTGTATTAAGCAAGATCATCTTAGCGGAACACCCTGGCACGCGTATCGTCACTAATTCACCAACCTCTAATCATTTAAAAACCTTTATCGAAGCACTGGGAGGGCAGCAAGTACGCTATATTTCTGGCTACCGCAATGTGATCAACAAAGCGATTGAATTGAATGAAGCAGGACTGGACACACAGTTAGCCATCGAAACCAGCGGGCATGCCGCGTTTAAAGAAAATTTCTTTTTAGATGACGGGGCGTACGTGATCGCCAAGCTCTTGATGATGCTGCCACAATTGCAACAGCAAGGCACGACACTGGATGAGCTGATCGCGGCGTTGCAACAACCCGCCGAGACCCAAGAATTGCGCTTTGCGATCCAAAAAGCCGACTATCAAGACTATGGTCGCCAAGTGATCGCGGATTTAGCCGATCATTTGCTGCCAGGCTGGCAGATCGATCCAGAAAATGAGGAAGGCATTCGCATCAACTTGACAGCGCCCTATGGCCAAGGCTGGTTCTTGCTGCGAATGAGCTTGCACGAACCACTGCTGGTGCTGCAGATCGAAAATGATGAAGCGGGTCATCTACCGGCAGTCGTTCAAGCAATCGGTCGCTTCCTATCGCAGTATGAAGCCATCGATCAAAGTAAACTGACACAGTTTTTAGCACAGCAACCAAAAATTTGAAGAAAAGCAGGGAACTAAAATGGTGATCTTGATGCTGCTGATCATGGCAGTGACGTATGGTGTGAATTTTTTCTTGTTTCGTTATTTGAACAAACGACCAAAAATCGATGTCGTTGAACGGTTATCAATGCTATTAGGTGTCAACATGAGTGTGCTTTTTTTCGATGGGATTTTATTGTTTATCGGAAAACTACTAATTGAGACTGTTGAGATCATCGAGTAACCTAGTCGTCCGTTTTTTGTTTGCCTCTTCACTGATTCCTCAGGACAGTGAAGAGGTTTTTTAGGGTTTGCTAAAAACGGCGATTAATGTTCGCATTCGTTTTTGATATTTGATAAAGTAAAGAGGAGAAAATTACGCAAAGTGAGGGAATTCACGGATATGGCAAAAATAATGGTAGTAGAAGATGAAGCGGTGATTCGCCAACTGATTATCGAAGAACTAGAAAAATGGCAGTTTGAGACCTTTGGCACGACGGATTTCCATCAAGTGTTGACTGACTTTGAAGAACAAGAGCCCCAACTGATTTTACTGGATATTAATTTGCCGGTTTTTGATGGCTACTATTGGTGTCAAAAAATCCGCGAAGCTTCCAAAGTACCAATCATTTTTATTTCCAGTCGCAATACCAATATGGATATGATCATGGCCATGAATATGGGGGCGGACGATTTTGTGACAAAACCTTTTGAGATCGACGTTCTGATTGCAAAAATCAATGCCTTATTGCGCCGTTCCTACAACTATGTAGAAAGCAGCAGCGAGACGTTAGTGCATAACGGTTTGACCCTCAATATCGACAACAGCAGCATGTATATCAATGGCGAAAGCATCGATCTTAGCAAAAACGAATACCGCCTGCTGTATATTTTAATGAAAAATCACGGCAAGATTTTAAGTCGGGAAAAACTCTTGCGGGCCTTATGGGATGACGAGCGTTTTGTAGATGACAATACCTTGACGGTCAATATCAATCGTTTGCGACGAAAAATCGAACAAGCGGGGATGAATGGCTACATTGAAACCAAGGTTGGTCAAGGGTATATCGTACCATGACAAAGTGGCGGGTTTTGCGCAGTTTTTTGAAAGATCGTTGGCTGCTGTTTATTGGCTGGCTGGTCTTTTTCGTGTTGACGGTCTTAGTTTTTTGGCTGACTCCTCATTCCCCGATGGATTGGGGTACAGTCGGCTATCTCTTTTTGATGCAAAGTGTCTTGATGGTGTTCTTTTTGGCAATCAGCTACTTATCTAAGCGGCGTTTTTGGCAAAAAATCACCCCCAAGCCCGGAGACAGCTTGCTGCAAAACTACTTGCAAGGAGCACGCTCGGCGGAAGAAGAACGGATCGAATCTTACATCAATCAGTTGATCCGAGAGCACCAAGAATTGATGCAGCAAGTCGTCAGCAATCAAGAAGAACAAAAGGAATACATCGATTCGTGGGTCCATGAAATCAAAGTACCTTTAGCCGCATCACGATTGCTTTTGCATTCGATCGAATTTGATATTCCAGATGAAAAATTCATCTTACTAGAAAATGAATTGAACCGCATGAACGAATACGTCGAGCAAGTCTTGTACGTCGCCCGTTTGGACAGCTTTTCAAAAGATTATCTGGTCCAAGAAATTTCATTGAAAGCCGTCATCCAGCCGGTTTTACGCAGTCAGGCAAATTATTTTATCCAAAAGAACCTGCACTATGCCGTTGAAGGTGAGGATCAGCAAGTGTTGACCGATGAAAAATGGCTCGGCTTTATCTTTCGACAATTGGTCAGCAATGCCGTTAAGTACACACCACAAAATGGGCAGCTGACAATTCGGATCGAAAAAGATGCCCAAGGAACCTATCTCCACTTGCAAGATAGTGGGATCGGCATTCCTAAAGAAGACATGCGTCGCATCTTTGATAAAGGCTTTACGGGCGAAAATGGGCGCCAAACGGACACCCACTCGACGGGATTAGGGCTCTTTTTAGCGAAAAGTTTAGCGAAGGAATTAGGCATCGAGCTAACGGCTTCGTCGACAGTTGGAAAAGGAACCACCATGACGCTGTTCTTTCCCTTGTTGAGTTATTATGAGGAAAAACGCTAATCTGCTTTTTTTCGAGTATCTTTTTGTGTTTTTTGACAAAAATCACTTGTCCCTAGAACGTTTTCACTGATACACTAAAGCCTGTGTTTAAAATTGAATGGTAAGGATGAATGAAATGGAGATACTCGTTGCATTAGTACCAATGTTTGCGTGGGGCAGCATTGGTTTAGTAAGTGCCAAACTTGGCGGGGATGCGAACCAGCAAACGCTAGGAATGACGATTGGTGCCTTTTTCTTTTCTCTGGTCGTATATTTTGTGACGATGCCAGTGATTGATGGAAAGGTGATTTTGATCGGTCTTTTGTCTGGTCTCTTTTGGTCCGTCGGTCAAAACGGTCAATTCCATGGCATGAAATATTTAGGTGTGTCTGTTGGACTGCCGCTTTCAACCGGCATGCAGCTGATTTTAAATACGGTCGCCGGTGCATTGTTTTTTGCGGAATGGACCCAGACCCGCGATTATGCATTAGGTGTTAGCGCATTGATCTTATTGGTGATCGGGGCTTATCTGACCGCTCGCCAAGATGGTGAAAGTCCGGTAGAAGCCGGCAGCAAGATGCTTGATTTTCCTAAAGGATTTCGGGCATTGATCTCATCCACGATTGGGTACGGCGCCTATACAATTTTGATTACTTGGGCAGGATTGGACCCATTGGCGATCATTTTGCCACAAAGTGTCGGGATGCTGATCGGTGCCAGCCTATTTGCTTTAAGAAAGACGAAGGTCGACCGTTTTGTAGGGAAAAATACCTTGTCAGGATTGTTATGGGGCATCGGCAATGTCTGCATGCTGATCACGGTTCAGCAAGTCGGACTAGCGGTGGGCTTCTCATTGTCGCAGATGGGAATCATCATTTCAACGCTAGGCGGGATTTTTATTCTCGGCGAAAAGAAAACCAAAAAAGAACTGCGGTATGTGGTGATTGGTTGTCTGCTGGTGATTATCGGCGGTGTTTTGCTGGGGTATATGAAAGCAACATAAACGTATATTTTTGAGGAGGAGTTATGGATTTATTTCGAAAAAAAGTCATACAACGGGAAAGTGTGACGAATTTAAAAAAAGAGTTGAAGTTAAAAGATTTGATTATGTTGGGGATCGGCGCCATTATCGGCACAGGTATCTTTGTTGTTACAGGGACTGCTTCTGCTGAGTATGCCGGACCGGCATTGATTCTTTCCTTTGTTGTAGCTGGTATCGTTGTTGTGTTATCAGGGCTTTCTTTTGCGGAATTTGCTTCTCGGATCCCCGTTTTAGGGGGCGCCTATTCGTATCTGTATGTCGTTTTTGGTGAATTTACCGCGTGGCTGGCAGGCTGGTTTTTGATTTGCGAGTTCTTATTGGCCGTTTCTTCGGTGGCATCTGGCTGGTCAGGCTATGTGCAAGGCTTTTTGGCCAGTGCGGATATCCATTTACCAACCGCGTTGACGGGCGGTTATGACCCAAGCAAGGGGACCTACATTGATTTGATCGCTGGTTTAGTCATTATTTTTGTAACCTTGTGGGTCAGCCAAGAAGCGAAAAAAGCGTTACGTTTGAACAATGCCATGGTATGGGTCAAATTCGGCGTGATCCTCTTGTTTATCGTCTTTGGTGCCTTTTTCGTGGAACCAGACAACTGGCAGCCCTTTATGCCCTTTGGTTTTTCAGGCGTTTTTAATGGTGCAGCGTTAGTTTTCTTTGCTTTTCTTGGCTTTGATGCCGTCGCAATGGCGGCGGAAGAAGTCGAAGATGCCAAGAAAAATGTCCCTCGAGGAATCATTGGTTCCATTGCGATCGCAACTGTCCTTTATATCATTGTCACACTGATCATGACGGGAATCGTTCCGTTTGCTGAATTAGGAGTCAATGATCCGGTAGCTTTTGCGATGCGTTATGTCGGTCATGGGGTTGTCGGATCAATCATTTCTGTGGGTGCGATCTTGACCTTATTAACAGTGACGATCGCTATGATGTACTCCTTGGCGCGTCTGTTATATGCCATCAGTAAAGATGGGTTATTGCCAAAAGCGATGCAAGCCATTGATCCAAAGCATCAAACACCAAAGAAAGCGACCTACATCGCGGGTGTTTTTGCTTTCTTCTTTGCGGCAGCTTTCCCATTGAATATCTTGGCAGAATTGACCAACATTGCGGCATTGTCGTATATGATCTTAATGTCCTTAGGAATCATCAAGCTGCGGAAGATGATGGGCCCACCTGCTAAAGGCGAATTCAAAGTACCACTGGTACCGTTATTGCCTTTGTTGTCCGTTGCCAGCTGTCTCTTCTTGATGACCCGTCTACAAACGGCGACCTGGATCGTTTTTGGGATCTCCTTAGTGATCGGAATCGCGATCTATTTTGTATATGGCTATCGTAACAGCGAATTAAATGAGAAAATTGACGAATAGGATTGTGAAAAGGCAAAGACCCGGATGCGGTTTTTGTCTTTTTTTATGTAAATATAGCCGAGCTTCCTATAAGCAGCGTTTTAGGAGGCTTTTTTTGTTATTCAAATAGTGGTCATTTCTGGTGCTGATCATTGCAACGACAGTCTTTCTTGATCAAAAGTCCTCTATGAATCTGCTTTTTTTGAGAAATTTTCCAAATGACAGATTCGCTAAAGGTTCATCCAGTATGCTTTTGTTAGAGAAAAAAAGAGAGGATGTTGGCAATTGAATTATATGAAACGGGCATGGCTGAGTGTGACGAGAAAGCGAGGAAAATCTGCAATATTGTTTGCTGTTATTCTAATTTTAGGAAATGTGATCGCTGGCGCAATTGCGGTCAATCAGTCGACTCAAAATGTCGAAAAGCAGATCAAAAACCAATTAGGTTCCCTCGCAACGATCGATATCGACTATGAAGCCTTGATGGCAAATAGTGAGGGCGGCGCAAGTATGGAGGAGATTCAGCCGCTGCCGGAGGAGCTGATCAAACAAATTGGCGAGCGCTCGGAAGTCAAACAGTATGACTATTTGCGAGAAGCAATGATTGCTGTTGATAAATTCAAACCCTATAGTTTTAGACCAGAAGTTGAAAACGAGAATATCATGGTTTCTGGAGGTATGGATTCTTGGGTCTATTTAACAGGAACCAATCTCTTACAACCGTTGGATTTTGAAGAAGATACGGTGAATTTAACACAGGGACGCTTCTTTACAGAAGAGGAACAGCGTACCGGAAAACGTGTAGGGTTGATTTCTGAAGAGGTGGCTCAGGAAAACGGCTTGACCGTTGGTGACACCATGGTATTAGATGGACAGTTTATCGATTATTCATCTGGTGGAGATCCAGAGAAACAAAAAGGCAATGATTATCCTATCGAAATCGTCGGGATCTTTAAAAATACCAGCTTAGAAAAAGCGAATGAACAAGGACAAGAGGGGGGAGTCAGCTCGTTTGCTTTTGATGATCGTCCCTTCAATCGGATCTATATGCCAAATGATGCTGTGAAAACGATTGTTGAAGAGGAACGTGCGGGGCGACAAGCGGCGTTTCCAGCGACAGACCCCGGATCTGACGAGGATTTCTTTACCCCGCAATTTATTTTGAATCAACCAGAAGATGCAGAACAATTCAAACAAGAGGTGACACCACTCTTGCCAAATGGCTATAAGGTCAATGCTTCTACGGATGAGTATGACCGTGTGGGAACCAGTATGAATCGCTTATCACAAATTTCCTCGTATGTCGTAGTGATTGCGGTGATTGCTTCCTTGATTATTATCTCCTTGATCATTGTGTTGTTTACCCGTGATCGTAAATATGAGTTAGGCATCTACCTTTCGTTAGGTGAACGCCGGAAATACGTGTTTGCACAGATTGTGATCGAACTCCTGTTGATTGGTGTCAGTGCAATGCTGATCTCCTTGGTTACAGGGAATATGCTGGGCAAGATGGTTTCTGAATCTTTGTTAGCCAGCAGTATGCTAGAGGCAAACCAGGCAGGGATGGAACAATTCTTTGTGGGGGCACCGAAAATCGACCAAGCGACGATCAACGAGGCGTTTCGCGTTCAATATACCTTATCTTATGTGATCGCCTTTTTAGCGACTGGGATCGTGACGATCTTGCTTTCGGCAGTGGTGCCGCTGTTGTACATTTTACGGTTGAATCCGAAAAAAATCATGCTGTAAGGAGCGATGAACATGGCAATTTTAGAAACAAAAGACATGACGTATTACTACCAAGATGGCGAGAATCGCCGGAAAATTTTAGATAAAACCAATATCTCCTTTGAAAAAGGCAAATTTTACACGATCTTAGGAAAATCAGGCTCAGGAAAGACCACTTTTCTTTCCTTGATCAGTGCATTGGATCAGCCAACCGATGGGGAAGTGTTTTTTGAAGAAAAAAATATCAAAATGATCGGTTATGAAGAATATCGCCGCAACAAAATCAGTCTGATTTTTCAAAGTTACAACTTGATCCCTTATTTGACGGCTTTAGAAAACGTCCTTGTTTCGATGGCGATTTCAGACAACAAACTCCCGGATCAGCACGATCAAATTGCGTATCGTTTGCTGGACTATATCGGCATCAATTCCACGAAAGCCGATCGTTTCGTCAATCAGCTTTCCGGTGGGGAACAGCAGCGGGTCGCCATCGCTCGTGCTTTAGCGACCAACGTTGATATCATTTTAGCCGATGAACCTACCGGGAATTTGGATGAAGGCATGGAACAAGAAATCGTGGATATTTTTAAAGAACTAGCGGCGATCCACAACAAGTGCATCATCGTAGTGACCCATTCGACCGAGATCGCCAAGCAGTCAGATCAGACTTTTTACTTAAAAAAAGGTGCGTTGACGGCCTATGAGTGATTTTTTATCGAAGTTTGAAGAAGAACCGAAACAGCCAGACAAGGAATCAGCAGCAGCCGAAGTACCTTCTTCCCGTGCTTCCCGAAAAGAAAAAGGTTCAGCTTCTTTAGAAGAGGGGATCGAACATGATCCCTCCTTCAAAAAGAAGCGGCGAAAAAAACGACTGCTAGGGTTAGCTGCCTTGCTTGGACTCTTTATACTCAGCGGCTTTTTATTTTTCCAATTGGCGTATGTCCGGTTGGATAACTTTGTGGACAAAGAGATCTCAGAGGTCAGAGAATGGGCAGCGGAACATGATCTTGCGGTTGATGTCACACCAGCCTATGATGAAGCCCCAGCCAATCAAGTGATCGCCCAAGCAGAAGCTGCCAGAAGTCGAGTCAGAAAAAGAAGCACTCTGCATCTAACCGTGAGCCAAGGACCTGATCCAGAAGAGAAATTGGCATTGCCAGACTTTATGGAAATGACGAGGGACGAGGCAGCAGAGTGGATCGAAAAAAATCAAGCAAGCAATTTGACGATCGTCGATGAATACCACGATGAGATCGAGGAAAAAGCACCGATTCGAGTAGAATTTACCAATAAAGAAGTCTCACAAGAGAACTATCATCGTCGAGATGTCGGACGAGTCTTTTATTCCAAAGGCGAAGAAACCTTTGAAAAAGATATTGAAGTACCAGACTTTAGTGATAAAACCCGTACAGAGGTAGAAACATGGGGGAAAGCCCATGAGCTGGAGCTTGAAGTCAAAGAACAGGCTTCGGATACTGTGGAAGAAGGCAAAGTCATTGAACAAAGCGTGGCACCAAAAGAAAAAATCGCGAAACGGGATGCGTTTCAAGTAACGATTTCCCTAGGGAAAGGGGTCACCGTACCAGACTTTTCAACGATTTTACCAGATGATGCCCAGGCCGCTGTTGAGGGTGTCACTGTGCGGATGCGGATGCAGTTCACTCAGAGTCTGCCCTATGGACAATTGATCTCGCAAAGTGAGACCGCCGGGACCGTCTTAACCAGCAAAGATGACCAAGGCATTGAAGTCGTCTATTCGGCAGGTCAACCTTATATCAAAGATTACCGTCGAAGCGAGATCCTTGAAGGGGATCTGCAAAAACTCTTCTTTGATGAATTCCGTTCAAAAGGGGCGAACATCAGCTATCAAGTCCGTTATGTCAATTCAGCAGAACCCTACGGGACAATCGTGGGGATGAGCAAGTTCAATCAGTTTTTACCGTTAGAAGATACGATTACCTTCGATATCAGCTTAGGCAATCAGACAGCCCCAGCGGTTACTGATCCAGAATAGTCGAGCGGATTTATCGATGACCTGCAAGAAGGAGGAAACCCATGCGTCATCAAGAGAATTTTCAAGACCTTAGGAAAAAGCTGTTTGTGTTTTTACTAAGCGGTATGGTAGCATTGTTGCTACACATGTGGATTCATCAAACAAGTGTACACATGCGGATCGTTTCAACAGAACCTTTTATTGGAGAACAATTGGAATGAGTCTATAGGAATGATTGTGCTTACTGAAAAGTGATTGAAAAAGAAATGATGAGTGTAAAAGGGGGACTGACCGATGCGGATCTTATTCGTAGAAGATGAGCCATCGATCGCAGAAGCGGTTGCCAGCTTATTGAAGAAACAACATTATTCCGTTGATTTGGCGTATGATGGCGAAACCGGATTAGATTATGCAGCGAGTGGTGTATATGACATTCTCGTTTTGGATATCATGCTGCCAAAAATCGATGGGATCACATTGCTAAAGACGTTACGCAAGCAAAATATTCGCACGCCGATCATTATGTTGACGGCCAAAAGCGAAGTCGATGACAAAGTACTCGGCTTGGATGCAGGGGCAGATGATTACTTGACGAAACCCTTTCAAATGAAAGAGTTGCTGGCACGGATTCGTTCGCTAGGCAGAAGAAAAGATTTGGATTATCAAGAAGACCAATTAGCCTTTGGCAACGTGGGCTTAGATCGTAATGAGCTGCAGTTATCCACGCCTAGCAATCAAGTGGTGTTGTCACCCAAAGAAATGAAACTGATGGAGCTATTTTTAGCCAGACCCAAAGTGATCTTATCAAAAGAAACCATCATCAATAAAATTTGGGGCTTTGATCCCGATGTGGAAGAAAACCGCGTTGAAATCTATGTGTCTTTGCTGCGGAAAAAACTGACGCTGCTTGAAGCGGATATCGGCATTCGCACGATCCGCAATGCGGGGTATATTTTGCAGAGCAAGGAGCCGCCATGTTAAAAAAATTGCGAAATAAAATGCTGTGGTTCAATATGGCACTGATCTCGATCATTGTCTTAGGTGCCTTTACCTTTATCTATATTTTGAATGCCACCCAAATTGAAAACGAGATCCAATCGCTCATCTCACAAGAATCAAATCTCCTAGCTGCAGCACCGTTAGATGAGGAAGAAGTGCGTCAATCACTGGCAGACCCAGAATATCCAATGATTTTGACTGTCATCAATAGTACGAGTGACGTCAGAGAAATTGGCTTAGTTGTCAGCGATCAAGTCGACGTTGAGATCCAAAGTGATGATGAGGGTGTCGATGAGAGCGAACTGTATGCCGCTTTGGTCGATACAGCAACGAAGCAAGGAGCAGTACCAAACGAGGTGAAGTTGAATGATCGTTATTGGCGCTATTCCCTCTTTTTGGTAGCTTCTTTCAGCCATTATTCCATCAATAATGAGTCAATGGGAATGTACTCTACCAGTATCAATAGCTATGAGCCGTATTACCAAGTAATGTTTTTTGATGTCACCGATTATAAGACCAGTCTGAGAAATCTAAGAAACACGCTTTTGCTCATCGGCGTTTTAGCTTTAGCCAGTATTTATATCGCTAGTTTTTATGTGGCCAATCGAGCCTTGCGACCGGTGGAACTGGCTTGGCGCAAACAAAAAGAGTTTGTTTCTAACGCTTCCCATGAGTTGAAAACACCACTGGCGATCATTCAAGTCAATGCTGAGGTATTAGCTGGCAGTCCAGAAGAAACCTTGGAAAGCCAAATGAAATGGCTGGAAAACATTCAGTTAGGTTCCGAACGGATGGATGAGCTAGTAAATAGCTTATTGCTGTTGACCAAATTTGAAAGTGCCGAGCAAGAAATGGTGCGTTCGGTGATCGATGCCAGTCAAGTCGTGCAAAGTGTTTATCAAAGCATGGAGGCGATTGCGCTGGAAAAAGGGATCCACTATCAGGAACAGATCGCTAAACAGGTGCGCCTTGAAAGCAATGAGCAAGCCTTGCGGCAATTGACCATGATATTGGTAGACAATGCCTTGAAATACACGCCCGCTGGAGAAACAGTCACAGTGGCCCTAATCGAAGGGCAACGAAAGACAGTGCTGCAAGTCTCCAACGGTGGTTGTCCGATCCCCGAAGAAAAAATTCCCTATGTCTTTGACCGCTTCTACCGCGGGGATCCTTCTCGCAACCATCAAGACGGCGGCTATGGGTTAGGTTTAGCCATCGCCAAAGCCATCACAGAAATGCTGCAGGCGCAAATCAGTTTGACGGTGGATCAAGACGGCGTCAATCATTTTGAAGTTTCATTTCATTGAGATTGGATCGCTGCTTTCACTTAAATAAAATTTTTCAAAAAAAGAGGACTCCATGAATGGAAGTCCTCTTTTAATAGGTGAAATTTACTTGTTGCTAGTTAAATCCAATAAGCGGTCTTTCAAGTCTTCTTCTAGATGACCCAATTCCACTTCGGCAGCACGACGTTTTTCTTTTCCTTCTTTTTGGATCCGTAATGTTTCTTGGATCGTTTCCACAAGGTCGTTTTGTGTTTTTTGCAATGTTTCGATGTCGACGATGCCGCGCTCGTTTTCTTTCGCTGTTTCAATAGCAGAAACTTTCAACATTTCTGAGTTTTTCTTCAATAGATCATTGGTGGTCTCAGAAACTTGGCGCTGTGCCGTAACTGCATCTTTTTGACGCAATAAAGTCAAGGCAATGACCACTTGGTTTTTCCATAGTGGGATCGCTGTATTGACAGAAGCTTGGATTTTTTCTGCTAACGCTTGGTTCGTGTTTTGGATCAGGCGAATTTGCGGTGCCTGTTGGATCGTGATTTGACGTGCCAAGCGCAAGTCATGGGTCCGTTTGTCTAAACGATCTAGGAATTGCGTGTAATCGTTGGCGATCTGTACGTCCATTTGATCATTCGTTTCTTCTGCTTTTTTCATGGCTTCAGGAATGATTTTGGTTTGCAATTCTTGCATCTTCAACTCGCCAGCGGCAATGTAGATGTTCAATGCATCGAAGTAATCTTTGTTCTTTTGATACAACTGTTCCAACATCAGGTTGTCTTTTAGCAAACCGTCTTTTTCTTTATCCAATTTGACGGCGATCTTGTCGATTTGGGCACCGATTTTTTGGTATTTAGCGGTGATTTCAAAAATGGATTGTTTTACTTTACCAAACATCCGCTTGAATAAGTTGCCTTCACCTGCACGCAGTTCATCTGGATTAGCTTCTTGCAAGCGATACATCAACTCAGTCAATGAGTCGCCCACAGGGCCGATATCAGCTGCTTGGACATGGTTCAACATAGATTGGGAAAACTCCCCAAGTTTGGTTTGGGCAGCTGCACCATAGGTGATGACTGCTTGCTGGTCAGTTGCATCGATCTTGCTGGCTAATTCTTGGGCCTGTGCTTGACGCTCTGGCGGTAATTTGTCAATCAAACGCGGTGCTGTTTGCTGTTCTTTCAGCTGACTGATCTCCGCTTGTTGAGTAGTGGTCAAAGTGTCGACAGGGGTTGAAAATGGGTTGTTCAATAAATCGTCAAGCGTATCCGTTACGGGTTTTACTTGATTTGGTGTGTCACTCATAATAACTCCTCCTAATAATTGTCTGCTTTCGAAAAAAATCTAGCCTGGGCTAGATTTTTTTTTAGATTCTTTTTTTGTTGCCAATCAGAATCTATCCCTATTCATTATCTCGTTTTATGCTTTGTTTGGCAATGGATAACTCAATATCCATGTCATCAAGATCGTCTGCTACAAATTGGGAGTAGTCTTTGGCGATCAAGGAAGCCATTTGCTCGATAATTTGTGTGCTTTCTTCGATTTTATCATAGGTCTCACGACTTTTGATCTCATGGCTATTGATTTCAATGAACTTATCGGTCAAATCGACCATATTGGGCAAGTGGGTATAAAGGAAATGACTTGCCAAAGGCAGTTTAGTTGGTTCTTTTACGAGTTCTTTGAAAAGAGCTTTTGAGGCACGCAAGGCATCGTGACGCAAGTCAATGGCTTTTAACTTGTTATTGCTAGTGATATTTTTTTGGTATTTATCGATTTGGTGTTTCGTCTGATTCATCGTTTCACGGAACAATTCGATCTCACGAGCAGTCATTCCGCTTTTCAAGTAATGGGCTTCTCGTTCTCTCGTTAAAGAAGGCAAAACTTGTGGATCCGCTGCCGGAACTTTACGTCCTCTGATACCGACGTAGACTAAAATCGCACCGACGATTAATAATAGGCTCGCAAATGAATCGCCTACTACGTTAAAAATAATACTGATGAGGACGATCGCACCAACGATCAGCCAGATGTTTTTTTTCATTTTTCCTCCTCCTAAAAATCTCTTGGACAAGTAGATTGGGTTATTCGACATCTTTATTTTAGCATGTTCACTAAAAGAAAAATATCAGACTTGGGGTGGATTTTCCGATTTTTAGTAAATTCATAAGCTTTCTTGCTATTTCTTAAGAAGATATTTTTTCTAAATTATGCTAAAGTGTTTGATAGATAAGACGTATGAGGAAAGTTAGGTGTCGATAGATGTTAGAATTTAAAGATTTTGAAGAAAAAACGATCCAACGGAATGAAATTTTCCATGGCAAAATCATTGATGTGGTGGTTGATGATGTCTCCTTGCCCAATGGTGGAACCAGTAAACGCGAACTAGTCTTCCACCCAGGTGGGGTGGCCGTGATCGCCTTGACGAGTGAGAACAAAATGCTGTTCGTTCGCCAATTCAGAAAGCCATTAGAGCGAGTGATTTTAGAGATACCAGCAGGCAAAATCGATCCAGGAGAAGGCGCACGTCCAGATTTGACTGGCGCCCGGGAATTGGAAGAAGAGACTGGCTATCGCGCAAAAACGCTAGAGCATGTTTCTTCTATGTACCTTTCACCAGGCTTTGCGAATGAAATCTTGCACGTCTATTATGCGAAAGAGCTGGAAAAAGTGGCAAATCCCTTACCGCAAGACGAAGACGAAGTGCTGGAAGTCTATGAATTGAGCTTAGATCAAGCACAAGCCGCTATCGCTGATGGAACGATCTGTGATGCGAAGACCGTGTTTGCGATCCAATTTTGGGAGTTGCTGGAATTGAAACGGAGGAACGGACTTGCCTAAAGAACCATTGATCACCCGCAGTGAACTTCGACGCCGACGCGAAGAAGAACAAGCGGCGTCTGAACGTAATCAGCAAATCGTAGAAAAGCAAAGCAAGAAAGAATGGAAACAAAAAGAAAAACAAATCGATAACCACTACCGAAAAGTGCGCAAGAAAAACAAAGAAATCACGAAGACCCGTGCCGGTGAGAACCAAAAATCTCGGGATCTGAACCGTTTTTTAATGAAAGCCATTGTGATCGTCACTTTATTGTTAGTCGTCGTCGGTTTGGCGATCTTTTTGTTGTGATTCATCTAGTACTAAGAAAAAGCCGCCCCTGCATCTTCTGCAAGTGCGGCTTTTTTGTTATTCGGTCGGCTTTTTCAAAATAGCTAAAAATATGGCCGCTGGCTGATTCATGAACAAATGATCCGCTTCATGAAAAACGGTAAAGGAAGTGTCGGTAAACCCAATCGCCTCTGTCAGTTGAGTCAATGCAGCAGGGTCAAACCCATTATGAACCAGCGGGTGAGACACGGCGGGATTTTTGAGGAAATCCACTAGGTAAAGGGTTCCTCCTGGCTGCAGCAAGGCGTATAGTTTTTCCATCATAGCGGCTGTGTCAGGAATATGCAGCAAGACGAGGGATAGCAGCACAGCGTCTGCTTTTGCTTGTAAGGATTCTTGCAGCAGATCGTGGACAGTTGCAGAAGCATTGGCCAGCTGCAGTTGGTTGATTTTTTTTTCAGAAACCTCGATCATGCCAGGGGCAGTATCCCAGATGGCTAAGTGCTGGACATAAGCTGCTAAGGGCAGACTTACTAGGCCGGTACCGCCGCCGATATCGATCAGAGTTTGGTGCTGGTTGTCTTTAAAATAAGGTTCAAGGGTTTGGGTGACTAATTGTGCTAACGCGATCCGTTCAGGGGTATCGTATTTTGCTGCCATGGCGTTGAAAATTTCAGACATAAGTGCCTCCTTTGATAATGACAAAAAACTGTTCGTTTCGTCAAAACTAGTTTATCATGAAAGGAGAAAAAACACGTCAGTAGATACGTGGGAATTTCTGTTGTTTTTCATTTTAAAGGATGAAAAATAAACGAGAAGCAGGAGGCAAACACATGAAAATTGGTATTATTGGTGCAATGGAGGAAGAAATCAAGGCGTTGCGGGAACAGTTGATTTCACCGCTTTCTTGGGAACGCGGCGGCGCACTATTTATTTCAGGAAGTATCGGCAATCATGAAGTGATCGTCGTTCGTTCAGGTATTGGTAAAGTTCTGGCATCGATCACCACTAGTTTACTGATCCAACAATACGGGGTCAATATGGTGATCAATACTGGATCAGCTGGTGGGATCGGTGCCGGTTTACAAGTAGGGGATTTAGTGATCTCAGATAAAGTGGCCTATTTTGATGTCGATGTGACGGGCTTTGGTTATGAATATGGCCAGTTGCCTGGTGGGATGCCTTTGTATTATGAAGCCAGCCGCTATTTGATCAGTGAGATGACAAAAGCCGCAGAAGCGACCCATCATACCGTGAAAAAGGGACTGATCGTTACTGGTGACAGCTTCATTCATGACCCGCAAAAAGTACAGGAGATTTTAGGACATTTTCCAGATGCCTTGGCTTGTGAGATGGAAGGAGCCGCGATCGCACAGACTGCGCAGCAATTCAATATTCCTTTCTTAATCGTGCGCGCGATTAGCGACACCGCCGACCACGCAGCAACCGTCTCTTTTGATGAGTTTATCTTAGAAGCTGGCAAGCGTTCCGCTGAAATGGTCTTGGCATTCGTTGAAACATTAAAGTAACTTAAAAAACAGGAGAGCCGATCCGTAAGAGGAGGAAGGAAGCATGAGAGCATTACTATCCATTGATTATACGTTTGATTTTGTTGCAGATGAGGGACGATTGACGACGGGTGCTGCTGGGCAAGCGATTGAAGCTGCCTTAGTGGCTCGGACGCAAGCCTTTATCGAAGCCGGTGAGTATGTCGTTTTTGCCATTGATCGTCATGAGGAAACAGACAACTATCATCCTGAAAACCGCTTGTTCCCACCCCACAATCTTGCGGGCAGTGCGGGGCGACATCTTTATGGTCGTTTAGCCCCGCTTTATGAAACCTATCAGGAAGCGCCAAATGTCTATTGGATCGACAAGCGCCATTACTCAGCGTTTAGTGGTACCGACTTGGACATCCGACTCCGGGAAAGAGGGATCACGGAATTGTACCTGACCGGCGTTTGTACCGACATCTGTGTCTTGCATACAGCAGTGGATGCCTATAATTTAGGCTACCAACTGGTGATCGATGCAGATACCGTTGCCAGCTTTGACGCGGTCGGACATGAATGGGCACTACGCCATTTTGAAAATACCCTTGGTGCGAAAATCATTTCTGCGAAGGAGGAAGCATAAATGGGATGGATGGATCAATTAAAAGCAAATTTCAGTTTCAGTGAACTGACTAGCCTTTATCAAGCGTATCAAAAAGGGAATCTTGATGTGAAGGCGTTGTTGAACAATGACTTCTTACAAAAGTATACAGATTTTCAGAACTTGGATGAGTTTATGGCTAAACTAGGAATCCAGAATGAAAACCAAATCTTCGACTTTCTAAAAGACCGCCCCAATCGACAAAAAGCCGATAAAGTCGTCAATGAGCATTCTCAATTCGATTCTGTGATTAGTATGATGAAAAAAGCTTTACAGAAATAAACAACGATAGAAGAAGGAGCCTTCGAAAATCAACTGATTTCCGAAGGTTCCTTCTTCATATAGTAAGTGGTGGGGATAGGTAACAAATTGATTTTTATTTGCTACCACATACCCCAGTTATTAAGCTGTCTAAAGTTTAGACGGCTGTTTCGTGTACCCGCTAAAGTATTGATGGCAGCAAGATCAATAATAGATACGTACATTGTCGCCATAGCGGTAACATACATGGTAGCGATTCCCGCTATCCCAATTGGATTTGCACCCATAAGTAGAAGAAAGACAGAGTCTAAAACGGTGTCATACATCCCTTTTAAAGCTTTTTTCGAAGCTTGGTCGATGGTTTCTTGTGTATCGATTATTTTGGAAATTTCTTCCATGAATTTTTCTGGGGAGTTTATGGATTCTAATGAAGGTTTTTCTTCAGTGAAATATTTATGAATAGCATCAATGAAAGAGGCTCCATGTTCTAAGGTCTTGTAACCCGCAATGGATTTTTTTACATTAGAGACATGATTTTTAAGGTTATAGATATCTAGATTTGAAAAATAATCTTTAAGACTAATTACCGTATCATAAGATGATAACGCGAAATTCAAGTACTTGGTTCCCGTAGTGGTTCTAAGGAAGGCATTGTAAGCATTGGTGTCATTGAAGGTGTAATACTCAGGGTAGTAACGAAGGGGAAGTCTGTCACCCACCAGCCCAGCATTGCGATCATAATCATGCACATCAAAATAATAAAGCATAAATGTGTGCATAAGTTGATCATTGGTGGGATTGTTCCCGTAAATTCTAGTGGCAAATTGTTTGACTTTAGGAAACTCAAAAGGAACGACCGGCGTAACAGCTGGTAGACTTCTTTCTGAACGCTCCTCTGCTGGCAATAGTGACTGGTACTGTAAATTTTCAAAATCGATACTCGTATTAGCAAAGATTTCCAAAGATAAACCGATTTCTACTAGCTCTTCTTCAAGGGCGACCAATAGATTCGCTTTTTCGTAATGGTCATCAGGAACATCTGCAAAATTGCCACTCTCACTGACAGCATATGCCGTGATTGGTGAGAAAAAACCACTCAGTAAAACGACAAGTAACAATATAACTGAATATTTTTGCTTCATTTCAATTCCTCCTCATAATTAAAGTTTGACAACACGTGTTATACAAGTTAAATTTATCATATAAAAATACAAAAATGAATTATTTTATCTAAATTTGATTAATTTGTTTAAAAAATGTAGGATTAGTTATTTCGTCTTAATTTTTGGAGGTATCCCTAAGCAGATAACCTTGATTGCTAAATGAGGAGGGAAGTGAAAAAATTCAAGATATTCGACGATGATACAACTAAAGGAAAATTGTATGCTTTGATTGATTATCTAGTGATCACCTCAGCCCTTTGTTTTAGTGCATATCATTCTTTTCCGCTTACGATTCCTAAGTATTTACATATTCCGGGGACGAACGAGTATATGGTAGGTGGCTTATTTAGCGTATTAATGTCCTACTCTCTTTATAAGACCTATTTGTTGAATGCGCATAAAAACATTCCTAAAGAAAAAAAACATAGTATAGAAATCAGTTTTTTTCTCGGCTTACTCGTCTCTTTTATTTTGCTTTTATTCAGATCAGAAAGCTTAATTAATCATTTGCTTTTTCGAAACCAATTACCTTTGAAACAGATTATGTATCACTTAGATCGATTGTATTTTCTCAATCTACTTATGTTACTGTTCGCTTTGATACGGTGTTTATTCGCTTTTGATTACTATCAAGCCTTTTATTACAAAAAAAGAAAATGCTACATGGGCTATATTTATGTATACAGCTTTTTATTTCTAGTAGGAGGTGCACTCTTCTATATGTGGATCATGTCCATAAACTTTTTATTTCGCAAATAGTGTCTTCGGAGTTTACGTCCATACCTCATTGCCATAGGAAAAGTTTTTTCAAAAATATACTCAGTTATGAATAGAATAGGGGGCTTTGTATTGGGGAAAACGGATCAAGTGACGTTATACAAGCGAAAAGGAAAAATCTATTCCATCATTGATCATATAATTATGGGGGCTGCAATATTACTTGAAACATATCATAGCTCCCCAATTAGACCTATAATTCGTGGGAGATCAGATATTCGTGGGATTGGGTTGTCGGCTGTGAGCGCAATGGTGTTTTTGCTAGCTTGGGAGACAACTTTAAGTTTGAACCGCCATGAGCTTGTTCCTGAATACAAAAAGCATATCGCTGGAATTGAGCACGTTTTCTTCTTCTTGGTTGGTTTTTTTATCTTGATTTTCACTGCCGATCCCTTGATTGGTTTACTATCGCGAACGATACCGGTAGAGAAAATCACCTATCATCTGGAACGGCTCTACTTTCTTCATTTTTTTATGATGTTCTATGTTTTGTTGCGGTGTGTATTGGCATTCGATTATTATCAAGCCTTTTATTATGAAGATAAAAAATGCAGGATGTATTATGTCTTGCTTTGTTTTTTCGTGGGAGTAGGTGTCATTCGTATTCTTCGTGCAGCTCTTACTTAATTTGTCTCATTTATTCAACCCTTCTAAAAGAAGAATCCATTAGCAAAAGATAAGCTTTAGGTGATTAAAAGATTGTCTTTCAATCGCATAAGTTTGTTACAGGATTGCTTCATTTAAATTGTGAGGAGGTTTTTAATGTTTTGAAAAAAAGATATCAACCCCTTGATAGTTATCAGCGAAAAGGGAAGATCTATTCTCTTATTGATCATATAATTATGGGGGCTGCAATATTACTTGAAGCATATCATAGCTCCCAAATTTGGCCTCGTAGATTCTCGATTAGACCTATAAGAACTCTTGGAAATTCAGATATTCGCGCGATTGGGTTGACAGCAGTAACCGCAATGATACTTTTGCTAGCCTGGAATACAACTTCAAGTTTAAACCGTCATGAGCTTGTTCCTGAATACAAAAAGCATCTCGCTGGAATTGAGCACGTTTTCTTCTTCTTGGCCGGTTTTTTTATCTTGATTTTCACTGCCGATCCCTTGATTGGTTTACTATCTCGAACGATACCGTTAGAGAAAATCACCTATCATCTGGAACGGCTCTACTTTCTTCATTTTTTTATGATGTTCTATGTTTTACTGCGGTGTGTATTGGCATTCGACTATTATAAAGCCTTTTATTATGAAGATAGAAAATGCAGGATGTACCATGTCTTGCTTTGTTTTTTCGTAGGCATAGGTATCATTCATATTCTCCTGGGGGTTCTTTCGTTAGTTGTCTCGTTCATCTATCACTTCTAAAAAATCCATAGCAAAAAGACAAACCCTAGCTATCTATGGTTTGTCTTTTTCTTACGCTTTTGTTTACCAGATCTGCACACGATCTTCTGGTGCACGATACATAGGGTCACCAGGTTTGATATCAAAGGTTGTATAGAATTCATCGATATTTTGGACTTGGATATTGGCCCGTAGTTTCGCTGGTCCGTGGACATCGATCGCCAGTAAGAGCTGTTGGTATTGTTCTTTGGCTTTTGTACGCCAAATCTTCGCCCAATTGGTGAAGAAGTCTGTTAAAGAAACATCGCTTTCTTTTTGCGCTGCTTCTAGCGCACAGCTTAGTCCGCCTGCATCGGCGATGTTTTCAGAAACAGTCAATGTTCCGTTGACGGTACCGCCGGCAAAGGGCAGGCCATCAAACTCGTCGATCATCGCTTGAGCTAAGCGTTCAAAGTGGGCCAGATCTTCTTCTGTCCACCAATTGTTTAAATTACCATATTCATCAAATTTTGCCCCGTTGTTGTCAAAGGCGTGGGAGATCTCATGAGCAATGACCGCGCCGATCCCCCCATAATTTGCGCTGGTGGATTGTTCCAAACTATAAAAGGGCGCTTGTAAGATTGCGGCTGGGAAAACGATCACGTTCTTAAATGGGTGATAGTAGGCATTCACGGTAGCGGCGGACATTTCCCATTCCTCGCGATCCACGGGCTGCTGCCATTTTTTGAAGCCATCTTCTCGGAACAAACGATTGAAATGCAGGGCATTTGCCAGCAGACTTTTCTCTTCATCGGTATGCAATTGATCATAAATAGCAGGAACTTGATCAGGGTACCCGACATGGATGCCTAAACGATTCAATTTGATGATCGCTTTTTGGCGGGTTTCTTCACTTAACCACGTGTTGTTGCGCAAACGATCTTGGTAGACAGCAATCATTGTTTCCACCATGTGTTTGACGTCTTTTTTCGCCATTTCCCCAAAGTACTTGCGTCCATAATAATCACCGATCACTTGACTAAAATGACCCATCGTTAAGTAATAAGCCGCTTTTTGTTGGGGAGCCGCTTCATCGATCCCTGATAAGTAGCGACTGTAGGTTCCGCCTAACTGACGCAATTCTTCACTCAGATAGCTAGTATAGCGCAAGCTTTGGTTGACGATCATCCAGCCTTTCAAGAGTTCAAAATGGCTATCAGAAACAATAATGTCAAAGGCTTCAAAGTAAGCGGGTTCCGTTACGATCAGCTCTTCTGGTGTACCTGGTAAAAGGGCTGTCAAGAGTTGTGTAAAATCGATCTTGCTAGCTTGCTTTGCAAATTCCTCCAAGGAGCGAGGATTGTAGTTTTTACTATAATCCGCACTTTCTTCCGCACTGCGGACGTGAGGGGCGATCAATTTATCAAATGCGATCGCTTGCTCTACCAACGATTCCGCTTCTGCTTGGTCTTTTCCGTAAGCAACTAAAACGTTGACGGCCATCTCAAAGTAGACTTGCAGCATTTCGCCTGCTTGGGGATTTTCTGTGTAATAGGTTTTATCCGGCAAAATAGTAGCAGGCGGATAGACCGACAAAGTATTCATTTGCGCATTTTTCATGTCTGCATCGACATCCAGTTGGAAAGGCAAGGCAATGCCATCTAAAACGAAACTTGCCAGTTGCTGATTCAATTCCTCATAAGAACGCAACGCTTCGATTTTTGCTAATAGTGCATTTGCTTCAGTAGCGCCAGCTGCCTCTCGTTGGGCAAAATCGCTGGCTAAGCGGTAAAAAGCCACAGCATCCTTCATGCGGCCTTTTGGCGTAGCATGGGGATCGTGTGCCATATTTTCAAATTCTGCGATCATTAAGGAATCGATTCCGTCAACGAGATCTTGGAATCCACCCGTAGCGGGTTTATCTGCTGGAATAACAGCGGTCTCCAGCCACTCGCCATTTACATAGTCATAAAAATCATCTTTTAACAAGGTTGTCATGTCTTTCGCTCCTCTCGCTTTCTACTATTATGAAACAAAATCTGTAAGGACGCAAAGAAAAGTTTTCTAGACGAAAAAGGGTTTTGATCCAAGTAGGAGGAGAATCTAAGGTATAATAAGAAAAAAGGCAGGTGAACGAGATGGAACAAGTAGAGTGGAAAGGGATCGCCGAAGAGCGGTTTCGTCCGTATAAGCAGTGGGTCACTCCTTCAGGGTATTTATGCGGCACCTATGCGGCAGCCGTCTTTTTGGCCTACTATCAAGATTACATCGATGAAACGATCATCCCGAAAGCGTTTCGTCGAAAAAAACAGCGGGATCTGACAGTAGTGACGGAAATGCTGCGTGTGCTGATTCAGCCTCATGGGTTGCCGACGATCGCTTGGCAAGTCAGTCATGGTTTGACTCGGTTTTTCGATCAATTCCAATTGCCTTACCGCGGACGTGCGACCGTTGTTGGCGGTTGGCATCGAGCGTGCAAACGAATCGACGAAGGCAAACCGGTGATCATCGGTATTTTGAAGCCTTTAGGCAGCACATATGGCAATCATTGGGTCGTGGCTTACGCCTACGCCGAAACCGCCAGCGGAGAACGCTATTTTAAAGTTCATGACAACTGGGGCAACTACAAAAAAGTAATTCCCGCCAGTTGGGTAAACGGTACCGTCACACTTCCTTGAACGAGACGGTTAAAAAAACAGTCACTTTGTGCTAGAATAGAAGAAAACAACCACATTCATTGGAGGCAATCATGGGCGAAAGTTATAAAGATAGTTCGTTGAAAATTTTTAGTTTAAATGGAAATTTACCATTAGCAGAAAACATTGCGAAAGTTTTCGGTACAGAACTAGGGAAGTCAAAAGTGACACAGTTTAGTGATGGAGAGATTGCCATCAATATTGAAGAAAGTGTGCGGGGCGACCATATTTATATCATTCAATCGACGAATGAACCCGTCAATGATCATTATTTAGAGTTGCTGATCATGATCGATGCGATGAAACGGGCTAGTGCGAAGACCATCAATGTCGTTTTGCCTTATTACGCATATGCGCGGCAAGACCGAACCGCCAACCCGCATGAGCCGATTACTGCAAAATTGATTGCCAATATGCTGGTGGAAGCAGGGGCTTCTCGGATCTTGACGCTTGATCTGCATGCCGTCCAAGTTCAAGGATTTTTCGACATCCCAGTGGATAATCTCTTTACGATCCCATTGTTTGCCCATTATTATCGCGAACAAAAAATGACTGGTGACGACTATGTCGTTGTTTCACCAAAAAACAGCGGTGTCCAACGGACCCGTAGTTTGGCAGAATACTTAGATACAGCGATCGCGATCGTCGATCAAGATGAAGCCGATGGCGGCTATGTGATTGGTGATGTCGTTGGGAAAAAATGTATTTTAGTTGATGACATTTTAAATACCGGCCATACATTGGCAAAAGCGGCAGACTTGTTGAAGGAAGCTGGTGCCAGCGAAGTGTATGCTTGTGTGTCTCACGCCTTACTTTCGCCGCCAGCTAAAGAAATTTTGGATCAATCAGCGATTGAAAGGATTTGTGTCACCGATTCTTGTTGGACCAGCGAAGAACGCCATCCAGAAAAACTGCACTACATTTCTTGTGCTGAATTGATGGGGGAAGCCGTTCGCCGCATTCACGAAAATACACCAATGAGTCCATTGTTCCGCCTGGAAAGCAAAGAGTATAAATAAAAATATGAAAAGCACCCGCTATCCCTAGGGACAGCGGGTGCTTTTGCGTGTGGGGGAAGTGGACCAGACACAGCGGATCAGTTCAACTGGTTGCGGTTCAAGACTGTTTCTCGTTTGATCAGCTTATGTGGTACGACCAGCTGTACGCCGTTTGAATCTTCATGATTCAATTGCGCCATCAGCCGTTCGGTAGCGATTTTTCCTAAGGACAACACGTTGATATCGATACTAGTCAAATACGGATGTGTCAAAGTAGCAAAGATCGAATTGTTGAAACTGATGATGGATAAATCGTCGGGGACTTTGTAGCCATACATCGTCGCTAATTGAATGATCCGCACAGCGAACAGATCATCGATCACGACGATGGCCGTTGCTTGGGATTCTTTGATCGTTTCTTCAAACGTGACGTAATCTTCCGCTTTTTCAAAGGTCAATGCTGGATAAAAGGGGAGATTTGCCAGCATCATGGCTTTTTGGTAGCCGAAGAAACGCTCGAAATACAGATTTTCATGGGTCGTATTAGTAGCAAATAAAATCTTCGTATGCCCTTGGGCGATCAGATGCTCGGTTGCTTGCTTGCCTAACAACTGGTTGTCATTATCGACAAAAACGATTTTGTCTTCATTGCTGTATGGTTGACCAATCAAGGTAAAGGGGACTTCTTTTTCGACCAGATAATCGATGATGGGGTCTTTTTCATCGGAATAGACCAAGATAAAGCCATCTACTTGTTTTTGCAGGTGCATTCGTTCCACGTTTTTTAGTAATGTAGCAAAGTCACGGGCGGAGGCAACGGCAACCGTCATTTGATGATGGCGGGCCTCTTCATTGATGGCTTCGATCGTTTCTAAATAAAAGGGGTTTCCTAGTCGTTCTTTCGAATCAAGGGGCGGCAAGATCACGCCGATGGCACTAGATATCTGTTTGCCGAGATTTCGAGCCGCAAGATTGGGGACGTAGCCCATTTCTGCCATTACTTTGCGCACTTTCTTCTTAGTATCTTCAGAGATACTGGGATGATCGTTTACGACACGAGAAACCGTGGATGTAGCGACGCCAGCCTTTTTGGCGACATCTTTGACCGTAATGCTCACTGATTTCCCTCCTTTTTTAGCTTATAGTATCACAAAGTGTCGGCACAAGGGTAGAGCCAATCAAAAGAAAGAAGAAATGCAGACATTTCTTCTTTCAGAAGGCTTGTTTAGCTAATCGCTGTACTGATTTCGTCTTCTAAAACATAGTCTTTGCCATACACCTTGATTGGCAATGCCTCACCGCTGATTTTTTTCAAAGTCACCGTCGACTCATTGACGGAAACAAAGAGCAGACGTCCACGATAGTTGATGTGGAAGGCATAGCGGCTCCACGTTTTAGGTAAGAATGGCGCAAACCCTAAGTGGTCGTGATCGGTTTTCATTTGAGCAAAGCCTTGAACGATCGCTAACCAGCTGCCGGTCATAGAAGTGATGTGCAAGCCATCATCGGTATCATTGTTGTAATTGTCCAAATCAAGACGAGCAGTCCGCTCATACATTTCCAACGCTTTTTCTTCCATGCCTAATTCCGCTGCTAAAATCGCATGGATACTTGGAGAAAGGGAAGATTCATGCACTGTCATCGGCTCATAGAAATCAAAGTTCCGTTGTTTTTCTTCTTTGCTGAATTGATCGCCGAAGAAGTAGATCCCTTGCAAAACATCGGCTTGCTTGATAAAGCAAGAGCGCAAGATATGATCCCACGACCAATTTTGGTTCAACGGCAAATGTTTTGGATCAAGATCGGAAACGGGCATCAAGTCTTTGTCTAAGAAGGTATCATGCTGGACGAAGACTCCAAGCTCTTGGTCTTCTGGGAAGTACATATTGTCGATGATGTCTTGCCATTTGGCTTGCTCTTCGTCAGAGATCGTGACAGTCGCTTCGTCTTTGAAGGCTTCATAGCTGGCTAAGGTATAAGCTAAGACCCAAGTAGCCATTTTATTGGTGTACCAGTTGTTATTGATATTGTTTTCGTATTCGTTTGGTCCAGTGACGCCATGGATCATGTATTTTTGCTGACGTTTTGAATAGTGGACACGATCTGCCCAGAAACGTGAAATCGCGCTTAACACTTCTAATCCTTCTTTTTTCAGGTAACTTGTATCGCCAGTATAATTCGTATAGTTGTAGATGGCATAAGCGATGGCACCATTTCGGTGGATTTCTTCGAAAGTGATCTCCCACTCATTGTGGCATTCGATCCCAGTGAAGGTCACCATTGGGTAAAGGGCACCTGCTAAGCCTTGTTTTTGTGCATTGATATGGGCTTGCGGCAATTGGTTGTGACGGTATTTCAACAAGTTGCGGGTCACTTCTGGTTTTGCTAATGCCAAATACAATGGGACTGCATAGGCTTCGGTATCCCAGTAAGTCGCACCGCCATATTTTTCACCAGTAAAGCCTTTCGGTCCGATGTTCAAGCGCTCGTCTTCGCCATAATAGGTTGAAAACAATTGGAACAGGTTGAAACGAATCCCCTGTTGCGCCGCAGCATCGCCTTCAATGATCACATCGGCTAAATCCCAGCGGGCTTTCCAAGCAGCGACTTGTTCTGCACGCAACGCATCATAATCTGCTTTGTATAAAGTGCCTAATTCGGTGACTTTTGCTGGATGATCATGAGCGGGAACATCACGACTCGTAATGATCAAGACTTCTTTGATCAATGAGAAGGTGTCACCGGCTGCCCCAGAAAAGGCAAAGGTATCAGCGACGCAAAGTTCGCTTTTCACGGAATCAGTCGGTGTTTGGCTATGACGCATAGCAGAAGTGACAGTAAAGCGTTCAATGTCAAAGTTATTTTCTACGGTCCGAGTCGTCAAGTAATGGAAGGTTTCGGTTTGGCCATGAGCCAATTCTTCCCAGAAACGTTCATCGTAGTTGCTGTCTTCGTTATGGACGTTGTTATCTAGTTTAGAAACGACTTTAATCTCAGCGTCGCCTTCAATGATCTCAGCATCCATCTTAATGAGGGCAAGTTCACGTTTTACGATGCTCAAGAAGCGTTCAAAAGAGAATTTAACCGTTGCACCTGCCAAAGTGACAGTAAAGTTGCGGCGTAAAATCCCGGTTTCCATGTCTAGTTCTAAACGGAAATCACTTGGGCTGATTTTTGCTAAGTCGACTAATTGGTCATTGACAAATAGGTCCATTGCAATAAAGTTGACCGCATTGATCACTTTGCCAAAATAGTCAGGATAGCCGTTTTTCCACCAGCCAACACGGGTTTTGTCTGGGTACCAGACACCTGCGATATAGGTACCTAAGTGATGATCGCCGCTGTATTGTTCTTCAAAGTTGCCGCGCATTCCCATGTAGCCATTCCCGATGCTTGTTAGCGACTCTTGCAGTCGACGATTTTCTTTATCTAAGGTAGATGTCGCGATTTTCCATGGATCGATCTCGAACAATCGTTGGATTTTTTTCATGAAAGTCCCTCCAGAATCTTTTTGATATCTCTATCATAAGCGCAAACGATTGCATCGTCAAGTGAAAGTTGTTGCGTTTAAAGAATTTCCTATTAGGAAACATCGAGAAAGAAAGATTCAGTTATATAAAGGTGGAAAAGCGAATAGAATCCCTTTTGATATTTCTGGGTTTACAAAATCTTTTTTCTCCGTTAGAATGAAATTATTAAGAAACCGATTGCGTAAATCGATTCAGGGAAGGAAGAAGGAAGATGAAAAAATTATTGAGCTTCGAATTTTGGCAAAAATTCGGAAAAGCGCTAATGGTGGTTGTCGCTGTTATGCCAGCCGCTGGTTTGATGATCAGTATTGGGAAAACGATCCCAATGATTAATGCCGACTGGGCATTCTTGATCACCACAGGAGGCGTCATTGAAAACATTGGTTGGGCAATTATTGGTAACCTGCATTTATTATTTGCATTAGCTATTGGTGGTAGTTGGGCTAAAGAGCGAGCTGGTGGGGCATTTGCTGCCGGGATCGCCTTTATTTTGATCAACCGGATCACTGGTTCGATCTTTGGCGTGACGAGCGCGATGTTAACCGAAGAAGGCGCCTTTACCCATACGTTGTTTGGGACAAAGATCATGATCGACGGTTTCTTTACTAGTGTATTAGAAGCACCTGCTTTGAACATGGGTGTCTTTGTCGGGATCATCGCCGGTTTTGTGGGGGCAACAGCTTACAACAAATACTATAATTTCCGCAAATTACCGGATGCGCTTTCCTTCTTTAACGGCAAACGCTTCGTCCCTTTCGTGGTGATTGCCCGTTCAGTAGTCGTCGCATTAGTATTATCGATCGTTTGGCCTTACATTCAAGCCGGCATCAACAACTTCGGTTTATGGATCGCGCAATCACAAGAAAGTGCGCCCGTTTTAGCACCGTTCTTGTTTGGAACCTTGGAGCGGCTGCTCTTACCATTCGGGCTGCATCATATGTTGACGATCCCGATCAATTACACCGAATTAGGTGGAACCTACACGATTCTTTCTGGGGCACAAGCCGGCACCCAAGTCTTTGGACAAGACCCATTATGGCTTGCTTGGGCAACGGATCTAGTGAATATGCGCAATGCTGGCGATACGTCACAATATCAATTTTTATTGGAAAACTTTGTTCCTGCCCGCTTTAAAGTTGGACAAATGATTGGTTCATCTGGGATCTTGATGGGCTTGTCTTATGCCATGTACCGCAATGTCGATGCGGACAAACGGCACAAATATACCTCTATGTATTTATCAGCTGCCATCGCTGTCTTCTTGACAGGGGTAACAGAACCGTTGGAGTTCATGTTTATGTTTGCTGCCGTACCGCTTTACATCGTTTATGCAGTCGTACAAGGGGCGGCATTTGCGATGGCGGATATCGTCAACTTACGGGTCCATTCTTTTGGGAATATCGAGTTGTTGACCCGTACCCCAATGGCGATCAATGCCGGCTTAGGACAGGATTTGATCAACTTTGTGTTAGTGACCATCGTCTTTGGTGTCGGGATGTATTTCTTGGCAAACTTCTTGATCAAAAAATTCAACTTTGCAACACCAGGCAGAAACGGCAACTATGAAACAGAAGGGGCCAGCGATGCGCCAGCAACTGCTTCGGCGGATGGCAACTTGAACCCAGATTCGCAAGTCGTGAAAATCATTCATTTATTAGGGGGACGTGAAAATATCGCCGACGTTGATGCATGTATGACCCGTTTACGAGTTTCTGTGAAAAATCGAGAAGCGGTCGGCGATGAAAAAGCGTGGAAAGCCGCAGGGGCGTTAGGCTTGATCGTAAAAGACAATGGCGTGCAAGCAGTCTATGGACCGAAAGCAGATGTCTTAAAATCAGACATTCAAGATATCTTAGATTCTGGTGTCACGATTCCCGAACCGACTGCTAGTCAAGCACCCGTAGAAAGCACTACCCATCAAAGCCAAGGCGTGACAGCTGAACTAGCTGCCGTTGCCACTGGAGAAGTGATGCCGATCACTTCTGTCAAAGACCAAGTGTTTGCGGAAAAAATGATGGGTGACGGTTATGGTATACGTCCAGAGCAGACGACAGTTGTCGCACCAATCAGCGGGAAAGTCACCAACATCTTCCCAACGAAACATGCGATCGGCTTGCTTTCTGACGAAGGCATCGAAGTATTGGTTCACATGGGGTTAGATACCGTTGACTTAAACGGTGCCCCCTTTACGGTAGCTGTCACTGAAGGTCAACAAGTGGCGGTCGGTGACAAGTTAGCGGAGATGGATCTAGCTGCAGTAAGTGCTGCTGGCAAAGACATCACCATCGTTGTAGTGTTGACCAACAGCGATCAAATCGATTCCTTTGAATTGACCCAAATCGGCAAGCAACAAGCAGCCGCAGTTGTTGGAATCGTAAAACTATAATAAAATGACAAGCGGGTCGACTCTTTTGTTGACCCGCTCTCTTTTATTTTTAAAAGGAATCGTACAAGCAAATCGAGAGAAGGAGCCTTATTCATGAAGGTATTAACTTTGAACACCCATAGCTGGTTAGAAGAAAATCAGCTAGAAAAATGCAAAATGATCGCACAAGAAATTGCAACAGGCGACTATGACATCATCGCCTTGCAAGAAGTCAACCAAACGATTGCTGCTCAAACCATCGTTCCTGATGGGCTTTATTGCCCGACAGATACGCTGGTGGAAATCAAGGAGGACAATTTTGCTTTACGCCTAGTGGAAGAACTGCAACTGTTAGACTGTGACTACTATTGGTCATGGACCTACAGTCACGTAGGATATGACATTTACCACGAAGGCAATGCCTTATTGTCCAAACAGCCCATCATTGCCAAAGAATATCTTGCTTCACAAGCCACGGATGTCTGGGATCATACCACGCGCAAAAACCTGAGCGGCGTGACTGAAGCCGATGGGCAGATCGTACAAGTCGTTAGCTGTCACTTTTCTTGGTGGCAAGACGGTAAATTTGCCTACGAGTGGCAACAGACAGAAGCATTTTTAGCAGAACGGGCAGATACCTTATTGATTCTAGGAGATTTCAACAACGATGCGGCCAGTTCTGGTCATCAACTCGTCCTTGACAGCTCCTTACAGCTGCAAGACAGCTTTTTAACGGCTACCGAAACGATTGGGGAAGCCTCTGTCGTTAAAGCCATTGATGGCTGGCAAGACAATCGAGAAGCGTTGCGGATCGATTATGTTTTTGCATCAAAAGACCTGCAAGCAACGGAATATGAAGTCGTTTTTGACGGAACGCGTACTCCAATCGTCAGCGATCACTTTGGAATCAAAGTGGTTTTTGCTTCAAAAACAGATCCAAACTAACATGAGCGACAGCAAAAAGCAGTGCCAACCGGCACTGCTTTTCTTTTTGGGGAAGTTAAATCGCTGATCGAACAAGGAGGAAAAAGAATAAACTCAATAAAAGAATGAATGCTAATGTCCCATAGGTAAAACTCTTTTCGCCCCAGGTTGCGTTTTCCTCCTGACTCGAAAGACTTCTTCTTGTAAAAAAGACGAGTCCTGCGCCGATGACATTCGCTGTCAGTAACTGCTGGAAGAAGATCAGGAATAAATACTGTCCCAAAAGGCCTTTTTTACTCATGGAAAACCGTTGAATAAAGTACAGGCAAGCCCCTTGCAGCAAAAGGAGACTACTTAACAAGACCCCTAAAGCGGCTAACGGTTGCGAGTTGAGGTACTGGGCAAAGGTCATCCCATGGTTGAAGGCAGTCAAGGAAAGATAAAGATAGTAAGCACCGGCGATCAAAAGCCAATAACTCAGTAAAATCAATGGAAACGCCCATTTTCGTTTAGTCATGGTTGCCCTCCTGTAAAGTGAATAGTCCGTAGGAACGGATCAAATAATCAATCAAGCAGCTCAGTCCGATCAAAGACTGGCTAGGGATTTTCTTGCGACCGATTTGAAAAAAATCGCAATAATAGGTCAGGTGAAACGTTGAATGGCGAGCAAAATAATTATCTCCTGGCGCACTCAATGTCAAAACGGGAATCTGACGAATCGCAAAAGTCGTCAGATTCTCTTTGACGTTTTCTGTTTCGCCGCTGAGTGAGGCGATGATCACACAATCTTCGGCAGTGATCATCGGCATGACCATATCAAATTCCGTTTTGTTCGGCAATACGATCACTCGTTTTTCCATAGAAAGCATCATTTTGGAAAACTCCTCCAGTGCTTTCTTTTGGGAAAACCCAGTTGGGTAGCAGTAGATGGTTTTGCTGCGGTCAAACAAGCGGTTGAGGACAGCTAAGTCTACCGTTTTTACATAGTTGAGGGTGGCGAAAATATCCTCTTGTTGTTTTTCAAAAATCGTTTTTTGCTGCGAAATCGTTGTTGCCTGTTCTTGCTGATGCCGTAGAAAATATTTGAACTCGGAATAGCCAGAAAAACCAAGTTTTTTCGTCAACCGTAAAATAGAAGACTTTGAGACGTGAACCTGCTCGGATAGCTCGACGATCCCCATAGATAGAACGGTGGCGCCGTTGGAAAGAATATAGTTCAGAATGCCACGATCAAGTTCACTTAACTCTGCTTGGTGCTGTTGAATCAAATACTGTAATTTCACAAAAACCCCTCCTTATTGATTAAGTATAGCTGAAAAGCCAGGAGGGGAGGCGAAGAACGCTGGCTAGTGTAATTCTGGCCAAAAGGCTTGATTTGCTTCGATCAATTCATCGAGTAATTCTTTGGCTACACGGGCATTTGGGACCACTTTTGAAAGAATCAGTGCTTGCCACAGCTTCTGGTAAGAACCCTCTGCCCAAGCTTCCACGACTAATTTTTCTACGGCGACTTGTTGTTCCATCAATCCTTTTTGGAAGCGAGGGATCTTGCCTTGTGTGATTGGTTCTGCCCCGTTACTGCCGACGATACAAGGCACTTCCACCATTGCCTGTTCATCAAAGTTGACGATCGCTCCTTCGTTAGGCACGATCAACAGCATTCGTTCTTGCGTGTTATAAGCAATCGCTCGTGCAAGGTCAACAATGTAGCTGGCGTGTTCATCCACTTCAAGCGTGGTGTCAGTCGCTGTCTGGTTTTCTACGATGCGTTGGCATTCACCAAAGACGTGTTTTTCGCGGCCAGCCATGACTTCATTTGCCCGTGTAAAAGATGGGTTGGTGTGCGCCACTTCATCTTGAGGGAAAAAGTAATACTTCAAGTAGGTATTTGGCAAAGTGGATGGATCAACCTCGTACACTTCTTTTGCTTTGACAAAGGTGTGCATCCAGCTGGCATCAGCATGTTGGCTCGCTTCGATTTCTTCTGGCAATGAATAGCCGTATTTTGCTACATGCGCTTGGATCTCCGGCAGCAAGTCATTGCCAGCTTTGTCTCGTATATCTGTCCACCAGCCAAAGTGATTCAAGCCATAATAGCGAACGACCAATTCTTTGCGAGAAGCTAAACCGATCGCTTGCGCCATCCGTTCTTCGATTCCCACTGGCATATCACAAATATTAATGATCTTAGCATCAGGGCGCAATTTACGAGTCGCTTCTGCGACGATCGCTGCAGGATTGGAATAATTCAACATCCACGCATCAGGGGAATATTTTTCCATATAATCGACTAACTCCAATACACCGCCGATAGAACGCATCCCATAAGCGATCCCGCCAGGACCACAAGTTTCTTGGCCGACCACACCATATTTCAAAGGGATTTTTTCATCCTTTTCGCGCATCGCATACAAGCCAACTCGGATATGCGCCATCACAAAATCGACATCCTGAAACGCGGTTTCGGGATCAGTGGTTGCTAAAAAGCTGATTTCGGGTGCGCGTTCTTTCAATAAAATCTCGCAAGCTTGTGCCACTTTTTCTTGTCGTTCTTCCAAATTGTCGTAAAACTTGATTTGGCGAATCGGGAAACGATCCAAGTGTTCTAAAAGCATCAAGACGATTCCAGGGGTAAAGGTACTGCCGCCTCCAGCGATCACGATTGAAAATTTTTTCATTTTTGTTTCCTCCTTAGTCTGATACAGCTAATAATTTTTCGAATTGTTCTCTCACTTGTGGCACATCCAGGCCAACGATCACTTGGAAGGCGTTGCCGTTGCGAACGACACCATGGGCACCAGCGCCTTTAAAGATGTCATCTGGCAGCACTTGGTCTTGATCTTTGACGGTGATTCTTAGGCGAGTGGCACAATTAGTGACTTTATCGATATTGTCGCGACCGCCAAACCCTTCTAAGTAGACTGCGGCTTGTTCGGTGTAGCGATTGGCACCGGCAATCACTGGAGTTCCAGTGTTGGCTTGTTTTTCTTTGTAATCTTTTTTGGTGTATAGTTTGACTTCGCTATTGTTTTCTTCCCGTCCTGGTGTGGCCAACTTAAATTTGAGGATCAAGAAGCGGAAAACAAGGAAATAAAGCGCAGTAAAGGCTAACCCAATCACCAACTGCGTGAAGATCATACTGCGATGATTTTGAAATAGCGGAATCCAGACCTTCGCTAACAGATCGATCAAGCCGCCCCCCATATCTCCAACGACCCCGAAGGCAAACATCGTTGCCGCCATGGTCGCTGCTAAAACAGCGTGCACCGCAAAGAGGGGTGGTGAGATAAAGAGGAAGGTAAATTCCAATGGCTCAGTGATACCAGCTAAAACGGCAGTTAAAGTGGCAGGGATCAAAATCGCTAAGACTTTCTTTTTATTCTCAGGCTTGGCTGTGAAATAAAAAGCAGCAGCGATCCCCGGTGCAGCAAAGATCTTAGAATTGCCATGTAAAGCAAAGCCCCCTTCAGGGAAAAGCTCTTTCAATGGTCTGGTGGATTGGGCAAATTCTTGTAAATGTGCCATCCAGTATTTGGAGATTCCTTCTTCGACGACAGCAGGACCAAAAACAAAGGGGGTATACACGAAATGATGGAGACCTGTGGGGATCAATATTCGCTCTAAGAAAGTATAGAGCCAGACCCCAAAGACCCCAGCACTTGCTAGAAACCCTTGCATGGACCCAATGCCAGCTTGGACTTTCGGCCAAATCAATGCAATCAAGAAAGCGACTGGCAACATCAAAAAGAATCCAAGGATCACGACAAAGGAAGAGCCTTGGAAGATTCCGAGAAAATCAGGCAGCTTCGTATCGAAAAACTTGTTGTGAAGATAGACGACGATCGCCGAAATAAAAATTGCTCCGATAATACCAGTATCTAATGTTTTGATGCCGGCGATCATTTTCAAGCCACTCTCACCGCCGGGATCAGCTGCAAAGTTGACACCGAAGAAGTGACCAAAGTATTCGATCATGCCAGAAATAAAATAATTACAAGTAATATAGACGACAAAGGCTTCCATTGCCGCTCGCGCATTGGCTTTTTTTGCGAGACCGATCGGTAATCCAATAACAAATAGTAATTCCATTTGGTTGAAGACCGTCCATGCACCGTTTTCAATAATCGTCCAAATGTTGAACCAAGTAGAGCCTTCAGTGGCGATGCTCCCCACAAGCATCGGATTTTTAAAGATAATACACAGCGCGACCATGATCCCCGAAAATGAAAACAAGAGGACCGGGGTAAACATCGCACCGCCAAACCGCTGAACTTTTTCCATCATAATTTCTTAACATCTCCTTTCAATTTTTACTACAACCTCAGTATAGAAAAGAAAGATAGCGGTTACAATAAAGCGAGGTGGCATAGGAACGTAGAAGCAAACAAAGAGAAAAGGTAGCAACTGCGGGGAAATTTCCCATAAAAAAACAAACCTGCGAAAAACAGGTTTGTTTGCTAAGTACGTGTATTTAAATTTCGACGTTGCCATAACGATTGGCAAGGGCGGTGCGGATCAAGCGCTCTGCCAAATGCTCATTTCTTGCGAGAAGCGGTCCGTGGAAGTAAGAGCCGAACACATTGCGGTAAACCACGCCTTCGGTTTGGTCTTCGCCATTGTTTCCTTGTCCTTGGATGACTTTCCCCAATGGTTTTTCCCCTTTACCTAAGAAAGTACGGCCATTATGGTTTTCAAAGCCATAATAGGTCTCATCGAATTCTTCATTGTGGATCACGATGTCACCGATGAAACGGTTGTTTTCTTGGCTTAAGGTGTAATGATCCAAGGCACCGATCCCCTTGATTTTCTCGCCGTTGGCACCGATGTAGTAATGACCCAGCAATTGATAGCCGCCGCAAATTGCCAGCATCACGCCATCATTTTCGATATAGCTGGTCAGGGCTTCTTTTTTTGATTGGATATCTTGTGAAACGATCACTTGTTCAAAATCTTGTCCGCCACCGAAGAAGACGAGATCATATTTTTCAGGATCGAAGGACTCGTGAATGCTGACGACTTCTGCGTTGAAGGTCACGCCTAGTTTTTCGGCCACGTAGCGCAACATCAAGAGATTGCCGTTATCGCCGTAAGTATTCAAAAGATTTCCATACAAGTGGGCAACATTCAGTTGATACTTAGTCACGACTCATTCCTCCTTTGATATAGCCTTTTTCCGCAAGCTTTTTGCGTAGCTGCAGGACTGCAGTGTAAGTCGCTAAAATATAGACTTTTTCTGTTGGTAAGTCTGCAATTTGCTTGATGACGTCATCAAGTTCAGGGGTTTCAATGATTTTCTCTTCAGGGATCCCCGCAACTTTTAACCGCAACGCCATATCTTTGTGACGATCACCACCAGCGACCACTTGAGGAATCCCCATATCGGCAAACGCTTCATGGTCGCCATCCCAAATCCAGCTGACGTCGATCCCATCTGCGTAGTTGGCATTCAACAAGCTGACTAGTGAGAAAGGATAGGGCGACAGGCTGATCATATCGATGACTTGGTTCAAACCAACAGGGTTTTTAACTAAAACTAACGTACATTCTTTGTCCCCGATGCGGATCACTTCTTGGCGGCCAAAGACTTTTTCGTCATAGGCCAAACCAGATTTGATTTTTGCAGGTGCTACGCCATAATATTCCGCAACCGCAGTTGCCGCCAGCGCATTGTAGACATTGTACATCCCACCAACTTCGATGCGATAGTCATTGCCATCGATCACAAAAGCAGCAGAGGTGTTGTCCATTGCAGTCATTTCCGTCAGTTTATAATCCAATTCTGGTCGATGGAAGCCGCAATTTGGGCAGTAGTATTTCCCAAGATTGGCATAGGTGATCATTTTATAATGCAAAATGTGATGACACTCAGGACACAACACGCCATCCGTATTGTAATGGGCCATCTGCTCTTCATCTGGCAAATGATCAAATCCATAGTATTTCCGCGGATTGACAGTTGCCACCGAATTGAACAGTGGCGAATCCCCATTGCAGAGGATCGTTGCTTCCGGTGAGTTTGCGGCACCTTCAACGATCATTTTATAGGTCGTATAGATCTCGCCATAACGGTCCATTTGATCGCGGAAAATATTGGTGAAAACGAACAATTCCGGTTTGATGTACTTCGTTACTTTGCTGAGACTGGCTTCATCGATTTCTAAAACCGCAAATTTTTTGCCTTTTTTAGGGCGTGCCGATAGAAAGGTTGAAACGATCCCTTGGACCATATTGGCGCCGGTGGGGTTCGTTAATACTTCATCAAATTCTTGGCGCAAAATATTGACAGTCAAGGCAGTCGTCAATGTTTTGCCGTTGGTGCCTGTGATCACGACGACTTGGTAATCTTTCGCCAAATGATCTAATATATGTGGATCAACTTTTAATGCTAATTTACCAGGCAGGCTTGAGCCACCTTTGAAAAAGTTCTTTAATACCCATTGAGAGGTCTTACCGACTGAAACAGCCAGATGACTTCGTATTCCCATAATGTAACCCTCCATTAGAGCGAATGCTTTCGTTGTGCAAATTCAATTTATCATACCATATACCAAGAAAAAGGTTAAATTGCTTTTGCGATTCTTTAAATTTCTACAAAGACCATTCTGATAAATGGCTCTTTTACTTGCGATGATCAAAGGCTTGAAAAGCAAAACAGCAAACCTTCTGCCAGGTTTGCTGCTGCTTTAACCGATAATGATTTTTTCCGTTGGGTACTCGTAGCCTAAGTCACGTGTTTCTTTTGGTACGAATAACATCAAGGTGTACAGCATACCGACACGGCCGATAAACATCAAAAGAGCAATCACGAGTTTGCCGATGGTTGATAAATCGCCCGTGATTCCTAAAGAAAGCCCTGTGGTTCCAAAGGCCGAGGAAACTTCAACAATGATGGCGATCAAAGGGATATCCTCGATGGCGGTCAAGAATAAGACACAAAAGAAGCACATGCCCATCGAAAGCATGAAGACCACCACTGATTTACGGACGTCATCTTGATCGATGCGGCGACCGAAGATATTGATATTGTCCTCACTTTTCAAGAAGGCATAGAGGTACAGCCCAATGATGGCAATGGTCGTCGTCCGAATCCCCCCACCAACAGAGCTGGGACTACAACCAATAAACATCAGCAAGGAGAAAACGATCAACGTCGTGGTTTGGAAGTTGCCTAAGTCATGGATCTGCAGGCCAGCATTCCGCGTTGTCATGGAATAAAACATGCTGTTCATCCACATACCACTAAAGCTGTAATCTTTGAATAAATAATCTTTCTCAAGGAAAAAGATCGCTAATGTACCGCCGACAAAGAGGATCACGAAAGCCAAAACAGCAATTTTTGTGAATAAAGAAAAGCGAAACGGCAAGCGGCGGCGTTGTTTTTTCATTTTAAAAAGGACCCATTCCCGAAAGTCCATGATCACTGGAAATCCGATCCCCCCGATAAAAATCAAAATCATGATACACGTCAGGAAGAAATAATCATGGGAAAACGGCAAGATGGAATTGCCCGTCACATCAAACCCTGAGTTGGTCACAGCAGAGATCGCTTGATAAAACCCATAAAAGATCGCGTCACGCCAATTGTCATAATACCCGTAAAGATGAAAATAAACAGCGAAGATCGTACCTGCTACCAACTGACAAACTAAAATGATGGTAAACGTCGTTCGAATCATCCGAACGATCCCGCTAAGCTTTGGCTGGTTCATATCTGTCATGATCAATTGGCGTTGCTTTAAACTGATTTTGCGCCGTGAAACGATCGCAAAAAAGGTCGAGATCATCATGATCCCTAAACCACCAACTTGAAAGAGGACTTCCAATAAAATGACCCCGCGGTCGTTAAATACGTCATTGATCGGGAAGGTAGTCAACCCTGTGACACTGACCGTGCTGACCGCCATAAAGAACAGATCGATAAACGCGACATGAGAGCCCGGTTCCCGAAAGAAGGGAAGTGAAAAAAGCCCCAAAGAGACCACCGTCATCACGATATAATAAAAAACAATCACTTGGATTGAAGATACATTCTGGGAAATAAACGTCTTGCTCCTGCGCTGCGTCAAGCGAGCAAAGCGGGTAAAGTTCATAACAAAAACCCCTCACTAATTAAACTATCCCCAGTATACCAAAGAACCAAGTAGATTTGAAAGAAAGCAGGATAGAATTTATGTGGGGCAGAAATTGCGCAAGGAAACGTTTCTGGAGTGATTCTTTTCATTCGGGCAAAGGAGCCGCCAATCAATCCTTGTGTTTGGCAGCGATGGTCTGCCTTTGAATGATCTTCAATCATTGTAAGGATTTTTGAAAAGGTAGGCACGATTGAATGGTGTAAAGCAGTAGTCTCTTTTTTGAGAGGCACTATCCCTTCAATCGATTTTTTAGCAAGAAAAAGGATGCGGAAGTTGTATATACATGTTAAAATAATAATGTGAGAAAAACGCTTTCTTTAATAAAGAAAGCCAGAATGGAGAGAAGTAGATGAATGCCAACCCTTATGATATCAAGTTAGTAGCTGTCGATATGGATGGAACCTTTATGCGCACGGATTATACGTATGATGTTCCCCGCTTCAAGGTCGTGTTGGCCCGCATGAAAGCAGTCGGCTGTCAGTTTGTCGTTGCCAGCGGCAATCAGTATTACCAGTTGCGGGCTCAATTTCCCGGCTATGATCACGAGCTGAGTTTTGTTGCAGAAAACGGAGCACTTGTCAAAGACAAAGAAACAGTGCTTTTTGCAGCGGACATTCCCCGAGAAACGGTTTTCGCAACCTTAGATTTATGTAAAAAATACTCCGAAGTTAAAAATGTAATGTGTGGGCTCAATAGTGCTTATTGTGAACGGGGAACGGTCAGTGATGCTTTTTTTGAATTAACAAATAAGTATTACCACAAATTGCAATGGGTCGATGACTTTGCCCAAGTAGAGGACACGATCCTGAAATTTGCCCCAACCGTTCCTGTCGAAAAAACGGCCTATTATTCGGAACTATTTCAAAAAGAACTAGCTGGTTTGCTAGTGCCAACAGGCAGTGGGCATGGTTCCGTGGATCTGATCGTGCCTAACTGCCACAAAGCATCAGGATTGGCACGCTTGGTAGAGCGATGGGGGATCACTCCTGAGCAATGTGTCGCTTTTGGCGATGGCGGCAATGATTTGGAAATGTTAGCCTATTGCCAGAGAGGCTATGCGATGGACAATGCGCCAGAAAACGTCAAAGCCGTTGCCACCGCTGTCTGTCCCTCAAATGATGAGGATGGAGTATTAGTCACATTGGATCAGCTGTTCCCGATAGTCTAGGCGTTCTTTAAGATTCTTAAAAATAGGTAAGTATTCCGATCAATTTTCACGATTTCAGAAGAAAACGCTGGCAATTTATGAGAAGATAAAAGAAATAAAAGATAACAGCGACGATCCGCACGGAACAATAGAGAGAAAAGCGCATCAATTTTTTGAAAATCGAGACGGAAATGGGGAAGATCATGAAGAACGTGAAAATTATTTTTTTTGATGTTGATGGCACACTGATCGACATGAACAAAAAGCAAATCTCTGAAAGAATGTTAGCCACATTAAAAACCTTGAAGAAGCAAGGGATCCTGTTGTGCATTGCGACTGGCAGAAGTCCCATCGCGTTGCCGCAATTTGAAGGCGTGACCTTCGATGCGTTTTTGACCTTTAACGGATCGTATTGTTTTAATCAAGCCGAGGGGATCCACCAAAACCCTATTCCTAAAAAAGATGTTCAGCAAATCATAGAAAATGCGACGGCGCTCAAGCGTCCAGTAGCAATCGCAACGAAGGATCGTACCGTTGCCAATGGCAAAGATGCTGATTTAGTTGAGTATTTTTCCTTTGCTCATCAAGAAGTGATCGTGGCAGAAGATTTTGAAGAGTTGATCCAACAGCAAGACATTTTCCAAGTGATGTTAGGTTCAGGGAAAGAAGACTACGCCAAAGTGATGGCAAATACTACAGAGGCGAAAATCACCGCCTGGTGGGATCGGGCAGTCGATATTATTCCAGCCAGCAGCGGGAAAGGAAGCGGCATTGCCAAAATGCTGGCTTACTATGGCTTGGATAAATCCGAAGCCATTGCCTTTGGGGATGGCAACAATGACATTGAGATGCTGGAGGCAGTTGGTTGGGGTCTAGCAATGGCCAATGCTTCGGATGAGTTAAAAGCGATCGCTGACGAAGTGATTGGTCACGTAGCCGAGGAAGGTATTTATCAATACTGCTTAGAAAACGGGTTGCTGGGTGAAGCCGTGCAGTGATGGGCAATGCGTCAGTTGCTGTTGCCCGCTAAGAACATGCGCAGCCAGGATTGCTACTGCGTGTCAGTTTGATCAAATAAAAAAACTGTTTCCGAAATGCATTAGGGAAACAGTTTTTTATTGATATAAAGTTGTTTAGCAATTTGTACGGTTTACAGCGCCTCTACTGCTTCGATCGCCTGATAGACTTTTTCGGGTGTGATCGCAGGATCAATCAAAATAAAGGTTTCTTCTTCCTTGACAGCATAGGTCAGAACCGAGGCGAAGTAATCCCGATCAAGGCGTGTCACGTGGAGATCCTTCAGCTTCATCGGCAAGTGCAAAGCTTCGTAAAACGGCCGTAATTCTTCAATCACATCAAAATCATTGGTATAGGCAAGCTGGACCCAAATGCAGTAGGCGACTTTATTGCCGTGCAAGACACTATGGGTCTCATTCAAATAAGACAAGCCGTCATGCAGCGCATGCGCACCGGACGTGCGGCCAAACTCTACTGCAAAACCGCCAACTTCGCCTGCCAAAGCAATGATCGCGTCGGTGATGCGGGCAAAGGCGGGTGTCAGCTGCCCAGCTTCTAGGTCTTTGACAGCTTGGATCGCATCGGCAATCAGCAAGTTTTTGATCAAAAGAGCGCTTTGGAAACCTAGCCGTACTAAGGCAGTCTTGTCGTCTTCTGCCATGTTGCGGACGATGGCTTCCATTTCATAATATTTGGCTAAGGTATCAGCGATCCCTGCGATAAAGTAATCAACAGGTGTGGCTAGTAAAAAACGGGTGTCGACGATCGTCATGTAGGCACCTTTTTTGGCATAGTCGATTTTACAAATCGTATGATCGGGGTAATAGGCGACGATCACCGGGGTAAAGGGCGCACAGTTGGAAACCAATGTAGGGATCACGATCAGCTCTGCGCCAAGGGTTTGGGCGGTGATTTTTGCTGTATCAGCGACCTTGCCGCCGCCGATTGCCACCACGGCATCTGCTTGCTGGATCGCTTCAGCTAAGGTTTGCGCATTTTCATAACTCGATGATCCATCGTAGCGGTAGATCGGGTAGTCAAATGAATGAGGGTAATAGTTCGAAAACACATCGAATGACTGCTCCCCAGTAATTACTGCTACCTCTTGGAACTCTCGTAAATACTCCGGCAAATCAGTTAAGACCCCATCGCCCGTAATATAACGGTTTGGACCTGGACGGACTTCATTAGCTAACATCAAACAAACACTCCTTTATAATCGTCAGAATTTTCTAATCAGTGTAGCGCGAAAATGCCCTGACTGTCAATTTCCTTTTTGGGAAAAAACAGAAAACAGCCGATCTGCTGACGAGGCAGATCGGCTGTTAGTGATGAATTGTAAGGAACGTTCTCCAAAATGTTAAGCCCAGTTTTGGCGAATAAAGCCGGCTCGACCGGAGCCTTCGCTATAAGCATTGTAATGGGCTGCATTTTTTTTGTAAAAATCTTGATGATAATCTTCTGCAGGATAAAAAGGTTCTGCTGGTTCGATCTTCGTTACGATCGGACGGTCAAAGCGGCCGCTAGCTTGCAACTGCGCCTTTGATTTTTCCGCAATCGCTTTTTGTTCTTCACTATTGTAAAAAATCACTGGACGATAGGAATCACCACGGTCGGCAAACTGACCAAACGCATCCGTGGGGTCTGTCTGCTGCCAATAGATGGCAACTAATTCTTCATAAGAGATGACTTCAGGATCAAAGGTGATTTCAACTGCTTCGGTGTGACCGGTGGTACCTGTCGTTACTTGTTGGTAGGTTGGGTTAGGGACATGGCCGCCAGTAAAGCCCGAAACCACTTTGAGGATGCCTGGCTGTGAATCAAAAGGCTTCACCATGCACCAAAAACAACCACCAGCAAAAATTGCCGTATCTTTCATAGGTATTCCTCCTTTGCTTCTATGGTATGCTTCTAGTAGAGAAAAACAAGAGATATGCTTAGATAACTTACTAACGAAGAAAGGAACCGCCCATGGAAAGCATGTTAATTTTACTACGGGGGAATTCTGGCAGCGGAAAAACCACTATTGCCAAAGCTGTTCAGCACGTTTTTGGGGAAGAGGCAGTGCTGATTTCACAAGATGTTTTTCGGCGAGAAATTTTTTGTGTCAAAGATACCCCTAATAATTTAGCCAGCGGTTTGATGAAAGAAGCTGTCCTATATGCGAAGGGGAAAGTGCCGATGATACTTGTTGAGGGGATTTATTCTCGTGAAAAATACCAAGACTTTCTCGACTTTCTAATGAAACTCTTTCCCCAAAAAAAGCTAGTTTATTATTTTGATCTTTCTTTCGAGGAAACGGTCAAAAGACATCAGACCCGAATGCAGCGAGACTATTTATCCGAGGAAGCGATGCGTAAATGGTGGCTTGAGCGAGACTTGCTTTTCCCAAAAGGATCTTCAGAGGAAAGACTGATCAAAGAAGGCCTAACGATAGCAGAAACGGTCGATCAGATCATCGCAGATTATCAAGAAACAAGAAGGAGTGATTGAATATGGCGCGAATCATTGAACAAGGAACAGACCAAGAATTGGCTGCGTTAGAAACAGCATTAACAGCATACACAAAGCATCAAAAACCATTTACACAAACAGAGACCTATCAGAACTTTAGCAGTGTAATCAAAAAAGAGGGTGTGGTGATTGCTGGTGGCATTGCCTACGCCTCGATGTATCATATCGGCTATCTTGACACCCTGTGGGTCAAAGCATCCGAGCGGGGAAAAGGGTATGGCAAGCAGATTCTTACGGATCTTGAACAGCAGTTGAAAGCATTTGGCTGTGAAAATTGCCAGACGGCGACTTTTGATTTCCAAGCACCAGATTTTTATCAGCGAGTGGGCTATGAAGAAATCGGGAGAATCGCCCATACGCAAAATCAGCTAACAGAAATTTTTCTAGTAAAGAAATTACGTGATTGAATCCCAAAGAAACCGTTGAACAAGGACGAAACCAATGAAAGAGAGGCACAACCAATGTTAGATAAATCAATTCCATATGCAGAAATCTGGATGAAGCGAGCACACAAAAGCACACCGATCCAGCCCATTCAATCCGATAACTATTCGCTACGCAGCTACCAAGCAGGAGACGAAAGGCACTGGGCACGGATCGAAACATCCGTCGGAGAGTTTGACAATGAGGAAGAGGCATTGGCGTATTTTGAAAAAGAATTTATGCCCGAGCAAGCACAGCTAGGACAGCGAATGTTTTTTGCCATTGATCAAACAGGTACACCGGTCGGCACGGCTACCGCTTGGAAAAAAGCCAAGCAAGACGGTACACCGGTTCCGCTAGTCCATTGGGTAGCAGTAATGCCGCAAGCTCAACGTCAAGGGATCGCTCGCGGCTTGGTCACGCAAGTCGTTTCTGTCTTAGAGGCAGCCAACGAGCCGATGTATCTTCATACGCAAACGTGGAGCCACGCAGCAATCAAGCTCTACCAGCAGCTCGGTTTTGTGATCATTGCAACGGATATCAATGGGAATGAAAATCCAGAATATCCACTGGCTTGTCAAGTATTGGCAGAAGTGGCCAGAAAAGCCAGAAATGATTAAGAAGTACCGGCAGCAAAAAATCCGTTAACTTTTCGTAAAACTCTTGCGTAAAAGGCGGCGTGTGTCGAATTTAAGTCTGTAAAAATTCTCCTTTTTCAAGTATAATACCAAAGGAGTATGAGGAAGGATGGGCGAGATGGCACAGCTTTTTTTTAAATATGGCGCAATGAATAGTGGGAAAACGATCGAGATACTGAAAGTTGCTCACAACTATGAAGAACAAGACAAACCAGTCGTGATCATGACAAGTGGATTGGACACGAGAAGCGGCGTGGGAAATGTTTCGAGTCGCATCGGCTTAGAGCGAGACGCGATCCCGATTTTTGATGAAACGGATCTATTTCATTTGATCAAAGACCTCGGTTATAAACCTTATTGTATTTTGATCGACGAAGCACAGTTCCTAAAGAAGCATCACGTGCTGGCTTTCACCAAAATCGTGGATGAGTTAGGTATTCCTGTAATGGCCTTTGGCTTGAAAAATGATTTCCGCAATGAATTATTTGAAGGCTCAAAATACTTGCTGCTTTACGCAGATAAAATCGAAGAGATGAAAACCATCTGCTGGTTCTGTCATAAAAAAGCAACCATGAACTTGCACTATATCGACGGAAAACCCGTTTACGAGGGCGATCAAGTACAAATCGGCGGCAATGAAGCGTATTATCCAGTTTGCCGCAAGCATTACTTTCACCCGGGAATGAAAAAAGAAGGAGAATAATCAATGTACGATCAGTTACAAGCAATCGAAGACCGTTACGAAGAATTAGGCGAATTACTAAGTGATCCAGCCGTGATCTCTGACACCAAACGCTTCATGCAGCTTTCAAAAGAAGAAGCCAATACACGGGAAACGGTGGAAGTCTACCGCCGTTACAAAGAAGTCGTTGAAGGAATCAAGGACACTGAAGAAATGCTTGGGGAAAACCTAGATGCAGAAATGGCTGAGATGGCCAAAGAAGAACTCTCTGACTTGAAAAAAGAAAAAGACGTTTTAGAAGAACGCATCAAGATTTTGTTGTTGCCAAAAGACCCGAATGATGACAAAAACATCATCATGGAGATCCGTGGTGCAGCAGGCGGCGACGAAGCAGCCTTATTTGCTGGCGATCTTTTCAATATGTATCAAAAATATGCGGAAAACCAAGGCTGGAAAGTCGAAGTCATGGATGCCAACGTCACTGGGATCGGCGGCTACAAAGAAGTCATCATGATGATCACTGGCGACAACGTCTTTTCAAAATTGAAATATGAGAGCGGCGCCCACCGAGTGCAAAGGGTACCGTCTACCGAATCACAAGGCCGAATCCATACGTCTACGGCAACGGTCGTGGTTATGCCTGAAGCAGAAGAAGTCGAAATCGATATCGCAGACAAAGATATTCGTACCGATATTTACCATGCCTCTGGTGCCGGTGGTCAGCACGTTAACAAAACAGCTTCTGCTGTTCGTTTGACTCACTTGCCAACAGGGATCGCTGTTGCGATGCAAGATGAGCGTTCACAGCTGAAAAACCGTGAGAAAGCGATGAAAGTCTTGCGGGCACGGGTCTATGACCAAATGCAGCAAGAAGCACAAAGCGAATACGATGCAAACCGTAAATCAGCAGTGGGTACCGGCGATCGTTCTGAACGGATCCGGACCTATAACTTCCCGCAAAACCGCGTAACAGATCACCGTATCGGGTTGACTATTCAAAAATTGGATCAAATTTTAGCTGGAAAACTCGATGAAATTGTTGATGCACTGATCGTTTACGATCAAACATCAAAATTAGATGAGATGCAAAATGGCTAAAACCTATCGAGAAGTCCTTTCACGGGCTTCTTCTTTTTTAGAAACGAAAGGACTGGACGGGTATGCGATCCAATACCTGTTTTTACAGCGAAAAAACTGGCAGCAACTCGATTGGCTGCTGCAGATGGACCAACCCATCCTAAGGGAAGATGAGGCACAGATCGCAGCAGATCTTGAACAGTTGCTACAGCATGAACCCCCGCAATATTTATTGGGGTATGAAGAATTTTATGGTCATCGCTTAAAAGTGACCCCTGCAACCTTGATCCCGCGTCCAGAAACCGAAGAGCTGGTGGAAAACTGTCTGGCAAAACTACCAGCAGATCAGCCGCTACGAGTCGTTGACATTGGCACGGGTACAGGAGCGATCGCCATTGCCTTAAAATTGGCACGTCCCCAGTGGTCGGTAAGTGCCGTGGATCTTTCAGCAGAGGCGTTAGCCGTTGCTAAAGAAAATGCGACAGCCTTAGGTGCAGAGATCCGCTTTTTCCAAGGAGATACCTTGGAGCCTGTGGCAGATCAGCAATGGGATCTGATCGTTTCCAACCCGCCGTATATCAGCGCTGAAGAGTGGCCGCTGATGGATATCAGTGTACGGGAAAAAGAGCCTAAAATGGCGCTTTTTGCTCAAGAACAAGGATTGGCGATCTATAAGCAATTAGCACAGCAAGCACCGAAGTGTTTGGCACCAAGTGGGCAAATGGCGCTGGAAATCGGCTTCCAGCAAGGACAAGCTGTTCAACAGCTTTTTGCAGCCGCTTTTTCCAACAAAGAAGTTACCGTAGTAAAAGATCTTGCGGGTCAAGATCGGATGGTGTTCGTCAGTCATCCACAAGATGTGGATAAATAATTTTTTTTTGCTACAGAAAAAGTGCAAAAACCTTATGAAATGAACAATTTGGGAATAAATGGAGTTATAAACAAGGTTATCCACACTTGACAAACGACTTATCCACAAAATGTGGATAAGAAACGAGAAAATGTTGATAAGTGTGGAAACTTCTCAAAAAAGGATGTGGATAAATTGTGGAAACAAAAATTTTTGATCAATCACAGTTAAACGAAGCAGCAGCTATCTTAGCTGAGGGGGGATTAGTGGCGTTCCCGACGGAAACTGTCTATGGACTAGGGGCTAGCGCGCTTTTGCCAAAAGCTGTTGCGCAAGTGTATCAAGTCAAAGGACGACCTAGTGACAACCCTTTGATCGTTCATATTGCCGAGCCAGAGCAGTTGGAACCGTTTGTGGATAACAAGCATCCTTTTGCTGATAAATTGATGGAAACTTTCTGGCCTGGGCCCCTAACCTTGATCTTTTCGATCAAAAAAGACAGCTTACCTAGCATCGTTACTGGCGGCTTATCCACAGCGGCGTTTCGGATGCCCAACAACACCAAGACGTTAGCGTTGATCAAACAAGCCCAACAGCCATTGGTTGGTCCTAGCGCAAATACATCTGGTAAACCAAGCCCAACATCAGCTGCGCATGTTCAGCATGATCTGGCAGGCAAAATCGCTGGCATCTTGGACGATGGGGTGACACAGATCGGTGTCGAATCAACGGTCTTAGATTTGAGTGACCCAACGGCACCGCCGATCATCTTACGCCCTGGTGCAATCTCTAAAGAACAGCTTGAAGCAGTCTTACAAACAAAAGTCCTCGTCGATCAGCATTTAGTAACAGAAAGTGAAGCACCCAAAGCGCCAGGCATGAAATACAAGCACTATGCACCGAATACCAATGTCATGATGGTCAATGACCAAGATTGGTCGGCAGCCATGGCTTGGGCGAGAGAACAGCAGCTTAAGGTAGGTGTTTTAGCTGGACCGACGATCGCCGAGCAGGTCCGCTTCGAAGCTGCAGCCATCTATTTATTTTTTGATGACAGTGTGGAAGCTGCGACAAAAGGGCTGTTTGCGGGGTTACGGGCGTTAGATGAATCGATTGCTGAGCTAGATGTCTTATTCGCACCCACGTTTCCAGAAAGCGGCTTAGGGGCTGCTTATATGAATCGGTTGAAAAAAGCTGCAAATCAAAGTTTCTTTCAAGAAAATTAGCAAAAAACCAGAATTCATTATAGGTAGCTTATGAAGAAATGTGATACAATGCTACCATTAAGGTAAAGGGGTGTTGTAAGCATGGATTATCAAACGTTTGATCCCGAATTGTGGCAAGCGATCGAAAAAGAAACGAATCGTCAACAAAACAATTTGGAATTGATTGCGTCTGAAAATATCGTTTCAGAAGGTGTAATGGCTGCGCAAGGTAGTATTTTGACAAATAAATACGCTGAAGGTTATCCAGGTCGTCGTTACTATGGCGGCTGTGAATTTGTTGATGTGGTAGAAAACTTAGCAATTGAACGGGCGAAAAGTATTTTCGGTGCGGCATATGCCAATGTTCAACCGCATTCTGGTTCTCAAGCCAACACAGCAGCTTATTTAGCGTTGATCGAAACAGGCGATACAGTATTAGGGATGGATCTTTCCGCAGGCGGTCATTTGACCCATGGCTCACCAGTGAATTTCAGCGGCAAGACCTATAATTTTGTTAGTTATGGTGTTGATCCTGCAACAGAAGTCATTGACTACAATGTCGTTCGTATTTTGGCGCGCAAGCATCAACCGAAACTGATCGTTGCCGGTGCCAGTGCTTACTCACGTACGATCGATTTTGCGAAGTTCCGTGAAATCGCTGATGAAGTTGGCGCAAAATTGATGGTGGATATGGCGCATATCGCTGGTTTAGTAGCGGCTGGTCTTCATCCAAACCCAGTTCCTTATGCGGACATCACGACTTCTACGACCCATAAAACATTACGCGGCCCTCGAGGCGGCTTGATTTTAACAAATGATGAAGATTTAGCGAAAAAAATCAATAGTGCCGTTTTCCCTGGTATTCAAGGCGGCCCATTAGAGCACGTGATTGCAGCGAAAGCTGTTGCATTTAAAGAAGCACAAGATGCGTCGTTCAAAGAGTACTCTGAACAAGTCATTCGCAATGCGCAAGCAATGGCGAAAGTCTTCAACCAAGCACCACAAGCCCGGTTGGTCTCTGGTGCAACAGACAATCACCTATTATTGATCGATGTGCGTGGCTTTGATTTGAACGGAAAAGAAGCAGAAGCATTGCTGGATCAAGTCAATATCACCGTCAATAAAAACTCTATTCCTTTCGAATCATTAAGTCCTTTCAAAACGAGTGGGATTCGCGTGGGGACACCAGCGATCACTAGTCGTGGCTTTAAAGAAGAAGATTGTGTCGAAGTGGCGAAATTGATCGTCAAAGTTTTAGAAAAACCAAATGATGAAGCCGTCTTGGCAGAAGTAGCGACGCAAGTCAAAGAATTGACGGACAACTATCCACTTTACAAAAACAAATAAATTGGGACTGTGACAGAAGTTAAGGTCAGACAAGACGTCTCACGCGTTTTTCCTACGCTCCAGCTCCTTTGATCACCAAAAGTGAAAAAGGGGCTAGAATGAACGTAGAGGCGTGTTACATGCCGTCTTGTCTCCTTCCTTCTAACACAATCCTTTTTTTGAGGAAAAGCAGTATTGCCTGTGGCAGATGGTTGTAACAAGAGCCGATTTGCTTTAAAATAAGAGAAAAACCAAAGGAGATTTTTTTAAATGGGTAAATTTCAAGTAATCGATCACCCGCTGATCCAACACAAATTAACAATGATCCGCGACAAGAACTGTGGAACAAAGGTTTTCCGTGAAGTTGTTAATGAAATCGCAATGTTGATGGCGTATGAAGTGTCTCGCGACATGCCGCTTGAAGATCTAGTGATTGAAACACCAATTGAAGAATCAACACAAAAAACACTATCTGGTAAAAAGGTAGCGATCATTCCGATCCTGCGCGCAGGTCTAGGCATGGTTGATGGTATCCTTGAATTGATCCCAGCCGCAAAAGTTGGTCATATCGGGATGTACCGTGATGAAGAAACGCTAGAACCACACGAATACTTCGTAAAATTACCTGAAGATATCGATGAACGTCAATTATTTATCGTTGACCCAATGTTAGCTACGGGCGGTTCAGCGATCATGGCGATCGACGCACTGAAAAAACGCGGCGCTTCAAACATGAAATTCGTCTGCTTAGTTGCTGCACCAGAAGGCGTGAAAGCATTGCAAGATGCCCATCCAGATGTTGATATCTACACTGCAAATCTTGATGAACGCCTAAATGAACACGGCTATATCGTTCCTGGTTTGGGCGATGCCGGTGACCGTCTATTCGGTACAAAATAAATCAATACAAATAAGACAAAGGCAACTGCTTCAAGTTTTGCCTCGTCAATGATGCCATGGAAGAAGATCGACTGCCAAAACGGTTCGATCGGTTATCCATGGCTTTTTTTAGCTTTTCATAAAATCAGACAATGAAAAAAGGAGAAAATCAACTGATTTTCTCCTTGCATTAAACGGGTTATAGTTTGGTTAATTGTTTGTAATTGATGATCAATACACCATTACTTTGCGAAACTAATTTCTGGTTTTCTGGGGTTTCGTTCAGCTCGACCACCGCAGAGTTTTTCAACTGCTTTGTGATGGTACCAGTTTGTTTCTTCCCATGGAACGTGAACATGACAGGAGTAGCGACCTCAAACGTTGAACCTTCTTGTGACGGGACAATTGTTGTTTCGAATTTACCAAATGTTGCCATGTAAAAACCTCCTTGATACTTCTATTATATCACAATTTTCGGAAAATTTCAGTAAGTAGATTTTTTTCAGCAGACCTCTTTACAAAACAACCGTTTTTGCATATAATTTTCTTTGTGCCATACAACGCCAGCTTAGCTCAGTTGGTAGAGCAACGCACTCGTAACGCGTAGGTCACAGGTTCGAATCCTGCAGCTGGCATAAGAAATGAAAAACCATGAATCCTCTTTTAGAGGATTCATGGTTTTTCTTTTGCAGGTGATAAGTAATCTCAATTTTTCCTGATTTACCCGATAACTGTTCTTATTCGCCCATTAGCATTACATGGCATGTCCTATTTCGCACACGATTTTGATCGAAATCAACAAAATAGATATAGCCTACAGAGCCGATCTCTAGCTTGCCGTTACTTAAAATAAAACTTTCGCTTGCACCGAAAAAACTCGAGCGAATATGGGCATCGCCGTTTAAAATCGTTGCTGGATCTGTTGGGTAGTTTGGATCGTCCAGACTCATCAAAAATTCTAAATGCTTTGGTCCAGGATAACGATAATCGGTATTTTCTGATAGTTCACGAGGAATAATTTTATCGAGAATTCGGTTTAAATCAACTTGAAGAAATTCATCTCCGTTAAAGTCTGTATCATGCATGTATTCTTCAAAGATAACAGAACAGGTCGTATGGGGAGACTGTACGAGACAGATTCCATTTGAAATTCCGCTTTTTTCAACCATCGTTTTCACTTCTTCTGTGATGTTGTGGTAAGACACTCGATTCCCGTTAGAAGTTAACGTCAGTTGCTCTTTTAAAAATTTCACAGTGTTAATCCTCCTTTTTATGCTTCACCGCTTGTTTGATCATTTCTGTAAGGGTTTGAACGGGATCATCTGCTTGCACAATGCCGCTTGTCCCTCCGGTACCATCAGCACCTGACGACAAAGCTTTTTCAACATCGGCCGCACTAGATATACCAGCAGCCTGCAAAATCAGGATTTCTGGATCAATTTCCCGAACAACACGATTTGTTTCCGTCATGTATTGAAGATCACTGGTTTGTCCTGTCCCAATTAGTTCGGTTGGCTCGCAAACCATCACATCCGGTTTCAGGGAAGCCGCGGCTCTCGCTTCAGTCAATGAATTCGCACACACAATTGTTAAGAGACCCAATTCATTTGAGCGCTGAATCGCTTTAGTCAGTTCTTGCAATGTCATGGGGTGTTCAGCATGGTTTAAAAAGGTAGCTTCAGCTCCGGCTTCTGCCACTGCTTCGGGTAAAACATAGCCCATTCCACGACCAATTTCGATTCCGTCTAAATGTTGGACAGTGACGAATAAATGTGTTGTTGCCTGTTTAATTAAAGAAACGTCTGCATGCTGAACAGTAAATAGAATGTCGATGTCATACAAAGATGACAACTCATCAGCAGCTTTTGCCAATGCCAATGCTTGTTTTCCATAAAGATAGGCTTTGGGATTGATGACAAAGAATGGCGTTCTTAAAGTTCTTTTTTTCATTAGCTTTCTCCTTCACGATAAGGTTTGGTATGAAAGACTGTAAAATAGTGCTCGAGTGTCTTGGACATTCCATTGCTTGCTGAATGAAGTAAATCGAAATAGTCATTTGGTTGATTTTTGTGAATTTCATTCATAGCAGCAGTGACAAAGTCAGTAAAAATATTTATTTTCCGGATACCTTCTAAGGCACATTTTTCAAGGTTTTCATCGCCAGAAGAGGATCCGCCATGCAGAACAAGAGGAACATTGACAGCATGGTGTATTTCCTTTAAAACGTCAAAATTTATTTTGGGAATCCCTTGATAATGTCCGTGAGAGGTGCCAATAGAAACTGCCAACGAATCAACCCCGGTTAATTTGGCAAATGCAACAGCCTCAGAAGGTTCTGTGTAAATAGATTGACTATTTCCGGCTGATTCCAGACTGTTTTCCGACCCGACGTGCCCGATTTCGGCTTCAACAACGACACCATTTTTATGAGCGTAATCGGCGATCTCCTTTGATCGGCGGACATTTTCTTCAAATGGCTCCTCAGAAGCATCGATCATTACGGAAGTAAAACCTAAATGAATGGCTTTTTTGATGACCTCTTCATCGGTACCATGATCTAGGTGCAGAGCGATAGGTGCAGTGCTTTTCTTTGCCAAAAATTTTCCAATCATGGCAGCCTCTTCTAAAGTCAACATGTTCATATGGGACTGAGCGAAGGCCAATATCAAAGGCTTGTTTAAACGTTCAGCAGTCTCCGCGTATGATCTTGCACTAGTTAAGTCGAAAAAATTTGCTGCAGGTAATGCATAATTGTGTTTTTCTGCATGTGCGAATAGTTCTTTTGTTGTGACCAACATAGGGCATTCTCCTTATTCTTTGATTTTCTTTTCGATTTCCGCGTACATTTCTTCTGTACCAATCCCTGTTAAGAGTGGCAGCCCCATAATTACGCGATCTTTGATTGAGTCTGGAACAACCGTTGTACTCACCACGATGTCATAGTCATCAATTTTATTCATCTCATCTGCCACTTTGGATTGATACAGTTTCACTTGATCAGTCATCCCTTTTTCTTTCAGCCATTCTTTTACCTTGTTTGTTACAATTGTTGAAGTTGCAACACCTGTGCCGCACATAATCAATAGTTTTTTCATTATCATTTCCTCCTATTATTTTGATAGTTGTTTCTTGGGACGAATTTTATTTACATAAATCAATCCAAACAAAACAGAGACACCAATTATGGCTAAACCGCCCCAGCTTAATATTTTGGTTAAGCCGACATAAAGGAATGTGGTCCATAAACCACCTTCAGCCATAGCAGTGATCATAGAGTTTCCTTGTAGATCAAAGTTTGCGGATCGAGCAGCAGTAGTGACAAGCGGTGCTGCCCACGAAGTAATATAGAGAATGCTTACCATATAAATCGTTCCAGCAATTACTGTTCGAATGATGTTTCCTCCAAAAACAGCAGCCATCAAGCAAATCAGAAAGGGAATGGTTGCTAAATCACCAAAAGGTAAGGTCGTATTGCCAGGTAGAACTACGGCTAACAAAATAGTGATCGGAACTAGCAGCAATGAGGAAGAAAGGACAGCTGGATGACCAACTGATAATGCTGCATCCATACCGATGTAAAGCTCTCTTCCAGGAAACCGTTTTTTGACGAACTCATTTGCAGATTCAGAAATAGGTGTTAGTCCTTCCATCAGTAAAGCAACCATTTTAGGCATCAAAACCATCACAGCGCCTGTTTGGACGGCTAATTGGCCGACACCTGCTGTGTCATATCCGGCAAGTATTCCCATGATGAGACCAATCAAAAAGCCCATAACAGTGGAGTCGCCAAAGACACCAAATTTTTTCTGAATGGTTTCTGGATCTGCTTTCCAATCTTTTAGTCCCGGAATACGATCAAAGAGCCAATTCATCGGTAGTGCAAAGATGAATCCGGGTGCGGCGGTACCATGAGGAAAAGTGATATTAGGAAATCCGTAGAACTTATTAATGATCGGACCTAAAATATCTCCCATTAAAAGAATCATCATCAAATAGATGACGGTGGCCGCGATCCCCATTGCAAAGTCTCCAGTGAGGGCATAAATCAGAGAAGAGATGAAGGCTGCGTGCCAAATATTCCAAATATCTACATTCAATACTTTAGTCAGCCCTAAAATGATGAGTAAAACATTTAGGACCACACCAATCGGAATCGCAAGGCTTCCTAAAATCGTCCCGTAAGAAATTGCCGCTGCGGCAGGCCATCCGACATCAATCGTTGTCAAATTTAATCCTAGACGTTCAACCATATGTTGGGCGGCAGGACCCAAGCTGCTGCTTAGAAGGTCAATCACCAAATTCAATCCAACAAACCCGACACCAACAGTTAAGGCTGAAGTAAAGGCTTTGCCAGGCTTGGTTCCCAAAATTATTCCAAAAATAAAAATTAAAATAGGCAAAACAACGATTGAACCTAGATCAACGAACCACTGTAATGCATTTAACATAATTGTTCCTCCTTTTTATTGCAGTCCATTTTTTTCAATAATCGAAAGATACGCTTCTTTAGTCGTTACTGAGGATAGGGCTTCCAAAACCCCTGGTGTTTGAAACATAGAGATAAGATTTTGTAGCATACCCAATTGCTCATGTGGTTCCTTCAATGCAAGCATGAACAACAGAGATACATCGATTTTCTTTTCTTGCGAACCCATTTCAATAAATGAAAGGGGAGAGGCAAGTGACATAAAAGCGACTTGGGATCGTAAAACAAATTTGCTGTCCGTATGTGGGATCGCTACCCCAATGCCGTTAATTTTTAAACCTGTAGGAAAGGTTTCTTCTCGCTGTACGATATTTTGATAGAACTGATCATTTACACAATGAGTTTTGATGAGTTCGTCTGCTAATAGTCGAAAAGCTTCCTCTTTTGTTTTAGAATCTTTTTCAAGTAACACGATTTGGTGATCAAAAAACATGATCAATTTCCTCCTCTTAACAATCTTTGATACAGTTCTTCTTGCGTTTGACTATTAACGATCCATTGAATTTCTTCGGCTGAGTTAAACAATCCGTAAATCGAAGCGATCAACTCTTTTGCCTCGATCATGTTTTCTTCAGCAATCGCAAGCAAAACAATTAGTTGGATTTTTGTGTCTCCCCAAGTAATTGGCGCATCGAGGGTGAGAAAAGCAAGTTTTGTTTCTTTCACTGTATGTGGATCAGCATGTGGAATGGCTACTCCCGTCTTTAAGCCCGTGCTTCCTAGTTCCTCTCGTTCAAATAGAGAATGCTTAAATTTTGTTGTAACAAGCTTTTTTTTCAGATAATCATCTGCTAAAAAATCCAGTACATCTTTTTTTGCTCGAAACTTTTTTTTGACAAAAAGGAAAGTAGGATCTAAATATTTTTGTAATAAAGTCGTTTTCTGGTATTTTTTTGAGTAAAAATTTTTCTCATTCTCATTAAGATTAGATATCTTTGCTGAGATTCTTCCTATTTCTTCGGTAGTAGGAAGCGGCGAAATATAAATAACTGGCGGTGCTGTAATGTCCAATGGAATAGTTGATATGATCAGATCAACAGCCTCAAGAGATGTACTGGCCAGTTTACTCAAAGGAATGATCTCCAATACGGTATCAGCAGCGATCGTCTGTTTGATACGGTTAAAAATCAACTCCGATGTAGCAAAACCAGATTGGCAAACAATTAGTATATGGTTAGTAATTTTTATCTTTTCAAAGGCTAGCTGAAAATGGATCGTCAGAAAAGAAACTTCGTCTTCTGTTAATAAGATTTGAAATCGCTCCTCTAAATCTCCAATTGCATATTTGGTCAATGTATACATTGTTGAGTATTGTTTTTTGATACTTTTTATCAGTGGGTTTTTCAATAAAATTCCTGTCTTTGATCGATGGATCATGGGAACGATATGAGCCAGCAATGTTTGCAGTAATAATTTATCTTGTGTCAGATCTGCGTTTAACATATGTGACATTTTTTGAATAATTTGTTTCGTACAATTTGTGATAGTAGATTCGTGAGGCTCATCCATTTGACCAAAAGGTTCGATGCCGTGTGCTAATAACAAGGAACATACATATTGAATATCTGTATCACTAAATTGAACAGGTAGTTGCTGTTGGATCATTTCAGAAAAATCAACCGCGATCATATAGAATTTCATTCGTCTAAGTTCGTCAAATACTAGCTGCTCTTGTTTTTCAATGTGTTTATCTATAAGAAGTCTTGAAAGAAAAATTCGCAATGAAAGCTTCAAGGATTCAATAGAATAATTATTGACTGGATGGCCGATTGTTTGAGTCATGTCTGAGACAAATTTCTTCGTTAAATCGAGAACCTTAGAGTCAAAGAGATTGTTGACCAAAAGATTTTCACTGGCTTTGGCGTCGGTATACTTCTCTAAAAAAGATTTGAATACGTTTTGAGCAGCAGATTCAACTGAGGTTAGCTTGAGTCCGCTAGTAGTCATTTTTGTTGATACTTGATGGAATCGACAGAAAGCAACGATTTCATCAACATCTTTCTTTATTGACTGGTTGCTAATATAAAAATATTCAGAGAATTCCTGATAATGCATTGGTTTTACTGAAAACAGATAGTTAGCGAAAATAAAGATTTTACGATAATTAGGTGAAAATAGTTCGAGTTTAGTCTCTTTTTTTGCTAACAATCGATAACCATTCTGTTTTGCTGATTCAGAACCAGATAAAAAGATTCCTTTTCTTGGTACTTTTTTGATAGCTAGTCCCGAATCTTTTAGTTTCTTTTCTAAAGTCGTTAAATTGTTATAAACCGTTTTTTGGGATACATTTAACTGCTTTTGAAAAAAAGAGGCAGGGCGAAACTCCGTTTGTTCTAATAGTAGTTGCAACAGTAGTTGTTCTCGATCATTTAAAATCATTGGTTCACCTCCGGAAGCGCTTCCTTAATTGTATTCTAGTGAAATTATGTGGTGGCGTAAATAACATTTCATTACCACATTAATGTGGTAAATTAGGCTCGTCGTGCATCAATTTATATTTTGAGCAGCTTAAGAGAAGTAGTCACGGGTTGCTATTTCTTTGAAATGAAAATAGGGTGGCAATTTTTGACTGAGTTAAAGTTGCTTTGTTCGGTTACTTCGGTTACATTGAGCAAAGAATAATCAAAATAAAGAAGAATAGTTGAAATGAAGTGATTTATTACTAATAAGATATAGACGTATTCAGCGAGTTTTAATAGAAAAATATGCTTCTGAACTTCCTGTCTAATAGATATACTGTAATTATACTCTGATTGATCAGATATGAATCAGAAGTTAGGTCCGCTCTCGTTGTAATTCTTATCAATTTGAATTATTTTTAACCCTCTTTTCCCGAAAATCATTAAAGTTTCTAAATTTTTTGTGAATGCTCATGGACAATCCTTTCTTTTCTCCTCAAATATCACTATAATGGATAAAGATTCTACAGAAGAGAGTGTGGACATGGAAAATTCACGAATAAAAACGAACGATAATCGAATTGACTACGGTGTGATTCTACCCGTATTTTTATTATGTCTGATTGGTGTGGCGTCCTTGTATGTGGCGTTGACGCATGATCCAAATAACCCGAATATGTGGCGAACCTTAGGGTTTCAAGCTTTATGGTATGTGTTAGGTATTATTGCGGTGATTATTATCATGCAGATCAAATCAAAATGGCTCTGGAAATTGACTCCCTATATTTATGGAGCTGGATTAGCCGTCATGTTGGCGCTGTTGAAATTTTATGACCGGACAATGGCTACCTCGACAGGGTCAAAAAACTGGTTCCGTTTTGGTCCCTTTACCCTCCAGCCTTCAGAGTTGATGAAGATTGCCTATATTATGATGTTGGCGTTAGTCGTCACGCAGCACAATGTCAAGCATCGGGAACGGGATTTGAAAACAGATGGGTTGCTGATTGCGAAAATGTTGGCCGTCACGATTCCAGTACTGATCCTGATTACCTTGCAAAACGACTTTGGTACGATGCTGGTCTTTCTGGCGATTTTCGGTGGGGTCTTCTTGATGTCGGGGATCTCTTGGCGAATCGTTGTGCCAGTGATTGCGGCATTCGTGATTCTCGGTGGCGGAACGATTTTCTTAGTGACCACCGATGTTGGTCGTGAGTTGCTGTACAATACAGGGATCTTTAAAGAGTATCAGTTCGCCCGTATCGATTCGTGGCTAGATCCTTTTCATGATACCCAAGGGCAATCCTTCCAATTGGCGTACGCTCTGATGGCGATCGCATCTGGCGGGATGTTCGGGAAAGGATTTAATGTCAGCGATGTGTATGTACCAGTCCGAGAATCCGATATGATTTTTTCAGTGATCGGTGAGAATTTTGGGTTTATTGGCAGCGCGTTTGTCATTTTATTGTATTTTATTTTGATCTACCGGATGATCCGCGTATGTTTCGATACCAACAATGAATTTTATGCTTACTTGGCAACTGGGATCATTATGATGATTCTCTTCCATGTGTTTGAAAACATTGGCGCAAACATCGGTCTCTTACCGTTGACGGGGATTCCACTGCCGTTTATTAGCCAAGGAGGATCTGCCCTATTAAGCAATATGATTGGGATCGGTTTGATTTTATCGATGCGCTATCAAGCTGAGACCGCACCAAAAACACTTTAAGGAGTTCACATGATTACATTTTATTGGTACCCAAAATGCAGTACATGCCGAAATGCGAAGCGTTGGTTAGAAGAGCACGAGATTCCCTTTGAAGCGATCGATATGGTGACCACACCGCCTCAACCGGAACAATTGCTGGCTTGGATCCAATCAAGCGAAGCACCGTTAACCCGTTTCTTTAACACAAGCGGCATGAAATACCGTGAATTGCAATTAAAAGAAAAAGTGCCGACCATGACTGCCCAAGACGCAGCCGACGTGCTGGCAACCGATGGTATGTTGATCAAGCGCCCACTGCTAGTTAGCGGCGACCGCTTTTTGATTAATGGATTTAAAGAAAATGAATATGAAGGAGTCTTACTAGAATCATGGAAAAGAAATGCTTAAGAAAAAAAGATAATTTGTGGGTTTTGTTTAACGGGAAAGAATATTGTGTCGGTTTAACAAAAGAAGCGCAAGAAGAACTTGGTACGGTCACGTTTGCTTCGATTCAAAAAGCAGGAACTGCTTTAAAACAAGGAGAGACCCTTGTTGAGCTAGAAGCGGAAAAAGCAGTCAGTGAATTTCCAAGTCCATTGACGGGCGTGATTTCTTCCGTAAATGAAAAAATCGATCAATCCATTGATACCTTAAATGATGAAGACGAAATGAATGCTTGGCTGGTCAGCTTCAAAGAGGTTGACCCAAGTCAATTTGAAGCTTTGTAAGTCAAATCTGTAAAAACGACTATTTTTTCAAAAAGAATTGACAGTCGGATAAGACGTTGCTATAATTTGCTCAATAAATGAATGCTTTGAAAAGAAGAGTACATGTTCTTAACGTACACAGAGAGCCCTGTTTGGTGTAAATGGGCGACGGAGAGAGGATGGAAGATGGTCTTTGAGCATGATAGGTGAGTGGAAACAAGCCTATCACGGGAGGCACCCGTTACAGTGCAGCAGTATGCGAAGCAATTCAAGTACTGAGCGAGGTTGTTGATGTGAATCGACAGTAAATCAAGGTGGTAACGCGGAAGTTGTGCTTTCGTCCTTTGTAACAGTATAATGTACAGAGGATGAAAGCTTTTTTTGTGTTTAACCAACCAAAGAGGAAAGATGGGAATAACATGGCATTAATCGAATTGTCGCATGTAAAAAAGTCATTCGGCAAAAAGCAAACGGCTGTCCACGCCGTCAATGATGTTTCACTGCAAGTGGAAAAAGGCGATATCTATGGAATCGTTGGCTACTCTGGTGCTGGGAAAAGTACATTAGTTCGTTTGTTGAACGGCTTAGAATTGCCGACAGCAGGAGATGTAGTCATTAACGGTCAAAATATTTTGGCATTGAAAAACAAAGAATTGAGAAACTTCCGTAAAAAAATCGGCATGATTTTTCAGCACTTTAATCTATTATGGTCTCGAACGGTGGCGGAGAACATCGAATTGCCATTGGAGTTGGCAGGCGTTGAAAAAGCAAAACGACGGCAACGGGCGCAAGAGCTGATCAAGTTAGTTGGGTTGGAAGGACGGGAAACTGCCTATCCGGCACAATTGTCTGGCGGACAAAAGCAAAGAGTCGGGATTGCTCGTGCATTAGCGAATGAACCAGAAATTTTGCTGTGTGATGAAGCAACGAGTGCGTTAGATCCACAAACAACAGAAGAAGTGCTGGATCTCTTGCTTTCTATCAATAAAAAATTGCATTTGACGATCGTGCTGATTACCCATGAAATGAACGTCATTCGCAAAATCTGCAACAAGGTCGCGGTGATGGAGCATGGGCAGATCGTTGAAGAAGGATCAGTACAATCGGTTTTCCGTAACCCGCAGCAAGAAGTGACCAAACGTTTTGTTCAGCAAGATTTGGAACCAGAAGAAGATGTTGAAGAACTACGGCAAGCCTTCTTACGAGAAAATCCGCAAGGGCATTTAGTGACCTTGACCTTTACACAAGACAACGCCAATGAACCAGTCATTTCACAAGCGATCCGCCGCTTTCAGATCGATGTCAATGTCGTTTACGGAAAGATCCAACAAACCAATGAAGGATCCTTTGGCGGCTTGACGGTCTTATTGACAGGTGAAGCAAGTGAGGTCGAAAAAGCGATCGCCTTTTTCAAAGAGCAGCAAGTAGGCGTGGAGGTGATTGAGCGTGGATAAGTCATTTGTAGAAACCTATTTTAATTTTGAAAAAGTCGACTGGACCAACATGCAGCAAGCCACTCTGGACACTTTGTTTATGACTTTTTTCTCAATGGTTTTAGTGGTTGTGATCGGTTTGCTTCTAGGATTGGCGCTTTATTCACTAGGGCGTAAACAAACGGCGGGAGCCAACATTTTCTATAATGTGGTTTCCATCATCAGTAACGCCTTTCGCTCAACGCCATTCATGATTTTGATGGTCTTGATCATTCCGTTTACAACATTATTAGTCGGTTCGTTCCTAGGGGCAAAAGCAGCGATCCCAGCATTAGTTTTATCGGCTGCGCCGTTTTATGCTCGGATGGTGGAAATTGCTTTTCGTGAAGTCAATCCTGGTGTGATTGAAGCCGCCGAAGCGATGGGCGCCAGTTACTGGGAGATCATTTATAAGATCGTGATTCCAGAAAGTGTTCCGGCATTGATCTCAGGACTGACGGTCACAACGATCTCAATGATTGGTTATACCGCCATGGCAGGTGCGATTGGTGCCGGTGGGCTAGGCGCTTTGGCTTGGCAAGAAGGATTTCAACGTGGAAATTACACTGTTACGCTTGTTGCAACAGTGATTATTTTAATTATCGTTTTCATTATCCAAGGGGTCGGCGATTTCCTTGCGAAGGCCACCGATAAACGGTAAATGAAACGAAGAACAAAAAGTGGAAAATATGGGAGGAAATGGATATGAAAAAGATTTTTGGTATTGCAACAACCTTATTGTTAACTGCCGCTTTAGCTGCTTGTGGAACGGGCTCAAATTCAGGAAGCTCTGATTCATCTGCGGCTGAGGGAGAATCAACAAAATTAGTGATCGGTGCATCGGTTACGCCTCATGCGGAAATTTTAGAACAAGCCAAACCTTTACTAGCAGAAGAAGGCATTGATCTTGAAATCAAGACCTTCGATGATTATGTGTTGCCAAACAAAGCATTGGAAAATGGCGATATCGATGCCAATTACTTCCAACACATTCCTTACTTGAACAAACAAATCGCAGACAATGGCTATGACTTTGTTAATGCCGGTGCGATCCATATCGAGCCAATGGGTCTTTACTCAAAACGAATCTCTGATATTTCAGAACTAGAAGATGGTGCAACGGTTCTTACTTCCACTTCTGAATCTGACTGGGGCCGTATCCTAACGATTTTACAAGATGCTGACTTGATTACCTTAAAAGACGGCGTTGATACAGAAACGGCAACCTTTGATGATATTGCTGAAAATCCGAAAAACTTAGAATTTAAACATGACGTCGATCCATCTCTTTTGGCGACTGCTTATCAAAACGACGAAGCAGACCTAATTGCCATCAATGCGAACTTCGCATTCGGGATCGATTTGAACCCAGCGGATGATTCTGTTTTATTAGAAGCGGATAATTCTCCTTATGTCAACGTGATCGCTGTCCGCAGTGGTGACGAAGATAGCGACAAAATCAAGAAATTGATTGAAGTGCTTCATTCAGACGAAATCAAAGACTTTGTTGAAGAACAATGGCAAGGTTCAGTGAAAATCGTTGATGCTGACGCAAAATAATTCACTGATAGTAAAATGATTTTAAAAAGAGCGTACCACTATTCAAGTGGGCGCTCTTTTTGTTGCGGAAAGGCAATGATGGGTTGGAAGAAAGAGACGTCTTGCCAAATGCATTCATAGAGTAAGGGCAACTCGGGATGCTTCTTTAAAAGTTTTTCGTAGTGGGGAAGCTGTGTCAAGAAAGCACGGACCAAGCGTTGTGAACGTTCAGATAAGCGAGGATTTAATGGCGGGTAGACAAATAAATTGCCCTCCAATAATGCCCCCAGCAGATGGGCTTGGAAAATTTTCGGCAAAAGAACCTCTAACGGCTGCTCGATTGGATACTGTCTCAAAACTGGGGTGATGATTTGGCATAAGAGGCCAGATTCTTCTGCAGGTACATAGAAAGGCTCCAGTGTTAGAAGCTGTTTCCATAAAAACAAATAGCTGCGTTCGCCGACTAAGTAGAAACTTGGAACAAAGTGTTTGGGAAAAACTTGTTGAGTAAACGTGATTGATGTGTTGGGATAAAAAGCAGTTTTCCGTAACTGATGGATTTGTGTCAGCTCCTGAAACGCTTGATTGGGGGAGATAAGCGCTGGGTTTGCTAAGAGGGTAAGGCGAAAAAGCACATAGCGCAGTTGTCGTTCGTTGCCAGTGATTAAAGGATAACTGCGGCGATCGATAGCTAGTTGATAAGGTGCTAAAAAGTTAGAAAAGGATGAAAAGCGCCGATGCAAACTGGATGGGCTGAGATAATAGCGTTTGTAGAGATCTGCAAAGGAAATAGTCGGCATTTTTAACAAGAGCAAGAGTAGCTGATAATTTGCACTTTTAGTGAATAATGCAGCAATCATTTCCATATGGGGGAGGGAGCAACTGGCTGATTGCTGCAAATGACGTTCTGCACGAATGTGCCCTTGTTGTACATCATAGTGGAAGAATGGGTCCTCGTTTAAATAGCTTGACAGCAGCCGGCGGATCGTTTTGACAGAGATATTTTGGGCGGAAGCAGCTTTATTCAAAGGCAGGGGATTTTCGGTTAAAAGTGTTGTGGAGAGTCGCAGCATTTGCATAATATCTTTTTCAAGGATATTTTTCAACATCATGCACCTCTTTCAGCTAAATTTTGCAACTGTCCTTATTATAAGGGAACTTCATTCGTTATTTTCACTCGCAAAAAATAGTCAATAAAACGTAATAAAAAACGATGTTTTTGTCGAGTATTTATTTGAAATTGCTGCTAGACAGAATTAAATGAAAGGAGGTATGCAAAAAAAAACCGCCTTCTAAAATAAAAAGGGTGGTTTTTTATATAGGTGTCGTTATAAAAAGAGAATGGCGAATGGGCGTTAACGAGTCTCGCTAGGCAATAAAATCGTTTGCCGTTGCCCATCGTCATATACATAGACTTTTTGGGGATACAGGTCGGAATACCGGTACGGTAGATCAACACCAAGTTCGATTTGACTTTGGGCTTGAGAAAAAAGCAGGGTGACACGACCATGATTGTTTTGGACTTCAAAGGTGAGCAGATTTGTCAACGGAATAAACCCTTTTAAATCAAGATCGATGATCAACCAGATACTATCGATCAGTTCGCTAGGTAGTGTTTGAACAATACCGCCAGAAGCGTAACGACTGCGGTGATCATCAAATGTTTCAAACATAATAAACCCCTCCTTCAAGTAGGCTTGCCATTAACATCAAATTTGTCTATTTATCATAATGAAGAACCGTCAAAAATGCAACTACTTCTGCTTTTCTTTTTGGTCAGCGACGCATTTTAACTATTTTCTTAAAAATTTGTTGGGTTGGCTGGACCAAGCTTTCCCAAAGACGTCTTTCAATGGGAAATAGTCAGTTGCAGCATACCAGCTCTTCGTAAGAATGAAAAGGACTCTTGAAGGGAAATCCCTTCAAGAGTCCTACATTTCTTAGAAGTGTCTGTTGATTGAAGACGTGATCTTAAGAACGGTGTTCTATGATTACTCTTCGTCTTCACCGATAACTGCTGGTTCAGCAGCTTCGCCGGCTTCTTCATCTTCAGAGATTTCTTGTGGTTCAGTAACCGCAACGATTTGTTCTTCTGGATCGGTCACGATCGTGTACTCGTCGTTCTTAGGCAGATCAGCCACTGTTAATGAATCGCCGATCTCTAATGACGTCACATCGATCTCAACACGTTCAGGCAATTTGTCTGGTGTTGCTGATACAACGACTGTATACAAGTTTTGTGCTAGAACACCACCAGCTTTGACACCAGCAGATTCGCCAATTAAGGTTACTTCTGCTTCTACTTCGGTTTCTTCATTCATATCGACAGATAGGAATTCAACATGGGTTAAATTGCGTGTGAAGGTATCTGATTGATACTCTTTGATCAGTGTATTGACTTTTTTGCCTTCTAAACTGATCGTGATTACGGTATTCAATCCATTTTCACGCAAGATTTTTTCTAATTCTGCTGCATTGACAGCAATCGGTGTGCTTTCTACTTTGTACCCATTGACAATTGCAGGTACTTTTCCTTCGTGACGCAACTTGTTCCGCAAAGAACGTGGGCGAACTTCTCTTTTCGTAACTTCTAATGATACTGACATAACTCAATTCCTCCTAAAATTTTCTCGTTAGTAACGAGATTTTTTAAGCAAATTTTGTTAACTCTGCACATTAAGTGGTACGTGAGTGAAAACACGCAAAAGGGCAGTTGTGTACACAACTGCCCCAGAAAGTTTTGGTTCAACTTTTCTCCACCAGGTCATAACGCTGTGTATGAGAAACTATATTTACTTTACTCTTTAACCTTACGCAAAAAGACAAAGAAAGTCAAATCATTTGAAATCCTGGCAGTTTCCTTTCGCTAGATCCTAAGCTATAATAGCCACTATGGAGAAAAATTTATGCGTTTAGATAAAGTGATCGAGCAACAATTGAATACATCTCGGAAAGAGATGAAACGGTTGTTCCAGCAAGGAAAGGTCTTTGTGGATCATAGGATTGAGCGAAGGCCCGAGCGCAACGTCGATAGCAGCTTGCATCAAATCATGGTTGCGGGGCGGCAGTTGGAAACACAGGAACGCTATTATATCGTCAACAAGCCCAAGGGTGTCGTTACAGCCAATCTGGATCAACAGCACCAGACAGTGATCGCTTTGATTGCACCCGAAGATCAACATCCTGATCTTTATGCCGTCGGTCGATTGGATCGGGACACGGAAGGGTTGGTATTAGTTACGACGAATGGTCAGTTAGGCTATGACTTGCTGCATCCCACCAAAAAGGTGACCAAGCGATATGAAGTGGTGGTCAATGACTTGGTGACTCCTGAAGATGTGGCGGCATTTGCCACAGGGATCACCTTTCATGGTGGTGTCACTTGCAAACCAGCTGCCCTAACGATCATCGATGCCCGAGCGGATCATTCCTTTGTTTCGTTAGAAATTGCTGAAGGCAAGTTCCATCAAGTGAAAAAGATGTTTTTAGCCCGAGGGAAAAAAGTCATCCAGCTGAAACGAACAGCGATGGGTTCGCTGGTTCTACCAGATGATTTAGCAGTGGGCAGTTATCGCTCGCTGACGCAAGAAGAATTAAAAGGACTGGCGGCGCATTTCCGCTGAGAAAGAGGGAGAAAATGAAGTATAAAACATTATTATTTGATGTCGATGACACGATCCTCGACTTTCAAGATACCGAAGATCAAGCCTTAAAAGCACTGTTTGAAGCTCATGGCTTGGAAATGACTCCAGAGCGCAAACAAAGCTATCAAACGATCAATCATGATTTGTGGCAGCAGTTTGAGCAAGGGAAAATCACGAGAGACCAAGTCATCAATGAGCGTTTCGGCTTGTTTTTTGAAACGCAAGGCATTCAGGTCGATAGTCCAGCAGTTGAATTGGCGTACCGAGAATTTCTAAATGAAGGACATAAACTGTTAGACAACAGTGATGAGATCTTAGCAGAGTTGGCGCAGCATTTTGACCTATACGTGGTTACGAACGGGGTTTCTGAAACCCAGTACCGTCGCTTGGAAGATGCCAAATTGAAGCCCTATTTCCGTGATATTTTTGTTTCAGAAGACACGGGTTATCAAAAACCAATGAAAGAATATTTTGACTACGTGTTTGCCCGCATACCAAACGTTAAAAAACAAGAAACAGTCATTATTGGCGATTCACTGACTTCAGATATCTTAGGCGGACAATTGGCAGGGATCGACACGATTTGGTTTAATCCAAAGAAAAAAAACAGTGGTGAGATTCAGCCTACCTTTGAGATCGAACGCTTGCAGCAATTACTTCCTTTATTGCAGCACTGATTCTACAGAAACAGTAGTAATTTGCCGAATTTTCGCTATAATAGAACCAGTGTGAATTTTTTAAGATGAAAGAGGTTAATTGAATGACGAATGGCAAGCCCATTATTATTGGTGTGACAGGTGGATCAGGTAGTGGAAAAACAAGCGTGAGTCGGGCGATCTTTAATCATTTCCCCAACCATTCTATTATGATGCTTGAACAAGACTCCTACTATAAAGACCAAAGTGATCTGAGCTTTGAAGAACGGTTGAACACCAACTATGACCATCCTTTTGCATTTGATACTGATTTGTTGATCGATCACTTGCAGCAGCTGCTTGCATATCAAACGATCGAAAAACCTGTCTATGATTATGTCGCTCATACCCGCAGCGAAGCAACGATCATTCAAGAACCCAAAGAAGTCATTATCTTGGAAGGGATCTTGATTTTAGAAGATGAACGTTTGCGTAATTTAATGGATATTAAACTTTATGTTGATACAGATGATGATATTCGCATCATTCGCCGGATCAAACGTGATATGGAAGAGCGTGGCCGGACGTTGGATTCTGTGATCGAACAATACTTGACGGTCGTAAAACCGATGTATCATCAATTTATCGAACCGACAAAACGGTATGCTGATGTCATCGTACCAGAAGGCGGCGAAAACCACGTAGCCATTGATTTGATTACGACCAAAGTGGCAACCTTCTTATCCTAAGGTTTCTTGAATCCATCGATTTGAACGTTTCTTTTGAGAAGAAACAACTGGTTCATGTAAAACTGCTGATAAGTGCTCTTTCTTGAAAGATGTTTATCCGCAGTTTTTGATTTTATAAAAAAAAACAGTAGTATTCCGACTAATTTTATGGTAAAGTAATCCTCATGCGACGAGTCGAGAAGGTCTAGCATTAGCTGACCAGATTGATAGCAGAGGCACACCGCGTAAGCAACCTACCGGATTTGTAGGGTGTCGGAATATTCCTTTTGTGGAGATAGGGTATTCTACTAGCAATAGTACTGTGAGTGAAAAAAGCTGTGAACAATTTTGTTCACAGCTTTTTTTTGTTTATTTACGTGAGAGAACAGCGATAGATGGTGGAAGACTCTCCCCAAGGGTGGTAGCCAGTGCCGATCGGTTCGAAAGCAAACTGCTCATAAAAAGTAGAAAGATCCGTACATAGATACAGAGAATCAAAACCAGCTCCAGCAGCGCGCTGTTTAGCTGTTTCGATCAAAAGGCGGGCACCGCCTTGGCCACGCCACAAAGGGTCCACATACAAGGCGCAAAGCCAAGGCGTCAAATCCATCCGACTGATGAAGTCGTTGGGGATCAAGCCGCCGCAGCCGATGATTTGATAAGGTCCGTCTGCTGCGATTTCTTCGTTGACCAGCAGTAGCCATTGCGGCAAAATGCTTGTTGAAAAACTATGGGTCAGGCTGTCTTCATAAACCATGAGGGAATCGGGGCCAGCCCACTGTTTTTGGAAGTAACGGATCGCTTCTGCTAAGTATTCAGGGTGTTCTTTAAGGGTGATGACCTGCATTTTTTTCTCCTTTATCCTTCTTTAGGTAAGCGAATCTGAAAAATAACCCCTCGTGGCTGCAGATCTTTGACCAGAATTTGTCCTTTGTGCTCTTCGACGATTTGCTTGGCGATCGCTAAGCCTAAACCATAGCCGCCGGTCTCCTTGGAGCGAGAACGATCCTCGCGGTAGAAGCGGTCAAAGATGCGAGCTTTCTCTTCATCGGAAATAGTTGGTCCCGTGTTTTTGACCTCGATCAGCCATTGCTTGTTAGAAATCTCCGATAAGAGCGTAATTTTATCACCACTGCTGGTATATTTTAAGGCATTATCTAGGAGAATCACGAGGACTTGATGAATTTTCTTTTGATCAAAGCAAGCGGTCGTTTTGGCAAAATTTTCGACAATAAAATGTTTTTGATCCAGTTCGGCAATTTCTTTGAAAGGTTTGACTAAGTCATCGATAAACGGAACTAATTCGACGGTTTCTTTCGTTAACAGCAGTTGATTGGAATCACTGCGGGCAATCGTTAGTAGATCAGCCGTTAATCCAGTTAGCCGTCGGGTTTCCGCTAACGCTTGTGCAATGCTTTCAGATTCTTCAATGATCGTATGATTGGGCTTGGTAAACAGGCGCTCCAGACTATTTTGAATGATCGTCAATGGTGTGCGCAGCTCGTGAGAAGCATTTTCGACAAATTCTTGTTGTTTCTTCCACGAGGCTAAAATTGGGCGCATGTTCAAGCTGGAAAGCAAGTAGCTGATCCCGATCGAGAGAATCCAGAAAAAAATCATCGATAAAATCAAGATGGTTTGGAAATTGTTCATGGCATTTTTGATTTGATTGGTGTTCGCTAAGACTTGGATATAGCCGACCCCGGCGTCATTGGTTGGGGCTTTGGTGGTGATTGAGCGAAACAAAAGTGTCTCTTCTTCCTCTGACAAGGACTGATCCACCACTGAAAAAGACGTGATACTGTCTAAATGGCTCGTATCTAAAGATAGACTTGCCAATTGTGAAAAACGGCCGCCTAAAGTCTGTTTGTTTAAAATCTCGCCGTCCTCAGACCAGAGGATCAACTGGGTGTTGAAGCGATTGGTACCAGGGATCTTCGGCATTGCACTATCTGGTGGCAATACCTCTAGATTGGATTGCGAAGCGCTGATCTCAGCTTGGATCAAGCGGGTATCTTTGACTGCTTGTTCCAAAGAAATATCGGTTTGACGATAAGCCGATTGGTTGAATAATTGGAGCACGATCGTTCCTAAAAGTAAGAAGACCAAAGCAAAGGCACTGACATTTAGGAGAAAGGAGTGCAGCCGTTGTCTCTTAGAGCGTTCTTTATTCATAGACTAGGCTCCTTGCATAATATAGCCGACATTTCGCAACGTACGGATCTCTTTGTCGATTCCTGTCTGGCGCAAGTGTTTTCGCAGATTGCTCATGTAGACTTCTACGACAGTCAGGGTCGTTTCTGAATCGAACCCCCAGATGCGATCAAAAATCTGTTCCTTGGTCAAAATAATGTTTCTATTTTGTAGAAAATAGAGCAGTAGCTCAAATTCTTTCCCTTGAATCGGTAAAAGCTCCCCTTGATAGCTGACCTCGTTGGTGCCAAGGTTACAGAGCAACCCGTTATATTCCAGTGTATTTTCATTGAACAAACCTAAGGAGCGTTTTAGCAACGCTTTGATCCGCATCAATAATTCTTCCCGATAAAAAGGCTTGGTCAAATAATCATCAGCCCCTTTTTGAAAGCCGGTTACTTTGTCTTCTAAGCCGTCTTTGGCTGTTAAAATCAGGACGGGTGTTTGGAGTCCTTTTTTTCGTAATGCTGAAAGCACCTCATAGCCGTTCATCTCAGGCATCATCAAGTCAAGAATAATCAAGTCATAGATCCCCGTTTCCGCCTCGTACAAGCCTTCACTGCCATCATATGCTTGCGTGACTTCACCGATTTCGCTGACGATCTCTTTCATATTTTCAGATAATGTTTTGTCATCTTCGATTACTAATAATTTAATCATGTTCCCACCTCTTTAAGGATAAGAATAGCACGAATAGCATAAAAAATGCTTAAAAAAACTGTTTTGTCTTAAGCTGCATTTAAGATAGCTGCCGTAAATTCAGTGCATGGATTTCAAGGGAGGAACATTTTATGAAATTAAAAAAAGTCTTTCAAAGAAAAGAGACGAAATATCTATTGACTAAGGAGCAATTTCCAGCATTTCTTGGCGAGTTGCAGCAAAAAATGGCGATCGATGAATATGGGCAACACACGATTATGTCCTTGTATTATGATACCCAGGATTACCGCTTTATTCGTCATTCGATGGACAAACCGAAATACAAAGAAAAATTTCGGGTCCGCAGCTATGGGGTACCGACAGAGCAACAGTTGATTTTTTTAGAGATCAAGAAGAAAGTCAGTGGCGTGGTCTACAAACGCCGCGTTCCGATGCCCTATGCTGACTATTGCCGCTGGTTGCAAACGGGGGTCTTGCCGTCAATGGAGGAAGCCCCGCAAATCGCCGCGGAGATCCACTGGTTATTTAAGAAAAACCCGGACCTGCTACCAAAAGTCTTGATTGCCTATGATCGCCTGTCGCTGTTTGTTGATGATGATAGTGAATTTCGCGTGACGTTCGATCAAAACATTCGCTTTCGCACCTGCGATCTCATGTTAGGTTCCGGTAGTGACGGTGAACTAGTAGCACCGGAAGTCGGAGTGTTGATGGAAGTCAAAGCCCTCGGCTCTTATCCAATATGGTTTGTGGAACTGCTGAACAAATACAGTGTGCGCAAAGGCAGCTTTTCAAAATATGCCCAAACCTATCAACGGCATTTATTCAAGAAGGAGGAACGGTTACATGTTATCTAGTCTATTTTCTGGCGATACGAGCACCCTTGAATGGAGTAGCTTATTGATCTGTATCGCCGCCTCATTGCTTTTAGGATTATTAGTGGCAGCGATCCATATGATCCGCAATGTCTATACGAAAAACTTCGTCATTACCTTGGCAGTCTTACCGATTCTCGTTCAATCGGTGATCATGCTAGTCAACGGCAATCTTGGCACAGGGGTGGCGATCTTAGGTGCCTTCAGTTTGATTCGTTTCCGCTCGGTTCCCGGGGGTTCTAGAGAGATTACCAGCGTCTTTTGGTCGATGGGGATCGGTCTGGCAACTGGGATGGGGTATGTCGGCTATGTTGTCATTTTTTCCATTATCGTGGCGCTTTTCTTGACCCTTTTATATACGATGCCCTTTGGCGATCGACAAGCCACGAGTGAACGGGAACTGAAGGTCACGATTCCGGAAGATTTGGATTATCCACAATTATTCGATGATCTCTTTGAAAAATATACGCATTCTGCCAAACTGACATCGGTTCGAACGACGACGATGGGAAGCTTGTATGAATTGCGCTATCAGTTGCTGTTAAAAGACCAAGCGCAAGAAAAGCAAATCATTGATGAAGTTCGGGTTCGTAATGGCAATTTACCTGTTGTTTTAGGCAAGCTCACCGCTAACCGCGATGAGCTGTAGAAGGAGGAACCTTTTATGAAAAAACTCATTTATCCACTCTTGCTCTCATCGCTGCTCTTAGGCGCTTGCGGGCAAACCGATAGTACTAGCACGAGCAGCAGTTCCAGTTCCGCAGCAGCAGTTTCCGGTTCTGCCGCAGTGACCAACGTTTCAACGACCCTTGATGATTCTGTGGACTATTACGGTAGTTACGAAGAAGAAGATGTTGATGCTTCCTACGATGAGGCAACTGCTACGCAACTTGAATTGAATGGCAGCGACACGACGGCTGTTGATGGCGTTTCAGTGGAAGACCAAACCGTGACGATCACCCAAGCCGGCACCTATGTCGTCAGCGGGTCGTTAAGTAATGGCCAACTGGTTGTCAACGTCAACAAAGAAGAAAAAGTCCATCTGATCTTTGCCGGTGTCACGATCACCAATGAAGACGGGGCGGCCGTCGTCATCGAACAAGCAGAAAAAGTCATCACGACCTTAGCCAGTGATACGACGAATACTCTGACGGATGGCAGCAGCTACACCTTGGCTGAAGGCGAGACAGAACCAGATGCTGCCTTTTATAGTAAAGAAGATTTGTCCATCAACGGCGATGGGACGTTGGTGATCACAGGAAATTACAGCAACGGATTGCGCAGCAAAGATGATTTGGTTTTAGCAGGGGGGACGATTGAAATCACAGCGAAAAACAATGCCATCAAAGGAAAAGATTCCGTGTCGATCTTGGCGGGGAACTACACACTGAACACCACTGAAGGAGATGGCATCCAAGCGAATAATACGGAAGATGCGGAAAAAGGCTACGTTGCGATTGATGGTGGTACCTTTACGATCCAAAGTGGTCGTGACGGGATCCAAGCAGAAACAAATTTAAGCATCCAATCAGCTGATATCACGATCAAAACGGCTGACGGAGCCCAAAGTCAGTCGCTAGTGACGGATGAAAGTTACAAAGGATTGAAAGCTGGCGGTGTGATGACCATCAGCAGCGGCACCTTTGCGATCGATAGTGCGGATGATAGCTTGCATGCCAATGATACGATCAACATTGCAGGTGGCACGATCACTGCCAGCAGTGGCGATGATGGGATCCACGCCGACAATGAATTGACGATCTCCGACGGAACGATTTCTATCGAAGAATCCTATGAAGGATTAGAAGCAAGTGTAATCACGATTGCAGGTGGCACGACACACGTCGTGGCTAGCGATGATGGGATCAATGCCGGTGGTGGCAGTGATACGGATGAAACAACGGGACAATTTGGTCAAGACAGTTTTGGCGGCGGCCCTGGCGGCGGCGATACCGCGGATGACAGTAAACAGATCACGATCACTGGTGGAACGTTGGTCATTGATGCCGAAGGGGATGGCCTGGATAGTAATGGCAATGTCACCATGAGTGATGGCGTCGTCATCGTAAATGGTCCAACGACCGGTGGCAATGGTGCTTTGGACTATAACGGCACATTTGAACTCACCGGCGGCGTCTTGTTAGCGGCAGGCACGACCGATATGGCCATGAACGTTAGCGGTGGTAGTCAACAGTCGATCGGAATCAGTTTCGATCAAACCCAATCAGCCGAGACCCTAGTGACCTTAAAGGACAGTCAAGGTCAGACGATCTTGTCCTATGCCCCAAGCAAAAGCTACCAACACGTGGTTCTTTCCAGCCCAGATTTGACCGATAGCAGCTATACGTTGGTCAGTGGTGGGACGAATGATGCACAAGCAGTCTCCGGTTATTATGCTGGCGGAACCCTCAGTGATGGGACAGAGTTAGGAACATTGTCCGTCACGGATACTATCGCTAACTTGACCCAATCAGGTGCAACAGCGACAACCAATCAGATGGGCGGTGGTTTTGGTCGTTAGTTGAAGTTTCACCGATCATCACCAAATGGTTATCAATAAATCGAACAGATCGCAGGCAGCCGTTGCGGTCTGTTTCTATGATTCAAAAAATCAGGAGACGGTTTAAGGTCAATTTAAGCTAGGATCCTTATAGTCGAAAGACAATAAATAGCTATTCAGGAGGAACAAAGATGAATTTTTTGAAACGAGGTCTCCAAAGTTTATGGGCGAAAAAAGGCCGGAGCCTGTTGCTGATCGCCGTATTTTCTGCAATCTTGATTTTTGTATTGGCGGGTCTGACGATTCGCAGTGCGGCACTAGTAGCGACTGAAAATGCCCAGAAAAGTGTTGGCGCAACTGTGACGTTGCAAGCAAACCGCGAGCAGGCTTTTCAGCAAAGGAGCTCTTCTTCTGACAGCGATGACCAAAGCACCCGACCAGATCCAGGGAGTTTTCAATCGACACCAGTAGCGATTACTGATGCCCAAGCGATCGCCGATTTAGACGGGGTTGCCTCATATAGTTTTGAAGTCAGCACCTCTGCTGATGCCGTCAGCGGGATCGAACCGATCTCCAGCAGTGACTCATCGACAGAGTCAGAAGCAACCGATAGCAGCGAGACGGGGCAAATGGACGGTATGCCAGGAGGAATGCCTGGTGGGAATATGAGTACGGGTGATTTCCAAATCACTGGTGTATCAAGCAGTGCGGCGTATACGACTTTTTCGGAAGGAACAGCGACGATCACGGATGGAGAAGGAATTACTTCTGAGGATGAAGGTACGAACCAAGTCCTGATCGAATCCTCACTAGCTGAAGCGAATGATTTGGCGGTCGGAGATACGTTTTCGATCACTGATGCAGAGGACAATGAAGTAGAAGTGACGATCAAGGGAATCTATGAAACGAGTGAAGTTGGCAACAGCATGAGCCAAATGTTTAACTTTCTCAACCCAGCCAACACGATCATTGCCTCTTATACTCTTGCCAATACGTTGAGCGGCAATGAGGACACCATTGATTCAGCAACCTATACCTTGAGTGATCCGTCTGAGATGACAGCATTCGTGGAAGAAGCGGAAGGGTTGATCGATACAGAAACCTACAGCATTCAAACCAACGATCAAATGTATCAGTCGATGCTGACACCATTGAATAATGTTGCTAGCTTTGCAAAAAATATTATTGTGTTAGTTGCTGCTGCCGGTATCATTATTTTGACGTTGATCGTGATGATGTCGATTCGGGAACGTCGCTATGAGATTGGTGTATTGCTCTCTTTAGGCGAGTCACGGGCTAAAGTGATCCTACAGTTTTTCACAGAGATTTTTGTCTGTATGGTGTTTGCTTTAGGGATCGCGGCCGCTAGCGGCAATCTTGTCGGGAATGCCGTCGGAGAGCAATTATTGGCACAACAAACAGAGACAACGACTGATCAAGCAGCCACTGAAAACGCTGGTCCTGGAGGCGGGGAGATGCCGCAAATGGGCGGAAATCGTGGTGGTTCTTTCCCATCCTTCACCCAATCAGCAGAAGTGGAGTCCTTGGAGATCACCGTTTCCCCTCAACAAATTGGTTTATTGGCATTACTCGGTCTAGGGATCAGTTTTGGCTCGATCTTACTCTCTTCCGCGGGCATTTTGCGGTTGAATCCGAAAAAAATCTTGGTTTCTTAGGAGGAACGACATGACATTACGAACAGAACAATTAGGATATTGGTATCAAAGCGAAGCAGAAGCGCTGTTTCGTGACGTTGATTTGACCTTTGAACCTGGCAAGATGTATGCGATCTTAGGTTCCAGCGGATCGGGGAAAACAACTTTCCTGTCACTGATCACGGGCCTAGATACACCGAAAGAAGGAAAGATTTTCTACAATGAAGAAACGTTAGCAAAAATCGGATTGCGAGAATACCGCCGCAAAGATGTTTCCATCGTGTTCCAAGCGTATAATCTATTGCCTTATATGTCGGCACTGGACAATGTGATCACAGCCATGGCGATCGCGAAGTCGCAGCAAGCCGATAAAAAGGCCTATGCTTTAGCCAACTTAGCCAAAGTTGGCATCACGGAAGAGCTGGCACTGAAAAAAGTGACCCAATTATCGGGTGGGCAACAGCAGCGGGTCGCTATCGTTCGCGCGTTGTGCTGTGAACATGAGCTGATCGTAGCCGATGAACCGACTGGAAACTTGGATGAAACGACATCTAAAGAAATCGTCAAACTGTTTCAAGAAATTGCCCATGAGCAAAAAAAATGTATCATCTTAGTGACCCATGAACAAGAGGTAGCAAAGGCTTGCGATGTCGTTTATGAGCTAAAAGAACGAGCATTTTCTAGAATTGAAGGATAAGCTTTACTTATGGCAACTGCTAGTTAGTGAGACAAAGATCGCCATTCTTATTCCCCTCATTGAGCAATACTGAAATGAAAATACTGCAAAGTCTGCTTGCATCTTCTAGGTGCTCCTCTTACAATAGAAGTAATTGTAAACGAAGAAATTTGTGAGAGGAGCAAGCAGATGCGGCTTTTTATTGACGGCGACGGTTCGCCGGTGAAAAATGAAGTGATCGAGCTGGCTCAGCAGTATCAGCTGCCGGTAGTAATCGTGACCAGTGTCGATCATTATACGACCAAAGACTATCCCGCCCATGTCCACTTTGTCTATGTCGACAAAGGCTCGGATCGCGCGGATTATGAAATCGTGAAGGAGATAGAACCCGGCGATTTTCTCGTCACCCAAGATTATGGCTTAGCCTCGTTAGTCTTGCCCAAAAAAGCACGAGTTTTTCACCATAACGGTACAGAGTATTTGCCAGAAACGATCGATTTTTTATTAGGTCAACGCTACTTAGGTGCGCAGATGCGTAAAGCAGGCAAGCGCACAAAAGGACCGAAGCCCTTTACGAAAGAGGATCGGGAAGTCTTCAAACGAATCTTTGAAAACGAATTGCGACAGACCCTTGCAAAATAAGCACCCTCAAGACCCAGCTTCTGCATGAGACACGGGAATTGAAGGTGCTTATTTATTTCTTACGAAAACGATCATAAAAGTATTTGCCGACTAAAGCTACGATCGCGAAAAATGCCAAGGTATATCCGAAGATCCCCATCTGATGGACGAAGGCTCCTTGTTGCGGACTAGCCACCACCAATAAGGAAGAGCCAAGGATGACCGCAGCTAGAATAATACCGATCACCAGTCGATTGACCATCTGATCAAAGCGATCCAATAGCTGTTTTTGTTCGCGGATCTCTAAATTTAACCGGTGTTTACCAGTGGCAAAAGTGTCTAAGACAGCCAAGGTTCGATCAGGAAGATGGCTAAGTGCCCGCAAGCTTTTTGCGGTTGCCAATGCGCTTTTTTTCACCTCGTCTTCAATACTCAGCTGCTGTAAGAAATATTTTTGTGCAAAAGGCTGAGTGACTTCCATCATTGATAATTCGGGGTCTAAGGCTTTGATCACACCTTCCAAGGTGCCAAAAGCCTTAATCAGCAAGGTGATGTCTCGATGCATCTGCAGTTGGTTATCATGGCAGATCGTGATGACTTCCCCCATCACTTTTTGCAAGTCGATATCCTTTAGCGGCATATTATAGTAGTTTTCAACAAATTTTTGAAGATCCTGATAGAAGGCGACTTCATCAAAGGAACTGCCGCTGCTGTTGCACAAACGCAAGACAGCTTTGCCGACTTCTTGGGTGTCTTGGGTATACAAAGCAATCAATGCATCAGCTAAGCGACTGCGTAATGACTGATCCAAGTGTCCCATCATCCCAAAATCTAAGAAAATCACTTGGTAAGGCGGCATAATCGCTTCTTCTTGCCACTTCAATGAATAATCAACACCGCCGAGGACACCGACGCGCTGTTGGACTTGGAATGGTTTTGGTCGGTTGGTTTGATCTGTGAAGACATGTAAAAAAAGATTGCCAGGATGCGGATCAGCGTGAAAGAAGCCATCTTCAAAGACTTGCTTCATAAAGTTTTCGACTAATAGCGTTCCCACTTGTTTTTTCACTGCTTTCACGGACTGATTGTCATAAACGATATCTTGATTGCTGCGGGTCAGCAAGCAGTTCAAACTTTCACCGGCCATGTAATCCATGACTAATACTTTTTGGGTGCACCATTCGGGATAAACTTTTGGCAATGCCAATTGCGGGTTTTGGTGATTGTTTCGGTAGAATTCCTGCGCATTTTTCATCTCTTGCAAAAAATTCGTTTCATTGGCAAGGGATCGTCTGACTTCGCTTAACACGCTTTTTAAATCCACCACATTGGCTTCTGGAATTGCACGAACTAACGGTAGAGCCTTATCAAAAAGATCGAGATCTACTTGAATCGCCGCAATGATTCCCGGATGCTGCACTTTGACGATCACTTCTTTGCCGCTGATCAAGTTTGCTCGGTGGGCTTGTCCGATGGAAGCTGAGGCGACTGGGATTTCATCAAAAGCGGAAAAAACTTTCGTTAGTGGCTGCTGTAGTTCTGCTTCCAGCAGTGCTTTGACCTTGGGAAATGGATCGCTTTTGACATTGTCTTGTAACTGCTTGAAGGCATCAACGAAAGTGCTGGAAAGTAGGTCATTGCGGACCGAAAGCATCTGCCCGATTTTGATAAATGTTGGTCCTAATTCTTCAAACGCTTGACGCACCATTTCGGGATGCTGCTGTTTGCTGATATTTTGAACGACTTTGTATTTCAAAAAGACTTGAAGGATTTGTTTTAATCGTCCTTTTCTAGAAGGAGCAGTTTGTTCTGTCATAGGTCCCACCTCTTTAAACGTGCCGTGATATATTCATAGTACTGACAAAATGAAAAACATTCAACTAACGACTGTGTAAGCTTAAAGAAATTTCTGCAAGATTTAATGCCGGTTGGTCGATTTTGTGCTAAAATGTGGAAGACTTAGTTTGGTAGAATCAATGAATACAGGAGGAAATTCTTTTGAAAATCATTTTATTATACGGGGGACGCAGTGCAGAGCATGAGGTATCACTGTTATCCGCTTTTTCAGTTGTTAATGCTGTATATTATAATTACTACCAAGTTCAATTAGTAATGATCACTAAAGAAGGACGCTGGTTAAAAGGCCCATTATTGTCTGAGGCGCCAACGTCATCAGATACTTTGGCATTGACCAACGAAGAGACCAAAGGGGAAGAAATTTCACCTGGGGCCATCTATGAAGAAGACGCGATCGTCTTTCCATTGCTCCATGGACCAAACGGCGAAGACGGCACGATCCAAGGGTTTTTAGAAACCATCGGAATGCCTTATGTCGGAGCCGGTGTCTTGACTAGTGCCTGCGGGATGGACAAAATCATGACCAAGTACATCTTGCAAGCTGCGGGAATTCCGCAAGTTCCCTATGTACCAGTCTTGAAAAATGCGTGGAAAGAAAATCCGAAAAAGATTTTCGATCAATGTGAAGGCAGTCTGCTTTATCCGATGTTTGTCAAACCTGCCAACATGGGCTCAAGTGTCGGTATCTCGAAAGCCGAGAACCGTGAAGAACTGCAAAATGCGCTACAAGAAGCGTATCGCTATGATACCCGAGCGATCGTTGAACAAGGAATCGAAGCCCGTGAGATCGAAGTCGCTGTTCTTGGAAACGAAGACGTGCGGACCACCATGCCGGGAGAAATCGTAAAAGATGTTGCGTTTTATGATTACAATTCCAAATACATTGACAACCGAATCGAGATGCAGATTCCTGCACAAATTCCCGAAGAAACACAAGCCAAAGCCCAAGAGTTTGCGAAAAAAGCCTATACGATGTTGGGCGGCAGTGGGTTGAGCCGTTGTGATTTCTTTTTGACCAATAAAAACGAGCTCTTTTTAAATGAGCTGAACACGATGCCGGGATTCACTGAATTCAGCATGTACCCATTGCTATGGGAAAAGACCGGATTGCCGTATGGTGATTTGATTGAAGAATTGATCCAATTAGGGATGAATCGTTTCAACCAAAGACGTTCTTTCTTGACGAATGTGGAAGAAGCAGAAGTTGAAGCAGAGAATGAAAAAGAAGCAGAATAAATAGCAGGAAGAAAGCCAGCTCAACTCAAGGAAAATACTTGAAGCGATCTTGGGCTTTCTTTTTTTAGGAAAAAGGAGCGAACCTGATGAATTTTACTGTAAAAGAAGCCGCTGCCGTATTTGGTCAGCAAATTGAAAATGAAACACCACTTGCCTCTGTGGAATTCGACAGCCGTCTGATCAAAGAAAACAGTCTTTTTGTTCCCTTAGCGGGGACCCGTGACGGCCATGAATTTGCCCAACAAGCCAAAGACAATGGTGCGATCGCCACACTGTGGAGCCATCCTACGATCGAACCGCCGCAAGACATCCTTGTGATTCCTGTCACGGATACCGTCAAAGCGTTCCAACAATTGGCACGAGCGTATAAAGAAAAGCTTGCACCGAAAATCATCGGTATTACTGGAAGTAACGGGAAAACGACCACCAAAGATATGGTGGAAGCGGTCATGGCCCAAAAGTACCAGACCTATAAAACCCAAGGCAACCACAACAATGAACTAGGCGTGCCTTTGACTATCTTGCATGCGCCAGAAGATACCCAAGTGTTGATTTTAGAAATGGGAATGGATCATGCAGGTGAAATCGAAGTCCTTTCGCGCTTAGCAGAACCTGACGCTGCCGCTATCACGTTGATTGGCGAAGCCCACATTGAAAACTTAGGGTCCAGAGAAGGGATCGCCAAAGCGAAAATGGAGATCACCGCAGGATTGAAAAAAGACGGCTTCTTTATGATGCCAGCTGATGAACCATTGTTAGAGCCCTTTGTTCCCAATTTAACGCAGACCATTGAAACTTTTGGCTTAACTGAGGGAGATCTACAAGGAGACATCGTGGAGGAATCGCAAGATCAAACGATTTTTACGGTTGCAGGTACCACCTTTACCTTACCGGTCTTAGGCGGCTATAATGTCAAAAATGCCTTGATCGCGATTGGGTTAGGACGTCATTTTGGTGTAGCAGATGAAGCGATCAAGGAAGGCTTGGCGAATTTTCAATTGACGAAAAATCGGACCCAATGGGTGACTGCCGGTAATGGGGCAGCGATTTTGAGCGATATTTACAATGCCAATCCGACGGCCATGGGTCTTGTATTGGATAGCTTCCGCAAACTGCCGTTAGAAGGAAGACGGATCGCCGTATTGGCAGATATGCTTGAATTAGGACCAGATTCTGCACAAATGCACGAGCAGATGGCCGCACATTTAGATGACTCGTTCCAACTAGTTTTTCTTTATGGCAAAGAAATGCAAGCATTGCAAAAACGACTAGCTCAGTCACCACTTGCTGACAAGGTGCGCTATTTTGCGACAGATGAAAAACCACAACTGATCGCCTCCTTAAAGGAAACTTTAGAACCTTCCGACAGCTTGGTAATCAAAGGGAGCAATGGCATGGGCTTGAGCGAAGTCGTTGATGCACTAAAAGGAATGTAAAGCGGAGTTGAAATCTTGCTGAAACTTTCAAAACGTGTTATACTTATCTAACGCCGAAAGATGAAGCACAGAATGATTACTGTAAAAAACATTGACGTTTTGAGATAAAATGATGGCTGAGACAAACAACACTTGTTTTAGCCTTTTATAATGCCTTCGTGAAGCGGTTTTTCGGTACCGAGAGAAAGATAAGAGTAAATGGGACTACTCTTGTGTTTCTGAAGAACTAACCTACGCTTCGATGATAGAAAAACAGGCATCGAAAAGATGACCAGCCTAGGAGGATCCATTTGAAATTTAAAGATCTAGAATTATCCAACGAATTATTGACTTCTGTTGAGCGTGCCGGCTTTGAAGAAGCAACACCCATCCAAGAAGCAACGATTCCATTAGCCTTAGCAGGCAAAGACGTGATCGGTCAAGCACAGACCGGTACTGGTAAAACCGCCGCATTTGGTTTGCCAATGTTAGAAAAAATCGACCCAGCGAACCATCAACTACAAGGATTAGTGATTGCCCCAACCCGTGAATTAGCGATCCAAACCCAAGAAGAATTGTATCGTCTTGGTAAAGACAAAAAAATTCGCGTTCAAGCAGTTTACGGTGGAGCCGATATCGGCCGTCAAATCCGTCAATTAAAAGATCGTCCCCATATCGTAGTTGGTACGCCAGGACGTATGTTAGACCATATCAACCGCCACACCTTAAAATTAGGTACGGTTGAAACGCTTGTATTAGATGAAGCAGACGAAATGTTGAACATGGGCTTCTTGGAAGATATTGAAAAAATCATCAGCCAAGTGCCAGATGTTCGTCAAACGTTGCTATTTTCAGCAACAATGCCGCCAGCAATCAAAAATATCGGCGTGAAATTCATGAAAGAGCCTGAACATGTTCAAATCAAAGCCAAAGAAATGACCGCTGATTTGATTGATCAATATTATGTTCGCTCAAAAGATTATGAAAAATTCGATGTCATGACTCGTTTGTTGGATGTGCAATCACCAGAATTGACGATCGTTTTCGGTCGTACGAAACGTCGTGTTGATGAATTGGCACGTGGTTTAGAAGCTCGTGGCTACAAAGCTGAAGGCATTCATGGGGACCTTTCTCAACAAAAACGGATGAGCGTTTTACGTTCATTTAAGAGTGGTCAATTAGATATCTTAGTTGCCACAGACGTAGCAGCTCGCGGATTAGATATTTCTGGTGTTACACACGTTTACAACTACGATATCCCTCAAGATCCTGAAAGCTATGTTCACCGGATCGGACGTACAGGTCGTGCCGGAAAAGGCGGAATGTCAGTGACTTTCGTTACACCAAACGAAATGAGCTACTTGCATGTCATTGAAAACTTAACGAAAAAACGGATGACACCAATGCGCCCACCAACCGAAAAAGAAGCATTTAAAGGTCAATTAGGTGCCGCAATCGAATCTGTTGAAACAAAATTGGATGAAAATGGTTTGGATAAATACTTGCAAGCAGCCGACGATCTTTTGGAACGTTATTCTGCACAAGATTTAGCAGCACTGCTTCTAAAAACAATGGCGAAAGATCCAGCTGATTTAGAACCAGTCAAAATTACACCAGAACGCCCATTACCTCAAGGAAAAAAATCATTCAATAAAAACGGACGTCGCAGCAATAACAGCAATGGCGGCAATCGTAACCGCAAAGAAAACGGTGGGAACCGTGGCGGCGGCAACGGCAATAAAGCCCGTGGTAACTATTCAAAAGATGGTGCCCGTAAAAACAATCGCCGTAGCAACGACAAAAAACGCGGTTTCGTTATCAGAAATAACCAAGACTAATTGTTTTTTTGAATTACAATAAGAATGAGCTTTTTATTAAAAGAACATGTATGGCGAGCTTCGCTCACTTCATGTTCTTTTTTTATGTTAAAAATTACAAGGTTTCTATTAATAGAAATATAGATAAATTAGATAGTTTTTATTTATATTTTATGTTAGTTTCGTTGCTAAAATTGTTGTTGACATAATTATGAAAGCGTTATATATTGTTTTTAATGATATGACGTCATAACATTTAAAAAATTCTTGGAGGAAAACAGATGGATGAATTGGGGATTATGCTTTTAGAGTTGATGGGTGGTTCTGGTAATATTTCTAGTCTGACTCATTGTGCCACAAGATTAAGACCAACATTCAAAGATAGAAGTAAAGTTGATGCTGAGGGAATCAAGAATTTAGCTGAAGTCATAGGGATCGTAGACAACGATAAAAGTTTTCAAATCATTATAGGAACAAATGTAGGGGAAGTTTATGAAGCAGTACGAGCACATATGAGTAATCATTCAGAATTGGAAAGTGGAGAAACAGGAAATGAAAGTTTGATCAACCGATTTGTTTCGTTAGTAGTCAGTATCTTTTCTCCATTATTGCCGCTTCTCGCTGGTGCGGGTCTTTTAAGAGGGTTTACTATCTTAGCAAATGAACTAGGAATATTGAGTGTAGAGAGTGACACGAATACTTTGCTAACTCTAGCTGCAACATCGGTATTCTATTTTTTCCCATTGCTAGTAGCTATCACTTCTGCTAAGAAATTCAAAACCAGTGCATATATCGCTATTGCTGTTTTAGGGGTACTGATTATGCCAGATTTTGTAGCGATGATGAATGATCAACCAGGAACAATCATTCAATTCATGGGTATGCCGATTCGATTATTTAGCTATACAGGACAAGTGATTCCATCAATTATTCTTGTTTGGCTTCAATCAAAAATGGAGTTATTTCTAAAGAAAGTAATTCCACAAAGTTTGCATATGGTTGTTATACCGACCATACTTTTGTTTTTATTAGTACCGATTGCAGCCGGTATTATTGGACCAATTGGAAATTATGCTAGTCTTTTTATTGCCGATGTTGTTGGGAGACTAACAGCGATAAACAGCATTGTTACTGGAGCAATTATTGGAGGCATTTGGAATATTTTGATTATGTTTGGATTTCATTGGGCCCCTAATACGATGATCATTATTCCTGAAATTGCTGCGACAGGTACTTCTGCTCTTATTGCTTATGGCGCCAACGCAAATTTTGGGATGGCCGGTGCTGCGTTAGCTATTTTTATTATGACTAAGAATAAAGATTTAAAAAATTTTTCTGTGTCGGCTATTACTTCTGTTTTTCTATCTGGAATAGTCGAACCAGCGATCTATGGTATTGGAGTGAAGTATAAGACGCCATTAGCGGCAGGATGTATCGGTGCAGCGATTGGTGGTGCTTTTATGGGTGCTTTTGATGTTATTGGGAATGCGTTTGTATTTGGGGGACTGACAACGATCCCTGCATTTGCTGGACCTACCTTATGGGCATACTTAGTTGGTTTACTGCTATCGTTTATTGGTGGACTTGTCTTAACTTTTGTGTTTGGGGTTAAAGGACTTAAATAAGTAAAATGGATGGGAGAATTGATTACATGATTGAGAGAATTTTAGGATCTTTAACAATGGCAGCGATTGGAGACGCAATGGGGGCTGCGACAGAAAATCTGCCTTTTGATGAAATTCGGATAAAATTTGCTGGACCATTGGAAAAGCTAGTTGAACCCGGCAAAACAGCATTCGCATATGGAAATAAGGCAGGTGAAGTCACTGATGATTTTTCACAAATATATTTAATCTGTCAAAATATTCTTAAGAACCAAGGAATGATTGACCGAGATATTATAAAGAAAAGTATTATTGAATGGTCTGATATTCCGCATTATTTTAATCGTTTTGCTGGACCTACAACAAGAAGTGCGATTGAAATGTACAAAAATAATTTATCGGAAATAAAAGCACTTCCTGGGGCAGTAACAGTAGATTATGCTTCTAAAGCTACAAATGGTTCCGCAATGAAGATTTCTCCGGCGGGACTATTTCATCCAGGTGACTATGAAAAGGCTTTAGAAGATGCTATTATAATTACAAAAGTCACCCATGATAATTCATTGTCAATCTCAGGTGCTTGTGCGGTTGCCCTAAGTGTGTCGGAATCATTGAAGGAAAGTGCTACAATGGATAGTGTGATTGAAGCTGGCTTATTAGGTGCAAAACTCGGAGAAGAACAAGGAAAAAAATATTCTAAGCATGTTCCAGGACCAAGTGTTTATCGAAGAATACAGCTTGCTTTAGATATAGCGAATGGCAGTGGTGAAAAAGTTGATAAGTTGTTGAAACTTTATGATGTTGTTGGGAGTGGACTTCATGTTTCAGAAGCGGTTCCCTGTGCGTATGGAATCGTAGCCCTAAATAAGGAAACGCCCTATCAAGCAACGATCGATGCTGTAAATATCGGCTATGACACCGATACGATTGCTACAATCGTCGGTTCTATGACAGGTGCGCTTGTATCAGTAGATGAGACGGTCAAGAGTAAATTATCAGTGATAGAAAAAGCGAATGAAATGGACATAAGAGGGTTAGCCTCTAATATTGCAGAAATAGTGAAATGAGAGTAGGTCAGGGATAATTTGAGTAGTAATAGTAATTCTAAATATTATCAAATCTATGAAGAATTGAAAAAAAGTATTATTGCAAAAAAATATGTGGAAAATGATTTTTTTCCAACTGAAGTTGATTTGCAAAAAAAATATGGTGTCAGCAGAATAACGATTCGTTCCGCACTGCAACTGTTAGAATCGGATGGATACATCAAAAAGGTTCCTGGATTGGGAACAATCGTTAACAGCAATAAGCGAACATTACAATTGAATCGCTTGATAAGTTTTAATGATGAGCATAGGGAGCATATTACTTCATCTAAGCTAGTTGATTTTAGAAGAGAACCTGCACCTGAAAAAGTAAGGTTGCAGTTAAAATTATCTCCAATGGAAGAAGTTTATGTGAATGAACGGATACGAATCATTGATGATGAGAACATTGGTTTTCAGCGAGTATATGTGCCGACAAATTATATAGAGTTAAATGAAGAGGACTTTAATTCTCCAGAAGCTTCACTCTATAAAATTTTTGAAGATAAATCTATTCTGATCGAAAGTGCTACAGAAATTATTGAATCTATCGTAGCAGATGAAGTGTTAGCTGAACATCTAAAGATCAAGACGGGCGAACCATTGTTGTATGTAACAAGAAATACTATGGACGATAAAAACAGAAATATCGAATATGCGGAAATTTATTATCGTGCGGATAGATATAGATATGAAATTCAATTGAATAGATAGAGCAGTATTTAGAATATGGATTTAAAAGAAATTATCCTTAGTCGCTTCTACCTATATTTTTATTTAGAAAAAGATGTAGTTATTGATTAGAGCCCATTCAATCAGCGATTCCGTTTGATTGAATGGGCTTTCTTTCATTTTTTTTAGAAATAGTTACTTGATAGTTTTGAAAGAAATAGTGAAAAATAGACTAAAGAGTCGCTAAAAACTTGAAAAGATTGTTTTTTTATTCCAAGAATACTTGAAAAATAGAAAAGCATGATTTATCAGCAGCTTTCCCTTTGAAAATCTTAATCTCTGTATAAACTCGTCAGATTTGAATGGTAATTCGCCATTTTTTTGGTAGAATGGTAACTAGCTGAACAAGGGCCAATTCCAATTTGGAAACCCCTATCTTAAGTAAAGGTAGCGAGAAGAATGATTAAAGGAATCGGGATCGATGCAGTCGAGCTGCCTCGAATGAAAGAATTAATTGAAAAAAAACCTCAGTTTATAACGCGTATTTTAACAGAGAAGGAAGCAAAATTATTTGCCCGTTTGCCCCTGAAACGTCAGGTAGAGTTCCTCGGGGGGCGCTATGCCTGCAAAGAAGCGTTCTCGAAAGCTTGGGGGACGGGGATCGGCAAAGTTTCTTTTCATGATATTGAAGTCTTGACCAATGAATTCGGTGCACCGATCGTTACCAAAGCACCGCACCCTTTAGAAAAAACGTTTGTCAGTATCACCCATACAAATGATACTGCCTTTGCACAAATTATCTTAGAAGTATCGGATAGTGAGTAACCTGAGTGGAAGTCGTCACTTGGTGAAAAAACTACGATACTTTATGGACGAACAGCCGACTACATAAAACCAACTTAATTTGTTTGTCTGATCAAGCATTAGTAGAAAGAAGGAACTGGAAATGGTGGTTGCTTACCATAGACCAACGAAAGCGATTATTGATACGACCGCGATTACCGAAAACATCAAAAATGAGATTGCTCACTTACCAAGCGAGACGTTTCTTTTTGCGGTGGTAAAAGCCAATGGGTACGGGCACGGAGCGGTACAAACTGCTCAAGCAGCCAAAGAAGGCGGTGCAGCCGGTTTTTGCGTTGCGACGATCGATGAGGCAATCGAATTGCGAGAAGCAGGAATCACTGACCCGCTGCTGATTTTAGGGGCTGTGAACGTGCAAGATATTCCCTTACTTGCAGAATACGATTTTTCTTTTCCAGTCGCTTCGATGGACTGGTTGGTAGAAGCCGGTACTTATTTGGAAGAGAATCCTATAAAGACACCGCTTAAAGTACATGTCAAAGTGGATACCGGCATGGGGAGAATCGGTTTTTTGACCCCAGAAGAAGTGCTTCAAGCCGTTCTTTGGTTGGAAACTCATCCCACATTTGATTGGGAAGGAATCTTTACCCATTTCTCCACAGCCGATCAAGCTGATACAACTTATTGGGAAACACAGCACCAGCGGTTTAAAGAAGTCTTAACTGTTTTGCCTTATTTGCCGACATATATACATACAGGCAATAGCGCGACCTCCTTGTGGCACAAAGAGGCCGTTGGGAATATGGTCCGTTTTGGGATCGCGATGTATGGATTGAATCCGTCAGGTCATGCATTGAAGGAACCATTTTCCTTAAAACCAGCCCTTTCACTTGTTTCTGAACTGATCCAAGTGAAATTACTTGAAAAAGGAGCGGGGATTGGCTATGGTGAGACATATATCACGCCCCGTCAGGAATGGATCGGCACTGTGCCTATCGGTTATGCGGATGGCTGGTTACGAAAAATGCAAGGCTTCTCACTCTTAGTAGAAGGCGAACCTTGTGAAATCGTCGGTCGGGTGTGTATGGATCAACTGATGATTCGTTTGCCGCGAGCCTTTGCTGTCGGTACAACGGTCACGTTGATTGGTGAGAATCATGGGAAACGAATTACGATGCAGGATGTTGCAGACCAGTTAGAAACGATTCACTATGAAGTAGCGTGCACCCTCTCAGCAAGGGTTCCGCGAGAATATAAAAGTTAGGGTGGTCCTATGGTAAAAAGGGGAGATATTTATTTTGCCGATCTTTCACCAGTCGTTGGATCGGAGCAAGGCGGAATACGACCGGTCTTGATCATTCAAAATGACTTGGGCAATCACTTCAGTCCCACCGTGATCATTGCGGCGATCACGGCAAAAATGGCGAAGCCGAAATTACCAACCCACATTGGGATTTCCGCTTCTTGCACAGGGATTGGCAAAGACTCCGTCATTTTGATGGAACAGATCCGCACGATCGACAAAAGTCGGTTGAAAGAAAAAGTTTGTCATTTAGACGATAAAGTGATGTGTGAAGTCGATGCTGCTTTGATGATCAGTATTGGTGTGGAGCCGACCTTTGCTACATCAACGATCGAGGTGTAAGACAAGCAATGGGGTATGTAGTATTAATAGTAGTTGTCATTTTATTGATTCTCTTTACTTATAAACATATTCGCCGTTTTCTTTCAGAAACCAAAAAGCGCAACGAAACCATGGAACAAGGGTATTACCTTGTCAGTCATACATATGAAGAGAAACGGGAACAGACCCATTATTACGGCGTTTTTCAACAAGGAGACAAAGAACTGATATTAGAAATGTCACTCCAGCTTTATTTACAGCTACAGCCACCGCAACGGGGGATGTTGACCGCCAAAGAAGGCCGAGTCCTTTCTTTTGAAGGGTGATCATGTGAAGAAAGCAGTGCCCATGAGAGAGTATCTCTTCAAGGAAAAGCAAACAAGCAGGAAAGAGCTGCTCCATTTATTTCACAGGAGTTGGTTCATTCACTGCTTGTTTTTTATGACTAAAATGTTTGTGAGAGCTATTTCAAGCAAGATGGCGTGATGGATGGGAACATTGAGCATCGAAAAAATGATCAACCAGCGCAGTAGAGCAACGGTTTTGCTTTGACAAACAACCAAGGTACGGTTGCTTTTCACAAAGAATTCAGTTATAGTATGTAGCGACTAGTTTGAAAAGAGGGAAAAAAGTGAACCCATCGATTTATGGACTTACCAAATCAGATCTATCTTTGTGGATAACTGAACAAAATGAAAAGAAATTTCGAGCCAACCAAGTGTGGGAGTGGCTCTATGAAAAACGAGTAACCAGCTTTGAAGAAATGACCAATTTACCGAAACCTTTGATTGAGAAACTGACGGCAGCCTTTGTGATCAATCCCCTGAAGCAGATGGTGGTACAAGAAGCCAGTGATGGGACCGTCAAGTATTTATTTCAATTGCCCGACAATCACATGATTGAAACGGTCTTGATGCGTCAAGAGTATGGCATGTCGGTTTGTGTGACGACCCAAGTCGGTTGCAACATCGGCTGTACCTTTTGTGCCAGTGGGTTATTAAAGAAACAGCGGGATTTAACAGCAGGCGAGATCGTGGCTCAAATCATGTTAGTACAACACTATTTTGATGAACGCAACGAGGGAGAACGGGTCTCTCACGTAGTCGTCATGGGGATCGGCGAACCCTTTGATAACTATGACAATGTGATGCATTTCTTGCAGATTATTAACGACCCAAAAGGTTTAGCGATCGGTGCGCGGCATATTACCGTGTCAACCAGCGGCTTGGCGCATAAAATCAAAGAGTTTGCGGAGAACGGCTTGCAAGTGAACCTAGCGATTTCGCTGCATGCCCCAAATAATGAAGTCAGAACCTCCATGATGCGGATCAATCGGAGCTTCCCGATTGAAAAACTGATGGCAGCGGTCGATTATTATTTAGAAAAAACCAATCGTCGCATCACGTTTGAGTATATCATGCTGGATCATGTCAACGACCGACCGGAACATGCCCGTCAGTTGGCAGCATTATTGAAGGATAAAAAGAAATTGTCTTACGTCAACTTGATTCCTTATAACCCAGTGAGTGAGCATGACCAATATGCTCGAAGTAAAAAAGCCGATGTGTTAGCTTTTTATGACATTTTAAAGAAAAACGGCATCAACTGTGTGATTCGTAAAGAACATGGGACAGATATCGACGCAGCATGCGGACAGCTGCGAAGCAAACAAATGAAAAAAGAAGCTTCTGCTTCTTAAACAAAAAAAACCAAAAGAAGGACTGCACAAGCGCAGTTCTTCTTTTGGTTTTTTATTATCTAAGCAATTAAAAAACGCCTTAAAGAAAGCGTATTCCTGTAAAGAAAATTCAAAAAACATTGTTTTACAAGAAAAAAATAGATTATACTAAAAGCTGGTATTCATTAAAAATAACTTACTGTGAAAGGATGATTTGATGGAATGGATTAAATTAATTGGTATTCTAGTTATTTTAGTCGGCTTTTTGCTGAAGCTAGATACTATTGCTGTCGTAATCGTTGCTGGTTTTGTCACCGCGCTTGTATCGGGAATTTCTGTTGTTGATTTTTTAACAATGTTAGGAGAAGCGTTTGTCAATAATCGACTCGTGACACTGTTCTTGTTGACATTACCAATGGTCGGCTTGTCGGAACGTTTTGGCTTGAAACAGCAGGCCGTCATATTGATTGAAAAAATCAAAGGCTTGACACCAGGGAAGTTTTTGAGTTTGTACTTATTTATTCGGGAACTTGCTGGCTTTTTCTCTATTCGGATCCAAGGACATACGCAATTTATCCGCCCAATCGTTAACCCGATGGCGCAAGCTGCTGGGGAAAATAAATTTGGGGAACTGGATGAAAAAGATCAGGAAAAAATCAAAGCTCGGGCTGCCGCTAATGAAAATTTCGGGAATTTCTTTGCCCAAAATACCTTCGTGGCTGCTTCTGGTGTGCTGTTGATCGTAGGAACGTTGCAATCACTTGGATATGATGTGGCAGCTAGTTCGATCGCGCAAGCATCATTGCCGATCGCATTGATCGTCTTAGTTATTGCCACGTTATCGAACTTGCTCTTTGATCGCAAATTAGCAAAAAAATATGGCAAGAAGGAGGAGAAATAGATGGAAGGAATCGTTAACGGATTACTAGAATTCTTTTATATCTTGATTGGGCTGCTGTCGATCATGACGGCTGTCCGGGTTTTTCGTGAAGCAGACCATCCTACACGATTAGGCACCTCTGCCTTTTGGTTACTGCTAGGGGTCGTCTTTGCTTTCGGAAATTTTTTGCCGTATCTTGTGGACGGAATTTTGATCGTTTTGATGGGCTGTTTGACCTTCTTCAAACAAGTACAGATCGGTAAAATCGTCGACGTTGATGATGAAAAAGCCGAAGCGTCAGCAAAACGGATCGGTAGTACGATCTTCGTACCATGTATCAGCTTGGCATTGATCGCTGTGGTGATTTCTTATACACCATTAGGGGGCCAAGTGGGGATCGGGATCGCGTCGATCTTAGCACTCTTGTTGGCAGTCGTGCTAACTTCCGCTAAACCAAAAACAGTGTTAGACGATTCCGACCGGATGCTTCGCCAAGTCGGAACTGCCGGTATCTTGCCGCAGTTATTAGCAGCACTAGGTGTCATTTTTAACGCTGCTGGTGTTGGTGATGTGATTTCTCAAGGAATCTCTGGCGTCGTGCCAGAAGGCAATCGTTTTATCGGTGTCGTGGCTTACTGTTTAGGAATGATGATCTTTACTATGATCATGGGAAATGGCTTTGCAGCATTTACCGTTATAACTGCCGGTATTGGCGTACCTTTCGTAATGGCGCAAGGCGGCGATCCAGTTGTTGCTGGCGCTTTAGCAATGACCGCTGGTTTTTGCGGCACGTTGCTGACCCCGATGGCAGCCAATTTCAATGCACTGCCAGTGGCTTTGTTAGAGATGAAAGACCCTAATGGTGTCATTAAAGCACAAGCCCCAATTGCTTTATTATTGTTAGTGATCCACATCGCTTTAATGTACTTTTGGGCATTTTAGTGGTAAAACAGAGATGGAAGGATGATGGAAATGAAACTATTAATTACCGGATTTGATCCATTTGGCGGAGAAGCAATCAATCCTGCCTTAGAAGCAGTGAAATTACTGCCAGATACAATTCATGGTGCACAGATCGTGAAAGCAGAGATCCCCACTGTATTTGGGAAATCAGCGGCGATCGTCGAAGAGAAAATTGAAGAGGTCCACCCAGATGTCGTCTTAAACATCGGTCAAGCGGGCGGCCGGTTTGCCATCTCACCAGAACGAGTGGCAATCAATGTGGATGATGCCCGGATTCCTGATAATGAAGGCAATCAACCCGTCGATGAAGCGATCCAAACAGAAGGAAAGCCTGCCTACTTCACACAACTGCCAATCAAAGCAATGGTAGAAAATATGAAAAAAGCAGGAATACCTGCAGCCGTTTCTAATACTGCTGGAACTTTCGTCTGCAACCACATCATGTATCAAGTACAATACATGATCGATACAAAATACCCTGAAATGAAAGGCGGTTTTATTCACGTGCCATTTATTCCTCAGCAAGTCGTCGATAAAGCAGGACAGCCTGCAATGAGCATCGAAGACATCGCCAAAGGATTAACTGCAGCAGTGGAAGCTATCGTTGATTATGCCGACAAAGAAGATTTAAAAGCGATTGGCGGCGCGATCCATTAATCATTGAAGGACATCCTTTCGAGGACAAAACAAAAGTTCTTAAAATGAAAAGACCTGATCAGTAAGCATGCGATCAGGTCTTTTTTGTCTGAATTTGATAAGAAATCATCCTTGTTTTCTGCATGTTTACTTTTCTATCAGACATTTCTCATTTTGATGACTGAAATGAAAAAAGCAGACAGAAAATGAATGTAAGTTACATTTAACCATGTTTTTTTATTATTTTTTTCGCTTTATTTCTTATAAATAAAGAAAGGAAAAATAGCATTTAACGAATGTTTGATGAGAGTAAGGTAAGTAAATACCAAGAAAACTTTCTTCCAAAGGTGTTTTTTATCGAAAAAGGGATTGCTTTTTTAATAATTATTAATTAAAATCTTATCTAACTTCAGAAATCGAATGATTATTCTGAAAATTAATTCAATTAAGGGGTAGGACAGGATGAAAAATAAATGGGCCTATGGTTTAGTAGCTGTGTGTGGCGTGGTGTTAGCCGGCTGTACAACAGGCGGAACAAATAGTTCAAGCAATGACACAGCAACTAGCGGCGATAGCAACGCAGAACAAGTATTTAACGTAGTGGTTTCACAAGAAATGCCAAGTGCGGATCTTTCATTAGCAACCGATACGATCAGCTTCAGTGCATTGAACAATGTATATGAAGGACTGTATCGTTTGGATGCTGACAGCACACCACAACCTGCTGGTGCAGCTGAAGCAGCTGAAGTCAGCGAGGATGGACTAACTTACAAGATCAAATTGCGTGAAGATGCGAAATGGTCAAATGGTGACCCTGTTACAGCAGCGGATTATGTTTATGGCTGGCAACGGACGGTCAAACCTGAAACTGCATCAGAATATGCGTATCTATTTTCACCAGTCAAAAATGCGGATGCCATCACAGCTGGCGATACGGATCCATCAGAGCTAGGCATCAAAGCAGTGGGGGATTACGAATTAGAAATCACCCTAGAAAAAGCAACACCTTACTTTGATTACTTATTAGCATTCCCATCATTCTTCCCACAAAATCAAAAAGTAGTGGAAGAAAATGGCGATCAATATGCATCAACAAGCGACAATGCCGTTTATAATGGACCATTTGTCCTGACTGGTTTTGATGGACCAGGAACGGATACAGAATGGGCTTATGAAAAGAACGATCAGTATTGGGACAAAGACACTGTTAAATTACAAACGATCAACGTAAGCGTCGTGAAAGAATCCTCAACTGCCTTGAATCTTTTCCAAGATGGTCAAGCAGATGATGTCATCCTAACAGGTGAACTGGCGCAACAGATGGCTAACGACGAAGCATTCGTTTCTCAACCAGAAGCAACGACTTCTTACTTAGAATTGAATCAACGTGATGAAGATTCACCTTTCCGTAACGAAAATTTGCGTAAAGCAATCTCTTATGCGATCGACCGTGATGCCTTAGTAACATCGATCTTAGGTGATGGTTCAATTGCTTCAAGTGGTTTGGTTCCAGAAGGCATGACTTTCAGCCCTGGCGATCATACAGACTTCACAGAAGCAGCTGGCAGCGTCATTAGCTACGATCAAGAGAAAGCAAAAGAATATTGGGAAAAAGCCAAAGAAGAATTAGGAATCGATTCATTAGAATTTGATATCTTAGCTTCTGATACAGACTCAACCAAGAAAATCATTGAGTACTTGCAAGACACGATCGAAAAAACATTGGACGGTGTGAAAGTCACGTTAAGTCCAGTTCCATTCTCTGTTCGTTTGGATCGTTCAAATGCGGGTGATTTTGATACAGTAATGGGCGGTTGGGGTGCTGACTATGCCGATGCAAGTAGCTTTACTGACTTGTTTACGACAGGTAACTCATACAACCGTGGTCAATGGAGCAGTGAAGAATACGATGCAGCTGTAAAAGCAGCAGGTACGACCAATGCCAATGACCCTGACAAACGTTGGGAAGATTTAGTCAATGCAGAAAAAATCATTATGAATGAACAAGGTGTCATTCCAGTTTATCAAAAAGCGGAAGCACATTTACGTGCAACAAAAGTCAAAGGTGTTGTTGCTCACGCAGCGGGCGCACAATACGACTACAAGTGGACATCAATCGAATAATCACGAGTAGTTGACTTGAAATGCCGAAGAAAAGGCTGGGACAATTTCTTGTCTCAGCCTTTTGCTTCTCATTTCAATGAGTAAAAATATAAGAGTGAAATTAACTAGTAGCAATCATTAAAAAGAGCAATGAAAGGAATAACAAGAAGACACCAGGCCATAACCAAAAGGCGTAACTCTGTTTGCCGACTTGGGATAATTTCAGATAATCTGTTTTATTTTTGGAAAAAGCTTTCTTCATGGAATATTGAAAATGGTCAAAGAAACCAGAAGCAAATACCCATAAAAAACCGCCAATGATCAAAAAGAACAGCGCCCACAAGAAAAGGGCATCTGAAAGAGCTGCTATGGAAAATTCATTTTTTATGGCTAACCATCCGCCAGAAATTGCGAGGCATAGGAGGGGTATGAGCCCACTACTTTTTTTTATTTTCATGATCTGACTCCTTTTTAATGATTCGTACTATGTTAATTTACATAATTATTGAATAGAAGTCAAAATACTTAAGGGGGAAACTGCGTGAACAGCTTTTTGAAATATTTATTGAAACGAGTGTTCTACATGGTCTTAACATTATGGCTGATTGCCACGATCACCTTTTTCTTGATGCAATTTTTGCCAGGAACACCATATACGAATGCTGAAAAATTAAGTCCAGAACAAATTGCCTTGCTAAATGAGCAAGCAGGATTGGACAAACCGATCATTACCCAATATTGGCTTTATTTGACCAATCTACTAAAAGGTGACTTTGGGATCTCTTTCCAATTTAAAAACCAGCCAGTAGCGAATTTATTATCAGGAAGAATCGGACCTTCACTGCAACTAGGACTACAAGCGATCATCTTTGGTACCTTCTTTGGGATCATTTTAGGAACGATCTCTGCAATGAAACAAAATACTTGGGTCGACACAACGTCTACCTTAGTGGCGATCTTAGGGCGTTCGATCCCTAACTTTGTCTTTGCCGTTTTGCTGCAATATATTTTTGCCATCAAACTAGGGATCTTGCCGATTGCCAAGTGGGAGACCTTTGCCAGCACGATCTTACCGACCGTCGCCTTAGCGATGTCGCCGTTAGCGGATTCCGCTAGGTTTATTCGAACCGAGATGGTGGAAGTGCTGCATAGTGATTATGTCGAGTTGGCACGAGCAAAAGGTTTGAGCCGCTGGGAAATTGCCTTCAAGCATGGTTTGCGGAATAGTTTGATTCCGTTATTGACGTTGTTAGGACCGCTAGCTGTCGGTTTGATGACTGGTTCCCTTGTCGTAGAAAATATTTTTGCGATCCCGGGTATCGGTGAACAGTTCGTAAAATCAATCATGACCAATGACTATCCGACGATCATGGCGGTAACGATCCTTTATTCCGCAATGTTGGTCTTTGTGATTCTTGTTGTTGATATTTTATATGGAATCGTTGATCCGCGGATCCGAGTTTCAGAAGGGAGTCGTGGCTAATGGCAGAGAAACCTTACACAGCAAATGATGTTGCTGCCATCGATGCAGCCAAATTTCAACCGTTACAAAAAAATACCAATGAAGAGCGTGAAGCGATCGCAACCCCCTCATTAACCTTTTTCCAAGATTCGTGGCGTCGTTTGAAAAAGAACAAAGCCGCTGTTTTCTCAATCGTTTTGTTGCTGATCATTATTACGATCTCAATCATTACCATTTTTGTCTCGCCACATGATCCGACCGCGCAAAATGTGACCTTTACAAATCTGCCGCCGAAAATTCCCGGTATCAACATCAATGGCTTAAACGGCTATGCGATGGTGGGAGGCGAGCTAGTAGATAAGTATGCAGCTGCCAATGTACCTGACGGGACATATTTCCTTTTAGGAACGGATGGATTAGGTCGTGACTTATTGAGTCGTCTATTTGTAGGGACACGTATCTCCTTATTGATTGCGTTTATCGCAGCGATGCTAGATATCATCTTTGGTGTAACCTATGGTTTGATCTCTGGTCTTTTAGGTGGACGAATCGATAATGTGATGCAACGTTTCCTAGAAATCTTATCAGGTATTCCCAACTTGGTGGTAATGATCTTAATGCTGGTAGTTTTCGAACCTGGGATCTTCTCGATCGTGGCAGCAATGGCGATCACTAACTGGATTCCAATGGCGCGGATCGTACGGGCCCAAACAATGAAACTAAAAGATCAGGAATTCGTTTTAGCCGCAACAACGCTGGGGGAAAGCCGTCTCAAGATTGCGATGAAACACGTATTACCAAATATTTCCAGCGTGATCATCGTACAAATGATGTTCAGTATTCCCTCGGCGATTTTCTTCGAGGCCTTCCTAAGCTTTATTGGGCTAGGATTAAAACCACCTTCAGCATCTTTAGGGATGTTACTAAGCGATGGCTACAAAACCTTCTTGTTCCTGCCTTACCAAATGTGGGTACCGGCTGTGACCTTGTCTGTGATTATGATTGGGTTCAACTTGCTGGCAGACGGTTTGCGTGATGCCTTTGATCCGAAAATGAAAGAGTGATTGCTATGAAAAAAGTCTTAGAAGTGAAAAACTTAGAAATTTCTTTTGACACCTTTGCTGGGAAAGTCCAAGCGATCCGCGATGTCAGTTTCGATCTATACAAAGGAGAAACCTTGGCGATCGTGGGCGAATCCGGGAGCGGCAAGTCCGTGACAACCCGCAGTATCATGGGGTTATTAGCCAGCAATGCCAATGTCGATAATGGCCAGATCCTCTTCAATGGGACGGACATTTTGAAAAAATCCGAAAAAGAACTGCAAAAAATCCGTGGCAAGGAAATCGCCATGATTTTCCAAGATCCAATGACTTCACTAGACCCAACGATGCCGATTGGCAAGCAAGTGGCAGAGTCATTGATGAAGCACAACAAAATCAGTAAAAAAGAGGGCTTGCGACAAGCGTTGGAATTACTGAACCTTGTCGGCATCCCGAATGCTGAGAAACGCTTGAAAAATTATCCGCATCAATTTTCGGGTGGTCAGCGGCAGCGGATCGTTATTGCGATCGCGCTGATCTGTTACCCACAGATCTTAATTGCAGATGAACCGACGACTGCATTGGATGTAACGATCCAAGCACAGATCTTAGAGTTATTAAAAGATATTCAGAAGAAAATCAATTCGTCCATCGTCTTTATCACCCATGACTTGGGTGTCGTTGCCAATGTGGCTGACCGAGTAGCCGTGATGTATGGTGGGAAAATCGTCGAAGTGGGCACCGCAGAAGAAATCTTCTACAACCCGCAACATCCATACACCTGGGGCTTGTTGGGTTCGATGCCAACGTTAGAAGGGACAGGCGATCGTTTGTACGCGATTCCTGGTTCACCGCCGGATCTGTTGGACCCGCCAACCGGGGACGCTTTTTATCCACGAAACGAATTTGCTTTGCAGATCGATGCAGAACAGCAACCGCCGTTCTTTGATGTTTCACCGACCCACAAAGCAGCAACTTGGCTGTTAGCGCCGCAAGCACCGAAGGTAACTCCGCCGGATGAGATCTTGATTCGCTGGAAAAAATTCCAAGAAAAAAATACTCAGGCATCTGTCTAAAGGAGGAGAAACGGTTGGAAAAAGTTTTACTTGAAGTAAAGAATCTCAAACAATATTTTAACGTTGGCCGCAAAGACGAAGTCAAAGCCGTCGATGATATCTCCTTCCAAATCTATGAAGGAGAAACCTTTGGTCTAGTAGGTGAATCCGGAAGCGGAAAATCGACCACTGGACGGACGGTGATTCGTTTGAATAATCCTACCGGAGGCGAAGTTCTTTTTGATGGACAAGATGTTATGAAAATCAAAGGCAAGAAACCGCTGGCTGATTTTCGCCGGGAAGTTCAAATGGTCTTCCAAGATCCTTATGCCTCCTTGAATCCACGGATGAAAGTTCGCGACATTATTGCCGAAGGGATCGATATCAACGGATTAGCTAAAAATGAAAAAGAACGCAATGATCGGGTGGATGAACTCTTGCGAACCGTCGGACTAAACCCAAGTCATGGAACCCGTTATCCTCATGAATTTTCAGGGGGACAACGTCAGCGGATCGGAATCGCCCGAGCATTAGCCGTCGATCCAAAATTCATCATTTGTGATGAACCGATCTCGGCATTGGATGTTTCGATCCAAGCCCAAGTTGTCAACTTGCTGCAAGATCTGCAAGAAGAACATAAATTGACGTACTTGTTTATCGCCCATGATTTATCGATGGTCAAACACATCAGCGATCGGATCGGCGTGATGCACAATGGCAAACTGCTAGAAGTAGGAACCAGTGATGAAATCTATCATTACGGGGTCCATCCGTATACTGAAAGTCTTTTATCAGCGATTCCGCTGCCAGATCCTGACCATGAGCGTCAACGCAAACGGATCAAATACGTCAGCGAACCAAACGATAACCAAGAACGAGCAATGGAAGAGATCGCACCAGGACATTTCGTTTATGCCACGAAACAAGAAGCCAAGATCTACCAAGAAAAGTTAGCACAAAAAAAGGGGAACTAGCGTCAAAGGTATAGGGAGTGTTAGGAGGAGATGAAACTGGGTGTTTTAAAAGCATACAAATTTCGGATCTATCCTAATGGACAGCAAAAACAGTTTTTCATCGAAACCTTCGGCTGTGTTCGGTTTACGTACAATCAACTGCTGGAGGCGAAGATGGAGGAGCTGGCCAACAATGAAGCAAAGCAAGGGTTGACGCCAGCCAAACTAAAAAAGGAGTATCCTTTTTTGAAGGAGACCGATAGTTTGGCATTGGCGAATGCACAAAGGAATCTGGACCGAGCGTTTCGAAATTACTTTCAAAAGCGGGCTGGCTTTCCAAAAATGAAAACCAAAAAAAGTATTTGGCAATCGTATACTACGAATAATCAGCAGCACACCATTTACTTTGAAGAGGATCAAATCAAGCTGCCAAAGCTCAAAACACTGGTTCCAGTAAAAAAGCATCGGGAGATCAAAGGGAAAATCAAATCGGCAACGATCTCAGCGAAAAACAATGAAGAGTTTTATATCTCGATTCTTTGTTTGGAAGAGATCACACCACTCCCGAAACAGCAAGCGTCTATCGCGGTTGTTTATGATCCGCAGCAGCTGATCAAAGCCAACCAATCGGTACCGGTCACTTGTGAGCATGCGATCCAAACAAAACAGAAGCTGACACGAGCAGAACGCAAACTTCAGGTGAAAGCTACGGCGGTCAAACGGAAAAAAATCCTTTTGACTCAGGCACGAAATTATCAGAAGCTAAAAGGAAAAGTCGCTCGCCTCTATCGTTTTCACTGCTGTCAAAAGCGGGAATTCATCGATCAAGTCAGTTATCATCTCGTAAAACAGTACGATACAATCTATTTGGAACAAATTGCTGAAGAAACGGTTCTAAAAGCCGGTCATTACAGCATCAGCGATTGGCATCAGTTTGTTCGCAAAATCCAGTACAAAGCGCAGTGGTACGGCAAAGAACTGCGTTTTGTCACGTTGGACACGCAGGACCAACAGAAGCTAGAGCGGCTCTCAGGCGAAATGAGCAGCTGATCTGCTTGAACTGGAAGGAACGCCAGGGATCGCCTAGGGTATAGAAAAAATCTTTCTGATTTTTGTTTCTAGGAACCACGTTCACTAATTATGATTAACCAGCAACCCCCTGCCAAACTACGGTCTGACAGGGGGTTGTATTTTTTTACATTTTGTCACCTAAAAATGCGTCATTTAAGCGATAGATCTTTGAGGGACGCCCGATGCCGACGGGCTTTTCGCCAACTTCCGTAAAATATTGGAGCATGGATTTTTTAAAGTTGGAATGATCGATCATTTTAAAATCGATCCCTAAAAACTTGGCGAATACTTTACGGGCTTCCGTGATCGTAAAGTCTTTGCCTAACACGAGCAGCACTTGTGGCTCGTGTTCCATCTTGTTGGCAACCCGTTTGAAAGCTTTGAGGATGATCGCGCTGTGGTCAAAAGCCAACGTATCTTTTCCAACAGAGGCGCCAGTCACTAGGTCAAGAATGATCTCGATCTCGCCGCTGGTCAAATAAATTTGATTGGCTTTTCTTTCTAAAGAGAACCAGCGTACTTGGTTCGCATCGTCACCGGCACTTAAGGGTTCTTCACCGATAAAAGCCAAATAGCTGACGGTGATCACCCAACCGCGAGGATCGCGATCTGGGGTGCTGAAGGTATGCAGCTGTTCGATGTTTTGCTTGGAGATGGTGACCCCGATCTCTTCTTGCGTCTCACGGATAACACTTTGCCCCGTCGATTCATTGGGATTGACGAAGCCTCCCGGCAATGCCCAAGAATTACGGAAAGGGTGGCCTTTTCTTTGGATCAGCGCAATTTTTAATTGTTCTTCTTCTTTGTTGTAACACATCAAAACCATATCGACGGTTACGGAAGGTTTCTCGTATTTCGGCTGATCTTGTGCCTGATACCACGTAAGAAAGTCTGCTTCAGAAGCTTCTTTCTCATAGTAGTGTTTTTCAGCTGATTTTGAGGTAAATTCTTTCATTGGTTTCTCCTGCCTTAGATAAAGTAAGTAACTGAGCGCGATGGTTTTCCTTAACGGAAAAAATAAGGAACGATCAAATTAATGAAAAACAGTGCGAGATAAAGCCAAGAAGACCGAGGGTGTTCTTTGAGTGCTAAATAGCCCCAAAGAGCGATCCATAGCAGAAAAGCTACCCGTAGGATTGCCAGCGCTGTCGCAAAAAGCGCCGCGTAATCATGGCTGTTGAAGTAAGCAAACAAAAAGGGGTAACCTGTGGTTGAAAAGAGCAAGTGCCCCACAGAAAGCGCGGTTAAAAGCAAAAAATGCTGTTTGTTTTTTCGAGTCATAGCGTTCCTTTCTATAAGAGAAGTCTTCCTCATTATAGCAAAAGAAGTACCTGTTAATCAAAGAGAGATAAAACACCTTTATTTCTTATGAGATTCGTTGTCAGGATCAGATTCTTCCCCTAGAACATTGAAGTGAACGGCTATCTGCGCTATGATAACTAGTAGAAAAGAAATACTCAAATCTGCTGGTTTATTTGCTGCGTTTTAAGGACGAAAACGATTCCTTTGCTTCTTTTAGAGCATGAAGAAAGGTCTTATTATGTCCGCTTTTTTGATTAAATTTATAGCATTTTTGGGTTGCGAACTGTATACTACCTAAGTATACACTTTACTAGTGAAAAGGAGGACTTGCGTCCATGGCTGAAAAAGAAACATTCTATATTACGACGCCAATTTATTATCCAAGCGGCAAGCTGCATATCGGGAATTCTTACACGACGATCGCTTGTGATGCGGTAGCACGATACAAACGATTGATGGGCTTTGATGTCTTTTATTTAACGGGTGTCGATGAGCACGGTCAAAAAATCGAGAAAAAAGCAGAAGAACTTGGCGTAGATCCGCAAGAATACGTCGACAAAATGGCAGCTGACGTCAAGAAATTATGGAACACACTAGACATCAGTTATGACAAATTTATCCGTACAACGGATGACTACCATAAAACAGCCGTTCAAAAAATCTTCCAGCAATTGCTTGATCAAGGCGATATCTATCTTGGTGAGTATGAAGGCTGGTATTCTGTTTCTGATGAAGAATACTTTACTGAAACGCAATTAGCAGAAGTTTACCGAGATGAAGAGGGCAAAGTCATCGGCGGCAAAGCGCCAAGCGGTCATGAGGTAGAATTGGTGAAGGAATCTTCTTATTTCTTCCGCATGAGCAAATACGCCGATCGTTTGGTTCAATACTATGATGAACATCCAGAGTTCATTCAACCAGAATCACGCAAAAATGAAATGCTGAATAACTTCATCAAACCAGGTTTAGAAGACCTGGCTGTTTCCAGAACGACCTTTAAATGGGGCATTCCTGTCACGGCTAGTCCTGAACACGTGGTGTATGTTTGGATCGATGCGTTATCTAACTATATTACGGCATTAGGCTATGGCTCAGAGGACGATTCCTTGTTCCAAAAATACTGGCCAGCTGACGTGCATATGGTTGGGAAAGAAATCGTGCGTTTCCATACGATCTATTGGCCAATCATGCTGATGGCCTTAGACTTGCCCTTACCGAAAAAAATCTTTGGTCATGGCTGGTTGATGATGAAAGACGGCAAGATGTCGAAATCAAAAGGCAATGTCGTTTATCCAGAAATGTTAGTGGAGCGCTACAGCTTAGATGCGTTGCGTTACTATCTATTACGGGCGGTTCCTTTTGGTAGCGATGGTGTGTTTACACCAGAAGATTTCGTTTCTCGTTTGAACTACGATCTAGCCAACGACTTAGGCAACCTGCTGAATCGGACGATCGCCATGATCAATAAATATTGTGATGGCTTAGTGCCCGATTATGCCTCAAAAGTAACGCCTTTTGATAGCGAGCTGTCAACGACTGCGGCCAATGTGGTTGGTCGTTACCATGAAGCCATGGATAAAATGGAATTCAGTACGGCATTGTCAGAAGTTTGGACATTGATTTCCCGTGCCAACAAATACATTGACGAAACCCAACCATGGGTGTTAGCCAAAGAAGAAGAAAAGCGCGCGGAATTAAACAGTGTGATGGTTCATTTGGCGGAAAGCTTACGCATCGTTGCGATCTTATTGCAACCGGTGATGACAGAAACACCAGCCAACATTTTCCAACAATTAGGATTGGCTTCTGTTGCCATGGATCTGAAAGATTTACGCTTTGGTGAATTTCCAAGTGGCACGAAAGTCGTTGCCAAAGGCACACCGATTTTCCCTCGGTTGGAACTTGAAACAGAAGTAGCCTACATCCAAAAGAAAATGGCTGAAGGGACACAAAGTCCAGAAGAAACAGTCAAATGGAATCCAGAAGAAACCACATTGCAATCAGACAAAGCCGAGATCAAATACGAAGACTTCGACAAGATCGAATTAAAAGTGGCAGAAGTCGTTGATTGTCAAAAAGTCAAAGGGGCCGACAAGCTGCTACAATTCCGCTTAGCTGCGGGAGATGATCAAGATCGTCAAATTTTATCGGGGATTGCTGAATTTTATCCAGAACCACAAGATTTGATCGGCAAAAAAGTCGTGATCGTTGCCAACTTGAAACCACGGAAAATGCGGGGGCAAGTCAGCCAAGGAATGATCCTTTCTGCAGAAGACAATGATGGTCGTCTGCAAATCGTGGAAGCGCCAAAAGGCATGCCAAACGGCTCGGTCATCGCTTGATTTTTAAGAGAAATTCTTTGTTGAATTTCAGCGAAAATAAAATTGCCAGACCCGAAAAGTTTTTGTATAATGTAGGTTATTGATATGAACATGAGGGAGTAATTGGCGGATTTTATCTGCGGCAGTATCACCATCCTGAAAGAAATTTCTGGTGCTGTCTTAAACAGTGAGACTTATGTATGCTTAGACAGTGCATACATAAGTCTATTTTTTTTCATATCATGTACAATAAAGGAAGAGTAAGTATAAAAGGAGGAGAAACATGTCAGAAGAAAACAAAAAGGAGCAGCTATCGCAGGCGTTTTATGCGCAAGAAGCGCAGCATGTTCTGGAAGAAATGCAAACAGATGCCAATGGATTAACGAACGATGAAGCGCAAAAACGCTTATCTGAGTATGGTCCCAACGAATTAGAAGAAGGCAAAAAGAAATCGATGGCACAAAAATTCTTTGAGCAATTTAAAGATTTGATGATCATCGTTTTGCTAGCGGCGGCAATTATCTCAGCAGTCGTTTCCCATGAAGTCGTGGACTCAATTATTATTTTAGCAGTTGTCATTATCAACGCGATCATGGGTGTTGTTCAAGAGGCAAAGGCAGAGCAGGCCATCGAAGCACTAAGAGAAATGTCCACACCAAATGCCAATGTCCTGCGTAATGGTCATACCGTCACCATCAAGAGCGATGAATTGGTTCCGGGGGATATTGTCCTATTAGAAGCTGGCGATGTCGTACCGGCAGATTTACGCCTCTTAGAAGCAAGTTCGTTAAAAATTGAAGAAGCCGCTTTGACCGGTGAATCCGTACCAGTCGAAAAAGAATTGACTGTCATCGAAGGGACGGATGTCGGGATCGGCGATCGCGTCAATATGGCCTATTCAAACAGTAATGTGACCTATGGCCGCGGAAAAGGGGTCGTGGTCAATACTGGAATGGGAACCGAAGTTGGGAAAATCGCTGGCATGCTAGCTAGCGCCCAAGAAACCGAAACACCGTTGAAGCGTAACTTAAATGAACTAGGAAAATTCCTGACGATCGCCATCATTATCATTGCAGTGATCATGTTCTTTGTTGGAACGATCTTTAACAATACGTCATGGGTCGACATGCTATTGACTTCGATCTCATTAGCAGTAGCGGCGATCCCAGAAGGGCTGCCAGCGATCGTAACGATCATCTTAGCCTTAGGTACGCAAGTAATGGCGAAACGAAATGCAGTGATCCGTAAATTGCCTGCGGTTGAAACCCTTGGGGCAACGGACATTATCGCTTCTGATAAAACCGGTACTTTGACGTTGAATCAAATGACCGTGGAAAAATTGTATGTCAATAACAAACAACATGCTGCTTCAGAAGATATTCCGCTAGACAACATGGCATTAAAAGTCATGAACTTTGCCAATGATACAAAATTTGGTGAAGAAGGCAACTTGATCGGTGATCCGACCGAGACCGCATTGGTGCAATTCGGGATGGATCAAGGATTCCATGTGCGGGATCTCGTCAATCAAGAACCACGGGTAGCGGATCTGCCCTTTGATTCTGACCGAAAACTTATGAGTACGATCCACCAACAAGAAGACGGCCGCTATTTAGTTGCTGTCAAAGGTGCACCGGATGTCTTACTAGGCAGAACCTCAAAAGTACTATTGGATGGCCAAGAGCTACCAATGACGAATGAAGAAAAAGAAAAAATCTTATTCAACAATACCGATATGGCAAAACAAGCGCTGCGGGTATTGGGAATGGCCTACAAATACGTAGATCAAGTGCCAGAAAACTTAGAATCAGAAATCGTCGAAAATGATTTGGTCTTTGCTGGCTTAGTCGGAATGATTGACCCAGAACGGGCAGAAGCAGCCGATGCGGTACGTTTAGCCAAAGAAGCTGGGATTCGTCCCATCATGATCACCGGAGACCACCGGGATACAGCTGAAGCCATTGCGGGACGTTTAGGGATCATCAAACCGGGCGATGATGATGCTGTCTTGACCGGCGCTGAACTCAATAAAATGAGCGAAGAAGAGTTTGCCCAAAAGGTAGCCCACTACTCAGTCTATGCGCGGGTATCGCCGGAACATAAAGTCCGCATCGTCAAAGCTTGGCAGCAAGAAGGCAAAGTCGTTGCCATGACTGGTGACGGGGTCAATGATGCACCATCCTTGAAACAAGCAGATATTGGGGTAGGTATGGGGATTACGGGTACCGAAGTTTCTAAAGGTGCTTCCGATATGGTCCTAGCCGATGACAACTTTGCTACGATCGTCGTAGCAGTGGAAGAAGGACGTAAAGTCTTCTCCAATATTCAAAAAGCGATTCAATACTTGCTAGCCGCTAACCTAGGGGAAGTTTTGACCTTGTTCTTAGCAACCTTGTGGGGTTGGGACTCGCTATTGCCGATCCACTTGCTTTGGATCAACCTAGTAACCGATACCTTCCCAGCAATTGCCTTAGGAATGGAGCCTGCTGAAAAAGATCTAATGAAACATGCACCGCGGGGACGCAGTTCCAACTTCTTCTCCGGTGGTGTGATGAGCAGTATCATCTACCAAGGGATCTTAGAAGCAGCAACCGTGCTGTTCGTTTATTGGTCAGCGATCCAATGGCCCGTTCACAATACGTACGATGCGATCCATGCCGATGCCTTAACGATGGCCTTTGCCACGTTAGGATTGATGCAATTGTTCCATGCCTTCAACGTCAAATCGATCCATCAGTCGCTCTTTAAAGTAGGAGCATTTAGAAACAAAGCCTTCAACTGGGCGATCCTGTTGTCCTTTGCGTTGATGCTAGTGATCTTCATTGTGCCAGGATTAAACGATATCTTCCGTGTCGCACACCTTGACTTGTATCAATGGGGCATCGTTTTAGGCGCCTCCTTTGCGATCATTCCAGTCGTTGAGATCGTCAAAGCGATCCAACGAGCAATGGGACGCAAATAAGCCAAAAATAAACAGAAAAACAACGAATGGTCTGCTGTCCTTCTCCATGGGCAGCAGGCCTTTTTTTGCTGGCTTATTTTCGATAAACCCTATGGCTGTTTCTTGACCTTTTCATTTGCAGCAAGAAACGGTAAAATAGAAGATAATAACAAAGAAAGTAGGGGACCCACTGTGCGACCAAACTTAGGTTTTTATGTACAAACAATCAACGATCTTGTCAAAGAAACAGAAGCAATCGGGGAGAAAATGAATCCCAATTATGAAGAGATCCGCAAAGCGATCGACGAGAAGAAAGAAGCAGAGGTAACACCTGAGCGGCTAGCTGAGATTACCAGAATTTTTAAAGAAGGCACGGACAAATACCGCTTGATGCTGGAAAAAATCAGCAAATTGCGTCCACCAGCGAATGTGATGGGGATCCATAAAAAATTCGAGCGAGCGTATATGAAATATGTTGCCGGCTGTGATGAGATGATTTTGAGTCTGGATAACAAAATCGACCAAGAAGCCTTTGATGCAGCTGAAGCTAAGCAAGATGAAGCAACGGACGAAATTTCTTTTGCTATCCAACGGATGACCGCTTTATTGTTAAAAAAATGATAAACATTCAAGTTAAACAAGAGTTATTTAATTTAACTGTTATGTTTTTCACATGTAAAGTTTTTTTATCGGAGGTATAATGAATTCACAACCAACAACCTTTTTATTTTTCATTTTACTCCTTTTGCCATCAGGACTAACCAACCTGATGGTTTTTTTTGTTTTTTAATGAAGTGTTTCCATCAAAAGCGGGGATAGTTTGTGAACAAAATATAAAGTTGAAATAGCAAGGAATAGCAAGCTTGCGCTTTTTTGTCGATCAATGCTATACTTAGGGCACTATTAAACGAAATGAGGGATCCTCCATTGAAAAATTAACCAATTTGTTGAAAGCTGCATGAAACTGTTCCTCCAAGGGGATAGTCTGCAGATTTTCAGGATTGGTTGACTTTTTCAATGGGGGATCTTTTTGTGTACCTCTAAAAACTGATTCTGAAAATAGCTTTAGTCTACTCTATTCCGTGAATAGAGACGAGGTATATTTATGTCGAATATCAGTATTAATCATTTAACTTTTGGCTTTGATAGCCAGGAACGGTTGCTTTTTGAGGATGCCAACTTGAACCTTGATACTCAATGGAAATTAGGGTTGATTGGCAGAAATGGTCGCGGCAAAACGACCTTGCTGCGTTTGCTGCTCAATGAATTGCCGTATAGCGGCTCGATTACCCATGAGCAGCAATTCGTTTATTTTCCCTTAACCGTCGCTGACGATCAGCAACTGACGCTTTTTGTTTTACAAGAATCAGGTGAATTTGAGCAGTGGCGTTTGGAACGAGAATTGAACCTGCTGCAACTTGATCCAGAAGTTCTTTGGCGGCCCTTTGCCACTTTATCTGGCGGCGAGCAAACGAAAGTTCTATTGGCGCGTTTGTTCGTTGATGAAGAGAATTTTGCTTTGATCGATGAGCCAACCAACCATTTGGATGTGACCGCTCGCCAACATGTTGCCCGCTATTTGCAGCAAAAAACCGGGTTTATCGTTGTGAGCCATGATCGACAGTTTGTCGATGAAGTCGTCGATCATGTATTGGCGATCGAAAAAAGCCGCTTGGTGTTGTACAAAGGGAATTATTCAGTTTATGAACTGCAAAAGCAGCAAAAAGATGCCTATGAGCAAGAACAAAACAGCAAGTTGAAAAAAGAAATCGGTCGTTTGAAGCAGACGGCAGCCGAGAAAGCGGAGTGGTCCCGAGGACGCGAACGGGACAAATTAGGGTCGCCGACCAAAAAAGGCAGTGGGGCAATCTATGATACGGGGGCGATCGGTGCCCGAGCGGCACGGACCATGAAGCGCTCGAAAGCGATCGTTAAACGGATGGAAGATCAAATTCAAGACAAGTCTGCGTTGTTAAAAGACATTGAGTGGATCGATCCTCTGAAAATGACCCCGCTTGTTAGCCATCATGACGTGTTGCTGGAAGCAGAGCATTTTCAGCTCGGCTATGAGAAGCCTTTGTTTAAACCGCTGACGTTTGCGATCCGTCAAAAAGAGCGCTTGGGGATTCAAGGGGCCAACGGATCTGGCAAGTCCAGTTTGATTGCGAGTATTTTAGGTACTTTCGAAGGACAGCAGACAGGGACGATCAAAACAGCCCATGGGATCACCATCAGTTATGTTCGACAAAACTACGAGGACAATTGTGGGATGCTGACAGAATTTGCCCAAGAGCATGGCTTGAATTATCAAGATCTGCTAAATAACTTAAAAAAGCTTGGCTTGGAAAGAGCTGTTTTTCAAACGCCGATCCAGCAAATGAGCATGGGGCAGCGTAAACGCGTGGAACTAGCCAAATCATTAGCAACACCAGCAGAATTGTTTATCTGGGATGAACCTCTGAATTATTTGGATGTCTTCAATCAGAAGCAATTAGAGGAAGTAATCCATTTGGTGGAGCCTTCTATGCTGATCATTGAACACGACCGTTATTTTCTTGAGCAAGTCTCAACGAAATTGCTGACGTTGACGATCGATGAAGTCGAATAACTGAAGGGAAAAAAGGACGATTGTTTTCTTTGGGGAAACCGTCCTTTTTTGTTATTTTAATCGGAGAGATACTGACGATTTTAGTAAGTATTTAATAAGGGTGCTTTTGATAAAAAAGCTGTGTAAAAATAGTGTTATTATACACAGGTATGTATATTAGATAAAATTCATTCATTTTTTCATGAAAATTTTCGAAAAATGACGAAATGTTCGGGATTAGCGGGTAGAATTCCCTTTGAATCACTCATCGTTTTCTCATTGTTTGGTAAATTAATTAAAAATTCTTTCATAATTCCCATTGGTTTTTACAAAACATTTACAATAATAGTATCGAATAAAAACATTCGTTTGTTATGATTAAAATCGAATTTCTTTGAGCGTTTGACCGAAACATCAAGAGTTCGTTTTTTTTGTGACTTGAAATGCCAGTCAACTATTCAGAGGAAAAAGAGAAAATGGAGGGGCAGTTTTGATAGAAGTAGTCGGGTTGAAGAAGGTTTTTGATAATAAGTTCGAAGCCTTGAAAGCAGTAGATTTTACAATAGAAAAAGGCGATTTGGTTTGTTTGTTGGGACCTAGTGGTTGCGGGAAATCGACGATATTGAATTTGATCGCGGGGTTGTTAAGTCCCACCGATGGTGATATCCGCTTTAATGGTACTTCCGTTGTTAAGACGGAGCCGAAAGACCGCAATATCGGGTTTGTTTTTCAGAACTATGCCCTTTATCCCCATATGACTGTGTTAGAAAATGTCATGTTTCCTTTGACAGTCGGAGAGAAAAAGATCAAGAAAAATGAAGCACAAAAAATTGCTGAAAAGTTCATGAAACTGACCAATATTGAAGAATTAAGTCAGAAAAAACCAGGAACCCTTTCCGGTGGACAACAGCAACGGGTCGCCATTACTCGTGCTTTGGTACAAAGTCCAGAAGTGTTACTGCTGGATGAACCATTGAGTAACTTAGATGCCCGTTTGCGCTTGAAGATCCGTGAAGAGATCCGTCGGTTAGTCAAAGAAGTAGGTATCACTACAATCTTCGTGACACATGACCAAGAAGAAGCTCTTTCTATCAGTGATAAGATCATTTTGATGAACGAAGGGATCATTCAACAAAATGACGATCCGCAAAACCTTTACTTAGAACCAAACAATCTTTTCGTAGCGAAATTCATTGGTAATCCAATCATCAACATCTTGCCAGTAGAAGTCAAAGAGGGACAAATGATCCATCCAGCATTCACGATCCCAGTTGACCGCTTTACCGACATTCGCTTCAAGAAACCATTGACAGACGGCCAATATACGTTAGGTATTCGTCCAGAAGATGTGCTGACCACTTTACAAACAGGGTTGTTCCAAACAGAAATCAAGAGTGTGGAGCTGATCGGACGAGAACGAATCTTGAACTTTGATCTGGCTGCAAAACATATGAAATCGATCGTTAGTATTGAAGAGATCATTGAAGAAGGCGCGCAAGTGTCATTTGATTTTCATTACAAAAAAGCCTTTATCTTTGATGAAAAAGGAGAGCGGGTCTACTAATGTTCAAAAAAAATTATAACCCTGAGAATCAACCAAAGGCGTGGCTGTTTTTACTGCCTTCATTGGTCATTATTTTCTTATTCAGTGTGTATCCGCTGTTTCGTTCCTTCATCATGAGTTTCCAAAAAGGAACCTTGATTAACCAACAGTATGCTGGGCTTGAGAACTATCAAAGGGTTTTAACGGACCCCGTATTCTTTCGAGCACTGCAAAACACAGCGCTGTTTGCTTTTGCGGTCGTGCCGATCTCGCTGGTCCTCTCATTAGCGATCGCGTGGATCATTTTTGAAAAAGTCAAACACAAAAGTTTTTTTGAAACGATCTTCTTTATGCCCTATGTCACAAGTACGATTGCGATCGGGATCGTGTTTCGTTACTTTTTCAACGGCTCTTACGGGATCATTAATTATCTGCTAGGTCTTGTCGGCATTGCGCCAGTCAACTGGCTAGATAACGTCAATATGAGTATGACGACCTTGATCATCTTTGGCGTTTGGACGAGCCTCGCCTTCAACATTATTATCTTGTTGGCAGGAATGCGCAACATCGACAAAGAACACTACAAAATCGCAAAAATGTTTGGCGCCACCGACGGTGAGATTTTTCGGAAAATCACCTTTCCGCAATTGATCCCGACCTTTGCTTTCTTGTTGACGGTCAATCTGATCAGTGCCTTTAAAGTTTATACCCAAGTATATGCTTTGTTTGGCGGCCAGCCAGGGATCGCTCGTAGTGCAACGACGGCAGTCTTTTATATTTATGACAAATTCCATATCGCCGGACGTCCGGGGATTGCAATGGCGGCAACCGTGATCTTGTTTATCATTATTTTGCTCGTCACCTTTATCCAAAATAAACTTTTGAAGAAAGTGGGCGAATAAACGAATGAAAAAAATTGTCACGATTGTTTCGATGCTGTTTTTAGCAATTTTAGCAGTGATCACGCTATTTCCCTTTGTCTATATGATTTTAGCTGGTCTAATGACCTACAGTGAAGCAACCAGTATTCCACCGACGATCATGCCAGAGTCCTTCCAATGGAGCAACTACGGGGAAGTCTTTACCCGAGCACCGTTTTTACGCTACTTCTTTAATACGGTCTTCGTTTCCGCGGTGACGACTATCGCGACGCTGATCACGGCAATTTTAGCTGCTTTTGCATTAACGAGTCTTGAATTCAAATACAAGCGTCTCGTGATTGGTTTGATGATCTCCTTACTGATGGTTCCATATGAATCCATCATCTTTACCAATTACAATACGATTGCGCGAATGGGCTTATTGAATACGTATAGTGCCTTGATCATTCCCTTTCTGACTAGTATTTTTTACATCTATTATTTAAATGGCTATTTACAAAGTATTTCCAATACCTTTTACAAAGCGGCCAAAATCGACGGTGCTAGCGATTTGGCTTACATTCGGCGGATTTTGATCCCCATGTCAAAACCAGCCTTAGTGACAGTCGGGATTCTGACGTTCATCTCTAGCTGGAATTCCTTCTTATGGCCGTTGCTAGTAACCAATGAGAAAAAATACCGCCTCTTAAATAATGGGTTGGCTGCCTTTACCACAGAAAGCGGCAGCGATGTTCATTTACAGATGGCGGCAGCGACCTTGACCGTCATTCCAATTCTGATCATTTACTTGATCTTTAGAAAAGAAATTATCAAAGGAGTGGCTAAAGATGGCATCAAAGGATAAAACAACGATCACCTTCCATAGCGGAATTTTAACGATTGGAGGAACCGTCATCGAAGTTGCGTACAAAGATGCCCATATCTTTTTTGATTTCGGTTCGGAGTATCATCCAGAAACACCCTTACCAGATGAAGAATTACAAACGTTAGTTGCGCATCGCTGGATACCAGAACTGAAAAATGTCTACGATCCACGCTTAGACTACACGTACCAAGGAAGCGAAACGAAAGAATACCAAGAAACAGCAGTTTTTCTTTCCCACGCCCATCTGGATCATTCCAAGATGATCAACTTTTTAGACCCAAATATTCCTATGTACACCTTGAAGGAAACCAAAGCGATCCTCGAAGTGTTGAATCAAAAAGGGGACTTCTTGCTGCCCGTTCCTCATGAGGAAAAAAGCTTTGTCCGTGAATTGATCGGCTTAGAACCCCATGATGTGATTCGGATCGGGGAAATCGAAGTCGAGATCATTCCAGTCGATCATGATGCGTACGGTGCGGCGGCCTTGTTAATTCGCACGCCGGATCATTTTATCGCTTATACCGGTGATTTGCGTTTGCATGGCTATCATCCAGAGCGTACCAAAGAATTCTGTCAATTAGCCAAACACACGGATCTATTGATGATGGAAGGGGTCAGCATCAGCTTTCCAGAAAGAGAACCGGACCCCAAAGCGATCACAGTGGAAAGTGAAACAGAATTGATCGAGACCTTCGTGCGTTTGGTCAAAGAAAATCCCCAACGACAAATTACTTTCAATGGCTATCCAGCCAATGTCGAGCGCTTTATGGCGCTTGTTGAAGCCGCGCCGCGGACGGTTGTTTTAGAGGCGACGCAAGCTGCTTTGTTGAAAGAAATTTTCAATAAAGATGTACCGTTCTATACGATCGATGATCAAGTACCAGCGACTCTCGATCCAGCCTTCGCCATTTCTTATCAGGCATTATGTGCCGACACGAGCCAGTACCTTTGGCAAGCAGTCGCGCATTTTGAAAACTTGCAGACGGGTGGTTTGTATATTCACAGTGATGCGCAGCCGTTAGGCGATTTTGATCCAGCTTATCAAGTCTTTTTGGATCAATTGGCAGCACTGGAGATCGAATTTGTCCGTTTGCCAAACTCGGGACATGCGAAACCAGCTGATTTAGATCAGATCATTGCATGGATCGAGCCCCAACGATTGGTTCCAATCCATACGCTGAAACCAGAAAATCTGGTGAATCCGTATGGTGAAAGAATATTGCCGCAACGCGGTGAAAAAATTATTTTAGAGTGATAGAGGAGAGGAAAAAATGAAAACAAAGAAACTTGCATTTGCAGCAGCTGCAGCCGCGACATTGGTATTAGGGGCTTGTGGAAACAACAACGATTCATCTGGTTCTACGGAAAGTGATGAAATCGTTACAGAACTAAGCGAAGATACGACTGTCACCTTTTGGCATGCAATGAATGGTGCGCAAGAAGAATCATTGACGAAATTGACCGAGCAATTCATGGACGAAAATCCAAACATCAAGATCGAATTGCAGAACCAATCAAGCTATCCTGATTTGCAAGCAAAGGTGAATTCAACCTTGCCTTCACCAAAAGATCTGCCAACTATCACCCAAGCATATCCTGGTTGGTTATGGAATGCTGCCCAAGATGACATGCTAGTTGACCTTGGCGAATACATCAACGATGATACTATCGGTTGGGGTGACCAAGAAGAGATCCGCAGTGCCCTTTTAGATGGTGCACAAATCGACGGCGTGCAATACGGGATTCCTTTCAACAAATCTACAGAAATGCTGTTTTACAATGCAGACATGTTAGACGAGTATGGTATTGACGTACCAACAAACCTGGAAGAATTAAAAGAAGCTTCTCAAGAAATCTATGAAAAATCAAACGGTGAAGTCGTAGGTGCTGGTTTTGACTCATTAAACAACTACTATGCCATCGCAATGAAAAATCAAGGCGTTGATTTTGACAAAGACTTGCAATTAGACAGCGATGAATCAAAAGAAGTCATCAACTACTACCTAGATGGTGTTAAAGACGGCTACTTCCGAATCGCTGGTTCTGACAAATACTTGTCTGGTCCATTTGCCAACGAGCAAATCGCAATGTATGTCGGCTCAATCGCAGGGGAAGGCTTTGTTAAAAAAGATACCGAAGGCAAATTTGAATATGACGTAGCAGCTCGTCCAGAACCAATCAACTTGCAACAAGGAACTGACTTGTATATGTTCAACAGCGCAACACCAGAGCAACGCACCGCTGCTTTTGAATACATGAAATACCTAACTTCGCCAGAAGCGCAAAAAACATGGGCGATCGATACCGGCTACATGCCAGTTGTTGAATCTGTTTTGGAAAGCGATGAATACAAAAACAATCCTGAAACAAAAGTCGCTGCCAAATTAGAAGATGCAACCAAAGAATTGTTCTCGATCCCAGTGATTGAAAATGCTGATCCTGCTTACAATGAAATGCGTTCAATCATGGAAAACATTTTGTCTAATACAGATCAAGATGTCGATCAATTGATTGAAAACGCGAAACCACAATTAGAAGATGCTTGGAACCAATAATTCTGAATTTCTTCGTCAAAATAGGGTATAATCAGGGAAACACCTGAGAATGAAAGACAAAAGGGTTTGTGCCATAAGGTTTGAAGACACAAGGAAGCAGAAAATGCTGGCTTTCGAGGGTTTTCGACTTATGCGCATGCCCTTTTGGTCTATTGAGGGGAAAAGGAGTCTTTTGAATGAAAATCACGTTTTTAGAAACGAGCGATATGCATGGCTATGTCTATCCAACCAATTTTGCCGATGACACGGAACAAGGATTCGGCGTGGCAAAAGTTGCTACCAAAATGAAAGAGCTACGTCAAGCAGCCACCGGACCGGTCGTAACGATCGAAAATGGCGACTTTATCCAAGGCTCGCCCTTAAGCTATTACATCGCCAAAAGCCAGCACTCCGTTGCCGCATTGACCGCTGTCGTCAACCACCTAGACGTTGATGTTCATGTCTTAGGCAATCATGAGTTCAACTACGGTCTGCCTTATTTGCAAGAAGCGATCGCCAGCTACCAAACACCAGTGCTGGCAGCGAATATTTTAAATGAAGCGGGGGAACCATTCTTTGGGCAAGCTTACACCATCATTGAAAAAGAAGGGGTAAAGATCGCGATTTTAGGAATGGTGACGCCCTATATTCCTCATTGGGAACAACCTGCGACGATTCGCGGGATGCAGTTTGTCAGCATCGTTGAGACAGCGAAAAACTATGTACCTTACTTACGAGAACAAGCCGATATCGTTGTCATCAGCTACCATGGCGGCTTCGAGCGTGATTTAGTCACTGGGGAACCGACCGAATTATTGACTGGCGAAAATGAGGGCTATCAATTACTGCAGGAAGTTTCAGGAATCGATGCCTTCTTCACAGGACACCAACATCGTGAGATTGCCACAAAAATCAATGGTGTCCCTGTTGTGCAGCCCGGTTATCGTGGAAGCTTTATCGGCGCCATCGAATTGACGGTTGAAAAAAATCAGACAGGGGTTCATGTCACAAACAGTACGGCTGCGTTGATCCCTGTTGCGGATGCTGTCCCAGATCAAGAGACATTGGCTTTGTTAGCACCCATCGAAGAAGAGTTACAAACATGGCTAGATCAGCCGTTAGGCAAAGTCAGTGGGGATATGCGAATCACCGATCCGATGGGGGCACGCTTGAAAGAGCATCCTTATATTGAATTCATCAATCGTGTTCAGATGGCTGCCAGTGGCGCCAAAATTTCTGGCACTGCTCTTTTCAACAATGAAGGCAAAGGCTTTGGCGCAACCATCACGATGCGGGATGTGATTACCAATTATATTTACCCAAATACGTTAGCTGTAGTCAAAATAACAGGTGCCGAATTAAAAGCTGCTTTAGAACAAACGGCGGATTATTTAGCCGTTGTTGACGATCAGATCGTTTTCAATCCTGCTTTTATTGAACCAAAACCGCAATATTATAACTACGATATGTATGAAGGCATCGAGTATACGATCGATCTTAGTCAACCCGTTGGTCAACGAATCACCCGTTTGGACTTTGAAGAAAAAGCCATTGCGATGGACCAAGAATTAGAGATCGTCATCAACCAATACCGTGCCGTGGGCGGTGGCAACTACGCCATGTTTTCTGCCGAAAAAATCGTTCGTGAGATTCAAGTCGATATGACGGAACTGATTGCTGACTATTTGAAACAGCATCCTCAGATCGAAGCTACGACGAATCAAAACTTTCTAGTGACGTTATAATAGCAAAACAGCCTGCGATGAATGAATCATCGCAGGCTGTTTCTTAATTTTCTACATTACGTACATAGTCATCAAAGTATTTTACCAAATCCGCTTTGACTTGTTGATAGTCTTCTTCGGAATAGTCTTTGTCTTCTAGTTTTGCTTCGAAAAATGGCATGGCCAATTCTTCTCGTAAACGATCCAACACTTGTTCTTGGTTCATAACGTCACCTTTTTCACTTTTGATTTGATTTCATCATAACAAATGAAATGAGGCTGTCAATGCTTCGTAAGTGTCTTTCATTTTTTCTAAACGATTTTTTAAAGAAACAAAATCATCGTCATCATGAAAAAGGACTTGTTTTAATTCAAAATAATAGATCTCAAAAGCATCAAAGAAAGCAATGACTTCCGCTGTTTGCAGCTCTTTGGCAGTATCGCAGCGAATATAGGCTTTTTCAGCGATCGCATACGTTTCCGCAGTCGTTAATAGGACCAATGATTCATTGTATTTGCGGCTCGTCACTAGTTCAAAGGTTGATTGACATTTATTGTAGATATTAGAAAAATCTTTGAGCACGAGTTCCTTTGGTGTTTTATCAAACATGGGGGAATCCTCCAAAACTTTATTTTTTGAATAAGACGCAGACACATTCTGGTGCGTAGATGTCTTTTTCTAAGACAGTCAATTTGCCAGTGGCTTCATCGCGTTTGTATAACGTTAGGTTATCAGAATTTTGGTTGGCACAAACCAGATAATCGTTTGTCGGGTCCAAATCGAAATCGCGAGGGAAGTCGCCTTCTGTTGAGATTGATTGAACAAAAGCCAGGCCAGCGCCTTCATCGGTTACTTCAAAAACAGCGATTGAATTGTGGCCACGATTTGAGCTGTAAACAAAACGTCCATCGTTCGAGATCCGTACCGCAGCGCCACTGCTGAAATCCGTAAAGTCCGCAGGGATCGTTGGCACCTTTTGGATTTTCTCAAAACTGCCATCTGCTTGATTGTAGCGTAAAACAGTCAATGAGCTGTCTAATTCGCCCACTAAGTAAGCGTATTGGTTATTTGGATGGAAGACTAAGTGACGAGGACCAGTTCCGTCTTCTGCCACATAGACAGCTACTTCTGTCAGTTTGCCATCTTCTGAAATATCATAAGTATAGACCCGGTCCGTTCCAAGGTCACAAACTGCTAAACGTTGGTCTGGTGTTAAGTCAGTATAATGGACATGAGGTTTGTCTTGGTTTTCATGAGAGCCGACGGGTTCATCATGGTAGATGCTGTCCGTTGCTTCGATGCTGCCATCTTCTAGAATTTTATAAACATTCACTTCACCTTTGTGGTAGTTGGCACCATATAAAAGCTGACGGTTTTCATCAACTGCTACATAGCAAAGGGGTGCGCCTTCTTCCGTTGCGGTATTCAGCAAGGTAAAGTCTGGGGTATAAGCAGCGGCGCCACCGTTGCCAGCTACTTCTGTGACGCTGTAAACTGCTTCTTTTTTACTGCGGGCAAGATAAGTCGGACTTTTTTCTTCCGCGCATAAGGTCAAATCGGTCAGTGTTCCTTTTTCCGTATCTAAAGCGATCGAATAGATCCCTTTACTTTCGCGACGAGTGTACGTACCCAAATAAATCGTTTGCAACATAAAAAAACCTCCTAATAGTTTCATTCCTCTTTAATTCTACCATAGAATGCGGTTTTGGGCGGGTAGAAAAACTCTTTATGTTATAATAAACGAGAAGATAGAAAGGGGAGTTTGTCATATGAAAAAAGGGACGATCAAAGAAATTGGTCCACAAGCGATCGATTCGCAAGAAAGAATGATCATCTTCTTTGGGGAAGAAGCGACCGATACATTGCGAGAATATTCAGTCATCCAAACGATTCCTGATTCGCAAGAGTTAGTCGTAAAGAAAGAGGATCAGATTACTTTTGGTGATCAGACCTATCAAGTCCAATATGTAGGAACGGTGGCTAACCAAATCCTGCAAACGATCCAGCATGTGACCTTTGTCTTTGACGAAGTGCCGGCTGAAGAACCGCTTTCAAGTGCGATTTATTTAACGCCAACTGTTTTGCCGAACCTCGAAGTCGGCATGCAAGTGGCGTACAACTAGGAGGCAAAGAATGTCATGAAAGAAACGCAGAAAAAGCCGCATTCCTGGTTTTGGAAATGGTTTTTAAACAATCAAGCAGTGACCAGCTTGCTGGTCATTTTATTGATTCTCTTAATTTTGCTGCTCTTCACGAAAGTTTCATATTTGTTTGAGCCTGTCTGGCAATTTTTAGCCATCGTCGGATTGCCAATCATTTTGGCGGGGATCTTGTATTACTTGATGAATCCCACTGTTGACTATTTGGAGCGCAAAGGAATCAAACGAATTTACAGTATTTTTGGTCTTTTTGTTTTGGTGGTTGGTCTGATTGTCTGGGGGGTGGTGGTCATCATTCCTAAGATCCAAGAGCAATCCATGAGTTTTGCGGATAATCTGCCGGGGTATTTGACGATTATTGAGAATAAGGTGAATGAAATCTTGTCTGATCCAATCTTCTCGCAAGTCCAAGATCAGATCGAAGCTTCCAATGAGAAGTTGATTTCTTCTCTGACGGATATCGTCCAAAATCTTTCCCGCAGTACGATTCAAAATCTAGGTAGTTTCTTCGGGGCCGTTGCGACGATCGTTTTAGCGGTCATTACCATGCCGTTTATTTTGTTCTACCTACTGAAAGATGGCCGCAAACTAGCCCCTTATTTTGTCAAATTTTTACCAACCAAAATGCGCCAGCCGTCACTGATCGTTTTAAAAGAAATGAATGACCAGGTATCCTCCTATATTCGGGGACAGCTGACAGTGGCGTTTGCGGTCGCAGTGATGTTTATGATCGGCTTTAGTATTATTGGCTTAGATTATGCCATCACACTGGGGATTGCAGCGGGATTTCTAAATTTGATCCCTTATTTAGGCTCCTTTTTGGCCATGATCCCTGCGGTCTTTTTAGGAATCGTCGGCGGACCAGTGTTACTGATCCAAGTTCTGATCGTTTTTGTTATTGAGCAAACCATTGAAGGACGCTTGATTTCGCCATTAGTTCTAGGAAATGAGTTGTCGATCCATCCTGTCACGATCCTGTTAGTCCTCTTGACTTCAGGAAAATTGTTTGGTCTTGTTGGGGTCATTTTAGGGATTCCTGTCTATGCGGCTGCCAAGGTGATCATTACCCATGTGTTTGAATGGTATACGCGGGTTTCCTCCTTGTATGAAGAGGAAGAACCAATCCTCGAAGCACCACCAGAGGACACCCCAGAAGTTTAGCAGCTTCGAGTGCAAAAGAGTCCATACGTATTATCAACGGTACAGCCTTTTTCTGTGGGCTGTACCTTTTTTGTGCGGATAAAAGAGCCAGCAATCATTGGAAAGTAACGGAAGATTTACAACCTATGAACGATGATTTGTGAGAAATCGACAGCTCTTTATTCAATAGAAAGAGCGAGGGAGTAGTGTCTTGGACCCGATTGACTTCGCAGGAACAAAAGAATATAATCGAGTTATATAAATCGTTTATATAATGTGACTTGTGCTTAAGGAGGGGCTTGGATGCCAAAACAACGAATAACAAAGGAAATGGTGGTTGATGCCGCTTTTGAGATTGCTCGAAAAGGCGGTATGGAGCAAGTGATTGTCAAAAATATTGCGGAAAGGTTAGGCTGTTCAGTCCAGCCCATTTATAGTTATTGCACCAATATGGAAGGACTGCGGACAGAAGTAGAGCAGAAAGCACGGCAATTTTTACAAGCGTATCTAGAAGCCCATAGCGACCCCCAGGATCTGTTTCGCAGTACCGGACACGCGTATTTGCAATTGGCGAAAGAAGAACCCCAAATTTTGAGAATTTTTGTCTTACAAAAAAGAGCGAATGTTTCGTCATTAGAAGAGCTGTATCAGTTGGAGACGAATCCTCAAGTAGCAAAAAGGATTGCCGCCGATTTGAACATCAGCATAGAAACCGCCAAACAGCTGCACTTGCATATGCTCATTTACACGATCGGAATCGGTACGATTTTCGCAGTAACGACACCAGGTATTCCACTAGGTGAAATCTATGCACAACAGGAAGAAGCTTACGAGATGTTTTTGAAACAGGCAATAGATGGCACAAAAAGTAGGTCGCAGTCCTAACTGCAGGGAGGAATTCCTCATGAAAAATGGCATTATTGTTTATCAATCGAAATACGGCGCTGTCAAAAAGTATGTCCACTGGCTTCAAGAAGCAACAGGTTTTCCCTGCCTAGAAACCCCAAAAGCCAAAATAGCTGAAGTAATGGATTATGACACAATTATCTTCTGTGGGGGAATCTATGCTTCGGGTATTGCTGGACTGTCCTTTTTAAAAAAGAATAGCAATCAGCTAAAAGGCAAAGAGATACTCATCTTTTGTGCGGGAGCTTCTGTTCCTGAAAAAGTGGTAGTGAAAAAACTCAGAGAACAGAATCTCACGGGTCCGCTAAAGGACATCCCCTTTTTTTACGGAAGAGGACAATGGCAGGAAAGCAAAATGAACTTTTTCGATCGAACCTTAGTGAAAATGTTAAGAAAAGCGGCCGCTAAAAAAGAGCCACACACCTATGACCCACAGACGAAGGTACTCATGGAAGCCAATGGACAAGATTGCGATTGGACGGATAAAAAATACTTGGTTCCGTTGGTGGATTATTTGGAGCAGGAATTGTATTGAACGAGCACAAGCGCTTTATTGAGGTTTTATGAATCAAATGAGCAATAAGTGACCAGAGTGTAAGAACAGAACAAAATTAGTTTACTGCGAATAGATTTTTTGTTGTGACACCAAGAGTCTGCAACTAAGTTCTTAAAATTGTTTGATCTATTCCTAAAATTCAATGAGTAAGTAGAATGCCGATCACGCATGAGAGGATGTCTTATGCGTGACGGTTTTTTTGTTTATAGCTTATCTTAATAGAAAAAACGGGAGTAGCTGATTCCTTTGTTTATAAAATTCTCAGACATTGTATCTAATAGTTCTATTTTTTAGCTTTGCATGATGAACATTTTTGTGAAGCTGAACGTTAAACCAGGTCTTTCAAGTGCTAAAAAAATAAGCAGAGAAGCTATCTCTGTATGTACAATGTATATTCTTTCTAAATGCAAGATATCTTTCGTTGCGGGCTTTTTTATGGCTTGGACGGATTTGACATATTGTTGCAAGAAATACATATGGTCGCTGAAAACATTGGTTGCGTATACTGAATGAAAGACAAAAGAAAACCTTGTGAGGTCAAGAAAATGTGGATTTTAGCAATTGATATTGGCGGTACTGCTATTAAATGTGGGTTAGTGAATAGTCAAGGGGAACGCAGACAATTGACTCAATTTCCTATGAACAAGGAATATTTCACAGTCACGCAACGTATATGTCGACAGATCGATGCATTCTATGCAGCAGCATTTGATGGCATCGCTATTAGCTCAACGGGACTGGTTGATCCACAAAGCCAAGAAATCGGGATGACATCACCTTTATATGAAGGATTTGGTAAAAGACTGGTTAAGCATTTGCGCAGTACATACCAATGTCCAGTTGCTGCCGAAAATGATGGCAACTGTGCGCTATTGGCAGAAAAATGGTTGGGTCACGCTCAAAATTGTGCGTCCTTTGCGACAATTGTCCTAGGTACATCCGTTGGCGGTGGCTTGATGATCGATCATCAATTGATTCGCGGCAAACACTTACTAGCAGGAGAGTTTGGTTATCTGCTTTTTCCGACCGAAAGGAAGGATTGGGAACTTTGGAGCATCGCAGGGTCAACCAGAACATTAGTAGAGAAAACAGCAAAACGTATCGGAGACCCAACAATCAATGGCCAGCGTATTGATACACTGGTTCAAGAACAAGATCCGCGATGTCTGCCAGTAGTAGCTGATTTTGTCGATAAACTGGCGGCGGCTTGCTATAGCCTGCAATATATGATTGATCCGGAAATCATCTTGATTGGCGGTGGAATCAGTGCGAGCCGTTTCTTGATCCCACATGTAAACGCACGATTAGCTATGATTGCTGAGCAGATTCCTAGTACTGTTATCGTGCCAAACATTTGTGCCTGTCGTTTCGGCAATGAATCTAATTTATTGGGCGCTTGTTATAACTGGTTAAGAAAATACAAGCCTGATAGCTGACTTGTAAAAAAGCATTGTTTTTTATTAAAATAAAGCGTATTTTATTAGAGTATCATACATTCTTTTCTCCTAAATAAGTACCGATAAATGAAAGCGTTTTTGAGCTTTCGAAATAACAGAGAATAGGTGATGCAAATGGGAAAGTACACGGAACTGAATCGTCAAAAACTATTTAGGGGAATCATTCGTGCCATCAGCTCTTATTTAATCGTGTTTTTAGTGCCTTTTTTAGCCGTGTCATGGATTTGGTATGATACATCTGTCAAAAGTATCAATGAACAAGTGATGCTGACCGCTAGAAATCAATTGATTCAGTTGAAATATTCTTTAGAAAATACGTTTATTCAATTGAATTATCTGACGCAAAAAATGACCAATGATCATGTTGTCTCATTGAAATATTTGCAGCATCCTTACTTGACCAAAGAAGCAAGAGAGGCCATGCAAACGTACAAAATCACCAACGACTTAGTCGAAGAAGTCTATTTATATTATAAAGAGTCCCCAGCAACCTTGTATTCAACCGTAGGATCATTCTCTTTTGACACATTTTTGAAAAAAGTACTGCCGAAAAATGAAATGGGCCAGGAACAGTTAGCCGCACAATTGGATTCCTCAGCGCCTACATTGTTGACATTAGAAGGCGCCGGTGAGGAGCAGCGATATTCCCGTTTCTTTTATATCGTTCCCATTCAAAGTGAAGAGATGACTGTCTATGGCTCAGCGATCTATGAAATCAAAGAGAACAATTTGAAGAGAATTCTTGATCTCAGCAATAACGATGGGATCAGTAACACCTATATTATCAATGATGAGTACCAGTTATTAGCCAGTACCACCAATGATGAGTTAGCGCGCTTTTTAAATCATCCCGAACGCATGAAAAAAGGCATTCAAACAGGACGAATGCGGTTTGAACAATCAACGTATTTTGTTCAAGCGATTGCCAATAATGAATTGAATATTTCAGTGGTAGCCGTTGCTAATCCGAATCAAGCGCTGGCATCGGTCAACCGTGTACAAGAGCAGTTCGTCCTAGTATTTATCGCCATATTATTTACGGGTATCACTGCAGTCGTGATGCTTGGGTTACGTAGTTATCGCCCAATTCGCAAAATCGAAAATCTGGTTCAGGAGTTTCATCGGGACCCCAAAATGACCCTTCATTCGATGGATGATGTCCATAATACCTTGGCGGCATTTTTGGTTGAGCACCAAGAACTACATCAGGAAGTCCGCCTGCAAACACCTCATGCCAGAGAGCAAGTGCTGCGCAAATTAATGAGCGGACGTTTTCGGTCCGAGCAAGAACTGGCTTTGCTTTTAGAAGCGGTTCATGTCTGCTTTCCTAAGTCAAATTACTTTGTGATCGCCATCGATACGAAAACTGTGGATTCCAAAGCCAAGCAAGGAGATAAAAAATTTCTGATCGATTATATCGAGGAAATCAAAGAGGCGGATTATACGGCATATGCGACGGAAATTTTATCCAAAGAAATGTTAGCCTTGACCGTAGGGTTTGTTGATGGCAAAGAACAACAAGAAATTGTGGATGCCATTGCGGAAAAAATTACCCATGCGATCTCCCTAACACCCACAATGGGTGTCGGTATGACGGTCGATCAACTAACCGCCATCAATGAATCCTATATCGAAGGGTTGGCAGCACTGGAAAATCAAGGGAGTCAAGGCAAGCAAATCAGCTACTATGCGGAGCTTTCCAAAGAGACCAATCATTTGCCAATCAATTACCCAGACAATCAAAAATTAAAATTGATCCAAGCCTTGAATCAAGGAAATATTGAGATTGCCAGTGAAACGATCCAGCGGTTGATCGAAGAAGGCGAGAGTAAACAGACTTCGCCTCGTGTCCAAAAAATGTATGGCTACTACTTGTTGAATACGATCGCGCAAGTCGGCGGTGAATTGGTGGGGGCAGAAGTACTGCATACCGCTTCTGAAAGTGCTGATTTCAACAGCTTGAATCAATTGCAGTCTGCCTTGTTAACGATTGCCCAGCAGATTTGCACGAAGGTGCAGAAACAGCCGCTGGATGACGAGTCGGAAATGAATGAGAAAATCTTCAGTTTTATCCAAGAAAATTACCATTCCTCACAGCTCTCCTTGGAATCGGTGGCAGAGGAGGTTGGTGTTTCTGTCTCTTATGTCAGCCGTTTTGTAAAAAAAGAAAGCGGCAAAACCTTCTCCAAATATATTCAAGAACTAAGACTGAAAAAAATCAAAGAGGAACTGATTGAAACAGATTTGCCAATCAAAGAAATTATTCGCAACAATGGGTATTATGATGTTTCCAATTATACGAGAAAGTTCCGAAAAATAGTTGGTGTGACACCAGGGCAATACCGTGAAATGAACCAAAAAATGAGAAATTATTGAAAGTATGGGGGAAAATGAGATGAACAAACAAGTTGATTTGACAAAAGTTCAGCAACGAGCAGCCGTCTTTTTTGAGGAAATAGGTTGGCAGTCGGCGAAAGATCCGTTACCGAAAATAGTGATCGATCCGCAGCTGGATGCTGATTTTCGATTTGAAAACCAAACAATCAGTGTGTCCTCGCCAGAACATGCCTTTTACGCGTTAACCAAATATGGCCGAGATCAGGCGACGGGTCAATTAGCACAGAAAAGCTATATAGCAGCGCTTAAAGAACGCTGTCTGATGATCGATATCGGGCGCAAATTTTATTCGCTAGCTGATTTGAAAGCAATCGTCCGCAGCATGGCTTGCTTCCAATTCACTCATCTGCAACTTCATTTTTCGGAAAACGAAGGCTTTCGGATTGAATCCCAGCAATTTCCAGAAATTGTTTCGGAAGAATGTTTGACCAAGCAAGAAATTCGTGAATTGATTGCGTATGCTCAAAACCATGAAATTGCCATTATCCCTGATTTTGATTCTCCTGGTCATTTGCGTCAAGTCCTAGCACAAAAACCTCAATGGCAATTGCCGACAGCAGCTGGCACTCGTGATGATCGAGCACTGAACATTTTGGATTCAGAAGCCGTAGCCTTTATTCAGGAAGTTTATCGAGAATATGCGCAACTGTTTGAAGACAGCACCTATTTTCACATCGGGGCCGATGAGTTTATTGATTTTGACCAGTTAGAAAACTTTCCACAAATGATCGAAGCTGCCCGCGAGCGCTATGGGGAAAAAGCCAGCGGAATCGAAGTCTTTATTGATTATGTCAATGAGCTGGCGGCCTTTGTTGAAAGTCTCGGCTTTGTTGTGCGGGTCTGGAATGATGGTTTTTACCGCTTGAATCGCCAAGAGCAGACAACGTTGACGGAGAATTGTCAAATCTCCTATTGGACCCGTTGGAACCAGAATATGGCGCCGGCGGATGTCTTTTTTGAAAAGGGCTATACCATGATCAATCACAATGATAATTTTTTCTATTATGTCTTAGGAGAAGCGGCAGGGTATACCTACCCAACTTACGAAAAAATCAGCAATGAATTCCAGTTGACGACGTTTGCCAATGGACAACAAGTTGCACAGGAACAGCTTGCCCAAACACAGGCGATCGCTTTATCCGTCTGGGCGGATGTACCTGAGGCTCAGACTAGTCGTGAAGTGATCCAAGCGATTTTTTGGCTCCAAACGGCCATTAGCCAAAAAGTTTATAATGAGCCAAATCGACCAAAAGAGACATTTCGAAAGCTTTATGATGGGTGGGAAGCGACATTTAGCTGATTGTTAGAGGAATTGGGTGAAAGGGCACATCGCTGACAATCCCTGTTGTTTTCTTTATGATGAATAAGTTTAGCGACAAGTGAAACAAAAGCCAATAGTATTTTGATAAAATGAACGTAACTCCGAGTGAGGGGAGAAATGGAGCAATAAGTGATCATAGACATTCAACCGTTGAAGAAAAAAGATATCCTTGAAATGGATCAAATGTTTTTAAAGCAAGGGTGGCCTTCTCGCCAGCAGCTCTTGATGGAGTATTTAAACGAGCAAGAAGCGGGGGAGAGATACATTTTGCTTGCCAAAATAAACAACAAAACTGCCGGGTATTTGACATTGGTCCCTCTAGCAAAGCACGGACCATTTAAAGGCTTGTACCCAGAAATTGTGGATTTTAATGTTTTTGAATCTTATCAAAAACAAGGGGTAGGCAGTCAGCTTTTAAAAGCAGCCGAAGAAAAGGCACGAGAAATAGCTGCCGTGGTGACATTAGGGGTAGGTTTACACAATGGTTATGGATCGGCCCAGAGACTGTATGTAAAACAAGGCTATATTCCAGATGGATCTGGTGTTTGGTTCAATAATCAGAATTGTGCGATGAATGTGCCTTGTTGTAACAATGACGATCTTGTTCTTTATTTGTCTAAGGAACTTTGACCCTCCCGTGGTAAGTACCTTTAAAAAAGGATTAATCCCGCAGCTTGTTTGCATGTTCTCATCACCTGTTCAACAAGCTAGCTCGCTACTTTCGTATAAGCGAATTTGGGGAGTTTTTGAAAAAATAGCCATAAAAAATGACTAGAAACGATCAGTTTCTAGTCATTTTTTTGTAAAGAAAGTAAGGACAATGTTTTTGTATCAATAAAATATTCATTTAGTACAGTGCAATAGGCGCTTATATTTCTTTTAAAGTGATTTCGACCACTGGTACCAACACATCTGGGGAGCAGACGGGTAAGCTGAGAACAAGGTCCTCTTTGTTGATGATGGCTTCCGTTGACGTGAGAACTTCCTCGGGATCAAATCCTCGATAAAACAACTCGGAGCCATCATGTAAGAAACGGATATGCTTCACGCATCCTGCAAGTCCCGGAAGATGCAAGGATTTGTAGGGGTAGGAGAAGAGGTGCAAGTAAAGTTTATTCCCGTTTTGGGTGTAACGACTGTCAATAGGCGGTTGAAAAGTGCTGGTACCACAGCCGATAATCGCTTGCTGATGATAATGCATCCATGAACCGATGGCTTCTAAATGGCCGCGAGTTGGTAAGTTGATTTCTCCACGAGCATTCGGGCCGATATTTAAGAGAAAGTTCCCATCTTTTGCTACTGTGTCAATCAGCATTTTGGTCATCATTTCACTGGATTTCCAGTGCTGAGCATCACGATCATATCCCCACGTTTCGTACATCGTTTGGCACGCTTCCCATATTAAAGGCAATCCATTCGCTTCTAATGGTTTGTCTGGTTGGAATTGCTCAGGGGTGGTAATCCCTCGGCCCAAATCCAAACGATCATTCAGTAACATCTCCGGCTGTAGACTTCGGCAAATTTCTTCGATCCGCTTACTATCCCAATCGGCTGCACCCTTGCCTTTTGACCAGCCCCAATCTCGATGGCTATAAGGAAAATCAAACCACATATAATCGATGGTTCCATAATTGGTCAATAGTTCGGTGACTTGACCAGCCAAAAAATCTTGATAACGGCGCATGTCCCGCTGGTCATTGGCTTGACGGGCTTGAATAGTCTCTCGTTGCGGATGCAGGCCGTCGAGCGTGAAATCTGGATGATACCAATCGATCAGCGAATGATACAGTCCGACCTTAATGCCTACCTTGCGAAATGCCGGCAGCAGTTCTGCTAAGAGGTCTCGCTTGAATGGGGTGTTGGTTACTTTGTAGTCGCTGAGCGCGGTGTCCCAAAGGGCAAAGCCTTCATGATGTTTCGTCGTGAAGACCATGTATTGAAAACCGGCCTTCTTTGCGGTTTGAGCCCATTCCTCCGCGTTGAAAAGATCAGGATCAAACTGAGAAAAATAGTTCTCGCGATAGGTGGTGGGTTCAATTTTTTCTGTCGTCATAAACCATTCGTGTCGAGCGCCAATACTGAATAGGCCGAAATGGATGAATAAGCCAAACCGATCATGGAGGAACCAGTTTGGATCAGGGTAGTTGGCAGGCCAATTCTTATACGTTCTCATTAAAAATCACTCCTTTTTCACTCACTTAAAGAAATTCTGTATTCGTCATGACTGTTTCTTGAATTTTCCAGCCATCTGCTTCCTTAACGAAAGTATGGTAAGCCTCTGTGATGTGATCACGGTAGGAAGAATCTTTTGGGCTGATCGTTTTCTGCTGCGCCGCGACCAGCATGGATCCTGTCTCTTGTTTAACGACTTCAAAAGAAAGCAGCGTGTGCTGCAGCTGTTCTTCTGCAAAAAAAGCAGCCAATTCTTGGCTCGTCTCTGCTCGCGCCGCTGCCACGAGCGTGGCGGCATAAGCTGTCGCATCTTGGTCAGAGGCTGCTTGTAAATTTTCTTTCAGCACTGCCAAACAAGCCTCCGCCGCTGCTTGATTTGTAATATTACCTGTCATCTCCAGTTTTTCTGAAGGTTGGGCATGAACTGGAGCAGAAGAATCGGTTGTTAGAAAATAGAGAAAGAATAGGCTAACAACAGCCAGCAAACTCACGATGATGGTTCGGCGCAGCAAGGATGTTTTCATAATTTCTCACTCCTTCTTTTAAACATCAGAAATTTTCCCCGCACTATAGATTCCATGAAATAAATTGCGACCCACAGAAGTGTTGCCGCTGAAAGGGGTCACCATTGGTAAGGACGGTTGAGTCAATTCTTCCAAAGTATCGAGCTCCCCGTCCAAGAAGGCAGTAAGCCGCCAGAGTGTCGTGTCGCAGCGCATCAGCAAGGCGCCGTAGCGCAGATCGATACTCTCAAAACCGAAAGGTCGATTCCAGTCAAACCAGACTTTACGATGGGCTTCATAAAGGGATTGCAAGGCGGATTTATAGACACTGAGCTCATCGACTGCTTGGCGCAATTCCGTGAAGTCCTTGCTTTTATAGGCACTGGTGATTTGGTCGGTAATACAAGCTTTTTGTGCCAAAACATCAGCCAGCTGCTGATAAAAGGCAAACATCGTTTGTGTGTCCCGTGTTGATTTCACAGCTGCCAACTCTTGAGCCAATGTTTGATAGTGGGATGCTAAAGAAAGATCGGTTAAGTTTTCCTGATACAAACCATACAGCAAGTCTTGGTAGAGCAGTAGCTTGCTGGGGTTTTCTCCGTGAGGATTGTTTTCTGGTACACCTGCAGTTTGATCAAAACGATCAAGCAGCAAGAAATCGCTACTAACTGACTCGTGAAAGAGCTGGAATTTTTCATTTAATTTCTCTAACGAAAGGTCGTTTCCAAACTGCGCTTCACTGAAATATTGTAAACCTAGTAGCGCAGCAATCAACGGTGTTTCAGCTCCGTCGTCGCCCCAAAGTGTGGCATAGACTTCTTGGACATCGTTTTCTTTGGCGGCTTGCAAGGCATGACGCATGGTGGCGAAACTTTTGCCATAGTTCGGCGCCAAACCGTTCCAAGTCCAGATACCTCCAGCAAAGACGATCGGCTGTTTTAATTCCCGATGTTTCGCAAACATTCGCTGATAAGAGGCATGATCATGGTGGTAATAATCCCAGTAAACCATTTTGACAGCAGGAAGGTCAGTAAACAATTCTGTTGGAAAACACACGTCTGGATCGTAATAATCACCAGTAGGTGCACCGATCCTAAAAAACATATCGCTCCACATCATCGGCTTAAAACCCACGTTTTGACAAAGCACAGCTACCCGCTGCAGATGTTCGGCCATAATCGAGAAACGGTCTTTTAAACCGTGCAATACCAAATATTTTCCTTTCCCCAATTGGTGAGCTTCATCCATGCCAATGTGTAGCTGATCCGTCGTAAAACACGAACGGATCGAACGGATCGCTGCTTCCAAAAAGGTATACGTTTCTTCTTCTCCCACCAGTAAAATATCTTCCGTGTCCCGAATGTTTTTAGCAAATCCCCATTTTAAGGGATTCGTTAAGTGTGCCAATGTTTGAATCGCCGGAATCAAAGTTACACCTATAGATTGCGCATAGCTATCAAGCTTCTTTAACTCAACTTGTGTATAACGGCCTCGTAAATGACCAAAATAAGGATACTCTGGAATTTCATAAGTGTCTTCCATATAAAGCATGAGGTGATTAAGCCCCATCTTGCTTGTCAATAGAATAACGCGTTGCAGTTTTTCAACGGTCATTACTGCATTGCGGGACAAATCGATCATTGGTCCAATTGCTTCAAAATGAGGGTGTTCCTCCAGGATATAGACAGGGCGGTCCTCATGCAACCACAAGGTCAACGCCCGAAACAAATGGGCTTTTTCTTGATAGTAAATGATTGTTTCTAGCGGACCGTGGCAAATTTTCAGAGAACCGGGCCGTTGAATCAGCTGTAATGGATGCCCTTGCGGTGATTCTCGCAACGCGAGTTCCGGTAGTATGCGACTAAAAAAATCATCAAGATTTTCATTACTTTGGATAAAAATGTCTTTCATTACGAACGTCCCTTCTTAAGTTTCTTTTATCAGCAATGATTCTGAACGTTGGATCGCTTGAAAAGAGAACCAACTATTGGGAAAAAGGAAAAAAGGAACAAAGCCGATGACTAATAAAATCGGTAAAAAAGTCAAAATGATTGTAGTTACTAAGATTCCCAAAATCATCGCAATCGTTTGGGGAACACTGATAACCATCAGTATTACTGCTTGCTTAAAATAGTGAAGAAGGGGCAAGTCATAACGCAAATACACTGGCAGCAGATACAAGCTGAACAAAAGGGCACTGATAAACAACAGCAGCAAAAAAAAGTGAATCAAGCTATTTTGGATAAAGGTACTAGAGATGCGCAATTCTAGCCATAAGAAAAGCAGCAAACCCACTTGCATGGCTCCTAGTTGATTGGCGCGACGGAAATTTTTTTTCACGACAGTTCTGAACCAAGACTTCAAAGCCGCTGGTCGTCCCTTTTTTTGGAAACTGTCGAAAAAAGCTTGAATGATCGTAGCGGTGGCAGGAAAAATCCCTAAAAATATCCCGTATCGCAAAACCCAATAGAACCAAAGAAACTGCAATTTTAGGCAATGGAGGAGCCATTCACCGACTTGATAGGAAACATGATAAAGACCATTGGATTGTTTCATAAGATCCTCACTTTCTTACGGATAACCATATTGTATCCGCTTTAATTGTTGCCCTTATCGTACCATTGATCCATGGATAGTGGGCATGGATGAAAAAAACCACACATCTCATACAGGAAAAACACAGCAAATATGTTTGACCCGCTTTATTTCTCCTCACGTTTTTATGGAAGGAAGCTTTCTTCATTACAAATTTTACAAACGCTCTTGCTTGGTTTAACACAGTGAAAAAAGTTACATATTGTTAGATGGACTTTTTTTCGCTTACATTTAGAACAAAGAAAGGAGTGCAAATGTATGACAAAAATTCGCGGCGATATTGAAGAAGCCAAGGAGAGAGAGCAAGCAGCGTGGGTCCCAGAAACAGAAATGCTCAAGCAGCGTCTGGAATGGTTTCAAGACTTGAAATTCGGAGTGATCTTCCATTATGGGCTGTATGCCGAAGCGGGGATCGTTGAATCATGGCAATTATCTGAAAAAGATGAATGGGCAAGAGAAAACCAGCCCTATCGAGAAACTATCGAAGCACTACGTTTGGATTATTGGCAGTTGATCAATCAATTTGAGCCGAAGAAGCTGGATACCCGCAAATGGGCCAAGATCTGTAAGGATGCAGGATTTAAGTACTGTTTGTTCACGACAAAGCATCATGACGGGTTTTCGATGTTCAATACTATGGAATCAGAGTTTAAAATCGGTGGGAAATTAAGTCCCTTTAAACGCGATATTTTACAAGAAGTGTTTACGGCGTTTCAAGAAGCAGGGATTGCAACAGGAGCCTACTATTCTAAAGCTGACTGGTATTCTCCTTTTTACTGGTTGGATGATGATACCGTCAAAGGCCGTCATGCCAGCTATGACACCCACCTTCACCCAGAAATCTGGGCGCGCTATGTGTCATTTGTGCATCGTCAGATTGTAGAGATTACTTCCAATTACGGAAAAGTCGATTTTCTTTGGCTAGATGCCGGTTGGTGCGGGCAAGGAAAAGAAGACCTACAAATGGATCGTTTAGCTGAGATTGCACGTGAGAAACAGCCGGAATTGATCATCGTTGATCGAATGATGGGTGGCCGTCATGAAAACTATGTGACACCAGAACGCAAAATTCCTGCATTAGCAGAAATTCCTAAAAAAGTTTGGGAAAGCAATATCCCGATTGGGAATGATTGGGGCTATGTGCCGAATGATACCTTCAAGAGCAGCCAAGAACTGCTGGAAACCTTGATTGAGGTAGTCAGCAAAGGGGGAAATTTGATTTTAGGTGTCGGCCCAACACCTGATGGCGAATTTACATTCGAAGAGACCCAACGCTTAGAAGAAATCGGCAATTGGTTGGCGCTATATGGTGAAGGTATCTATGAAACGCGGGCGAAACCAATAGCTTGGCCAAATGAATGGCATTTGACCTATCAAAAAGAGGGCAAGGCTCATTTTGCATTTCGCAGTATCGCTGCAGGCGCTTGCGAACAGATTCCTTTAACAGAGATCGGCGCAACTGAAGAAGACGAGCTAATTGATCTAGCCACTAAAAAAGCGTTACCAGTCTATAAAAACGCTACCGAACCGTACCTCTTATGGTCGGATATCAGTCAGCCGAACGTTGGGGCAGTTGGGATTCGCGTTTCGACACATAGGGAAAAAAATACACATTGATTTGAAAGCGAATACAATTCATGATAAGGCTAACACCAAGCAAGGAGGAGGAAGAATGGAAACAGCGCCAATCAGACAAACCGTTTCAGTACCTAAAACAAAGAAACAAGATATAAAAATGAAGATCAAGAAAAATCGGCAATTGTACTTGTTTGTGTTGCCAGCATTTTTGATTATTTTGATTTTCTCTTATGGACCGATGTATGGAATCATTATTGCATTCAAGGATTATATGCCTTCATTAGGGATTTTGGGAAGTCCTTGGGTTGGATTTAAACATTTTCAACGTTTCTTCGATTCCTATTATTTTTGGGAACTCATCAAAAATACTTTAGGAATCAGTATCTATTCATTGGTTGTCGGTTTTCCGCTGCCGATCATCCTGGCATTGGCTTTGAATGAGATCAAAGACGGCCCGTTTAAAAAGATTACCCAAACAGTCACCTATGCCCCAAACTTTATTGCTGTGGTGGTCATGGTTGGTATGGTCATTGCTTTCTTATCTCCCTCAACAGGGATCATCAATCACCTATTAGAATTTTTGGGTTTCGAGCGGATCAGCTTTATGACCAATCCTCGTTGGTTTAAAACGATTTATGTCCTGTCCGGAGTTTGGCAAGGAACGGGATGGGGGTCTGTGATTTATCTGGCAGCCCTATCTGGAGTCGATACGCAACTGCACGAAGCGGCAACGATCGATGGCGCTTCTCGTCTGCAACGCGTTTGGTATATCAATATTCCAACGATCATGCCCACGATGGTGATCTTATTGATCATGAGCTTCGGCAGCTTGATGTCAGTTGGGTTTGAAAAAATCATCTTGATGCAGAATCCTTTGAATATGCAATCCTCGAATGTGATTGCGACCTTTGTTTACCAGCAAGGGCTGTTAGATGCGCAGTACAGTTTTGCTGCGGCAGTCGGCCTATTTAACTCATTGATCAATTCCGTATTGTTGATCGTAGTCAATCATATTGCCAAACGTTTAAGCAATTCTAGTCTATTGTAGGAGGGAGGACCAAAAGTGAAAACATCTTCTTTAATAAAAGATACCCGTGCTGATAAAATCTTTTTGATTTTTGTTTATGTGTTTTTAGCAATTTCATTGCTGATCGTTTTATATCCGCTGATCTATATCGTCAGCGCTTCGATCTCAAATCCGCATCTGGTAAACTCAGGTGAAATGTGGCTTTTACCAAAAGGAATCACCTTCGAAGGCTATCGAACATTATTGGGCAACAGCAGTATCTGGCGTGGCTATTTGAACACGATCTACTATACAGTGTTAGGAACATCGATCAATCTCTTGGTAACCTTGCCTTGTGCCTATGCGTTATCGCGAGAAGATTTTTATGGGCGACGGGCCTTCACCAATTTTATGCTGGTTACCATGTTCCTGTCTGGTGGCTTGATTCCCAGCTATTTGCTGATTCGCAGCTTAGGTATGCTGAATACCGTTTGGGCACTGGTGATTCCAGGGGCCGTCTCGGTTTACAATGTGGTTGTCACACGAACGTTTTTTCAATCCACAATTCCGCGAGAGATGGAAGAAGCAGCGATTGTGGATGGTTGTTCCGATTTTCGTCTATTCATGCAGATCGTTTTACCATTATCAACGCCGATCATTGCGGTAATGGCTTTGTTCTATGGCGTCGGACATTGGAACAGCTTCTTTAACGCATTGATCTATCTTTCTGATCGATCGATGTACCCGCTGCAGATGATTTTAAGAGAAATTTTGATTCTTCAAGATATGTCTTCAAATACCGTCAGCAATGTGACTTCAGAAATGGCGAACATGCTATATAGCAAACAGCAACTCGCTCAAGTCATCAAGTACGGTGTCATGATCGTTTCTTCGTTACCGGTAATCATCGTCTATCCGTTCTTACAAAAGTATTTTGTCAAGGGCATGATGGTCGGTTCAATTAAAGGATAAAAAAATCAAAGGAGGAAGAAAATGGGATTAAAAAAGAAACTTTTACGAATGGCGGGTGTCGCTTTATGCAGTACCCTCGTCTTGGGTGCCTGCGGCAATTCATCAGATGAGGGAACTGGAGAAAAGAAAGAGGTTGCTATCAATCATGACAGCCAATTTCCAATCATCAAAGAAGGCGAAGAGCTGACCTTGAATATCATGGCACCAGGTGTGGGAATGGCCGAGTGGGAAGACATGCCGACGCTACAGGATTACCAAGAAAAAACCGGTATCAAACTGACTTATACGACACCGCCATCGGCTGACTTTAGTACGAAACTGAACTTAGCCTTTGCTTCCGGCGACTTGCCGGATATCGTTTACGGTGCTGGTTCGCAAGCACTGACGGCTTCGATGGAGATCGATTACGGTTCACAAGGGATTTTACTTCCCTTAGAGGAGTATATCACGCCAGAAATCATGCCAAATCTTTATGCACTGACGCAAGAAGATCCCTCAATCTTGAAATCGATCACCACGCCAGATGGGCACATTTACTCCTTACCAATGATCTCTCGGAATGCGACTTCAATCTGGTGGCAAGGCCCGATGTGGTACAACGGCACGTGGCTAGATAATTTAGGTGTATCAGAACTGCCGAAAACCACAGAGGAACTGCAAGAATTGTTGACGCGTTTCAAAGACGAAGATCCTAACGGAAATGGTCAAGCAGACGAGATTCCATTGACGGATGTCGATATGAACTCGACACGTGTTTGGTTGATGGCCGCCTTTGGCTTACGGACTCGCGGGATTCAAGTGGACGATGATGTGGTCTCCTACACACCGACATCAGAAAACTACAAAGCATTCTTGGAATACATGAATACACTGTACGATGAAGGATTACTGGATAAAGAAGTTTATGGACAGTCCGATGAGCAGAAAAAAGCGAAGGGTGAAAACAATCAACTAGGGCTTTTTGCCGACTATTTCAGCTTCTTTACTACTGGTCGCAGTGAGGCAGAGGCGATGAACGATCCGATGTTCCAACCGTTGACCTCTGAATGGGCACCAGAAGCCAAGATTCCTGGCAGTCCACGAATCTCTCGGGGAACTTTTGCATTGACCAATGTCAATCCTTCCCCAGAAGCTTCCATGCGTTGGGTGGATTACTTCTATTCGGAAGAAGGCACAAAATATATTGAACAAGGGCCAGAAGGTGTTCTTTGGGAGTACCAAGAAAATGCGGATGGCGAAAAAGTCCGGGTTTATGTGGATGGCATTGATACAGACAACACGGAAGACGAACGCGGCAAAATCACGCCGGCGTATGGATTGACTACACCAAACATTGTCATTGATACAACAGGTGAATACCATATCCGCAAAACGGCTGATGAAGAACCAGATACTCGTTTTAGTGATTGGGTTGCACAAGAAACGGCAGAAAAGATGGAAGACATCGCTGAAGTACCATTCCCGCTACTGTATTTAACGATTGAAGAAAATGACAAAGTAGCAGCCACTGCCACTGATTTGACAACTTATGTAGAACAAATGGAAGCGAAGTTTATCACAGGTGTCGAGCCATTAGACAATTGGGACGATTATGTGAAAACGATCGAAGCAATGGGCATTGACGAATATGTCGAAGTCTATCAAACGGCCTATGACCGCTGGAAAGCAAACTAATATCATACGATAAGGGAAACGGGTCGAGACAATCAATCTCCACCCGTTTTTTTTCAAAAAATAGATAGAGGAGTCAAAAGAAAAATGAGAGTTATGCAGCCTTACGAGTTTGAACGCATCCGAAAAATTTTCTACAAATTAAAACAGTACCGTGTACGCTATCAACAGCCAATAGACCTGCTTTTTTTAAAGCAAGAGGATTGGGTACCGTATGAACAAGGGAGTTATTTCGGAGAAAAAAACACCTATTATCAGTTGAAAGGCAGCTTTCAAGTTCCCGCTGACTGGGTAGGGAATCCTTGTGTCTTACAAGTCTATTCAAGTCTCTCAGAGTGGGACAACACCACCAATCCCCAAATCAAAATTTATTTGGACGATACCTATGTCCAAGCTATCGATGTCAACCATCGAGAGGTCACTTTGGCTGAAGGATATCAACAAAAAGCAGTCAAACTGAAGATTGATCTGTTCTCGGGCCGTTCCGATAAACCATTCCCACTGCATATCAACTTATTGGCATTGGATCCTGTCGTCAATGAACTCTGGTTTGATTGTTATGCCCTGTTTGATAGTTGGCGTGCCATTCGTGCGTTTGGCGGTGACGAAGCATTTTATCAACAAGTCCTTGGTCAAGTCGCCAATATCTTGGATTTTCGTACGCCCTACTCAGCGGCATTCTATGAAAGTCTCGCAAAAGCAAAGCAGCTGCTTGCGTCATGTTACTTACCAGCGCATACACCAAAACAAAAAGTGACAGCTGTCGGTCATACCCATATCGACCTGGCGTGGCTTTGGACGGCACAGCAAGCTATTGAAAAAGGCGAGCGCAGTTTCCAAACGGTCCTGAAATTGATGGAGGAGTATCCAGATTATACGTTTTTTCAAAGCCAACCACAACTATACTATTCCATGAAAACCCACTATCCTGAACTGTACGCAGCAATGAAAGCAAAAATTCGAGAAGGAAGATGGGAAGTTGACGGGGCGATGTGGGTGGAAGCCGATTGCAATTTGACTTCAGGGGAATCGCTGGTTCGTCAGATCCTTTATGGCAAACGGTTTATGAAAGAGGAATTTCAAGTCGATAGCCGCATCTTATGGCTACCGGATGTCTTTGGTTATTCAGCCGCCTTGCCGCAAATTTTACGCAAAACAAATACGCCCTACTTTATGACGACGAAGCTGTCATGGAACCAGTTCAATCAAATTCCTTATGATTCCTTCTATTGGCAAGGAATTGATGGCAGCCGCGTTTTGACGCATTTTATTACCACCATCAGTGAAGGATACAGTCCAAGAGATTATTATACGACGTATAATGGATTGCTAGATCCTTACACGATCAAAGGCAGTTTTGAACGTTATCAGCAAAAAGATCAGCACGACGAAATTTTGATTGCCTATGGGTACGGTGACGGTGGCGGAGGCCCGACGAAAGAGATGCTAGAAGTCCAGAAACGGCTGCAAAAGACATTGCCGGATATGCCGACGATTACTGGCAATCATGTGGGGGGCTTTTTTGATCGACTGGCAGATTCTTTTAAGGAAAAATCTGGCCCAGTCTGGTACGGCGAATTGTACTTTGAATACCATCGTGGAACACTGACTTCGATTGGCAAAAACAAGAAGGCCAATCGCCAAGGAGAATTTTTCTTACAGACGATTGAAAAACTTTATAGTATTTGTGCAATCAATCGTTATCCGCAAGCTGAATTAGAACAACTTTGGAAACAGCTGCTATTTAATCAATTCCACGATATTCTGCCGGGAAGCTCGATCAAAGAAGTTTATGATCAGACGGATCAAGAGTATCAACAGCTCTTTGATAAAGGCTGCAAGCTGATCGAAGCTTTGATTCCAGCAATGCAAGCAGCCGAAGCTACGTCATGGCATGTCTTTAATCCGCTGGGACAAGAGCGGACGGGTCTGGTCTATTTAGACGATCAGACAGGGATCAAAGAAGCTTACCTGACTCAGCGGACCCATGATGACCGGCTCTTAGTCAAAATTCCCGCCATGGCTGGATTGAGCTGCAAAACACTGACCCCTGTCTCAGCTGTGCCTCAATCAAAGCAAGTGGCAATGCGGCTGGAGGAATCGTTTGAAACGGTTGATTTTAAAGTGATTTTTGACGAACACTTTGACATCATCTCTTTATTTGACAAACGGCAGCAGCGAGAGATCGTGCCAAAAGGAGAGCGGTTGAATCAGTTAGTGGCTTACGAAGATCTGCCAATGGATTATGATGCGTGGGACATTGATATTTATTACCAGAAGAAGCCTTATCCTGTGAAGCAAGTTCTCTCAGCTGAGGTTGTTGAGCAAGGGGAGATTCGCGATACCTTGAAGATCAAACGTCAGTTTGAAGATTCTTTTATTACGCAATGGCTGCATTTTTACCATGGCACGGGAAGAATCGATTTTGAAACAGCGGTTGATTGGCACCAGCATCAACTGCTGTTAAAGGCATTGATGCCGATTGATGTTAACACATTGGAAGCAACGTTTGATATTCAATTCGGGCAGGTAAAACGGCCTGTGCATCAAAACACGACATGGGACCAAGCACGTTTTGAGAGCTGTGGACAAAAATGGGTAGATCTCTCAGAAGGGAATTATGGGGTTAGTATTTTGACGGATTCGAAATATGGGTTCAATACGGATTATCAAAAAATCGGGCTTTCTTTGATTAAATCGCCGATCGATCCGTATCCTGAAGCGGATCAAGGCCTTCATGAGTTTACCTATTCCTTGTACGCCCACGAAGGAACTTGGCAAGAAGCGCAAACGATGGAAGAAGCATTGGCATTAAATGTTCCCGTTCTGACGGTTCCAAGGGTGTCACAACTATCAGGGGATGCTTTTCTAGCAGTCGACCAAAAGAATGTCTTACTGGATACGGTGAAAAAAGCCGAAGATGAAGAGGCACTGATCGTGCGGTTGTATGAATATCACAATCAAACCACCGCCTGTCAAATGCGCTGCCAGAAAAGAATCAAAAAAGCGGTTTTAACGAATCTTTTGGAAGAAACCGTCGCTGAACTGTCGGTCGAGCCGCTGGATGCCCGAAGCATCACAATCCATTTTCAGCCTTTTGAGATCCAGACCATCATGCTTTATTTAGAAGACTAAATAGAAATGGAGAAGCATATGATTGAGACACTTTTACGGCAAATGACATTGAAAGAAAAAATCGGCCAGCTGAATCAGCGTCTGTATGGTTGGGAAGTTTACGAAAAAAACAATGGAAAAATTATTTTAACTGAAACCTTTAAAAAAGAAGTAGCTCGTTTTGGCAGTCTTGGCTGGATTTACGGCGTGTTTCGAGCTGATCCTTGGTCAGGTAGAAATCAGCAAACAGGCCTGACGACCACGGAGTCCTATGAGCTATCCCTTATGATTCAAACTTATTTGCAGGAGCACACTCGGCTGGGGATTCCGGCCCTTCTCAGTGAAGAGTGTCCTCACGGGCACCAAGGTTTAGAAGCGACGACGTTTCCGGTCAATTTTAGTGTTGGTTCTAGTTGGAATCCAGAGCTGTATCAAGCGGCCCAAACTATCACTGCTCAAGAGATTCGGGCAAAAGGAGCCCATGTTGGCTTGGTTTCCGCATTGGACATTGCTAGAGATCCGCGTTGGGGGCGAACAGAAGAATGTTTCAGTGAAGATCCGTTTTTAACCAGCAGATTTACCAAAGCAGCCGTCAGAGGGTTACAAGGATCAAAAGCAACGATTGAAAAACAGAACGTTTTAGCGGTGTTAAAGCACTTTGCTGCCCAAGGTGCAGGAATGGGGGGACACAATGCAGGGCCAGTGGCAATCGGTGATCGGGAATTCCGCGAGATCCATCTGCCACCAATGAAAGCGGGGATTGCTGCTGGGGCCTTGGGGTGTATGGCTGCATACAATGATCTAGATGGTGTTCCGTGCCATGCCAATGCTTATTTGCTGCAAGATGTTTTACGAGAAGAAAGTGGCTTTACGGGAATTGTGATGGCCGATGGGTGTGGGCTGGATCGGATTGCTGACTGGCTGGGGAGCCACCCACAAGCGGCCGCCAAATCCTTGACCAGCGGTGTGGATGTTAGTTTATGGGATGAAGTTTTCCCAGTGTTAGAAGAAGCTGTCCTTGAGGGGCTACTTGCGGAAACGGCGATCGATGATGCAGTCCGTCGTGTGCTTCTTTTGAAAGAAAAACTTGGCTTGTTTAAAGAAGCAACGCCCCGTGTTTCATTGCCCCGTAAAGAAAAGGCGCAACAAGTTGCCTTGAAATTGGCGGAGGAATCGATTGTTTTACTAGAGAACAATGGTATTTTGCCTTTGAAGAAAACGCGACAAAAGATTGCCGTCATCGGTCCTCACGTTAAACAGCTCTATCATCAGCTGGGGGATTATACGCCATTCAAGGAAGAAACAACATGTACGACCCTTTGGGAAGGTTTGACCAGTTTAAGTACGCATCAAGCTGACTTCTTCTACGAGAAAGGCTGCGAAATCTCTAGTGGCACACTGGCTCAACGAAGGCAAGCCTGTCAGATTGCAGAAAAAGCGGATGTCGTCTTAGTGACGATCGGCGGCTCCAGTGCCCGTGATTTCACAACGGATTTTGACAAAAACGGTGCCGCCTTAAGGGGATCTCAGGAAATGACCAGTGGAGAAAACATCGACTTGGCTACCCTCGATTTGCCGCAATGCCAGTTGGATTTACTGTTTGCGTTGAAGAAGAGTAAAAAGCCGCTGATTGGGATCGTGATTTCCGGTCGACCGCATTGCTTAGCTCCTTTGAAAGACTTGTTCGATGGGGTGCTTTACGCTGGCTATCCCGGCCAATATGGAGGGGAAGCGATTGCTCGGATCCTTTTTGGCGAAACGGTACCTAGTGGGAAATTAGCAGTTTCTATTCCTGATACAGTTGGACAACTGCCTGTCTGTTATAATTATCGCAACACAGCGTTTCAAAAAGACTACCTCGATCAAAAAGGCGCACCAGTATATTTTTTTGGTTATGGGCTTAGTTATGCCTCTTTTATTTGCAGCTCGGTTTCGGCTGAATATGCAGGGGAAGGCATTATCGTCAGTGGCACACTTGAAAATCATTCTACTGTGTCTGGTAAAGAAGTGGTCCAATGCTATCTAAAAGAGTATACAAAAGCATATGTGCCGAGGAAAAAAGTCTTATGCGGCTTTCAAAAAGTATGGGTGCCTAGTCAAGGACAAGCAACTTTTCAACTCGTGATCGGTGAAGCATCATTGCAGCAGCTGGCAATTTCCTTGGAAGAAACAACATCGTTTTGTCTGGAAGTCGAAACAGCAGGTCAGCAGTATCGATTTGTATTTCAACGGTCCAACCCTGACCGCACGTGGCAGGTAATTCAGAAAGGAGCAAAAGAATGATTCAATTTCCAAAAAACTTTTTATGGGGAGCGGCCGCGTCAGCACCGCAAACCGAGGGGGCCGCAGTGGTTGACGGCAAAAGTCCCTCTACATGGGACAAATGGTTTGAGTTGGAGCCGTCACGCTTTTACGATGGTGTCGGACCAAGCGACACCTCAAATACCTACTATCAATACCGGGAAGACGTAGCAAACATGAAGGCCATGAACTTGAATTCCTATCGGACATCGATTGCATGGACCCGCTTATTACCAGATGGAAAAACATTGAATCACACGGCAGTCCGGTTTTATCGGGCATATTTTCAGGAAATGCTGGATCAAGGCATCGAACCGATCATTAATTTGTTTCATTTTGACATGCCTTGGTGGCTGATGGAAAAAGGAGGCTGGGAGGCGCGGGAATCCGTGGACCATTTTGCATTTTATGCAAAAACTGCTTTTGAACAATTTGGCGATTTAGTGAAAAAATGGGCGACCTTTAATGAACCATTGGTGCATATTGAATGTGGGTATTACGGAGATGCTCATTGGCCGCAAGTGCGTGATTTCAAGCGGGCAATTCAAGTTGGTTATCATACCTTGTTAGCCCATGCGAAGGCAGTTGCCGAGTTTCGTAAAATCGCACTTCCTGATGGAGAAATCTGTATCATCTTGAATTTGTCACCTGTTTATCCAAAAAGTCAAGAAGCGGCTGATCGAGAAGCCGCTGAATGGGCAGATCTCTTGTATATTCGCAGTTTTTTGGACTGTGTCGTTTATGGACAATTTCCTGAAAAACTAACGAGCTTATTCAAGGAGCATCAATTGTCCCCTGAATATGAAGCAACAGATGCGGAAATTTTTCGCGAAAATACCGTAGATTTTATTGGTTGCAATTATTATCAACCGTTGCGGATCCAAGCACCACTTCCGCAGAAGGCAGCATCCGGTCCCTTTGAGCCACGTCAGTTATTTCGTGGGTACGATTGGCCAGAGAAAAAAATCAATCCTCATCGCGGCTGGGAAATCTATCCAGAAGGGATTTACGATATCGCGATGCGTCTAAAGAATGACTATCAAAACATGCCATGGTTTGTTTCCGAAAATGGCATGGGGGCATCTGAGGAAGAACGGTTCATGGACGCCACGGGGCAGGTCAATGATACGTATCGGATCGCCTTTGTTGAAGACCACTTGCGTCAGCTGCATCATGCAATCGAAGACGGGTCTCCTTGTTTCGGTTACCATATGTGGACCTTTATGGATTGCTGGAGCTGGTTGAACGCATATAAAAACCGTTATGGGTTTTATCGAGTGGATTTGAAAAATGACTTCAAGCGTTATCCCAAAGCGTCCAGTTTTTGGTTGGCAGAAGTAGCTGCCAAGAATGCCCTTGATTGATCAAAGTGTCCTTAGAAGAAAAAATACCGCAGGAAAACTTTCCTGCGGACTTCTTTGGCTATGAATATTTTATAAATACTTCTCACGAAAATCGGCAATGGCTTGGCGTGAGGCATAGATATTGCGTGCCAGCTTTTCATTCTTGCTTAAAAAGACATAGAAAAGGACATCGACCGCCAATAGGTGGGCGATAATCGAATTCGTAGCAGCACTACGTTGGTTGGCTTCTTTGGAACGGGACACTTGCAGGGGAACATCCGCCAACTTTGTTAACGGATTACTGCCAAATCGGGTGAGTGACAGAATCGGGACGCCAAGATTTTTAACGATTTCTGCTAAGTGAACCATCTCAGGCGTGTGTCCACTGTTGGAAATGACCCAGAGGAGACTTTTTTTCTCGTTTTTGACGAGTTGCGGCAACAAGAGATTGTAGTCATTTTCAAACACGACGATTTTGCCTAAACGGGTCCATTTTTGTTGGATATCTTGTGCGATCAATGAAGAAGCACCGATCCCGCAGACAAAGATTCGCTCACGAGTCGCGATCAGTTCAGCGGCAGCCAACATCAGCTGTTCTTCTAACAATTGGGCCGTCTCATTCATAGTCACCTGTGCATTGTGGCTTAATTTAGAAGTGATGGCATGAAAGGGCTCATTTAATTCAACATCGGCATAGCCCAAGTTTTCATTGGCATTTTGGCGCAAGCCGGATTCCGCAGATAATTGTATTTTTAAATCTGTCAAACTAGCAAAGCCGGTTTTTTTCGCAAAGCGTACGACAGTCGGCGCACTGATCCCAGTGGCTTCTGCTAATTGACTCGCAGTCATCGACGGCACTTTTTCAGGATTGGCCTCCATGAATGCGAAGAGTTTCTTCTCAGAAAGCGATAATTCATTTTTCATGCTCTCGATTCGGGAAAGAACGCTCATCCTTACACTTCCTTTAGATAGAGTAGTATCCTAAGTATAACATAAGTTTTGGAGGAGCTTTCAAAAGAAACGAAAAGAATAGGTGGATAAACTTGCTTTTTTCCTTAGAATCAAGTAAAGTAATTACGTGTGAAAAGCACAGTACCTGTTACTTGGTTTAACGAATCACCAACGTTTTACTCAGTCGCAGGGGAAAAAGAAAAAGAGGTGAAAAACATGGCAATTTCAAAAGAACGCAAAAACGAAATCATCAACAAATTTGCACGTCATGAAGGAGATACTGGTTCTCCAGAAGTTCAAATCGCTGTTTTAACAGAAGAAATCAACCATTTGAACGAACATGCACGTATGCACAAAAAAGACCACCATTCATACCGTGGGTTGATGAAAAAAGTTGGACATCGTCGTAACTTATTAGCTTACCTACGTCAAAAAGACGTACAACGTTACCGCGAATTAATCCAAGCTTTAGGATTACGTCGTTAATCAAACAAAGAAAAGTGAGGTTCAACCCGAATCTCACTTTTTTGCTATGAATCACTGCGACTGAGCGGCGCAAGCCGCACAGAGCAGATGACGAATAGTACTAGGCGAGGGAAACGAGCGTAGTGACCAAGCAGCGGAATCACTGCGACTGCAGTGTCGGCTAAAACAGCTGATGCAGTCTGACAGGTGATCTCGAGCCATCTAAAAAGTGAAACACCGAAAGAGCGGCCTTTTGACTGGTGAATCAAAAAGCGCAGCTAAAAAGAATTTTGGGTCCTTGTAAGCAGCATCCTACTAACCAAATGAAAGCAGCGGAACGACATTCCGATTTTTTCATTTGTTTAGTAGTGACTTGCTGGGATCCGATGAAAAGGAGCAGAACATGACAGAAAAACAAGTATTCAAAACAACTTGGGGCGGCCGCCCATTAGAAGTAGAAGTTGGCCAATTAGCCAAACAAGCAAACGGAGCTGTATTGGTTCGTTATGGCGATACGGTTGTCCTAAGTGCAGCGGTTGCATCTAAGGAAGCAAAAGATACCGACTTTTTCCCATTAACAATCAATTACGAAGAAAAAATGTATGCTGTAGGGAAAGTACCTGGTGGCTTTATCAAACGGGAAGGACGTCCAAGTACGGAAGCAACCTTGACTGCCCGCTTGATCGATCGTCCGATCCGTCCAATGTTTGCGGAAGGTTTCCGTAACGAAGTGCAAGTAACAAACATCGTAATGAGTGTTGAGCAAGATTGTACGCCAGCAATGGCGGCAATGTTAGGTTCTTCTTTAGCATTGTCTATTTCAGATATCCCGTTTGACGGACCGATCGCTGGTGTTGATGTTGGTCGGGTCAATGGCGAGTACGTCTTGAATCCAACAGTAGAACAAGCAGAACAAACCGATATCGAATTGACAGTAGCTGGAACGAAAAAAGCCATCAACATGGTTGAATCAGGCGCGAAAGAAGTTTCTGAAGAAGACATGTTAGGTGCGTTATTATTCGGTTTTGATGCTATCCAAGAATTGGTTGCCTTCCAAGAAGAAGTTGTCGCAGCTGTGGGCAAACCAAAAATGGAAGTCAAATTGTTACAAGTAGATGCTGACTTGAAAAAAGAAATTTTCGACGGCTACTACCAAACAATGAAAACTGCTGTTATGACGGAAGAAAAATTGGCTCGTGAAGACGAGATCGATAAAGTCAAAGACACAGTGAAAGAAGTATATGCAGAAAAATTTGCTGGACATGAAGAGGAAGCACAATTCTTGAAAGAAGTGAAACAAATCGCAGAAGATCTTGAAAAAGATGTGGTTCGCGAATTGATCACCATCGACAAGATTCGTCCGGATGGCCGTCAATTAGACGAAATCCGTCCATTGGCATCAGAAGTTGGCTTATTGCCACGTGTTCATGGTTCTGGTCTATTTACTCGGGGACAAACTCAAGCATTGTCTGCTTGTACGTTAGCACCTTTAGGTGAACACCAAATCATTGATGGATTAGGGGTTGAAGAATCAAAACGATTCATCCACCATTACAACTTCCCTCAATTTTCTGTTGGTTCGACTGGTCGTGCCGGCTCACCAGGACGTCGTGAAATCGGTCATGGTGCATTAGGCGAACGTGCCTTAGCACAAGTGATTCCTGATGAAACAGACTTCCCTTACACAATCCGTCTCGTTGCAGAAGTATTAGAATCAAATGGTTCTTCTTCTCAAGCAAGTATCTGTGCAGGAACCTTAGCATTGATGGATGCAGGGGTGCCAATCAAAGCACCAGTTGCAGGTATCGCAATGGGACTTGTATCTGATGGTGAAAACTACACGATCTTAACTGATATTCAAGGCTTAGAAGATCACCTTGGCGATATGGACTTTAAAGTTGCTGGAACCAAAGATGGGATCACTGCGTTACAAATGGATATCAAGATTCAAGGAATCACTGAACAAATCTTGACAGAAGCATTAGATCAAGCGAAAAAAGCACGGATGGAAATCTTAAATGAATTGACATCAACATTGGCTGCTCCTCGTGAAGAGTTAAGCCAATACGCACCGAAGATCGAAATGATCCAAATCGATCCTGCGAAGATCAAAGATGTAATCGGTAAAGGCGGCGACACCATCAATGGCATCATTGATGAAACTGGCGTGAAAATCGATATTGATCAAGACGGAAAAGTTTCGATTGCTTCTGCTGATGCAGAAATGATCCAAAAAGCTATCAAGATCATTGAAGAATTGACGAAAGAAGTAAAAGTTGGCGAAGTGTACCTTGGGAAAGTTGTCCGTGTTGAAAAATTCGGCGCGTTTGTCAACTTAATCAAAGGCAAAGACGGCTTAGTTCACATTTCACAACTTGCGAACGAACGGGTCAACAAAGTAGAAGACGTTGTCAAAGAAGGCGACGAAATCTTAGTGAAGGTCACAGAAATCGACAAACAAGGCCGTGTGAACCTTTCAAGAAAAGCACTATTGAACGAAGATAAAGCAGAGCAAAAATAAGCTGCTACTTCTAAATCATAAGCAAAGTCTAGGAAACTGGACTTTGCTTTTTTTGTGTCTAAGTAGCACATCTTCAAAAGGGTCTTACTTGACAGGAGTTATTTTTTGCGTTACCGCGAAAAATAAGAGATAATTCAGAATATTGTCTTTGCCATGCAAGCAATAATTCTAAGATGTTAAACGCATCTTATTTAGGATAAGGAGTACGATATGAAACAAACATTTCCAACTGATTTTTTATGGGGAGCATCGATTTCCGCTCACCAAACCGAAGGAGCGTATCAAACCGATGGCAAGGGACTGAGTGTCCAAGATACTCGTCCAAGAGACAACCACAAGATCGCGGATTTTACTGTGGCTGTCGACCATTACCACCAGTACAAAGAGGATATCGCCTTGTTAGCAGAAATGGGGATCAAAATTTTCCGCTTTTCGATCGCTTGGTCGCGAATTTTTCCAGAAGGGCGCGGTACTATTAATCAAAAAGGCTTGGATCATTACAGCGATGTCATTGATGAATTGCTGAAACACGGCATTCAGCCCTTTGTAACGTTGAACCATTTTGACTTGCCGCAAGCATTGGAAGACGAAGGCGGCTGGACAAAACGCAGCACCGTTGAGGCATTTGCCGCATACGCCAAAACGCTGTTTACAGCCTATGGGGATCGAGTGACGCACTGGCTGACGATCAATGAACCAAATATCATGCTGCTGGTGGATCAAAAAATATTAGGGAAAAAGATTCCATTATCAGAAAAATACCAGCAATTTCATCACCTGATGATCGCTGAAAAATATGCTTTCGAAGCGTGTCATGAAATCGTACCGAATGGCAAAATCGGACCGGTCCCAAATATTTCCTTGGTCTATGCGGCGACTAGTCGACCAGAAGACAACCAAGCAGCGTTGTATTTCAACAGTGTCCGGAACTGGGCGTACCTTGATTTCGCCTGCTTCGGTCGTTACAATACGGTCTTTCAAGATTATTTGAACCAAAATGGGCTCACGATTGACTTTGGTCCGGAGGATAAGGCGTTGATGGAACGGGCTAAGCCTGACTTTGTCGCGATGAACTTCTACACCACAGTGACAGTGGAGCAGCCGACGGAAGCTGGGGACATGAAGAACGGTATCAGCGATCAGCAAAGTGAAGACATTATGGAGCGTGGTTTTTACAAAGGGTTCACCAATACGTTCTTGAAGAAAAATGCCTTCAATTGGACCATCGATCCCTTGGGGCTGAAAACGACGTTGCAAACACTTTATGATCGTTACCACTTACCGATCATCATTACCGAAAACGGCTTAGGGGCCGAAGACCATCTAGAAGCAGATGGCACGGTTCATGATCCGTACCGCATCGACTATTTATCGCAGCATATCAGCCAATGCTTAGCCGCGATCAATGCTGGGGTGGATCTGATCGGATACAGTCCGTGGTCTGCCATTGATTTGATCAGTGTACATGAGGGGATTCGAAAACGGTATGGCTTCATTTACGTGGATCGCAATGATGCACAGGAAAAAGAACAAAAACGAGTGAGAAAAGACAGCTTTTATTGGTATCAAAAGCTGATTGAAGAAGGGGCGATCCCTTCGTTGGAGGAGTAACGATGACAAGTGTTTTTACCTTTTTAGAAACGCGTTTGATGCCGCCTTTGAATAAGTTGGCGAATTTACGCTTTATTCGCGCAATCATGCAAGCAGGGATCATTACGGTCCCTTTTACGATCGTCGGATCGATTTTTTTAATCATCAATAATTTACCACAAATCATTCCACCACTGGCTGGCTTTTTTGAACAAACGATTTTACGATTTTCACCACTTTATAGTGTCGTAACTACCATGTCTGTTGGCTCGATTGCTGTTTTTTATTGTTTAGCAACAGGGTATTATTTAACTGAGATTTATCATAAAGAAGAGCATTTGACTATGAGCAGTTTTGTAGGGGCGTTATTAAGTTTGTTTGCCTTTTTAATGACGATCGTCCAAGTCGATATCACAGATGGTGCGGCACAATTGCTGCAGTCAGAAAGCGAAACCGCCATTGTTTATAATGGGGTCGCTTTAGGCGGTTGGATCACTCGCTTCAGTGGAGTAGGGATCTTCATCGGGATTATCACTGCAGTACTTGCTACGTCAGTCTATCGTTTTTGTGTAAAAAGAAAGATCACCATCCAGATGCCTGAAGGAGTTCCCGATGGAGTCAGCAAAGCATTTGCGTCATTGATCCCAGCGATTTTGATTGCCTTTTTGATGGTGGCGATCAATGGAGTACTGGCGGTTTTCCACACGGATCTTCACGGATTGCTATCCAAACCATTTGAATTCGTGAAGGAGTTGACGGGTTCTTGGTTAGGAATCATCGTGATTATGCTCCTTATCCACCTCTTATGGGCAGTGGGGGTTCATGGGACGGCAGTTATTAAAAATAGTTTCATCAATCCCATCCTATTGGTGGCTCTAACTGAAAATATCGATGGTGCCAATAATATTTTTGCTGGGGATTTTGTGAACATGTATATTTTTATGGGCGGAGCAGGAAGTACGCTTGGATTGGTTTTATTGATGCTGTTTGTGGCAAAATCACAACAGCTCAAAGTCTTAGGAAAAGCAGCGATCTTACCGGGGCTTTTTAACATCAATGAACCAGTGATCTTCGGGGCACCGATCGTCTACAATCCGTATTTGATCATCCCCTTTATCGTAACACCTTTGATCAACGTGACGATTGCTTACTTTGCTAGCTCGTTTGGCTTTGTCGATAAAGTCATTACGGGAATTCCCTGGATTTCACCGGTGGGCATAGGGGCGTTTTTAGGAACCGGCGGTGATTTCCGAGCCATCCTGATCGCTTTGATCAACTTAGGGGTTTCCATTCTCTGCTATTATCCATTCTTTAAGATGTACGATGGCAAACTCTACACGGAACAACTTGCCAATCAAGCATAAGTAGAAAAAACAGCAAAACGCCCGTTGATGGACTTCTAGTGAAGTGCCAACAATGGGCGTTTTTGCTAGTGCAAATAGTGGTCACGTATGCAAAGACTGTTGATACAAGACACAATCATCGCAATCTTTGCGGGTTGGTTTGGCTTGCTGGGGTGTTTCTTTGTGTAATGGCAAAAGCATACGCAACCCGTTTAAGATAACTAAGATCGTGCTTCCTTCATGACCCACGACCCCTAGAGGTAGCGTGAGAAATTCAAGGAAGTTTGAAGCGATCAGCAACAAGATGACACTGATAGAAAAGACGATGTTTTGTTTAATGATCCGCTGTAATTTCTTAGCCAAACGGTGACTGTCGACCAAACGCAGCAAATCATTTTTCATCAAGACGATGTCCGCCACATCCATTGCGACATCTGTTCCTTCGCCCATCGCGATCCCTACACTTGCGGTCGCTAAGGCGGGGGCATCATTGATCCCATCACCGACCATCGCATTGATTTGGTAGGTTTCTTTCATTTCTTTGATCCGAGTGGTTTTCTCATCAGGCAGGCAATCACTTTCATAGTCAGACAAGCCGATTTCTGCGGCGATCACTTTGGCAGTACCTAAATGATCACCCGTCAGCATCGTCGTGTGAATTCCTTGCTTATTGAAGTAGGCAAGACTCTCACGAGCTTCAGGACGGGGCTGATCCAATAGTGCTAAATACCCTGCTAATACACGGTCACGATTGATATAAATCAAGGTTTTTCCGGCTGCTTTCAATTCTTGGATGCGGGTTTGTTCACTGACAGCAACAGAGGTTAGATCGACTTCTTTTCCAATCGTCCAATGGGCAGCTTGGTAAGTGGTGGCTAGACCGACCCCCGCTTGTTCTTCCACTGCTAATTCCAATGGTCTTTCATCGTGGAAATACGCCAAGATCGCTTCAGCCAATGGGTGATTTGATTGTTTTTCCATCCCAACAATCAGTTGGGGGATAAACGGTTCATCCAGCAATAGATGAACATCAGTGACAGCAGGTTTGCCTCGAGTCAGCGTTCCGGTTTTGTCAAAAGCGATCGCTTTGACATTGGCAAAGGCATCCAAGGCTTGTCCGCCTTTGCATAAAACGCCCAAACGAGCAGCGTGAGAAATGGCTGCTAACGTCGCAGGAGTAGCAGAGGCGACTAAGGCACAAGGGGATGCCACTACTAGTAAGACCATGCCACGATAAAAACTTTCTTGGAACCCCCAATTCGTGAAAAACGTACACAAAACGATCATTAGTGGGACGGCGATCAGGACGATCGGCACATAGATCCGTTCGATTTTTTCGATCAGGGTCGCCGTTTGACTTGGCATTTGCTGCGCTTCTTCCACCAATTGAATGATTTTTGCAAAGCGGGTGTTTTCACTCGTTTGAGTAACTTCAATGTACAATGGCTGCCCAAGGTTGATGGTTCCCCCAAAGACTTCACTGCCTAAACGTTTCTCGACAGGAATGGATTCGCCACTGATGGCCGCCTCATCAACACTGCTGGTTCCTTGGATCACGATACCGTCGATCGGGATCGCACTGCCTTTTGCCACCATAATCGTATCTTTTAACTGAAGGGCTTCGACTGGTACTTCGACGAGCTCCCCAGATTCAATCATTTTTAAGGCAGTCGTTGGTTGCAGTGCCATTAATGAACTAATTTCTCGCGTACTTTTGTTGGTCGTATATTCCTCAAGGGCACCGCTCAAACAAAAGATAAAGGTCAGCATCGCCCCTTCAAACCAATGCCCAATGATACAGGCACCAATGGCGGCTAACGCCATCAGTAGATCGACGTTCAACCGTTTGTCGTGCACCAATTCTTGCGTGCCTTCCCAGGTTTGTTTCCAACCCCCGGCAAGAATCGCTAACAGATAAGGGACAAAGCTATAAGGAATGGAAAAAGATGCCATAAGAAAGCCAGTTGCCATCAATAGCAAACAAGCAATCGTTGAAAAAACAGCCGACGATTCGGATTTACTCATAAGAAACGCCTCCTTTTGAATGTAGTCTAGGAATGAAAAAACCGATCCTTTTCTCAAGAAACAATCGATTATTCCTCCCTCGACTTGAGCATAGCACATTCGAAAACAAGATGGTAAAAAAACAACGTACCTGATAATGAAAGTGATTATCAAGTAGCGATTAAATAACGCTACTATCCAAATGATAAATGGAAACTTACTATTATAGAAAAAAGAACACAAAAAAAGCAGCACAATAAAAAACGAATTGTACTGCTTTTACTTATTTGATGTGGTAGTCAGCGATTGGATCTCTCAACGCAAACTATACTTTGCTAAGGGAATTTGACGTGCTTCACACCACTCTTTGACAGCGCCAGAAAAAATCAGCTGAACCTTGGTGAGGTCTTTAGTGCTTGTCTGTCCTGCCATTGTGTAGAGCATCTGCAGCTGTTCCTTCCATGATTGTAAGGTGGCGATGGTTTCTTCTTTGCCTTTTGACAAAAGCAGCACGAGGATCGTGGCGGATAGTCCTACGCTATCCGCACCAAGGCAAAGTGCTTTGAAGATATCGTAAGCATCCCGAACGCCGCCTGAAGCGATGCGGGTAAAGGGCTGTTGGATCTCATTTGCTTCCAGCAAGGAAATCACGGTGGATTGACCAAAGGTGTCTAAATACGCCAATTCACGTTTTTTTCGACGAGCATTTTCGATTTGAGTAAAACTTGTGCCGCCGCTGCCAGCAACATCAATCGTTTGTACGCCGATCGCCAGTAACTGCTGAATCGTTTCACGGGACATCCCAAAGCCGACTTCTTTGACGACAACCGGAACGGCAACGGAAGCCATCGTTTTTTCCAATAAGGACAGCCATTGGCTAAATTGACGATCGCCTTCGGGCATCACTAATTCTTGTGGTGCATTAAGATGGATCTGCAAGGCGTCGGCGCCAAACAGTTCTACTGCCCGTTGTGCATTTTCAACGGGACTGCCCGCACCAATATTGGCTAATAAGAAGCCGTCAGGATTGGCTTTGCGGACGATGCGGAAAGAATCGGCGACACTTGGGTCTTTTAAGGCAGCCGAAACGGAGCCGGTTGCCATCATCAAATCACAGGCTTGCGCGATCTCTGCTAACTCTTGATTGATTTTTAAGGTTTTTTCACTGCCGCCTGTCATGGCATTGATGAAAAAAGGGCTGGAAAATGAGCGGTCAAAGACAGTCGTCGTAATTGCCACATCAGCCACGTCAATTTGCGGAAAGGACTGGTGGACCAAGCGAACTGCATCAAAATCGTTGCTGTGTTCTTTATGGAACGCTTTTGCTAAGGAAACATGTTCATCTTTTCGATTCATGATAGGTCCTCCCGGTAATGGTAAACATGCAGCGGCAAGGGGGTGATCTCGGCTTTTTCCCACGCACTCATCAATGGTAAAATACCGGTTTTCTGGTCAACGATCACGATGCCGCAATCGCCACCGCCGGCACCGGAAGATTTGGCTGCACCACAATAATTTTCTGCTAGATCACAAAGCTTTTTAAGTGCGGGGGTTTCAATCGGTACACCAGTTAGTGCGGACAACTCCCGCAGGAGCTTTCGATTTTCCGTGATCATTTTTTTGATCGTGCGACTGTCTTCATTTAAGAAGCCGTCGATCAATCGATTGACGCAGTCTTTGCTGGCTGCTAAAAAGGCAGCATAGGCGTTTTCTTTTTCTTCTTTGGATTGATAGACTTGATCCACTAAATCAGAGGTGGAGGCAGGAGAGCCTGTCCAACCAATCAATAGTCGAAGCGATTTCGGAACCGTCAAGGGACGGATCGATAATCCTGGCCAATCGAAAGCGATCAATTCTGTTAAGGTATGGTCCTTTTGTTTGGCTAAGACCCAGTCGTGATCGAAGGTTGAAAAAGCGATCCAGCCGCCATAACAAGAGGCCGCAATATCACCGCACGACCCATTGCCTTGAACAGCGAGATGGGCAAGAGCCGCAATTTTGAATTGGGTCAACCGATCCATTTCCATTTGATAGTACAGATTCAATGCTTTGACCGTGGCAACAGTCACGGCACCGCTGGAACCGAGGCCATATTTGCGACCATTCGAGTTATCCAGTTCACTGGTCACTTTTAAATCGTAAAAGGAAAGGGGGATGCCTTTTTCTTGGGCATATTTTTCCGTCAGACGAATGGCTGCCAAAATATAGTGGAAAGGATTATCCCGATGGTCTAAGACTAATTCGCCTTTGCGACGCGTCCAGCGAATCGGCAGGTCGCTGTATTGGGCAGACTGGATGCTGCCGTTTTTACGGGCCTCTTCCACATTGACTGTAATAAATTGGTCAACGGCAACGATGATTGCAGGATGACCAGGTTCGACAACGGCGTATTCACCAGCAATAAATAGTTTTCCGGGAACGGATAGTTCAATCATTTCGACACTCCTAATCGATGGCTTCTTAATGGCTTCTTAGTTGATGGCAGAAGATTCTTCCACCGGTAAAAAGGCTAATCCTTTACCCGCGTGAGCAGTTACTAATTGTTCTGAGGCAAAGTGAGCACTTAATTCACGTAAAATCGTTTGTTCTTCTTGTTTTTGGCATAAAACTTTGACATTGGGACCAGCATCCATCGTGAAATAGCAAGCCAATCCTTTTTTTCGCAGCATTCGGACACATTCCATGGCTCGTAAAGATTCAGAAGACCAATAAGTAAAAGGTGGTTCGGCGGCTAAGGTCGTTCCATGCATTTTCAAGGCGTTGGCCTCGGTCGTTTCACCTAAAGCAGTAAAGTCTTTCTCGGCAATCGCTTGTTTCATTTTCACGAGATCAGTTGCGGTGGCAGTAAGCCAACCCGGATAAAAACTCGAGGTTTCAACGGTTCGACGCATCCCCTCACGACTGGAAACTTCTTTGGCTTGTGCGTTGATCAAAATAAAGATCATACTCAATTCTTCTTCCCAGCCATTCGACGGCACTTGCGTGGCAAAAGAAGTCTCATCGGTGCCTTGATGCCATTCAGCAAAGCCGCCGTAGATACTCCGACACGCCGAACCAGAACCGCGACGGGCCAAACGGGATAACTCTTGCTCCGACAAGTTTAAGTCCAGTGCTTCACTACAGGCACCCGCCAATGCCGCTAATCCACTGGCAGAAGAGGCAAGTCCGGCAGCGGTTGGAACAAAATTTTGACTTTCCACCGTGGCATACCACGGGCAGTCCGCTTTTTTTCGTACCAGATCCAAAAAGTCCGCAACTTTTTTTGTGGCAGCGTCTGTTTGAACCACGCCATCCAATGTAAAGCGATCTTGCGTAAAATCGGGTGAAAAAGCCACCGTTGTTTCTGTGTAAAAAGCATCGAGGGTCAGGGACAAACTATTGTTCATCGGTAAAATGAAAGTTTCATCTTGTTTTCCCCAATACTTGATCAATGCGATATTCGTGTAGGCGCGAGCCTTTCCCTTATACATGTTCATAAACTCCTAATCCTTGTATCCATGCCGCACGAGCGCCATTGGACAATAAAATACGGCTGATGTTCTCAGCCTGTTCCTTCGTTTTGGTTAGTGCGATCATACAGCCGCCCCGGCCCCCGCCGGTCAGCTTTGCCCCGTAAGCACCGTGTGCCAACGCTAAGGAAACCAACTGATCCAGTTGCTGATTGCTGACCCCTAGCTGCTGCAGGGCCTGATGGGCGTTGTTCATGCTTTCACCTAATACTTCTAATTGATTGGCTATGATGGCCTCTTTAGCTTTTTTGGTTTCGATCCCTAAACGCTGGATTGCTTGACTAGCCAGCTGCTTGCTGGTTTCAAAAAGATGGGCGACACTTTTGACTGCTTCTCTCGTTTGCCCTTTGATTCCAGTATCAGCGACGAGCAAATAACCGTCGATCGTGAGGGGAAACGAAGTGATGGGATGCCCTTTGATAAAGTAAATGGCATCTGTCCCACTGGCTGCCGCAGCATCGATCCCGCTAGGATTGCCATGAGCGATTTTTTCAGAAAAGTTGACATAGGTCATCAATTCTTCTTTTGTAAAGTCTTTTTTGATCCAATCAAAAAAAGCGCGAGTCAGTGCAACAGCGACCGCCGCGCTAGAACCCATTCCCCGTTCAGAAGGGATAGTGCTGACGATGGAGGTTGCAAAAGGACCCGTGTGGAAGTCTTGTTGCAGACGATGCAGCAAGTCTTTGACATTTTTTAAGTGGTTGGGGACTTCTTCAAGCAGACCGTGATAGTAACTTGAAATCAAGGTGTTTGTTTCATTTGCTGTGATCTCGACTTGTACTTTTGCTCCCGCAAAAGGGAAAGCAATTGCTGGTTCACCGTAAACAACTGAATGTTCACCCATTAAGATGATTTTTCCTGTAGCTATGCCAGTACCAATTGACATTATTTTCCTCATTTCTCTAGGGAGCTTACCCCACATGATTCATTTATCGTTTGTCAGTCAATTGTAACTATCTCCTGACAAAAACACAATTTAATTAAAGATCCTTTCCTATTTTACTAGAAGAAGGCTCTTTCGTTAAGCATTCCGTATGAGATTTCAAAAAAAAGCAAAAATCTTTAAACTTTTATTGAAAAAATTCTTGATCTGTGCTTCAAAAGTTTCAGTTGACGGCACAAGATATAGTGTTGTATAGTTGATATCGCAAATGCAACATACAATATTTAGTGATGAGTGAGTTGGGGGATATGAGCGTGATCGTATTAGCAGGAACGATTGGTGCCGGTAAATCAAGTTTGACCGCATTGATCGCCAATCATTTTGGCAGTCAAGCCTTTTATGAATCGATCGATGACAATGAAGTGTTACCATTATTTTATGCAGATCCAAATAAATATGCGTTTTTACTGCAAATCTATTTCTTAAATAAACGATTTGAAAGTATCAAGCAAGCCATGAAAGACGACAATAACGTCCTGGACCGTTCCATTTATGAGGATTCACTGTTGTTCCATTTAAATGCGGACCTTGGGCGAGCGACCGATACCGAGGTCAAAGTCTATGATGAATTGTTAGCCAATATGTTAGAAGAGCTGCCGTATGCAGCCCACAAAAAGCATCCAGATCTTTTGGTGCATATTCGCGTTTCTTTTGAAACGATGCTCGAGCGTATTGAAAAACGTGGGCGGGAATATGAGCAGTTGACCTTTGATCCTTCGTTATACGACTATTACAAAGAGTTGAACAAACGCTACGATCAATGGTACGAAGAGTACAATGAGAGTCCAAAGATCCAGATCGATGGCGATCAATTCAATTTTGTCGAAGACCCGCAAGCGGCACAGGCCGTTTTAACGATGGTGGAAGAGGCCTTGAAAGACGCCCGTAAATAAGTAATAGCCAATACAGCCAGGAAAGTCCTTTGATTGGGCTTCTGGCTGTTTTCTTTTATAATAGAAGAAAGCAAGAGTGGAGGATGGATTGTGGAAAACAAACATGTCTTTTATGACGGAAACTATGAATGGATTCAAGTCGACCAACAAGACGCAAAAAGCGTGATGGCACTGCAAAAACAATATCATTTGTCTGACGAGATGCTTACGTACTCTTTAGATAAAAACGAACGCGCGCGGGTCGAATATGATGCCGAAGAGGAAGCATTGCTGCTGGTTTTCAATGTACCTCAGCAAGAAAAGCGTGAAAATCATTTTGAGACCAGCCCGATGACGTTTATTTTAAAAAGGAAGCAACTCTTTACTTTTGCATCCCACAATACCCGTTATGTGATTCCAATGATGGAGCGCTTGATCCTGCAAAACCCGCTGCAAACGCCCATTCATTTTTTGTTTCAAAGCTTGTTCTTGATTTCTGGCACGTTTTTTCCGTTAGTCGAAGAAGTCAATAGTGAGCGGATTCGCTTGAATCAGCGACTACGGGAAAAAACAACCAATAAAAACTTACTGCAAATGTCTGATTTGGAAGTTGGACTGGTTTTTTTAGTGTCTGCCACGAAACAAAATGCGGTCCTCTTGGAGCAAATCAAAGCATTATCCATTTATCGTTTGATGGATGATGATGAGCGGGAACAACTGGATGATGCCTTGATCGAAGCCAAACAGGCAGTGGAAATGACCCAACTGGCATTCCAAATTTTGGAACAATTGTCTGGTACCTACAATAATCTATTAAACAATAACTTGAATGATACCATGAAGTTTTTGACCGTTTGGTCCCTCTTATTGACTGTGCCTTCCATCGTCACCAGTTTCTTTGGCATGAATGTTCCGCTGCCTTTTACCAATAGTATTTTCGGTTGGGGTATTGCCTTGTTAATCAGTTTAGTGTTATCCGTCTGGATGTTGATTGCTTTATGGCGCAGAATTCGTTAGTCGATCACCAAACCTAGACCGGCGGCGATGACCAAGGCTTGTTCTTGATCGACTGTTAGTCCTCGCAAGTGTTCAAAGGACAACGCGATCTTTTGAAATTGATTGGTCCGAAAATCTAAAGTTGCTAATTTTGTGTGAAACCAGTTGCTATTGTTCAACTGGTTTTCTTGTAGCGTCAAGTGTTTCCAATCCATCTCATAAAACTCACTGTCGTTTAGTTGGCACTGACGAAACAGCATCGTCCGTAAATTGGTATTGCTAAAAGAAGCAAAGTTTGCCACGCAATCTTCAAAGGTACAGTCACGGAAATAGCTTTCCGCAAAATTCGTACCAGTCAATTTACACTGTTTAAAGTGAACACGATGAAAGCTGGCACCAAAACATTCCAGATTAGAAAAATCGCAGTTCTCAAAGAGGACATTTTGACATTCCCATTGACTCAAGCGTGTTTTTTGCATCGTCACTTTCTTGAAATGACATTGCTTCAAGATAAGGTTTTTGCAAGTATCATAGCTATAATCACCGCCTTCGAACACCCCCCCTTCGAAAAGCAGTTCTTCTTCTAAATAAAAATCCTGTGGCTCTAATGCCGACAATAAGGGCGGTAGTGGCAATACGATTTTTTTCTTCATCAAGATCCCATCCTGTATGTTTTTCTCTCAGTATAACACGGCGAATCGATGCCGCGATAGTTACGAAAAAGCGGCAGGGTATTGTGAAATTTATTCAATCGGTTTGCAGAATGCTTTTATAACAAGGAAAATCTTTGATTTTTAATAAATATTTTTTCACAATCTTTTTACTTGCAAGACGAAAATAATTTTGATATAGAAACTTAACCCGCTGAAAGTGACGTATATCAACGAAAAACTGTCACAAATTTTTAAAATCGCGAAAAAGTTGATAGTTTTCAAATTCACAAGCGAGCTATAATGACAATGTAAACAAAAGGAGGAAATTTTCCATGACAAAAACAGTTATTATCGGTGCAAACCACGCGGGGATTGCTGCTGCCAATACACTATTAGATAACTACAAAGACCAAGAGGTCGTAATGATCGACCGTAATACAAACTTAAGCTACCTAGGTTGTGGGACTGCTTTATGGGTTGGACGTCAAATCGATTCATACGAAGGCTTGTTCTATACAAAACGTGAAGATTTTGAAGCAAAAGGTGCAAAAATCCATATGGAAACAGTGGTTGACCATATCGATTTTGAGAAAAAAGAAGTACACGCTGTGACCAGTGAAGGTGAAACGATCGTTGAATCTTATGACAAAGTTGTCATCGCAACTGGATCTGTTCCGATCTCACCCAAAGTACCTGGACGTGACTTGAAAAACATCCATTTCTTGAAAAAATTCCAAGATGGACAAACGGTTGATAAAGAGTTAGCCTCAGAAGACGTGAAAAACGTTGCCGTTATCGGTGCTGGTTACATCGGTGTTGAAATTGCTGAAGCAGCAAAACGCCGTGGTAAAAATGTGTTGCTTTTTGATGCAGCGACACGGGCATTGCCAAACTACTACGACAAATGGTTCACAGAAGATATGGACAAAAACTTAGCTGACAATGGCATTGAATTGCATTTCGGTGAATTAGCACGTGAATACAAAGGAACAGAGAAAGTAGAAGCAGTTGTAACAGACAACGGCGAATACCCAGTTGATCTAGTGATCAACGCGATCGGTTTCTTACCAAACAACGAGCTAGGCAAAGATCATTTGGAATTGTTTGCTAACGGCGCGTACTTAGTGGACCGCCATCAACGGACAAGCGATGCAGATGTTTACGCAGTCGGTGACTGTGCAACTGTGTACTCAAATGCTTTGCAACAAACAACGTATATCGCATTAGCAACGAATGCCGTACGTTCAGGGATCGTCGCTGCCCATAATATCGGCGGAACGTCTCTAGAATCAACAGGTGTTCAAGGATCAAACGGGATTTCGATCTTCGGCTACAACATGGTTTCAACTGGCTTGTCAGTCGAAGCTGCCGAACGTAATGGCATGAAAGTGAAATACTCTGATTACGAAGATACCCAAAAACCAGGCTTCATGAAAGAAAATGCGACAGTTAAGATCCGTATCGTCTATGAAGAAGAAACACGACGCATCGTTGGTGCACAAATGGCGTCACGTACATCTGAAATCGCAATGGGCATCCACATGTTCTCACTAGCGATCGAAGAAGGCGTAACGATCGACAAGATGAAGCTATTAGATATCTTCTTCTTGCCTCACTTCAACCAACCATATAACTACATCACGATGGCTGCATTGAAAGCAGAATAAGAAACACGAAAGTCGGAGCGTATGCTCCGGCTTTTTTTTTTTGAAACAATCATGAAAACTGTTGACAATAAGAGGAAAAAGCAGTATACTATAAAAGTTGAGAAATAAAAGCAGAAGCACCCGCTTCTCGCCTGAGTGAAGATATCGCTGGGCAGAATAGGATTCCTACTATTTATTTGTGTGGAGTACGTGCGGGTTCGTGAAGAACTCGTTTTTTTATTGTCTGATTTCGAATCGACAAGCTTTTCTTTCTCTCAAAAAACTCGGAGGTGAATGACCATAGCAAAGGATATGATGGTAAACGACGGCATTCGTGCACGTGAATTGCGTTTGATTGATCAAAACGGCGAACAACTTGGTGTAAAGAGTAAAGCTGAAGCATTGCAAATTGCAGAACGAGCAAACCTTGATGTGGTATTGGTGGCACCAAATGCTAAGCCGCCAGTAGCAAGAATTATGGATTACGGGAAATTCCGCTTTGAGCAACAGAAAAAAGACCGTGAAGCTCGTAAGAAACAAAAAGTAATCAACATTAAAGAGGTTCGTTTAAGTCCAACGATCGACGTCAATGATTTCAACACAAAATTGCGTAATGCACGTAAATTCCTTGAAAAAGGGGACAAAGTGAAAGCTTCGATCCGTTTCAAAGGCCGTGCCATTACCCATAAAGAAATTGGTCAGAAAGTGTTAGATCGTTTGGCGGAAGAAACTGCTGATTTGGCAACTGTTGAGCAAAAGCCAAAAATGGATGGCCGCAGTATGTTCTTAGTATTAGCACCAAAAAACGATAAATAATGACTCACTGAGTTTCAGTTTAAAGTCAGATAACGAAAGATTTTGAGGAGGAAATTAGTTATGCCAAAACAAAAAACACACCGCGGATTAGCAAAACGCGTAAAACGCACTGGCGGCGGCGGATTGAAACGCTTCCGTGCCTTTACCAGTCACCGTTTCCACGGCAAAACAAAAAAACAACGTCGTCAATTGCGTAAAGCTTCAATGGTTTCAGCTGGCGATTACAAACGTATCCGTCAACAACTAGCACGCATGAAATAATTGCGTAACCCAAGCTTCACGTATACAAACAATTATCGATTTTCATATTAGGAGGAATTATACATGGCACGTGTTAAAGGTGGAACAGTAACTCGTAAACGTCGTAAAAAAGTGCTTAAATTAGCAAAAGGTTACTACGGTTCTAAACACACTCTATTTAAAACAGCAAAAGAACAAGTAATGAATTCATACAACTACGCATACCGCGATCGTCGTCAAAAGAAACGCGACTTCCGCAAATTGTGGATCGCTCGTATCAACGCAGCGGCTCGTATGAATGGTTTAAGCTACTCAAAATTGATGCACGGCTTGAAATTAGCTGAAATCGACATCAACCGCAAAATGTTAGCTGACTTGGCTGTAAACGATGCAACAGCATTTACTGCATTAGCTGACCAAGCAAAAGACGCTTTAAACAAATAATCAGATAACAATTTATCTAATAAAGCAAGGGCCGCTCATTCGAGCGGCTTTTTTGTCCTTTATCAATAATAAATGGTCGCTTGTTTTTATTTCAATCGGACTAAGGAATATTATCAGACTGTTGATACCTCTTTCTGGATTGGGAGAAGTTAAAGCATATCCTAATTGTATTTGTAAAAATTTGAAGATGCTCCTTTAATAAGTAAAAAAAGCAAGTTATCTGATGGCCTCAAAAGAAAATTACACTTTCAAAAGCGCTGGAAAGTAAAATAACCGACCATTCATTATCGTTCAGTGAGAAGTAGGCACTTAGTTGTATAGAAGCTTTGACAAGTTTTTTGTTGATAGAGCTGTGTTTCCATCGTTCTATCAATATTAGTACATTCCATATTAGTATTTTATTCGTATATTACATCACGTAGGTATAGAATTTTAGTGAAAAGCCATTTGAAAAGTAAAAACTCTCTATTTCCGTATGCTATATTTTTTTAATTGAATCAATTGTTTTTGCTCATCACAATCACGCGCTTCTTTTTTACATTTTTTGAACTAAAAAAAATTAGATATTCACTTTGAAAGCGCTTATTATTTACTGAAGGAGGTCTGCAAAATGAGGAATCGTGATCAGGATATACTTCGACAGTTAATAAAACATCGAAGTTTAAAGGAAGAAGACTTATTAACGTACTTTGAAATATCGCAAAGGCAACTAGCTTATAGTGTAGAGTCAATCAACCAAAAACTGCTTGAAAAAGAATTGCCTGTGATAGAAAGAAGAAATGGCTACTTTTATGCAAAAAATAAAGCCGCTGATTATTTGACGATTCACCAAACAGTACAGGATATTGTTTTTTCAAAAGAAGACAGAGTACAGCTACTACTAATAATGATATTAACAAGAATTGAAGAGCTGTCGCTTGATCATTTCTGTATTGAACTTCAAATCAGTAAAAATACTGCCTTAACAGATATAAAAAGGGCTAAGGAATTGCTGAAGAAGTACCATTTGGCCATTGAATTTTCTCGAAAAAGAGGATACGTGATCGTGGGAGAAGAATGGGACAAACGAATCATACTATTTCACGCCATCAGTCGAATTTATCGAAATTATGGAGAAAATGTGACCATCCAATTACTAGGAAGCTCACAGAACTACATGGAGCACGTCATGGATGACGTCTTAAAGATAGAAAAGTTTTTAGGTGTTAAATACACAGATGAAGATTTTTACCCATTGATCTATTTTATTTCTTCAATATTTGTAAGAATCGACCGTGGACAATCAATCGATACCTGTCGCGTTGATGATCGAGAAGAAATTGAGAATACGAAAGAATACCAATCTCTTTCATATATCACGACAGATTTTCCTGATTTACCTGAGGAAGAAAAAGTCTTTATCTCTCTACAATTGTTAAGTTCAAACGTTCGAAATAAGAGATTGGTTTCAGAAAAAGATTTACCTTTTCTAGCTAATTCTTTATGGGAATTCTTAACTGAATTTGAAATGAATACGCTATTGGTGCTCTCTGATAAAAAAGATCTGTTAAAAAAATTACTGAATCATTTTAAACCGGCCTATTATCGTATAAAATACGATCTTTCTACAGGAAATGTTCTTTATGATAAAATTCGTTCTGAGTATAGTGTTTTACATGATTTTGTACGACAATCTATTTCACCTCTAGAAGCGTTCTTTCAAACCGAAATAGCGGATGAAGAGATCGCATATATTACCTTATTTGTAGGTGGTCACCTAATCAGTACAGAGCATAGTGACTTGGAAGACAAAATCATCAAGGCGGCTATCTTATGCCCAAATGGAATTTCCATGTCAAAATTGATTGAACAAAAGCTGAAAGAAATCTTCCCAGAATTTCTTTTTTATCCAACAAATTCCCTTCGAGAATACGAAAAATTTATACTCCCACATGACATTGTTTTTTCTACAGTCCCTGTGAAATCGGATAAGAAAGTTTATGTCATTAACGAAATTTTAAATAGAAGCGATCAGTTGCAATTACGGCAAGATGTAATAAAAGATGTTTTTCAACTTGATTTTGATAGTATAAGATCTTCACAGATTGTGGATATTTTGAAGCAATATGTCTCAGTTGATAAAAGTATTGAAACAAAGATTATTGAAGATCTAGATTCTTTATTGTTAATTGATCGCAAGTCTGGACAGGAAAACAAGAGCAATTCTAGTAGTGAGATAGCTGACGTTGTTTGCGAGAAGCATGTCTTGTTTGTAGAAGAGCAACTATCCTGGGAAAACATTCTTGAATTGGCCAGCCAAACGTTGATCAAGGATAATATTGTGACGGATGAATATACGAAAATGCTAAAGAAAGAATATAAGAATCAACCAGCATATATTATGCTTCGACAACGGGTCGTCCTGCCTCACTTAGATCCAATGCGAATGAAACAGAGTCTAGGCGTGTGTATTTTAGTATTAAAGCAGGGAATCATTTATCAAAGTGAGCGAGTCCATGTTGTCGTTTTATTGACGACACCTGATAAAACGAGTCATTTACCAATTCTTTATCAGATCAATCGTATTGCCAAAGATGCTGAATTCATTGATAGAATAGTTAAATATGGCGATGCCAAAAAGATAACTAAAGCAATACAAAACTTTTCAAGGGAACAAAATGAAGCTTAAAAGTACAATTCTTTTTAATCAGAATGACTTGAAAAGCGAGACAAATCCGATTGTCTTGCTTTTTCTATGTACATCACAATTGAGCCAGATTTATTTACACTTTTTGTGAAAAACAGAAATAGTAAATCTGATTGAAAGCGCTTATGATTTAGTCAAGGAATGAAGCACTCACCAAAAAAGTAAAGGAGCTAAATTCATGTTAAATGATTATGTCAAAGAAGAACTAATTATTCTTAATTTAGATAGTGCAGATCGTACAGAATTATTTAAGCAGATGGCTAAAATTTTTAATGATAAAGGTTATGTCAAAGAAAAGTTTTACGACTTCATTGTTGAAAGAGAAGAAAACTATCCAACGGGATTAGATTTAGGCACACACAAAGTTGCTATTCCCCATGGTGATCCAGAGTATATCAACCATTCATTTATTTCGGTAGTCACATTAAAACGACCAATTAAAATAAAAAAAATGGAAGATGCAGATGAAGAAATAGATGTTGATTTATTCTTTATTTTAGGGCTAAGTGATGGGACACAGCATTTACAAATCTTGAAACAAGTGATTGGTCTGATTCAACAAGAAGCATTTGTAAAAGCTATTCAGTCAGCAACGTCAGCAAAAGAAGTAATGGAGAAAATATCAGCAGTCGTTGCTGAAAAATAAGAGGAGGAAACAACGATGAAAAAAGTAAATATTTTAGTAGCCTGTGGAAGCGGGATCGCAACGTCAACCGTAGCAGCAGATGAAGTGAAGGCTTTATGTAAAGAAAACGATATTCACATCAGTTTAAACAAATGTAGTATGACGGAATTACCATCAATGAGTCAAAATGCCGATATCGTGTTAACAACCAACAACTATAAAGGCGACATTGATGTACCAGTGATGAGTATCATGGGATTTGTGACAGGGATTAATGAAGCCAAATTAAAAGCAAATCTGCTAGAAAAACTAAAAGAGATTCAAAATTCATAAAAAAAGTATACCTGTTCCGCTTTTGCCTCGAAACCAAAGTGGAACGGTATACCAATCTAAAACTGACTTCATAGTATCATATTCAATCAGAAAAGTATTCTGATTAAACATTAAGTAAATAAGACAAGGATTTAAATAATAGCAGTTATTTCAATCTTTTACTCATTAAAACGAAAAAGGAGAATTGAAATGGACACATTAATTAATATCGTACAAACCATTACTAGTATGGGTTCTTCAGCAATCTTACCGATCATAATCACGATTTTAGGATTAGTCTTCCGAATGAAATTAGGTGATGCTGTAAAAGCTGGTTTAACAGTTGGCGTTGGGTTTATCGGACTAACTTTAGTTGTGGGATTGTTGAATACGTCTTTAGACCCGGCAGTTGATTACTATTCTAGTATGGGTTCAGGATTTACGATCACGGATATTGGTTGGCCAGCCGTTGGGGCGGCATCGTGGATGGCACCTTTTGCCGGCTTGGCGATTCCTATTGGTTTAGTAATCAATTTAGTTCTTGTCCGTTTGAAATTAACTAAAACATTAAATGTTGATATTTGGAATTATATGCATTTTCTAGTACCTGGTGCATTGGCTTACTTTATTTTTGATAACTTCTTTATTGGTCTTGGTGTAACAGTTGCTTTGTCAGTCTTAGCCTTGTTTGTTGGTGACTGGGTAGCACCAATGTGGCAGGAATACTACGGTTTAGAAGGCACGACTTGTACGACGATCATTCATACTGGCTGGACGTTGGTCATTGCTTGGTTATTGAATAAGTTGATTGATTTTATTCCTGGTTTAAATAAATTGGATGTTAGCTTAGAAGGCGTAAATAAAAGGATCGGTGTGTTGGGAGAACCAGTGATCATTGGTACGATTGTGGGTGTTCTCTTAGGATTACTGACGCGTCAAGGAATCACTGAAATCATTCCAATGGGGATGGGCGTTGCAGGTGTAATGGTTCTAATGCCACGAGTAGTAGGCGTGTTGATGGATGGTTTATCGCCAATTGGAAAAGCTGCGAAAGACTTTATGACGAAACAAATGGGTGAAGATGCTGATTTGAATATTGGGATGGATGTAGCTCTAGGATTAGGCGATCCGACAACGACAACAACAACTGTTATTTCGATCCCCTTAGTAATGCTTTGTGCATTGGCTTTACCTGGGATCAAAACATTCCCAATCGGAATCTTGATGTCGATTATTTATATGTCCGTCATGACAGTTATGGCGAGCAAAGGAAACTTATTGCGATCAATTATTACAACAGTATTATTTTGTGTCATCGTCATGTACTTGGGAGGCTATGTCGCTCCGGGAGCAACTGAAATGCTGAATGGGGCACGTGTTGGCCTGCAAGGTCAAGGAACTGACTTTGTATTGACAGGACCGTGGAGTATTTTAACTTACTGGTTATCGACAATTTTTTAGCAAACAGATCAATATGAGAAGAGAAAGAGGCGTATGTAAAAATGGCAAAAATATTACCATCAATTTTTGGAGCAGATATCATGCATTTACAAGACGATATCCATTTCTTAGAAGAAGAAAAGACAGAAATTTTACACGTTGACTTGATGGATGGCAATTTCGTTTCTAATATTGCGTTCGGCCCGAATCAGATCGCTGAAATGAAAAAGAATTCAAAAATGGTCTTTGATGTCCATATGATGGTTCAACATCCTAAAGATCATATTGATGATGTGATTGCTACAGGAGCAGAAATGATTTCTGTTCACTACGAATCAACACCGCATATCCATTCGATTTTGCAAAAGATTCGTAAGGCTGGAAGAAAAGCCGGTGTGGTCATCAATCCTGGCACGCCAGAAGCTATTTTAGAATATTTGCTGGATGACATCGATTATATTTTGATCATGACCATCAATCCTGGACAACCAGGTCAAACATTTATTCGCAAAAGTTTAGAAAAAATTCGTCAGACAAAAGAGTTGATCGGCGATCGCAAGATCCAGATCGAAGTCGATGGCGGCGTAAATAAAGAAATTGCTAAAGAATGTGCCGAAGCTGGGGCAGAACTGATCGTAGTCGGTGGAGCACTGTTCTCAGACGATAAAAAGGCTCAATATCAAGCGCTAAGAGAAGCGATAAATAGCTGATTCTTGATACGATTCCCACTTTTAGTTTTAAGTGGGAGTCGCTATCATCAACAAATATAAGAAATGAGGAGAAAGATCAATGGGAAATTTTGAAGGAAAAGTTGCATTAATAACAGGAGCAGCACACGGAATTGGAAAAGGGATCGCCGAAAAATTTGCAGCCGCTGGAGCAAACACAGTGATCGTGGACTATAATCCAGAAACAGGGACTAAAACGGTTGAAGAAATTACGGAAAAGTACGTAAAATCATTGTTTGTTCAAGCGGATGTCTCGAATCCGGATGCTTTGGTAGAAGCTCGTGAAAAAGTTTTCAAAGAATTTGGCCGAATTGATTTCTTAGTGTTAAATGCGGGTGTAGCTTTTGCCAATAAAATGAATGATATTTCTTTTGAAGAATGGAATAAGACGTTAAGTATCAATCTTACAGGGTTGTTTAATACAGTAAAAGCTTTCTACAATGATTTTTTGACAAACGAAGGGTCGATTGTCTACATTAGTTCAGGTTCTGCATTAAGCGGAACGGGTGGCGGTGTTTCCTACCCCGCCTCTAAAGCAGGAGGAGAAGGACTAATTCGTGGATTAGCAAAAGAATTAGGACCAAGAGGTGTCAATGTCAATGCGATCGCTCCACGTTTGATCGATACTGGTGAAATGATGCGAGTGAACTACCCAACGCAAGAAAGTTTAGATGCAGTTATTCAAAAAATTCCGGTTCGCCGTTTTGGTACGATCGAAGATGTTGCGAATTTAGCAATCTTTTTAGCTGATCCGGCGAATTCATATATCCAAGGACAAACGATTTTGATGGATGGCGGAAGAACGATTGCTTAGAGGAGAGAATAATCGAATGAAAAACTACACACTGGATATACTGAATGAGCTAACTCAAAATGTGAAGAAAATTGATCTCTCTGAAATTGAAAATTTTGTTCATCAAATCAAAGCCGCGAACCACATCTTTTTAAATGGTGCCGGCCGTTCGGGTATCGCGATTCAAGCTTTTGCAAATCGTTTAATGCACTTAGGGTTTTCTGTTAGCTTAGTTGGAGAAATCAGTTCACCCCATTCAAAACCAGGGGATTTATTAATCATCTGCTCTGGTTCTGGAGAAACTGGCAGCTTGAAGAGTTTGGCGGAAAAAGCCAAACAAAGCGGTGTTGACTTAGCATTGGTTACAATGAAGAAAGAGTCGACAATTGGGAAACTTGCCGATGCTGTATTAGTCTTGCCCGGAACGACGAAAGAAGAAAATGAACGCAGCGAAGATAATTTCGCTCAACCAATGGGTTCAGCTTTTGAGCAGCTAGCGTTTTTGATATTTGATGGCATGGTATTGAATTTAATGGAAGAAACTGGAGAAACATCAGAAAAAATGTTTGGTCGGCATGCGGATTTTGAATAGTTGAGCAATGGTGAGGTTGTTTTTTTACAGCTTCGCCTTTTGTTTATAGAGAAGACCCAGAATTGTTATAGATTTTATGATAGCTAAAGAGTTGATTTTTTAAATTATACTGCAGAGAAACTTGAAATCGGGCCTGTGAAAGCTTACATTGGTGAAGATGAAAAAATACAGGGTGCAGCTACTCATTTATGAAAAGCAGCTGCACCCTGTATTTTTTATCAGCGCATCAGTAAATGCGGCAATGTACTAAGCCATGCAAGCATGCCGACAATCAAGGCAAAGACCAAGACGATGACTGTTTTTGAGAGGAAATCTTTTTTGATGTCTCGCTTTTTCCTAATGGCATCGAGGTCTTGATTTTCCATGAAGGCAACGATCTCTTTATACGTTTTGATATTTTGGGTTTTCTTGATTTTTTCGATCTTCAATGCGGCATACATGGAGACGAGCCAAAAACATAGAGGCGGGGCAATCCACCAGTGTCCTGGTAAAAAGAGAGCAGGCCCAACAGATAATGCGGCCAACAATGTAAAGACCAACATTATTTTCGTGTAGCGATCCATTGCTGTTTTCTCAATCGTTTCTTTCATTTGTTCAACATCCCCTTTGACTAATTCATCTAAAGAAACATCAAATAGAACACTGAGCAATAATAAGTTGTGAACATCAGGATAACTTTTTTCATTCTCCCAATTTGAGATCGTTTGTCGGGAGACATAAAGTTTTTCTGCCAGCCCTTCCTGAGAGAGACTTAATCGTTCCCGATGTTTTTTTATTTGTTTGCTTAAGTTCATTTTATCCGCTCCTTCTACCATTAGTGTAGGCCAATGTCTGCTTTTTAACGATCAAATGTCTTTGACAATGCCTTGAAATCAAGTGTCAAAATGTTTTTACAGTTGGGTTTATGCTGTTTACACAGCAGTACAGCGTTGATTTTCTTCAACGAATAAGCGACAGTCAGCTTTCTTATTGTTTTTTTTAGAAGCACCTGCTGGTTTCTTAATAAAGAAAATGATGAAGAGTCTGTGCTGATTTTTAATGTTTGTCTTTATCTATTATTCATTAATTTCGCAAAGATGGGAAGAGGAGAAAACAACTAAGCGTGTGAAAGCATCATTTTTCCATTAGTGGATCTTTAAAGGTCCCTGTGTGTTGAAATGGAGCCATTCAGAAGTCACGTCTGTTTGTTGGTTCTGTTCTAGAAGAAAATCGACTGTTGATAAGCATATCTCCCCATAAAAACGTCTGCTTTGTGCTATACTGAGGCTTTGTAAAAATAAGTTTGTACAAGCAAGCAGCAACGGTTTTTTCATTGATTGCTTGCAAGAAGGAGCGTATACGCAGTGAAAAAACTAAAGGTTCAAGATTTAATTGCAGTGGGGATCTATACAGCGATCTATTTTCTTTTAATGAGCGTCTGTCTATTGATTTTGCGTTTTGTGATCCCAGGTTTTCATAATTTATTTATTCCAGCAGTCACCGCTTTGTTTTCTGGCATTATCTATCTGATTTTATTGAATAAAGTACCGAAATTTGGCGCAATCACCATTATGGGTACCGTGGTAGGGCTCTTTTTTTTGATTTCAGGACATTTTCCATTGGCCTTTTTGCCCAATATGATTTGTGCCTTAACAGCTGATTTGATTCAATACAAAACAAAGCTCAAAGAGAACGTTCGCGTACTGGCGAGTTATATCGTCTTTAGTTTTGGCTTGATGGGCCCGATCTTGCCCCTGTGGTTTATGAAAAATGCCTACATCGATTCATTAGTGGCTCGCGGAAAAGATGAAACCTACATTGCCGGTGTGTTTGCTCATACCTCCAATGTGATGTTGGGGCTTTGTGCATTGGCCGTTTTGATTGGTGCGGTGGCTGGTTTAGGCATTGGTAGCCGCTTGATGGAAAAACATTTTCAACCAACGATCCAATCGCATAAAGGGTGAGGAATGTGTCGAAAACAAGGTTTGATCCCCGCAGCAAATTGGCGGTGATTCTCTTTGCTAGTTTTACTATGATGGTGTCCATTAGCTGGATCGATGAGTTTGTCTTTGTCACGTTCTTGCTGCTGCTATTTTTAGTCAGCGGCTTTTGGAAAAAAGGTCTGATGTTCTATGGCGTGTTTGTCTTGCTGACACTGGCAGATAGTTTTTTGTTTCGCCAAGGAAACCACCTATTGATCGTGTTGCTGGATTTCTTTTCCGTCGGTTATCGCCGCTTATTGCCAACGATCATGGCGGCGGCTTTTGCCATTAGTGGGACGAAGAACAGTGAGTGGATGGCGGCGTTGCAAAAAATGCACGTGCCCAATGTATTATTAGTCCCGCTGGCAGTCTTATTTCGTTTTTTTCCCACATTGGTACAAGATTTCAAAAGTATTCGCCAAGCGATGCGCTTTCGCGGCATCTCGCTGTCGGCAGGATCGATCTTGCTTCATCCACTGCAAAGTGCGGAGTATTTTTTGATCCCATTACTGATGTCGGCTGAAAAGACCGCAACCGAACTGTCGGCTACGGCGCTGGTTCGCGGGTTAGCATCAGAAACTCCCCATACCACCGTCCACGAACTGAAGCTGCGCTGGTGGGATGGCTTGGTCTTTTTAGCATTAGGCGGCTTTATCGTGAAAAGGATGTGGCTTGGATGATCACACTAGAACAAGTGTCAGTGAAACGAGAAAATCGAACCGTATTATCTGAGCTTTCTTTGACAGTCGCAGCTGGGGAAGTTATCGTTTTGTGCGGCGCTAGCGGCAGCGGAAAATCGACCTTGCTCAATGTTTTGAATGGCTTGATCCCTGAGCTGTATCCCGCCGAAGTGCAAGGAAAGATCCGTGTCGGAGAAACAGACTTGCCAGTTGCCGATTTCTCCCATTATGCCCAGACGATTGGCGTCGTCTTTCAAAACCCCAAGACTCAATTTTTCACCACGGATGTCTATTCGGAGTTAGCTTTTTCGATGGAAAATGCGGGCGTCGCACCAGAAAACATTCGGCAGCGAATCACCGAAGTAGCACAGCAGTTTTCCCTGACCCCGTTGCTTGATGCTAGTGTCTTTGACCTATCTGGTGGGGAGAAGCAGCTGATTGCTCTCGCTGCAGCCACGATGCTGCCCCATGATGTGTTCTTATTGGATGAGCCTTCCAGTAATTTGGATCAAGAAGCGATCCAAAAGTTGACTCAAGGATTGGCTTCTTTAAAACAACAAGGGAAAACCATTGTGATCGCCGAACACCGCTTGGCGTATTTGGCGCCACTGGCAGATCGCTTCTGTCTATTAGAAGCAGGACGATTGCGGGCGTCTTATCCAGCAGCTCAGCTGTTGTCACTGCCCGAGGAGGCAATTCACGAGTTGGGATTGCGAAAAGTAGGCGAGGCGGCATTGGAAAATCAGCACTGCCGAGAATCTTTGCCAGAAAAGTCTGGATTAAGGGCAACGCATCTGCAGATCAAGCAATCGAAACGCTCAGCAAACAGCAGAAATTGGGCGCTTAACTTGCCTGAACTACAATTGCCGACGAAGCAAGCTGTGGGGATCGTTGGACCAAATGGTGCTGGCAAAAGTACGTTGGTGCAAGTCCTGTCAGGATTGAAAAAATGCCCAGAAGCAGTATTTGCCATCAATGGACAAAAGCGGACCCAAAAGCAGCTGCTGCAGGAAAGCTTTCTTATGATGCAGGATGTTAACTTGCAGCTGTTTTTTGAAACGGTGGAAAAAGAGCTGCTGATCAAAGCCCAAAACGCAGCTCGTTTTGAAGAAATTGTCTCATTGTTGCACTTAACACCACTCCTTGCCCGACATCCGCAAAGCTTGTCGGGTGGGGAAAAACAACGAGTTGCGATTGGCAGTGCCTTGCTTTCTGGCAAACGTTTGTTGTTTTTCGATGAACCAACGAGTGGATTAGATTTGCAGCAAATGGAGGAAGTCGCAAAACTACTGCGAATAGTTGCCAAAGAAGTTGATTTATTAGCCGTGATCAGTCATGATCGTGAGTTTTTAGCTGAAACATGTCCTTACATGATTCAACTCGAAAAAGGAGAACTTGTTGGCACGTATCAGCTGGCAAAAAATATGGAATAACTGAAAGACGGAGTGAACCTTGGTTCATGCCGTCTTTTTTTGGTCGAACATGAAAAAATCTTCATGTTTTTTTCTTTCAATCAGTTAGGAAGTTTTGAAAAAATCCGTTATGATAGAAGCAAAACCAGAGGAGGAGCGCATATGACTTTGAAGATCTTGCTAGTAGAAGACGAAGAAAGTTTAGCCAGTTTTATCCAGTCCGAATTGACTTTTGAGGGATATGGCACGGTCTGGGCCAAAGATGGGCAAGAGGCATTGACCTTGTTCAATCAGCAAGCAAATGCTTTTGATCTGATTTTATTGGATTGGATGCTGCCAATCTATGATGGCATCACAGTGGCGCGGCGGATACGCAAAGAAAGCGACATCCCGATTTTGATGATGACCGCCAGAAATCAAACCGCCGATGTGGTGACGGGGCTTGATGTTGGGTTAGATGATTATTTAACGAAACCTTTTGAAATCGAAGAACTGTTTGCCAGAATTCGCGTGATTGAGCGGCGGCTGCAAAGAGAAGCCAAACAACAAAAGAACCAGCAAAACCAATTAGTGGCGGGGGAGTTGATGATGGACATCGCCAAGCACTTGGTTCAGGTTGCCGGTGAAACCATTGAGTTGACGCCCAAAGAGTTTGGGATTTTATATGAATTAATGAAAGAGCCGGAAGTCGTCAAAACCAGAGATGACCTATTGAATGAGATTTGGGGTTATGAATACGACGGTCAAACGAATGTTGTAGATGTCTATATCCGTACACTGCGGAACAAGCTGGATGTTTGCGGCAAAGGCAAAATGATCGCAACCGTTCGAGGATTAGGCTATGTCTTGAGGACCGACCATGAAGAATAAGTCAGTCAACCAACGTAGAAAAACAGCCCAGTTTCAATTGACGAGCCGCTTTTCCTTGATACTCTTTGGTCTGCTGATTCTCTTCAATCTGCTGTTTATTTTATTATCCGTAGGTTATTTGTTTGAACATATCGAAAATCGTGCTAGCAACATTCTTGAAGCCATCGAAAAAGGCGAGGCATCAGGGGATACCTGGGACACTCTCGTCAATGCCTATGTTTCGGCAGATGAAGAAGACGCCCTGCAAGTGATCTTAGCCGATGGCAGTGTCGTTTCATCAGAAGATGCGGAAGAGATTTTTGCCGATATCAATCAAGGACGAGTGATGCCATTTCTCGAAGACATCGTTTTTACAGAGGATGGCATCTATTACACGAAAACCCAAGAAGTCGATGGGGATCAGGTGACGATCGCTATCAATGGGGAGGATAGTGTGGAATTAGCCTATGGTCTCTTTATGATCAGCAGTTTCTTGAATCTGATCGCTGTTGTGATTGGCAGCCTGCTGATTTATTGGAGTGTCGGGAAATGGAGTCAGAAACTTACCGGCATGGCGCAAGAAATTGCTGCCATTGAACAAAGCCGACAAGGAGAATTGTCAGTGTCTGAAGAACCCATCGAGATTCGTTCGGTGGCCTTGGCTTTCAATAAATTGTTGAAAGAACAGCGTGAGACGATCGAACGGGAAAAACGATTCGTTGCCGATGCTTCCCATGAGCTGCGAACACCTTTGGCTGCGATTCGCGGACATGTCCAATTGATCCAGCGGCGTGGAACCAAACATCCCGAAGTCATTCCTTCCTCAATGGCGTTTATCGACAAAGAGTCGAAGCGTTTGGAAACATTGAGCAATCAATTGTTGGACCTAGAAAAAAATCAATCCCCAGATGAAATGACCCTTGTTGATGTTTCCCAGATCGTCCGAGAAGAGTGTGAAAAACAAGCGACGATCGTTCCGCAATCGATTGAATATTTTGTGGAGAACCAATGTATGAAACGTGGGCATAAGCGTGACTTCCAGCAAATCATCCAAAACCTGTTAGAAAATGCCGCGAAGTATTCGCCTGCTGATCAGCCGATTCATGTGACCTTGACACAAGAGCAGAGACAGATGTCTTTGACCGTCGCCGATTTTGGCATTGGGATTCCCGATGACAAGAAAGCCTTGATTTTCGAACGGTTCTATCGAGTAGAAGATTCTCGTTCCAGCCAGATTGCTGGTTCAGGCATCGGGCTTTCATTGGTAAAACAGCTGGCAGACAAGTATCATGCCAAAATTACCGTGACAGACAATCAACCGCAAGGCAGTATCTTTAAACTTGCCTTTCCAAATGAAAGAGAAAGATGAAGATTTTTTTAGATTTTCTTCAAGCATTTTTGATTCTTTTTCATGAGGAACTTGTTATTCTAAATATATAGAAAAAAGGAATACACAAACAATTGGAGGAATGAAACATGAAAAAAACAACTATTTTATTCGGAATTGCCGCATTAGGATTACTGGCAGGATGTACACAAAACAACACTGGAAATTCAGAACCTGCGCAAAACAGCAGCTCAAGCACAGCAGTTGCCTCATCAAGTGAAACAACGTCGTCACAAGCAACAGACAGCTCTTCAAGCAGTGCAGCGATCGCCAACGGCGGCTTACCTACGGTGACCGTAGAAGAAGCGATCCAAATATTCCAAGACAAATACCCAGATGCAGCGATCACTTCGATTGATTTGGATACTTCTTTTGGCAATTACTTCTACCAAGTAGAAGGCGTGGATGACACGAATGAGTTTGAATTAAAGATCGATGCAGAAACCAAAGAAACTTCTGAAGAAAGAACGGAAAAATTGGATGCCGATGAACAAAACGGTGTCAAAAAAGATGCCGATCAATTGGACCTAACCAACTTGCTTTCATTGGAAGAAATTTCTGATATCGCCGTGAAAGAAGCTGGCGGTGGTCAAGCAACAGATTGGTCATTAGACAAAGAAATGAATGTAACCTATTGGGAAGTCAAAGTAGAAGATGGCAACAAACAAACAGATGTGAAAATCAATGCCCAAACAGGTGAAGTACTTGAAACAGAATTGGATGACTAATCCTTTTACGCAGTAAAAAAGATAAGCCGCTATCGTCTATGCGCAAAAGACGATAACGGCTTATTTCTTTACGTATGCTGTTTGACTTCAGTTAACGGTTTGACGCGACCACCAATTTTATCTGCAAATGCTTCGGACTGCTTCCGATCTTCAAAGACCCATAACTTGTCTGGAATTTTTTCACGAGTGCGACGACCATCTTTGCCAATGTAACCATGCAAAACTTTAATCACGTACATCGCCATCATCCTTCCCTGAAATTACTTTTGATTATACGAAAGCCGTTTCAAAAAGCAAGGATTTTGACTTAAATCAGTGATCAGAATTGATTATTCCCCTGACAGGGCAGCATAATCAGCAAATCGTTGATGGATTTCAGGAAAACTACGCTTCAACTGCACGATGCGATTGGTCTCTTTTGCTAAAAAACAATGCTTTGAAGTCCCCGTCGTAGCCAACTGACCATCGCTAGTTTTGTAGATCTCATAGCGAAAATCCAAACGCGTGCCCGTATATTTGTCGACCAAAACATCGATTCGCACCTCATCTTCGTAACGAATCATCGTTTTGTATTGCGCACTGACTTCCAGCACGGGAACGATCAAGCCAGCTTCTTCGATCGTATGATACGGTAAATCCAAAAACGCCAGTAATTCCACGCGGGCCTCTTCAAACCAGCGGATATAATTGGCGTGATGGATGATCGCCATTTGATCGGTCTCATAGTAGTGTGGTTGACGGATATAGCCTGAATATAAAGACATAAAAACAGCTCCTTTCATAGAAACAAAACCTTCGTTATTCAGCATAACGCAAAAAGAAAGAAAAGCAAACAGAAGGGTAACTTCTTTGCGTTGACTACTAGAGAAAACGCTACTTGAAAGCAGCGGAGTGAAAAAGACAGTGAAACACCTTGACTTTTTCATAGCTTTCTTGTAGTTTATAGATAATATCAAAAATCAGTGAAGGATCGAGTACTTTATTCTATTCCTTAAAAGAGAAAACTGCCCCGGCTGAAAGCAGTTTAGGACGTGTAAAGGAAAGACAATCTGGAGATGAACAGAAGAAAAGCTGTTCCGTGACCGAGCGTTAATCGAGCGAAGGAGAAGAACATTTCTCGAATTTAGGTGGTACCGCGTGTAATCAAAACTCGCCCTTGTATAAAAAAACAAGGGCGAGTTTTTTGCTGTGAATCACTGCGACTGGTCCGCAAAGCGGAACAGAGCAGATGATGAACAGTACTAGGCGACCGCCGGGAGCGTAGTAACCATACTAGGAATCACTGGGGTTGGCTTGCGGAGCAAGACAGAATAGATGATGAACAGTACTAGGCGACCACAGGGAGCGTAGTAACCATACTAGGAATCACTGGGGTTGGCTTGCGGAGCAAGACAGAATAGATGATGAACAGTACTAGGCGACCACAGGGAGCGTAGTAACCATACTAGGAATCACTGGGGTTGGCTTGCGGAGCAAGACAGAATAGATGATGAACAGTACTAGGCGACCCTAGGGAGCGTAATAACCGTACTAGGAATCACTGGGATTGTCTTTTGGAGCAAGACAGAATAGATGATGACCAGCAGCAACCAACCACTAAAAGCGCAATAACCCAAAAGCCAAACACGAGAACAACCCACCCACATCAATGAGCAACAAGCAATAGGTGAATAAGCAAACAAGCAATGAAAGCAAAGAACATGGGCAACCATGAAACAAATAGGAGGATGCATACGATGAGTTACCAACGTCCAAAAGGAACCAACGATATTTTGCCAGGAGAATCCGAAAAATGGCAATTTGTGGAAGAAACAGCACGTTTAGTGTTTCGCGATTACCAATTCAACGAGATTCGGACACCGATTTTTGAGCACTTTGAAGTGATTGCCCGCAGTGTCGGTGACACAACGGATATCGTTTCAAAAGAAATGTATGATTTTTACGATAAAGGAGAGCGGCATGTGACGTTGCGTCCAGAAGGCACCGCACCGATCGCTCGTTCTTATGTCGAAAACAAACTATTCGGACCAGAACATACGAAGCCTTATAAAGTGTTTTACATGGGACCAATGTTCCGTTATGAACGTCCGCAAAAAGGCCGTTTGCGTCAATTCCACCAAATCGGTGTCGAAGTTTTCGGTTCAGCAAATCCAGCGACCGATGTTGAGACAATGGCGATGGCAATGGATTTTTATCGTCAATTAGGACTGAGTCAATTGCGCTTGGTCATCAATTCATTAGGTGACAAAGAGACACGCCAAAACTATCGTCAAGCGTTGATCGATTATCTAGCGCCCCATGAAGCGGAGCTTAGTGAGGATTCAAAACGCCGCTTGCATGAGAATCCTTTGCGGGTTCTTGACAGCAAAGACAAGCGAGACCAAAAATTTGTGGCAGATGCGCCATCGATCTTAGACTACTTAACGCCAGATGCCAAGGCACATTTTGAAACCGTAACGAGTATGCTGGATGCGTTGGAGATCCCTTATGAGGTCGATTCGAATATGGTGCGTGGTCTGGATTATTATACCCACACGATTTTTGAGATCATGAGTGATGCACCAAAAATGGGGGCGCAAGCCACCATCTGTGCCGGCGGTCGTTACAATCATTTAGTGGAAGAGCTAGGTGGACCAGAAACACCTGGTTTTGGTTTTGCTTTGGGGATCGAACGTTTATTGATCACTATGGAAGCCGAAGAAGTTGTGATTCCTGCTTTGAATGAGTTAGATGCGTATGTGGTTGGTCTAGGACAAGAAACCAATTTAGAAGCGCTGAAAGTCGTGCAAGCGATTCGTAATTTCGGCTTTTCTGCCGATCGTGATTTCATGGATCGTAAAGCCAAAGCCCAGTTCAAATCTGCTGATAAACAAGGGGCACGGTTGGTTCTGACTCTAGGCGAAACAGAATTAGCAGAACAAGTGATCAATATCAAATCCATGGCAAGCCGTGAAGAAAAACAATTTCCGTTAGCGGATCTTTATGCCCGCTTCGATGAGATCTACGATGAAATGACAACCAAAATGTTTGAGTGAGGAGAAAAAGAATGACAAAACGTACAGTATATTGCGGGTTAGTAAATGAGACCCATTTAAACCAGACAGTGACACTAAAAGGCTGGGTGCAAAAGCGCCGTGACTTAGGTGGCGTGATTTTTATTGACTTGCGCGACCGGGAAGGGATCGTGCAAATCGTCTTCAATCCTGAGGTTTCGAAAGAAGCCTGGGAAATCGCGGACAAATGCCGCAGCGAATATGTATTAGAAGTAACGGGTCAAGTCATCAATCGTGCACCAGAAGCCATCAATCCGAAAATGGTGACAGGTGCCTATGAAGTGATGATCAGCGAAATCACGATTTTAAACACTGCAAAAACACCAGCCTTTTTGATTGAAGATGATCAAACCGTTGGCGACGAGATTCGCATGAAATACCGTTATTTAGACTTGCGTCGTCCAAAAATGACGAACAACATCGTGATGCGGGCGAAAACGACGCAAGTGATCCGCAATTTCTTAGACACGAACGAGTTCTTGGATATCGAAACACCTTATCTAGGAAAATCAACACCAGAGGGCGCGCGGGATTATTTGGTTCCTTCACGGATCTATCCAGGTCATTTCTATGCGTTGCCGCAATCACCACAAATTTTTAAACAGTTATTGATGGGCGCCGGCTTCGATCGCTACTATCAAATCGTACGTTGCTTCCGTGACGAAGATTTGCGGGGCGACCGTCAACCAGAATTTACCCAAGTCGATATCGAAACCTCTTTCTTGACGGCAGAAGAAATCCAAACCTATACGGAAGAGCTATTGGCAAAAGTGATGCGAGAAGTCAAAGGCATCGAAGTTACCTTGCCATTCCCACGGATGACCTATGATGAGGCAATGGGACGCTACGGCAGTGACAAACCAGATACACGGTTTGACATGGAGCTTATCGACTTATCAGAAGTTGTGAAAGACGTTGATTTTAAAGTCTTCCAAATGGCTCTTGAAAAAGGCGGCGTTGTGAAAGTCTTGAATGCCAAAGGGGCTGCAGACAAATACTCAAGAAAAGACATGGACAATCTAGGCCATTACGCTGGCCAATTTGGTGCCAAAGGATTGGCATGGGTCAAAGTTGAAGAAGATGGATTGAAAGGACCTATCGCTAAATTCTTGACGGAAGCAACCGACGCGATTATTGCAGCAGCCAATGCGGAAGTTGGCGATATTCTGATGTTTGGTGCCGATTCCTTTGAGATCGTTTCAGCGACGTTAGGTGCGATCCGTAATAAATTAGGAAAAGAATTAGGCTTGATCGACGAGAGCAAATTCAACTTCCTATGGGTTACTGACTGGCCGCAATTTGAATACGATGAAGAAGCAGGTCGCTATGTTTCTGCTCACCATCCGTTCACATTGCCAAAAGAAAGCGATCTGCCGTTGTTAACGACAGACCCTTCAAAAGTCTATGCGCAAGCTTACGATATCGTGCTAAACGGTTACGAGCTAGGTGGCGGATCATTGCGTATCCATACACGGGAAGTGCAAGAGCAAATGTTTGAAGCGCTAGGCTTCTCACGTCGCGAGATGCAAAATCAATTTGGCTTCTTATTGGATGCTTTGGATTATGGTTTCCCACCACATGGCGGCATCGCCCTTGGGTTAGACCGATTAGTCATGCTCTTGGCTGGTGAAGAAAACATTCGCGAAGTCATTGCCTTCCCTAAAAATGGGAAAGCGGCTGATCCAATGTCACAAGCGCCAAGTACCGTTTCGCCAATGCAACTGTTTGACTTGAGCATTGATGTAACAACGGTTGAAGAAAACGAATAAGCGTTAAACCCATGATGAAATGAGTGATGAAATAGAAATTGGTGAATGAATGAAAAAAGTTCATGAGAATTCACCCATTTCTTTCATTGCTCGTTTCTTTTTTTATGTGCTGAAGTATAATAAAGGCAAATCAAAAAAGTGAGGCTATGAAATGCAATGACTCCTCTGTTTAAATGGCTCCCTCATCCGGAATATGCCAACAAACTTTCATTCTCGATCGTGTACGCACTGCTGGCATCGATTGCGGTCAATTTTTTCTATCAGCCGGGCAATATTTATTCCAGCGGCATTACCGGTGTCGCTCAGATCATTACTACGATCTCAAGAGAATGGATCGGGTTTTATATCCCCTTATCCCTTGCGCTATTATTGTTGAATGTGCCATTATTTTTTCTTGGCTGGTTTAAGATCGGCCACAAATTTACGATCTTTACTGGAATCACTGTTTTATTGACATCCTTATTCGTGCAAATTTTGCCAGAAGAAACCGTCACGACGGACCCGATGATCTGTGCGATTTTCGGTGGTGCCATCAATGGAGTGGGGATCGGCTATGCCTTGAAGAATGGTCTTTCTTCCGGAGGGCTGGATTTTGTCAGCATTGCCATCCGCAAACGGACAGGGAAGACGATCGGCTCGATATCGATTTTCTTTAACATTGTTATTTTGTTCGCCGCCGGAATCTTGTTTGGCTGGCAATATGCGTTGTATAGTGCAATCGCGATTTTTGTCAGTGGAAAAGTGACGGATGCGGTCTTTACGAAGCAAAAGAAAATGCAGGTGACGATCATCACTCGCAACCCAGAAGAAGTCATTCAAACGATCCAAAAACATATGCGGCGAGGCATTACCATCATCAATGAAGCCGAAGGAGCCTACAAGCATGACAAACAAACGGTTTTGCTGACGGTAGTCACACGCTTTGAACTGCCGATGCTGCGCAGTGCTATGAAAGAAGCCGATCCAAAAGCCTTTGTTAGTATTGCGGAAAATGTCCAGATTTTGGGTCGGTTTTATGAAGAAGAACTGTAAAAAAGGAGTTGAAAAAAGTATTTCTTTATAGAAGTACTTTTTTTTCGCCAAAAATTAATTTTTTTGAAATATAGCAGATGTTGCTAGCTTTATATGGGGGATTTCTGGTAAATTATGAGAGTATGGAATCAATAGCGTTCATGCTGAAATTGTTTTTTTATGAAACAATTGGATCAATTAGAGAAAAGTGGTTGAAAAATGAATAAACGTTTAAGCACAAGCCGCTATATTACCGGGTTTGACGGCATTCGAACCTTGGCAGTCATCGGCGTTATTTTATATCATTTACTACCTACTCATATGCGAGGCGGGTATTTAGGAGTTCCAGTATTCTTTGTCGTATCAGGTTATTTAATCACTGACTTGCTGAGGCAAGAATGGGATCAAAACGGCAAAATCAAAGTCAAAGATTTTTATATTCGGCGGATGAAACGGCTCTATCCAGGAATGGTGGTGATGCTGCTTATCTCAGCAGCGTATATCACTTTGTTCCAGCGAAACCTGCTGAATAATTTGCGCGGGGTTTTTGTTAGCTCGCTGCTGTATTACAACAACTGGTGGCAGATCAATCATGGGTTATCCTATTTTGATCGGTTCGGCAATGAATCCCCCTTTACCCATCTGTGGTCACTGGCTGTGGAGGGACAGAACTATCTGATTTGGCCTTTAGTGTTTATTTTGTTGATGAAAATCGGCAAGCAGAGGCATCGCGCCTTTAAATTTACTGCCGCAGTCACGATTTTATCGGCAATTCTGTTAGCGGTCCTTTACACACCAGGCGCTGATCCGACACGGGTCTATTATGGAACAGATACGCGGCTCTTTTCGATCTGGATGGGGAGTGCCTTAGCATTCATTTGGCCAAGTACCCACTTGAAGAAAGAGATACCGCAAAAAGCCAAACGGGTCTTAAATATCTCTGGTTTTGCTTCCTTGGCTGGTCTGATCGCAGCGTTCTTTTTCTTAGATGATCATTTGACCTTTGTCTATTATGGCGGCATGTTCTTGATCAGTATCCTATGTACGATTCTTGTGGCAGTCACCGCTCATCCCGGAGCCAGTTTGAATCGTGTATTGAGTAATCCGATTTTCAGTTATATCGGCAAGCGCAGTTATGGGATCTATTTGTATCAATTTCCAGTGATGATTTTTTACGAAGCAAAAGTGGGAAATATCGGTGAGAACGTGCTGATGCACACGTTAGTGGAACTATTCTTGATCTTGTTTATCAGTGAATTGTCCTATCGGTTTATCGAAAACCCAATGCGTAAATTCCAGTACAAAGATACATTCAGAACGGTCCGCGGTTGGTTCAGTAAACCAATTTTTAGTTGGAAAAAACCGTGGTTAGTGCCCAGCTTACTCATTACCCTCGTTGCTTTGTTTGGCGTCGTGACTGCACCGACGAATTATGTCGATGCCCAGCAGCAGCAGTTGAAAGACAACATTGCTGCCAATAAAAAAGCGGCAGAGCAATCGCAAAAGAATGCGAATGCTGAAGGAAATGAAGCGGATGATGAGGCAAACACGAGTGAAGATGAAAAAAATATCATGGAAAAGTATGATTTAACAGCAGCCCAAGTGAAAAAAGCGGAATCTCTTGAAATCACGGCTTTTGGTGATTCTGTGATGCTGGATGCAACGGCTGACTTGAAAGAAGTCTTTACCCAAGCGGTAGTTGATGGGGATGTTGGGCGCCAGCTGTATGCGAGCCCTGAATTGATCAAAGACTTGAAAGAAAAAAATCTTTTGCGGGATACCGTCCTTGTGGGGCTAGGGACGAATGGTTCCTTTACAGAAGCCCAATTTGACAGTTTTATGAACGAGATCGGTGATCGCAAAGTCTACTGGATCAATGTACGGGTACCGACACAGCGTTGGCAAAATGAAGTCAATCGGATGTTGGAGCGCATGGCGGAAAAATACGACAATATGACCTTGATCGATTGGTATGATTTGAGTAATGATCAAGAGTCCTGGTTCTATGAAGATCGGGTCCATCCAAATCCAGATGGCATGGATCAATACGTGAAGCTAGTTGCCCAAACGATTTTACAAGAGGAATAAACAAGAAAAAGACAAACCTTATGCAATCATAAGGTTTGTCTTTTGTCTTAAACGGTATTTTGTAAGAGCATCGTTTTTTTAATCCTTTTCTATCACCGTTAACAAAGACTCAAATAAAATCGCACTAGAAGCCGATCCGGGATCGATATGACCGATGGCACGTTCACCAACATAAGAGGCACGGCCTTTTTTAGCCACTAGTTCTTTGGTATGCTCTTTCGCTGCTTCGATCGTGTCTTTGGTCAATTCACCTTTTTTCAAGGCTTCTGCGACAGGTTGCCACACATCGACCATCGTTTTGTCTTCAAACTCAGCTTTTCCCCGCATTTTGATACCGGTCAAGCCTTCTTCAACGATCGTACCTAATTGTTCAAAGGAGTCGATTGTTTCTAGTTCCTTCGTTGCTTTGGTCATATTCATAAACGCCGAACCATAAAGGGGACCCGAAGCGCCGCCGACTTTTGAGATCATTGCCATCGAGAAGACTTTAAAGGTATCGCTGATCGTCGTTGGCTGTTGTTTGGCATAAGCTTCTTGATAAGCGGCTACGCCGCGTGCCATATTGTTGCCATGGTCACCGTCGCCGATCGGTGTATCTAAATCGCTTAAATAGGCCTTGTTTGCTTCGATTTCTTTCGTGAAGGTATCTAACCATGCTTGCACCGTTTCTGTTGTCAATTGCATCTCTATTCGCTCCTTTACCAGGCTATTGTTGTGACGGTTTCATTTAACGCATCGGTGTGATCCGTTTCGCTGAAGTCGATCAAGGTCAGTGAAAGTCCCTGCATATCGATGGAAGTCATGAAATTGCCGACTTTATGGAAGGAGACAGGGATGTCTTTTTCTGCGAGTAATTTCGCGACATCATTGGCAAAAACGAATAACTCCATTTGCGGCGTACCACCCATACCGTTGATCAAGACACCGACTTTTTCTGGGGTCTTTTCATAATCCGCCAAGATTTTTTCCACCAACTCTTTTGCTAGTTCACGTGAGGGTTTCAGTTTTTCTCGACGGTAACCAGGTTCGCCGTGGATACCCACGCCATACTCGATCTCATCATCGGCTAAGTCAAAACCTGGTTTCCCAACTTCAGGAACTGTTGCCGCTTTTAATGCGACCCCAATGGTTTTGATCGATGCAACCAAGGCATCGCCCAGTGTTTTTAATTCACTTAAGCTGGCACCACTACGTGCAGCTGCGCCTAAAATCTTGTGGACTAAAACCGTACCGGCAACTCCTCGTTTCCCAGCAGTATAGGTGCTATTTTCAACAGCGATATCATCATCAACGACCACGATCTCCGTTGTGATCTCTTCCATTTCTGCCATATCTTTGGCCATCTCAAAGTTCAAGATATCGCCAGTATAGTTTTTGACGATCAACAAGACGCCTTGTCCTTGATCAGAATCTTGGATAGCCGTCAAAATCTGGTCGGGGGTCGGGGAGGTGAAGACATCGCCTAAAACGGCGGCGCTAAGCATCCCATCACCGACAAAGCCAGCATGGGCCGGCTCATGTCCGCTCCCACCGCCAGAAACAAGACCGACTTGTTCTTTTTGATTATTCTTAGCGATCACCCGTGAGTCGGCGACTTGATGGACCAGTTCAGGATAACTGCCTACGATACCAGCCAACATTTCTTCTACGATCATTGAGGGATCATTAATGATTTTTTTCATGCTTCATGCCATCCTTTCTCGGCTGCTTTTTTTGCTTCTGCAACGATTTGCGCCAAATCATCACTAAAACCAGCGGTGATTGCTGCAGCAAAGGCACCTTCCACCAGCGGCGCGTCGATCAGGTGATAGCGTTCTTGTTGCTGAGGTTCCAGCATGTCGTAAGCAAGTTCGGCATTCAAAACGGCACTGCCTAGATCGGCAAAGACTAAGATCAGTTCAGCATCTGCGGATTCGTTGACGGCATCCACGATTTTCGTGGCGTCAGAACCCAGCTCTCCTTCTGCTGTCCCGCCTAAAGAATAGATCGTGACTGACTCGCCATCAGCCATTTCTTCGATCATCTGTTTTAATCCTTCGGTGAGTTGCTGACTGTGAGAAACGAGTAAAATACTTTTTTTCATCCAATTTCACCAACACTTTCTGATTAAATTTGGCTGTTTGACAAGATGGCTTTTGGTAAAATGATAGCTTTCCTGTTGAAACCGCCTACAGGTTCAGTATACCAAATTTCTTTCTTCTTGTATGGTTGCACCTATGGAGAGGACAAAAAAACCGCATCGTCTTTCTGGATAAAGAAAGACGATGCGGCAGAATTGGTTAGGATTGTTTAACAAGCATTTTGGCTGAAAAGCGCTTCGTTAGGAAAGAAAGCCCCACGTACAGGCAGATGTTCAATGCCATCATGCCAAGGAAGTAAGGCAAGGTCACAGCGGTCAAGAAACCGACTTCCAGCAATCCGTGGAAAAGCATTGCTGAGACATAGATCCCCACGGTAGTGGTAATCGCTAAGAACAATCGCAATGGATTTAATGGCAAGCAAGCGCGAATCACAGCGATACAGCTGATCCCGATCAACAAATAGTACAACAAGGTCGTCGTATCAAATTGCGACCAACCGTAGTCGGTTTGTAAAAAGCGGATCGCAAAGTAATTGACTAACACCAACAAGGCATTTGGCAACGCATTGAGCAAGACTGTCGGCAAGTAACGACCTTTGATCGGTGCTTTGTTTTCTTCAAAGGAAAGGAAGAAAGATGGATAACCTTCAATTGCTAAGTCGATCAATGTGATTTGGATCGGCAAGAACGGAAAGGCGCTGGATGTCAGGATACAAACCAAAGAGAGCAAGAAGCTGTAAATCGTCTTGATAAAGAAGATTCCCGACGCTTTGGTCACGTTATTGACGACGCGGCGTCCTTCAAATAAAACATCTGGCAACGTAGTAAAGTCAGAATCCAATAAGACAAAGTTAGCGATTTGACGAGCCGCACTGTCGCCAGCAGCCATTGCAATGCTGACGTCGGCTTCCCGTAGTGCCAACACATCGTTGACGCCATCACCCGTCATGGCAACGGTCCGTTGATTGGCTTTTAATTCTTGAACGAGTAGTTTCTTTTGTTCAGGAGTCACACGACCAAAGACCGTATAGCGTGTCGCAGCTTCTCGGACTTCTGCTTCGGTCGTTAAGGTAGAAAGATCGATGGCTTGATCGGCATTCGCTAGGCCTGCACGATGGGCGATCGCTGCGACAGCTATTGGATTATCGCCAGAGATCACTTTTAGATCGATGCCTTGATCCGCTAAGTAAGCCAAGGTTTCTTCTGCGTTTTGGCGGATGATATCGGATAAAATCAAGACAGCCACCGCTTGTGCGTTGGTTGGGTCAAAGGATGTCGGCGTTTTTGGATCAGTTTCTACGGCTAAAATCAACACCCGTAGACCAGCTTCTTGCGCTTCTATGACTTGCGGCAAGGCAGCAGAGCCGGCGACTTTTTCAGGTGCACCAAGATAGACATTTCCTAGATGTTCAAAAGCCACAGCACCCCATTTGCGCTGTGAAGAAAAGGCAGCGACGTCGATCGGCTGATGATCCGTTAGCTCAGGACAGCCTTGACGCAATGCTTGCATCGTCAAATTGTTATCCGTACTGGCTGCCAAATAATTCCCTAAGAGCATGTTAGGGTCGCTGTCGGCTTGGAGAGGAACGATCGATTCGAGAACCATATGGCCTTCCGTCAACGTCCCCGTCTTATCCAGACAAAGGGTATCGACATGCGCTAAGGTTTCAACGGCATACATGTCTTGGACCAAAATCCGTTTTTTTGCCAATTTAATGACACCTGTCGTCAAGGCGATACTGATCAGCAGGACAAGTCCTTTTGGTAACATTCCTAATAAGGCAGCGGCAGAAACGACGACGGATTCCTTGATCCCAGCATCTCGCATCATAAAGGCTTGGAAGAACAAAATCACCCCTAAAGGAACGATTACATAGCTGGTGAATTTGGATACACTACGGATCGAAGCAAGCAGCTCAGAGCGGATCGGTTTGTGGACCTTCGCCTCATTGCTTAGTTTTGCTGCATAGTTTTCTGCACCGACATGAAGGACTTTTCCTGTCACTTCACCGCTGACGATGAAACTTCCTGAGAGTAAGGAAGCACCTGCTTCTTTGACAACCAGATCGGCTTCACCAGTCAGCATCGCTTCATTGACTTCGACTAGTCCAGAAAGCACCGTCATATCAGCGGGGATTTGGTCCCCAGCACCAAGAATAACTACGTCCTCTAAGACCAATTCTTTGGCTGAAATCTCATGGATTTGGGCATCTCGAATCACTCGTACCGTTTGCGGTGAAACAAGTGAGAGTTTTTTTACTAAATTACGCGCGTGCAATTCTTGGCTGATCCCAATGGTGATATTCACAAAAATAATCGCTAAGTAGAACATGTTGGAATAGGCGCCTACGGCAAATAAAAAAACGCCAATCAATAGATTGAGAAAATTGAATAATGTCAGTAAATTGTCTTTGATGATCGCAGCAGTTGATTTACTGGTTTTTGTTTCATAATCATTGTGCAACCCCTCTTGGGTTTTCTTGGCGACTTCTGCTGCAGTCAAGCCGGTGGGTAATTGAGTCATAAGCATCTCCATTTCATTTGTTCATTTCTTTCTAATTCCTTTATCTAGTCTAGCATTCGAAAAAGGCAATGCAATCGTTGCGAGGAAAATAACGATAAAATTAATTAAAATCTTAAACAATCAACACGTGTTCTTTTAAAGAAAGAAAAAAACGGGGGGAACAAACCGCACCATCGACTTTTTTCAGGTGCTTACGTATAATAGGGGAAGAGAAAAAGCCGAGAAGCAGATGCTTAGCGGACAAAAGAGGGTAGCGTGCATGTCTTTAAAAGAAAAAATTATTGCAGAAAGCAAGCGGCTTGGCATCGACAAGATAGGGTTTGCTTCAGCGGAGCCGTTTTTGGCATTGGAGCCTTCCTTGCGGGAACAAAAAGCCAAAGGCCATACGTCTGGTTTTGAGCATCCTGTGATCGAAGAGCGTATCTATCCTGAACGGACATTTGAAAATCCGCAAACGATCATTGCGATCGCTTTAGCTTATCCGACAAAAATCAAAGAGAAAGTCCCGCGGGATGAAAAACGCGGCATGTTTGCCCGTGCCTCGTGGGGCATCGATTACCATGATATTTTGCGAGAACGGTTGGATCGCTTGATCGCCTTTATCAAAGAACAAGCGCAAACGATGGAAGAACAAGTCGAATGGCGTTTCGCACCACAAGTCGATACAGGGGAATTGGTGGATGTGGCGGCAGCGCAGCGGGCGGGTCTTGGCTTTATCGGTCGTAATGGCTTGCTGATTACGGAAGAATTTGGTTCGTTTGTTTATCTAGGGGAGATCGTCACTAATATCTCTCTTGAACCAGATGAAGAAGTCCCGTTTGGTTGTGGTGATTGCATGCGTTGTGTGACGGCTTGCCCCACCAAAGCGTTATTGGGCGATGGTCGAATGAATGCCCAGCGCTGTTTGTCCTATCAAACCCAGACGAAGGGTATGATGCCAGAAGAGTACCGCAAAAAGATGCATAACGTGATTTACGGCTGCGATATTTGTCAGCTGGTCTGCCCTTATAATCGGGGGAAAGACTTCCATTTTCATCAAGAGATGGAGCCTGAAGTCGATACCGTTTATCCAAAACTGCAACCGATGCTGTCTTTATCAAACAAAGCCTTCAAGGCACAATTTGGCCATCTATCTGGCTCTTGGCGGGGGAAAAAACCGTTGCAGCGTAATGCCATCATCGCCTTAGCCAATGTAGGGGATCGCAGTGCCTTGCCAGCGATTTGGCGCTGTGCGACAGAAGACGTGCGCCCAGTGATTCGAGGAACGGCTTATTGGGCCATTGGCCAGTTGGGCGTCAAAGAACCAGAAATGTGGTTAGAGCGACTGCAACGGTGTGCAGAGTTAGAACCCGAAGAAGAGGCGCTACAAGAATTGCAGCCTGCCATCGAACGATTGCAAGCAGTCATTACCAAAAGGCAAGAAAAAAAGATATAAAAAAGCAAAACGAGCCCGGGGCCGTTTTGCTTTTTTGTTTAATCTAGTACGTCATCACTTTCGACGATTTCTTCTGAATCCAGTTCAAAATCAGGTGCTGGATGCACACGCTCAGGCAGTTCCATTTCTAACTCGCCGTCTTCTGTATACTGATTGTCGGTATCGGCAACGTCAATTAAAATTTCTTCAGGAAGCTCTTGTTCTAACCGATAGCCTTCTGCATGACGCGCATCGAGTAATTCCAAAAGATGTTGCCACTCGTCTTTCGAGATCACTACAACGTCAATGCCGTCTTTGTTTTGTATCTCCACAACAGAGGAAAGATCGGTGCCGACCGTTTTAATGATCGATTCCAACGACCATTTACTCGTTTCTAAGTCAATTTTTTGTGCCATAAGAATTACTCCTTTTTGTGAAAAATTTTGTCCTACCTTAATTGTAACGGGAAAGTTGCAGAAAACAAAATAGCTTGATTGGGAATCGTCGCTGATATGCGCAAGAACATTTGCACAGCGGCTTTAACCAAGGTAAGATAAGAGCAAGAAGGGAAGGAATAAAAATGACAGAAAAACAGACATTTCATGTGAATGGGTATTTAGCACTGGTTGTGCTAATCGGGTTATTAGTTGGCGGCGGTTATTTGTTTTATCATGGGTTCGTAAATGAGAGCGTTCTCGAAATCGTTCTCAGTATTCTTTTATGGATCGTTTCGTTTCTTTTCCTTAGTTCGTTAACGATCGTACAACCCAACCAAGCCAAAGCGATCCTCTTTTTTGGGCAATATTTAGGAACCATTAAAGACAACGGCTTGTTTGTGACAACCCCATTAACCCAAAAAATCAATGTTTCATTGAAAGTTCGCAACTTTAACAGTTCGCTGTTGAAGGTCAATGATTCAGACGGAAACCCGATCGAGATCTCGGCAGTGGTGGTATTTAAAGTTGTAGATACCGCTAAAGCATTGTTTGATGTCGATTATTACCAAGACTTCATTGAGATCCAAAGTGAAACAGCGATTCGTCATATTGCGACGCAATACCCTTATGACACGTTCAATGACGATGATCTGACGTTGCGAGGCAATACAAGTGAAGTCTCGGAGGAGCTGGCAAAAGAATTGCAGGAACGATTAGCTGTTGCTGGGGTCGAAGTCATAGAGACCCGCTTAAATCACCTCGCGTATGCGACTGAGATCGCTAGTGCGATGCTGCAGCGCCAACAAGCTAAAGCAATTTTATCAGCACGGCAAATCATTGTTGAAGGAGCCGTCTCCATGACACAAATGGCGTTAGAACAAATCGAAGACGGACAGGACATCAATTTCACAGATGACCGCAAAGTCCAACTGATCAATAATTTATTGGTGTCGATCATTACCGATAAAGGCACGCAGCCGGTGATCAATACGGGCGATGTCAAAGAGAAAGGAGTGTAGTATTTGAAGAAACTTTACATCAAACAGAAGGTTTTCAGCATCGGCGAAAAATTTACCGTGACCGATGACTTACAAAACCCTCGCTATTATGTCGAAGGCAGTTTTTTTAAGATCCCGAAAAGTTTTACGATCTTCAATGAGCAGCAGCGACCGATCGCGGAGATCACCAAAAAAGTGTTCAGTTTATTACCAAAATTTTTTGTGGAAGTCCACGGCCAAGAAGCGATCGTTTTAGAAAAACATTTCACATTTTTTAAAGCCCGCTATTCCATCAGTGCAGAAGGCATCGATGTGGACGGAAATTGGTGGGATATGGATTTTGTGGTCAACCGCAACGGCAAGCGGATCGCAGAGATCCACAAAAAATGGATCTCTTGGGGCGATACCTATGAAGTCGTGATCTATGAAGAAGATCTAGATGACCTGATCATTGCATTAGTGGTAGCCATCGATCGCGTCAAAGCAGATGATGCCGCAGCATCAAGTTCAGCAAGTAGTTAGAAAAAAAGGAGCGATGTGCATGTTATACGGTTCGATTGAAGCAGGCGGCACAAAATTTGTGTGTGCCATTGGCGATGAAGAAATGACGATCAAGGAAAGAGTGAGCTTTCCGACAACGACACCTGAGGAAACAATGCCTTTAGTCATTGATTTCTTCAAACAATACCAAGCAGATTTAGCAGGGATTGGGATTGGCTCATTTGGGCCCATCGATATCCATCGCGATTCTGCCACTTATGGGTACATTACCTCAACCCCGAAATTGGCATGGCAAAATTTTGATTTCATCGGTACCATGAAAAAAGAATTTCCGATCCCTATTTCTTGGACAACAGATGTCAATGCGGCTGCCTATGGTGAGTATGTCTTCGGCAGTGGCAAAGGATTGAGTAGTGTCGTTTACTACACGATCGGTACAGGTGTTGGCGGCGGTGCCTTACAAGAAGGGCGCTTTATCGAAGGATTTAGTCATCCAGAAATGGGGCATATGCTGGTCGTCCCTCATCCAAAAGATGACTTTGCTGGCAGCTGTCCATTTCATGGCAACTGTTTAGAAGGGATGGCCGCTGGACCCGCCATCGAAAAACGCTTAGGGAAAAAAGGACAAGAGGTTGCAGAAGATGATCCTTATTGGGAAATCGAAGCCTCCTATATTGCTCAATGTGCCTACAATACAACTTTGATGTTTTCTCCAGATGTGATCATTTTTGGCGGTGGTGTGATGAAACAACGCCATATGCTGCAAAACGTCCATGACGCATTTGCAAAATTGGTCAATGGGTATGTCGAAACACCTGAGTTAAGCAAATATATCGTGACCCCAGCATTGGAAGACAACGCTGGAACCCTCGGTTGTTTGGCATTGGCTCGAGAAGCGGTCTTACATTCATAAACGAAAAAACGGATCATACTCTTCGGGTATGATCTTTTTTTACAGCGTATCAGTGGCGCTTTTGGCGACTTTTTGTATACTTAAGCTGAGGTGGAAAAGAATGAAATTAGCTGTTCGAAAAAGAAAAATCGGAAATATTCCGGTCTTAGAAGTCGTACCTGAAGAAATGATTTATGAGCCGCTGCCATTGATTATTTACTATCATGGCTGGCAGACGAGTAAAGAATTAGTTTTGACACAAGGCAGAAAGTTGGCTAGAGAAGGTTTTCGGGTGGTCTTGCCCGATGCAGCCAATCATGGGGAGCGCAAGACCCAGCTATCGGAGATTCCTTCTTTAACTTTTTGGCAAAGTATCCAAACCAATCTATTTGAGTTTTCTTACGTAGTCGATTTTTTTGAAAACCTTGGTTTGGTCAACGGGCAGATCGCAGTTGGCGGAGTCTCTATGGGAGGGATGACCACGTGCGGTTTATTGTGCCAGCATCCAGAAATCACAGCGGCAGCTTGTATCATGGGTTCTCCTTCCATGTTGAAATACCGTGACCGCATCCAAATGCACGCTGGCGCTGCTGGGTTCTTTGTACCCGAGGATTATGGTCAGCTTTTAAGCTGGATGGATGCTTACGATCTGTCTTCTCAACCAGAGAAATTAGGACAGCGTCCTCTTTTGTTTTGGCATGGTACCCAAGACGAGAAAATTCCTTATGGTGATGTGGAAGCCTTTGTGGCAGAAAATCCAGAAGCAAATTTGCAGTTTATCTCGCGAGAAGAACGCCATCTGGTTCGTGGAGAAACGATGGATCAAGTCACAGCTTTTTTCGTGGCAGAGCTCAATCAAACCAATCCATGACACTGTTTGCTCAAAGAAAAAGATTGTGTGAAAAGGTACAAGCATAAAACTCGTTTTTTGTCACGCGATAACCTATACTGTAGGGTGCAAAAAAAGGAGGAATTGGTTTGACATACCGCGTTTTATTATTTTATAAATATACAACAATTGAAGATCCGGAAAGCTTCGCCAAGGAGCATTTAGCATTTGGAAAAGAAATTGGCATCAAGGGCCGTATTTTAGTAGCCAATGAAGGGATCAATGGCACGCTTTCTGGAACGGTTGAAGCAACAAATCGCTATATGGAAAAAATGGAAGCTGATCCCCGTTTTAAAGGGATTTTTTATAAAATCGATGAAGTAGAAGAACATGCGTTTAAAAAGCTATTCGTTCGTCCGCGCAAAGAATTGGTTTCATTGAACCTGGAAGATGACATCGATCCATTAGAAATGACTGGAAAATATTTAGATCCTAAAGCGTTCAAAGAAGCTTTGTTAGATGAAGATACCGTGGTGATCGATGCCCGTAACGATTATGAATATGACTTAGGCCATTTCCGGGGAGCCGTTCGTCCCGATATCCGCAGCTTCCGTGAGTTGCCGCAATGGATCATCGATAATAAAGAAAAATTTATGGATAAAAAAGTCGTTACTTATTGTACTGGTGGTATCCGTTGTGAAAAATTCTCAGGCTGGTTGCTGCGAGAAGGCTTTGATGATGTGGCCCAACTTCATGGTGGTATCTTTGCTTATGGGAATGACCCAGAAGTTCAAGGCGAGCTTTGGGATGGCAAAATGTACGTCTTTGATGAACGCATTAGTGTGGAAATCAATCATGTGGATAAAAAAGTTATCGGTCGCGACTGGTTTGATGGCACACCTTGCGAGCGCTATGTAAACTGTGCCAACCCAGAATGCAATCGCCAATTTTTGACTTCTGAAGAAAATCAAGCTGCCCATTTAGGTGCCTGTAGCTATGATTGTGCCATCCACGAACACAACCGTTACGTGGAACAACATGGGATCACAGAAGCGGAAAAAGCTGAACGGCTAAAAAACTTTGCAACAAACAATGAAACAGTCACTGCCTAAAACGACAACTGTTTCACAGGAAATAATTGAATAGAAGGGTCGCACGTGAGTCCGAAAACTGGTTTCGCTCAGTCAAGTTTTCAATCTTCCGTGCGACTTTTTGAATGGACAAAATTGGAAACGACCGTTTTTTAATTATCTGAAAAATCTAACTATTCCAATTGTTCTTTTTTCTTTCCTATCGAGAAAAAACGCAAGGCTCTCGCATATTTCACGATTTTAGAGTAAACTATACCTAATTGTGGAAGAGGAAAGAGGAATTCAGATGAAAATTGTTATTGCTGGTGCAGGTGCTATGGGGAGCCGTTTTGCTATTATGCTAAAAAGAGGCGGAAATGACGTCACGTTGATCGACGGCTGGCCGGCGCATATCGAAGCGATCCGTGAACACGGATTACGAGCGAACTTAAACGGTGAAGAGATCGCAGTCCCTTTTTCGATCTATTCGCAAAATGAGATCCCAACGACTGTACAAGCAGACTTGATCCTGGTCTTTACTAAAGCGATGCAACTGGATCAAATGATGCAAACGATCAAACCGATGATCGGAGAGCAAACGAAAGTCTTATGCTTATTAAACGGGATCGGTCATGAGGACACGATTGAAAAATATGTCAGCACGGATAAAATCTTTTTAGGAAATACCATTTGGACGGCGGACTTGATTGGTCCTGGTAATGTTCGCTTGTTTGGGGATGGTTCTGTAGAACTGCAAAATATCGAACCGGGCAAAGAAGAAGATGCCCGTCAATTAGCGGCAGTCTTGGCTGATGCTGGGTTAAATGCGTCTTATTCTGAGAACATTCGCTACTCCATCTATCGCAAAGCCTGTGTCAACGGCACACTAAATGGTTTGTGTTCGATTTTAAATGTGAATATTGCCCAATTCGGACAAACCTCAACGGCGCGTGCGATGGTCCAAACGATTGTGGAAGAATTTGCGGCAGTTGCTACCCATGAATCTGTTGAACTGGATGTATCCGAAGTAGTCCACCATATTGAGGAAACCTATGATCCAGAAGGCATCGGAATGCACTATCCATCCATGTATCAAGATTTGATCAATAATCATCGCAAAACCGAGATCGATTATATCAATGGCGCAATCTCACGAAAAGGCCGTAAGTACCAAGTCCCAACGCCTTATTGTGACTTTTTGACTCAAATGATCCATGCCAAGGAAGATATTTTAGCAGCAGAATAACCTAAGTAAATATGGTCTTAAAATGAAAAAACGGCGTATCCTTTTAGGGTTCGCCGTTTTTGGTTCATTTATTGAAAATGTGTTGTAGAGTGCATTCAAAGGTGACGCTATTTAGCAGGCAGATCCGCCATAAACCGTTCACTACCTTGAAAGACCGCTAATTGATTGACACCAAAGGAACGCAGCAGATCGCTCATCGCTGCAAAATCTAACCGATAATCACTGGCTTTATGGGCATCAGAGCCGAGGGTGAACAAGTTACCCCCAACACTTTGATACAGCGGGATAGCATATTGGTAAAGGTGGGCATTTTGATAAGGGCCAAAGCTCTTAGCGTTGATTTCCATCGCTAAGTCACGGGCAACGATTTTTTTGAAGATCGTCGTTAACTCTGTTTCAAAATGGGCGGCCAATTCCTCAGCTGTAAATTGGAAACGACGCAAGCCATAATCAAAGTGGGTCACGATATGCCCGTCTGGAAACGAGTCCAACACGTGGGCCATTTGGTCAAAGTATTGTTTGGCGACTGCAAATTTGTCCTTCGTCAACACGGCATCGTCCATATAATCAAAGGTACCGTTTTGATGGATACTGATCAATTTCAAGTCATAAGGATGGCTTTCAAGATAGCGCAAGATTTCTTGTTCTTGACCAGGCACGACACCAATCTCGATGCCTTTTAAGAGTTTCGTCGCTGTGGTCTCTTGCAGCTTCTGGTGGGTTTTTACTAGTAATTCATAGTCAGGAATATCATCACGGAATCCCGAATAGGGGTTCTTCAAATCGAAATGATCTGTCGCAACGAAGTAGGCAGGCTGGTAAGCTAGATAATTCTCAAACTGTTCATCTGAATCAAAAGACAAAAATGTATGCAGATGTTGATCATAATAATTCATAAACAAGACTCCTTTTCTTGAATACGATACCACAAAAAAGCAGAAGAAACTATGATTGGCTGAGAAAAGGTTTTCTCTTAGGCAATTTTTCGCTTATAATAAATAAGAATAGAGCGAAGGAGTCGGTCAGCCATGAGTATGTATCTTGAAATTCCTGAATTTGAAAGTGAATTTCGTTTTCGAACGTTTCTAAATGATGGTTTGACCATCGTTTATCCCCATGTCCATAAAGAAATCGAGATCATTTACGCTAAGCGTGGCACGGTGAATATTGGTGTTGACGATACGATCATTGAGTTGGAGGAAGGGGATCTGTATCTTTTTTCCAGCGGGCAACCCCACTATTTTCTAGCATCGCCTGAGAGTGAACGCTATGTCTATCAATTTGATATGCAGCTTTTTGAAGAGCCGTTGCTGCGAGAAAATGAAGTATCCTTGATGACACTCTTTGAAGAAGGGGAGCCCCACAGCAAAAATTGGCCAGCGAGTTTTACGGAAAAAATAACAGGTCTCTTGATCGAGTTGTATCAGTTGGAAGAGGAAAATGTTGTTGGGAAGCGTTATTTGACTCTCGGGCTGCTTTACCAGTTGATCGGGGAGTGCTATCAAAGCTTGCCAAAGCGAAAACGAGCCGTCAATCCACTAAAACGAACGGCCGCACAATACAAAGAAACCTTGCAGCGTCTGAATGATGTCTTTGAGTACATCGAATCCCATTACCAAGAAGTCTTGACGATGGAGGACACCGCAAGACATGTAGGGTTTAGTCCTCATTATTTCACGCGTTTCTTTAAAACCAATACTGGCAAGACCTTCATGCAGTTTTTGACGGAATACCGTATCAATCAAGCCAAATTTATCTTGGCAAATGAAAAGATCCCGATGGCAGAAGTCGCTGAAAAAGCTGGCTTTGCCAGTGTCAAAACATTTCATCATGTCTTTAAGGAAGCCGTTGGTCAATCACCGTTGCAGTACCAGAAACAATTGAATCAAAATTGATAGAAACAGCCGATGAGCCTGTGCTTGTCGACTGTTTTTTTGTTGATCTGGCACTATTTTTTTCTCGATAGTGTTTTTTTAAGCGCTTTGCATAAATTGTGGAGTGGTTCTTTTTGTTAAAGTTTCATAAGATAATTTTCGGGAATTTTTTCAATGGAAACTGGGAAGAACTGCTTTCGATGTTTCGCTATAATGAGGGGGTAGAAAATAATAAGCGTTTTCAGGAGGAAAGATATGACAGTTAAAGTTGGAATCATTGGGTGCGGTGGGATCGCAAACGGCAAGCACATGCCTGCCTTGTCTCAAGTAGAAGAAGTAGAAATGGTTGCCTTTTGTGATCTGCTGGTTGAACGTGCAGTTGAAGCGAAATCAGCATTTGGGACCGAAGATGCTCAAGTATTCAGCGATTATCAAGAAATGTTGACACAAGCTGATCTAGATGTGATCCATGTGTGTACACCAAACGCCTCACATGCTGAGTTGACGATTGCTGCACTAGAAGCAGATTGTCATGTCATGTGTGAAAAACCAATGGCAAAAACAGCGGCAGAAGCCAAAGCAATGATCGAAGCAGCCAACCGAACAGGGAAAAAACTCACGATCGGCTACCAAAACCGTTTTAGAAAAGATTCTCGTTATCTTCATGAAGTGTGCGCCGAAGGACAATTAGGAAACATTTATTTTGGGAAAGCTCATGCGATCCGTCGTCGGGCTGTGCCAACTTGGGGTGTTTTCCTTGATGAAGAAGCGCAAGGCGGCGGTCCGTTGATCGATATCGGTACCCACGCATTGGATCTGACCTTATGGATGATGAACAATTACAAACCAAAATTTGTTGTCGGAAAAGCGTATCATGAGTTGTCGCAAACCAAAAATGCCGCAAATGCTTGGGGCCCTTGGGACCCAGAGAAATTCTCAGTAGAAGATTCGGCCTTTGGTTTTGTGGTCATGGAAGATGGCGCAACGATTTTCTTAGAAGCCAGCTGGGCGCTCAACAGCTTGGATGTGAAAGAGGCCAAAACGACACTGATGGGTAGCAAAGCCGGTGCGGATATGAACAACGGTTTGACCATCAATGGGGAAGACCACAGCTTGCTGTATGAAAAAAATATCGAACTTGAAACAGGCGGCGTTGATTTTTATGAAGGAAACGGGGAGACGCCAGAAATTTTAGAAGCACAATCGTGGATCCATGCGATCATCAACGATACCGAACCAGTGGTCAAACCTGAAGAAGCAATGGTCGTGACGGAGATTCTAGAAGCGATCTACAAATCATCGCAAACCGGTGAGCCAGTCTACCTATAAGAACTGCTGGAAGAAAAGGAGCGAGCACAAATGACAAAACCGAAAATTGCTTTACAGCTTTGGAGTATTCAAGAGGACTGCAAGACAAATCTTTTTGATGCGTTGAAAACAGTAAAACAAAACGGCTATGACGGTGTTGAATTTGCCGGTTATCATGGACACAGCGCTGTTCAGATCAAAGAAATGCTGGAGCAGTTGGATTTGGCGGTCGCGGCTTCCCATATCCCGTTTGAAGCATTGCAAGATCGTTTTGAAGAAACCGTCGCTTTTGAAAAAACGATTGGCAATCAACGGATCGTGATTCCGTATGCCAGCTTTGATTCTTTGGAAAAATGGCAAGCCTTTGCTGCGGAGCTGACCCAGATCACCCAAAAATTGCAGGCAGAAGGGCTGATTTGCTACTACCACAACCATGCCCATGAATTTACTGAAGTTGCTGGAAAATCCATGATCGATGAACTGATCAAAGACAATCCGCAACTGCGTTTGGAAGCCGACCTTTACTGGTTAGCCTTTGCAAACGTGGCTATTTTACCTTGGCTAAAGGAACGCGAAACGAAGGTCGGCTTGGTTCATATCAAAGATATGCAAGAGCAGCCGCAGGAAAGCACCGAGATCGGCAATGGGATTTTACCAATTAAGTCGTATGTAGAAGCAGCTAAAGCATTAGAACTACCATGGCTGATCGTCGAGCAGGAAGCGTTTCAAAAATTCGCTCCTTTAGAAGCCAGCGGGATTGATTATCTGCAATTAAAAGACATCGTAGAGGAGGTCTACCAATGATCCATGTTACGGTATGGAACGAGTTTCGTCATGAAAAAACGAATGAGACCGTCCAAAAAATGTATCCAGAAGGAATCCATGGTCAAATTGCCAAGTTTTTAGCAGAGGATGATTTTCAAGTACGAACGGCGACCCTTGATGAACCAGAACATGGGTTGACGGAGCAAGTATTGGCTGACACGGATGTGTTGGTTTGGTGGGGCCATATGGCGCATGAAGAAGTCGATGATGCTATCGTTGCTCGTGTGCAGCAGCGTGTATGGGAAGGAATGGGACTGATCGTCTTGCATTCTGGCCACTTTTCGAAAATCTTTAAAACGTTGATGGGAACGTCGTGCGATTTGAAATGGCGGGTAGACGATCAGCATGCGCGGATCTGGAATGTTAATCCAAGCCACCCAATCGCTGAAGGAGTCGGCGAATGGATCGAAATAGAGCAAGAGGAAATGTATGGCGAGCACTTTGATATTCCAGCGCCGGATGAATTGATCTTTGTCAGCTGGTTCCCTGGTGGTGAAGTTTTCCGTAGCGGCTGTACATTCCGCCGTGGGAATGGCAAAATCTTCTATTTCCAGCCTGGTCATGAGACATTCCCCAGCTATTACAATCTCAAAGTGCAAAAAGTGATCCAAAATGCGGCTCGCTGGTGTGCACCAACAGAAAATCGTTACCCAACATATGGGCATTTTCAAGCAATTGAGGAGGAAAGAAAATGAAATTAGGTGTTTTTACCCCGTTATTCAATCAACTTAGCTTTGAAGAAATGATCGATGAAGTAGCGAAAAAAGGGCTCCAAACCGTCGAGATCGGTACCGGTGGTTCTCCAGGCAATGCCCACTTAGACATTGACCGTTTACTAGCAAGTGAAGCAGAGCGAAAAGAATACTTAGCGAAATTAGCTGATAAAGGATTGGAAATCTCAGCTTTGAGCTGTCACAACAACCCAATCTCTCCATTAAAAGCAGAAGCGCAAGAAGCCGATGAACTTTTGCGCAAAACCATCAAATTAGCCAGCTTAATGAATGTACCTGTTGTGAACGGATTTTCAGGCGTTTCAGGCGGAAATGCAACAGATACACAAGTCAACTGGCCAGTATTGCCATGGCCGACGGAATACGATGACAATTATAATTATCAATGGGAACAAAAACTGATTCCTTATTGGAAAGGCATCAACACGGAAGCGGAAGCGGCTGGTGTTAAAATTGGGATCGAACTTCATGGCGGCTTTTTGGCACATACCCCTTATACGATGTTGAAACTGCGGGATGCTGCGGGTAAAGCCATCGGCTGTAACTTGGATCCAAGTCATTTATGGTGGCAAGGGATCGACCCAGTGGCAGCGGTCAAAATCTTAGGGGAAGCCGATGCGATCCATCACTTCCATGCTAAAGATACGTATTTGGACCAAGACAATATCAACATGCATGGCTTGACGGACATGCAGCCATATAGCAATGTCAAAACCCGAGCTTGGACCTTCCGTTCAGTCGGTTGCGGCCACAGCTTACAAGTCTGGTCAGATATTATTTCTGCACTTAGAATTTATGGGTATGATTATGTCTTGAGTATTGAGCATGAAGATCCAATCATGTCCATTGATGAAGGACTGACTCGTGCCATCAGCAACTTGAAGACGATTATGATCCGTGAAGAAGCTTCATCCATGTGGTGGGCATAAGAAGAAAACCGAGGAGTGTCAGACATGAGTGCAATCAATTTTGCAGTAATCGGATATGGCGGCATGGGTGCGTACCATGTCCACAATATCTTACCAAATGAAAACGAACGAATCCACATCGTAGGAACTTACGATATCAATGAAGAACGTCAAGCGATCTCACAAGAAAAAGGCCATAAGATCTTTAAAAGCTATGATGAAGTCTTAGCCGATGAGACGATCGAAGCAGTATTGATCGCCACACCTAATGACTTGCATAAAGAGTTATCGATCGCTGCATTGAGAGCAGGCAAACATGTTGTTTGCGAGAAGCCTGTTGCGCTGAATACTGCGGAACTAGATGAGATCGTGGCGGTTGCCCAAGAAACCGGCAATACCTTTATGGTTCACCAAAACCGCCGTTGGGATCCTGATTTTTTACTTGTACGCGAACTGTACCGTAATGGACAGATCGGCGATTTGTTCCAATTAGAATCACGGGTCCAAGGGGCAAACGGCATCCCAGGAGACTGGCGTCATGTGAAAAAACAAGGCGGGGGAATGCTCTTAGACTGGGGCGTTCACTTGCTAGATCAAATGCTATGGCTGATCGACAGCCCAGTGAAAGACGTCAAAGCGGATCTTAGCTTTGTGTTGGGGGAAGAAGTCGATGATGGGTTCTTCGCTTTGATTACCTTTGAAAATGGGGTCAAAGCAATCGTGGAAGTTGGAACCTCCAATTACACGCAATTGCCTCGCTGGTACATCAAAGGAACGGAAGGAACAGCCACCATCACCGATTGGGATCTAAATGGTGAAATGGTTCAGGCAACAGGTCGCGAAGACGTGGCCGCACCAAAACCAGTTCAAGCAGGCGTTGGCTTGACGAAAACGATGGCACCGCCATCGGAATTGGCAGCCAAAGAGATTCCTTTCCCGAAAGCCGAAGCGGATTTTGAACCTTTCTACAAGAATTTTTACAACGTTGTACGCAACGGTGCCGAACCTATCGTTAAAAACGAAGAAGTCCGAGCAGTGATGCAGTTGATTGAACGCATTTTTGCCACAGCGTAAGAGAATAGAAAAAAGCACTAGCTGAGGGAGTGATCTCTCTTCGCTACGTGCTTTTTTTGTGTAATGGAACGACAACAGTCATTCCGATACGTAAAAATTGAACAATAAATCTTGAGGATAATTTCCCCATCGATCGCCGAAAATGGTCAAACCACCAGCGTTTTCGGCAGTTGCAGGTGCAGCAATTTTAAAGGTGAAAAAGTCACTGTGGTCTAAGTCGATTTCATTCAGGTTGTGATCTGTTAATTTTTCTCCATCGAGGGAAGTATCATAGCGATTGATGCGTAAATGCTTAAGCAATCCATATTGACTGAACTCATCGATCCACCATTGCGGAGTCAGAGAACCTCTGACATCCGAAAAGTTTCCTGGTACGGTGTAACTACCGATGCAGTGATTGTTTAAGTAAAAGGAAAGATCACTGGGCCAATAGTTATTCGAAATTGGGAACTCTGAAGCGATCTCCATACTGATTTCGAGTAATTCGATTTTTTCACCATTTTTCAAAGGATTTGGGATTTTGTATTCTAAAAAACCGTTATTTAGCCAGATGATACTTGCATCAACACGTTCTTGATCCAGAAAAGATTTTGGATCATCTAAGGCGCCAATCAAGCGGTCTTTGGTCGCCATTCCACAAGAAGGCTCAGCTTTAAAATCGGTGAAGTGGCCGATTTTCACAGATTGGGAGGTTAGATTCATTTCTGGAAACACTTTTGCTGGGAAATTGATATTGATGAAATCAGTTTTTAGAGACAAATATTTTTTCTTCCAGTCTTGCCCCGATCCTTTTTCGGTTTTGATCAACTGAGCTTCTTCGAGTTTACGGATATGTTTGGTCATTAAAGCATTGCTGATTGCTAATTTTTGTCCAATTTCACTGATGCTTTTCTTCTTATCGCCTAATTCTCTTAAAATCGCTAAGCGAGTTTCATTTGCCAGTGCTTCGTAGATCGGTAAAGATGCGTTCGTTAAATCCAATTCCATAGCGATCACCTCGTTATACTAAAATGTTTAATGAAAAGATGGTTTAATTATAACACAACCTTGTGGATTTACAAAATAGTAAAATGATATAATTTTCGGTTATACCTTGTTAAAATAATGTTGACAGCGCTTTATATTTATAGTAACTTTACGGTGTAAACATTATTTGACGATAGTCTAACGATTATGTTTATTGATAATTGGATGTCATTTTACTTTTTAGTTAAATTAAAAGGAGTGTAAAAAATGAAAGTAAGTAAATCTATTGTTTTAGTAGGGACAAGCTTATTATGTACAGTGTTGTTAGCTGCTTGTGGCGGGAGTGGTAGCTCAAGTAATAATTCAGAAATTTTGCTTTGGTCTTCGACGACAGGACCAGACGGTGAAAAAATCAAAAAAACGATTGATCAATACAATGAAACAGACCCAGACTTTAAAGTGAAGTTAGTAAGCATGCAAGGTGACACCTTTACTTCAAAGTTGACGACTGCGGGGAAATCGGGGAAAGGTGTTCCTGATTTGGCTTTGATTGCCTCAGAAGCTTTGCCTACGTACAAACACCAAGACATGCTTGAAACTTGGGATGACATGATCGATGGGACAGAATTGGCACGGGAAAACTACGTTGAAGCTGCTTGGGACACTGGTGTAGTGGATGATAGTCAATATGGGATTCCGGCAACCATGGGTTCGTGGGTGATGTATTACAACCAAGATTTGGTGGATAAATATGTTCCAGGAGCGTTGGATGATGGCGTAGTGACGTATGAAGAAATCAGACAAGCTGGGGAAAAAGCAAAAGCAGATGGTATCTATAGTTTTGGCTATACATGGGGCATGCAGAATTATTCGAATCTCTACCAACAAATGGGTGGGGAATGGCAAGATGCACAAGGAAACATCAATATCGATAATGAGTATTCTTACAATGCCGTTCAAGAGTTTAAGGATCTGTACGATGCCGGCTACATGGTCCCAGATGGTGAAGATGCAAATAAACTTTTTGCAAACCAGCAACTGATTTTTCTTCCAGAAGGAACATGGATGCTAAGTAATATGGAAGAAATCAGTGACTTCACTTGGGGCCAAACATTTACTCCTCAATGGGATGCGGAACATATCATTCAAGGTTCAGGCGTCGATCAGTTTGCAATGTTCAAAACGAACGAGGAACGTTCCGATGAAAAGAAAAGTGGCATGGTCGACTTTCTGACTTGGTTACAAGCAAACCAATTAGAGTGGGTCAAATCAGGTGCAAATCCTACTTCCTTAGCTATGCTAGACAATGAAGAATATGTTGAGATGCCACAATCCTTCTTATTGAAGACAGAAAAAGGACAAGCGGCAATTTCTGTTAACGCAGTTGATGGCTTATCGTATATCTTTGGTGAATATGATAATCGCTCATGGGACATGATCACAGGAAAAGCAGATATTCAAACGACTTTTGGTGAGATCCAAAAAGTTGTAGAAGAAAAGATGAAATAATCTTCTCACATAGAGGCTGTGGCAGAAGGAAGAGCGACCATAAAAAGAATTCAGTCCATTTTTTGATAGGGGAGGAATTCTGATAGGCTTAAAGGGCTGTCACAGTTGTTTCTTGTTGAGAGCTGCACTAGAAATACAAGGAAGGATGGGTATTGATGAAAAAAAGGTTAAATGGCTGGCCAATCGTTTTTATTGGTCCGCATATGCTCCTTTTTCTTTTATTCTTTTTAGTTCCTGCAGTGATTGGGATCTATGTTTCTTTTACTGAATGGGATCTGTTCAGTACACCGATTTTTGTCGGGTTTGATAATTTTCAAACGATTTTGTTTGATCAAGACTCGTTGTATCATACGCAATTTTTTAATGGAATGAAAAATACGCTGTTTTTTGCGGCAATCTCCGTTCCGTTATGTATTGTAATTCCCTTGTTACTAGCGGTTGCATTATCTGCTAAACCAAAAATGATGCGTTTTTTTCAATCGATTCTCTACCTGCCAACACTGTTTGCAATCTCTGCCGTCATGATTATTTGGGGGTTCCTTTTGAGCAAATCTTTTGGGCCAATCAAAGAAGTATTCGGTATCGACATCAATTTTGTAGGCACGCAACCATGGGCATGGATCGCTATTTTGATCGTGACGATTTGGTGGACATTAGGTGGGAATCTAATTATTTATGTTGCTGCATTAAATGGCGTCTCTAAAGAGCAGTTAGAAGCAGCAGAATTAGATGGTGCAAATAGTATAACGAAATTTTTCCGTATTTCTTTGCCGAGTATTCGCAACCAGCTTGTTTTTACCACGGTCATGACGACCATCGCTCAGTTTAATATTTATGGTCAGCCACTAATGTTGACGGGTGGCGGACCCAACAATTCTACTCGCGTGTTGATGATGTACATCCAAGAAAATGCTTTTGGTAGTAGTACCTCGGTTGCAGGAATTTCTTCAGCGATGGCTATTTTACTAGGTTTTGTAATCATGGCAGTTTCGATTGTGCAATTTATGGTCATCAAAAAAATGGAAAGATAGGAGGGAAGAAGATGCGAGAAAACAAACTAGGGAAAAGAATTGCCTTTATTTTGCTAGCGATCGTCTGTGTGATTTGGCTCTTTCCTTTGATATGGGCAATTTTTACCTCGTTTAAATCGGAGGCAGAGATTCAAAAGGTTGGGTTCAGTTTGATTCCACAAGATTGGACGCTGACTAACTTTTTGGGCTTGTTACAAGGCAATAATTCTTCTCCTGTGTTCCGCTGGTTTGTGAATTCAATGATTATTTCAACTTCACATACGCTGTTGGTTATGGTGATCGTCTCGTTTGCAGCCTATGGCTATACACGACTCACCTTTAAGGGGAGAGATTTGATTTTTGCCCTATTGTTAGGAACGATGATGTTTCCCGGGGTGGTCAATTTGATCCCGAATTTTAAAATCGTTGATACGTTAGGTTGGACCAATACATTTCTGGCAGTCATCGTTCCTGGGGCTGCAGGTGTTTATAACATTTTCCTCGTTCGGCAGTTCATTTTAGGGATTCCTAAAGAATTGGATGAATCGGCTGTGATCGATGGGGCCAACGAGTTTCAAATCTTTTATCATATTATCTTACCACTGATCAAACCTGTATTGACGGTGGTTGCGTTATTTAGTTTTACTGGCTCATGGAATGACTTCTTGTGGCCATCGATCGTGATAAACGATATTGATAAATTACCGATTACACCGGGGCTGCAGTTGCTACAAGGGCAATACATGACCTATCCGGGAATTGGAACTGCCGGAGCAATCTTGGCTTTGATCCCTACCTTTTTATTGTATTTGGTGGCGCAAAAAAGCTTTATGGCGTCAATGTCGTTGCAAAGTGGCATAAAATAATTTGTTTTTGGAGGAAATATGAGTAGAGAAGAATACCCGAGACCGCAATTTGAGAGAGAGAATTGGTTAAGCTTAAATGGTGAATGGCAATTTACCTTTGATGACCAAAATCTTGGTTTAAAAGAAAAGTGGTACACAAATGAAGCAAACTATCCGTACAAGATCAATGTTCCCTTTGTCTATCAAAGTGCATTGAGCGGCATTGATCATCGAGAAGTGCACGACGTTGTATGGTATTATCGGACCTTCAATGTGCAAGTCCCTGAAAAAAGTCGTGTCCTTTTGCATTTTGGGGCGGTGGACTATGAAGCAGATGTGTTTGTCAATGGCAATCATGTGAAAAATCATTGCGGAGGGCATACCTCGTTTGCTATAGACATCACGGATGCTCTAGTATCTGGACAAGAGCAAATACTAAGTGTGCGAGCATTTGACCCGCATTTTGATGAAAGCATTCCACGGGGGAAACAATTTTGGGAAGAAGAATCAGCAGGAATCTGGTACACAAACTCAACAGGGATCTGGCAGCCAGTCTGGCTTGAAGTAGTTGCTGAAACCCATCTGCAACAGGTGAAATTTACGAGTGATTTTGATGCTGGCGCCGTGAAGATCGATGTAGAACTGAACCAGTTACAGCCGCAAGTAGTCTTAGAATATCAAATCTATTTTAAAGATGCTTTAGTTACCAGCGGAAAGGCAGACTTTATCACTTCTAAGTTGAGTTTTGCAGTTGATATTTTCCAGCAAGAAATTTTTCGGACGAATTTTCACCACGAAGGCTGGTCTTGGACACCTGAAAAGCCGCAATTATTTGATGTTGAATTGACGCTTAGAGAAGCAGGGAATGCCATCGATCAGCTAAAAAGTTATTTTGGTATGCGTAAAATACATACAGAAAACGGTATGATTTACTTAAATAACAAGCCTTACTACCAGAAGCTGGTGCTCGATCAAGGATATTGGCCGAGCGGTTTGTTAACTGCACCAACAGATGAGGACTTTAAACAAGACATCTTATTGGCCAAAGAAATGGGATTTAATGGTTGCCGAAAACATCAAAAAACAGAAGACCCACGCTTTTTATACTGGGCAGATAAATTAGGATTTCTTGTTTGGGGAGAGTGTGCGGCGCCGGCAATCTATACCGATCGTTCTGTGATGCGTTTGATGCAAGAGTGGGCAGAGATCATCACTCGGGACTATAGTCACCCTTCGATCGTTACTTGGGTACCAATCAATGAGAGCTGGGGTGTACCAAAAATATCATTTGATCGTCAGCAACAGCATTTTTCTCAAGCAATGTATCACTTTATCCATTCGCTAGACCAGCAACGGTTGGTTATTTCAAATGATGGTTGGGCGATGACGGAGACAGATATTTGTGCGATTCATAATTATGCGCATGGGCAAGAATCTGAGCGGCAAAAATATCTATACTTCAAAGACAGTCTCAGCACGAGAGAAAAATTGGTGAATCGAGTATCGACCCCCTGGCCGATTTTCGCTGGAGGATTTTCTTATCAGGATCAGCCTATTTTATTGACTGAGTTTGGCGGTATTGGCTTCGATGTTTCGGGGCAACCCGGTTGGGGCTATACCTCAGTGGAAAATCAACAAGATTTCTTGAAGGATTATCAGCGAATCATGACAGCTGTTTATGATTCTGTCGGACTCTGGGGCTATTGCTACACTCAGTTGACAGATGTTGAACAAGAAATCAATGGATTACTGACCTATGACCGCCAACCAAAAGTTGATTTGGCAGCGATTAAAGAGATCAATGAGCAGTTTCATCCACCACAGATAGAATAAAATGATTGGTAAGGAAAGGAGCGATGTCCGATGGGGAAATCAGCAGCTTGGCTCAGTGGAGTAAGTATCTTGATTGCTGCGCTTATGATAACCGGTTGTAGCGCTGGAACTGATCCAGGGGAAGAAGTGTCCGATTTTACATCAATTATCGATAATGATGGGGCAGATCCTTGGATCTTGCAAACGGAAGCGTTCTTTTATTATACCAAAACGACTGGGAATAATTTAACGCTTTGGCGTGCTGATAACCTCTCTCACGTTGCTGCTGGTGAAAAAAAGATCATCTGGGAAATGCCAGCAGAATTTGAAAGTATCTGGGCACCTGAGCTTCATTACTTAGATGATCGCTGGGTGATGTATTTCGCGGCTAATCGTCCTTCAGAAACGCATCGTATGTACGCATTAGTCAATCATCAAAAAGATCCTTACATGGGTGAGTGGCAATTGGAAGAGATCAAAGGGATGGATGATAAATTTGCGATTGATGGAACAGTCTTAGAGATCAATGACAAACGCTATTTCCTTTGGTCGGGCTGGGAAGGGTATGAAAATGTCGCGCAAAATCTTTATTTAGCGGAAATGGCCTCCCCTACGGAAGTGATTGGGGAGAAACGACTTATCTCAGAACCAGAATATGAATGGGAAATGCGGCAAACACCATTGATCAATGAAGCCCCTCAAGTGATGATCAAAGACGAAACAGTCAATTTGGTATACTCTGCCAGTGGAAGCTGGGACAATGATTACGCTCTTGGTCTTATGACCCTAGATGTGGCTGATGATCCGCTAGAAAGAGCGAACTGGCAAAAGGAACCAGCGCCGATTTTCCAACAGACAAACACTGTCTATGGACCTGGTCATAATGGATTTGCCAAATCAAAAGATGGTTCTGAAGACTGGCTGATTTATCATGCTGCTCGGTGGGATCATTCGGGCTGGAACCGTTCGATCCGCTTACAAAAGTTTGGTTGGGATCAAGAGGATAAAATTCTAATGGAAGCTCCTTTGGATGAATGGCATGTTCAAGCGTTGCCAAAAGCTGAGCCCAATCGACTGCGATTAACTGCTAGCCGTGCTTTGCTGGAGGGCGATTTAGTGCTTGTCGAAGATGAGGCAGCACTCTCTAAGAAAGTCGTCCAAGGCTTTGAATCAACGACTGACAAAATTATCTTTGCCCCGCAGATTGAAGAAGCAGACGAATTTCTGGTGATTGCCTATGTCAAAACCACTGATTATCTCTCCTTGAATGACCCAATTCAGGTCAGGATTGAAACGAAACAAGCAAACCACGTGGTGGATGTCTATCCTTCCGAATATTATCAACCGCTACAAGTCCGCATGAAGTTACCGAAAGGGGCGCAGGAAATCACCCTTTCGTCTGAGATTGGGGTGGATACGCTAAGTATTGATCGTTTAGAAATCGTCAAATTCAAATAAAAAATAGTGAGGAAGTTTTCCAATCCAAGCGATGGGTAATGATCGTTTGACTCCTGCTACTTTGTCTCTAGACAATGTGGCAGGAGTTTTTTTATCCTCGCAAATTCCCAACTCCTACCGCCATAGCCTAAAATTCCATGTATAATAAAGAAAACGACCGTTTTATTTGGCGGAGGGAAAAGAAAAAGCAAAAGAGGTGCAAACTATGAGGATGAATCAAGAAAAGCTGACTTCATCAAATGGGAAGGATCAGCTTTTTGTCAAAACGTGGCTGCCAGAAGAACAGCCAAAAGCAGTCGTGCAAATCGTCCACGGAATGATTGAGCACATTGAACGTTACCATGAGTTTGCGGAATGTTTAACTGCACAAGGCTATGCGGTGGTCGGTCATGATCACTTAGGGCATGGGCAATCCGTGAAGGACACACAGGCTTATGGGCATTTTGGTGAAAAAGAGGGCGCCAAACATTTAGTGGCAGATGTGGCAATAGTCCATCAGTACGCCGCTGCTTGCTATCCAGACAGGCCATACTTTATCTTAGGTCACAGTATGGGATCGCTGGTTTTGCGGAATTATTTGTTTAGTCAGCCACATCCATTGACAGGAGCGATCATCATGGGCACCACGATGGAAAAAGCCGTGCTGATGCAAGGAGGCAAACTCGTCACGAACTTGTTGCGGCCGTTTGCCGCTCAGCAATGGCCTTATCACGTAATGGAACAGCTAGTTTTTGGCCAGCACAACCGGCGTTTTCGTCCCAATCGGACCGCCAAAGATTGGTTGACCAGTGATCCGCAGCAAGTGGATCGCTATTTGAAGGACCCTTACACCCAATTTCATTTTTCTTTAGCAGCTTACAAGGATCTCTTTACATTGACACAAGCTGCCAGTGATCCGGATCAACTGCGCAAGATTGATTCAGAATTGCCGCTGCTGCTGATTTCAGGTGGAGACGATCCTGTTGGGCACTATGGCAAAAGCGTCCGCCAATTGGCTCAGCAACTGAAGCAAAATGCTGACGTGACGATGTATTTGCTCGAACATGGCCGTCATGAGATTTTGAATGAGCGCAACCGCGAGATCGTTTACAATGAAATTTCTCGCTGGCTATTTGAAAAAATGCCGAAATGACGAACGTTAAGAAATTGGTAGTCTTTTCTGAAAATTCAAAATTATTTTCTCTTTTAAGGCTTTTTTCATTTTCGGCTATCTGTTATAATGATTTTCACATCTAACATAAAGGAGAGATTTTTTGTATGACAGTTTATAACTTTTCAGCTGGTCCTGCCGTATTGCCCCGTCCCGTATTGGAGAAAGCACAATCCGAACTTTTGAATTACCGCGGAAGTGGGATGTCCGTTATGGAGCTGAGTCATCGGTCCTCCTTGTTTGAAGCAATCATTAAAGATGCAGAAGCACTTTTACGAAAATTAATGGGGATTCCTGAAAACTATCAGGTACTGTTTTTACAAGGCGGCGCGAGTCTCCAATTCAGTATGATCCCTTTGAATCTTGCACAAAACAAAAAAGCCTTATACGTAAATACCGGTTCTTGGTCGAAGAAAGCTATTGAAGCAGCAAAAGCGCTTGGAAACGTGACGGTGGAAGTCATTGCCTCTAGTGAGGATCAAAACTTTACTTATATTCCAGAAATTTCAGAAGATGCGATCGATCAAGAAGCGGCTTATTTGCATATCACCACGAACAATACCATTGAAGGGACGGCCTTTCAAACGATTCCGCAGGCTGGCAATGTGCCGATCGTAGCAGACATGTCCTCAAATATTTTAGCCAATGACTATCGCGTAGAAGACTTCGGTGTGATTTATGCTGGGGCCCAAAAGAATATTGGTCCTGCAGGGTTGACGGTAGTGATCATCCGAGAAGATTTACTCAATGATGATGCTGTTTTCGCTCCAATGCTGGATTATCGTCTACAGGCTAAAAATGACTCATTGTACAATACACCACCAACGTATGCTATCTATATTGCTAAATTGGTGTTTGAATGGTTGGAAGAATTAGGCGGCATTCCTGCAATTTTAGAACAAGACCGCCAAAAAGCGGCGCTTTTATACGAAACGATCGAAGCCTCTGCTCTTTACAGTAGTCCTGTGGCTGTTGATAGCCGTTCACTAACGAATATTCCTTTTGTAACAGGGGATAAAGCATTAGATCAGCGCTTCAATGAAGAAGCTGTCAAAGCTGGTTTTGAGAACTTGAAAGGGCATCGTTCCGTTGGAGGAATGCGAGCAAGCTTGTACAATGCCTTTCCATTAGCTGGCGTTCAAGCGTTAGTCGACTTTATGAAATCATTTGAAGCGGAGGTCAAATAAATGTTCCAAATCAAAACATTCAATGCGATCGCACCAGAAGGATTACAGCGTTTAGAAAAAGAAAAGTATGCCATCAACGAGAGCGACCAACCGCAAGGGATTTTGCTGCGCAGCCAGAAATTGCACGATTACGCTTTTCCTGAAAGTGTCTTAGGTATTGCTCGTGCAGGGGCTGGGACCAACAACATTCCCGTCAAAGCATGTACTGAAAAAGGGATCGTCGTCTTTAATACACCCGGTGCCAATGCCAATGCGGTCAAAGAATTAGTGATTGCTAGTCTGCTCTTAAGTGTCCGCCCGATTTTACGAGGTGCCCAATGGGTCCAAACCTTGAACGGTGATAATGTGGAAGAACAAGCAGAAGCACAAAAAAGTCAATTTGCTGGAACAGAGTTAGAAGGTAAAAAGTTAGGAATCATCGGCCTTGGTTCTATTGGAGCGATGGTTGCCAACGATGCTTATCGTCTAGGGATGGAAGTAGTCGGTTATGATCCTTACGTGTCAGTGGATACTGCTTGGACGATCTCTCGTCGGGTCAAGCGTGCCAATGATATTGCGGAAGTCTTTTCAACCTGTGATTTTATTACGGTTCATGTGCCGCTAATGGAAAACACGCATCATCTCGTCGGGGAAGCCGAACTTGCGAAAATGAAACCAACAACGAAGCTATTCAACTTTTCTCGTAAAGAAATCGTCGATACAGATGCCGTTTTACGTGCGTTAAAAGCCGACCGTTTAGCGGGCTATACGACTGATTTTGCGGATGAACAATTGCTGCACAATGAAAAAGTACTCGTCTTGCCGCATTTAGGTGCCTCAACAGAAGAAGCTGAAGTCAACTGTGCCAAGATGGCAGCCCGAACATTGAAAAAATTCTTGGAATTCGGGACCATCAAGCGCTCGGTGAATTTTCCAACCGTTGAGATGGCTTTTCATTCGCCTTATCGTCTGACGATCATCAATCGCAATGTACCGAATATGTTAGGTCAGATTTCGTCGATCATTGCGGAATCTGGGATTAATATCGACAATATGCTGAATCGTGGACGGGAAGACTTTGCTTACACCCTAGCAGATGTCGCTTCTGAAGATGAGGCATTGTTGAATCAATTAGCCGATAAACTGCGGGAGAACGAAAATATCGTTCGTGTACGGGTCATCAAAAATCAGGAGGTTGGGTATTAATGGTTCAAGTATTTCCGTTTAAAGCCATTCGTCCAGAAGCCTCATTGGCAGAAAAAGTGGCCGAGCTGCCTTATGACGTGGTCAATTCACAAGAAGCCGCAGCGTTTGCGCAAGGCAATCCTTACAGCTATTTCCACATCGACCGTTCGGAGATCGACTTGCCAGGAATCGATCCTTATGATACACAGGTGTATCAAAAAGCGGCTGAAAATCTTGCATCTTTTCAAGAAGAAGGCTGGTTGATTCAAGAAACGGCGCCCGCATATTATTTGTATGAATTGACGATGGCTGGCAGAAGTCAAACTGGGCTTGTCGCCTGTACCTCGATCGATGATTATGTCGCTGGGAAAATCAAGAAACACGAGTTTACCCGTCCAGAAAAAGAAATCGATCGGATCAATCATATTCTGGCATGTGATGCCAATACAAGTCCGATTTTCTTGAGCTATCGCCAACCAGCAGCAGTCAAAGAAGCGATCGATGCGTGGCAAGCAGAGCATGCGCCGATCTATGATTTTGTCAGCTATCATGAGGTGCAGCATCGTGTTTGGCTGATCGATGATCCAGCGCTAGTCGCCTCTTTTGCCCAGCAGTTTCAGGCTGTAAATGCCCTCTATATTGCGGATGGACATCACCGTACAGAGTCAGCAGTTAAAGTTGGCTTGCAAAAGCGAGCCGATGGCCAAAGCAGCCAAGAAAGCGACCGCTTTTTAGCAATCTTATTCCCAGAAAATGAATTAGCGATTTGGGAATACAATCGGGTCTTGCGGGTACCGGTGCCAGAAACCTTTTTTGAGCAGGCAGCCCAGCATTTTACGATTCAAGAAACTACAACGAAGAAACCAGCGCAACGTGGTTCGATTCATCTGTACCTAAACCATGCGTGGTGGGAGTTGACCATCAAACCGGAATCTGTGCCGCAAGATGCGGTAGGACAGCTGGATGTGTCGCTTTTACAACAATACGTGCTGGCTGATATTTTCGCGATCCAAGATGTGCGGACAGACAAACGCATTGATTTTGTCGGCGGGATTCGTGGTCCAGAAGAATTGGAACGTTTGGTGGATAGCGGAGAATGGACATTGGCTTTTTCCATGTATCCAACGCAAATGGCCGATCTTTTGGCAGTCGCCGATGCGGGAGAAATCATGCCGCCAAAATCAACTTGGTTTGAACCAAAACTGTTAAGCGGTCTGTTTTTACATGATTTAGAAACGAATTAACCAAAAAAGCTTACGAGGCTACCTCGTAAGCTTTTTTCGATATTAGAAGTTGCCGAGTGTTTCGATGATCAAGCGGACATTTAAGACCGTCAGTGCAATGGCACAAATCCAGCCTAAGGTAGAGACCCATAGCGGATTCTTGAAGCGTTCCCCCATGATTTTTTTTGAGCTGGTAAAAAGAACCAGCGGAATCATCGAAACGGGTAAGGCGATGCTTAAAAAGACTTGCGAATAGATCAGCAGATCGTCCAGAGCTTGTTCGTTGCCGCCAAAGTAAATTGTACAAAGCAAGACGGGGATCACCGATAAGCCACGGGTGATCAGACGTCGCGCCCAAGTAGGGATCTTCATATGGATAAATCCTTCCATCACGACTTGGCCTGTCAGTGTCCCAGTGATCGTTGAATTTTGACCGGATGCCAAGAGCGCTACGGCAAACAGAACGCTCAAGACTGGACTGGCGACAGCACCAGCAATGGAGGAATCTTGCAATGCATTGAACAGCGCGGAGAAGGTGCCGACTTCTTCGCTATGACCAAAGAACAAGGCGCTTCCTAAGATCAAAAGCAGGCAATTGACCAAAAACGCAGCGGATAATTGGATATTGGAATCCCAAGTAGCGAACCGCACGGCCGTTGCCACTTCTTGAGTATCGCTGCGATCGATTTTTCGTGACTGGGAGATCGAAGAATGCAGATAGAGATTATGGGGCATCACAGTCGCACCAACGATCCCCAATGCCATTGTCAGCTGCCCATGGTTCAAGACTTGTTTTTGCGGAATAAAGCCTTGCAAGACAGCCGGTAGATCCGGTTGAGCAATAATGACTTCGTAACAAAAGACCAGCATAATGACCAAAATCAGTGTCATGACGATCGCTTCGATTTTACGGAAACCTAGTTTCATTAAAAAGAGCAGAAGCAATACATCGAAAATCGTTAAGATGACCCCAACTAATAACGGTAAGCCGAATAGTAGATTGAGAGCGATCGCTCCTCCGATCACTTCCGCGATATCCGTTGCCATGATAGCCAATTCGGTGACGATCCACAAGACAAAGCCTAAACCTTTGCTGGTGTGTTTACGAGTTGCTTGCGCAAGGTCCATCTGGGTCACGATCCCTAGCTTGGCTGCCATGTATTGCAGTAGCATAGCGATCAAACTGGAAATCAAGATCACAGAAAGTAAGAGATAGCCATATTCAGCACCGCCTCCGATCGAGGTGATCCAGTTTCCTGGGTCCATATAGCCCACGGCTACCAATGCCCCAGGACCAGAGAACGCTAAGAGATTGCGCCAAAAGCTGCCGTTTTTTGGGATGGCAACTGTATTATTTATTTCTTCCAAGCTAGGACCGTTGGCCGCTTGGATCAATTTTTTTTCTTCATTCATCGTTTCACACCCTATCTTTTTAGGTATACCTAAAAACAAATCTATTGTATTCCTCATTTATGGATTTTTCAAGAGAAACCTTTTGGAAGTCAGAAGGAAGGACAAAAAAACAGCAGCCAAGGGGATGGCTGCTGCCTGTTAGGTTTTCTTAAAAAATTAGTCGGCGCGTAAAGCGATCGCTGCATCTTTTTTCGCTGCCATTCGAGCTGGAATGTGGCCGCCAATCATGGTTAGAACGGTGCTGACGGCAATCAAGATCAGGCCGTGGACCGGATTTAATTGAGCAACATTTTCGAGATCAGTCATACTATATAAGATCGCGTTGATCGGGAATGTAGCTAACCAAGCAATTAGGACACCTAAAGCCCCTGAAGCGATCCCTAAAATACAGGTTTCGGCATCGAAGACGCGGGTGATGTCTTTTTTACGAGCACCTAATGCTTTTAAGACCCCAATTTCTTTCGTGCGTTCTAGTACAGAGGTATAAGTGATGATACCGATCATGATCATGCTGGTTACCAAAGAGATTCCTGCAAAAGCGATCAAGACATAGGTGATCGCATCCATCAAGCCACCAGTCAATTGAGTCATCGTACCGGCTAAATCGGAATAAACGATTTGGTCTTCTTTGTCTTTGCCTTTGTTGAAGTCATCCAAGTAATCAAGGATTTTTTCTTTGGCACTGAAATCATTTGGATAGATCATAATGCTGTTTGGTAAATCACTGTCGCCGAGATAAGCGATCAATGAATCTTTGGCACTTTCGTCAACGGGTTCATTCGTCATCACGTTGGTGTCGCTATCTTTTTGTGCTTGGACGATCGCTGAGTCTTGGTTTTCTTTGATCACTTCTTGCGCGAGGGCATCACTGTAGGCAATGCCGGTTGACAGCAAGTTCATCGTAGAGTTTTGCTTGATACGTAAGATTCCGCTGATCGTTAATTCTTTGTTGTTGCTGTTATCGAAAACTTCATTTAAATCTTGGTTTGGAATGAAGTTTCCAGTCGGCAATTCGGTGTAAAAGGCATCATTAGACGCCAATGTGATTTTTGTTCCCACGATATCGTCGAAGGAAACCGTGTCACCATCTTCAATATCAAAACCGAGATTGATCAATGCATTGACATTCGTTACGTTATTTTCATCGACGATCAAAACGACATCTGTGCTGGCACTTGGGTAGCTGCCTTCTAAAAGGTCATAGTTGTCTTTTAAGAAATTGCCGTTATCTTCTGATAACTGCTCAGGGAAAGTCGAAACCCCAATACCGGTTGAGGCACTCATGGCAGACATCATGGCATTGGTCTGTTCATTGTCAGGCGACGCGTTGGAGAAGCTGACTTGTTCCACATTGTCATCGATCTTGCGGAAAAGATTCAATGAAGTTGAACGAGTGTAGCCGATATTGTTACTTAACTCAGGATCAATGTCGTTGATGTAATCGAGAAACTCTTGATCGATTTTGTTAATATGAGTTGCACGATCCGTATCACTTAATTTGGCAGTGACCTCTTTATCTGAAGGGAAATCTTCAGATTTATCCCGCGTACCCATCGCTGATGGATCTTGTTCAGTGGCCACTTGTGAGATCGTAATCGGAAAACGAGCTAATGTTTCTGACTGGGTATTGTCGATTTGTTTTTGGAATCCCGTTGATAGTGACAAAACAATGGCGATTCCGATGATTCCGATACTAGAAGCAAAGGCTGTCAAGAAGGTGCGCCCTTTTTTGGTTCGGATATTGTTAAACGACAAACGTAAGGCCGTCATAAAACTCATTTTTGTGTGCTTTAATTCGAATTGGTCTTTCTTTTGTCCTTCAACATGGGGGTTCGAATCTTTAATAATTCGTCCGTCTTTGAATTCAATGATCCGTCCAGCGTATTTGTGGGCCAATTCAGGATTATGAGTAACCATGATGACCAATTTTTCTTTTGATAGTTCTTGGATCAGTTCCATGATTTGGACACTTGTCTCTGAATCTAAGGCACCTGTAGGTTCATCACAAAGGAGGATATCAGGATCATTTGCTAAGGCACGGGCGATCGCTACCCGCTGCATTTGACCACCAGAAAGCTGATTTGGTTTTTTGTGCATATGTTCAGCCAAGCCCACACGCGTCAAAGCATCGGTTGCTTTGGCTCGTTTTTCTTCTTTTGACACACCGCTCAAGGTCATCCCAAGCTCGACGTTGTCGATGATGCCTAAATGACTGATCAAATTGTAGCTTTGGAAGACAAAGCCAATCGAATTGTTCCGATAGGCATCCCAGTCGCGGTCTTTAAAGGATTTGGTTGATTTTCCATTGATGATCATATCACCAGAGTCGTAATTATCTAAGCCGCCGATCACGTTCAACATGGTTGTTTTCCCAGAGCCGCTTGGCCCTAAAATGGCAACAAACTCTTGTTTACGAAAGGCGACGGTGACGCCGTCGAGGGCTTTCGTAGTACTGGAGCCAACTGTATAATACTTCTTGATATCTTTTAATTCTAACATGGGGTCACTCTTTTCTTGCCGTTTTCACGATTATTTTCATTATGTAACCACGCTATCATAATGGTTAACAAAAATCAACGATTATCATTGTTTAAACAAATAATTTATACTAAACTAAAGACAGAAAAGAGGGAGAGTATGGAAAAAGCGTTAGGAACATTCAATATGGCAGTGTTTGCGGAGATATTTTCGCTGATGGGAAACATATTGTTTGAAGAAATCGGTCTGGAAGATTTAAAATTGACCAAAATGGAAATCTTGGAACTCGTGGTGATCTCTAGTAATGAAGGAATTATGATGTCCGAGTTGGCCCAGCAAATCGGTACATCAAAAGTCCAAATCAGTCGTTCGATCTCGGGGTTGGAAAAGGCTGGCTTTGTGGTACGCAAAACCAACGGCGTCAATCGTCGCAACGTCAATGTTTATTTGGAAGAAGCTGGGAAGCAGTTGTTTGTCCAAAAGAAAAAACAAGTGGAAGACCGCTTGAATGCCAAAACCGCTCAAATGGCTGTGGAAGATATCCAGCAGTTGAGTCAGTCGTTGACGGAGGCAGTGGGGATCTTGCGGAAATATGACATTTTACGGACTGGCAATCAATGTGAGAAGAAGACACCGTTTGATTAAAAAAGGGTGAAGCAATCGTTTGCTTTTTAATTGCTGAATTAATTTCATATTGACCTGTATTATCGATTTATCAGATAAAGCAACCGATTGCGTTTTTCTCTTGTTTTGACTTCTGATTTGTGCGACAATGGGTATATCAAACAAGTCAAAGGAGTCTGCTATGAATACTACTGCCATCTATCATCGTCCCGAAAGTGAATTTGCGTATTTGTACGAGAAGGATAAAATGCATATCCGTTTGCGTACCGCCCGTCAAGACGTCCGCCATGTCCAGCTGCTTTGCGGTGATCCTTACACACTGTATAAAGAAGCGTGGTACCAACAAAGAATTGAAATGCAAAAAATTCTTTCCACGGACTTGCATGATTATTGGCAAGTATCGGTCGGAGCAGAATTCCGCCGTTTGTCTTACGGCTTTTCCATCGAAAGTTACGATGGGTTGCATGTCTTCTATGGGGATCACGGGGTCTACCCCTTTGAACAGCAATATTTAGAAATGAACAACAATTATTTTCGGATGCCTTACTTCCAAGAAGCCGATCGTTTCAAAATTCCCGAGTGGGCGAAAGAAACGGTTTGGTATCAAATTTTCCCTGAGCGCTTTGCAAATGGGGACCCATCAAATGATCCTGAAGGTGTGTTGCCATGGGGCTCAAAAAATCCCGATCGCCAAGACTTTTTCGGTGGGGATCTACAAGGAGTCATCGATCATTTGGATTACCTTGTCGATCTAGGAATCAATGGGATCTATTTCTGTCCGATTTTTGAGGCATATTCGAATCACAAGTATGATACCATCGATTATTTGGCCATCGATCCTGCTTTTGGTGATAACGATACCTTTAAACGATTAGTGGAGGAATGCCACAAACGCGGCATCAAAGTCATGCTAGATGCTGTTTTCAACCATATGGGGGATACTTCGCATCAATGGCTAGATGTCATCAAAAACGGCAAAGATTCGCCGTTTGCTGATTGGTTCCATATCAATGAGTTTCCTGTCAACTACAAAGAAGGGGAAAACTTTGAAGATGCTTATGACATTACCTATGATGTTTTTGCCTTTACGCCGCATATGCCGAAACTCAATACGGAAAATCCCGATGTGCAAGATTATTTGTTGAAGATCGCTCGTTATTGGATCGAAGAATTTGATATCGATGCTTGGCGCTTGGACGTGGCTAATGAAGTTAGTCACTTCTTCTGGAAAAAATTCCGCCAAGTGTGTGATGAGGCCAAAGATGATTTTTATATCCTTGGGGAAATTTGGCATTCTTCTCAACGCTGGTTACAAGGCGACGAGTTTCATGCAGTGATGAACTACGCCTTTACAGATGCAATTATTGAATATTTTGTCAAAGACGAGATCTCCATGACGAAAATGGTCTCGGAATTAAATAACCAGCTGATGTTGTATCGGGAGCAAACCAACCAAGTGCAGTTCAATATTTTGGATTCTCATGATACCCCGCGTTTGTTAACTTTGGCTCGGGGAGACAAAGACTTGATGCGCCAAGTGATGGCCTTTACGTATCTGCAACAAGGCGTTCCTTGCCTGTATTACGGCGATGAGATTGGTTTGACCGGTGATATGGATCCGGATTGTCGTAAATGTATGATTTGGGATGAGGAAAAGCAAGATCGTGATTTGCTGCATTTCACCCAGTCATTGATCAAACTACGCAAAGACAACCAAAAAGTCTTATCTGAAGGTTCCTTGAGTTGGAACTGGGTTTCGGAAGAAGATGGCCTGATCATTTTCGAACGAGAGTTGGGGGCACAGCGGATCATCGGTATTTTCAACACTGGCGAGGACCAACTTACACTCTCTCGTCCTGATTCAATTTTGATGGAACAGTTTGTCCAACTGGAAGATGAGACGATGATCATCGATAACAAAGGCTTTGCTATCGTGAAAGTAAATAACGAAGAATCGAATGAAGCATAAAAATGAGGCAAGAATTGCATATGCAATTCTTGCCTCATTCAATGTTTTGGGTATTTTTAATTTCCCCATGCACGTTGGAAAGAATCTTCCCCAAAATTCCTTCTGTCGGTATTATATCCTATAACACCTAAATGTGACAAATGATAACCCTTAAATATAGGTAGTTTTTTCCTGAAACGGGGAAAACGATTGAAAATTTAGATAGTTCTGCCTTCTTTTTGCGCTTCTTTCCACGAAAGGCCTTTTCTTTTTTACAAGATATGATAAACTAGTAAAAATGTATTTTTATTCGAGGAGTGATTTGATGAGTACAGGGTATCACATAGCAGTTGTCGGAGCTACCGGCGCAGTAGGAACAAAAATGATTGAGATGTTGGAGAAGACCACGTTGCCGATCAAAAAAATAACGTTGTTGGCATCCAAACGTTCTGCTGGGAAGACCCTTGTGTTCAAAAATGAACCGCTCGTTATTCAAGAGCTGACCGCAGATTCCTTTGCGGGAGTCGATATTGCATTGTTCAGTGCCGGTGGTGGCATTTCAAAACAATTTGCTCCAGAAGCAGTCAAACACGGTGCAGTCGTAATCGACAATACCAGTCATTTTCGGATGGATCCGAATGTTCCTCTAGTCGTTCCTGAGGTGAATCCTCATGCATTAGCGCAACATAAAGGAATCATTGCCAATCCGAATTGTTCAACGATTCAAATGATGGTGGCATTAGAACCGATTCGTCAAAAAGTCGGTTTATCGAGGGTCTTGGTTTCAACGTATCAAGCAGTTTCAGGTGCTGGCGCACAAGCCTTGGCTGAATTGACTCGTGAATCTCAAGAACTATTAGCCGGAAAAGCCGCTGATGAACTAAACCCTGAGATTTTACCAGCAGGCAGCGATAAAAAGCACTACCCAATCGCGTTTAACGCCTTGCCACAAATCGATGTCTTTGCTGAAGACGATTATACTTACGAAGAGTGGAAAATGATCAATGAAACGAAGAAGATCATGGAAGATGCGCAGATCAAAGTAACAGCTACGTGTGTGCGAATCCCTGTGTTTAGCGGTCATTCGGAGTCGATTTATATCGAGACCAAAGACCATGCCAGTGTTGAGGAAGTTAGGCAGTGGATCAGCGAAGCCCCAGGAGCTGTCTTGCAAGATGATCCGAGTCAACAAGTGTACCCGCAAGCTTTGACCAGTGTGGACAAAACGGAAACCTTTGTTGGTCGGATTCGAAAAGATTTGGATGTCGAAAACGGCTTGCATTTATGGGTCGTTTCTGATAATTTGCTGAAAGGTGCGGCATGGAACTCTGTTCAAATCGCCGAAAGCCTGCATCAGCAAGGATTAGTTCATGTGTAAACCATAAGTTTTTCAGAAAAGTGTGGTGAATGCCACGCTTTTCTTTTTTTTGTTGTATAATAATAGGGACGGCTTATGCTTGGGAAATAATACAGTAGAAAAAAATTAAGAGGTGAATAAAAGTGGAAACGATAAAAATCATTCCTCTTGGCGGTGTACGCGAAAACGGAAAGAACATGTACATTGCTGAAGTTGGCGAGGATATATTTGTGCTGGATTGCGGTGTCCGTTATCCAGAAAATGAATTATTAGGGATCGATACAGTGATTCCAGACTTCACATATTTAGAAGAAAATGCCGACCGTGTGGCTGGTGTCTTCTTGACCCACGGGCATGCAGATGCGATTGGTGCATTGCCTTATTTCTTGGAGAATATCCAAGTACCGGTCTTTGGGACCGAGTTAACGATCGAACTAGCAAAATTGACCGTGAATAAAAATGAAGCTACCAAGCGCTTCAAAGATTTTCATGTGATCGATGAACATTCGGAGATCGACTTTGGCCATGCGACCATCAGCTTTTTCCGTACGACCCACTCTATCCCTGATTCTGTTGGAATCAGCGTAAAAACAGAAGCTGGCAATATCGTTTATACAGGAGATTTCAAGTTTGACCAAACAGCGATCCCTATGTATCAAACCGATTTTGGCCGCTTAGCGGAAATTGGAAAAGAAGGAGTCTTAGCATTGCTAAGTACGTCCTCAAATGCCGAAAATCCAACGCCGATTGCTTCTGAATTGACGATCCAAGATGAAGTTTATGACAATATCCGTTACTGGGAAGGTCGGATCATCGTCGCTAGTGTTGCTAGCAATTTGCAACGGGTGCAACAAGTACTAGATGCGGCGTTTCGTTCTGATCGCAAAGTCGTTTTGACCGGGCAAGATTTTGGTCGGATCATTAAAACGGCTATGAAGTTAGGGAAATTAAAATTACCAGCTGAAGACTTGCTGATCACCCAAAAAGAAATGAAAAAATACTCAGACGAACAGTTGTTGATTTTAGAAACAGGTCGTATGGGCGAACCAATCAAAGCGTTGCAAAAAATGGCCAACGGCTCTCACCGGACGCTGCGCATCAAAGAAGGAGATCTTGTTTACATCACAACGACGCCGACAACGGCAATGGAAACGGTGGTTGCGAAAACGGAAGATATCATCTATCGCGCTGGCGGTACCGTGAAACAGATCTCGGATAATTTCCGTGTTTCTGGTCATGCCAACCCGAATGATCTGCAGCTGATGTTGAATATGATGAAACCGAAGTACTTTATCCCTATTCAAGGCGAGTACCGCCAATTAGCCGCCCATGTGGACTTGGCGCAAGAAGTCGGGATTCCGATGAAAAATATCTTCATTACTGCGCGTGGGGATGTTTTAGAATACAAAAAAGGCGAAATGATCGCCGCAGGTGCGGTCCCAGCTGAAAACGTCATGATCGATGGGATCGGTGTCGGTGATATTGGGAATATCGTCCTGCGAGACCGCAAAGTCTTATCTGAAGATGGAATTTTCGTTGCAGTAGTGACGATCAATCGTCGCGAAAAGAAAATTATTTCTGCCCCTCAAATCACTTCTCGCGGGTTTGTCTACGTGAAAGCCAGCCGTGACCTGATTCGTGAAAGTGGCGAGATCGTAGAAGAAATCGTAGAAAAACACCTTCATGATGAAGAGTTTGAATGGAGCAAATTGAAACAAGATATCCGTGATCGTTTGAGTCGTTTCTTGTTTGAACAAACCAAACGCCGTCCAGTCATCTTGCCGGTCATCATGGAATCAAGCCAAAGAAATCGCAACCGTAAATAATTTGTTTTGACCTACTGACAAAAGCAGGTGAAAGAATAGCCGTTTGACGGCCGATTTCTTTTCACCGAAGCTTTTGTCTTTTTTTGTGAAGAAAACAAGCGGCGTTTTTTTCAATAAATGCCCCTTATTTTGATCGTGAATGGCAGATAAGGATTGACGGCGAATGGATTTCGATCAATAATACAAAGTTGTCCCCCTAAGACTAGAGGAACAAAATAAGCAAAGAGAGGATGGTCGATTTGTGAATAGTTATCAAGAAAACCCCGTAGTACAACAGAGAAAGTGGTGGATTCTCATTGCTGTTTCGATGTTTACCTTTATGTCAACGCTGGATGGGAGTATCGTAAATATCGCATTGCCGACGATCTCGGCAGATATGGGTGTACCTATGAATCAAGCGGAATGGGTCGTGTCCGTTTACTTGATGATCGTTTGTGCCTGCCTTTTATTATTCGGTAAGGTAGGGGACAGTTGGGGCAAAATCAAAGTTTTCCGCTTGGGAATGCTAATTTTTATTATCGGTTCGCTGTTATGCGGGTTTAATCACTCCTTAGCATTTCTTTTATTTGCCCGAGTGGTGCAAGCGATCGGTGCTAGCATGACGATGGCGACGAATACCGGAATCATTACTGAAGTTTTTCCTATGAGTGAACGAGGACGCGCCTTAGGGATGATTGGTGCCTTTGTTTCGTTAGGCTCCATCGCCGGTCCTGGATTAGGCGGAGTGATTTTGGCGCATTTTTCTTGGCCGTTTATTTTTTGGATCAATGTTCCTGTCGGTATTCTGACGATGATTGCTGGAGAAAAGGTGTTACCAAAAGATATTACCATGAGTCATGATTCCATCGATAAAACCGGATTTGTGCTGTTTTCAATTGCAATTATCAGCTTCTTCGGCGGCATTTTTCTTGGACAAGAGCGTGGCTTTCTAACGTGGCTGCCGCTGCTGTTGGGTGGGATCGCTTTAGTGGCATTCATCGTCTTTTTGCGAGTAGAAGCGCGTGTGAGCAAACCGCTGATTACCTTTGGGATCTTTCGTAATAAAATTTTCACCATGAGCCTGATCACGGCGTTGCTGATCTTTTCTGCAAACTTTTTTGTCAATGTCGTGATTCCCTTTTACTTGCAAAGTGCCCGAGGCTTAACGCCGAGCGTGGCAGGAATGCTGATGATGGTCTTTCCTTTGATGATGGTCATTGGTTCACCACTTAGCGGGTATTTGACGGACCGTGTAGGACCGGAGATTTTGGTCTTAGCTGGCTTAGCATTGCTGTCGATCACTCAGCTGATGTATATGTTTATGAATCAGGATACGCCGATTTGGTATTATATCGTTGCCACTGCCATCATGGGACTTGGCAATTCGTTGTTCCAATCCCCAAACAATACGATGGTAATGAGCAGTGTCACTAAAGAAAATCTTGGGGTGGCAGGTAGTCTAAATTCCTTTGCCCGCAATTTGGGCATGGTGTTAGGGATATCCTTAGCAACGACGATTCTCTATGCAGCAATGAGTCAAGCGTATGGAAAGCATGTGACGACCTATATCGCAGGTCGGGCAGATATTTTTGCCTATGGCATGAAAATCACCTTCTTTGGGGCGTTCCTTCTTTGTATCACGGCGTTATTCTTAACAGTCTGGCGCATCTATAAACAAGGCGGACGTAAGAAAACGCTATGATCGCTTGAAGTCATCAGGTCGAACTGTTCTATTCCTTATTCAGAAAGGGTAGAACAGTTTTTTTATTTTTCTTGACAAGAACCAAAAAAAGGACGGATGTAATAAAGCTGCCAGAATTTGTGCTTTTGGATTTCTGGCGTTATCTGTTATAATGAAAAATATTAGACTGTATTACTTAGATGGAAAGGGGAATGTTGTATGAAACTTACGTATCACGGACACTCGGTGCTTGCTATCCAATTAGCGGATGGCCAAAAATTGTTGTTTGACCCTTTTATTACTGGAAATGCTCTGACTGATTTAGATGCAGAGACAGTGGAAACCGATTGGCTTTTGATCACGCATGGTCATAGTGATCATATTGGGGATATGGTGCCGATCGCCAAAAGAAATGAAGCGCCAGTGATCAGTGTCGTTGAAATTTGCCGCTATGCAGCCCGCAAAGGCGTTGCTGAGACGCATGGCATGAATATGGGAGGTTCTTTTGAGTTTCCGTTTGGCAAAATCTCAATGGTGGAAGCGAAACACAGCTCTGGCCTTGAAGAAGACGGAACGATGATCTATATGGGGAATCCTGTTGGAATCATTTTAGAAGCAGAAGGCAAAACCATTTACCACGCTGGAGATACTGCACTCTTTAGCGATATGGCGATGATCGGTGAACGTTTCGACATCGATGTGGCATTTTTACCGATCGGGGATAATTTTACGATGGGCGTTCAAGATGCCGCAACAGCAGCGGCCCTTTTAAACGCGAGCAAAGTAGTACCGATCCATTACAATACGTTTCCAATGATCAAGCAAGATCCGCAAACCTTCGTGAATTTATTGCCGGCAGGTGTGGGCCAGATCCTTGCAGTCGGTGAGACATTAGAAGTTTAAGCAACAGGAAGATTCGTAGTAGGAATAGGGGATAATTATGGCGACAAAACACGACTTGATTTTAGCGCATATCGAGAATCTGCCTGTAGGCGATCGCATCTCGGTGCGGGGAATCGCAAAAGACTTGAATGTCAGTGAAGGAACAGCCTATCGGGCGATCAAAGATGCGGAAAATATCGGCTTGGTTTCAACGATCCAGCGTGTCGGAACCATCCGTATCGAACGAAAACTAAAAAAACACATTGAAAAACTAACTTTCGGCGAAGTCGTCCAAATCATTGAAGGTGATGTTTTGGGCGGCGCTGCCGGTTTGGACAAAGACTTGAACAAATTTGTTATCGGCGCCATGAAAGAATCAGCAATGGAACGCTACATCACGCCTGGCTCCTTAGTGATCGTCGGAAACCGCAACGAAGTCCACAAGTTGGCACTGGAGGATGGCGCAGCCGTCTTGATCACGGGAGGCTTTGAAACAACAGAGGAAATCTGTCGTTTAGCAGACGAATTGGAGTTGCCGATTTTACAAACGACCTATGACACCTTTACCGTGGCAACGATGATCAACCGTGCCTTAAGCGACCAGCTGATCAAAAAGGACATTATGCTGGTGAGTGACATTTATATGCCATTGGAAAAAACCAAGTATCTGCACACCTTTGATACGGTCAAGGATTACAAACTGCTCTCGGAGTCTACCAATCACTCCCGCTATCCAGTCGTCAACAAGAATATGCGGGTCGTTGGGATCATCACAGCCAAAGATGTCTTAGAAAAGCCTGATACGCAGATCATCGAACGAATCATGACCCGGGAACCACGGGTCGTAAAAAAAGAGATGAGTGTGGCCTCTGCCAGTCATCAGATGATTTGGGATGGCTTAGAAGTGATGCCCGTCGTAGCTGATGACCTTTCTTTGATTGGGATTGTCACACGCCAAGACATTATGAAAGCGATGCAGATGGTCCAACGACAAACGCAAATTTCAGATACGATTTCTGACCAAATCTCGGGACAGATGCAAGTTATCGAACAAGATTTTGAAGGGAACAAATTGCCGCAGCCGTATTTCAGCTTTGCGGTGACGCCCCAAATGGTTAATGAAGTCGGAACGATCTCTTTTGGTGTCTTGAGTGAAGTGATCGCTAATACGGCGAAACGTACGATGCAGTTGAATCAACGACGCAATAGCTGGATCGAGCAAGTCAATCTGCATTACTTCCGTTTGATCCAATTAGAAAGCGAGATCATCATTCAACCGAAGATTCTAGAACTGGGGCGACGTTCGGCGAAAATCGATATCGAAGTATCGATCGAAAATTCCTTAGTGGCAAAAGCGATCGTGGTATGCCAAGTAATGGAACGCCCATAAATCATCGAAAACGGCACTTATGGAAAAATTTTAGAGAGAAAGTTGAGACCATTCATGAAGGTACAAGAAGAAATACTTGCAACAATCAAAGCATTCGACCGGATCATTATCCATCGGCACCAGCGCCCTGATCCAGATGCATTAGGATCACAAGTGGGGTTGGCAGAAATTTTACGAGCTAGTTTTCCCAAAAAAGAAATCTATCAAGTTGGTGGACCCGTTGAAGGATTGGATTACTTGGCGCTGATGCAGACGATCCCTGATGATTTGTATAAAGGGGCGCTGGTGATCGTTACAGATACGGCCAATGCACCACGGATCAGTGACCAACGCTATGATCAAGGGGCGAAATTGATCAAAATCGATCATCACCCTAATGATGAACCATACGGAGAGCTGGTTTGGGTCAATACGAAAGCCAGCAGCTGTAGTGAGATGATCGTTTCGTTTTGGCAAATGTTTCAAAACGAGCTGACGATGACGCAAGAAGCGGCTCGTCTGTTATATGCGGGCATTGTTGGTGATACTGGACGGTTTTTATATCCGGCAACGACAGCGACAACCCTGCGCTTAGCGGCTGAACTATTGGATTACGGCTTCGATGCTCCGAAGATCAATCGTCAATTGGATCAAGTCTCTCGCAGTGTTGCTCGCCTTTCAGGGTATGTCTACGAAAACATCGAGATTGATGAGATTGGTGCTGGCAAAGTGATCCTATCACAAGAATTGCAGCAGCGTTTTGGCGTAGTAGATTCGGAAACCTCAGCAGTCGTTTCCTTACCAGGGAAAATCGACGAAGTGATGGCTTGGGCGATCTTTGTCGAACAACCAGAAGGCTATTACCGGGTGCGGATGCGTTCGAAAGGTCCAGTGATCAATGAGATCGCCAAACGCCATCATGGTGGTGGACATCCGCTTGCCAGTGGAGCAAATGCAAAAGACCTTGAAGAAGTTGCAGTGATCTATCAAGAGATCCAAGCAGCGATCAAAGAATTTCAAGCAGAATAAACACTTTTACAAGCACATTTGCCAATAGAAAAAGGGCGTGCCAAAAGCTTTCGGCACGCCCTTTTTTAGACAAAACGCAGCGCAGGCTCATCACTGAACCGGTACTGCGTTTTTTTGTTGCGTATTTACGAGAAAATAAGAAGTTTACCCCCGTAGATCGTCTAAAAATTCGGTTTTGCTTTTCGTTTTCTCGTCTTTCATTTTGATGACTTTAGCTGGTGAGCCAGCAACGACTGCTCCAGCAGGGACATCTTCCGTCACCACAGAACCGGCAGCAACGACTGCACCTTCGCCGACACGGACGCCTTCAAGGACGACGGCATTTGCGCCGATCAAAACATTGTCTTCAATGATGACTGGGCTTGCTGAAGGTGGCTCAAGAACGCCAGCCAAGACAGCACCAGCGCCAATATGGGCTTTTTTCCCAACGGTTGCCCGGGCACCTAAAATCGCACCCATATCGATCATGGTTTCTTCACCAACCACAGCACCAATGTTGATCACTGCCCCCATCATGATAACGGCATTTTTTTCAATGATGGCTTGGTCACGGATAAAGGCACCTGGTTCGATACGGGCATCGACTTTCGTCAAGTCCAACAAAGGAATCGCTGAGTTGCGGCGATCATTTTCCAGATAGTGATCGGTGATTTTGTCTTGGTGCGCGGTTAAAAACTCAGCTACTTTTTGACTGTCACCAACCACGAAATAGAAGGTGCCGTTACCAAACAATTGGATGCCATCTGCTTGGGCGTCGCCAAGATCTCCATTGATATAGACTTTTACAGGTGTTTGTTTATTTGCTTCTTTGATGTATTTTGCTAATTGATAAGGATCGGAAAATTGTAATTCTGTCATGAGAGACCACCTTTACTTGTCGATTAGATTTTGCATGGAATAAAAACCAGCTGGTTGATCGGCTAAAAATTCCGCTGCTTTTAGCGCGCCATTGGCGAAGATTTCGCGGGAGAGCGCTGTGTGTTTTAATTCAATGATTTCATCCTGCCCAGCGTAGATGACAATGTGTTCTCCAGGGATCGTTCCGCCGCGAACGGCATGGATGCCCATCTGCTTGCGGTCATTTACTAGATCACTGCCTTCACGCCCGTAGAGATACTCTTTTTTCGTTTCGCAACTGTCATTGATACTATCTGCCAACAGCAAAGCTGTACCGCTTGGTGCATCAAGTTTTTGATTATGATGCTTTTCGATGAGCTCAATGTCAAAGTCAGCTTCTAATGCGGGGGTGATACTTTGTAGTGCTTTGATCAGTACATTGATCCCCAACGACATATTGGCAGAATAGAAAACCGGAATCACTTTAGCAGCCAACGGCAGCATCATCTGCGTGTCTTCCGTCAAACCAGTTGTAGCAACCACGATTGGCAGCTGCTGTTCGACACAATAGTTCAACAAGGCAGGGACATTGCTATAATGAGAAAAATCAATCACCAAATCGATCGGCTGCGTGATTTTTTCTGGACGATCATAGATTGGAAACGGACCATCTAACTGCTCGGTACGATCCAAGCCGGCGGCCACTTCTAACTGAGGGTGCTTTGCGATCAGGCTTTGCAACACTTTGCCCATGCGACCGTTTGCACCGCTTAATAAAATTTGTTTCACCAAAAACTCCTCCTTACAGCAATCCGTAATTGGTCATTTCTTCTTCTAAATGAACGAGAGTCGCATCTTCTGGGACACCCAACGGCAAACGATAATGCAATTCGCATTTGCCTAGCAAGGAGACCGCTGCTTTGATCGGCACAGGATTTACTTCACTGAAAATCGCATCGATCAACGGTTTTTGTCGCAACTGCTCTTTGATAGCTGCTTTTACATCACCATTTAAGAAATCAGCAACGAGTTGTGCCGTTTGTTTCGGTGCAATATTGCCGATCGTTGAAATCACGCCAGAGCCACCTAAAGCTAGAATTGGGGTTACTTGATCGTCATTTCCTGAGTAGATCGCAAAGTCATCATCCGCAAGACGAGCGATTTCTGCGATTTGCGAAATGTCGCCGCTGGCTTCTTTGATGCCTTTGATATTAGGGATTTTCTTCAGTTCTGCCACGGCTTCAGGTGTTAAATTTAAGCCGGTTCTTGAGCTGACGGAGTATAAGATCACTGGCAGCTCAACGCTTTGACAGATTGCTTCATAGTGAGCGACTAAACTTTTCTTGGTCGCTTTGTTGTAGTAAGGTGTTACAACCAATAATGCGTCAGCACCAACGCGCTGTGCTTCTTTTGAAAGATGGATCCCATGTTGGGTATTGTTGGAGCCTGTTCCTCCGATGACGGGGATTCGACCAGCAACTTGTTTTACCACCGCTTCGATCACCGCGATATGTTCTTCATCGTCTAACGTGGATGCTTCACCGGTCGTACCGCATGCAATGATTGCATTCGTTCCTTGCTGCACATGCCACTCCGCTAACTCCTTCAGCTTATCGAAATCCACCGAACCATCTTGAAGCATAGGGGTAATCAACGCAACGCCAGAACCTTTGAATATTGTCAAACTACGACACATCCTTTCAACCAATTTATTTTTCGTTACTCTACGTATAAGTGTACCAAAACGAGGGGTAAAATTTTCAATAAAAATCGAAACATTTCGACAATTTATACTATAGATTATTCGAATTATATACTATAATATTAAACAATATCAATGAAAAACTGAATATTCGCTGGTTTTTATGGATATTTTTAAAAGGAATGTATAGAAAGGTGTTTTAACATGCAAGTATCGCAAACAGTCACAGAATTAACCGAAGACGTGGTTCGTTTTCGTCGTGAATTACATACAATCCCTGAATTAGGGTTAACTGAGTTCAAAACAAAGGAATACTTGCTGCGTCAGTTGCAATCCTTTGGGATCAAAGAAATCTATCCAGTGATTGAAACCGGCTTGATTGCTGTCTTTCGCAGTGAGCGTCCAGGAAAGACACTGGCCTTTCGAACGGATATCGATGCACTACCGATCAAAGAAGAGACCGGTGTTTCTTTTGCTTCCAAACATGAAGGAAAAATGCACGCCTGCGGTCATGATGGCCATATGGCAACGATGCTAGGGTTTGCCAAATACTTAGCGACGCATCCTGAAGTGATTCGTGGAACGATCGTTTTGATTTTCCAACCAGCCGAGGAAAGCCCCGGTGGCGCTCAACTGATGATCGATGAAGGCATCTTACGAGATTTTGGCGTGGAAAAAATCGTGGGGCTGCATGTCTTCCCAGACTTTCCCGAAGGAGTCATTGCGAGTCGGAAAGGTCCGATGATGGCCCGTAACGGCGAGATCAATCTAACGATCAACGGTACGAGTGCCCATGGTGCCCAGCCTCATCAAGGGCATGATGCCATTTTAGCTGCGGCTGCGATCATTCAAGGATTGCATTCGATCATTTCACGCAATATCAGCCCGCTTTCTGCTGGGGTCATCACTTTTGGGAAGATCCATGGGGGAGATGCGGAAAATATCATTCCCGGCAAGGTCGTTTTAAAAGGAACGATGCGGGCGTTTGAAGATGAAGTCTATGAAACGATGACGCGCAGAATCACCACTGTCGCACAAGAAATCGCCAAAGGATATGATTGCACGGCGGATGTTGAATTCGAACATCTTTATCGTGTCGTGGACAATGATCCTGAGATGGTGGAAGTATTGGAAAAAGTGGTCGGGGAGAGCTACCGAGAAACACCGCCATATATGTTGGCAGAGGATTTTTCGATGTACCAAAAGGAGATCCCAGGCGTCTTTTTCTTTGTGGGTACCCGAAATGAAGAAAAAGGCTATGTCCACCCTTTACACAGCAGCAAAATGAATTTTGACGAAAAAAATCTATTGCAAGGCATCGAATGCTACGTTCGTTTGATCGAGGCGTTGAACGAGCCGACAGACAAGGAGTAAAGCGATGGCAAAAGAAATCAAGAACAATCACTTATACATTGACGGTTGCGATACCGTTGAGCTGGCAAAAACCTTTGGAACCCCCCTTTACGTGTATTCCGTTTCGGAGATTCGCGAAGAATGCCAAAAGATTCAGGCGCAGTTTTTGACGCGCTACAGCAAGACACGAGCAGCATATGCCGCTAAAGCTTTCTGTACTACAGCGATGCTGCAAGTGATCAAGTCAGAAGGACTTTCATTAGACGTGGTTAGCGGTGGGGAGCTGTATACAGCGATCCAAGCTGATTTTCCAGCAGAACACATCGAGTTTAACGGCAATAACAAATCCATTGAAGAATTAGCAGCCGCCCTTGATTATGGCGTGGGACGGATCATCGTTGATGGCATTCAAGAAGTCGGCTTGATCCGCGCGTTATGTCAAGAAAAGCAAGTCGTTGCTAAAATCTTGTTGCGCATCACACCCGAGGTTTCGGTCAGCACCCATCAATTTATCTCGACCGGACAAAAAGATTCAAAATTCGGGATTCCTTTAGATGAAGAAATCTTATTTCCATTAGTGGAAGAAGTGATTCAAGCACCTGAATTGGATTTCTATGGCCTGCATTTTCATGTCGGCAGTCAATTGTCGGACAATCGCTCACATCTAGCGGCAGTTGATGCGGCTTTGGCCCTTGTCCAAACCATTCATGAACGTTTTGATTATTGGATCAAAGAACTAAATGTTGGCGGCGGCTTTGGCGTTCGATACACAGATGCAGATATTCGCCAACCCTACAGCTACTTTTTAGATCCTGTGATGGAAAAAATCGACGCCTTTTATGCGCAGCACCAGAGCGAACGTCCGACCATCGTTATTGAACCCGGTCGCAGTATCGTCGCAGAAGCAGGTATCAGTTTGCACACCATCGGCAGTATCAAGACATTGCCGGGAATCAGAACATACGCCAGCATTGACGGTGGCATGACAGACAATATTCGTCCTGGTCTTTATCAGGCAACTTACACTGGGATCTTAGCCAACCGCGCTTCCGAAGCAGCGACACAGAAGATCACCATTTCTGGTAAAGCTTGTGAGAGCACAGACATCTTAGTAAAAGATCTTGCATTACCGCCCGTTGAAACTGGGGATCTGTTTGCTACGTTCGCAACAGGAGCTTACGGCTATTCGATGGCCAGCAGCTACAATAATTTACAGATACCCGCAGTCGTCTTTGTGGAAAATGGCCAAGCGGAATTAGCCGTTAAACGCCAGTCCTACGAGCAAATGCTGCAAAATGAAGTGGTTCCTTCGTTTCTAAAAGAAGAAGCTTCCAGCAAGTAAAATTTTGAAAAGCAGGTGACAACATGACGATTCCTTATACAAAAATGCAAGGTGCGGGGAATGATTTTATCGTAATCGATAACCGCACATTGAAATTCTCCCATGAACAACTGTCGCAATTTGCTGCTCAAGTTTGCCATCGGAAATTTTCTGTCGGTGCGGATGCAGTCATGGCAGTGGATTTCCCCACAGGAACCGCTGATTTTCGGATGCGGTTTTACAATGCTGATGGGACCGAAGCAGAAATGTGCGGCAACGGCGCTCGCTGTATTGCCCGTTATGCCTTTGAGAAGGGAATTGCTGGCGAGCAGATGACCATCGAAACAGTTGCTGGCGATGTCCCCGCATGGCGCTTGTCGGCAAAACACTACAAAGTAACCTTGAACCCACCAACCGTGACAACGTTTGATCAAGCGTACCCGAATCCAATGGTTTCTTTCGTGGACTATGTGGAATTGGGTGATCCAGGAATCCCTCATGCGGTGGTTCACTATCCTGGTCTGGCAGAAACTGAGTTGGAACAGCTGGCTGAACTTGCCAAAGAGATACGCTATTGGAAGGTTTTCCCCAAAGGGGCGAATGTCAATTTCTATGAAGAAGATGACAAGGGTGATCTGATCGTTCGCACGTATGAACGAGGGGTGGAAGGTTTTACCTATGCGTGCGGCACAGGTTCTGGTGCCACTGCGTATGTCGTGACCAAACGTCAACAGCAAGCGGCAGCGAATGTCTTGCTGCACGTGTTAGGGGGCGAGTTAACGGTAGAAGTTGATGTTGATCAGGGCGCATTAGAATTGATCGGCGATGCGGTTATGGTCTCTGAAGGCTTGATTCTAGATGAGAATTTGACTCTGTAAACACTGTGAAAGTTATTGCAAAAAGATGATATTTTCGTGAAAAAAAGAATTGACATTCATTTGAGGCTATCGTATAGTTAAACACAAATTAAAAAACACGCGATGATAAGAAGAGTAAGTCAGTTTCGATTGGATCAGAGAGCTCGGATTGGTGAGAAAGAGCACAGCCGTTTGACTGAAGATGGCCTTGGAGCGTTTGGACGTGAGCAAAAGCAAGCGTGCAGCGGGATTGCCCGTTACAGCAAAGCAGTTGATAAACTGATAAGGTTGGCTGATTGTGCCAATGAATCAAAGGTGGTACCACGAACAAGGTTGTTTCGTCCTTTCTCTATGATGGAGAAAGGACGTTTTTTTATTATAAAAAGGGGGAACAAAAAAATGAAACAGTTGAAAAAGGGAGTCGTTGGATTAGTTGCTGCTGCTGTCTTAATTACATTGGCAGCTTGTGGCAATACTAGCAGCACAGGGGATACACAGTCCGGTGAAAACAGTGTAAATGCAGTGGAAGAAAAAGTCGTTGGAGTGGCGCCGGGACCATACGGGGACATGGTGACAGAGGTGATTTCTCCATTACTGGAAGAAAAAGGGTATCAACTTACGACCAAAGTGTTTAATGATTATATTCAGCCGAACAATGCCTTGGCGAATGGCCAAATCGATGCCAATTTGTTTCAGCATACGGCCTATCTAGAAAAATTTTCGGCAGATAACCAGTTATCTCTTACGGCATTACAAAAAGTGCCCACACTGGGAATGGGCATCTATTCGAAGCAACTGTCCAGCTTGGATGAGTTAGCAGACGGGGCGACTGTTTCGATTGCCAATGATGCCTCAAATTTAGCTCGGACCTTGCAACTGTTAGCTGCCAATGAGTTGATCACCATCGCAGACAATATCGACGAAACGAAGGCAACGGTGAATGATATCGAAGAAAATCCGAAGAATCTGACATTTAAAGAATTAGACGCAGCCCAATTGGCTCGTTCGTTAGATACAGTTGATTTAGCTTTAGTACCAGGAAACTTCGCTTGGGCGGCTTCTCTTGATCCTGCAGATGCTTTGGCGTTGGAGTCATTGAAAGAAGAATATAAAAATGTCTTTGTGGTGTCCTCCGAAGAAGAAGACAGTGATTTTGCTAAGGCAGTTACGGAAGTATTAGAAAGTGACGCATTTAAAGAAGCGATTGCCGAATCACCGTTCAGCAACTTTGATCAACCGAAATTTTGGACTGAGTAAGAAGGGCATATCCTATGGCAAAAATAGAAGTAAAACAAGTATCAGTGACATTCACTCATAAAAAACAAATCAAAAAAGCAGTGGATTCCGTTGATTTTTCCGTTCAAGCTGGAGAAGTATATGGGATCGTCGGATTGAGCGGGGCGGGGAAAAGTACCTTGGTTCGTACGTTGAATCTACTGCAGGTGCCATCTAGCGGTCAAATTCTGATTGATGGTCAAGACATCACGCAAGCCAAAGGGAAACACTTGCGTGAAGTACGACAAAAAATCGGGATGATCTTTCAGCATTTCAATCTGATCCATAATCGAACCATCAAGGAAAATTTAGCCTTTGCTTTGCGTGCTGGGCATTATCCACAAGAAAAGCAAGAAGCGAGGATCAAGGAACTGTTGGAAATGGTGGATCTGCCTCACAAAATTCACGAGTATCCGAATAATTTGTCTGGGGGAGAAAAGCAACGGATCGGCATTGCGCGAGCGATTGCCAACGAACCTGAGATTTTGTTGTGTGACGAAGCTACCAGTGCGTTAGATGTTGAAACGACTGAAGAAATTTTGAAATTATTGATCCGAATCAAGGAACAGACAGGCATCACCATCGTCTTTATCACCCATGAATTGGATGTTGCCCGCAAGTTTTTTGATCGGGTAGCAGTGATGGAGAAGGGTCGCATCGTTGAAGAACAAACGACCTACGGCTTGTTCAGCCAGCCTAAACAGCCTATTACGAAAAAACTGGTTGGCCGCTACTTGGATCTGACGCTTCCCGAGGAGATTCTAGCAACCTTCACGGAAGGCGAATTGCTGGAATTGCGCTACCAAGGTGAGTATACGTTAGAACCGCTGATTTCGACTGTAGCTAAAGCCTATGATGTGTCGATCAATATTATCCACGGAAAAATTGAGTATATCAAAAAAGATGTGATCGGTATTTTGTATATCTATTTGACCGGACCCGCTGAAGAAGCAGCAAAAGCCCGAGAACACCTAGCTGCGAACGTCTTTTCTCTAAGAAAGATAGGTGAAGAAAATGGCTGATACGCTTGAGATTTTAAAAACAAACCTGCCCCAAGCACTATGGGAAACATTCTTCATGGTGGGAACTTCAGCAATTATAGGAGTAGTTTTCGGCTTATTGATTGGATTAGTCCTGTTTTTAGTCGGCAGTAACCTTTTTCATAAAAATGTTTTCTTGCATCATCTGGCCGATTTTGTCGTCAATGCAATCCGTTCGCTACCATTTTTGATCTTATTGATTACGTTGATTCCGTTATCAGCGATGCTGATCGGTGATCCTTATACCCCGGTGGGCGGAGCGATTGCTTTATCGATTGCCGCGATTCCTTTTTACGCCCGAATCGCTGAATCCGCATTTGCCGAAATCGACTATGGCGTCCTTGAAGCTAGTGTCGCTTCCGGAGCATCGACGGGGCAAATTATTCGCGAAGTGATTTTACCAGAAAGTCTGCCAGCTTTGATTCGCGGATTTGTGCTAACTTTGATCAGTCTTTTAGGCTACTCAGCGATGGTGGGAACAATTGGCGCAGGCGGCATTGGCGATTTAGCAATTCAGTATGGTTATTATCGCTATGAAACGGCGATTTTGATTGTGGTGATTCTCCTGCTGATTCTTCTGGTACAAATCATCCAATGGATCGGCGATGCTTGTGCAAATTATTTCTCGAAATAAAAAATGAATTCTGTGTAGTTCCTTTTCGGATACACGTGAATTATCGCTTCTGTTATTACTCTACAGAAGCGATTTTTTTGCTTATCGGTCACTGATTTTTGGTTGCGCCACTAGTGGTTTTTCGGTATGCTGATGGTGAGTTGTTTTTTTACAGCGAAAATTATATTTTAAAGGAGCAACACTATGACTCAAATTCCTAATTGTCCAAATTGCCAATCTGAATACGCTTATGAAGATCGCGGGCTGTTTGTTTGTCCTGAATGCGGAAACGAATGGCAAGAGCAACAAGCGGCGGAAGAAGCACCCGTATACAAAGATGCCAATGGCAATATTTTAGTAGATGGTGATACAGTAACGGTCATCAAAGACTTGAAAGTCAAAGGCGCATCTGGCGCCATCAAACAAGGAACGAAAGTGAAAAACATCAAATTAGTCGAAGGCGACCATAACATTGATTGCAAGATCGATGGCTTCGGCCCAATGAAACTAAAATCAGAATTTGTAAAAAAAGGTTAAAAACAAAATCTTCCAGTCATCTTCATAATTTTTTCACCACTTTAATGGTAAAATAAGGTCAAAGATTAAAAGGGGGAATTTTATCGTGTATGGTATGGGCGGATACGGGTTCGGCTTTTTTTATGACCCGACTTTCATTCTCGTAATTATCGGTATGGTGATTTCGCTAGCAGCGTCAGCGTATGTCAAAAGTACCTTTAACAAATATGACAAAGTCAGAAGTAAAAATAATATTACCGGCACAAAAGCGGCACAGTACATCTTGCAGAGCCAAGGAATCAATAATGTTGGTGTGCAAGCGATCGCTGGTGATTTAACGGATAATTACAATTCTGGCAACAAAATGCTGAGTTTATCACAATCCACCGCACAATCAACTTCGGTAGCAGCAATCGGTGTTGCGGCCCATGAGTGTGGTCACGCAGTCCAAGATGCCAAAGGTTATTTTCCTTTGCGTTTGCGTCATGCGATCGTACCGATCGCCAATATCGGAACCAGCATCTCGATCCCGTTGATTTTGATCGGGGTACTGTTACGAGGCTCGTTTCTGATCAACTTAGGTTTGTTGGCTTTCTCATTAGCGTTTATTTTCCAATTAGTGACCTTGCCAGTCGAGTTCGATGCCTCAAAACGGGCGATCCGTATTTTGGCAGATGGTGGCTTGTTAACAGAAGAGGAAGTACCACAAGCGAGAAGAGTGCTCTTTGCCGCAGCGTTGACCTATGTCGCAGCTGCCGTAGCAACCTTATTGCAACTCTTACGTTTGATTATTTTATTTGGTAATAACAACCGTCGGAATTAATCGACAGTGTGACAGAAAAAAGACCAGCTCAGCATCCTGAACTGGTCTTTTTTCGTTATTCTACTATTAAGTAAACGTAATAGACGTTTTCAACGCTTTTTAAATTTTCTTCAGATAGATTGTTTTCCATTTCAGCATATAGTTTGACGTCACCGCCCTTGGCAATATAAAGCAACGGAATTTCTTGTTTTTTCTCAATGTTAAGCTCGTTATTGGGAATACTAGTGCTAGCTCCAGTGGGAGATAAACTATCTTCTCCAAGGGACGTATAGTGGAATTTAGATAAGTCGGTCATTGTATTTGATGAGGAACCATTTGAAAATAAATCAACGAAGAGTAGAGAATCGCTCTTAGTAATTCCTATGTTCAAATAGCCATTATAGTCACTTCTTGGCTCTGTTATCAGGGAAGCGACTATTTTGTGTTCTTTTATCTCCCCTTTTTGATAATAATCAAAGTAAACCGTCATGGACTCAGCCACTGTGTTAAATTTCAGTTGTGAGCCAAAATCCAACAATAAACTAGAAAGGTCCATAGGGTTCTCTAGCTGAACAAGGTGATTATTGGGGACGCCAGCTACTTTTTTACTAGGGAAAGGACTGTAATTATAGTAATAACAATAAAGCATGGTAGGTAGCCCTATCACGAGCAAGAATGCGAAAAAAATCTGTAAAGGATTTCGAGACCGGATTAGTGTCTTGACAGTATCTGGTGCTTTTTGGTTTTTAGCAGTCATTGTCTTCTTCCTCCAAAATTGTGGCTTCTATAGAATCTCTTTTGGGAGACAATAGAATCTGATTGTTTCCTTATCGGAAAATGATTACCGGAAGGTGTCATAAAAAAATAATTTAAATATATATCTATAATCTCAAAGATAACCAAAAAGCGCAATCAAATTTTGATATTTATTGAGGGCACTCCTTATTGGGGAATAATCATTCAGAGCACATTACTTGGCAGACAAAAATAGCAGAATAGTTAGCTCTATCCTGCAAAAGAAAAATTATCTTAGCGTAGAAGGCAGGAATCGAACCTGCACCTCGTCTTTGCCAAAAATAACCAGAAATACGTTCCGATCATTTTTACCAAAACGAGTAAAGCGCCAGACTTCATCTACACTTTGTATTATGCCAAAGAGAGTTCAACGATTTCGTAAGAAGCAATGAAAAAATTGCAAAAAGTTGTGCAGAAAACATGAAGGTTGTTTAAGAAAGAATAACCATAGAACTTAGTCGTGAAAAAGAAGAAACCAGCTGCAATGAAGCGTAAAGCGCTTCGTTTGGAAACCTCCGTTTTTTCTGAAAAAATCAGATAAAGTTTTCTTGACATTTGTGAGGTGAGAATGTATCATTCTGTTTGGGCACTCTTTACAAGAGTCAGAAAGTGATTTAGAATTTTCGCTCCCTATTCATTTATGGATAGGGAGCTTTTATTATTTTCTAAATGCTTTTCCTGTAAAATAGATTAAAGGAGTTTTTCAGTTTATGACAAAATATATTTTTGTAACCGGCGGTGTGGTTTCTTCTATTGGTAAAGGGATCGTAGCAGCATCATTAGGACGTTTGTTGAAAAATCGCGGCTTGAAAGTAACCATTCAAAAATTCGATCCGTACATCAACGTCGATCCAGGAACGATGAGCCCATATCAACATGGTGAAGTATTCGTAACCGATGATGGAGCAGAGACCGACTTAGACTTAGGTCACTATGAACGCTTTATCGATATCAATTTGAACAAATACTCAAATGTAACAACTGGAAAAATCTATTCAGAAGTTTTGCGGAAAGAGCGTAAAGGAGAATACTTAGGCGCGACTGTTCAAGTGATCCCGCACATCACCAACGAGATCAAAGAAAAAATCATGCGGGCAGCCAAAATGACTGATTCAGATGTGATCATCACAGAAGTCGGCGGAACAGTAGGGGATATTGAATCATTGCCGTTTCTAGAAGCTTTGCGTCAAATGAAGGCAGACGTAGGTGCGGACAACGTGATGTACATCCATACGACGCTGATTCCTTATTTGAAAGCAGCAGGCGAAATGAAAACAAAGCCGACACAACATAGTGTGAAGGAACTGCGCGGCTTAGGGATTCAACCAAATATCTTGGTCGTTCGGACAGAACAACCCGTAGGACAATCAACGAAAAACAAATTGGCCCAATTCTGTGACGTGGCACCAGAAGCCGTGATTGAATCTCGTGACGTTGAAACACTTTATTCGATCCCATTGGCACTGCAAGCGCAAGGCATGGATCAAATCGTGTGTGATCATTTGAAACTGACTGCACCAGTTGCTGACATGACTGAATGGCAAGCATTGGAAGAAAAGGTACTGAATTTGAAGAAAAAAGTACGCATCGCATTAGTCGGAAAATATGTGGAATTGCCAGATGCTTATCTATCAGTTGTCGAAGCCTTGAAACATTCTGGTTTTGCCTTTGATGCAGACATCGAGATCGATTGGATCAAAGCCCAAGAAATCACACGGGAAAATGTGGAGTCTTACTTAGGTGAAGTAGACGGGATCCTTGTTCCTGGTGGATTTGGTGATCGTGGGATTGAAGGGAAAATCGAAGCGATCCGTTATGCTCGGGAAAACGATGTGCCATTCTTAGGGATTTGTCTTGGGATGCAAATGGCTTGTGTGGAATATGCCCGCAATGTCGTTGGGTTGGAAAATGCCAATTCCGCAGAAACAGATCCTGAAACAGCCAACAACATCATTGATTTGATGGCTGACCAAGAAAACATCGAAAACTTAGGCGGGACATTGCGCTTAGGCTTGTACCCATGTAAAGTGAAGAAAGGCACCAAAACAGCTGCAGCTTATGACGGAGAAGAAGTTGTTCAGGAACGTCACCGTCATCGTTATGAATTCAACAACAAATACCGTGAAATCTTTGAAGCAAACGGGATGGTTTTCTCAGGTGTGTCACCAGACAATCGTTTGGTTGAGATCGTTGAGATTCCAGAAAACAAATTCTTCGTGGGTTGCCAATTCCACCCAGAATTGATTTCTCGTCCAACTCGCCCACAACGCTTGATCAAAGCCTTTGTTGGAGCTTCATTAGACAACCGAAAAGCATAATAATCGCTAGCGGCAAACCAAGGAATGAATGTGCGAAACTCCTCATCTCAAGATGGGGAGTTTTTTGAGTTGCGCGATCCTAGTAATCCGTAAAAGGTTGAAACTTGCTTGAGCGTTGGTAGAAGCTATCCCTTTTTGCACACAAAAAAACTTCCGTCAAAGCGACCGGAAGTTTCTGACTGATGCATTATTTTTTTCGCTAACAGTTCGAATGAAATCCGCCAGCGGTAATGCATGTTGATTTGCTGGTGCTTAGAGAGGATTATTCTTTTAGCTTATACCCTTGGTCTAAGAGCATTTCCTCTGTACGTTCCATGCTGATCCCATTTTCGGTGTTTCCTTCAAAACTAACTCCAGGCAATTGTTTCGCTGAATCATAATCCAACTCATCATAATTGATGGTCAATGATTCAGTCGCTTCACTATCTGTATAGTCGAGGGAATAGTCCAACCCTTTGACTTGCTGATACTGCTCTGCGATCGGATCAAGTACCGTCTGTGCTTCTTCTTTGGTCGTTACCCCAATCGCTGAATACGGCATGACATTGTTCGCAGTCTGGGTTTTTACTTTATCGCCTTCATAAGTGAAGACCAGTTCCATCGAAACCCCATTTTGATCCATTGTGAATGTTTTGGTTTCTTCTTTGGCCCCCGAGCTGCAACTTGCCAAGAAAAGAACCCCGATGACTGCCAAAAATCCAATAAGCGCTTTTTTCATTTTATCCCTCCTTTTTTACATGATAATATAGCCGCTTTCACAAGGCTATTCTTATGCTCAGAGGAGAAGAAGGAAGGATTTACTGGAAGATTATGATAAAATGACGAAAAAATATGTGAAATTTTTCTCGAATTTTCACATGCCGATTTGTTATCTAACGACCGCAGACAGAAGAGAAAAACCTTACAGAATCGTTGACTTTCAGAAAAGATGATGAAAATGCTGGATTTTTATATTTGTGCAATCTTTTTTTGAAAAGAGAAATTCCTCTTTTTAGTAGCAAATACCGCAAATCTTTGCTAAAATAGCATTGTCGGTTAAGCATTGCTTAACAAATAAAGTTTTTCAAAACTTAGGAGGAATTTTTTATGCCAGTAGTATCAGGAGCTGAATTCTTAAAAGCTGCTCGTCAAGGCGGATATGCAGTCGGCGGATTCAACACAAACAACTTAGAATGGACACAAGCGATTTTAAAAGCTGCTGAAGCGAAAAAAGCGCCAGTTCTAATCCAAACTTCAATGGGTGCTGCCAAATATATGGGCGGATACAAAGTTGCTAAAGACATCGTTACAAACTTGGTTGATTCAATGAACATCACTGTTCCAGTTGCAATCCACTTAGACCATGGTGATTACGATGCAGCAATGGAATGTATCGAAGTTGGTTACACTTCTGTTATGTTTGATGGCTCTCACTTACCATTTGAAGAAAACTTGAAATTGGCTAAAGAAGTTGTCGAAAAAGCACACGCAAAAGGCGTTTCTGTTGAGTGTGAAGTTGGTTCAATCGGCGGAGAAGAAGATGGAATCATCGGTTCTGGCGAATTAGCTGACATCGAAGAATGTAAACAAATGGTTGCAACTGGTATTGATTACCTAGCTTGCGGAATTGGTAACATTCACGGTCAATACCCTGAAAACTGGAAAGGCCTTGCTTTTGACCACTTACAAGCAATCGCTGATGCAGTAGGTTCTGATGTACCATTAGTATTACACGGTGGTTCTGGTATTCCTCAAGACCAAATCGAAAAAGCAATCTCAATGGGTGTTTCTAAAGTAAACGTAAATACTGAATTCCAATTATCATTTGCTAAAGCAACTCGTGAATACATCGAAGCTGGCAAAGATAAAGAAGGCAAAGGATTCGACCCTCGTAAATTATTAGCACCAGGTGTTGCTGCAATCGTTAAAGATGCAGAAGAACACATCGACTGGTTCGGTTCAGCTGGTAAAGCTTAATCTTAATCAAAGATCAAAACTCTTAGAATCACTGATTCTAAGAGTTTTTTTGTTTTCTAAGAAAATATTCTTGATGCGGGGATCAAAAATATACTGCATCTTTTTTCTTTGTGTAATCTGTGCTAAAATTGGAATGATACACATAAATTAAAAAAGAGTATAGGTGGAATTCAATGAAAAAAATTGTCATCAACGGCAATCGTCCCTTAAAAGGTGAAGTCACCATTAGCGGCGCAAAAAACAGTGCAGTCGCATTGATCCCGGCAGCGATCTTAGCTGATTCACCGGTCATTTTAGAAGGAGTGCCCGACATCCAAGATGTGCACTCATTAATTGAGATTATCGAAATCATGGGCGTGAAGACCCATTTTGAAAACAATACGCTAGAGATCGATCCAACCAATATCGTTTCGATCCCGATGCCTAACGGAAAAATCAATAGTCTACGGGCTTCGTATTATTTCATGGGGGCATTATTGGCGAAGTTTGGTGAAGGCGTCGTTGGGTTGCCTGGCGGCTGTTTCTTAGGCCCGCGACCAATCGATTTGCATATCAAAGGCTTCGAAGCACTTGGCGCAAAAGTCACCAACGAGCATGGCGCCATGTATTTGCGTACCGAAGAAGAAGGCTTGACTGGCGAACGGATTTTCTTAGATATGGTCTCTATCGGAGCAACAATCAATGTAATGCTGGCAGCAGTAAGAGCCAAAGGCAAAACGATCATTGAAAATGCTGCACGGGAACCCGAGATCATTGATGTCGCGACCCTTTTAAATAATATGGGAGCGAAAATCAGAGGTGCAGGTACCAATGAAATTCGTATCGAAGGTGTGGAAGAACTGCACGGTTGTCGTCATTCTATTATTCCAGACCGAATCGAAGCAGGAACCTATCTTTCTTTAGCCGCAGCAGCGGGTGAAGGCATTACAGTCAAAAATGTGATTTATGAGCATCTAGAAAGCTACATTGCGAAATTGGAAGAAATCGGTGTGCGAATGGATATTAGCGAAGATGAAATCTATGTGCATCCCTCAAAAGAGTTGAAACCAGCGACTGTGAAAACTTATCCTTATCCGGGATTTGCCACAGACCTGCAACAGCCGATCACACCATTATTGCTAAAAGCAAAGGGAACATCGGAGATTATGGACACGATTTACGCCAAACGGGTCAACCATATTCCTGAATTAGCACGGATGGGCGCACAAGCAACGACAGAAGGCAACATGATTTTTGTCAGCGGACCGAGCCAATTGCACGGAGCAGAAGTTGTCGCTTCTGATTTGCGGGCAGGGGCTTGTCTAGTTATTGCCGGATTGATGGCGACTGGCACGACTAGCGTCTTTAATGTCGAGTACATTTTGCGCGGCTATGATCATATCATCGAAAAACTAACGGCTCTTGGAGCTGATATTCAAATGATAGAGGAGTAATTATGAGCGATTATCTTACGATGGCAGAGTTGGAAAACAAAACCTTAAAAGAGATCTACACCTTTGCCAAAGAGTTTCGAATTCCTTATTACAGCCAAATGAATAAAAAAGAATTGTCATTGGCTGTGATACGGGCGCAGGCGGAAAAACAAGGCTTCTTTTATATGGAAGGAATCTTGGATATCGTAGGCCAAGAAGGCTATGGTTTTTTACGTCCAATCAACTATGGACCGAGTGCAGAAGATATCTATATTTCTTCTTCACAGATTCGTCGGTTTAGTTTGCGTAATGGCGATAAAGTCGCCGGTAAGGCGCGCCCGCCTAAGGAATCTGAACGCTATTATGGATTGATGCACGTTGAGTCTGTTAACGGCAAAGATCCAGAAGATGCCAAAGAGCGCCCGCATTTTCCAGCGCTGACGCCCCTTTATCCGAACCGTCATTTAAAATTAGAAACAACGTCAGGACGTCTTTCGACTCGGATGATCGATATGCTGGCGCCAGTGGGTTTTGGTCAACGAGGACTGATCGTTGCCCCGCCTAAAGCTGGGAAAACCAGTATATTGAAAGAAATTGCCAATGGGATTACGGACAACTATCCTGAGGTGGAATTGATCGTACTTTTGATCGACGAGCGTCCAGAAGAAGTAACTGATCTAGAACGTAGTGTCAAGGGTGACGTGGTTTCTTCAACCTTTGACCTACAGCCTAGCAATCATACCCGTGTTTCAGAATTGGTACTAGAACGGGCGATGCGCTTGGTGGAAGACAAGCGTGATGTCGTGATTTTGATGGATAGTATCACTCGTTTGGCGAGAGCTTATAACTTAGTCGTTCCTCCAAGCGGACGTACACTAAGCGGCGGGATCGATCCAGCTGCTTTGTACAAACCGAAGAAATTCTTTGGCGCTGCCCGCAATATTGAAGAAGGCGGTAGTTTGACGATCCTTGCCACAGCTTTGGTAGATACCGGCAGCCGCATGGATGATGTCATCTATGAAGAGTTTAAAGGAACCGGCAATATGGAGCTGCAGCTTTCTCGCAGCCTCGCAGAACGCCGGGTCTTCCCAGCGATCGACATCAAGAAATCTGGTACCCGTAAAGAAGAATTGCTGATGAGCAGTGAACAATTGGAAGAAACTTGGCGCTTACGCAACAACATGTTGGGGGATTCCTTGGAGTTCACAGAACAATTCATTCAATTCTTGCGCAAAACGAAAAAGAATGAAGAGTTTTTAGCGGCTTTTCATGATGTCCATTTCGGAGACAAGCGGCCAAAAAGAAATATAAAAAGATAATTGCATCTAAAATCCAAACATGGTAAGATAGTCATGTTGTAAAATCGACAAATCAACTCTGGTGAAGCAAATGAGCCAGGGCAAAGGAGAGAAGAAGAAATGAAACAAGATATCCATCCAGATTATCATCCAGTTGTATTCATGGACTCAACTACTGGTTTCAAATTCTTATCAGGTTCTACAAAGAATTCTCAAGAAACTGTTGAGTGGGAAGACGGCAACACGTATCCATTGATCCGTGTCGAAGTAACTTCTGATTCACATCCATTCTACACTGGACGTCAAAAATTCACACAAGCAGACGGACGTGTGGACCGTTTCAACAAAAAATACGGTCTCAAAGACAACAACGCTGCAGAATAAGACAAATAAATGTAAATGTTGTTTCGATAACATTTCTGAGGTTTCCCTTTTTCGAGGGAAACCTTTTTTTGTTTTTATAGGTAATAGACACCCAACTGCTAAACCGAAAGAAACCATTCAGAATCTGTTACAAACAAAGTAAAAGGAATCAATAAATCTGTAGGCAAGAATGTTGAAATTAGCACTGTAACGAATCCTATCTAGTAATTTTCGAAATGGAGCAATGATCAAGAGTGGTTTGATTTAATCATCGATTATTATTGAATATTCAAACTTCAATTGACATTTATCTTGAATAAAATTATCATTAAATTAATAATATTCCGTTATAAGTTTCTTATTTTTGACTTATTTTATCGAGTTCACACGATTTTTATTGAGAAAAGTAGATAGTTCTCTCTTTAAGAACCAGTTTCTATTCTACATAATTAAAGACCACTCACTAGCTATGCTTTAACGAATCACATCCAAAACAATCAAGAAAGGAAGAGACATGTTTTCATTTAAGAAAAAGAAGGAAGTCATTAATTTCTCAGAACTAAGCAACCATAATGAACGTACATACCCGAAAAAATTGAAAAAGATTGTGGCTCAATTAGAAACCTGTAAATCAGAGGATTTGAATTATATTGCTGAATGTATTTTACAAAAGATGGGATATACCGTCCAAAACATCGATGGTTACAAAGATGGTGGTATTGATGTGTATGCTTTTTCTAATAATAAAAAGGCAATAGCGGTCCAATGTAAAGCCTGGAATCCGCAAAAGACAACGGAGCGGATCAGTAAGCCACTCGTTGCCGCATTTAAAGGGATTTTTCCAGACAAAGGGTTTCCCAATGGGCTTTTCATCACTACACATTTTTTTACAGATCAAGCATTAGAAATAGCCGGTGATAATCTACTGTTGGTTGATAGAAAAAAACTGATTGAGCTGCTTGCGCATTTTTATCCAGAGATGATCAGTGAGTTGTTTTATTATAAAACCTTGACGGAATTAGAAGAATGCAAGAGTTGTAAAAATGGGAAGAAGTTGAAACTCTACAATAAGAAGAAGCGCAATTATTACTATATCTGCGAAACGTGCGGTGAGTATAGCTCTTTTCATTATTCGTCATGAGAAAAAAGAACAAGAGAATAAGCAATAAAAAACAGACATTCTATTAATGAATGTCTGTTTTTTATTAAGTGAAAACGCCAAAAAAAGGCGGGAACATAGTTCTATTCCTATTTTCTAAAGCTTTGTTTTTCACCCACCCAGTCACTCAATAAACGATCTGTTTCGGATTTGCATGGGCCAAAATAAATTCTTTGAAATTGCTGACTACAGGTGGTAAGTAAGTCTCTTTATTGTAGGCTAAATAAAAGTATCGCTCCCAACTGATGCCATTAAGTTTGATTCGCTTAAGGGGCAAAGAGTCAAGCATCGTCATATTGGGAATGATAGCAATCCCCAATCCTTGACTGACTAGTCCAGCGATCACTTGATCGATCTTGACTTCGTAGGCTACTTGATAGCTGACGTTGTTACGCTGATAAAGGTCATCGATGATTTCACGTAAGGCACTTTTTTTGCTGAAAATAATCTGGGGATATTCTGCTAAGTCGTCCAAAGAGACTTCATCAAATTGTGCGAGAGGATGATCCAACGCGGTGATCACGACAAGTTCTTGACTTGCAATCGGGACGAATTCAATGGTTGGTTCATTGGTGATGTAGGAACAAATACCGAGATCATAGCGCAAGGTTTTTAGTCCTTGGACTGTTTCGGTACTGACGCTATCTGAGTGAAATTCAAATTGAATCTTTTTTTCAGGATTTGCTTCAAGAAATTGTTTAGTGATTTTTGGTACGTAAGATGTACCGAGGACTTGCAAAAAAGCAAAGCTGATATGCCCAAAGCCTTTGCTGATTTTTGTTACTGTATCGATACCCGAATCTAAGTTTTCTAACGTTCGTATAACATGTTCATGGAAAATTTTTCCAGGCTTGGTTAGGATCACATTTCGTCCGTTTTTTTCAAAGAGTTGTACACCTAGCTCATCTTCTAAAAGTGAAATGGCATTACTGAGACTTGGTTGTGTGATGTTGAGCAATTTACTCGAACGTGTATAGTGTTCTTCTCTAGCAAGGATATCAAAATATTTTAAATGCTGAAGATTCATTGAAACCTCCTCTAAAATCCTTCTTTTTTTATCAGTATATCACAAGACTTATATCTTTTATCTATAGATCCATAAAGAAAAAACAATTAGAAGTACGGAGAGGGAAAAGCTATAATAACGGTAATAAACATTGTGAATAAAAACACAATTACTGCGGCCGCTTTTTAGTTCGTGTTTTTATTTCCAGCTGTAAACCAAGTAGTAGTTGTTTACAGACTTTTAAAGGGGGAAATAACATGAGAAACATTCCATTGACGATTAGCTCTTACACATTAGGGACAGAGATTAATTTTGAAGACAGAGTGAAGATCGCGAAAGAGGCAGGATACGACGGGATCGGTTTACGTGCGGAGACCTATATGCTTGCTGTGAAGCAAGGCTATTCTGATGAGCGGATGCTTGAAATTCTTGCAGAACATGACATGAAAGTAACCGAGGTCGAATATATCACCTTGTGGGCTGATCCAAATAAAACGATGGAAACACCGGAAACACTGCTGCAACAATTTAAAGAGCAAACGATCTATCATATGGCACGTTTGTTTGGTGTTGGGCACATCAATTGTGGCTTAATGGAAAAATACCCAGCAGAGGTTCATATCCAAGCCTTTAAAGAACTATGTACACGAGCAAAAGAATTAGTCATTGGGTTAGAATTCATGCCTTATAGCGGTGTTCCTGATCTAGCTAGTGCATGGAATATTGTCAAAGAGGCAGATTGTGAAAATGGGATGCTGATCCTAGATACATGGCACTGGGCGAGAGCCAACATGACAGCAGCTGACTTGGAAGGGGTCCCAGCGGAGAAAGTTGTTTCGATCCAAATTTGTGATGTTTTAGAAAGACGATATCCTGATACGATCTTACGGGATGAGTCGATGCACGATCGCTTATGTCCAGGAACAGGATGGGGTGATACCGAAGGCTTCTTACGGGCACTAAAAGCACACGGCATCAAGCCTCGTGTTGTAGGCACGGAAGTGATTTCTGATCCGATTTTAAGTCAAGGCTATCAAAAAGCAGCAGAGCAAAATTACAAAACGAGTATTGAAGTGATCCAAAACGCATGGCCAGAATTGCTTGCGTAAAAAAAAATCAAATAGAAAAGAGGAAATACGATGAGCGAAAAAATTTCGGGAAAAACGAAGCTCTTAGGATTGATCGGTACACCTGTTGGGCATTCTGGTTCGCCAGCCATGTATAATTATGGCTTTGACCAGCTTGATATCGATGCAGTTTATTTAGCTTTTGACATTAAAGAAGACCAAGTCGCCCAGGCGATCGAGGCATTTCGAACCTTCAAAATGAGTGGAAATGTCACGATGCCTTGCAAGACGGCAGCGGCAGAATACATGGATGAATTGACCCCCGCTGCAAAAATGGTTGGTGCCATCAATACTATCGTCAATGATGAAGGCAAGCTCGTCGGCCATATTACCGATGGTGTCGGCTTTGTTGATAATCTGCAAGCACACGATGTAAAAATGAAAGATCAAAAATTTGTTGTGATCGGAGCTGGTGGAGCTGCCACCGCGATCCAAGTCCAATTGGCGATCGAAGGGGCAGCCTCCATTGCAATTTTCAACATCAAAGATGCATTTTATGAAAAAGGCAAAGAGACCGTTGCTCGCATTAAAGAATATTACCCTGATCTAGTAATTGATATTTATGATCTGACGGATCAAGCGTTACTTGCTGAAAAAATAAAAGGAGCCGATTGTTTAGTGAATGCAACGACTGTTGGAATGGGTGAAGGAAATACAGCGACACCGATTGCAAACACAGAGGTACTGCATGCAGATTTGACGGTGGCTGATGCGATCTATAACCCACCAATGACCCAGTTATTGAAAGATGCCAGCGCAAAAGGGTGTAAGACCGTGGGTGGAAAAGGAATGCTGGTGGGACAAGGAAAAGCCGCCTTTAAACTGTTTACTGGCAAGGAACTGCCTGTCAGAGCAAACTAACTAGGGACCGAGTATCCCTTTCCTACGAAAATTTCCCTGTGGGTATTTCGTAGGAAAGCTGGATGTTCTTTTATAAGGAGCGTACAAATGAGAGCAAAAAAGTATATTTTGTCACTGGCAACTATCTATATGTGTTATTTCACTCATGGGATCCAAGCCATTATTTTAAGCCAAAATGCGACTTATTTTTCGGATAAATGGGGCTATACCGATGCTTCTGCAGGAGCCGCTGCGGTATCGTTGGCCATCACTGCGACCGGATTAGGAAAATTTTTGACCGTCTGGATCGGTGGAGAAATTTCGGATAAAGTGGGACGCAAAAAAATGGCGGTCATGGGGGCTGTTTTGTATACGCTATGCTTTTTAGGTCTGTTACTGACGACGAATATGGTGATCGCGTCTGTCTGTGCCTTTATCGCAGGGGTGGCGACTTCTGGTTTCTGGGATGCTGCATTGTATCCCGCTTCTCAAGAAGCAGCACCGAAATATGCGGCTTCAGCAATGATTGGGATCAAGTTTTTTGTTTCTTTGTCAGGGGTTATCTATCCCTTACTTGTGGTAAATTTCATCGGGTCTGGGAATCAGTCGATGGGGATTATTATTCCATTAGTCCTATCGATCGTCTGCACGATTTTAGCAGCTATCGCGCCATTCGCCTATGATGACATGATGAAAGAAAAAGCGGTAACCGTCGATGGAAAAGAAACGAATGCGGTTCAAGAAGAAATTGCGGCAATGAAGGCCAGAATGCTTGTTAAGCCGAATATAATCGTTAACTTCTTCACAATGTTCTTTGGTTTTATCTGTATGTTCATCATGTACGGCGCCCAACAGTATACCAAAGCGTTTGGTTTGACGAATGCTGGTTTGACTGAGATGCAGTCAGCGGGGCTAACATCGATCTATACTTTTGGCTCAATGGTGGCTGTTTTGTTTTGGGCAGTAATGATGGGGAAATTGCGTTGGAATCCCTTAAAAGTCTTATTTATTGATACGGTATTCATCGCTCTTGCGTTAGGGATGGTATTAGTGATCCAACATGTCGTAGTGATTTATATCAGTATCGCCTTCTTGGGTTTCTTTGCTGCCGGAGGGGCGTTGCAAACTGGGCTAGGGGTACGACAAATGTTTTGCCCTGGACCAAAAGGTCGAAATACCGGGATCTACTATACTTGGATGGGCTTAGCAAGTACCTTTTTACCTTACATCGTTGCTTCCATGACTCGGTCAGTAGGAGAAACGCAAGCGATTTTTATTATGATGGGCTTATTACTCGCAGCTGCGGTTTTAGCGATCGTCATGATGGTTTATTTGTTACTGCAACACAAAAGAGTATTTGGCTACAGCGCATTTGATAAATTAAAGGACTAAACGTCCTGGAGGATAGTGGCCAACCACTTCCTCCTTTTTCGCTTTTGTTAAACGGCGGCTTTCGCGTATCTGGCTGCAGGTTCAAACGGCGTAATTTGTATGGAGGAGAAGAAGAATGGATAGCTTGATTGGCTTATTACTAGTAGTGTCATTTGGTGGCATGGTTTTTTATTGTATCAAAGGATATAACCTGATGATTGGTTTTATCGTTATGGCAACATTATGGGTGTTGTTGCCGCTTATAGGGAATGTCATTTCACCCAATCCGGCATTTGAAAACCTCCCTTTTACCGAGATGCTGGCACAGGTCTATCAACAGGCGCCAGAACGCTGGGGGGCTTCACAAATGAATATTTTTGTAGGAGCATTCTTTGGTAGGATCTTGTTGGAAACGGGCATTGCGGCAACTATCATTCGTAAGAGTGTGGAACTAGGTGGGGATAGCCCAGCGATTATTCTAGTAATTGTCAATTTGATTACCGGCTTTATCTTTTCATCCATGTCAGGTGCCGGATCTGTCATCGCGATCGCCGTGATCGTATTGCCAATTTTATTTTCGATTGGTATTCCTAAAGTCGTGGCATTCTTTAGTTTTTCGGCTTCCGTTGCAGCAGGTGTTTTCTTAAATCCAATCAATTTCACACAGTATCAAGCCTTTTTTGGCAATGTGAATGGTGGGGTTGATTACACCTACAATGATTATTTTTCGTTTGGATTATTGGCTTTCTTTGTGATGATTCTGGTTTCTTCGATTTTTGCTATTGGGTATTTGAGAGTAGAAAGTTTGACCTATGCTTGGGCGGTTGGAGAAGAACCGAAAGTTCAAGACGTTCCTAGTTTGGCGTTACTTACCCCTTTTATACCGGTCGTAGGAGTCATCATCTTTCAATTTCCAGTGATCTTTTGTTTTATTGGTGCGAGTCTTTATGCCTTGTGGATTTGTGGTGTTTTAAAGGATGGGTTTAGAAAAGATTCTCAGATTTTGACACGTATTTTTGCAGATGGGGTCAAAGATACTGCGACCTTAGTTGCCTTTTGGATGACCCTTGCGATGTTCAATGCAGCTGCAACCTTCGCTGCACCTTATTTTGAATCATTGCTAGGAGGAATCATTCCGACGCATCCCTTAGCGCTTTGTTTGCTTTTTGGTTTTTTAGCTCCCTTGACCTGGTTTCGCGGGCCACTTTCTTTGATTGGTTGTGGGGCAGCGTTATTAGCAGTAATCAGCAATCAAACCAATTATCCTGTGACGTTTTTATATCCGTTGTTCATTTCTAATATGATCGGTATGGGTCATTTTGATTTGACCATTTCTTGGAATGCTTGGGGATTAGGCTTCAATAATATCAATACGAAAGATTACATGAAGGTTGCTTTTTTACCAGGAGTCGTCATTTCGCTGGTTCTTGAAATTGCGACGTTCCTGTTATATAGCCCGATTTAAAAAAGTAGGTGAAAAAAATGAGAAGAAGTGTCCGAATTGGCATTGATGTGGGTGGAACTCATACGAAAGCTGTCGCAATCAACAATGACACGCAAGAGGTGCTTGGAAAGTCATCTGTAAAAACGACCCACAAAAGTGAGCAAGGGGTTGCAGAAGGTGTAGTGGCCTCTTTTATTAAGTGTTTAGCCGAAAATCAGATCCAGCCAGATGAAGTGGTCTTTGTCGCTCACAGCACAACCCAAGCCACCAATGCACTCTTAGAAGGAGATGTAGCGAAGGTCGGCATTATCAGTACAGCAAAGGGCGGCGTCGAAGGTTGGCTGGCAAAGTGGCAAACGGCATTAAAAGACATTGATTTAGGTACGGGAAGAAGTATTGAAGTCGTTGCTCGCTTTATTCCTAAAAAAGAGCTTTCAGAAGCAACAATCGAAGCGGCATTAGCAGAACTACAACAGGCACAAGCTCAGGTCATCGTGACTTCAGCAGCTTTTGGTGTAGATGATTTACAAACAGAAGAAAGAATCGCTGAAGTAGCCAAACGAAAGGGCATCGAAGTAACCTTGGCGTCGGAGATGACCAAACTATATGGGTTATCCCGGAGAACCCGTACCGCAGCAATCAATGCATCGATTTTGCCAACGATGCTGGAAACGGCAAATTCAACAGAAAATAGTGTTCGCCAAGCAGGTGTGGATGTACCACTGATGATCATGCGGGGCGATGGCGGGTTGATGGACATTGTTGAAATGAAAAAACGACCGGTGCTAACGATGCTTTCTGGTCCAGCAGCCAGCGTGATGGGAGCATTGATGTATCTGCGAACGTCGAACGGTATTTATTTTGAAGTAGGGGGAACTTCTACGAATCTTGGCGTGATCAAAAATGGTCGGCCAGTCATCGATTACTCAGAGATTGCAGGCCATAAGACGTATGTCAATTCATTAGATGTTCGCGTCCTAGGTGTGGCTGGCGGCAGTATGGTTCGAGTGAACAAAAAAGGCGTGATAGACGTCGGCCCAAGAAGTGCCCATATCGCTGGGTTAGAATATAGTACGTATCTGCCAGAAGAAGAGATCGTTGCACCAGAACTGGAGCTTTATGCGCCAAAAGAAGGTGACCCAGCAGATTATGTTGCAATCAAACTTGCTAACGGGAAACGAATTACGATCACGAATTCTTGTGCAGCGAATGTCTTAGGATATGTCACAAAGGATGATTTTTCCTATGGCAATGCCCATTCGGCCAGAAAAGCCATGCAGCCTTTAGCGAAGTACTTAGAAACGACGGTGGAGGATGTCGCACAGCAAATATTGGATCAAGCAGTCCAAAAAATAGCACCTGTGATTCAATCTTTTGCCCGCAAGTATCAATTAGAGCCTAACCAAATGACTTTAGTAGGTGTAGGAGGAGGCGTCTCTTCACTGATCAAACATGCAGCGAAACAATTGTCGTTGAATTATAAAATACCTGAAAATGCTGAAGTGATTTCATCGATCGGTGTGGCGTTATCCGTCGTTCAAGACGTGGTGGAACGAATTGTCCCGAATCCAACAAAAGCGGATATTGCAGCAATCAAGCAAGAAGCAGCTACTTTGGCGATCGAGAGTGGGGCAACGCCTGATAGTATTGAAGTCTATATTGAAATCGATCCTCAGACGCAAAAAATTACTGCGCGAGCCTCCGGTACCACAGCTGCTCAAGCCGCTGAGCGTCAAAACCAAATTAACCGTGAAGAAGCGCAAGACATTGCCTATGCTGAGCTGCAAGTTGCTAAAGAAAACGTGGTTTCTTGTGCTACAAGTGAACATTTTTATGTTTATGGCGCAGCGACAAAAAAAGGCGATCGTGTTTGTGTCATTGATCATCGAGGCTTTATTCGCGTGCAAAGAGACCATGCAGATGTCGTGAAAACGACGATCCAAAGTTATAGTGAACAAATCGCTCGTCTTTGGGAAAGTATGGCGAACTACCAAAGTGATCTAGTCATCCGGCCAGATTTTTATATTTGTGCTGGACCGCGTCTCTTTGATTTTAGTTCGACAGATTATACCCAATTGATGATGTTGATCGATATTGAATTAAGTCAGTTGATTGGTACAGAAGAGATTATTATTATTGCTGCGAACCGCTTGCAGTAGGCCAAGGAAGGAATGAGATCCGTGAAAGTAGAAGAATTTTGCCAACATTTTTTACACCTATGGTCTCAAGCAACCAATCCTCACCTGCAGCTGTTCAAACAAGACCTCCTTCACGCCAAAGTTGATCCTGCGCAGGCAGAGTCCTTTATTGAAACTGCTGAAAGCATAGGTAAGCAAGAAGCCCGCTGGTATCGAGAGCATCCTCAAGAATTGCAAGGAATCATTGATTCATTAAAGATCAATGAACTGCCTGAAGCGCAAGCGCAACAGGAGCGCTATACCTTTGCTGTCTATAAAAAAACAGATCATATTATGATTGATCGCAATTTCTTGGCGCAAGCGCAGCATTTTATCGAAGCACAGCAATTAAGCCGATTACTTCCTGCGACGACACTTACGGAATTGGTTTTCATGCATGAAGTGTTTCATGTATTGGAATATCGTAAAAATCTCTGGACCATTCAAAGACAACTGCACTATCAGATAGGTTTTTTGAAAAAACAGGCACGTCTCTATTCCTTGAGTGAGATCGCTGCTGCATCTTTTGTACAGACGTTTTATCAGCTGGAAAATTCCCCTACATTGCTTGCTAGCTGCATAATCTATTGTAAAAATCCTGAGCTCGCTCAAGCGCTCGTTATGACTGCGTTAAAGGAACAAACCATTCACAGAAGCTATTGATCAATGGAAAAAAAGAATTAGTTTCTCTGCTCATATCAAGGTATATTGTTAGTGAAGAATATAACAATATTAGAGGTGGTATAAATGATGGAGCAATCTTGGTTGAATCTTAAGAATGAAGTCGTAGTTATTACTGGCGCTTTAGGTGGTATGGGGAAAAAAATCGCACAGGACTTTGCTGATCAAGGCGCACAACTTGCATTAGTTGATTTGCATGAGGAAAACCTTGCCAACTATGCTGTACAGCTAGCAGATCAATTCGGTGTGAAAGTAAACAGTTATGTCTGCAATTCGACGATCGAAGAGCAGGTAGATGCATTGGCAGAAAAGGTCAAAGAAGATTTTGGCCGCATTGATGTTTTGGTAAACACAGCGGCTATTTTGAAATTTTCATTGCTTGAAGATCTACCATTTGAAGAATGGAAACAAGTGATCGACGTCAACTTAAACGGCTACTTCTTGGTTTCTCAAAGAATCGGGCGAGTGATGATCGCACAAAAATCAGGGCGGATGGTGCATGTCTCAACGATCGCCTCAATCAGCCCTGAAACATATTCTGGTGCGTATAGCCCAAGTAAGGCTGGAGTTAATATGATGTCGAAACAAATGGCTGCAGAGTGGGGGCAGTACGGCCTTCGCAGCAATTGTGTCTTGCCATGCTTTGTGAAGACACCTTTATCCGCAAGCTTTTATGCAGACCCAGAAGTTGAAGAGGGGCGGAAACGTTTAACTGCCAATAAGCGAATCGGCGATGTGCAAGACATTGCTAATGCAGTCCTTTACTTAGCCAGCGAACGTTCCGATTATACGAACGGGCACGAATTACGTGTTGAAGGCGGTTTTGGGATCATGATGGGGGATCAAGTACCAAAACCTGGTGGGCGTAAACAGTATGCCATCAATTCTCGGCCGGAAAACCAAAAATAAATGGGGAAATGAAGTAAGTAATAACTGAACAGGGGAGACACTCATCTTTTCGACTTGTCCGAAAAAGATGGGTGTATTTCGTGATGCCTTAATACATGCGGTCTGACGAAGCAAGCTATTTGAAAGGAACTGATTTTTATGAAAAAAGAATTATTTGAACCGATCAAACTATCTTCTAGCGTTGAACTTAAAAATCGACTCGTTATGGCACCTATGACAACTCAATCTGCTTTTTACGATGGTGAAATAACGGAAGAGATCATTGAATACTATCGCTGTCGTGCCGGTGCAGCTGCGGCAGTGATCGTAGAAAGCTGCTTTATCGAAGAACATGGGCGTGGGTTTCCGGGAGCACTCGGGGTAGATACAGACAAGAAAATTGCTGGGCTCACTAGATTAGCAAAAGCCATCAAAGAAAAAGGCTCGAAAGCGATCCTGCAAATTTATCATGCTGGACGAATGGCATGGCCTGAGTACAATGGTGGAGTACAACCGATTTGCGCAAGTCCCGTCGCAGCGTTACGACCAAACGCACCTGTTCCGAAAGAAATGAGTAATGATGAGATCCTAACGATGATTCAACGATTTGGAGACGCGACTAGGCGTGCGATCAAAGCTGGTTACGATGGTGTGGAGATACATGGTGCGAATACCTTTTTGATCCAACAATTTTTCTCGCCCCATTCAAATCACAGAAACGACCATTGGGGAGGCAGTCTGGAAAAAAGAGCGCACTTTCCATTAGCCGTATTAAAAGAAGCACAGCGGGTCCGTCAAGAAGAATCGGTTGAAGACTTTGTTATCGGTTATCGTTTTTCGCCAGAAGAAATGGAAAAGCCTGGTATTTGTTTTGAAGAAACGATGTACTTGTTGAATCAACTAGCGAAAAGCAAGCCAGAGTACCTTCATTTTTCAATGGGAACCTATCATCGAAGTTCTATTATTGATAACGAGAGCAGCGAGCCATTGATTGTGAAGTTTTTAACAATGCGTTCGCCTGAACTTTCGACTATTCCGATTATAGGAGTGGGCTCTATCTTGCAACGAGAAGACGCAGAAGCAGCACTGAAAATTGGCTACGATTTGCTTGCCATCGGGAAAGGATTTTTAGTCGAACCTAATTGGGTTCAGATGATCGCCGAGAAGAAAGTTGTTCGTCATTTTGCTCTTAGTCATGCGCAAAGTGAGTTGAAAATCCCAACACCATTGTGGCAGTTTATGGAAGATATGGTCATTGATCCAGAAGAGGAGAAACAAAAGCATGAACGCTTGAAAGAACTCCAAAAGCGGAAAGTCGCTTACCAACCAGGGACATATCTTGTACAAGCCCAAGGACACAATAGTCCGATTGAAATGCAAGTGACTTTTTCAAAGGAAACGATTGAAAAGATTACGATTGATAAAGGCAATGAATCTGAAGGTTTATCTGATTTAGTCTTTACGAGAATTCCGGCACAGATCATTGAAGGACAAACGCTGAATGTCGATGCTGTTTCTGGTGCTTCTGCTTCCAGTCAAGGGGTGATCGCAGGGGTGGAAGAAGCGGTAAAACTTGCAGGCGCCGATGTAGAGGTCCTCAAAGCACGGCCAAAGCCAGTCGTGGCTTGGTCAGAAGAAGTGGTTGAAGAAGCAGTTGATGTAGTGATCATTGGCTCAGGCGCTGCTGGGCTTGCTGCTGCATTGCGAGCGGATCAGTTAGAACGAAAGGTCATCTTACTGGAAAAATTAAGTTTTGTGGGCGGAGCGATCTCTATTAGTGGTGGAAACCAAATCGTGACTGGTTCGAAACTACAACAGATTGCTGGTGTAAAAGATGATACACCGACAGCAATGGTGGCTGATTTTCTGGAAAACGGGAATGGGCTGAACGATCGAAACCTTTTGACCCTTTTCGCTGAGAACGTAGGAGAAACCACAGATTGGGTCCATGAATACTTAGGTGTAGCCTACGATATGGAGCAAGGGCTGCACGTCCTACCAGAATATCAAAAAAATCGCGAACTTGCTTATCAAGGGGGCGGCGCTGGATTTGCCCAAACCGTCCGTAAAACACTACAGAATAGTGCGGTTCAGGTCTTGCTCCAAACGAAAGCCCAACAGCTACTAGTAGATGATCAAAATAATGTCATAGGCGTTAAAGCCGTCGAAGAATCAGGGAAAACTCATATGATCTATGCCTCAACAGTCATTATGACAACCGGTGGCTATGGGAATAATGCCTCCTTACTCAAGGAAAGATTCAAGCAAATTTTGTATTATGGACCAAAATCTGCCACCGGCGATGGTCTGTTGATGGCAACCATCCCTGCTTTAAAGGCACAAACGCGAGCGATGGATCAAGGAAAAATCTATCCCAATGGATTGGAAATTTCTCAAGGGGTGGCGAAATCAACGATTGGTGGCAATCTGATCGTGTTGAAAGAAAACGGTATTCTAGTGAATCAATTTGGAAAGCGGGTAGTAAATGAGCGAGCTAGCAATAAGCTAGTATTAGAAGCATTATTAAGACAACGCTCGCCAATGCTTTATTTATTGCTAGACGGCAAACACTTTGAGCATTTCAGCCAAGGCGTAGCAGAAGGCGGAATCACCAGTGAAGAGCTGGCTTGTTGGATTGCGCAAGAAGGAAAGGCCACACCTCGTATTCTTAAAGCTGCCACGTTAGAACAGTTAGCCATCAAAGCGCAGATGCCTGTAGAACAACTGATCGAAACAGTGGATAATTTTAACTACTGGGTAGCGCAAGGAAGCGACGAAGAGTTTCACCGTGCACCTGAATACTTGCAAGAACCGATTGGTGCAGGTCCCTATTATCTTATCGAACAAAAGCCTCGGTTTGCGACTACGCTAGGTGGGTTAGCGGTCAATCGTTCGTTGCAAGTTTTGAATCAGCAAAACCAGCCCATTAAAGGGCTCTATGCTGCAGGTGAAGTTGTGGGAGGCGTCATGGGATCAGACTCTCCATCAGGTGCCAATAATGCCTGGGCATTGACTTCTGGGAAATTAGCAGCAGAAGCTGTTTGGGAAATGACGAAAAGACCGAAAAAAGCGTAGAATCCGCTTTTTCGCTTTATTGCTAAATTGAGAAACCAGCGTCGATGACGGATCAGCTAGGAGAATCCTTCTATAATTCTCTTTCAGAAATTTGGCTAGAATCAGAGCGATTTAGATCGTTTCTCTAGATAATCAAATCAGCAAAAAAACCAGAACGATCCTTTCGGAGGTCCTGGTTTTTTCGTGTGATTTTCACAAACGTGTCCTATACGACTGATTGGTCTTCTGTATCCATTGTCTATCTACTTTGCAAAAAAACATAAGTGGTACATCGTTCTACCTCGGACTTGGAAGAGTGATCGGCGAACGCACGGGCATCTACAAAGGTTGGTGCGAAGATGGGGACGGTATCACCGACATCAAAGGTGCATATATTGCTTTCGCTAGACTTGATAAAGAGCAAAAGAACAGCGATTTGTTTCAAGGTGGACATAAATTGTGTGTGTCCGATAGCTTCTAAATCGGGTGTAATGACTAAAACAGCCTCGTTTGTTTCGGTAGGTTCGTAGCCATCTCCCCGTGTTTTTGACAACTTAAAGTGTATTTGAATAGAAGAAAACGTAAGAAATGGCAATCAAGCAAACCAACAATAAACCAGAGAGTGACAGAAAAAGCAGCATGATTCGTTTCTTCTTCAATCCAAGTACAAGTATCACTACATTCAATAGAAAGAAAACAAGTAAAATCGCTAAATATTCCATAACTGGTCCTCTTTTACGTTTTTATTTATCTTACCAGAGATTGCTTGCTTTTCCTAGCCAGTTTTTGTCTTTAAGGGGATAAATATTTACAGTATATCGGTGACGTGATTGCTCGAATAAAAAAGCGACTGAGCAATTTTACAATTATCGAAAAGAAAAAGAGCACCAATCATTAGAGGATGCGTCTTCAATGATTGATGTCTATAAGGGATTCTTGCTTGTTCTACGAACCCGTTGAAATATAATTCTTCAAACCTACTCGCCAAAAGAAGAAGGCGGGAAAGGCAAAGAGCAGACAAACCAACGGTGATAAGATCCACCAAGGATTAGTTACCCGACCAATGACATACAAGAATGGATAATACTGAAACCAAGCCATCGGCACGACGTAGGTCAACAAACGCAAGACGTGTTTTCCGTAGATACTAAATGGGTAGCGACCAAATTCTCGGGCACCATCGGTAAAAATATTCATAAATTCAAGTCCTTGGATCGTAAAGAAGGAAATGGCGGCATACACTAAGAACAATAGGGCGAAAAAGAGGGCGCCGCAGACGATCATTAGAAAAAGAGTCAGGACATTTCCAAAATGCCAAGCAATTCCACTATTGGGAATCGCATACGCAAACAACAGCAAGGCTTGAATAAAACGACCGAGACGAGAGAACTCCATTTTGGAAGCTAAGACTTGAAAGATCAAGGATCGAGGACGCACGAGTGCCCGATCGAACTCGCCATTACTGATCATTTGTGGAAAAAGATCGAACCCGCGAAAGAAGCATTCCGCAATCGAAAAGGCAAACAAAACCGTCGCAAAGGAAAGCAGGACTTCCTCAAAGGTAAAGCCATCCACTTGATGAAACCGGGTAAACATAAACCAAATGCCTAAAAAAGCGGTAAAGGAACCTAGAAATTGTCCCAAAGCAGTTAACACAAAGGAAACCTTATACTGCATCTGACTTTTGAGATGAATACAAAAATAATGCCAATAAACCATATTCCTTAACCTCCTTGCACAACGACACGTTTGAGTGCCTGCTGCAGCCAAATTTTTCCGATCGCGATCAAAAGTACGAGCCAAAACGCTTGTAAGAGCAATGCTGAAACAAGCGCAAAGCCAGTCAGATCCCCGTTGTAAATTCGCAGCGGGACGTTTTGCATGGAAGCAAAAGGCAATAGTTCCACGAATTGGCGAAAAGGCTGTGGAAAGAAAGGCAGAGGAATGACCCCGCCAGCTAAAAATTCACCGATGGAGCTGATGACGATCCGCACCCCGATGGAGGATAATGTATAAAAAGTCGAGATATAGACCAGCTGCGACATAGCGATCACTACACCTAAACTCAGCGCCATAGACAAAAGAAACAAGAACAGGGCAACGATGTTTGCTGGCAGAATCAAGCGATAAGGTGCTGGCAGTAAAAAGGCAATCACAAAAATCGGTCCGCAACGCAAGACGGCTTTTGCTAAGCGATTGGCAGCCGATTGGCAAAACCAGCGATTGTATAGATCCATCGGCCGCACAAGTTCGTAGGCGATCGTCCCTGTGGTGATGGTATTGAAAATTTCTGCCTCAAAGAACCACAACATAAATAAAGACAAGAAGGCTTGCTGGAGCCAAACATAGGAGACGGTTTGTTGAAAGGTCATGGGAAAGGCACTAGGATCTGCTTGGTAAAAGGCGTGGAATGCCAGAATTTCCATCAAGCCCCAAGCTAGTTGCGTAGCCATCCCGGCAATTGCCGCCGAGCGGTATTGCAAGGTATTGATAAAGCGAATGCGGAAAAATGCCTGATACTTCCTCATATTTGATACTCCTGATACAGCTTAGCGACCATTTCTTCGGCGGTGATACTGGCAACGGCCAAATCGGTGATCTCGACTTGATTGCTGAGCAGACTGAGCAGCTGAGCGACCGACACTTCTTTGGGATCAAGTTTCAGAACAAGGCGACCAACGTCTTTTTGAAGCAGCTGGACGTTTTCTGGCAGATGAGGTTCATTCCCTTGATAGTCGATCTCCAGCGTTTTGACATCAGAAAAACGATGCTTTAGTTCATCGAGGCGACCATCCAGCAAAATTTGCCCTTTGCCGATCAACAGAATTCGCTGTGTCAGCGCCTCGATATCTTGCATATCGTGGGTCGTCAGGATGACTGTGGTGCCTTTTTCTTGGTTTCTTTTTTTAATAAACTGACGCACGGCAATCTTTGATACAGCATCTAAACCGATGGTGGGTTCATCAAGAAATAAGATTTTGGGGTCATGGAGTAAGGAGGCGGCGATCTCACAGCGCATACGCTGACCGAGACTCAAGGACCGAGCAGGGGTTTTTAAGATCTCACCTAAATCTAGTAAGGTGACTAATTCTTCTAGGTTGCGCTGATAACTAGCAGCGTCGACTTTGTAGATATCACGGATCAAATCAAAGCTGTCATTGACGGGGACATCCCACCAGAGTTGACTGCGCTGTCCGAAGACGACGCCGATGTCTTTGACATGTTGAATACGTTCTTGCCAAGGCGTACGACCATTGATGTGACAAATGCCTTGATCAGGGGTCAAAATCCCGCACATGATTTTTATGGTGGTACTTTTTCCAGCACCATTAGGCCCGATGTAGCCAACCATTTCGCCTTCATTGATGGTAAAGCTGATGTCTTGCAACGCATGGACGGTGGTGGTTTCACGAGAAAGAAATGCTTTGGCTGCTTGGCGAAAGCCGCTTTTTCGCTTGGACACTTGGAAGGTCTTGCTGAGGTGTTCTACTTGGATCATTTGGATTCACTCACTTTCTTTTGACAAACGCGACAAAAAGAGCATTCGAAATCGAATACTCGCAACGAGTTGGTCCAAACGAACATGGTTGGGGCAGCGGTTCGTCAGCCAAACAAAAGTAGGAACAGTGTAGCATAAGAGAGCGCTTTTTTCAAACACTACTTATATTTTTTTGAGGGCAGCGAAAGAAAAAACGTGGTTTGTTGGATAAAATACGCAAAATAACTGTTTTTATTTTTTATTTGTTGTAAATACTGAGGAAACTCAGTATCATTAGAAACAAGCCGATAGTGGCTAAGTAGTTTCTGGATATATGGGGAACCAAGTGATGGACTGTGTCATGATTTGTCGTAACCCAATCCTGCAAAATGCAATGAGCAAACGATGGAGGAGAGCATGAAAGCAGTAAAGAACTTATTTATTTTGATTGGCTTATTCTTACTAAGTCAAGTAGGGATGACCGTATTCAGTGTGGTAAAAATCTATTATTTGGAAGCAGGAGAGCCGAGGATTCCTGCGATGATGAGCTACGGGTTGATTGCCTTGCTTTTGGCAAACATTGGCCTACTGATGTATTTGGCTCGGAAGCTAGGACTTGCCACCTTTGACTTTGGCTGGTCAACGAAGCGCAACTGGCTATGGATCATCGGTGGTTTTGTTTTAGGTCGAGTCGTTGCTGTTGGTGGTACCATGTATCTGCAGCATATATCCGATCAAGAGGCGACCGCGAATGATGCATTGTTAGGGGAACTGTTTACAGGCGAAAATCCGCTTTTGATCTTCCTATTGATCGCTGTGGCGGCGCCAATCATGGAAGAAATCGTTTTCCGTGGTGGGTTTATCGGCCTTTTATTCAAGAAATACCCGATAGTCGGGATCATTTCAAGTGTAGCCGTTTTTAGTATCATCCATTCCGTCACCAACCTGATCGAGTTTTTGATCTACGGTGCTATGGGTCTGATCATGGCGTTGATTTATGTAAAAACTAAGCGTCTAGAAACAGCCATCGCCATGCATTTTCTCAATAACGCCTTGGCGGCGATCGCAATGATCTTGCTAGGATAAGAAGTCAGCAAAAAACCACCGATCAAAACGATTCGGTGGTTTTTGTTTACTCTGGCAGTTGTCCTTGTTCAAAGGGTAATTGTTCCAGTTCTTCTGCAGTAAAGAGGAGATCGCCTTCGTCTTCGATAGAAAATGCGTCACCTGCTGCAGATTTTTGATAGGCGCGCGCTTTATTCATATTACGAAGATAAAGATCCTTGTTTGCATTTAATTCTGGTGCAGCTAAATTGTCTTCGCGATTGCTGCGAATGACGATTTTGCTTGTTTGCGTGCCAAAATGAAAACCGTGATAACCCGAAACCATTAATTGGCTGGCATTTTCGCTGCTGTATTCTTTATAACCCGACAGACGGCCCGTTTTTACCATTGGCCGATCGATCGTATAAGTGATCAAGTATTCCGTATCTTCAGGCAGCTGAATCACTTGTCCGGTTTCCTGATTCGTTATCTCAGTGGCAGGCAAGTGGTACTTTTTAATAGAAGTGATCGTTAGGTCTTCTTTTGTGAAAAAGACTGGATCGATCCAAAATCCTGCCAGCAAAATCGTACTTAAGCTAATACTGAGAACAGTCAAAAGGGCGATCAATACGAGGCCAATTCGTTTTCGATGGGTGGTCAGATTGAGTTCTTGGACCATCTGTTTGTCTTCTTTTAATAAATAGTCCAAGGTCAATTCAAAATAGTTGCTCAGTTTGACTACTTGGTCTAGATCAGGATAGCTCTTGCCGTTTTCCCATTTTGAAATCAGTTGCCGAGTGACAAAAAATTCCTGCGCCAATTGTTCTTGCGTGAGATTTCGTTTGGTGCGTTCTTCTTTAATAATTTTCCCAATATCCATGTGTCTGTTTTGCCTCCATCATTCTTCTTATATATTATAGCAAACTCTTTTCTATGCGAACGAGGATCTATGAAATTAACGATGCAACAAAGGGTAACATCCTTTATTTATCAATGTTTCTACTTGTTGCACTGTCTTTCTATTCTGGAAGCTTTCAGTGCTGGTCAGAAAAAGAAAGGGCCAGTAGAGTGAAGTATGTTTGATCAAATTTGACGGAGAAAGGAGAAACGATCGAATGAAGACAAAACACCTTATGGTTCCAATTGGCTATACCCAATTCTTCGCTTCCTTACTGGTGATTCTCGTTCACTGTGGTCGACTGGCAGAAAACAACGAGCTTCATTTTTTGTTAAAGAGTCTCTTATGTCGTTTGGCGGTTCCTTTTTTTCTCCTGCTGAATGGCTATTTTTTTCAAAAGAGCACCTGTTCATGGCAGCAATGGTGCAAACGACAATTCAAGCTTTATTTGCGTTGGTCGATCGTGTATCTTCCCTTAGGTTGGTTTTATTTAGGACAGCAAAATCTTGCCGATCCATTACGGGTCATCGGTTTGGCTGCTGGCTTTTTAACAGTAGGGGTCTGGTACCATCTTTGGTATTTTCCAGCGTTGCTCTTTGGCATGTGGTTAGTAAGGAAAACCCGTTTTCTTGGCTATCGGTGGCAGTTTTTACTGGCGATCAGTTTGTATTTGATTGGCTGTCTTGAAACGTACAGCAGTTATTTAAGTGGACCTTTATTGGTATTTTATCAAAATTATCGGACTCTATTTTTTACAACGAGAAACGGTCTTTTTTATGGGTTTCTTTTTTTGCTGTGCGGGTTTTGTTTAGGTGAACACCAGAAACGTCCTTTTTTCACGAAGCATCTTGGCAGAAAATTCGCGGTCTCTCTTTGCTTATTAGGCATTGAAGGTCGACTCGTGTATCTCAATCAGGGGGACGATAAGAATTTCATGCTGTTCTTTGTGCCGACGACTCTTTTTTTCCTTGCTTGGCTGATCAAGCAGCAACCACAAAAGCGGACTTGGCAAGCAAAACAAGCAGCTGAGGCTAGTCGATTGATCTTTCTGAGTCACCCGCTGTTTCTGGAATCCGGGAAAGTCTTTTTTTCACTAGGAGGGTTTCCGTTGTTCTTTTATACGATAGTTTTAACGGGAGCCTTTCTCGGCTTGAGGAAAGTGGGCAGCCGTTTAAAATCCTATGCTGTTGGGTTTGCTAAAAAAACAGTTGATGAAAAGAAAAGCGCCTAAAGTATTGCTGTACCAAGGATAATACCAAATTGCGCCTTTTTTAAATAGCAGCAGAGTTCTAAGTTTTTCTTCATTTCAGACCCTAGACGTAGGCTTTGCAAGAAAACCTATAGTACAATAACAGCAGTAAGAGGGGAAAATCCCTGAAAAAGAGATCAACACTTGGAGGATATAGTGATGAAAAAACAGACTCGAAAACCAGCGATGATTTTAGCGACTCTCTTGGTATCTAGCCAAGTTTTATTAGCAGCACCACAAGTTTTTGCTGACGAAACCAATTCAACGACGAGCAGTTCCACTGCAACAAGCAGTTCTACCGCAACGACAGCCACTACCGACAGTCAAACAAGTACCTCTGACAGCAGTTCAGATCGTTTGCAAGTCAATGCTGTGGCGATCGGAAATGCCTTGACGAAAGCACAAGAAGACTACACACTTGAGCGCTTAGGCATCCAAGGCGAAACACCGATTTATACGACAAACGGTAATGACTTGATGAAATACATTCCCGATGGCGGCTTTACTGCAGATTGGGCGGTCTATAGCTCGGTCAGAATGCAGACTTTAGAAAGCGGGGCAGGAATCACTGTCGATATCGCGACACCAGATAACATTACCCGCATCACTGCAGCCCAGTACCAAAATGCAGCGCTGACGGCAGGAATCACTGATGCGAAGCTAACGGTCGCTTCTGCCGTACCGATCGACGGTTCCGGAGCTTTAGCTGGGGTATACAAAATCGTTGAAGAATCAGGCGGTGTCATCAATCAGAATCGAGTAGCCGTAGCTCAAGATGAGATGGATGTGCTTTCTACGATCACCGAAGAGAACAAAGACAAAGAAGGCTATTCCGATGAAGCTTTGAATGCTGCGCAAGAACAAGCGAAAACCGATTTGGCTGCTCAAACCGCAGATGGTACGGAATTGACTCAAGCAGATATTCAAGAGACAGTAGAAAAAGCCTTGAAGGACAACGGACTGGAAGGAATCGTTACGGAAAATCAAATTTCTGAATTGACCTCTTTGATGAGCGACATGCGAGACAACAATATCTTCGATGACTTCATCAAAGAATTGGATCTGTCAGAAGCCCGCAAGCAAATCGAAGAAACCTCTAAGGGCCTTTGGGAAAATATCAAGAGCTTCTTTAGCGGCATCTGGTCTTCGATCACCGGTGTCTTCGGCAATGACTCAAATGAATCAAATAACAGCAGCGAATCAACGGTTGATTCTGGACAATAGGAATGAAAGCTTGAACCGTTGCTAATTAGAGCTGTGACGATAACATAGCCAGGAAAAAGGCCAAGCATCTGTTTTTTTGCTTGCACACGCCTCATTTAGGTAAAAAAAATTTCAACTTGCGTTTATGGTACAGTTTTTTAGACGAGAAGAAGGGAGGAAGCAAAATGAATTTTCTGGGCAATCTCATTTGGTTTATTTTTGGTGGATTGATTGGCGCAATCTCATGGTTTCTAGCAGGCTGCCTCTGGTGCATCACGATTATTGGGATTCCAATCGGTTTGCAGTGCTTTAAATTCGCCAGCTTGTCATTAGCACCTTTTGGCAAAGAAATCGTCTACCGAGGTGGTGGTACTTCCTTGATTCTCAATATATTATGGCTGATTTTTTCTGGTGTGCCACTGGCTTTAGGTCATTTAGCTAGTGCGGTCATTCTTGCCATCACTATCATTGGCATTCCATTTGCAGCACAATCCTTAAAGCTAGCCCAACTGGCATTGATGCCATTCGGGGCAGAAGTTGTCTCCAAAAGATGGTAAGAAATGGAGATTTCGAAAACACTTTCCGCTAAGATGGAAAGTGTTTTTTTTGTTGAAAATTGTGTCTGAGAATCTTTATAGATTGCACGAAGGTTTTCTCGTTTTGGTGGCTGATTAAACAATTTTTTGTACAAAAAAATGCCTTCCGCTACATTCTGGGAAGGCAATCATAGTTTAGGCAAATAAAACCATATAAAATTTTCATCCCTTCTTACGGATTAATTGCCGTATGTTCATTAAGCAAAAATATCCACAAGAGAACAACCTTTCTATTCTGTTAGGTTTCTTTTGCTGTTGAGATGGAACGTCTAATTTTTGCAATCGAGCGTTGGGCTTTCTCACGGTTAAGAAACATCACGATCACATAGAGGGAGTCCAAGATACTTAACTGGGCAATCCGAGAAGAAAGTGCCTCTGACCGAAACTCGATTTCTTGTGAAATTGAAATTAAGACGACATCGCCAAGTTTTGCCAAAGGGGAAGCCGCATGACTGGTCACAACGATGATCTTGGCACCGTTGCTCTTAGCAACGTTGGCTAACTCAATCGTTTCTCGTGATTTTCCGGTATGGGAGATGAAAAAGGCGCAATCATCTGGTGTTAATACCGCCGCTTCCATCAATTGGATATGAAAATCTGCACTGTGGAAGACAGAGATCGAAGAGCGCAAAAATTTGTGATAAGCATCTGTGGCTACAATCTCAGAGCCACCCACCCCGAAGAAGAAAAGCCGATTGGATTCATTGATCATTGCTGCGGCCTTCTGAAGATCCTCTTCTTTTAATAACTTTCTAGTGTCCGTGAGCGTCGTCATGATCGAATCGAATACTTTTTGTGCGATCGTCAATTCATTGTCCGATTTCTCGATATTTTCATGGATTGAGAGGGCGGCAAGCTCGCTTTCTTGCATCAACATCGCCATTTTGAAGTCCTTAAACCCATTGTAACCGAGTTTTTTTGTGAATTGGAAAAACGTGGAATCAGCAATGCCCAAATCACTTGAGAGATCACTGATCGAACTGTGGCAGACCTTACTAGGGTTTTCTAACACATAGTCGGCAATTGCTTGTTCTTTAAGACTGAGATCTTTATAAAGCGTTTTTATTTGCAAGCGAATCGAGACAGTCAAAAGCTTCTACCTCCTTTTTAATAACAACATCTCTTTACCTCTAAAGTACCTCTTTTGCGAAAAAAATGCAAATAAAAATTATTTTTATTTTTTCTATTTACAAAAAAATATTTTTTTGTATAATAAAGGTGTGGAATGGAGGCGCTATCATAAAGGCGAGCTTATCGGTCTTGGAAAATGGAGAATGTGTCTCAAGCTCAAAGAGCAAAGCGACTTAGGGGAAGGGGCGACCTTGCAGGATCAGTGAAAGAAACTACGGTAAAAAAGGAATCGATCTAGTTTCAGCCAGCATTGAGTGAAGCACATCGATACCTGCCAAACGTAGACTTTAGCCGATGTTACCTACAGGAAAAGCGATCAGTCGAATCACGGTCAAGGGTTAGAGCCAGCTTGATTGAAAGGGGGATTCAAATAAGAAAGATTCTAACTACTGACTGCTCATTTTTTCGCTGATGAAATGAAACCGCTTTTCTGTCGGGCAACTTAGTTATCGGGTTGTGTTGATGGCAAAACAGTTAACTTGGTTACAAAATCAGGTGTTTTTGCAAGCTGTTCGCCAATGGCATCGAAGCAAGTGAGAGGCAATGAAGAAAGGGTCAATTGGGAAACCAACGTCGAACTGGATTTGATTTCGTACCAGTTGGCTTGAAATCTCGCTTTACTCATTACTGATTGCTAGAAACATTCGCATAATTTTTGAAATCCCATTGCTAACAAGGCACACTGATAAGATTGGTAATCCTAAGACAGCAAAATAGACTGAATAAATTGCGCTAGCGATCAATTTGGTGGTAGTTGCAGACGCCGTGAGTTTACTCATGATAAACATTTCACAAGAAAACGATTTCTGGAAAAAGATGTGTGGATAAAAAATGGATCTAGCGACCATGAGATGGTCATAAGAAGCTAAGAGAGGAGCGAATCAATGGGAAATTTCAAGATCGCTGTGGTGAATTCAAGCAGTTTTGGCAAAGTGTTTCCAGAGCATATCCAACGCTTGCAAGCGATTGGACCAGTGAACTACTTTTCCTTCGACAGTGAGATCGGTGGCAAAGAGTTGGCGAAAGCATTGGCGGGTTATAACATCATCATCGCTAGTGTGACCCCTTTTTTTACAAAAGAATTTTTTGAAAATAAGGATGAACTCTTACTAATCACACGGCATGGAATCGGGTATAACAACATTGATTTGGCAGCAGCGAAAGAACATCAAACGATTGTTTCAATCATCCCTGCTTTGGTGGAACGGGATGCGGTGGCTGAAAACAATGTAACGAATTTACTGGCACTCTTGCGTTGTACTGTGGAATCAATGACGCAAGTGCGCGCCGACCAATGGGAAAAACGAGCAGATTTTGTCGGCAGAGCATTGTTCAATAAAACAGTTGGCGTTATTGGGGTAGGCAATACAGGAAGTTGTGTAGTGGAGATTTTAAGAAATGGCTTCCGTTGTGATGTTTTGGCATATGATCCGTACAAATCAGCACTGCATATTCAGAGCTTTGGTGGCAAAAAAGTGGAATTAGATGAATTATTGGCCAAATCAGACATCATTTGTCTTTGTGCGAATTTAACAGAAGAAAACTACCATATGATTTCCTTTGCTGAAGTCGCTAAGATGAAGGATAAAGTCTATCTCTCGAATAGTGCACGGGGAGCATTATTAGATGAAGCTGCCATTGTAAGCGGGTTGAAAAGTGGGAAAATCGCTGGTTTAGCAACAGATGTTTTGGAAGAAGAACCAGGAAGCAAAGACCATCCTTATCTTGCCTTCGACAATGTCGTGATGACGCCACATACCTCTGCTTACACATTAGAGTGTTTAGAAGAAATGGGCAATAAATGTGTGACGGACATCGAGAGAATTACCAAAGGATTGTTACCAGATCGCGCTGTACAAGCACAAAGTAAATTTCTAGCAGTTTAAAGGAGTGTGAAAGAGATGTTAACAGATTTAAAGGTAAAGATAGGTCCACAAGTGTACCGCTATCATGAAGGAGCAATTGATTTTGTGCCAACGGTGCTAGCCGAGTATCAAGTAAAACGATTGTTGATTGTTCATGGGACTGTTTCGTGGGAAAAAGCACAACCAAAAATGACGTTTTTGAAGTCACTGCCCATAGAAATTTTTTACCATCGTTATACTGGCGAATGCAGCTATTATGGGACTGAATTGATTGAAAAAATTGCGCAAGAAAAAGAAATTGATTTTATTCTCGGCGTTGGTGGCGGGAAATTGGCGGATTTAGTTGGTTATGCTGCCCATAAAACCAATTTGCCATTCGGATTGATTCCCACATTAGCGAGCAACTGTGCTCCTTGGACACCGTTATCGGTAATGTACAAAGAGTCAGGAGAAGCAGAAGGGAAAACGGAGCACTATTTGAGACAGGCGGCTTTTTTGATCACTGACCCAACTTTAGTCATTGATGCACCGGTGGACTACTTTATCGCTGGGTTGGCTGATACCTTGGCGAAATGGATCGAATCCGAAGCGATCCTTGCTCAGCCACATCTCCAAGACGAACCATTCTTGCAGATGGCTGGCTATACAGCCAAATTATGTGAAACAGCGATTTTATCTCAATCGAAGCAAGCCATTATAGATATGGAACAGCAAGAAGTCACTGATGCCTTTTGTCATTTGTCTGAGATCATTATAGCTGTCGCTGGTATGGTCGGGGGCTTAGGTGACAAATACGCCCGGAATGCTGCGGCTCATGCGATGCATGATGCCATCAGTAAATATTTGCCTGAGAGTCACCGCTTTCTTCACGGAGAAAAGGTTGCTTATGGGATGTTCTATCAATTAGCTCTTGAAGAAAAATGGGCAGCGATTGATCAGCTGCTGCCATTCTATCAAGAGTTACATCTACCAATGAGCCTCCACCAAATGGAAATCTATCCTAAAGACGAGCAAGTGATCGATCAGTTGGTAGCCTTTATTGATTCGAAAGAAAAAGTTCATCTGATTCCGGTCGAAGTCAACAAAGAACGTTTGAAAGAAGCTATTTATGCGTTAGAAACTTATTTGAAAGATGTATAGGAGGAGCAAAAAATGGATACATTGAGCATTACACAAAGTTTACTGATTGCTTTATGGGTGGCAGCAGTCATGTCTCGTTGGCTCGGTGGAGGCGCAACGCTGACTTTACGATTTTCGCCATTAATGACCGGCTTGATCGTCGGTATAGTGATGGGGGATGTCAAACAAGCGATGATCGTTACTGCAGCGTTGCAAATGATCTATATGGGGGTTTTTGCTCCGGGCGGGTCAATGCCAGCAGAACCATCAGTTGCCGCAGCGATTGCTGTGCCCGTGGCTTTACTTGGGAATCTTCCTGCAGAAGCCGCGATTGCCGTAGCAGTGCCGGTTGGTTTGTTAGGAAGTTACCTATATCAGTTCCGGTTCTTTATCAATACCTTCTTAGGAAAATATACGGATAAAGCAGTAGAAGATCTTAATGCCAAAGCAATGAGCCGTTCCATTATTTTATACCCGACATTGGCTTCATTTATTCTATATGTACCGCTGATTTTTATCTCGCTTTATTTTGGTGCCCCACTGATCGCTGATGTAATCAATGCATTAGAAGGAACTGTAGTTATTCATATTTTAGAAGTTGTTGGTGGTGGTTTAGCGGCAATCGGGATTGCGACAACGGTCTATGTCATTGGCCGTAAAGATTATATGGTCTTTTTCTTCCTAGCTTATTTCATGAGTGTGGTTTTAAGTTCACTGGAAATCACCATGGTAACTTATTCGATTTTTGGTATCTTGATTGCATTGATTTTTGTCCAGTCTCAAAAAGGAAAAATAGCGCCTGCTGCAGAAAAAGCGTCGTCAACTTTTGAAGAAGACGATGATTACGATGATGGTTTTTAACCGATAAGGAGGAGCAATAATGTCAGAAATGGTTCAAAATGCACAAGGTGCGCCCGAAGAAATTACCACAAAAGATGTGACTAAAGCCTATTTAAGATGGCATTTCGCAAATGAAATCCCTCACTCATTCGAACGTTATGTGGCACCTTCGCTTTTATATGCAATGATGCCGATTTTGCGCAAACTCTATAAAGACGATGATGCGTTAAAAGCTGCTTACAAACGACAACTGCTTTTCTTCAATACACAACTGAGTTGGGGTGGCGGAGTCATCACTGGATTGATGTCTTCGATGGAACAGCAGCGAGCTGAAGAAGAGTATGAGAAAAAAGAGATTTTGATGCAAGATGATTTGATGTACAACACCAAAGCCGGTTTGATGGGGGCTTTAGCAGGGATTGGTGATGCCATCGATTCAGGAACTGTGCAATACATTTTCATAGCGATTGCGGTGCCATGGGCACAACAAGGGAACCCATTAGGATCCCTCTTCCCATTCATTTGTTTTGCCCTGTATCAAGTTTCCATCGGCCTATTCTTTGCTCGTCAAGCCTTTTCAATGGGGCGCAATGCCACTGGACTGATGCAAAGTACAGGTGTTCAAACAGCCATTGAAACGCTATCTGTTTTAGGTTTATTCATGATGGGGGTATTGGCAGGAAATTATGTGAATGTGAGTTCTTCTCTAAAATTTGATATCTCAGGAAGAGAATTTATTATTCAAGATATTCTTGATCAGATCATACCAGGGATCTTGCCATTGGCTGTCGTAATGGGTGTCTACTGGTTCTATAACAAAAAGGGACTGAAAGTGACTCAAGCACTGCTATGGCTGACTTTGATCTTGATCATTTTAGCTGGTGTAGGGATTTTATAAAAAGGAGTGTCAAAAATGGGTGTAGTAAATTTAGCACGAGTAGACGAGCGATTGATCCATGGGCAGGTCATGATGACCTTGTCGCAAAAAAGCGGAGTCAACTCGATCTTTGTAGTGGATGAGGTAGTAGCTAAGGATAAGTTCATGCGGGAACTATACAAAAATGCCGGTAGCCGAACAGGGCAAAAAACGATCGTCGTTACACCAGAAAAAGCCAAATTTTACTGGGATGAATACAACTTCAAAGATTACAACTGTATCTTGATCGCCAAAACCGTCAGCGTGATGTACGACTTAGTCAAACACGGCGTGCCGATGAAAGAATTGAACATAGGCGGTATCGCCCAAAAAGATCCCGAGAAGGATCTCTTGGTAACAAAATCTGTTTATTTAAATCAAGCTGATGCGCAAAAACTCAAAGAAATGAATGAAGAATATGGTGTGGAATCAATCTATTTTCAGGCAACGCCTTCTGCACCGAAATCAACACTGAAGGATGTTTTGAAACAGTTCAAGTTATAAGTAGCATACTAATTCATTTATATCTAAGGAATATTGTGAGGGAAGCTGGGGGATCTCGCAAGGAAAAGAGGTCCTCCAGTGTCAGTAAATTGTGAATAGGAGAATCCGCCATGAATCAAACAGAAACATTTCGTGATTGGCTGTTTCGTTATCGGTATGTCTACCGAGCGCGATCAACGGATAAAAGCAAACAAAGATTTTTGAAGGCACTCATCGCGGATATCATTCCATTTCGCAAAGACCTTCAGGTGATCGAGTATGATCACACGAAAAAAAATGCCTCACGCAATTTGTATGTTGGTGATCTGACTAAAGCAAAACGGATCATCTGCACGTATTATGATACACCGCCAGAGCATTTCGGCGATTACCATTTTTTTGATCGGCAGGAGCAAGGCCGTAAAACAAATCAATTTATTCTGACTGCTTCAGCAGTGATGATTCTTTTAGGGCTGTTGGGAACTTGGCTTTATATCCACTTTGCTTCAGGGAGATTTCCCTTATTGTCTTGGCAAACAGCACTTTTTGCTTTAGGGGTCGGTGTTTATTTTCTGCTATTAAATCGCGTAAGCCACGGGGCAGGATTTCAGCAAAATCTAACCCGCAATACCTCCTCTATCTTAGCGCTGCTGTCCTTAATCAGTCAAAACAGTCAAACAGCGACGGCCTTCGCATTTCTTGATGAAGGAAGTTACGGAGAACGCGGGTTGGAAGTGTTACGTGATTCAGTAAGGCCGAATGCGAAGATTTATTATTTAGATTCTATTGGTGCCGATGCTCCGATTCGAGCTATCGGCAAGCAATTCAATGAAGGGCAACTGCAGCAGTTGGCGATCGAACACAGTAGTGAAGCAATGGGCAGCATCAACTATCTGTTTTGTGCAGAAAAGCATCAGGATCAGACGTATGTGCTGCCTAGAAAACAATTAAAGCAAAAAGAGCTGAATCTGAGGAATATGCAAAAAGTTCTTGCGTTATTTGGTTAGGAAGCGAAAAAGGAGGAATAACATTTGTTAGGAATCGTATTGGCAACTCACGGACAGCTGAGTACTGGTTTTAAAGATGCTGCAGAGGTGATCATGGGCAGTGTCGAAAATATTGCGGTCGTTAATTTGAACCACGGAGAGGATATTCAACTTCTGGGAAACAAAATCCATGAAGCGATTCATGAAACAGATCAAGGGGACGGTGTCTTGGTGTTTGCTGATCTATTGAGTGCGAGTCCCTACAATCAGTCGGTTGTAACGATCAATCAATTAGAAGAATCGCTTCAGGAAAAGACGTATGTGATCGGCGGGGTGAATTTGCCGATGGTATTAGAAGCGATCAATCACCAATTTTTGGCGACACCGATTGAACAGGCGGTGGCAGCAGTGATCCAGCAAGGAGAAAACAGTGTAGCGCTTTGGCACAATTCTTCAGCAGGTGATAGTAGCGAAGAGACTGATGAGGACGATGATTTTTAAAAACGAAAGGATGACAGCAAATGCAATGGGGGTTTCGATGGTACGGGGAAGGGGATACGATCCCGTTAACGAATATTCGACAAATTCCAGGAATGCACGGCATTGTAGGAACACTTCTAAATAAAATGCCTGGAGATGTCTGGGAGATTTCCGAAATCAACGCACTAAAAGCATCAATTGAAAAAGAGCATCTTTCACTATTAGGGATTGAGAGTGTGGCGATCCACGATGCGATCAAAGCCGGAACAGAGGAACGGGATCACTACATCGATCAATATATTCAAACAATTCGGAATTTAGCAGCTTGTGATGTACATATGATCTGCTATAGCTTCAAACCGATCTTCGGCTGGGCAAAAACAAATCTATTTTATCAAAACGAGGATGGCAGCTTCTCTTTGCTCTATGATCAAGCCGTTGTGGATGATATGGAACCTAGTGAGATGTATACGCTGATCCATAGCCAATCAAAAGGCTTTAAATTGCCAGGCTGGGAAGAAGAACGACTGAAAAAGTTCCAGCGTTTGATGGCAACTTATGAAGGGGTCACTCAAGAGATCCTCTTTGATAACTTAAGCTATTTCTTAAAGCGGATCATTCCTGTGTGTGAAGAAGTAGATGTGAAAATGGCGATCCATCCGGACGATCCACCTTGGGAAATTTTTGGTTTGCCACGGATCACCAAAAATTTAGAGGACTTGAAAAAAATCATGGCCATCGTGGATTCGCCTTATAATGGGGTAACGTTGTGCACCGGTTCGTTAGGTGCCGATCCAGAAAACGACATGGTGGAGATCGTTCATGGCTTAAAAGGCCGCATCAACTTTGTTCATTTTCGCAATGTGTTGTTTATGGGGGAACGCAAATTTAAAGAATCTGCCCATCTTTCCACTGAAGGATCGTTAGATATGTATGCCATTATGAAAGCCTTGGTTGAGGTCGGTTTTGATGGTGTCATCCGTCCTGATCACGGGCGGACGATCTGGGGGGAAGTGGCGATGCCAGGCTATGGTCTGTATGATCGCGCGATTGGTATCAGTTATCTTCAAGGGCTTCATGAAGCCGTCTTGAAAGAGCAAATGCAATCGAGGGGAACGAAGGGAGGAGAGAGCGTATGACACTCTATGAACAATTGGCAAAAACAAGGGTGTTGCCTCTTTACACTGCAACAGACCTTACCTATTTGCCAGTAGTAGAATCACTGCTGATTGAGCATGAACTGTATTTTATTGAAGTGACCTTCCGCAGTGACCTTGCTTTAGAAGCGATTGAAAAACTCTCTCAATCGGGCAAATTGATCGTAGGCGCAGGCACGGTCCGCACCTTAGAACAAGCGAAAGCAGCGGTTGAGAAAGGGGCGCGCTTTATTGTTTCCCCTGCTCTTGTACCTGATGTGGTGGAATTTTGTCTTGCCGAAAACATTCCAGTGTTTCCAGGGACAGCTACCCCCAATGACATTCAACGGGCAACGGATTATGGCTTATCAGTTGTGAAATTTTTCCCTGCGGATATCTACGGGGGCTTGTCGGCAATCAAAGCCCTCAGTGGTCCGTTTTACGATATTCGATTTGTCCCAACTGGCGGAATCACTCTCGAAAATGTTCAAGACTATTTATCTGATCCGCAAGTATTAGCGGTTGGCGGCTCCTTCATTCTGTCAGAAGCGCTAGTAAAAGAAGGGCGGGAAAAGGCTGACAGCCATTTGGCGCATGTAAAATCATTGCTAAGTTGAGCAGTCAGCTGTAAATAAACAAGATGAAGCAATGGGTGCCAAAGGATTTTGGTACCATTGCTTTTTTATTCGCAGAAAAGCAAAGGAGGCCATAGGATGGAGAAGATAAAACTGGTGATTTTTGATATGGACGGTTTGATGTTTGAAACAGGTCGGTTAGCTTACCGCGCCTATTTAAGAGCCGCGGAGGAGTATGATTTTGAAGTTTGCCAAGATGTTTATTATTACCTGACTGGCAGAACGGAAGCAGATATTCGTAAAGGGATGCAGGAACTTTATGGCAGTACGGTACCAACGGATCGGTGGCGAGAAGCGATGAATCGTCAGAAAGAAGTGATTTTAGCTGAAGAAAAACGGGTTTTCAAAAAGCCCGGCCTTCTTGAACTATTGGAAGCATTAAAAAAACAAGATTGCTTGATAGCCGTGGCGTCCTCTTCGTCGAAAGAAAAAATCAAGGCGTATTTTGAAATGGAACAGATGCCAGATTGGTTTGATACGGTGGTTTCTGGGGATCAAGTGCGAAAGGGCAAACCTGATCCAGAAATCTTTCTGACAGCATGCCAACAATTAGGCGTAAAGCCTGAAGCAGCCTTGGTATTAGAAGATTCTCTAGCCGGCATAAGAACCGCAAAACAAGCCAAGATCCCAGCTTTTCTGATTGCGGATGATTTGAGTATTTTGCCAGTCAAGAAAAATGGGAAATATCCTTTGCTTAAACAGCCAAAACTTGAGCAAGAAGTAGCTGCACAGGTGAAAACTTTTTCTGATCTGACGGAAGTCAGAGACTGGCTAGTCGTGAATCATTTTTCTTGGGCTTGATCGTTATTCCAAGAAGCTTCGATAAAGCAAACGGCATTAAGCAAGAACATACGGTGCTGTAAATCAGGCATAGCGTTGCGGAATCGGTAAAACAACAAAGGTTCATTTTGGCAATTGGTTTTTTCCTGCTCATTTCTCTATGAAGAAGGGGAGCGTTTGAACGTTTTTCACTACTTTCTGGGAACGTGGCAAAAGGCTGACTAGAATAACGAGTAAGATTGTAGCAGCTCACTTTATAGGTAAGTGAAGCTGCTTTTTTGTTTTGCTATTCCTTCAGCAATGAAAAATGAGCATTGTGTGTTAAGCGGTATTCTTTCGGAGTCAGTGAGGTCAAAGCTTTGAAATTTCGATTGAAGGTTCGCACATTTTGAAAGCCAGCCTGTTCTGCTACTTCCGTAATCGGCAAGAGACTATGAGTCAGCAAAAAAGAGGCATGGCGAATTCTTGCTTGATTCAAAAGCCGAGGAAAGGTGCTTTTCAATTTCTCAGTGATCATTCTGGAAACGTAGACGCTACTATAACCGATACTGCTGCTTAGTTTTTCGAGCGTCAGCTCTTCTTTGAAGTGTGACTCGATATAGGCAAGCAGCTGGATCAGGATATCCTCTTGATTTTTGGCTGGTAGTAAAGTCGTTTGGTGCTCAAAAAGGTAAAGGACTTGATACAGTGCCGATTTTCGTAAATAGAGGGAATCCGTTTCAAATAAAGGATAGTAGAGCTGCTTGGCAACAGATGGATCAATGGTGATAACCGGATCTGACAAAGCGAAATCTTTGGTTTTGGCATAAAAATCTGGAATAAACTCCGGCGAAAAAACCAGAATATGCAGTTGTGATTCCTTGGGGGTTTCGATGGCATGGGTCTGGTAAGGCATGACTAATAACACTTGGCCAGTTGTAAGGACATAGGGACTTTCTTCGATTTTGACAACCGCTTCGCCTTCACTACAAAAAAGCAATTCAAAGGAACGATGAAAATGTTCCATGTAATTAAGCGAGTAGGGATGGTAACTGGAAACGCCTAGGTATTCGCCAAAATGATATTCTTCTAAAATGGTCACGCAATCTTTCCTCCATTTTTTGTCTATCGATGTGTGGAAATCGTCCTGTGAATGATAGCGATTTCATTTTATAATTATGACAGTTCAGCTGAAGAAAGTAAATAGAACAATGATTAGTGAATATTTTTAAAATGGACTGCAGTAACAAGTTTCTTTTTTTAGTTAGGTATATTAGTAAAGAAAACTTACTAACTGAAAGAAGCTCATTCCTACTGACTCTCAGTTGAATCACAAAATGCCAAAAAGGGAAAGAGGAGGAAATTTTTTGATTACCAATCCGATACTAACAGGCTTTCATCCAGACCCGAGTATTTGTCGTGCAGGAGAAGATTATTACATTGCTACGTCGACCTTTGAATGGTTTCCAGGTGTGCGCATCTTCCATTCGAAGGATTTGAAGAACTGGCGCTTGATCAGTACACCAGTCAATCGTGTCAGTCAGTTGAATATGCTGGGAAATCCTGATTCTGGGGGCGTTTGGGCGCCAAACTTAAGTTACAGTGATGGTCGTTTTTGGTTGATTTATTCAGATGTCAAAACACAATCCAATAGCTGGAAAGATGTGAACAATTATTTGATCACCTGTGAAACCATTGATGGGGATTGGTCAGAACCAATCTATATGAATTCTTCTGGTTTCGATCCCTCTTTATTTCATGACGATGACGGCAAAAAATATTTTCTGAACATGGTCTGGGATTATCGCCCGACAAACCATTCCTTTTATGGGATCGCTCTCCAAGAGTTTGATTGGCAAGCCAAGAAATTGGTGGGGCAGCCCAAAATTATCTTCAACGGAACAGAGCGCAAATTGACTGAAGCACCGGTCATGTATAAAGTGAACGGCTATTATTATTTATTGACGGCAGAAGGCGGCACCCAATTTGAACATGCAAGTACCATCGCTCGTGGAACGCACATCGAAGGGCCTTATGAAGTTCATCCTCAAAACCCTCTAATTAGTTCATGGGGACAGCCAGAGATCCCGCTACAAAAAGCCGGTCATGGTTCATTTGTGAAAACGCAGACCGATGAATGGTATTTTGTTCACTTAACAGGACGAGCGCTGAAGTATCCAGAAACACCCCTCTTAGAAAATCGCGGCTATTGCCCGCTCGGACGAGAAACAGCGATCCAGTCTGTTTACTGGGAAAATGATTGGCCGTATATCACAGGCGGGAACTTTCCAAAAGCGGAGGTCCCACAGCCACAGCTGCCCGAACATCCGTGGGAAACAGAATCAGGCTTTGATGATTTTGAAGATGCGTCGTTGGCACCAATGTTTCAAACCTTGCGGATTCCTTTTTCTGAGGAAATCGGTAGTTTGACCGCACGACCAGGGTATTTGCGCTTGTATGGGCGAGAGTCGTTCAATTCCTTGTTCCATCAAGCACTGGTGGCAAGAAGATGGAGCGATTTTCGTTTCGAAGCAACGACTGCCGTCGAATTTTCGCCGACCTCGTTTCTACAGTTGGCAGGCATGACGAATTACTACAATACACAAAATTGGTCGGCGATCTACATCACTCATGATGAGAGGAAAGGAAAAATCATCACTGTATTGGCAAGCGAAAAGGGCCAACTGAAGAGCCAAAAAGTATCAAAAGTTGTGATACCAGCCGATGTACAAACGGTCTACTTCAAAACGATCGTCAATTATGCCCACTATCAATACGCGTACTCCTTTGATCAAAAAGAGTGGCAGGTCATCGATCAGCTATTTGACAGCTTGCAATTGTCTGACGACTATGTGGCAGAACATTACGGTGGGTTCTTTACGGGGGCTTTTGTGGGGATGTTTGCGATCGATACGACTGGCAATCGTTTGGCGGCTGATTTTGATTCATTTGACTATCAAAAAATCGAGGAGGAAGAAAGATGAAAAATTGGAAACGGGTCTTACAAACAGCGTCAGTGGCGGGCTTAGCGGCTTTTATGCTTAGTGGCTGCGGGAATGGTTCAGGAAACAGTGGCTCGGATAACAGCGCAACGGGAAGCAGTGGCAAGGATGAACTCGTGGTTTGGACCTTTACTTCAGAATTATCAACGATGATCAATGATTACTATTTGCCGGCGCATGACGATTTGGCCTATGACATTCGGATCGTGGAGATTCCTTCTGACCAATTCGAGACCAAGCTCGATCCGATTCTCGGTTCCAAAGATGCACCAGATGTGATTGCTTTAGAATCTGCCTTTGTCAAAAAATATGTGGAATCAGGGATGATGGCAGACCTTGGTTCACTGGGACTTGATGAAGCCGCGGCAGATACGTATCAATATGTCAAAGACGTAGGAACTTCAAAAGACGGGGTTCTTCATGCCTTGGCTTGGCAAGCTGCTCCTGGCGGGTTTTATTACCGGGCGTCGATGGCAGAAGAGCTGCTAGGGATCGATGATCCAGCGGCTGCGCAAGCGGCCTTGTCAGACTACGACAAGTTCTATGAGGAAGCCAAAGCAGTCAAAGAAAAAAGTGGTGGAACCACCTATATGATCTCTAGTGTCCAAGATTTGGCGAAGCCTTTTTATGGTCAACGCGAACATGGCTGGGTTGAAGACGGTAAATTAGTGATCGACGACAGTTTGTATGATTTGTTGGATATATCACGAAAATTTGTAGAAGAAGGCCTGACACAAGATACAGAAGGACAATCAGAAGCTTGGTTTGCTGGAATGAATAGCGACAATGTATTCGGTTATAGTTTGCCGACATGGGGACTGCACTATTGGTTAAAACCAAATGCGACAGCTGCCGATAACTCCAGCTCAACAGAAGGGGACTGGCGCATGATCCAAGGACCGTCGTCGTGGTTCTGGGGCGGCACATGGATCGGTGCTACGGCAAATTCTGAGATGCAAGAAGAAGCGGCGCAATTGGTGGCTTACTTGACCACAGATCAAGCATTTTTAAAACAATGGGCCGAAGATACCGGTGATTTTGTATCGAATGAGCGAGTCGTTGAAGAAATTAAAAGCGAATACCAAGAGGAATTTTTAGGCGGTCAAAACCACTATGCAGAATTTGCCGATATGGTTCAAGACATCAACGCGAAAATTCTGACCGAGTATGACCAGACGATTGAAACCCTCTTTACGGATAGTTGTTTGACACCATATTCAAAAGGTGAAGTGGATCAGGAAACGGCGATCCAAAACTTTAAAGATGCGGTTGTCAATGCTTATCCAGATGTTCAAGTAGATTAGGTGTTGTTGAAACCGGCACCGAAGACGGGGTCGGTTTCAACCTTTTCTAGGTACGATGGCGCTGCTTAAATGGCTTGTCTTTACAGGCAGAAGTTGACAGTGGAAGAAAAAAATATCAGGGGGATTACGATGCAGAATAAGAGAAGATTTGAACAGTATCATCGCTATGGGCTATTATTTATCGCACCATTTTTTCTAGCATTCTTGGTTTTTCAGCTTTATCCAATTCTCTATACGATTTACCTGAGCTTTACAGATCTAAAAGGGTGGAATCCAGCTGCCAATCTTGTCGGACTGGATAACTATTTTGCGATTTTTCGCAACCCGTTATTTTTAAAATCGATCAGCAATACTTTTATTTTGTGGGGCGTAAACTTTGTCCCTCAAATTGGCTTGGCTTTGTTGTTGGCGGCATGGTTTACCAATATCAAGCTGCGCTTGCGAGGGAAAGGCTTCTTCAAAGTCGCTTTTTACTTACCCAACATCATTACTGCGGCTTCAGTAGCAATCTTATTTTTTGTTTTGTTCAGTTTTCCGTTAGGTCCGATCAACCTAGTCTTGCAGCATTTCGGTGTTTTGGACCAGCCTTATGACTTTTTCCGTAGTGAAACGGGCACTCGGCTGATCGTTTCCTTCATCCAATTTTGGATGTGGTATGGTCAGACAACGATCGTTTTGGTTTCGGGCATTTTGAGCATTGATGATGCTCTTTTTGAATCAGCAATGGTCGATGGAGCCAATGATGGTCAAATTTTCCGCAAGATCACGCTGCCTTTGTTAAAACCAATCTTGCTTTATACATTGGTGACGTCCTTGATTGGCGGCTTGCAAATGTTCGACATTCCTTTTTTGCTGACAAATGGCAATCCCAACAATAGCGTCTTAACGATCACGATGTTTATCTACAACCAGGCCTTTACCGGGAGTCGGAATTTCAACGTTGCCGCAACCGCGTCGGTACTATTATTGGTACTTTCAATCGTATTAAGCACGCTATTGTTTCAATTTTTCAAAGAAAACAGCAAAGTGGGGCGAAAATAAATGGAAAATAGCTATCGAGCAAAACGATTGTTGATCTATGTCTTTTTGGTATTGCTGACCATCCTAAGTATACTGCCGTTTTGGGTCGTCTTAGTCAATGCAACCCGTTCAGCGGAACAGATCCAGCAAGGGCTGTCCTTGTGGCCCGGCGGTAATCTCCAATACAACTGGTCCGTCTTAATGGGCAGAGGCTTCAATGTTTTCAATGGGTTTAAAAATAGTTTCCTGATTGCTGCTGGTGCTACCGTTCTCAATGTGTATTTTTCGGCGCTGACGGCTTATGGCGTGATCGCCTATGAATTTCGTGGCAAGAAAGTCCTGTTTGCTGTCATTCTTGGGCTGATCATGATTCCTCAGCAAATCAGCATGATCGGTTTTTATCAATTTATGAATCGCTTAGGACTCTTAAATAATTTTCTGCCATTGATTTTACCAGCGATTGCATCACCCGCTACCGTTTTTTTCTTAAAGCAATACTTAGAAACGATCTATCATCCTGATTTGGCAGATTCTGCTCGTTTAGACGGAGCCGGCGAAATCAAAATTTTCCATCGCATCATGTTGCCTTTGATGAAACCGGGCTTAGCTACCATGGCGATTTTCTCGTTCGTGACCTCGTGGAATAATTTCTTGATGCCCTTGATCTTGATCAACGATACGGAAAAGTATACGTTGCCGATGCTGGTCCAATTGTTGAAAACTGATGTTTACCGTACTGAATTTGGCAGTATGTATCTAGGGATCTCATTAAGTATTATTCCTTTACTGCTGATTTACCTGTTTCTATCGAAATACATCGTGGGCGGTGTGACGGCTGGCGGAATCAAAGGATAGCGAGACCCTTTTACCAAAAGAAAACGCTGGACTGAGTTTTCAGTCCAGCATTCATTTAACGGATCGCACGGGAGAGATCAAGTGCCGCAAAGCGCAAATCGTTGATATTTAAGAAATGTTTTGCCACTAAAACGTTGCCGCCAAATAACGGGGCTTGATCGCCTAATCGACTGTTTTTGATCTTCGTGTTTTTGGTGAACTGGCTGGTCAATTTTTGCTGCAGCGCCAGCAATAAATCAGGAATTTTGCGATAGATCGAGCTGTTGATATAGACTTCTTCGGGATCAGAAAAAGTGATGACATTATTCAGCCCAATACTAAGAAACTCAACATTTTGTTGCGCCAATTCGACTGCTGATTTTTCTCCGGCATGGTAGGCTTGTGCGAAGGTATCCGAATTAACGAACGCAGTTTTTGTATAGTGGCTATAGGTATCAAACAAGACTTTGTTCGAGGCATATTGCTCTAAGCAACCTCGATTGCCGCAAGGACACAAGTTGCCGTGAGGAAAGAGCGTAGAATGGCCAACTTCCCCCGCCATGCCGTGAGTACCGGTTTGCAGCTGCCCATCAACGATGATTCCGACACCGATCCCGCTATGGACGCTGACGCTTAGTAAATTCGTGGAATCAGAAGAAAAACAGTACTCGCCTAAAGCCGTCAGATTGGCTTCGTTCTCTATATAGACCGCCGTATTGTATTTTTGGCTCAAAGGGGCGATCAAATCAAAGTGTTCCAAGTCGTAGTAGGGGGCAAAGGTGATCGTCTGATTGTGAACGATGCCGTGGATCGCCAAACAGATTCCTACTAATCCATGAGTGGTTTGCGGCATTTGCGGCCAAAATTCTTTCATCATGGAATCGATCGTCGCTAGTACATTTTCTTTGGTGATCAATTCATGGGAATGGTCGGCGGAGGCGATCATCTCGCCATTGATATAAGAAAGCATTCCACGAACATAGTTATAGCCGATGTCAAAGGTAACAGCTAAGCTGCTGCGGTGATTGAATTGCAATTGAATCGGTTTGCGACCACCGATCGAAGTGGAATCCCCAATGCCGACTTCGCGAACGAAGTCCGTGTCAATCAGTTTTTTGGTTATTTGAGAAACAGACGCTTTATTGAGATGGGTCAAATTTGATACTTCCGCTCGTGACACATTTTCATTGTCAATGATCGTCTTCAATACAGCCGCTTCATTTTGTTCGCGTATGCCCATTTTATTGATAATCATGTGTTCTCCTCTTCATAGATGTGATTAGTGTTAGTTTACCGTGCAAATTAATATTGTGCAAGCTGAAGAATAAAGAAAAGAGGAAGAATGTAGGAGCAGCAGTTTGAGAACGAAAATCAAAGAAAGAATCATTGAAAGCGCTTGACAGAAATACGAGAATCGTTTACTATCCAATTAGTTAGTTTTGAATGCTAATTAACCGATTGAGAGGCAATGGTTAACTGCTTCAAACAGAGGAAGGAGAGAAGAGATGGCTTATTTTTTAGGGTTGGATCTAGGAACAAGTGCGTTAAAAGGCTTAGTTTTTGATCAAACCGGGGAACTCCAAGGAACAGCAAGTGTTGACTATCCATTGTCATCCCCTAGACCGGGGTTCAGTGAGCAAGAGCCGGTGCATTGGCAAGAGGCGGCAGATAAGGTAATCAAAACCTTGATCCAGCAGCTTCCAAAGCTGCAGAAGGAATTGATCGGCATCAGCTTTTCCGGGCAAATGCATAGTCTTGTTTTATTGGATGAAGAAAACCGAGTCATTCGCCCGGCAATATTATGGAATGACGTTCGAACCACCAAACAATGTCAAGCGATCATGGCATCCTTTGGAGAGGAAATAAAAGCAATCACCAAGAATGTTGCTTTGGAAGGGTTCACCTTACCCAAAATTTTATGGGTCCAAGAACACGAGCCTGAACATTGGCAACAAGTTCGTCACATGATGCTGCCAAAAGACTACTTGGCTTTTTGGCTGACTGGTAACTATTCGATGGATTATTCTGATGCGGCGGGTACGTTACTGCTGGATATCGAAAAGAAGTGCTGGTCTGAAGCCATTCTAGAAAAATTCGCAATCGCATCGGATTTACTGCCGCCGCTTTTTGAATCAGCAGCGCCTGTAGGGCAAATGCGAAAAGAACTGCAAGAAGCCTTTGGCTTTGAACAAGAGGTGACGATCTATGCAGGTGGCGCAGACAATGCCTGTGCTGCATTAGGGTCCGGGATCATCGCCGAAGGTGTCGGCATGGTGTCGATTGGCACTAGCGGTGTGTTCTTATCCTTTGAAGAAGCGCAAGAGGTTGATTATCAAGGCGATCTACACCTTTTCCGTCATGCGATCAAAGACAAGTTGTATTCAATGGGGGTCACTTTAGCCGCTGGAAATTCCTTAAGCTGGTATCGTGATACGTTTGCCCCAAACCAATCGTTTCAGGAATTGCTTTCAGCGATCAGTGAGGTAAAACCGGGGGCAGAAGGCCTGCTGTTTACGCCTTATATCGTGGGCGAACGCACACCACATACCGACAGCCAAATCAGGGGAAGTTTTATTGGCATTGACACACGGCATCGCGAAAAGCATTTCAGTCGTGCCGTCTTAGAAGGGATCACCTTCTCTCTGAAAGATTCCCAAATGATCATGGAAGAACGAGCACAGCGGAAATTCACCCAGATCGTTTCTGTGGGGGGCGGTGCGAAAAATGCCGAATGGCTGCAAATGCAAGCCGATATTTTTAATGCAGAAATGCTGACTTTATCTACTGAACAAGGTCCAGGTATGGGCGCAGCAATGCTGGCAGCAATCGGCAGCGGCATTTATCCAGATGCGGCCGCTTGTGTTAACGCCTTTGTCAAATACAGCAAGGCAATTGCACCGATTCCTGAAAATGTCGCCAAATACCAAGAAATCTATGCGATCTACCGGACCGTCTATCAGCAAACCGCGCCTATCTGCCATGCGTTGGCGCAAATCGAATAGCATAATGGCAGCAGAAAATCTGCTTGATTAAAGCGAGGAATCGTTTTTGGTTCTAAATGATTGGAACCAAGTAAGTTAGTTTATTACACTAAAAAACATAAAATGGAGGCAACAACAATGACTTATTTCCCAGAAATCGAAAAAATCCGCTACGAAGGTCCTAAAACAGACAATATGTTTGCATTTCGCCACTACGATGCCGAAGAAGTTGTTTTAGGCAAGAAAATGAAAGATCATCTACGTTTTGCAATCGCCTATTGGCATACGATGACGCAAGACGGCTCTGATCCTTTCGGCGCACCCGTCAACAAACGGACGTGGATTGGTGACACCGAAATGGAAACGGCGAAAAATCGAGTAGAAGCCTTCTTTGAGATTTGCGAAAAATTAGGGGCAGAGTTCTTCTGTTTCCATGATGTTGACGTGGCACCTGCGGGAGAAACGTTAGAAGAATTTTTCCAAAACTTAGACGAAATCACCGATTTGATCAAAGAAAAAATGGAACAAACGGGGATCAAACTATTATGGAATACAGCAAATATGTTCTCACACCCTCGTTTCAACAACGGCGCTGCTTCCACCAATAATGCGGAAGTTTACGCGTATGCAGCAGCCCAAGTTAAAAAAGGCTTAGATATCTCGAAAAAATTAGGCGGTGAAAACTATGTCTTCTGGGGCGGCCGTGAAGGCTATGAAACCTTGTTGAATACAGACATGAAATTTGAACAAGACAACATCGCCCGTCTATTCAAAATGGCGATCGCTTATGGCGAAAAAATCGGTCATAAACCGCAGTTCTTATTAGAGCCGAAACCAAAAGAACCCTCAAAACACCAATATGATTTTGATGCAGCGACAACGATGGCCTTCATTCAGCACTACGGCTTAGAAGGAGATTTCAAATTAAACCTAGAAGCCAATCATGCAACATTAGCTGGCCATACCTTTGAACATGAAATCGCCGTTGCCCGTAGCTATAACGCATTAGGCTCACTGGATGCCAACCAAGGAGATATGCTGTTAGGATGGGATACGGATGAATTCCCAACCAACGTCTTTGACTCGACACTCGCTTTATACGAAGTCTTAGAAAACGGCGGCATCGCACCGGGAGGAATCAACTTCGATTCTAAAGTCCGTCGTTCGTCATTTGAAATGGAAGATCTGTTGTTAGCCCACATCGCTGGTATGGATACGTATGCCCGAGCGTTGAAAGCAGCAGCGAAACTGAAAGAAGACCGCTTCTTAGACGAGTTGAAGGAAAAACGGTACGCCTCGTTCCAAGAAGGCATCGGAGCGAAGATCGTTGCTGATGAGGAAAACTTAGAAACACTGACAGATTACGCATTGGCGCATGATCAAATCGAATTAGAATCCAGCCACATTGAATATGTGAAATCTCGTTTGAATGATTACCTGTTTTAATAAGAAACGACTGTCGTTCTGAGGAGCGACAGTTTTTTCACCTAAATAATATCTTTTGGCAATTGTTACGAATCAACCAAATTATGATACGATAAAATGTAACCGATTTAACTCGGTTTAGGAATTGAAGGAGGCAACTTGATGTTTCACACAAACTTAGATCCTTTCCCAGAAAACTTCTTATGGGGGGCGGCTTCGGCGGCCTATCAAATTGAAGGCGCATGGGCAGAAGACGGCAAAGGTCCGTCGATTTGGGATACCTATGCCCAAATTCCCGGCAATACCTTTGAGGAAACCAACGGCAAAGTGGCGATCGATCACTACCATCGATACAAAGAAGATGTTGCCTTGATGAAGCAAATGGGCTTGAAAGCCTATCGCTTCAGCGTGGCGTGGTCGCGAATCGTGCCTGATGGCGAAGGTGCGGTCAATGAAGCTGGTGTGGCGTTTTACGAAAAGCTGGTGGACGAATTGCTTCGGCAAGGAGTAGAACCGATTTTGACGCTGTATCATTGGGATCTTCCTCAGGCTTTGCAAGACAAATACCAAGGATGGGAGGGACGAGAAACAGCAGCGGCATTTGAACGGTATTGCCGAATCCTTTTTGAACGCTTAGGAAAGAAAGTCACCTATTGGGTCACCATGAATGAACAAAATGTCTTCACTTCTCTTGGGTACCGTTGGGCGGCACATCCACCGGGCTTGAAGGACTTAAAACGGATGTATGCAGCCAATCATATCATCAACCTTGCCAATGCAAAGGCAATTAATTTGTTCCATGAGCTGGTTCCACAGGGCAAGATTGGTCCAAGTTTTGGCTATGGTCCGATGTATCCGTTTAGCTGTGACCCAGAAGATGTGCTGGCTGCAGAAAATGGCGAAGCCTTCAACAACGCGTGGTTTTTAGATGTCTATTGCAAAGGCGAATACCCGAAATTTGTCTACAAGCAATTAGCCAAAGTCGGTCTGGCTCCTGAAGTCACTCCAGAAGATCAAGCACTATTAAAACAGGCAAAACCTGATTTCTTAGGGATCAATTACTATCACGGTGGGACGGCCCAACAAAACAATTTGCAAAAGCAGTCAGCTGAAAAGAAAGAATTTTCTAAAGTCGATCCGTATTTGATGCAAGCGGCAGCTGGCGAGTTCTCACCAGAAGAAACCATGTTTGCGACGGCGGAAAATCCCCACTTGAAAAAAACAGATTGGGGCTGGGAGATCGATCCCGTTGGTTTCCGTGTAGCCTTGCGACGTATCCAAGCCAATTATGACTTGCCGATTTTTATTACTGAAAATGGGTTAGGCGCCATCGATCAATTGACAGAAGACAAACAGATCCATGATCCATACCGCATTACCTATTTGCAGGAACATCTGGTGGAACTGCAAAAGGCTATCACGGATGGGGTTGAGCTGATCGGCTATTGTGCTTGGTCCTTTACAGATCTACTAAGTTGGTTGAATGGATACCAAAAACGCTATGGGTTTGTTTATGTCGATCGCGACAATCAAAACGAACGTCAGTTGGCGCGCATCCCGAAGGATAGTTTTTATTGGTATCAAGAGGTGATTCGCACCAATGGGGCAAGTTTGACAAGTGAAACATGATGTAACGAAGGAGTAGCTGAAAATGGAGGTTGGAAAATGCGTAAAGTGTTGATCGTTGATGATGAAGCATCGATCCGAAATGGACTGCCTCTGATCATCGATTGGGAATGTCTGGGGTATCAAATCGTCGGGTCGGCGGAAAACGGCGAAGATGGCTTGGCAATGATCCGCGAATTGAAGCCAGACGTTGTGATCGCTGATATCCGTATGCCGGGAAAAAATGGTCTTGAGATGGTGCAAGCAGCATCGGAGGAAGGGCTTTTGTTTTTTGCCATTATTTTGTCCGGCTACTCAGATTTTGACTATGCCAAGCAAGCGTTACAACTGGGTGCTGTGACCTATTTGCTGAAACCAGTTGATGAAGAAGAGCTGATTGGTATTTTGACGAAAATCGATCAAAAAGCCAAGACCGATCAGCAGAAAAATCAGAAGAGTCAGTTGATGGAGAAATTGTTTGGCGGGGATCAAACGGGGATCAAAGACGCACAAGCCATCAAGCTATTGCGACTTTCCGAGGAGGCAGATGCCCAAAAGCTGGTTGAGAAATTGCAGGAGCAAGTAGCGCAAGTCATCACCTTGATCCATCGGCATCATCGGTATTTGGTTTTGTTAAACGAGGAACGCTTTCCCGACGAGGCGATCGATGCGTGGTGCCGCAAAAAAATGGCTCATCAAGAGATCTTGATCTCCCGCTGGTTTGCGGCGCAAGAGAACTTGAAGCCATTGATGATCGATATCCAGACATTAAGTAAATTGATTTTCTTATTTCCCAATCAAGTCATTTCTCACCATGTTTTGGATACGACCCAAGAAGCAGAAGAACGAAGCGATTTGCGTGAAGAATTAGTAAAAGCGATTTTGGCAAACGATCCGTTGGAACAGCCGTTATTCCGCTATTATCAAACCTTTTATCATTTATTGGCATTGGAAGAAGAGATCAAATGGCAAGTCAATGGCGACATCGAATGGCTGCAGCATCAAATCAGTGAAAAAGTAGCATTAGCGATCGAATGGTCGACAGACGAAGTGCATCAGCAGATTTTTCTCGCCCAAACGTTTCCGATGCTACAAGAGGTGATCACCGAAAAACTAGCAGACTTGCAAGCAACAGTCGCCAGCAGTTTGAACCAAATCGATATCATTGCAGAATTGATCCAATACACAAAAAAGCATTATCAAGAAGATTTGACCTTGAAAAAAATCGGGGAACGTTTCAATTACAATAGTGCCTATCTAGGCAAGAAGTTTCGCAAAGAAACCGGTAAAAATTATTTGGCGTTCTTGGATGAAGTACGAATGGAAAAAGCGGTGGAAATCTTACGTCATTCCAATCTAATGGTCTACGAAGTTGCTGAATTGGTGGGCTACAGCAATGTTGATTATTTCTATAAAAAGTTCAAACAATACCATCGGGTTTCACCGAATGAGTTTCGGAAAAATGAATAACCACAAAGATGTCCGTGATTTTCTACGGACATCTATTTTTTAGGGTAACGATGACTAAATTGCTTGGTAGGCTTTCTTTTTTTTCTTTTATATAATTTAAATGAAACTGTAAGCGCTTTTTGAACGGAGGAGGAGAAATGACAGATGTACGCCTGTGCTTTGATGTAGGCGGGACCTATATCAAATTCGGGGTTTTTACCGAGAAGAATCAATGGCTGGACCGAGGCAAAATCAAAACCCCGAGTAATACGCGGGATGAATTTTTTGCTGCCTTAGCTGCCAAAATACAAGAAGTCGAGCAAGCGCATGTTATCGAAGGGATCGGGCTGAGTTTTCCTGGTTTCATTGATTCAGTCAATGGCCGATCGATCATGGCGGGGGCGTTGGCTCCTTTACACGGCTGTGCTGTCGTACAAGAGCTACAGCAGCGTTTAACCAAGTCTTATCCGATCTGGATCGAAAATGATGCGAAATGTGCTGCTTTAGCAGAACTCTCGACCGGCAATGCTACTGACGTACAAGATTTTGTCATGATCACATTAGGTACCGGTATTGGTGGCGCGCTCGTTCATCAGCGCCAGTTGATTCACGGAAATGGGTTTCGGGCAGGAGAATTCGGAATGATGATCACTGATTTTCAAGCATCTTCTTTTGCGACCCTCCATGACTTAGCTTCAACGAGAGGACTGATTGCTGCCTATCGACGGGCAAAAGCGATTCCTGAATCAGAGGAGATTTTAGGCGAAACCATCATGCAGCAGCGGTCGAGTGACCCTGAAACGCAGGAGATTCTGAAACAGTGGGCACGTTATGTCGCACTTGCGATTTACAACCTAGCTGTCACGATGAATCCCGAAAAAATACTTATCGGCGGCGGCATCAGCCAAAACCCTGATCTATTAGCTATAATCAAACAAGCAATCAATGAGAACCCCCATTGGCCGGATTTCCAAGTGCCGATCGAGACTTGTCGTTACTATAATGATTCTGGTCTGTTAGGGGCGTTGACATTGATCCAACAAGGAGGAAAAAAATGAAATTTTCAGATGGCGGTTGGTTATTTCGTGAAGGATTTGATGTGAAATTTGCGGTGCATGTCTACGATGCCCGTAAAGAAGAAAACAAATTGGTCTTATATCTGCCTTATAGCTATGTCGGGCATAAAGGGGCAACACTGGATGGCGGATTGTTAACGATGGAAGTTACTACCCCTAGAACCAATATCATTGGGATCACCCTCTACAATTATAAAGGGGTCCAAGCCAAAGCCCCCAACTTTGAATTGATGACAGAAGAGATCACTCCTGATATTTCAGAAGATGAGCAATCGTATGTTTTTCGCTCGGGAGACTTGCAAGTCGTGATCAGCAAAGAGGAAAATGTGACAGCTTCGTTTTTTTACAAAGAACAGCTGATTACCCAAAGCAACCCTCGCAGCAAAGCCTTAGTGATCGATCCGCAAGCAAATACCCATATTAGCGAACAGTTGACCCTGGATGTGGGAGAAACGATTTATGGTTTAGGGGAACGCTTTACAAATTTCGTGAAGAACGGCCAAAGTGTTGATATCTGGAATGCCGACGGGGGCACTGGTACGGAGCAAGCTTACAAAAATATTCCGTTTTATGTAAGTAATAAAGGGTATGGCGTCTTTGTCAATTCACCCGACCGGGTGCAATTTGAAGTGGGGAGTGAAAAAGTTTCTCGTGTTCAATTCAGCAATCCAGGACAAACGCTGCAGTACTTTGTGATCGCCGGTGATGAGTTAAAACAAGTGATCCAGCGCTACACTGATTTGACGGGGAAACCGTCGCTGCCACCTGCGTGGTCCTTTGGGTTGTGGCTAAGTACCTCGTTCTTGACGGATTATGATGAACAAACCGTAACATCTTTTGTAGACGGTATGGCAGAACGTGAGATTCCCCTTGAGGTCTTTCATTTTGACTGCTTATGGATGAAGGAATACGAGTGGTGCAACTTCACGTGGGACGAACGAACTTTCCCAGAACCGGAAAAAATGCTGCAGCGCTTGAAAGCCAAAGGATTGAAAATCTGTGTCTGGATCAATCCTTACATTGGGCAAAAATCACCCTTGTTTGACGAAGGGATGGCCAATGGCTACTTTTTGAAACGCGCCAATGGAGATGTCTGGCAATGGGACAAATGGCAAGCAGGTTTGGCGATCGTCGACTTCACCAACCCTGAAGCGGTCGCTTGGTACAATAGCAAGCTGCGTGCCTTATTAGACATGGGTGTGGATTGCTTCAAAACGGATTTTGGTGAACGGATTCCCACCGATGCGGTGTACTATGACGGCTCTGATCCAGAAAAAATGCACAATTATTACGCCTACCTATACAATAAAGTCGTCTTTGACTTGCTGAAAGAAGTCAAGGGAGCAGAAGAAGCCATCGTTTTTGCGCGGGCAGCTTCGGTTGGTTCGCAACGCTTGCCTGTACACTGGGGTGGCGACAGTACCTCAGATTATCCATCAATGGCAGAGTCACTGCGGGCAGGTCTGTCCTTTGGGTTAGGCGGCTTTGGATATTGGAGCCACGATATCTCAGGGTTTGAAGCTGGCTCAACCCCAGACCTTTACAAGCGCTGGACACAATTTGGTCTGCTGTCTTCCCATAGCCGTTACCATGGCAGCTGGGAATACAAAGTGCCTTGGGTTTATGACGACGAAGCCGTGGCGGTAGCCAAAGCCTTTACCAAGTTAAAATTGTCCTTGATGCCTTACTTGCAAGCTCAATCGGTGCTAACCGCCCAAACGGGGATTCCGATGATGCGGGCGATGGTCTTAGAGTTTCCTGAAGACGAGATGACCCATCATTTGGATCGCCAATACATGCTGGGGGAACACCTTTTAGTTGCGCCCATTTTTAATGATCAAGGAACGGTCTCCTTTTACGTACCGAAGACGAAGGGGCATTGGATCGACTATTTATCTGGCAAAGCTTACGAGGGCGGACGTTGGTACCAAGAAACCTATGATTATTTCCACTTGCCACTGTTAGTCCGACCAAATCAACTGATTATCGAAGGCCATGAACAAACCAAAGCAGTCTATGACTATGCCGAACATCCAACGATTCATCTCTTTGATCCGCAAGACAAGACCGCTGCGGCTATCTATGATCACCACGGTGAGTGGATTGGCGAGGTGGCTGTTGAAAGAGTCGATCAAGAACTGATCGTCAAGCTGACAGGGATCCAGCAAGCATCCTTGCAGATTCACACGACTGCTGGAAAAACGAGCCATAAGCTGACGGCTGACCAAACCACGATAAAGGAGTTCTAGATGCCGATGCGAACCATCACGAATCCAATTTTACCTGGATTTCATCCAGATCCCAGTATTTGCCGTGTCGGTGAAGACTTTTATCTGGTGACGAGTACTTTTGAATATTTTCCTGGATTACCAATTTATCACAGTAAAAACTTGGCAGACTGGCAGCTGATTGGTCATGGACTTTCGCGACCTGAGCAGCTGCAGTTATCGACGAAAAATCCCAATGCTTTTGGTCTGTATGCCCCAACCTTGCGTTTTATCAAGGACCGCTTTTACCTCGTTTGTACCAACGTTGGGGCAAACGAAGGAAGAGAAGGCAACTTTCTGATCTGGACAGATGACATCGCCGGTGAGTGGTCTGACCCGATTTGGCTGGACACCCCTGGGATCGACCCGACGATTTTCGCAGATGACGATGGGCAGACCTATTACTTAGGCACCCATAAGGAGATCTATCTGCGGACGATCAATTTGGCTTCTGGAGAATTAGGTCCGCGCCAAAACATTTGGACAGGCAGCGGAGCGGCTGATCCAGAAGGCCCCCACTTGTATAAAAAAGACGGCTATTACTACCTGTTGATCTCCGAAGGTGGAACGTCCTATGGTCATATGCTGACCATGGCCCGCAGTCGTTCCTTGACGGGACCCTATGAAGCATGCCCCAACAATCCAGTGATGACCAATCGCAGCACGAATCTGCCGCTGCAAGCTACAGGGCATGCGGACCTCGTGCAAGATACCCAAGGCAACTGGTGGGCAGTTTGTCTGGCAGTACGCCCCATCAGCTATCCTTTGAGGCATTTGCTAGGTCGGGAAACATGCCTGCTACCGGTGGACTGGTCAAACCCATGGCCGGTGTTTGGCGAGGAAGGTCACTTGCCAGAAATCATTCAGGTAGACACAGCGGCGGCACCAAAGGAAACACAAAAGAAGAGCAGCAAGCCTGATTACGTGACTTTATTCGAATGGGACCCGACGTTGATTGAAGAAGAGCCGCATGGCTTCTTGCTGCATCCTAATCAGACGGGTCTATCTGATCAAGGCAAACTCGCGGCTGTGTTCCAACGACAAACCGCCTTTGAGCAACAATTTCAGGCAACCTTTGATTGTCGGCAACTAACGGATGGACAAGCAGGATTGACGGTTTTCTTAAATGCCACCCATCACTATGAGGGATACCTAGAAAAAACGGCGTCCAGTCAGCAGCTAGTTTTCCGCCGACAAATCGGTTCCTTATGGAAAGTGGAAAAGAAACTGCCTTATGCAGCGGATACAGTCACCTTGCAGCTGAGCGCCGATAAAGAAACCTATCGTTTTTCTGTTCTTGATGAACAAGGACAAGCACAGCCTTTAGGCAGTGGAGAAACAAAATATCTGACCACTGAGGTCGGTGGTGTCTTTACTGGAATCATGGTGGGCTGTTACGCCAGTGCTTCTTCACCACAACAAACCGTTCGTGTGCGGGATTTCTAATCAATCAAAAGCCCCCCTTCGATTTCTGAAACAGGAATCGAAGGGGGGCTTTACTGTTTTAGCGAGGAGAAAATGAATCTTGGCTTAGATCGTGGATCCGCAAGGTAACTTGTGTGCCACTGCCCAGCACACTCTCGATCGTCAAGCCGTATTCAGGTCCATAAAACATTTTGACCCGATGATTGACATTGGCTAGCCCAATGTTCTTTTTGGCATGGGTGGAGGGCGTCTTGATTTTTTGCTGCAAGTGTTCGAGTTTTTCTGGCGGTATCCCGCTGCCGTTGTCTTGTACCACGATTACCAGATCATGGCCGTCTTTGGTGATCGTCAAACGGACAAACCCTGGATAGGTGATGCCTTCCAAGCCATGGGAGATGGCGTTTTCCACCAATGGTTGAATCAGGAGGGGCAATATTTGGACTTCTTTTTGGTCGATCTCATTGGAGACTGAATAGGAAAAGTTGACTCGATCGCCAAAGCGCATCCGCTGGATCTTGACATACACGTGAACCGCGTCTAAGGACTCTTCTAAGCTCGTTCGCTTGGTTCCGTGGGCTTCTAGCGTATAGCGCATCGATTTTGCAAGTAACTTGATGGCATAAACGACGTCAGAATTGCCGGAAGTCAGCGCCATCATGCGAATCGTTTCTAACGTGTTGAACAAAAAGTGGGGATTGATCTGCCCCGCTAAGATATTAAATTCCATTTGCTGTTGTTGAGTCAACAGCTCTTGCTGCGCCAGACGCGAACGGTAGATCTCTTCTTCTTTTTTCTTGATTCGTTGAATGATCTTATGGAAATCAAGAGAGATCTGAGAAATTTCGTCTTCGCCGCTAATATTTTGAAAGAAATCATAATCCTCGATCGAGGCAAAGTAGACCGCCTGCTGCAGTTGAGAAATTCGTTTGGTAAAGAATCGAGCAAACAGAAAGACGATGATGAAAGTAGTGATCAAAATCACCAAAACGATCGTGCTCCAACGGATCAGATTGGCGCGTAGATTGCTATAGGCATTTGTATCCGCACTATAAATTGTGATGATGTCTTCTTTGTTACTCATGGGTAAGGTGCTTTTGGTGAGCATCACCTTGGTACCATCATCTTTTAAAAAGGCAGCACTCGTTTGCGGCTCAGAAAGAGTCGTAAGCTGTCCCGGTTCACCGACTTGATTGATTTTGTCGCTATAAAAGATGACATCATCATTTAACTGTAATTCCAATTCATAGGATGAATTACGAAGTCGGTTGCTGAGATAATTATAATCGACTTGGATCTCCAAAACGGCAGTTTCTTTTGATAAAGGCAAAGGCAACGTTTTATAAAGACTCAAACGATTTGCTTTGTAATCCTCTGGCATCGTCATCAAAAAAGCATCCGGCTGTTTGAGGGCTCGTTGGTACCAGGCGGTCGCTTGAATTGTGTCATCTGCCTGTTGAAAATATTTATAGTTCGGAATGGTTTGATTCGTCGTATAGATAGTTAATTTCGCAATCGAGGTTTGAAGATTTCTGATCTCATCTAGCTGATCATAGCTATTGATGTCCACGATCGCTTCTTGGTCGTCAAGGTAATTGGCAGTTAAAAGCTGACGTAGATGAGTATCGTTTGATAAGGAACTCGCCGTGTTGGTCAGCGTGTTTGTTGTATCAAAAAGAACAGATTTGACACGCTGAGCATTCAACTCTGCCAAGTGTTGGTAATTGCCTGTCAGCTGTTTGGTTGAATCGTAGACCAATAAGAGACCTATAGTCACTGTGGATAAAAAAACAACAGGCAGATAAAGAATGAATAATTGTCGCCGAATGGAAAACTGACTCAGACGACGAAAAAGTGAGAGATGACTGATTTTTTTCATGCTTGCTGATTACGAAAGATGGAAAGCAACAGGAACGAACTACAATAAATAACGAAAGAAAAACCAAAAATCAACAAGAGGAATTTAAACAACGGAAATAAAACAACAAAACAAAACGCAGCGATAGGAATAAGCGCGAGGGCTAACGAACGGATAGGGTCCGCGATCGGTAACAGAAACGCGTTTTTTAATGTTTGCCTAAAGCTGTTTTCATAACGTCCAATTAACGCGAGGCAATAGACTAACACAATAAACAGATAAATAGCTGTAACAATTAGAACGAAGGCAAAAATACTGGCAAGAATGGTTTTTGAGGAAAACCAAAACAAGCTACTATACAGTAGTGCTACCATGGGCAATCCAAGAAGGAGAAAACTACCGGTGGCTTTCATAAAGTTTGCTCGTAGCGCTCGGACATAGCCCACGATCAATTCACCACGCTCTTCATCCGCATAACGAATCGTCACTTCATAAAGGGCAGCTGTCGCAGCTCCAATCGTAATAATTGGCAAACAGCTAATGATATATAGTAAATTTAACAATGTGAATTGTGAAAAAACGGTGGTTATTTTGTACAGTTGACCATCAGGATTGTACTTCATTTTTATCCCTCCAAAATTGATATATTCCTATAGTACTCGCAAAAAACAAATTTTGAAAGCCTTACCATTTAGGTGTCTTTTATCTGAAACCTTGATATATCAGTATTCTTTATAAATAAAAGAAAAATAAAGTCTAAAATGTACGGATTGACCTCTATTTTTAACAGGTGGCAAATAAGATTTCAGGTGCTAGTATTAAAAATGTAAAAGCGGTTACAAAAAAGGGGGAGGAAAATGGAAAGTAAATTAAGCAGTGTCCCAAGAAAAAATAAGCGGGTGACACGAGAAGGGAAGATTTTGTTTTTATGTATCGTTCCCTTCCTGATTCTCGTGTTTTTGTTCTCTTATTTTCCTTTGCACGGATGGATTTATTCACTTTATGATTACAAACCAGCATTAGGTTTAGCGCGCAGCGAGTTTGTAGGCTTCAAATGGTTTCGACTTCTTGTCTCTAGTCCAACACAAGTGGATCAGATCGTACAAGTAATGAAAAACACCTTTGCCATGAGTTTTTTAGGGATCGCCACTTCGATCCTACCAGTAGGCTTCGCCATTTTATTGAACGAAATCAAGTGCAAATGGTTTAAAAACTTGGTCCAAACGCTGACCACGCTGCCGAATTTTATCAGTTGGGTTTTGGTGTATACGATCGCCTTTAGCTTGTTTTCTTCAACAGGGCTGGTAAACACGTTGCTGCAAGAATGGGGCTTCGTTACAGATCCAGTCAAATTTTTGGATAGCGGCAATCATACGTGGCTAATGATGTGTCTTTGGAATATTTGGAAAGGCTTGGGCTGGGGTGCCATCATGTATCTTGCAGGCATTTCAGGAATTGACCCCGAATTGTATGAATCGGCGCGAATCGATGGGGCGAATCGTTTCCACCTGATGCGTCATATCACACTACCTGCCTTGATGCCGACGTTTCTTGTGATGCTGATGCTGTCTATCGCCAACTTGTTGAACAACGGGATGGATCAGTACTTTGTTTTCCAAAATGCATTCAATCGAAATACGATCCAAGTCCTCGATTTGTATGTCTACAATTTAGGGATGGGTGGAAATAGTCTATCTCTGGCTACCGCGATCAGTATGCTAAAAAGTGTCATTTCTGTTGCCTTGTTAGCCATCGTCAATATTGCGTCGAAAAAAATTCGGGGGACTTCCATTATTTAGGAGAGGAGGATATCTATGGAACTATCGATTAGTGAAAAGAAAAAGGCGAAAAAAGTACCCAAACGTGAAAACCTGACGTTTAGTATCCTCAATTATACCTTTTTCTTTCTGATTACGTTGATTTGTGCGTATCCTTTTTATTACTTGATTATTAATTCAATCAGTAATAATGAGTTGAGTGCGTTAGGACAAATTCGCTTTTTTCCACAAGAGATCCATTTTGAAAACTACAGTCAAGTGTTACAACTAAAAGGGTTGCCATTAGCCGCAACCGTTTCGGTGGCTAGAACGGTGATTGGAACAGCAGCAACCGTCTTAGCTTCAGCCTTCTTAGGCTTTATGTTTACCCAAGAAAAAATGTGGAAACGAAAATTTTGGTATCGCTTTGTCGTGATTACAATGTATTTCAATGCAGGGCTGATTCCATTATTCATCACGATGAAGACATTAGGTTTAACGAATAATTTTTGGGTCTATATTTTGCCGGCTGTCGTTCAGCCTTTTAACATCATCTTAGTGAAAACCTATATTGAGTCAATCCCCAAATCGTTGCAAGAAGCAGCTGAAATGGATGGAGCTGGCATCATTCAAGTATTCTTTCGGGTAATTTTACCCAACTGTACGCCGATTTTAGCAACAGTCGCGATCTTCTCGGCAGTTGGTCAATGGAATTCTTTCCAAGATACACTGATTTACATTACGGATCAAAGTCTCTACTCCTTGCAATACCTTCTTTATACGTATATCAATCAAGCCAATTCGTTGGCACAAATGGTCAAAAATACATCGGGATCACTTTCCAGTATCGCTTCAGCTGCAACAACGCAGACACCGACTTCGATTCGCATGACCGTTTCAGTCATTGTTGTTTTACCAATCATGTTTATTTATCCGCTTTTCCAGAAATATTTTGTCAAAGGAATTATGTTGGGTGCGGTGAAAGGTTAATAAAAAGAAAGAGGGAAGAAAATGAAAAAAATGTCGAAATATGTAACAACAGGTTTGTTAGGCATGACATTGCTAGGTAGTTTAGCCGGCTGTGGAGGGGCGGCTGACTCTGACACAGACGCTGCTTCCAGCGAAAGTGGCTACGATGAAACGATCACGATCGATGTCTATAATGGGCTAGCCAACTATATGGGGATGCAAGAAGGTTGGTTTGCCAAAATCGTGCGGGATAAATTCAATATGGAATTGAACATCATCGCACCAAACGTTGCTGGAAACGGAGACACTCTTTATCAAACGAGGACGGCAGCAGGTGATTTGGGCGATTTGATCATTGTTGATAATGGCCAACAATACAACGAATTAGTTGAAGCTGGTTTGTTGACCGATGCGAGCGAGTATTATGAAACTATGGAAAATGTTCAGCGCTTCGATGCGGCTGTTCAAAATCTAAACAAAGATGCCGATGGTCTATATGGCTTTCCAACTTCCGTTTCTACATTAAAAGCCACCGATCCTTCAGAAGGATTAGATCCTACATTTGGTGCTTATGTGCGTTGGGATCTTTATGGGGATCAAGGATATCCAGAAATCGGTACATTGGAAGACCTGCTTCCTGTGATTCAAAAAATGCAAGAAGACAATCCAACAACAGATTCTGGGAAAAAAGTTTATGGGTTTTCTCTATTCAGCGATTGGGACGGCAACATGATGAATGCAGGCAAACAGCTGGTCACCTACTATGGGTACGATGAATCAGGTTTTGTCTTGGCAAAAGCGGATGGTTCTGATTATCAAAGCATTCTCGATAGTGATTCTGAATATATTCGCGCACTTAAGTTTTATTTCCAAGCCAATCAAATGGGCTTAGTGGATCCAGAATCAACGACGCAAAATTACGATACACTTTTTGCCAAATTCCAAGAAGGACAAGTCTTATTCTCATGGTGGCCTTGGTTAGGTCAAGCGGCTTTTAATACGACTACGAACTTGAATGAAGGAAAAGGCTTTATGTTGGCACCGATTCAAGACCAAAAAATCTTCTCTTATGGTGCGGAAGTTTACGGTGGCAAACAATTTATCGGGATCGGTTCAAATGCCGAAGACCCAGAGCGAATCGCAGCCTTTATTGACTGGCTCTACTCTTCAGAAGGCGTGTTAGCAAATTCTTCTCAAACAAGCGGTAGTAGTGGCCCTGAAGGCTTAACTTGGGAAATGAAAGATGGCGAGCCTGTCTTAACTGAGTTTGGGAAACAAGCTTTGCTAGATGGCGATGGGGATGTGCCAGAAGAATATGGTGGCGGAAGTTACAAAGATGGTGTATCCGCGCTAAACGTCAATACGGTATTACCGATCGATATCAATCCTGATACCGGCTTCCCATATGCTTATACGATGTGGGAAAGCTATCAAAATGAAACAACCGATCCTGTAAAAGAAGATTGGTCAAAAAATATGGGTGGTGCAGAATCGACCATTGGCTATTTAGAGGAGAACGACCAATTGTTAGTTGCCCCTGGTGCCAGCTATGTAGCGCCAGAAGATAGTTCAGAGATCTCTACGTTGCGGAACCAAGCCAAAGCGACAATCATCGAGTACTCTTGGCGAATGGTTTTTGCCAAAGATGAAGCAGAATTTGACCAATTGCTAAAAGAAATGCAAGAAACAGCAGACGGCTTAGGCTATCAAACAGTGCTAGAATTTGACATGAATAATGCGAAAGATCAAAACGAAAAACGGGTAGAAGTAGCGAAAGAATTTGGGGACTAATCAAAAACAAAGAATCATAAAAATGGTTGGTCAACGGTTCCTTGACAAAAGTGAGTAAACAGCGTTTGGTTAAGCAATCACTTAAGAAGATTGATCCAGCACCAGCGGATCAGTCTTCTTTCTTTAAGGAGGAAAACAATGATAGTGGATAAAAAAGATCGTCTGCTTTTTATGGGGGATTCGATCACAGATAGTAATCGAAATTATCAAGCGATACCTGCGGGATGGTCGTCATGGGGGGACGGCTATGTTCATCTGATCAACGCCTATACCACAGCATTACTCCCACAAATGGAATTAATGATCGTTAACCGAGGCATCAGTGGAGATACAGTCGTCGATTTGAAGAAGCGTTGGAAGGATGATGTATTGGCATTTCAACCAGATTGGGTAACGATCATGATCGGTGTAAATAATGTGTGGCGGCATTTTGATGGCACATTTGCTCAAACGGAACTGGTGGGGATTGAAAGATTTGAATCAGAGTTGCGTGATTTGATCGCTCAGACATTACCGAGTGTCAAAGGAATGATTCTCTTGACCCCGTTTATGGTTGAAGCCAACAAAGAAGATCCACTAAGAGAAATGCTTACCAACTACCAACACGTGCTTGCTAAAGTAGCGCAAGAGTATGGTATCCTTTTAGGAGATACGCAGGAAAAGTTTGATGATTTTTTGCTTTATCAGTCATCCTATGTCTTAAGCAGTGATCGTGTGCATCCGTCGACTGCAGGACATGTGTTGATTGCAAAAACATGGCTGGAAACAGTCGGTATTTTGGAGGAAAGACCATGATCACAGTAGAAACGATCCACCAAGTCGCGCATCAAGGCCCCTTTTTCCCAAATTGGCAATCTTTGGGCGCTTTTGTTCTACCGGAATGGTTCCCCAAAGCAAAATTTGGGGTCTTCATTCATTGGGGATTGTATAGTGTTCCTGCATTTAATAACGAGTGGTACTCCAGAAATATGTACATCAAAGACCATCCGGAATACGATCACCATATCAACACCTACGGTCCGCAAAAAAACTTCGGCTACAAAGACTTTATTCCCATATTTACTGCAGAAAAATTCGATGCAAATGAGTGGATTCGACTGATCAAACAAGCCGGTGCCAATTATCTTTTTCCCGTTGCAGAACATCACGATGGGTTTCAGATGTACAAAAGCGAGCTTTCTGAATGGAATGCGGCAGTTATGGGACCGAAAAAAGATATTCTTGCGGAATTAAAAGAAGCAGCTGAGGAACAAGGCCTGCATTTTTGCACCTCATCTCATCGTGCCGAACATTGGTTTTTCATGGGACATGGTAAGGAATTTGACAGCGACATCAAGGAACCGTTAGAAAAAGGCGACTTTTATTGGCCTGCTATGCCAGAACCTGATAATCAAGATTTGTATAGCGAGCCATATCCCTCAAAAGAGTTTTTAGATGATTGGCTACTGCGAACCTGTGAACTCGTCGACAACTATCAACCAGAGCTGCTGTATTTTGATTGGTGGATCCAACACGAAGCCTTCAAGGAGCACCTGCAAGTTTTCGCTGCTTACTATTACAATCGTGGGGCTGAATGGGGCAAAAAAGTTGGTATCTGCTACAAACACGATGCCATGATGTTTGGTAGTGGTGTCGTGGAGATCGAACGGGGAAAATTTGCCGAACCACAACCTTTTTACTGGCAAACAGATACAGCGATCGCTCGCAATTCATGGTGTTATACCACAACGTTGGATTACAAAACAACGCGTGAGATTTTACAGGATTTGATCGAAGTCGTCAGCAAAAATGGCAATCTTCTTTTGAATATCGGGCCGAAAGGGAATGGTTCGATCCCAGAAAAAGATCAAACGATCTTAAAAGAAATCGGTGCGTGGCTGGATGTAAACGGTGAAGCCATTTATGAAGCGAAACCATGGCGCAAAGCCGGGGAAGGACCCACGACCGTTGTCTCAGGCCAATTTCAAGAGGCACAGGCGACGACATACACGAGCCAGGATTTCCGCTTTACGGTTCAGGGGGATTCGTTGTATGCTATTGGCATGGCAAGTCCTGAGAATGGACACGCAAGGATCCAAGCACTGGCCCAGTCTAAAGATCAAAATTTGCCAGAATTTCACGGCATCATCCAAACCGTGACGATTCTAGGACACGAAGAACAGCCTATTGATTGGCAAGTGACCGATGAAGGCTTGCAACTAACTTTTGAACCAATTGAAACCGACCAACCAATCGTCTATAAAATTACAATGAAATGAGGCGCAATCCGTGATACATGAAAAAAGAACCGCACTTTTACCAGAAAGCCAAGCCAGTTTAACCACGTATGTCATGGAAAATTCTCCTGAAATGGAACCAGATCGTGTTCGACCAGCGGTCATCATCTGTCCTGGCGGCGGCTATGAAATGTTGTCTGATCGCGAAGCGGAACCCATCGCCATCAAAATGATGAGCTTTGGTTTCCAAGCCTTTGTGTTGCATTATAGTATCAAACCGGCTGTCTATCCGTTAGCCTTAAAGGAATTGGCGGCTGCCGTTCGTCTTGTGCGCACCAATCATGAGGTCTGGCACGTCGATCCTGAAAAAATCATTGTTGCCGGTTTTTCAGCTGGTGGTCACTTAGCTGCTAATCTGGGTGTGTCTTGGCAGCAACCTTTTCTAGCAGAGGCTTTACAAGGAGCCAATGAAGAATGGCGACCTAACGGGTTACTGTTGAGTTATCCGGTCTTATCTAGTGGTGAACTTGGGCACCAAGATTCCTTCCGTTCATTATTAGCAGATCGCTATGAAACAGAAAAAGCGGCTTTGTCTTTAGAGACTTTAGTCAATGAACAGACACCGCCGACGTTTCTTTGGCATACGTTAGAAGATGGATTAGTCTTGGCGGAAAACAGCCTCCTTTTTGCCGAACAGCTGCGCAAATTTAATATACCTTATGAGCTGCACATTTTCCCTCGCGGTGGTCATGGACTAAGTTTAGGAACACCGGAAACCGCCAACGGCAATCAACACGGGATCGAAGCATCGGTTGTCCGTTGGCCAGAATTGTTTGCTGATTGGGTGAGGTGGAACATCTAAGAGGAATTCAAAAAAACAGTATAATCTTTAATCAATCATCTTTGTCTAATTCTCAAATCCGTTTTTTCAGCAGTATAAAAAGGATTTACTGAAAACATAAGATTGAGTGCTTGGTTCATTTACAAAATTAGGAAAGCGAAAGGGGTATTCAGTGAAAGTCAGATTAAAAGACATTGCAAAAGAAGTAGGTGTATCGATCGCAGCCGTTTCTCAAGTGTTAAATGACAAACCGATTCGGATCACAGAAGAAAAAAAACAGCAAATCAAGCGCTTGGCGGCAGAAAACAATTATACGCCGAATGCTGCGGCTAAAAGCCTGGTTTTGAAAAAAACCAATACGATCGGACTGATCATCCCAGATATCAACAATCCTTTTTTTGCCAACTTGGCCAAGGTCTTAGAAGATTTGCTGCGAAAACAGGGGTATCTGCTGATTTTGGTCAACTCAGATGATAAAGTTGACGTTGAGAAGGAATTGATTCAGCTCCTGATTGACCGCAACGTTGATGCGTTGATCATCGCCCTTTCAACCGAATCCTACGCGGATGAGGTACAAACCAAAGAACGATTGAAGAATCTTTCGGTTCCAATCGTTTTGGTTGATAGAGGAATAGATAACTTTGAGGTCGATCAAGTCTTTTATAATAATCGGCATGGGGGATATATTGCTACCAGTGAGCTAATAAAAAAAGGACACAAAAAGATCGGCACGATGATGAACCCTGATAAAAATATCAATTGTGTGTATCGATACCAAGGCTATTTAGATGCGCTGAAGGAATTCAATCTCCAACGAAAAGACAGTTGGCATGTGGTAACAAAGTTCCAATTTGAAGACGCCTATGAAAAAGCAGACATTCTCCTAAAAAACCGAGATGTAACCGGCATTGTTGCTGGCAACGACTTGATTGCATTGGGAATTATGAAGCGTGCCAAAGAACTAGGAATCAAGGTTCCAGAGGATGTTTCGATCGTAGGATACGACAATCTTGTTTTGAATGATCTTTTAGAAGTATCTCTAACGTCTGTGGAACAAGATGTAAATGATTTAGGTGAAAAAACGGTTCTTGCCTTGATGAATGCAATCAGCGGACAGAAGCCACGTTACGTCCAATTGACACCTAGATTGATAAAAAAGAACAGTGTGACTGAAAGAGTTTCCTAGCGAAACTCTTTTTTTACTATTGACAGCGCTTTAAAACGATGCTATTCTTTGTGTGAACATTAGATAAAACGCTTTATCAGATGTTCGCTTTTTTTTAGAAAAATGATAAAACGTTTTATCAAAGGTGAGAGGAGAATACGTATGTCAAAAAAAGAAGTCATTATTGATACGGATCCGGGGATCGATGATGCAGTTGCGTTGGGAATTGCTCTATTTAGTGAAGTCTTGGAGGTCAAGTTGATCACGACAGTGGCCGGAAATGTCGGTATTGAACATGTCACCAATAATTTACTGAAACTGCTTTCCTTTTGGGATTTGTCGATTCCAGCAGCACAAGGTGCATCTCAGCCACTAACGCGAGCAGTCAAAGATGCCAGCGATGTTCATGGGGTCACAGGAATGGCCGGCTATTCATTTCCAGAACCAGATCGTTCATTGCTGCTGGAAACTTCAGCTGTGGAAGCGATGTATCAAACGATCAAAAAGAATAAAGAAAAAATCACAATTGTCGCATTAGGTCCTCTAACGAATATTGCTCTTTTACTTAAGATTTATCCAGAAGTCAAAGAAAAAATCGATGAGATCGTTTTAATGGGCGGAGCCTTAGGCAGAGGAAACTTTGGTGTATTGTCAGAGTTCAATATTGCGATTGACCCCGAGGCTGCAACGATTGTTTTTGAGAGCGGCTTACCACTTTCTGTAGCACCATTAGATGTGGGCGCCAAAGCGCTTGTTTACCCAGAAGACAGTGCAAAAATCAAAGAAATGAATCAAACCGGAGATATGATGGTTCAATTATTCAAAAAATACCGTGGTGGCAGTTTTGGCACGGGGCTGAAAATGTATGACAGTTGCGCGATCGCTTATCTTTTGTGTCCAGAGATGTTCACTGTTCAAGAGACTTTTGTTGCGATCGAAACACAAGGAGCCTACACAGCAGGTGCGACAATTGTCGATCTCAACAATCGTCTGAAGCAGAAAAACAATTGCCGTGTTTGTGTCGATATCGATGAAGCGCTCTTTAAAGAATGGTTTTTACAGGCAATCAGCAAGTGTAAATAGGAGGGGAAAGAAATGATAGAAGCGATTTTAGTACTCGTTGTTTTGGGGATCGTCGGATATTTTATTATTAAGAGTTATAATCCAGCATTGATTTTGATTATTGGGGCACTTGTCTTGCTTTGTGCATCCGTTGCTTTAGGAAATCCGCTTTACCCAGAAGGCGAAGGGACTGGCTTGGCCTTATTCGATATTTTTTTAAAGCTTAAAGATACGATCATCTCTCAAGTAAGTTCTGCTGGTCTAGTGATCATGATCTTATTCGGATATTCAGGTTATATGAATCTCATTGGTGCCAATCAAAAAGCTGTCAATATCCTGGTTCAGCCAATGACCAAAATCAAGTCTAAGGCATTATTTATTCCGATCGTTTTCTTATTAGGGAATTTGATGTCGTTAGTCGTCCCAAGTGCATCTAGTTTGGCAATAATTTTGATGGCAATCCTTTATCCACTGCTTCAAGGGATTGGTATCTCTTCCTTAACAGCAGCCGGAGTTATCGCAATGACTGCCACGATCATGCCGACGCCATTAGGTGCGGATAATGTGATTGCGGCTCAGACATTGAATTACAACATCTTAACTTATGTTCTGTACCATGCGAAAATTTCCATCCCAACATTGCTGATCATGGCCATTGTTCATTACTTTTGGCAAACGTATTGTGATAAAAAAGAAGGCAAAGATGCCTTTGTAGAACTAAAAGAAATTGAAAGTAAGTCAGAAGAAACGGCTGTTCCTGGATTTTATGCAATTTTACCACTACTTCCTTTGGTGTTGATCATTATCGTTGGTATAATCGGTATATTCAAAGAAGGTGTAACAATGGATATTTTCGTCCTAACGATGATTTCCTTTTTTGTCGCATTACTGATTGAATGTTTGAGAAAGAAATCTTTCAAAATCGCGCAAGAAAGTGCAGTGGAACTATTCAAAGGAATGGGACAAGGGTTTAGTCAAGTAGTCATGTTGGTTGTGGGTGGATCATTATTTACCACAGCTATCCAAAGCTTAGGAGTGATTGATTCACTAATGAGTGCGGTAGAAAATTCTCAATCTGCTGGCGTGTTAACGGCATTGATATTCAGCGGCGCAACCGCATTGTTCGGTATTTTGAGTGGCGGAGGATTGGCGATGTTTTACGCTGTGATTGAACTGATTCCCGATATTGCCGCTAAAGCGGGAATTGACGGGATTTTGATCGCCTTGCCAATGCAGATGATCGCCAATCTTGGCAGAACGATCTCACCAGTTGCCGCTGTAATTATGATTGTGTCTTCTTCAATCGACGTCAGCCCTGTTCGGTTACTGAAACGAACCAGCGTTCCAACGATCGTTGGGATTATAGCAGTGGTCATTTTGTCGTTGGTATTGCTCCCTTACTAGAGTCATGAATGAACTTCAAAGGGCGTCACGACAAGAATTAGCAGAGATTTTTCAACTGTTCATCGAAGCAAAGCAGCAGATGAATAGAAGGAAAATCTACCAGTGGACTGATACTTATCCCTCCCTAGAAATCTTAGCGAAGGATATCGAGAAAAAGGAACTGTTTGTGTTGAAGGATGAAAATAAAAACATTGTAAGTGCCGGTGTTTTGTCAGTTGACTCATTGTCAAATTGTAGCAAAGAATATCATGGGATAAGAACGATTCAGCGACTCGTTGCGAGACCATCTCAAGCGGGGCAAGGCTTTGGCCGCCAGTGGATCAGAAGCTGTTTGGAACAACAGTGTGATGAAGGGGAAACACTTCTTTCAATCACAAATCATACCAATCTGCCCATGCAGCGATTATTTGTAAAAACAGGGTTTTTAAAGGTTGGTGAAACGACCATTGAGGGTCGGGAAGCCTTTGGCCCTTTTTATATATTCAAGAGAAATAGGTGATTTTTTGAGTAAGATAACGATTTTAGGTAGTGTGAACATGGATATCGTGATCACGACAACACGAATGCCGAGGATCGGCGAAACGATCATTGGGGAGCAAATTGATTATTTTGTCGGGGGCAAAGGAGCAAATCAAGCAGTGGCAGCTTCTCGTTACGGTGCATCAACAAAATTTTTAGGGAAAATCGGGGAAGATACTTTTGGGGAAAAGGTTCTTCAGCACCTCAGCAGAGAAGCTCTCGATTTATCGTCTGTTTCCCGTGAAAAAAATATGTTCACAGGAATTGCGAGTATTTTTAAATTAGCAGAGGATAATTGTATCACTGTCGTCCCCGGTGCGAATGGACTGATCGATGAAGCCTACGTTCAGCAAACAATGAGTGAACTTTCACAAGGGGATATCTTACTTACTCAACTGGAAATTCCTGTGGAAACAATCAAACAAGCATTGATTCTTGCCAAGAAAAAAGGAGTTCTAACGATTTTGAATCCTGCTCCTTACAATGAAATCGTACCGGAACTCCTGCCGTATATTGATATTTTGACACCAAATGAAACGGAATTTGCCGCTTTGATCGGTAAAGAGGCCATTTTGGAAGACGAAATTGAGCAGGTCATTGCTGATTGGCAAAAAAAATATGCCACGCGAATCGTTGTCACACGAGGAAGCAAAGGGGTAACATTTGTAGAAAAGTCACAAGTTGTGACGATTCCATCGAACAAAGTTTCAGTTGTAGACACTACCGGTGCGGGGGATACCTTTAATGGTATCTTGGCAGCAGCTTTAGGGGAAGAAGCCGATTTTTATGAAGCCGTTTCTATGGCGAATAATGGAGCTAGTCTGTCCGTTCAAAAGCTGGGGGCTCAAACAGGAATGCCACTAAAAAGTGAAATAGAAGAGTTTATGAAGCAGCAGGTTGATTCATTTACCTGAAAGACTATGTACAATTAGCAAACGACTATTCCTGAAAAAAGGCATCTGCGCCTCTAAAAAGAAGCGCAGATGCCTTTTATATAGGTAAGATTTATGCGGTGAAAACAACTGTTCCGTGATAAAAGCTTTTGCTGACGAAGCCTTTACGGGCAACGAATTCTGCCGTACAAGTAGCTGGTGTCAGTAAGAAATCAGCCGAATCACCAACCTTAGGCCATTGCTGCGCACCGTTTTTATCCAATGGGACTTTGCCATCCGTGACTAAACCTAATGCTTGCGTCAAGTCTTCCTGACTTTTGACGGCAAAAATCTCTAAATAGCGGGCCAGTTTTTCTTGTAAAGAACCATCTCCTAGAGAAGACCAAGAATCATAGACGTTGTCGCAACCAATATGAACAGCAACGCCATAGCTTTGCAATTCCTTAAGCGGTGGAATCGTGCCAGGGCTGATGGGAATACTTGAAATGATGTGGATCTCTAAATCTGCTAAGGCTTGAAAGACTTCTTTGCGTTCTGTGCCTTCAAAGTCATTTAGACCAAAGGCGTGACTGATCGCCACATTTCCTTGCATATTGAATTCCTTCGTCAAACGAATCATTTCTTTGACGGTCGCTCTGCCAGCTTCTTGCCGATCGTGAAGATGGAGGTCAATCCCGACAGGTCCTTTTTGAGCAAGTTCAAAAGTTGTCCGTAAGGAAGCCTGGTAATCTTGATCGAGTGTATAAGGATCAACACCGCCAATAAAAGATGCTTTGCCCGTTGCTAAGGCTTCTTCAATCAAAGAAGCAGCATTTGAGCGCAATAAGCCATGTTGTGGGAATAAGACCAACTCCGAGCCAAAAGGTTGTTCGGCAACTAATTCGGTAATCGCATCAAAATAACGCAGCTGAGTCATTGGTTCAATATCAATATGTGAGCGGAACATCACCGCACCATGAGGCAGTTCTAAATCGATCAGCGCTTGTCCGCGTTCTTTGATCGATAACGGCAAGGCATCTAATTGGGGAATCTCAGTTTCAAATCGTTCCACCAAGCTAGCTGCCGGCGTTACTGGACGCCAAGGAGTACCTAATTTACTTTTGTCCAAATGACAATGTTTTTCGATCAATCCTGGCAACAATAACTGATTTCCCCCATCAATGATCGTCGCTTCGCTTGATGCCTGCCATTCGGTCATCGGCACGATCTCCGCTATTTTTCCATCATTGATCCCGATTGCTGTATTTTCTGTTTTGGTTCCATAAGACCAATCGCCTTCTTTTAAATAACTCGTCTCAAGTTGTACATTTGTAAGCCATAAATCCAAGAAATCGCCTTCTTTCGTATTTGCTTCATGGTATCACAAGTAAAGCTGGTTCCCAACCAAATCGCTTGCAAAAAAACAGACAATCTAAAACGTTTTAGTGTTCACGCGATTTTCCATTAGGAAATCGGAAAAAATAAACATTATTTTTTATGAAAACGCTTGAATAGAGAAAAGATGTCTGGTAATATGTGGATGTAACGAAAAGGTTTTCGAAAAGAGGGGGACAAATATGCTGTTACTAAGATTGCTAGCATTTTTGATTGATTGCATGATCATTTTTTTACCAAGTACCATGCTTAGCTATCTCCTAATGGTACCTGCTGGAGTAACGATTGTCTTGCCACAACTTCTCTTTGTGGTCTACAACATGATTTGTTTGAGTAGTTTTGAGGGGAAAACGATTGGCAAACATTTTGCGAAACTCGTTGTTTTTACGAATCAACGTAATTTATTAACTGTAGGAATGAGGGAAGTAGCAAAATTGCTCTACTTTTTACCAATGATCGGTTGGTTGTTTTTCACTGGTTCTTTCTTCCTCTATCTAGGTACGAAAAAAACGTTACACGACATTTTAGGACAAAGTGTAGTGGGGTTCAATAAGAAACAGGGGAATGATCAGTATGAACGAAACCTCCTTCGATGAGTTGTTAACAGGGAATCCTTTATTGGAGATCAATACACAAGCGCTACTTTTGTTAGTTATTTTTGCTTGGGCTAGTGCGAGTCTTATTGCTTGGAAGTGGCGAAACGAATACCAAGCCGCAAAAATAATTAGAGATTATGCTTACTATGCGCCACTCCACTTGATCGTAGGATGGGTGTTTCTTAACGCAGCAATTGTCCTAGTAATTGGTAGTTATTTCATGGGCTTGATTGTACTTTTGTTTCGGTCCATTAACTATTTTTATAAATAAAAAATTTTTGAAAGAAACTAAAACGTTTTCTGAAGAAGTAGGAGGAAAAAATGGAGACAGCGATGCAGTATTTAAAAGAAGACCCTTGGAAAATTACGGAAAAGACCTTTGATACAAAATGGTTAGGCAAAGCAGAAGCCATCATGTGTTTGGGCAACGGGTATCTGGGGATGCGCTCTGTGACAGAAGAGAAATATGTTGGCGAAACGCGTAATCTTTTTGTTGCAGGAACCTTTAATAAATTCGACGAAAATGAAGTGACTGAGCTTCCTAATGTGCCGGATATGATTGGAATGGAGCTCCTTTTTGATGGCGAACGATTAGATTTATCAAAAGGCAAATATTCAAACTATTCACGTGTCTTAAATTTGAGAACTGGGGAACTCACGCGCTCCTTTCAATGGAAACATGGTCAGATTAATGTCGAACTGACCTTTAAGCGATGTGTTTCCTTTGCCCAAAAGCATGTGTTTGCGCAACAAGTGCTGGTCGAAAATTTAGGAAAAGAAGTCACGTTGGAAATTATTTCTGGTATTGACGGACAAAAGACAAATAGCGGCTCACAGCATTTTACTGAAGGTGACAAATCATTAACAGAAAATCGTTTCTTACAAATGATGCCAAAGACCACTCAATCTAAGATCGCCTTTGTTCTTTCGACAGCACATAATCTAGAAAAAACAGAAGATTGCTATGATGGAACCAAGAAGCGGATCGAGATGGGAAGACGGAAAATCTACAATCGTTACTGGCAAACCTTGGCACCTAATGAGACGTTGAAGCTTGAGAAGTTTTCTTCTGTTTATACCACGATCGATAAAGAGCATTTAGGAAAGACACCACAAGATTTGAAGAAGATTGCCCTTGAAGAGCTGAAAGAGATTCGCAAAAACGGTTATCAGGAATTAGCAAAAGCTTCAGCAGCGGCATGGGACAAAGAAGTCTGGTCCGTCTTTCCAATCAAAATCAAGACAGAGAACACACTAGATCAATTAGCGATTCATTTTGCAAAATATCATCTACATGTGATGACACCAGCCCATGACGAACGCATGAACATAGGTGCCAAAGGCCTATCTGGGGAAGGGTACAAAGGACATACCTTTTGGGATACAGAGATTTTTATGCTGCCATATTTTACCTTCACACACCCAGAAATCGCCAAAAAATTAGTGACTTATCGCTATTTAGGTTTGGCTGGTGCCCATAAAAAAGCTACTGAGAACGGTTATCAAGGCGCCCAATTTCCGTGGGAAGCTGCTTGGCCTGAAGATGGTGAGACTACGCCAGTTTGGGGCGCTGCGGATATCCTTACGGGCTTACCAACGAAAATTTGGTCAGGATTTATTGAACAGCATATTACCAGCGATGTCACCTACGGCATCAAACAATTTATTGATGTAACGAATGATCAACAATTTGCATGGGAAAAAGGCTATGAAGTGATTTTTGATACGGCGATCTTCTGGGCGAGTCGTTTAGAGTGGTCCGAAGAAAACCAGCGCTTTGAAATTTTAGACGTAGTCGGACCAGATGAATATAAGGAGCATGTCGATAATAATGCTTTCACGAATCATACTGCGCACTGGAACATTCAATTAGCTATTTCATTGTATGAAGAGTTGAAAAAGAACCAGCCAGAACAATTTACGAAACTAGCTGAAAAATTACCATTAAATGAAGCTTATCAAGAATGGCAAGCAAAAGTAGCTGCTATTTATTTACCGCAACCGAATGAAGCGGGAATCATCCCGCAAGATGATACCTATTTGACGAAAAAAGAGATCGATCTCACGAAATATAAAAATGATTCGCAAGTAGGCACACTGTTCCATGAGTATAACTTAGAACAGGTCAACGAGATGCAAGTTTCGAAACAAGCGGATGTTCTTTTGCTCTTGTTCTTATTTGAGAACCTTTTTCCAAAAGAAGAGAAACGGTTGAATTGGGATTACTATGAGCCGAAAACGTTGCATGATTCTTCCTTATCCTTATCGACACATGCCATCCTCGCTGCTGATTTAGGGGAAATAGCACTTTCTTATGATTTGTTTCAACAAGCAATCAACATTGATATGGGAGAAAATATGCTGTCTTCCAATGAAGGGATTCATGCAGCATCACTCGGCGGTATTTGGCAAATGACGGTCTTCGGCTATGGTGGTGTCCGTTGTTTAGACGGCCAGTTAAGAATCGAACCACATTTACCAAAGGCTTGGGAAGCACTTGAATTTGGTATTATGTGGCACCAACAGCCATTAAAGATTGAGGTCACACAGGAAGGTTTTACGGTCACCAACCATGGGGAGCAAGCGATTGAGTTTATCGCTTTTGATAAGGTTTATCTGCTTGAAGAACAAATCAAAATCACTTTTTAGGGGGAAATAAAATGACTGGATGGAAAAAAGTAGTAGGAACAGGGCTTCTATTGTCTGCAGCAGTGGTGCTGGCAGCTTGTGGGGGAAACGAAGACACCAGTAGTTCGACAGATCAGACGGATTTCACAGGGGATTCGTTAACGATCGGTGTTTGGGGTGGCAACGAGGCAGAAGAAAAATCGTTGGATGAGATGATCCAATCTTTTGAAGAAGCAACGGGTGCAACAGTTGAAAAGAAAGTATATACCGATTATAATACCCAAATTCAAGCTGACATGGCTGGTAGAACGGCACCAGATGTCTTTTACGTGGATGCCTATATGTTCCCATGGTTCTCAGAGAATGGCACACTTGCAGAGCTGGATCCGGCTAATTTTGAAAGTGAGCAGTTTTATGATAGCTTGATCGATGCTTTTACGACTTCGGATGGACAACTGCAGGCTGTTCCCAAAGATATGTCAACTTTAGCACTCTATTTCAATACAGCGATTTTTGAAGAAGCGGGTGTGTCGATCGATGAAGTGCCAGACACACTTGAAGCGTATGTTGAGTGGCTGCCGTCGTTCCAAGAAAAAATCAATGAGGCGTATGGTGACGGAAATGTTTTTGCCATGAGCTATAACCAAGATATGGCTCGCAACTATCATCTTGCAACGCGGGAAAATGCTCAACCAATCAATGAAGATGGGACGGCTAATTTGGCTGATCCAGCAGTAGTTGATAATCTTTCTATTTTAAAAGAGTTGGTCGATACGAAAGCAGCTGTTACACCGCAAGATATCGGAACAGGTTGGAACGGCGAAGCTTTTGGTTCTGGAAAAATTGCGATCATGGATGAAGGAAACTGGGTGTATGAGACACTTAAGACAGAATTTCCTGATATTCCTTTTGTTGTAAAAGAAATGCCAACGTATAAAGGAACGGAAGGGTCAATGATGTTTTCTGTCGGTTGGGGAAAATATGTTGGGACTGAAAAAAGTGCCTTGGCAGATAAATGGATTCAACACGCTACTGGTCAAAGCGGTATGCAAGCATGGGTTGAAGGAACCGGGACATTACCTAGTCGTCAAGATGTAGCAGATGCGGCCAAAATCACAGAAAACAGTGACTTGAATGTTCACCTAGAGGCTTGGGATTATGCAACGATTTGGCAAAAGGGCACCACTTTAGATACGATCAACAAAGCCTATCAAAACTTTTTACCGAATGCTTTAAATGGAAACATGACCTTTGAAGAAGCAATGGAAGCTGCTGATGAACAAGCGAACGCAGATATTACAGCAAACTAGTCTGAATTTGAACGAGGGAGAGGAACTCCTCTCTCTTTTCTTTTGGGAAAGGTGACAACATGATGGAACGAAAAAAAACTAACTATACAAAAAGCCAATGGCAAGAAATCCGACAAGCGTGGCTCTTTCTGGCTCCAGCAATCATTGTCGTAGGAATCTTTTTCGTCTTAGCTGTTCTCTTTGCTTTTTATCTATCTTTCAACGACGTCAATTTGTTTACCAATACATTTTCTTTTAAAGGGATAGAAAACTATTTACGTATCTTCACCGATCAAAAAGCGCGAATCGCTCTTAGAAATACGGCCACGTTTGCCTTGGTCGTCGTTCCGTTACAAACGATTTTTGCTTTGATTATCGCGTATATTTTAAGCAGCAAAGGAATCAAGGGGAAGAAACTGTTTCGGATGGTTTATTTTTTGCCAACTTTAACCTCTAGTTCAGCATTGACGATCATCTTTATGTTTATTTTTAATATTTACGGTCCAGTCAATGACTTATTTATGAATTTAGGATTTTACTCAGAACCAATCAATTTTTTACAAGAACCGGCCTATGCGTTGAAAGTGATTATGGTAATGAATATCTGGTCGACCGTGCCTTATTATATGACGATCTATTTGGCTTCTTTAGTTGATCTGCCTCATTCTTTGTACGAAGCAGCAGAGATCGATGGTGCGACAACCGTGGATAAATTACGGTATATCACGATTCCCTATCTACGCCCAATCACTACCTATGTACTGCTGACGGGGATCATTGGTACCTTTCAGATGTTTGACCAGGCGTATATCTTCTCGAACGGATCAGGGGGACCCAACAATTCGACTCTGACCTTGTCACTAATGATTTACCAATACGCCTTTGGACAAATGAACACGATGGGGTATGCGGCAGCATTAGCGATCGTTTTAGCAATTATTATCTTTATCACGTCACTTTTAGCAGAAAAATTGAACAAAGAAAGAGGGTAACGTACGTGAGAGGAAAAGAGAAAACAAAAATTTTAAAGATCTTGCTCTATACGATCTTGATTCTTTATGCAGTACTGACCTTTTATCCTTTTGTCTGGGCAATTGCTGCATCTTTCAAACCCTATAGAGAAATTGTTTCCGGGGATATGAGTTTGATCCCCAATGAGTTTACTTTAGACAATTTTCGATATGTCTTGGGGCGCTCTTCTTTGTTTATGCGTTGGTTTCTAAACTCCGTGATTATATCCGTTATTGGAACGACCATCAATATTTTATTAAACACGATGGCAGGTTATGCCTTAGCAAGATTAAATTTTCCGGGGCGTGAACGAATTTACTATGGGTTTTTGGCATTGATGATGGTGCCAGCTCAGGTTTTGTTGATTCCAAATTACTTAATCTTGATGAATCTAGGAATGTTAGATAGTTTTTCAGCGTTGATTTTACCAGCTGCGATCAACATCGGGAATATCTTTATGATGCGTCAATTCTTTTTATCTTTTCCAAAAGATGTGGAAGAAGCTGCGGCAATCGATGGTCTCGGCAGATTTCAAACATTCTTTCGTATCGTGATGCCATTAGCAAAACCATCCATCGCAACACAAGCTGTCTTTATTTTTATGGGCTTTTGGAACGAATTCATGAAACCAATGCTCTATTTGACCACGCCAAGTAAATATACTTTGACTCTAGGGTTGCAGACTTTCCAAAGTCGAAATGGTGGTGTACGATGGGATCAGACGATGGCGGCAAGTGTGATCACGATCATTCCCATTGTGATCATTTACTTGCTGTTCAACAAATATTTCTTACAAGGAGTGCGAATGGATGGCGAAAAATGATTCATTTAAAGTAAGAACACAGGAACTTTCTCATCAAACCCCTGAATACTTAGAAACATTGTTTGCAGTTGGCAATGGTCAAATTGGCGTGCGGGCAGGGCATCCTTTAAAAGTTAATGAGCTTTACGAGGGAAACCCAGGCTCCTTTGTTAATGGCTTTTTTGATAGTGAGCCGATCCAATATGGTGAATGGGCATACGGCTATGCCAAAGAGCATCAGACGATCATCAAGCTGCCGAATCTAAGAGGCGTACGTTTACAGATTGGTGACGAGGACTCTAGTGCTTCAGAATGGCAAGTAAAGCCTATACAAATGACTTTGGATTTGGAAAAAGGCGTGTTGGATGAATCCTATAAAGTAGTAACGCCACTAGGTAAAACTTTTGAATTGGTGATGCAGTCGTTTGCCTCTGTGACACGAAGTGAACTCTACGTCTGTCAGTATCAAATTAAGAACACCAATTTCTCAGAGCCAATTTCCATGACACATCCGTTAGAACAAAAAGCAGCAATTGTTCAAACAGATGATCCTCGGGTTGCCAGTAAAGCACATCACTTACGAAAAGCTGATTATCAGGATTATGCGATTTGGACTGCTGAAAATAGTCAACGAAGTATAGCAATTCGAGTGATCAATGGCGAAAAGCAATTACAAGCAGAGGAAACGCTTACGACGGTTTTCCAAATGAAACTACTTGAAGATAATCAAAATCACGAAACACCTTTTAACCAAGAGTTTGCCGATTTTGAAGTTCTCTTGCAAGAGCAGCAACAAAGTTATCAGCAATTTTGGGCGGCAAGTGATATCCAAATCGAAGGAGATCCAGTTCTTCAAAAAGGCATTCGGTTCAATTTGTTTCATTTGAATCAAGGTGCGGGGCGAGACGGCAGAACAAATTTCGCAGCCAAAGGATTGACTGGCGAGGGATATGAAGGGCATTACTTTTGGGATACGGAAATGTATCTGTTGCCATTTTTTATTTTCACGAACCCTGAAATAGCCAAAGCATTGCTTTCCTATCGCGGGAAGATCTTGCCGCAAGCCAAACAACGGGCGCAGGAGCTAAGCCAAGAGGGTGCTTTGTTTGCTTGGCGAACAATTGATGGAAATGAGACGAGTGCTTATTATCCAGCGGGAACTGCCCAAGTCCATATCAATGCGGATATCGTTTATGCATTCCAATTGTATGAACGAGTGACTGGCGACCAGGCATTCATCGAAACGGTTGGCAGTGAAGTTGTTTTTGAAACGGCGAAATTCTGGTTGAGCTATGGCGATCTAGTAGAAAAAGAGGGCAAACTTGCCTTTTGCATCAATGGAGTGACTGGACCTGATGAGTACAGTGCCCTTGTTAATAATAATTTTTATACGAATAAAATGGTTCAAAATAATCTATATTATGCCATTGAGTTAGCACAGCGGTATGGTAAATACCAAGAAACAATTAGTGCATGGCAGCAAGCAGCCGACTTAATGTACTTTGGTTACGATGAACAGCGAGGGATTACGAAGCAAGACGATGGATTCTTAGAACAAGCAGTCTGGCCATTTGAGACTACACCTGCTGAAAAGTATCCTCTCCTGCTGCATTATCATCCAATGGTCATCTACAAACATCAAGTCTGTAAGCAAGCCGATACGGTTTTAGCCCAAATGCTCTATACAGGAGACTTCAGTCTTGAGCAATTAAAAAAAGATTATGACTATTACGAACAAGTGACGACGCATGATTCCTCCTTGTCTCGTTCTATTTTTAGCGTGATGGCGAGTCGAATTGGGGATTCTGAAAAAGCCTATCGTTATTTTATGGATACGGCTTTGATGGATTTAACGGATCTCCAAAAAAATGTTGTCGATGGCATTCACGCAGCAAATATGGGGGGAAGTTGGCTGAGCTTGATTTACGGTTTTGCAGGGTTGTATTACGATCAAGGCCTGCGATTAGCGAATCATTTGCCACAGAAAATAAAAGAACTAAAATTTACGCTCTTTTATCAAGGAGAACCTGTTAAAATCAGTTTAAAGGATCGCCATATTGACTGTCAGTTAGCGGAGACAACCCAATTGCTCGCTACGAAGACTGATGGTGGTATTTGGATAAAGGAGAGATAGCAAATGCGAACAACGATTCGCGATGTGGCAAAGGCAGCCGGTGTATCAATAGCGACTGTATCCAAAGTTTTTAACGGGTATAGTGATATCAACCAACAAACCAAGCAAGAAATTTTAAAAATAGCGAAAGAATTAGACTATTCCCCAAACATGGCAGCAAGGACACTGTCTTCGAAGAAACAACAAACCATCGCCTTGATTTTAAATGAGTTGAATTTCAACCGAAAATCAACGATGCCTTTGGAAGTGTTGAATGGGGTCTATCGTTATACGGATCAGTCAGATTTTGAGTTTGTCTTTTATGGGACAAGTACTGAGAAACAAAAGCAAAAGACGTTTAGTCAGTTCTGCAATGAGCACAATATCACTGGTGTAGTGATCCAAGGGTTAAAAACCACCGATCCTTACTACCAGGAAGTACAGCAAACCTCTTTGCCGACAGTTCTGATTGATATGGAAATCGACAATCCTAAGATCGGCTTGGTTTCGATTGACAATGAAAAAGCGGCGCAAGAAGCTGTGGATTTTTTGATTGCCAATAATCATCGACAAATTGGCATGATCAACGGGAGTCGTGATGCCAATGTCAGTGAACTTAGAGAAAAAGGCTACCGCGCTTCTTTGGCAGCGCATGGCTTGTTAGTGAATGAGTCGTATATCCAGTACGCCAACTATGAAGAAGAAATTGCCTATTTGATTTGTAAAAATCTGTTAGAAAATAATCAAGAAATCACTGCACTGTTCTGTGCTAGTGATATTATGGCAATCGGAGCGATACGAGGAATCAAAGACATGGGCTTGCGGGTTCCTGAAGATATTTCGGTCATCGGGTTCGATGATATTATTTTGGCTAGCTACGTAACGCCTGAATTAACAACCGTTGCCCAAGATATGGAACGAATCGGTTATGAAGCAGCTGAATTACTAGCAGACATCATCACCAATCAAGCAGAAACGAGCCATCGAAAAATTAGTCCCCATCAATTAAAAGTGCGACAGTCGGTAGAGAAAATTAGCGAGGTTCGCTAAATAAAAAAGACATGACCTTCATTGAGTGAAGATCATGTCTTTTTTTGTGGAGAAGAAAACTCAAACAAATTGGTCGGTCATATGTGGCAACAACAAAGTGAAAGTCACGACCATTCGTTTTTTTGATAAGAAGCAAAGCACAAGGCAAGCAACTTCTTGTAGAAATTTCCCTTAATGAAAGGGAAGATATACCTATGGAGGTTGCTTGGGTTTGACTCTAAACTAGTAAGCGAGGGAGAGAGAGATGGAAAAATTAAGCCTATTGTTGTTAAGAACACTTTCGGAGCATGACGGTTTTATGACGAGTAAAGCGGCTGCTGCCGAGTTGGGTGTTAGCAGAAAAACCGTTCGCCGTTATGCAGAAGAAATCAACCAGCATCAAGAACGATACGGTTGTATGATTCAAGCGAAAAAAGGGAGTGGGTTGTATTTACAAATAACGAACGAAGAAGCTTTTCAGCGAAGGAAAGAACAAGCGTCCCACAATGACGACTTTGTTTCTAGAATTATTGAATTCTTTATTCAAGAAGAAACGTATATTAAATCCGAAATGCTTTGCGAACGCTTATTCATTTCTCAGAGTAAGCTATCTCAAGAATTGAAAAAGCTGCGACGGATACTAAGCCATTACCAGCTCTCCATTCAAACGAAGCCGTATTACGGAATGAAACTTAGCGGTAGCGAATTTGACTTGAGACGGTTTATGGCTAGTAATTATTTGCAAAGAACCCATATCAAGCAGTTAGAAGAGGGCACAATCAGCGAAGATACACCGTCGCTTCTTCACCAGCAGATAAAAGCCATCGTTTCGTCGGAGTTTTCGCAAAAAGCCTACCCCATGTCGGAGGCTATTTTGAACAATCTGGTGAATCATTTAGCGATCGCTGTCTTACGCATGCAAAGCGGCCGCTACTTAGATCGAAACCTACCGATCAGCGGCAGGACCAATGATGAACAGACATTACTAGGAGAGCGAATCATAGCCAGAATTGAAAAAGAGTGTGCTGTACATTTTACCGAATACGAGCGAAATTATGTTTTAGGGCAAATCGTTGGCAAACGAGTAGTCCCTAGAAATGAAAAGATGACTGTTTCAGATGAAGCAGCAGAATTGGTCAGCAAAATTTTAAAAGCGATCAAGGAAAGCCGCCAAATCGATTTCAGTAAGGACTTGGATCTGCAAACGATGTTGATGTTGCACTTTGCTCCGCTGATCGATCGGATCGAATTGGGGATCGAGCTGAAAAATCCTTTGTTGAATGAGGTGAAGGTACACTGTAATGTCGCTTATGATTTAGCCATTATTGCCGGTCAAGTCATTGCAAAGCAATTTGAAAAGACCGTCAGTGATCATGAACTCAGCTATTTGGCGATGCACTTTGATGTGGCTTTAAATAAGAAAGATTCGCAAACACAGCGCAAGTATATTTTAGTGGTCAATGACCTCGGCCGAGCGGCCAATACCTTCCTTAAAGAGAAATTTGAGTTTTATTTTCGCAATTATATCAAGAAAGTCACGGTATGCAATCCTTATGAATTTTTGCAAATGATCGAAGAGCAGGAGTTCGATTTTATCTTTTCTTCGATTCCACTTCCTTACGAAGGAACGATTCCTGTTATGAATGTTGATTATTTTATGCAACCGGATATGATCAAAAAGATCGAAGCCGCATTGGCCGCTATCTTCACAGAAGAAGTGCTTTTGAACTACTTTAAGGAATCGTTATTCATCTGTGAACAAGAATTTGAAACAAAAGAAGCGGTGTTGCATTTTTTATGCCAACAAATCAAAGAACAGTATTCAATGCCTGAGAATTTTGAAACGTTGGTTTTTGAACGAGAAGCCTTTTTTGGAACCGATTTCTTACCGTCAGTCGCTTTCCCTCATCCCAATGCGCTGATTGGTGCAGAAACGGTGATTGCCGTTGCAAACTTGAAAAAGCCAGTGTTCTGGTACAAACAGACGGTTCGTCTCGTTTTCTTATTAGTGATTGCTGAACAAGATCACTTAAAAGTGAAACCGCTGAATGATCATTTGATCAAACAATGTTCTTCGTTTGAAAAAGTAAACAAACTAGCTGCGACAACGGACTTTATGACGTTCATTAATTATTTAAAGGAGTAGTGTATGACAAATGAAAAAGTAACCTTAGAAGGTGCGTATAATTTTCGCGATTTTGGCGGCTATCGGACCAAAGAGGGCAAATACGTAGTGACTGGAAAACTATACCGCTCAGACGAATTGAGCAAATTGACAGAAGCTGATCAGAAAAAATTAGCAGCTCTGGGAATTGAGAAAATTATTGACTACCGCAATGCCCAAGAAAGAGCAGACAATGAAGACAAACCCATTGGGAATGCTCAGATACTTTATTTGACGCCAATTGCTGATATTGCTGCTTTAGCTTCTTCAGAAGAAGGGGAGCCAATGGCGCTTTCTGCAGAAAAAATCACCGCCGAAGTTGCAAAAGAATTGATGATTCGGCAAAATTATGAATTTGTTGAAAACAGTCAATGCAAGACCGTTTTTAAAGAAGTATTGGCCATTCATTTGGAAGCTGAAGGTGCAGTGGTTCAGCACTGTCGTGGTGGCAAAGACCGCACCGGGTATGGGGTTGCCCTGATTCAGTTACTGTTGGGTGTCAGTTATGAAGAGGTCATGGAAGATTACCTGCTGACCAACGAGTACAAAAGGGAGAAAAATACCAAGAGTCTCAAGCAGATACAAGAAGAAACGAACAACCCCGATTTTGTGGCAGCAATGCGATACTTCAAAGAAGCTGATCGGTGTTTTTTACAAACCGCTTTGGATTTGATTGAGGCTCATGGGGGGATTGAAACGTATGTAAAAGAAGAACTGGGTTTTTCACAGCAGAAAATCCAGCTGCTTAAAGATAAATACTTGCGGGATTAAGTGAAGGAGGACCTTATGAATACACTGAAAGATAAAATACTAGCTGCAGCCGTTCAAGTACAAAACAATATTTATATGAAAGCCATTGCCAATGCAATGATGGGCTTAATGCCCGTCATGATGATCAGTTCCATTGCTTCCTTGATCAATGCGATCGACATTGGGGCAACGCAACAGATAATGGAACAAATTGGTGTGAAAGCATTATTAACCCAAGTCAACTCGATGACGATCGATGTCGTTTCCGTTTATGTCGCCTTTCTAGTTGGCTATAAATTAGCCGAGCATTTAAATGCGGATCAACTAAATGCCGGTATCATGAGTTTGGTATCATTTTTGATCTTGAGTCCGATTTCGACTTTAGAAGAAACCCGTACGATGGAGTTGTCGACCCTTGGCTCCGGTGGGATGTTTGTCGCCATGTTTGGCGGATTGTTGGGTGCCAGGATTTACATTTTATGTGTACAGAAGAATTTGATGATCAAAATGCCGGATTCGGTACCGCCGATCGTCAACAAATCCTTTGCAGCGATCGTGCCAGCAATTATTGTTTCAGCCATTATGGGCATCATTTATGTGGGCATGGCGGCAACTCCTTACGGCACACTGACAGATATGATCTATACTTGGGTACAAGCTCCATTGACCTTGCTAGGAGCGAATATTTTTGCCTGCATGATCATTGTGGCGTTTATCGAATTTCTTTGGTTCTTTGGCATTCACGGAGTGTTGGCTGTTTATCCGATCTTGATGTTGGTCTTTTACCAACCAGCGCTTGATAATCTGGCGGCATACAGTGCCGGCCAAGCATTACCACATTTGTTTACGATTGGGTTTATTTTGAACAATCGCGGGGCTCGTTCATTTGCAGTCGCTTTACTGGCTATTTTTGGCTGCAAATCAGAGCAACTAAAAGCCGTTGGTAAAATTGGATTGATCCCTTCCATGTTTGGTATTTCTGAGCCAATCAAATTTGGGATTCCTCAGGTGATGAATATCAGAATGCTGCTTCCCTTGATGTTAACACCGGCTGTTTCCGTGTTGTCAGCATATCTCTTAACAATTGTCGGCTTTTTGCCTTATCACAATGGAGTCAATATCCCGACTGGCTTTCCGATTATTTTCGGTGGCTTCTTAGTGAATGGCTGGCAAGGGATCATTGCACAATTGATTCAATTTGTCTTATGTGTCATCATCTACATCCCTTTTATGCGTCTGCAAGACAAAGCAGCACTAGCTGAAGAAAAGAATCTGCAAACCCAAGCGGCAGTCGTTGAGTAACAAATAACGAGAAAATGGAGGAAAAATGATGAAAAAAATAGTGTTAGTTTGCGCTGGCGGCATGTCTACTGGCGTCTTAGTAAATAATATGAAGAAAGCAGCGCAAGAAAAAGGAGAAGCGGTGGCGATCGATGCGTTCTCCATTGAATCTGTCACGACTGCAGCAAAAGATGCTGATTGCGTACTGTTAGGACCGCAAGTTTCTTACCGATTAAATGAAGTCCAAGGCTTAGTTGCTTGTCCAGCAGCCAGTATCGACATGCGCACCTATGGCATGATGGATGGAAAAAAAGCATTGGAACAAGCACTTGAACTAATAGGAGAGTAGAATGGAAGAAAAAGAACAAATTTGTTTTCAGATTATCTCGCAAGCGGGTATGGCAAGAAGTTGCTTTTTTGAAAGTATTCAAAAAGGAAGAGAAGCCCAGAATCTGGCTGCACTGCAAGCAATCGAAAAAGGAAAAGAACACTATCATGAAGCCCATTTGGCACATCGGAAGTTAGTTCAACAAGAAGCTCAAGGGGACAAAGTTTGGATGTCCTTACTATTAAGTCATGCGGAAGATCTTTTGATGAGCGCAGACATCATGAGTGAGCTTGCAAAAGAGTTTCAAGGGTTATATGAAGAAATTCAGGCAATTAAGCAAACGATTCAGTCTACTGGCTCCTAGCCGAAAATCGCAATAAGAAAAAGAAACGAAGTGTCAGTCTTTTGACAATACACTTGGTTTCTTTTTGCTTAAATTTGGCACGCAAGTTGACAGGATTGCTTGAAAGTGTAGGATAGAAGAAAGATGGAACTTTAAATCAAGGCAAGGAGTCGGACGATGAAAGTTTTAAAATCCCATACCGCACTTTTGATCATCAGCAATACGATCACGATCATCCCGTATCTTTATTTCTTATCTTTGAGCAAAGAGCAGTCGCTAAGTGCAGCATTAGCCTTTGCGCTCTTTTATACCTTTCGCATGACAGGGGTCTTTTTCTTACAGACGCTTACGGCGCTTTTTGCACCATCATTGTTAGCAGCAAGTGTCTTGATCGGCGGCGCCGGCGCATTGGTAGGTATCTTGAGCACTTGGTGGAGCGTGGCACTCTTGCCAGCTGCTGGTTTGTTGGGGATCAGTGCTTCTTGGCTGCCGCCAGCTGATCTGATGGTACGACAAAAAGCCAAGCTCACTGAACAGCCGCTGAAAAATGATTGGAAGGAGGCGCTGTTCTTTCTTTTTGTTTTACTGTTTGCCTTACGGTTGCCTGATGACCTTCAAGGCGTTGGCCTATTTGGCAGTTATTTTGCACTCTTTGTGCTGGCAGCTAAGAGTAGTCAAACCTTCAACAACCTCCCAAAAAGACCGTTGATGCAGCGCAACCAGTTATTCAACAAGCAGTTTTTGTTGTATTTCTTTTTCTTTCTCTTACTGTTTGGCTTGCGAGCAGCCAGGCTGATCAAGTCGAATGCCCTGTTTGAGTGGGCGATTACTGGCTTCTTGTTTCTCTTTGCTTTGCTGCTGATCACTTTAACGAAACGCAGCCGCTCGTGGAAACAGCCGCTTCACTTGAACATCCTCACCTTTATTCGGGGAGTGATCGGTAACTTTCTTTTTCTTTTCGGCTCGGTCTATGTTACCGGTCGATTTGGGGCACAAGTGCTTAGTACTCACGTTTACTTGCCTTATGCACTGGGCCTTTTTGGCGCAATGTTTCTCGGAGGAAAACTCGCACGCTTGCTAGAAAAACAGTTAGTACCGGCGTATTTGCTTGGATTGATGGTTGGTGTTCTTCTATTTAGCAGCGATCTTTTGATCCCAATAAGTTTATTTGTCATTAGTTTCTTTAATGCGGGATTGAATCAATGGCTCACGAAACAGTATTTGGCGGCAAAACCGGAAGCAATTGAACAGCAGAGCTTAGCCAAGTATGCCACACAAAGCAAAGGGAGTCTGGTACATCAATTTCTTTTGATGACACTCCTATTTGTTATTCTTCGTTTTGAACATCAGCCGCTGGCTTTCTTGTTTCAGCTATCAGGAACGACGGCAACGAATCAGACCTCAAGGATCCAAAGCTTTTTAGAGCCAGCAAAATGGGGCTCGATTGCAGGAGTACTCTGTTTGCTAGTAGGTGGACTGGTGGTATTTTATCGGCAACTAAAGAAAACAAAAGTATAAGCGTCGTTAACTGACACTGTCTTATTTCTAGACGGTGTCTTTTTTTGAAATCGCATAAAAACCGAACGTTTATCGTTTTATCTTTCTTTATGATAGTGAATTTTATTGCACTATTTTCGAATAGCGTTAAAATAAGAACATCGTGTTAGTGAAAAAGGAACATTAAATGAACGGCTTTTTCCTGACAATGTCTTAGAGAACGGGGGAAATCAAACAAATGGCAACCATTCACTATTTTAAAGGAGATGTTTTCCATACGCCAACTGATGGAAAACTAGAATATATAGAAGAAGCTTTGATTCAAGTCGATGACGCAGGGATCATCACGAAAGTCACTGCCAAAACAGATCAAGGGTATGAGGCAGAGCTGGCAAAAGCATCAGAGAATCTTCAGGCTTTATCTGAAGGCCAGTGCTTTTTACCAGGGTTTGTCGATCTGCATGTCCATGCACCGCAATGGCCGCAAGCAGGGATCGCGTTAGATGAACCGTTAAATGTCTGGTTAGATGAATGCACGTTTCCGCTGGAGGCAAAATATGCCGATCCAGCATTTGCCAAAGCTGTCTATCAAGATTTGGTGGCACAGCTATTGGCAAGAGGAACGACAACGGTTCTTTATTTTGCAACGATCCATCTAGAAGCGAGCCTTCAATTGGCGAAGATTTGTGCCGCTCTTGGTCAACGGGGATTAGTCGGAAAAGTCGTTATGGACGATCCTCAAGCCAATCCTGCTTTTTATCGGGACGCATCAACAGAAGAGGCATTAGCGGATACAGAACGTTTTATTCAAGAAGTACAAGCAATCGCAAAGACCGCACCTCAAGGCGTTTATCCTGTGGTTACTCCGCGATTTGTCCCGAGCTGTACCGATGAAGGCTTGGCAGGGTTAGGCGCATTGGCTCAAAAATATGATGTCCATGTTCAGACCCACTGCAGTGAAGGGCAATGGGAACATGACTTTGTTCAAGAGCGATTTGGCAAAACGGATACCGAAGTGCTGCAAGATTTCGGCTTGTTGCGAGAAAAAGCAGTGATGGCTCATGGCAATTTCATCAGCCCAGCTGACGGCGCCCGTTTTGTCGAAAGCGGCGCCGCAGTTGCGCACTGTCCCATCTCAAATGCCTACTTTGCCAATGGTGTGATCCCAATCAAGCGCTTGAAAGAGCAAGGGGTCACGATTGGTTTAGGAACGGATATCTCCGGCGGTTTTTCACCGAGTTTGTATGACAACATCAAACAAGCTGTGATGTCTTCGAGAATGTTAGAAGATGGCGTGGATGTCACGCTTCCTCAAAACACACGAGGAGTAGCCGATTCTCGTATATCCGTGATCGATGCGTTCTCATTGGCGACAAAAGGCGGCGGTGAGGCACTGAAATTACCAGTAGGTGTCATCAAAGAAGGGTATGCGTTTGATGTGCAAGTGATCGATACGCGACAAAAAGAAAATCCTTTGCCTGACTTCGGTGTGTTCACCTCACCCGAAGCAAGATTACAAAAAATCCTGTACTTAGCAACGATGCAAAATATTCGCCAAGTCTGGGTCCAAGGAAAAAAAGTACACGAAAAACGAGGAGAATGAGACAGTGGAATCAACGAAAAATAAACATTTAACGATCGGAATGAATGAAGACATTCCCTTTGGTCAAGCAGTACTTTTAGGGTTGCAGCATGTGTTGGCAATGGACGTGTATGTGCCGCCATTTATTATCGCAACGGCGGTGGCGATGTCCTCTTCAGATGCATCAGGTTTGATCCAATCGACCTTTTTAGGAGCAGGGATCGCTTCTTTGATCCAAGTCCTCTTTTTCTTGAAATTACCCGTATGTCAAGGGCCATCCTTTGTCCCCGTTGGAGCGATCATCGGTATTTATTTTGGTGCCAACGGCATGGACACGGTGTTAGGAGCCAGCATCGTAGGTGCCACAGCAGTCATTTTACTAGGTTTTACGGGCATTTATAAGTATATCGTTCGTCATTTTATTCCTACGATCGTCAGTGGAACGATCATTATGATCGTTGGGTTGACATTGCTGCCAACGGCCTTTACCAGCAATATCTATCCTGCCACTGAAACACTAAGTGCCAATCAAAACATGTTGTTGGCTGCGATTACTGCGGCGATTTTGATTTTGTTTTCCATGTTAGGCGATTATTTTCCGGGAATGGGAAAATACTTCCGAATCAGTTCGGTCATTATTGCTTTGGTTATCGGTACCGTGATTGCTTCCTTTATGGGGGGCGTTGATTTTCAGTCGGTGGCGGATGCTTCTTTCTTTAGTCTGCCAAAACTGGTATTTCTAAACTATGGCCTGCACTTTGATGTTTCAGCGATCTTAACGATGCTAGTGATCTATATGGTGCTCCTAGCAGAAACAACAGGTACTTGGTATGCGGTCAGTTCCGTGACAGAAGAACCTGTTACGGATGAACAGATCAATAAAGGCGTGATCGGCGAAGGATTAGGCTGCTTGGTTGCCGCCTTAGTAGGAACGACCCCTGTGACTGGTTATTCTACCAATGCAGGGATCATTTCGATCACCGGGGTTGCTAGTAAAAAAGTCTTTGTGATGGCATCCGTCTGGTTTATCCTATTGTCCTTCATGGGGAAACTTTCAGCCTTGATTCACGCAGTACCTTCTGCTGTCATCGGCGGCGTGTTCGCGGTCGTCTGTGTCATTATTTTGTTGAGCGGCTTTCGGGTCATTAAGAATGAAGAGTTTTCCGAGCGTGAGTTGTATATTATCGGGGTACCATTGATTATTGCCATCGGCTTGTTGTTTATGCCAGCAGAAATCAAAGAATCTGCGCCTCAATTCTTACAATATTTATTAGATTCACCGATTGCTTTAAGCGCTATTGCGGCGATCGTCATGAATAAATTGATCCCAGTGAAGAAAAAATAGGAAGTAAATGAGGAATGAGACCTTGTCTCGTTCCTTCTTTTGTTACAAATCTGTGTAAAAAGAGGGTTTTTTGTAATATAGGAAAGGTTTTCTAAGGTTAACTGGTTTACCTAGAAACAAAATAACTGTAATGTTAAAAATTACAGCAGATAAAAGCTTGATATGATAGTCTTTTTCAATTCTTACGAAACGTAAGGCAACTGTCGTTTTCGTAATCATCTGTAATGATTTCTTTACCTATGAAATATTCTTCGGTGTTAGACTTGTTTATGCGCTTGAGTCATCTCAAATGACGCAAAATGAGTTTCAAAGAAGGAGATTTAATTATATGAAGTCTTTAAAAACTGTTTTACTTAGTACAGCTGTCCTTGCCGGTTTCGGCCTTTTCTTAGGTGGGAAAGACGCCTTTGCAGACGAACAATACACTGTTCAATCTGGTGATACATTATCAACAATCGCTACTAACTTTTACGGTTATAGCTCTGATGATACGATCAATGCGATCGTTGAAGCAAACGAGATTGCTGATAAAAACTTGATTTTTGTTGGGGAAGCATTGATCATCCCTACAGATGGCACTGCCACTTATACAGAATCTGCAAACACGACTGCTGCAGCAAGTGTACAACAACCAAGTGAACCAGCAGCTTCACAATCAAGCAACACACAATCTGCTGCTGCAAGCACACAAAGCAGCTCAAGCTACAGCTCTTCAGCTAGCGGCTCAGAAGCTTCAGCAAAAGAATGGATCGCAAACAAAGAATCTGGTGGTTCTTACACAGCGACAAACGGACAATACTACGGCCGTTACCAATTAACCAACTCTTACTTAAATGGTGACTATTCAGCTGCTAACCAAGAAAAGGTTGCCGATGAATATGTTGCATCACGTTATGGTTCTTGGTCTGCTGCCAGAGCATTCTGGGAAGCAAATGGTTGGTACTAAGATTCTAAAATGAATCTTGTCCATGACATCTAGTAATCAATTGCCCTTATTGGCGAGTACATCTTACTCGCTGATAAGGGGTTTTTTTGTATCTTCTGAGACAGATGAATGAATGTAACGCCGCATGCAGCTCTCAAGAGTCATTTTCAGGCGACATGCCATTGATAAAAAATCCCTTTTTACACGGCAACCATGTATAATAGTAGGAAATAGAGCAGAAAGCGATTCAATCTGTCAAAATTGAGACAGAAAATGACGGTTTTGATAGTAGAAAGTGAGGGAAACACAATGAGTACATCGATTGAAGAAAAAATTGCACAAAAAATGCAGCGATTTCAAGCATTTGGGGAAGGCTTGCCGGGAGCCAAAGTCTATTACCGCGAAGATTGGGATGCAATCTACTTTGATTTAGTAGGAAAACAGTTTGGGATCATGAGTCCGCAAGCAGAAGAAACAGCATTTTTGACTTTGAAAAATCTGCCCGAGGTCAACGAAACGCTGCGAGAGCAATTTCCTGACGTCATCATTCCAGGGTATTATGCCAATAAGACCCATTGGAATACCATCAAGTTGGTATCTGATGCCTTGATGGAAGAAAACATCGAACAAATGATTTTGGTTTCCTACGATCTAGTCAAACAAAAACTGACAAAAAAACAAAAAAGTGAGCTGGAAAACAGCGAATCGTAAGTCAAAGATTTAGCGACAGAAAATAAGGAAGACCCTATTGAGGATCATCATAATCCCTTTATCATTCATTATTTTCGCCAACATTTATGCAATATTTTCAAAGAGCTTTCATGAAAGCTCTTTTTGTTTTATTTGTTCGCTTGTTTCTAGCCGTAATCCATGGTAAATTGTTTTGCAACCGAAATTTTTTGGCAGTCTTTTCTGCTGAACACAAAGGAGTGGTACGTATATGGATCTGGTCTTACGCCATGTCAAAAAGTACAAAGCGGCAACCAGCATTGCCTTATTATCGGTCATTTTAATGGTCGTTGCTGCATTATGGCAGCCAAAGCTCTTGCAGCAAGTGCTAGAATCAATTATTACTGAAAACAATGATGAAATGAAAAAAATTGGTGTGCAGTTGATTGGGCTAGCATTGCTAGGCCTTGTTGCAGGGATCATCAACACGGTTTTTTCTGCGAAAGTGGCGCAAGGCGTTAGTGCCGATATTCGGGAAGAGATGTTTCGGAAAATCCAGACATTCTCATTTGGAAATATCGAAACCTTCTCAGCGGGAAATCTTGTGGTGCGCTTGACCAATGACATCACGCAAATTCAAAACTTAGTGATGATCTCGCTACAATCGTTGTTTCGGATCCCGTTCTTATTTATCGGTGCCTTCATTTTGGCGATGACAACCATGCCGCAACTGTGGTGGATCATCGTCTTACTGATTATCGCTGTCCTAGTGATTACGGCACTATCCTTTACACGGATGGGCAAACACTTTATGATCATCCAGAACTTGATCGACAAAATCAATGGGATTGCCAAAGAAAATTTGATGGGGATTCGTGTGGTGAAATCTTTTGTTCAAGAAGACAACCAACTGCAAGGCTTTTCTAAAGTCAGTGAAACGTTAACGAAGCATAATATTATTGTAGGAACCCTGTTCTCTGTAATGATCCCCTCCTTTATGCTGGCGGCCAACTTAGCAGTGGTCGGCGCGATTTTCTTTGTCAGTGATCTAGCGAAAGATGACCCAACTTTGATTGGGGGAATTGCCTCATTCATGAATTATTTGATGCAAATTATGATGGCGATCATTATCGGCGGCATGATGATGATGATGACTTCACGGGCTGCAGTTTCGCTAAAACGGATCAAAGAGATTCTAGATACCGAACCGGATCTGCAATACCAAGATGTCCCAGAACAAGAATTGTCTGGAAGTGTCGCTTTTGAAAACGTCAGCTTCCGTTACCCTGGGGATGAAAAAAATGCCCTAACGGCTATCAGTTTTACCATCAAACCTGGCGAAATGATTGGGATCGTAGGAGCGACTGGTGCCGGCAAATCAACACTGGCGCAACTGATTCCCCGTTTGTTTGACCCAACAGAAGGTGTCGTGCGGGTTGGCGGTGTTGACTTGAAAGAAGTCAATGAACAAAGCTTGCGTAAAACGGTCGCTTTTGTCTTGCAAAAAGCGATCCTCTTTTCAGGAACGATTGCCCAAAACTTACGGCAAGGGAAAAAAGATGCCTCAGAGTCTGAGATGTCTCGCGCAACAGAAATCGCTCAAGCCAGCGAATTTATTCAAAAATTGACAGCGGGTTTTGAAGCGCCGGTCTCCGAGCGCAGCAGCAATTTTTCTGGAGGACAAAAGCAACGCTTATCGATTTCTCGAGGCGTGATCGGTGAACCGAAAATTTTGATTTTGGATGATAGTACGAGTGCATTAGATGCTCGTTCGGAAAAATTGGTTCGCGAAGCGTTTGAAAAACAATTAAAAGACACGACAACAATCATTATCGCGCAAAAGATTGCCTCTGTTGTGAAAGCCGACCGCATCTTCGTTTTAGATAATGGACGTTTGGTTGGTGAAGGAAGCCATGAATTTTTAGCCAATAACAATGCCATCTATCAAGAAATCTTCGCAACACAGAAAGGAGAGGAGTAACCATGACAGATTTGTTCAAAGCGAGTAAATTTTTCTACCATTACTTAAAACAATACAAGTGGTCGTTTCTATTCATTTTTGTGACGGTGATTCTGGCAACGTATCTGCAAGTACAAGCGCCAGTCTTTATCGGAGAAGCGTTCCAGGAATTGGCGAATTATGTTGGCGGTTTGATGCAAGGGGTCGATGATAAATCGGCTTTTCTATCGATCATTTGGAAACTGTTGATTTTTTATGTCTTAGCCAGTGCAGCCAATTTTGTCTATAGTATCTTGTTCACGCAAGTGGTGGGGAAATCAACCAACAGAATGCGGATCGGTTTATTTAATAAACTGGAAAAATTGACGATCAAATTCTTTGATTCTCATCAAGACGGTGATATTTTGAGCCGTTTCACCAGTGACTTGGATAACATCCAAAACAGTCTGAACCAAGCATTGTTGCAAGTGCTGACCAATGTAGTCTTAATGGTGGGGATCTTGATCATGATGTTCCGTCAAAACGTTGAATTGGCATGGGCAACGATTGCTTCTACCCCGATTGCGGTGTTGATCGCGGTGATCGTGATCCAAAAAGCCCGCAAATATGTCGATCTGCAGCAAGATGAAGTCGGAAAATTAAACGGCTATATCGATGAAAAAATCAGTGGTCAACGAATCATCATCACCAATGGACTGCAAGAAGAAACCATCGATGGTTTTCTGGTCCACAACCAACAAGTCCGGGAAGCTACCTACAAAGGGCAAGTCTACTCTGGGCTGCTTTTCCCCTTGATGCAAGGGATGTCCTTGTTGAACACGGCAATCGTGATTTTCTTTGGTGGCTGGTTAGCATTGAACGGTGACTTAGAACGTTCCGTTGCTTTAGGATTAGTTGTGACCTTTGTCCAGTATTCGCAGCAGTATTACCAACCATTGATGCAGATCTCTTCTGGTTACAGCATGATTCAGTTGGCGATCACCGGTGCGCGCAGAATCAATGAAATGTTTGATGAACCTGATGAGGTCAAACCAAAAGACGGGATCAAAGTGAAGGGCATCAAAGAGGCGGTTGCTTTGAATCATGTGGACTTTGGGTATGACAGTCAAAAATTGGTCCTAAAAGATGTGTCGATCACGGTCAACAAAGGCGAAATGGTCGCATTGGTCGGACCGACTGGTTCAGGAAAAACGACCATCATGAACTTGTTGAATCGCTTCTATGATGTGAATGGTGGTTCTGTGACCTTTGACGGCATCGACATCCGGGAGCTAGACTTGGATCTGCTGCGTTCTCAAGTGGGAATCGTTTTGCAAGAATCCGTGCTGTTCTCAGGGACGATTCGTGAAAACATTGCTTTTGGGAAACCAGAAGCGACCGAAGCAGAAGTCATTGCAGCAGCGAAACAAGCCAATATCCATGAGTTTGTTATGACGTTGGAAAAAGGCTATGACACGGAGATCACCGAAGAGAACAATCTTTTCAGTACTGGTCAAAAACAATTGATGAGTATTGCCCGAACGATTTTGACCAATCCAGAATTGTTGATTTTGGATGAAGCCACCAGTAATGTTGATACCGTGACCGAAGCGAAAATTCAACGAGCAATGGATGAAGCAATCAAAGGACGAACCAGTTTTGTGATCGCCCATCGCTTGAAGACGATTTTGAATGCCGATCGCATCGTTGTCTTAAAGGACGGCGAAGTCATTGAAGAAGGCAATCACCATCAATTGGTGGCGGCTGACGGCTTTTATGCGGAACTGTATCACAATCAATTCGTTTTTGAATAAGCGCAAACCAACGTAAAATCATCAAGAAGACACTAGCAGGACAGCCCGCTGATTTCGTCAACCAATCGACGAGACAGCGAGCTGTTTTTTTTAGGTTAAAGTAAGCACTTCTTATGACGACAATGTCTATTAGCAGTTAGTGGTATAAGGGGGCCGTTGTTCTGATTACCAAAAAAGACCAGCCTGAAGCATGGTCTTCTTTGGCTGTTTAGTGATACGCAGCGGTTTGAGCCAACCACTCAATAAAATGGTCAGGCTGTTGCGTATCCTGTGCCACGATATTCCACTGCTGGTTTTTGCAGCGAGTGCATTGATGCAGCAGCTGATAGCCTTTTTTGGAATGTTGGCGATAATCGATGGGTCGCATCAGGCCATGGCAAGTATTTTGACGATCACCCGGGCGAATATCCACGTGTAACGAGTAGAGACACTGAGGACAATGGTTGCGGTAAGAACCATTGGTCAAGGGTGCCACAGGCGTACTGCAGTTTTTACAAACAAAGGTCGTATTTTCACCTTTTCTCATTTTGCTTTCCTCCAAAAGAATGATTTCTTTTGAGAGAAAAGGGTTCCGTTCGTTCTTCATCAGGCTTCTTTGGCTAGGGACACATTCACCGTCCGTAACGATTACTTCTGCTTCCAGCTTCATGCGATTTCGCAATCCGTACCACGCTTAGTTTTTTCGTTTTGTGCTAAGCACTGTGTTGCGGCAGCCCACAACCCAGCAGTAAGTGTAGTCCAAAGTCACTGTCATTGGCGTCGTCCCCTAGAAAGCAATTGAGGAATGCTTTTTCATAGAGTCCCTCCTATGTGTTTATGAGGGGATTATAGCAGAAATAGAGTTGGAATTCTATGACAGAGAAAACCTGATCGTAATTTATCTCCTTTTTTATCTTTAAAAACAACAAAATGTAGATTATAATGCTAATTTATGACAAAATGTTCGTATGTAGGTTTCGCTCAATTTTATTTTGGTCACTGAAGAAGAGACACGGAATCACAAAATGGAGGAAGGATGACCTAACGAAAGGAGAACAAAAATGTTTGGTACGAACAAGAAATCTGAAAATTCGAATGGCACACAAGGCAAGAAACGAAAAAAGCGTTTGACTGTAGAAGACCTGATCAACCAGTATATTGTAGAAAAAGAGGTTCATGAATTGAGTGAGGAACTGTCTGTTCAGATCTTTAATGACTTATCTGCACACCGAATACATTTCATGGAGATCCCCAACCTTAGTTACAAAAATCTCGGAGCAGCTATCCAAATCGACCAAAACTGGATTAAAATCAAGCAACAAGATACGATCATCAAACAACAGGCACAGATCATTCAGCTTTTGAAAGAAACACGATAGAAGAAAAGTATTTTTTTCTATTGAAAAACCGAAGAACGAGCTGAGCGTTTTTCCTTGAATAGGAGGGCCGTTAGCTGGTTCTTCGGTTCTTTGTTGACGATGAAAGATTAATAATACTCCCCGTGGCGATAGTCCCATGAGTTGAAGTGATCAGAAAGGTACATTTGGATTTTTTCAACATCGAGTCCTTTACGGATCAAGACAGGTGCGGGAGTGATGGAGCGTTGGTCTCCTTGCTCTGGAATCAAGTTACCGTCTTTATCAACGAAAGAAACCATGACTCCTTGTTCGTAGCGGGTTTCCAGCGTTTTGTCTGGTTGGATCGATGCAACATAGTCGTTGCCTTCAATGATTAGATCGGCTTCTTGCGCGATTTGTTCGCCGATCCCTTCAACAAGTCCGCGGTTTCCTTTGCCTGAAGGGTTCGCTGAGCTGGCGAAAAGCAATTTCTTTTTTTGATCCCAAAGTTCTTTTGAGATCTGCTCACCAGGGACACCGAATTTGATCACGAAACAGCTGGTTCCCCGAACGTCCGTCATCAATTCTTCTGAACCATCTTTTGGGATATAGGCTTTTCCTGATTCTTTCCAAGGCAAAATCGCACCGAATAACACGTCATTGTTCCAACACGTTTCATAAACGGCGGCGGTTTCCGCATTTAATTCGGCTAATTCATGTAGCTGCTCCAATGAGCTGCAAAGAACGACACCTGGTTTGTTACGCTTGCGATTCTTTGCTGAAAACTTGCGTTCCAGCCCTTTTTTATCAGAGACGGCAATGATATAGCCGACTTTGGTTGGGCAGACGATCACTTTGCCTTCTTCATTCAAATAGTTGATCGCTCGTTGGTTTGGTTCTCCTGTCCATGGGACTTGTTTTGTTTCATTCACTCTCTTCATCCTCCCTGTCTTCCAATGAATCGCCGTTATGAAAAATATAACGGAATATTCTGAAAATTCTGATTGAATATGGTTACCCTTGATGATAAGGGAATCAATCCGCGTAGTCAAGGGGATTTACACCAGAATGTAAAAAGAGTGGGATAGAAAGATCGAATATGCATCACTAGAGAATAGAGTGAATGATTGACAGCAATACTATTTTTTTCCGCTTTGTATGAAAAAATTGACTGTTTTTTATGTTATTTATATGGGAAGATAGGCTTATAGATAGAAGAATGCAATCAAATTGATAGTTTCTTTAAAAAAAAGAAAGAGGAGTATCATGAGTGAAAAGAAAAAAATACGCAAGCTTTTGCTGGCATCGATTGTCGCTGGGAGTATCTATGGCGGCGGTGCCTTGCTTTTTGGGTTACTGGTCAGTTATAACGTCCTCTTGTTAGATGGTGTTTATACATTGATTGGTGCAGTGATGTCACTGATTGCTTTGTATGTGGCAAAATATATCCAAGCCCAAGACTTTGAACGTTTCCCATTCGGCAAAGAAGCGTTGATGCCGTTGGTTGTTTTTATTCAATATAGTATCATCTTGCTGATCTCAATTTATGGAATCATTGAATCTGCTTTTAGTTTATTACACGTCAGTGATGGCATGATTGATCCAATCGGTTTGTATTTCTCGCTGATTGGTACGATCTACTGTTTCTCTTTTTACTTGTACTTAAAAAAGAAACCACTGACTCATCCCTTTTACTGGGTAGAACTAGAACAATGGCGTTTCGGCTTTTTCTTTAGTCTGGGTGTCGTCGGTTCATTTCTTGTGTCATGGCTGATTCAAGCCAGTCCCTATGGAAATTTCGCGATGTATGTCGACCCAATCATCTCCATCGGGATCACCTTGTTCTTTATTCAGCTTTCGATTAAAGAGTTGAAAGCGGCCATTCTGGAATTGACTTCTTCAACTCCGAAAGAAGAACTACGAGAGTCCATCATGACGATCGTTGAAAAAGAACTGCGCGCAGAAGAAGTGGTGGACTTTGTGTTACGTACCGCCAAAGTCGGCAATCAAGTCATTGTGGAATTAGATGTGGTGATTTTACCTGCAACACCTCTCGATACAGTTGGGCGGCAAGATCCCTTGCGAGAACGATTGAATCAAGCAATCAGCCAACAGATTTCCGGTTATTCCCTCTGGCTAAACATAAATTTTGTCGGTGACATCAAATGGGCGTATAGTGAGGAGTAAGAATGGCTGCAAAGCGGCTTGAATAAACCGTGAAAATGACAGAGAAAAGAGGAAACAAATGACAATTCTGAAAACCTATGGAAAAATCACCGCAGCACTTTTCTTGTTAGCGGCAAGCATCAATTTATTTTTAGGCCCGCATCATGTGGCAGCTGGCGGTGTCAGCGGAATCGGTATTTTATTAGAGTCAGCCCTCGGTTGGGATCGAGCGGCTGTGATCATGGTCTTGAATATTCTCATGCTTATTCTTGCCTATGCCTTTTTAGGGAAGGGGCCTTTTTTGAAAGTCCTCTATGGTAGTTTTGCTTTTCCAGTAGCAATTGCTTTAGTCCCAGAATATATGGTGGCTGAAGATCGGCTGCTTTCCGTGATATTTGGCAGTGCGATTTTTGCTTTAGGAGTAGCGATTTTGTACAAAAATCAATCTTCTAGCGGTGGTACAACGATTCCACCGCTGATTTTCAAGAAATACTTTAATTTGAATCCAGCGATTGGCTTGCTGGCGACCGATGCGATCGTGGTCTCCATGAACTTGTTCGTTTTCGGGTTTGAAGAGTTCTTGTTTGCGATATTATCGATCGTGATCACCTCTGGTGTGATGACCTACATTGAAACGGGCTTTAACCGGAAGAAATCCATCATGATCTTAAGTGAGAACCACGTGAACGAGATTCGAGAAGCAGTCTTTGATAAAACAGCTCGTGGTGCCACACTATTGGCTGCCCAAGGCGGCTACCAGCAAGCAGACAAACAAGTACTGTTGATCGTGGCCAGCGACCAAGAATTTATGCAGATCAGACAAATCATTGAGACCATTGACCCAAAAGCGTTTGTGATCGTCAATAATGTCTCAGAAGTACTGGGCCAAGGCTTTAGTTATCACCCAATCGAATGAGCGTATTCTCGCTTGTTCAGCGTATGAAACCACCCTCGTCAAGTAGGCAATCTACTCGACGAGGGTGGTTTTTAAGGTCCATGATTTTCAAATAGCTTTACTCCGTAAAGTAATCGGGAAAGGCCTTTTCCACAAAAATCAAATCGTTATCAATGACATCAATGTGTTGTCCGACCAAGGGAGCAATTTTGGCTTGGTCTTTTTCTTTTAAAGTGGCTAAGATTTCTTCGTGATCCCGCAAAATAATTTCCCAAGACAATTCCTCCACCTCTAAACGTAAGAAGCGGAAGCGATTTAAAGGCAGATTGATCGTTTGTAGCCAATTCCAGACATTTTCTTTGTCGGCGATTTTATAAATCAACTGATGGAAGGCCTCGTCGAGTTGGAAAAACTCGATTTCATCCTTCAATTGGGCATAGGTCCGCTGCAAAATAACGAGTTTTTCTAGTTCTTTCAGCTGCTCTTCTGTAATGGCTTGGCAGGCCGCTACGAATACTTCTTTTTCAAGCGTCTCTCTGACAAAACGAGCTTCTTCAATTTGTTTGATACTGATTTTAGAAATATAGGTGCCGCTTTGGGGAACGACATGGATCAGTGCTTCACGGCGCAGACGAATAATTGCTTCACGGATCGGCGTCCTGCCAATGGTTAGCCGTTGCTCCAATTCCTTTTCAGATATTTTTTGACCGGGAATCAGTTTGGCGGTTAAAATCAACTCTTTGATTGATTCATAAGCTTGTGATTGAAAATTTGTAGGGTTCAACATAAACGCTTCTTTCTGTATCAGGCATTCAATTACCTTCTAAAGAAAAACTATGAAGGAAGGTGCCTAGGGATAGTTTTGAGTAATAAAACTAGTATATAAGTTGAATAACCTTTTGTAAAGGCTTGCAATTCAGTATAGAATGAACTAGAATACTAATATATCAGTTTTTAAGAAAAAGGAGGAAGTAGGATGTTTGATTTTGCTGCCTTGAAGCAGGCAGGAGTTACGATGCCCATCGTTCCCAAAGAAGTGACGGATCAATCAGATACTCAGTTTCAATGGTTACACTTTGGTGGGGGAAATTTGTATCGGGCATTTCACGCAGAAGTAGCCCAAACGTTGATCGATCAACAAGCGCTGACAAAAGGAATCGTAGTTTGTGAAACCTTTGATGAACAGGTGATTGATCAAGTATATGCCCCTTACGAGAATGATATTTTAGAAGTGGTCATGCATGAAGGGGGACGGTTGGAGAAAAAATTGCTCCAGTCAACGGCGGCTAGTTATTATTGCCATCCTTCCCGTGCTGCGAGTTATGAGCAAATACGCAAAGTATTTCAGGAGCCGTCACTACAGTTGGTTACCGTAACGATCACAGAAAAAGGCTATGGCTTAAAAGACAGTCAGGGGAAATTTTTACCTGTCGTACAAGCGGATCTCGCTGCGGGTCCCCATCAGGTCAACCATACAATGAGCATTTTGGCTAGCTTTTTATGGGATCGTTTTCAATCAGGGGCACTTCCGATCGCTATGGTTTCCACCGATAATTTTTCGCAAAATGGGCTCCGTTTCCAAACGGCGATTGTCACCATTGCAAAAGAATGGCAAAAGCTGGGGCATGTTTCAGAAGCGTTTGTCCGATACTTAGAAAACAACGCGCAGGTGACGTTTCCGTGGTCAATGATCGATCGGATCACGCCAAATCCTTCAACAGCAGTTGCAGAAGAATTAGCAGCAGCTGGGATCGAGCAGCTGCCAGTCATCCGTACAGATAAAGGAACGAATATCGCTCCGTTTGCTAACACAGAGACGACTCATTACCTGGTGATTGAAGATGATTTTCCAAATGGTCGCCCGAATTTGGATAAAGCGGGGGTGATCTTGACGAGTCGAGAGATCGTCGACAAAACCGATAGTATGAAAGTCACAACTTGTTTGAATCCACTGCATACCGCAATGAGTTTGTTCGGCTGTTTACTCGGTTATACATCTATTGCTGCGGAAATGACCGATCCAGATATTGTTGCTTTGATCAAAGGAATCGGCTATCGTGAAGGCTTGCCGGTAGTGGAAGATCCTGAGATCATTCAGCCAAAGAAATTTATCGATGAGGTGGTGGGCCTTCGTTTACCCAATCCGCTGATTCCTGACACTCCACAGCGGATCGCCGCAGATACCTCACAGAAAATCGCCATCCGTTTTGGCGAAACCATCAAAAAGTATGTGGAGAAAGAAGGCTCGGCTTCTGAGCTGACTTTCATTCCCTTAGCGATTGCAGGCTGGTTGCATTATCTATTAGCGATCGATGATGAAGGCCATCCATTTGGCCCAAGTCCTGATCCCCTCTTAGCAGAATTACAAGAGATTTTACGTGAGTGTCAGTTAGGGACAGCCGCCGATGTTCAAGGGATCATTCGACCAATCTTAGCAAATCCGCAGATTTTTGGTTTGGATCTCTATCAAGCAGGAATCGCTGAAAAGGTGGGTCACTTGTTCGCTAAGATGCTGGCAGGAACCGGCGCAGTCCGTAAAACATTACATGAAACAGTAGAAGGGATCGAATAAAAAATGGAAATGACATTTCGTTGGTATGGAAAAGACTACGATAAAATCAAGTTAGCAGATATCCGTCAAATTCCTGGAATGAAAGGCATCGTCGGCACACTCTTTGATTTGCCTGCTGGGGCAGTTTGGCCGAAAGAACGGATCAAGGCGCTCGTGGAAGAAGTCGAAGCAGTTGGCCTTTCCCTGAAGGTGATCGAAAGCGTCAATATTCATGATGACATCAAGATTGGCTTGCCTTCGAGAGACCTGTATATCGAAAACTACAAAAAAACGATTCGTAATTTGGCAGCATATGGGATCGAAGTGATCTGCTATAATTTTATGCCGATTTTCGATTGGATCAAAACGGATCTCGATTATCGCTTAGCCGACGGTTCTTCTACGATGGCATTTGAAAAAGCAGGGATCGACAAAGACCCAGAAGAGATCGTCAAAGAAGTTGAGGAGTCAAGCTCTGGCTATACCTTGCCAGGCTGGGAACCAGAACGTTTGGCACATGTCAAAGAATTGTTTGCTGCGTATAAGGATGTCGATGATGACAAATTAAGAGAAAACTTTGCTTACTTCCTAAAAGCCATCATTCCCACCTGTGAAGAGGTCGGCATCAAGATGGCTGTTCATCCAGATGATCCTCCCTATTCGATTTTTGGTCTGCCGCGTATCGTTAAAAACCGCGATGATTTGGATTGGGTCTGCAACGTGGTCGACAGTCCGTCAAATGGTATCACACTTTGTACTGGCAGTATCGCCGAAGACCCAGCCAATAATGTCTATGAGATTTTGGCTGAGTTTTGTCGCCGGGATCGGATTCCTTTTGCCCATGTTCGTAACATTCAATACTTGGGCAATGACAAAGACTTTTATGAAGCACCGCATCTCTCCTCTGAAGGCTCATTAGACATGTATCAGATCCTAGAAGCGATGTACAAAAATGGCTTTGACGGCTACATTCGACCAGATCATGGGCGAATGATCTGGGGAGAAACGGGACGTCCAGGCTATGGCTTGTATGATCGGGCGATCGGCGCTTCCTACTTATTAGGGTTGTGGGAAGCCATCGACAAGAGCGTGGGGCGTTAAGAAAAGGAGCGAAGAAATGTTTTTAACTGACGATTTTATTTTGAAAAACAGCTTTGCCAAACAGTTGTACCATGAGTATGCAAAAAAGCAGCCGATCATTGATTACCATTGCCATTTAGAGCCGAAAGAGATTTTCGAAAACCAAAACTTCACCAATCTCACCCAAGCGTGGCTGGCGGGGGACCATTACAAATGGCGCTTGATGCGTGCCAACGGTGTTGCAGAATCTTTGATCACTGGCGATGCTGACGACTACGAAAAATTCTGTGCTTGGGCGCAGACCTTGGAGGCTTGCATTGGCAATCCATTATATGTCTGGACCAATTTGGAATTGAAGCGAATCTTTGGTATTGATGAGCGATTGACACCAGCCAATGCAGCAAGCATTTGGGAAAAAGCCAATCAACAGCTGCAAACGAAGGAATTTTCACCACGAGGGCTGATCAAAAAGATGGCTGTTGAGGTGATCTGTACGACGGATGATCCCATTGATTCGTTGACGTATCATCAAAAGCTGGCAGAAGAATCCTTTGCCGTGTATCCTACCTTTCGTCCTGACAAAGCAATCAATCTGCAGAATCCAGAATTTCCAGCGTACCTTAAGCAATTGGCTGCAGCTGCGAGCAAAGAGATCACTAGCTATCAAACGCTGGTTGAAGCATTGACCGTGCGTATTTCCTACTTCCAGCAACAAGGTTGTCGTTTAGCAGATCACAGTCTGTCACGTCTTGGAGAGGAAGCTTATGATGGCGCTGCACTTGAAGCGATTTTTCAAAAGCGTTTGACCACTGAGACACTGACTAATGAAGAAATCAGACAGTTTCAAACCGGCTTGCTGATTGACTTGATGCGCCAATATGCGAAACAAGGCTGGGCCGCGCAATTGCATCTGATGGCGACTCGCAACAACAGTCAAAAACTTTTCCAACAACGAGGACCTGATAGCGGCGGTGATGCGATGGGGGACGACCGTCTAGCGAACGGCTTAAGTCGGACATTGGCGCAGCTTCAGGCGGAAAGCTTACTGCCGAAGACAATTTTGTATTCACTGAATCCCAAAGATTATCCGGTGTTGACTGCGCTGATGGGGGCGTTCCAAGAAGAAAGCAAAGGTAAGCTGCAATTAGGCTCTGCTTGGTGGTTCAATGATACGTATTCTGGCATGCGGCATCAGTTGACGACCCTAGCAGAAGGCGGGATTCTCGGAAACTTCGTCGGCATGCTGACGGATTCTCGCAGCTTTTTGTCTTACCCACGCCACGAGTATTTCCGGCGGATTTTGTGTCAGGTGATCAGTGAATGGGTGGAAGACGGACAACTGCCAGCAGATGAAATGTATTTAGGGCAGATCGTCGCAGACATCTCCTATCACAATGCGAAAACCTACTTTGATTTTCCAAACTAATGACTACTCGATTCGTTCTTGGCTTGCTAGAGAAGGAATCGAGTGTTTGGATGGCTATTGCTAAAGTTGCGTCTGGTCATTTACTATTGGCAGGGAATCCATTACTATGATAGAAAGAATCAAAGAAGGAGCGAGTAGTATGAATCCATTCTATGAAGAAGTCTATGCGCTGGCGCGGCAGATCCCTTTTGGTAAAGTCGTCTCCTATAGTCAGATTGCGTGGAAATTGGGACAAATCAACGGCGCACGGGCAGTCGGTCGAGCGATGCGCTTGAGCCCTCAGGATGTCCCTGCTCATCGAGTCGTGCGGGCAGATGGCGTCTTAGTTGGTCCCTCCGCCAATGTGCGAAAAGCAGCACTCGTCGATGAAGGGGTGGTCTTCAAAGCCAGTGGTCGTATCGATATGAAGGCTTGCAGTTGGTCCATGAGCGAGATCGCTCCCGCTCAAATGAAGGAGCCATTATGAAAAAACGTGAATTTATCGTGCAAGATCTGTTGAGTAAAATCTATCAGGAAGAATTTTCTGCCGGCAAACTACCCAACCAAAGAACCCTTGCGCAAACCTATGGCGTTTCTCGGTTTACGATCCAGCAAGCAATCAAAAACCTTGAAGAGATCGGGATCGTCAAAGTGGTTCAAGGTTCAGGGATTTTTATCCATGAAAAATGGGTCAAAAACCCAATGATCTTTAATTCCTTGACCCGCACCCCTTATGACCGCATCCATTCCAAAATGATTTCATTGAGTAAAGCGGCAGCAACGTTGGATGAACAGCAGATTTTCCAAATAGGCCCAGAAGAGGAAGTCTGGACCTTTGAACGAGTGCGGATCGTTAATTACAAAATCGAACAGCTGGAAACCTCTAAATTGCCCGTCAGCCTATTTCCCGAATTGACAAAAGAAATCGTGGAGCACTCGATCCAACGCTATGTCGAAAGCTGCGGGTACCGCATTTCCCACTACATCACCAGCTATACCCCCATCACCACATCGACTGCGCAGTCGGGCATTTTATTGTGCAAGCGGGGGACGCCGGCAATGCAGATCAGCAATCGGGCGATTTTAGAAGACGGCCGCGTGTATGAGTTCAGTAATATCGTTGCCATTGATTATGCCGTGACCTACATCCGTCCCTTTGACCGTGAGATCCATCGCTCACGCATCGATTGATTTGGAAAAGCAAATTTGCCAGTTGCGTCTTTTTTATCCAGAAAGAACAAAAGACATCCCCCGTCGGTTGGACAGGGGATGTCTTTTGTTGTGTTTAAGGAGTGATCAATGTGCCGTCTGGTGTACGGCTCTGGGTCCATTCATGAGGACGGTAAACCACGGGAAATTCCGCAGCTGCTGCTTCATCGAACGTGATTCCGATCCCACTTTTCTCGATCGGATAAAAATAGCCGTTTTCAGGTTGCGGACTGCCACCAAAGACCGACTGGGTATTTGCTGGGATCGCAATCGTTTCTTGGATCGCGGCATTGTGCAGATGGATATTTAGATGGGTGTTGACGGCTAAGCCGACAGGGCTGATATCAGACGGCGTGTGCCAAGCGATCCGAATGCCCATCGCATCGCAGAAGTGAGCCAATTTCAATGCTGGCGTGATCCCACCGATTTGTGAGACATGGGCACGCATAAAGTCAATCTGTTGATTTTTGACTAGCTCTTGCCATTCCATCGGATTATTGAACAATTCGCCGGTCGCGATCGGGGTCGCCGACTGGCTGCGGAGTTGCTGCAACCACTTGTTTTGATCCGGCGGCAAAATATCTTCTAGGAAAAAGAGATTAAAAGGTTCAGCGGCTTTTGCAAATTGAATCGCTTGGTTTGGATGCAGCCGTTCATGCACGTCATGCAGCATTTGAAATTGATTGCCGTATCGTTCTTGGATCGCAGCAAACATTTTCAGTGTTGTGTCCATGTAGTCTGTTTGATCAAAATAGGAACCAGCGATGGGCTGATCGGGTGTTTGCAGTTGGCTAGGATTTCCACCATAAAAGCCTAATTGACAACGGATATAGCGATACCCCTCAGCCAAGAAGCGATCGATTTCTTGATAAAGATCTTCTAGATTATCTGCCACGGCATGAGTATAGGCGGGAATCGCCGTACGCGCTTTTCCACCTAACAGTTGATACAATGGCATATCGGCTAATTGTCCCTTGATGTCCCACAAAGCCATGTCAACTCCTGAGATGGCATTGTTGGTGATTGGACCATTCCGCCAGTAAGAATTGACATTCATCACTTGCCAAAGATCTTCGATTTGATTGGCATCGCGGCCAAGTAAGAGGGGGCGTAAATACTCGTCAACGACGGTTTTTACGGCTAGTGGGCGAAACTGGAAGGTTGCGCAGCCTAACCCAGATACGCCTTTGTTCGTTTCTACTTTAACGACAACAAGGTTATGGCGATCAGGTTTGATCGCAAAGGCTTTGACGTCGGTGATGATCGTTGGTGTCATTTCATTCACTCCAATTTTTGTCTCTAGTTGCTATAGCCATTGAAACATGCTTGGCAACCGCTGTCAATTTGGTCTAATAAAAACTAGATATACACCATAAAACCAGTCCAATTTTTACCTGTTTTACAATAAAACGTTGATATATAGCGTTTTTATTCTGTTTTTATCAAAAAAGGACTGGTTTTACAAGTATGTGTGAGCATGCTACTATGTGTGTGAAAACGGAAACACCTGAAAGGGCGCCCGTCAAAAGGATCAGGACCGTTAGCAAACAACAGGGGGAAAAAAAGATGACCAAAGAAGACATCGTAAAACAGATTATTAAAGATGTTGGCGGATCAGAAAATATCAACAATGCATGGCACTGTATGACTCGCTTGCGTTTTGATTTAAAGGATGAGAAAAAAGTCGACTATGCGGCGTTAGAAAAAACACCCAAAGTCGTAGGAACAAAATATCAAAGCAATCAGCTGCAAGTAGTGATAGGAACGGATGTTGCTGATTATTATGCACCTTTAGCCAAAGAATTAGGTCTTGATGAAGCGAACCAAGGGGAAACATCAGAGAAAAAAGGAGCCGTTTCCTTATTTATGGATACCGTTTCTGGCGTTTTTGGTCCGATCGTTCCAGCTATCGCTGGCGCAGGAATGATCAAAGGATTAATGGCTGGACTGGTGGCTTTGAATGTCATCTCTAATCAAACAGACACCTATTTAGTGATCGACATGATCGCGAGCGGCGTATTTACATTCTTGCCATTTTTTGTTGCTGCCTCAGCCGCTCGGATTTTTAAAACCAATCAATATTTAGCGATCGCAATCGCGGCAACGCTGCAATTTCCAACGATGACCAATGCGGTAGCCGAAGGAAGCATTTCCGCCTTTCGTTTGTTCGGCGTACTGCCAGTACCCGTCTTTAACTATGCAGGGACAGTGATTCCCATTATCTTTGCCGTGCTAGCGCTTAGCTATATTTACCGTTGGGTCGATAAACTCTTACCACAAGTGCTGCGTACCGTGTTTACACCGACGATTTCGTTGTTTGTCGCTGGTATCTTGACATTAACGGTCATTGGCCCAATCAGTATCCATCTAGGAAACTTACTGGCTGCTGGCGTGGCTGGGTTATTCACTATCTCGCCTGTCTTAGCAGGAATTGTGGTAGGGGCGATTCGTCCAATCGCAATCTTCACGGGTCTGCATCATGCCATGACCCCGATCGCTTTGCAAAACTTCGCCAATCAAGGGTATGACATGTTGATGCCAATGATGTTTATGGCAAATATGGCAATCACCGGCGCAACAGCAGCTATTTATTTCAAAGTCAAAACCAAAGAAGAAAAATCGATCATTCTATCTTCGGCTGTTTCGGGCTTGTTAGGGATCACAGAACCTGCGTTATTCGGGATTTTGTCGAAGTATAAAAAAGCCTTCATCGCAGCAACAGTTGGTAGTTCTGTGGCGTCTGCCTTCATCAGTTTCTTCGGTGTTCGGATTTATGGGTACATTCTTTCAAGTATCTTTAGTTTGCCAGCCTATATTGGGGAATACTTTATCTATGCTGTTTTAGGGATCATCTTGGCAATCGGCTTATCCTTTGCAATGAGCTGGTTCTTGGTACCAAATCAAGCAGCCGAAGGCGATCGTTACACCAACGAAGTGGATCTGCATGCCGTGACCCATGGAGAATATGTCCCATTAGAAGATGTACCAGATGAAGTTTTTTCAACGAAAATGATGGGAGAAGGCTATGCCATCGAGTCACAAGATGGGCAAATCTTTGCACCGGTCAGTGGCGAAGTCACCACTGTGTTCCCTTCAAAACATGCCGTCGGGATCAAAACCCAAAACGGCGTTGAAGTTCTTGTGCATATGGGGATCGATACAGTTTCACTTGGCGGACAAGGCTTTGATGTCTTTGTCAAAGCTGGGGAGCAAGTCACTCCGCAAACCAAACTGGCACAAATGGATCTACCTTATATCAAGCAGCAAGGCAAAGAAACCATGGTGATCGTTTTGATCACCAACATGGATCGCGTGCAGCAATTTTCTGGAAGTACTGATTTAGAAGGCAGACACCAAGCCGGTGCATTGCTGGAAAAAGTCGTTTTGAATGCCTAATAAAAGAAAAAAGATGAGCTTCGTTAACGAAGTTCATCTTTTTTGTTTGTCCAGTAACTATTTATTTTTATTCATAACGCAAAGCTTGGATTGGATCTAGTTTACCTGCTCGATTAGCAGGTAATGTGCCAGCTAAAAAGGCAATTAATAAGATGATACCCATAACAGTCAGCGTGTTCGACCAAGAAAAACCAATTAATTGAAATCCGGTCAAAGCTTCAAGAAACGTACTTGAAGCATAGTTATTGATGACATTTCCTAAGCTAAAAGCGGCGATGATCCCACTGAAAGCGCCGAAGAAACCAATTAAGAGTGCTTCGAAACTAAAGGTCAGAAAAACTTTACTGCGGCTCATCCCTAAGGCTTTCATTAAACCAATTTCTCGGGTGCGGTCTTGAACAGACATATACAATGTATTGATGATGCCAAAGCTGGCGGCTAACAGCGAAATTGCCCCAAATAAAGTCAAGACGCCAGTAATTGCATCAATTACCATACGAAACATATTGATTTCATCTTCCACAGTCATTCCTTGGAAGCCATTTTCTAGTAAAGCTTCTTTGATGGTATCGATTGTTTCACTGGATAAGTTTTCTTCTAGATAAGCCTGTACAATAAAAGATTGGTTTTTTAAATTTTCTGGTAAGCCTAGTTCATAAATCTCCACCACTTTTTGGCTCAAAGCCTGATTAAAAATAGTCCTACCAGCTTGAACAAAGCTAAAGTGGCGAACCCCAACAATTGTTGCTGTTAAAGTTTCTTGTTCGCCAGTTGCTTGTGAAGAAACACCAATAGTAACTTCTTTTTCCAAAGCCTCTTGGGCATCTTTAAAACCTAAAATTTCCACATAATCTTGATCAAGAATGACTTCAAATCCATCAACTTCATTATTGACTTGTCGACCAGCTTCTAATTCTAAATCGATATCACCAGAAGCCATTGCGTTGAGTTGATATTTCGTATTGGAACTTCCCTGAATGTAATCTGCTACTAAAAAGCTGATTGGTTTAACGGTATCAATATGCTCGATACTTTCAATTACTTCCATATCTGCAGGTGTAATTACGTTAGCTTCTGCAGAAGATTTATTTGGATCATATTCTTGAATATTGGATGTTGGCATCATATTATTGCTGCCATCCATTTTGTAGACTGCTAGTAGGCTATTGTCACCGACAGCTGTAATTTGTTGGTCGAGGTAATTGTTAATACCGGTATTGATGCCCATAGTCAGATAAATGGTAAAGGCACCAATAAAAATAGCAATGATCGTCAGGATCGTTCGGCCTTTATTTCGCAACAGATTCTTCGCAGAAGTTTTTAACAAATCGTTGAATTTCATTTATCGTCCTCCTCAATCACTAAACCATCTTTAATATGGATCTGCCGATCACAGCGAGCAGCTAGATCAGGATCGTGGGTGACGATGACTAGGGTGATATTTTCTTTTTCGTTAAGATCAAATAATAGCTCTTCGACTTTTTCTCCCGTCGCTGAATCAAGATTTCCGGTGGGCTCATCGGCAAAAATGATTTTTGGTTTGTTGACGAGTGCTCGGGCAATGCAGACCCGTTGTTTTTGACCGCCAGAAAGGTCAGATGCTTTATTTTTTGCTTTATCACCCAATTCTACGGCTTGTAGCGCTTCATCTACCAGTTTTTTTCGTTGATTTCGACGCATACCGCTGATTTTCAATGGCAGCATCACGTTGTCATGAACCGTATCTTTGGCGTTCATAAAAAATTGCTGAAACACGAAGCCAAAGGTTTCGTTTCGCAGTTTGTTTAATTCAGCAGCCTTTTTTCCTTTGACATTTCTTCCAAGTAAAAATAGATCTCCGCTAGTCGGCTGGTCCAACAAGGCTAATAAGTGCATCAATGTGGACTTACCTGAACCACTTTTACCGATAATTGCCACTGACTCACCCGCATAGATTTTTAAATCAATGCCCTTCAAGGCATCGAATCTAGTTTCTCCTTTTCCATAAACCCTCGTTAACTTTCTTGTTTCTAAAACGATCATTTCATTCCTCCTCTAAAAACGTTAATAAGTTAAGGTTATCACAAATAATTGCCAATAAATCAGTCTTTAGGAGTAGTTTCTAAAATTAAATGAAAAAAAGCGACCCCCACTGGGAATCGCTAAGAAGCTATAAAATAAATTTTAAGTTCAATTAACTACGCAGCCCGCGGCCTTTTTGGATCAAGTACCAGCATACGCTGTATAAGACAACAATGAACAAGACCAAAATACCGATGGATAGGAAAATTGGGACATCGATGGTGCCTAAAAAGCCGTAACGGAAACCAGAGATCATATACACGATCGGGTTGACTTTGGAGATCGTTTGCCAAATCGGCGGCAGCATGCTGATGGAGTAAAAGACGCCTCCAAGATAGGTCAATGGTTGTAAAACAAAGGTTGGCACGATGGAAACATCGTCAAAGGATTGGGCGAAGATCCCATTTAGCAACCCTGCTAATGAAAATAAGATGGCGGTCATGACAAGGGTTAAGACAACGATGACCCAAGAATAAACATGTAATGGGACGAAGAAAAGGGAAATGATGGTCACCAATGTGCCCACCAAGATACTACGTCCAAGTCCGCCAAAGACAAAGCCCCAAATGATGACGTGGGTAGGGACCGGCGCCACTAAGAGTTCCTCAATGTTTTTTTGAAACTTCTGTGAAAAGAAGGAAGAAGACACATTAGAGTAAGAACTGGTGATCGTCGACATCATGATCAGCCCAGGAACGATAAATTCCATATAAGAAAAGCCGCCCATTTCGCCGATGCGGCTGCCGATCATTTTCCCAAAGATAATAAAGTATAAGGAAGTAGTGATGACGGGTGGGACGAGGGTCTGCACCCAAATCCGTAAATAGCGGTTGGTCTCTTTGACCGCTAAACTTTTTAAGGCTGTAAAATAAAGACTAAACATGGTTTTCCTCCGCTTCGTGTGATTCTTCGGTGATTTTCAAAAATAGTTCTTCCAAGCGATTGGATTTGTTGCGCATGGAGAGGACATTGATCCCTTGCTGACTGAATTGGGCAAAAAGATCGTTGACGCCTTGATCTCGAGCGACTTCAACAGCGATGGTCTGTTCATCTTCCATTTGGATCGGATACCCAGTGATCGTTGGTGCTTGTTTGATCGGTGCGATATCAAAAAGAAAGGTTTCAAATTGCAGTTTTGCCAATAAGGACTTCATGCTGGTGTTTTCGATCAGTTCACCAGATTGGATGATCCCGATGTTGCGGCAAAGCATTTCCGCCTCTTCTAAATAATGGGTCGTCAAAATGATCGTTGTGCCTTTTTGGTTCAGCTCTCGCAAAAAGCTCCACATTTCCCGCCGCAATTCGATATCGACACCTGCCGTCGGTTCATCCAAAATCAATAGCCGTGGTTCATGCATCAGGGCACGAGCAATCATCAAACGGCGTTTCATCCCGCCCGACAGCATCCGCGCACGAACATTGCGTTTTTCCCACAAATTCGACTGCTTCAAGTATTTTTCGCTGCGCTTGATGGCTTCGTTGCGGGGGACACCATAATACCCGGCTTGATTGACCACGATCTGCTGGACCGTTTCAAAGGGATTGAAATTGAATTCTTGGGGAACCAAACCAATCTGTTGTTTGACTTGGACCAATTCTTTGTCTAAATCGTAGCCGAAGACTTTGACGCTTCCGGAAGATTTATTGACAAGAGAGGTGATAATGCCGATGGTGGTGGACTTTCCAGCGCCGTTAGGGCCTAACAAGGCATAAAAGTCGCCTTCTTCCACCGTCAAATTTATGCCCCGCAACGCTTCAACGCCGGTAGCATAGACTTTGCGTAAATCGGTTAGTTCTAGTGCATAGGTCATGTTTGTTTGAACTCCTTCTATGTATGATGGTTTATTCTATCATTTTTTTTCAAGAAGAACCGCATGATTTGATTTTTTTCATTTGATTAGATAACAATTGTTGCTAATCGATGAAAAGTGGGAAAGAGGCAAAAGAAAAAACGACCATTTGATCGTTTTTTCGATAAAGTCGATTGTTAGCATAAATACCGTTCTGGTCGTTCTGTCTGTCCTAATAAGTAATCGACAGAAACATTATAAAGGGAAGCTGCGTGTAGCAGCGTCAATACATCGGGTAAGCAATCGCCTGCTTCGTATAAGGTGTAATCGGGGTAAGACACATCGAGATGCTGGCATACTTCTTTTGGGCTCAATCCGCGTTCTTCTCTTAAAAACTTGAAGCGGCAACGCAAGGTGTCTAATAAAAAAGCTTCTTCTAATGTCACTTTGCGGTCCTCCTTAAAAAATCGCGCTTCCTTTCGCACTGTTCTCTTTTTATTGTACCAACAAAAGCAAAATATGCGAAGTAATTCACATGAAGGTCGAACGGTTTTTGTTAAAAAGTGAAACAAATGACTTGCTCTGAGACGCGTTTCATACAGTATGCTTGATTTATAAAAAGGAAGGCGGGATGAAAAAATGAATACATACATGAAGAAAAATGGTGCGGAATGTTGTTATGTAACGTTGGCTTTTGATGGACAACAACTGGTATTGACGAAGCCAAAAGGGTTCTTTCAAGAACGATTAGTAGAAATTCCTGTGGATGAGATCAGTCACTTGACGTGTGATGAACACTTCGGGTCTCAGCGGATCGGATTTATTCATCACAACGATTACTATGAATTTTATACATGTGGGCTAAGTGTGATAGACTATATGAAAGAACAATTATTCGTTTAAGGAGCAGTGAGTCATGGCAAACATTCGGGATATTGCACGCTTGACCGGCTATTCGGTCTCCACAGTTTCACGAGTCATTAACAACAATCCGTATGTCAGTGAAGAAAAGCGTCGCAAGATCCTGGCTGTCATGAAAGAGGTCAACTATATTCCGAATTACACGGCGCGGGCATTAAGTGTCGGCACAACCAAAAACATCGGCGTGATCTTGCCGTTTGTCAATCATCCCTATTTTGATCGATTATTGAGCGGCATCACGACAGCAGCGTTTGCTCGTGGCTATAAGGTGACGCTTTTAGCCACGAACTATGATCCGCAAGTAGAGGAAGCATATTTGCAAGAATTTGCGGCGAAAAGCTTTGATGCTTTGATCATTGCCTCGCGGGCGAATCCGATCGAAACATTATTGCCTTATCGTTCATACGGACGCATCGTCTTTTGTGAAAATATCTCGTATTTGACTGACGGCTGCACCTATATCGATCGAGAGGAATCGATCAAGGAGGTCTTCACGTATTTTAAGGAACAAGGCATCCAGAAAATCGGCGTGACATTGGGACGTAGCCGCAAGCTCAGCAGCAATTCAAAAATCACGGTCCGTTTGGCTCATGACTATTTTTCGACCTTTTCCGAAGACTTGATTTTTTGGGATTGTTTGACGGAAGAAGATGGCAAAGAAGCGGCTGCTTATTTTGCAGATAAAGGAGTCGAAGCGATTTTCACCAATGGGGATCATGTTGCTGCTGGGATCCAGTCGCAGGCGCCGGGAGAATGGCTCGTGATTGGACGGGACAATCTATACATCAGCGAGCTGCTGCAGCTTTCAACGATCGATCATCACTTGCAAGCTTGCGGGGAGACTGCCGTCCAATTGGCGGTAATGGAAAAAAGCGGCAACTATCGCATGCCCTATGAGTTCATCAAACGATAGCTACAGACGAAACGATGCGCAAACAGTGCCCCTGAGCGGGCAGTGCTTGCGCATCGTTTTTTTAATGGGATTTGATGTAATGGTCAATGATCTGTTTCAACAGCTGCGCGCTGCCGACGCCTGCTTTTTGATCGTAATAGGCGGTAAAACGCTCGTCTTGAACGTACATTTCCCCTAAAGATCGGTGATATTCTGCTGAGTAAAAGGGCGCTGCTTGTTTAAGCCATGCTTGATGCGCAGCAAAAGCCATTTGGGCTTTGTCAGAAGGGATTCGTTTCCCTTCCTTTTCAGTCAATAGCTCTTTTAACAGCTGTAATAAGCGGTTTTCGTTGTCGGTCAGTGCTTGATAATTGACTTGGGTCATCTGCTGCCACTTTTGGTTGCTTTTTTCGATGATCTCCTCACCGTAGGTTTCTCGTAACTCGGCACCGTAGTTTGCTTCGTTTTCACGAATTTTTTGTTTCTTAAAATAACTGAATTTCTCTTGATCGGTCATCGTCTTTTCTCCTTCATAATAATCAATTGTTTGCGCTAAGGTGGTCAAAAGACTGTCCAGGGCTGCTCGCTCTTGTAAAAGCTGTTGGTAATGCTGCAACAAGACCGTTTGGATCGATGCTTGCGGCTCATCCAAGATCCCGCGGATCGTTTCTAATGACAGCCCAAAAGACTTAAAATACAAAATCTGCTGTAGGCGATCGACTTCCTGTCTCCCGTAGATACGGTAACCAGCTGAGTTGGTGCGTTGCGGTTGTAACAGCTTGATCTGATCATAATACCGCAGGGTACGGCTGCTGACTCCTGACAGTTTGGCTAAGGCACTGATCGTATATTCCATCGGCTTTTCCCTCCTTACACCTGTATCCTAAAGGTTGACGTAACGACAAAGTCAAGAAAATTTTTTTGCGTTTTTTAAAATGTGCTATAATTATAACAAAGAAAGGAAGATAAGATGCAAATAGTTTTTTCTGATATTGATGGGACGTTTCAAGAAATGGGGCACCCGATTCATGAGATCAATAAAGAAGCCATCCGTTGTTTACAAGCCCAAGGGGATCACTTTGTGTTTGTCACAGGGCGAGGATTTGAGCTTGTTCAAGATATGATGGCGGAAGAAGGCCTTTCCTGCGATGTGATTTTCGGAAACGGCGCCGGTCTGATGATAAAAGGAGAAGCGCCTGTTTTGACGCATACCTTACCCTATAAGACATTGGCACAAGTGATTGGTATCTTAGAGACAGAAGCGGTTTTTTATTTCTTACATACTGACCATGGCATCATTTCCCCACAAGCGCATTTGTATGAAGCGCAATTTCAAGAAAGCCGTAAGCAGTTACTCGCGGAGTTAGGGGAGCGAGGGCAAATCATCGCTGACTACAAATACGAGTTCTTCTACAACGAATGCCTTCATAAAGACGACGTGTTGCAGTTTATGAAGGAACATCCAGAGATAAAGGTCATCAAAATCGAACTGATGGAAGCGTCAGACGAAAAAAGAGAACGGCTGCGGGCGATGATCCAGTCAGAAACGGCAGCGATTTTTCAATCCTTTGTCCAAACACTGGAAATCGTTGATCCATTGGCGACCAAAGGTGCGGCGATCCGTAGCTTTTTAGAAGCTTTTCCCGCTGCCAAAAGCTACGGGATCGGTGATGGTGAAAATGACCTTGCGATGTTTGAAGCGGTGGATGTTTCTTTGGCTGTAGCAAATGCCAGCCCAGCGATCAAAGCAGTTTGTGATCGAACCATTGAGCGCGCGGAAGACGGCGGTGTTGGCCGCTTTATTTTAACAGAATTAGTTTCGAGAGAGGATGTTGTGCATGAAGTTGATTGAAACCCCAGTAAACCAAAATCTAAATATGGAAACTTTTTACCCGAACATCTCCAAGTATCTATTCGACAAAATAGCGATCAAATACTATAAATTGTATTCGCTTGATCGGACGCAGATTCTCTATGTGGATAGTTTTGATACGATTTCTTTAGTATTGATCAACAATAAAAAGAAAATCAGTCGGGAAGAAGTCGATACAGCGATTCATCGTTTGCTGAAGGTCGATCGCAAAGACGTGACCGTCAATATCAATATTCGTAAAGAAATGGAAGCAAGAGGCATCACCTTTTCTAAACCGAGAAAAGATGTCATTCTTGTTCAATTTCCTGTGAAAGAACACTAGTTGAAAGAAGTTGGGACATGCACGTTGCAAGAGCAATCAAACGTTGAACAAAGGGGCGACCTTATACGAGCGCGTAAATAATGCGCAATAAGTAGGAGGTTGACCCATGCTTTTGAGCAATTTGTTCTCAGATGGATTGCCTTGTACTGGCAAAAACCCAACTTTTTTTTGAAAAAAACAAGATTTTCTGTCTTTTGTGTTTTTTTTGCTATAATGAGAAGAAGTAAGCTAGAGGGAGTAAGAACATGCAGAAATTATTTAAAGATGACAGCTTGACGCTACACACTGATCTCTACCAAATCAACATGATGCAAACCTATTGGGAGTTAGGCAGAGCCGATCGTAATGCGGTGTTTGAATGCTATTTCCGTGACATGCCTTTTGAAAACGGCTATGCGATCTTTGCCGGTCTGGAACGATTGATCGATTATTTGAACGATTTATCCTTTTCAGAAACGGATATTGCCTACTTGCGAGAAATCGGCGGCTACCCAGAAGCCTTTTTAGAGTATCTAAAAGAGTTCAAGTTTGCTTGTACCGTTCGTTCAGCGTTAGAAGGCGATTTGGTCTTCAACAATGAACCGATCATACAAGTAGAAGGGCCGTTGGCACAAGCGCAGCTGATCGAAACGGCGTTACTAAATATGGTCAATTTCCAAACCTTGATCGCCACGAAAGCTGCCCGCATCAAATCCGTGATCGGCACGGATCCCTTGTTGGAATTTGGTTCACGGCGGGCACAAGAATTGGATGCAGCCATTTGGGGGACTCGAGCGGCCTATATTGGCGGAGCGGATGCGACGAGTAATGTGCGGGCAGGGAAGATTTTTGGCATCCCAGCCAGCGGAACCCACGCCCATTCCCTCGTGCAATCCTACGGCAATGACTATGATGCATTTATGGCATATGCCCAAACCCACAAAGATTGCGTATTCTTAGTCGATACCTATGATACATTGCGTTTAGGTGTGCCAAATGCGATTCGTGTGGCCAAAGAGATGGGGGATAAAATCAATTTCTTAGGTGTGCGGATCGACAGCGGCGATATGGCGTATATCTCGAAAAAAGTCCGTGAACAGCTGGATGAAGCGGGATTCACGGAAGCCAAAGTCTATGCTTCCAATGATCTAGACGAAAATACGATTTTAAGCTTGAAAATGCAAAAGGCGAAAATCGATGTGTGGGGTGTCGGCACCAAGCTGATCACCGCTTACGATCAACCGGCATTAGGCGCGGTTTATAAACTGGTTGCCATCGAAAATGAGCAGGGAGAAATGATCGACACCATCAAATTATCCAGCAATGCCGAAAAGGTTTCGACCCCTGGAAAAAAACAAGTCTGGCGGATCACCCGTAAATCGGACGGCAAGTCCGAAGGCGATTATGTCACGCTATGGGAAGAAAATCCCCAAGCTGCAGACGAACTGTTCATGTTCCATCCTGTTCACACTTTTATCAACAAAACAGTGACGAACTTTGATGCGCGACCATTGTTGCAAGACATCTTTGTAGATGGCCAGCAAGTGTATCAAGTGCCTGACTTAGAACACGTCAAAGCCTATGCGACGAATTGCTTGGATTCCCTTTGGGATGAGTACAAACGTGACTTGAATCCACAGAAATACCCAGTCGATCTCTCGCAAGAATGTTGGGATCATAAAATGCGGACGATTGAAAAAGTACGTAAACAAACCAATGGCGCGATTTTGTAATCCGCAACTGCGCTGGTCCTAGGATCAGTCAGCTGCTTCAAAAAATAAGAGGAGGCGTTTCTATGACCATGCAACAAGAAATTATCAAAGAATTAGGAGTCTTACCGACCATCGACCCGAAAGAAGAAGTTCGTAAGAGTATTGATTTTTTAAAGGCGTATCTGCAAAAGAATTCGTTCTTGCATACGTTTGTCTTGGGGATCAGTGGTGGGCAAGATTCGACATTAGCTGGCCGGATCGCGCAATTGACGATGGAGGAAATGCGCAGTGAAACCGGGAATCCCAACTATCAGTTCATAGGGGTACGCTTACCTTATGGGGAACAAGCAGATGAAGAAGATGCCAAAAAAGCCATTGAATTTATCAAACCAGATATTGAGCTGCGGGTAAACATCAAAGCCGCCGTCGATGCCCAAGTGCAAGCGGTGGAAGAAGCAGGCTTAGCGGTTTCTGACTTTAATAAAGGCAATATCAAAGCCCGTCAACGGATGATTACGCAATATGCCATTGCGGGTGAAAAAGCAGGAGCTGTTCTGGGTACGGATCACGCTGCTGAAAATATCACCGGCTTCTTTACGAAATACGGCGATGGCGGTGCCGATATCTTACCACTGTTTCGTTTAAACAAACGCCAAGGCCGCCAACTCTTGCAATACTTAGGCGCACCAGAAGCATTGTATACAAAAGTCCCAACTGCGGACTTGGAAGACGGCAAACCTTTAGTGGCAGATGAAGCAGCTTTAGGAGTGACCTACAACGACATCGATGACTATTTAGAAGGCAAGGAAATTGCGGCTGAAGCCCAACAAACCATTGAAAACTGGTGGAACAAAACGCAACACAAACGCCACTTGCCAGTCACGATTTTTGATGATTTTTGGAAATAAACGAAACCAGTGATTCCGTTCCATTCAGATAGAAAGAAGAGTCTAGGGGGCAAGAAACCTTAGACTCTTTTTTTATGAGGGTTGCTTTCTTTAAAAATAACAAAAGCTTCTTGCCCTGGCTTTACTTTCTTGTCTTGAAAGCATAAAATACGAGGGTACCTAGAACGTGTAGAAAAGGAGGAATGTTCCTTCGTGAAAATAAATAGCCATCCTTATCTGAAGATCGCATTAAAAGGCATCGCCATCGTCCTGTTGATCATTTTCAGTAATTTATATTTGCAATGGTGTCAAAACAATCTTTCCGTTGAATTAGCCTTGAAATTTGCCTTTTCGTGGCATACAGCAAAGTTTTTCTTAGCTTGTGGGGTGCTACTGCTGGTGTATGGGGTGTTTGCCAGTTTGGCAGGTTCAGTACTGATCGGGGGCATCTTTTATAGTGTCGTCATCGGAATCTTAGGGTACGCCAACCATACGAAGATGGTCTATCGCCAAGAACCAATCTATCCTGATGATTTAAAGATGGTCACTCAATTCGACCTTCTACGAACCATGATCGGCAATGGCGCGTTTTTCTTAGCCATCCTCTTTGCTCTGGCGGCGATCGGGGCGATCGGCTGGAGTATCTATCGCTGCCGCAAATTAAACCGGCGTTTACAAGTAATGCGAGGGGCAGTGCTGGTCGTATGCTCGCTGGGCTTAGTCTATGTTTCACACTTCAACGACAGCAACAACCTTCTACGCAAAGCCTACAATCAGACGGCGCTCTGGATTCCGTATTCACAAAAAATGAACTATTACAATACGGGATTTATCGGTGGGTTTTTGTACAACTTGCGGGTAGATGCCATGACGAAGCCTGAGGGGTATTCAAAAGAAGCGATCCAAGCGATTGCGGATACCTACAATGCACAGGCGGCGGAGAAAAACCAAGACCGTGAAAGTGAAGCACCAAATATCGTTTATGTGATGAGTGAGAGCTTTTCCGACCCGAGCCATTTAAATGGCTTGTCGATCACCGGCGATCCGTTGAAAGACTATTACCACGTCGCCGATCAAACCATCAGTGGAAAAATGCTTTCGCAAAATTATGGGGGCGGTACGGCAAACATCGAATTTGAAGCGTTGACTGGTTTTGCCATGGGCCTATTGAATCCGCAAATGACAACGCCTTACACGATGCTAGTGCCGAAATTGACGCAACTGCCATCCTTGGTTTCTTTCTTGGAACAATCAGGGTATACGGCAACGGCGATCCATCCTTACGATACATCAATGTACAAACGCAAGGATGTCTATGGGGTGATGGGGTTTGAACAGTTTATCGATCAAGATACGATGACCTATACCGACAAAATCGAAAATAATCCTTACATCTCTGATGAGGCGGCCTACAAAGAAGTGCTGGCATTGTTGGAAAACGATCAGCAACCGCAATTTGTCCATTTAGTGACGATGCAGACCCATATGCCTTATGCTGGCAAATACGATACGCTGAATTACCAAGCGAGCGGTCCGGGCAATATGGCTTCTTTGGAAAACTACCTACAGGATATCTCTTATAGCAGTACAGCGTTGAAAAACTTTGTGGCTGAATTAGAGCAGCTAGATCGGCGAACGTTGGTCGTCTTTTGGGGAGATCATTTACCAGGCATTTATGCCGATGAGATCAAGGATCAAAATGAAACGGCTGCCCTGCATGAAACCGAATTTTTGATGGTTGATTCGCAAGGGAATTTTGCGCCAGAAGATGTACCAGTAACAAGTCCTTTTTATTTTGCGCCGAACCTATTAGAAGCCAGTGATCAACCAACCAGCGGGTTTTACCAGTTGTTGTTGGGCTTGCAAGATGAGTTGCCGGCTTTTGAACTGGGTCAATATTATCAAGAGGGACAATGGCAGACGACTCTTGCGTTGGATCAAGAAGCCCAAGAAATCTATGATGCCTACAATTTGATCCAATATGATGTGCTACAAGGAGAGCAATACAGTTTAACGACTGGTTTGTTTGACTAAATGAAACATAAAATAGCGCCTTATCCTGTGACTGACACTGGGATAAGGCGCTTTTGTTTGTGTGAAGTTATAATTCCTGCCATTTACGATTTTGATCAAAATCATTGGCGGCGGCGTAGGCGTCTTGAACGATCGTTTCAGGGTAGCCCATGACTTTTAAGAGGGCGATCGCGTTGCGGCTCAAGGCAGGACCGGATTTGACCTTATAATCAAAGGAGATGCCGTCATCTTCCGTGACTTGTTCAGAAAAATGAATGTTGCGGCAATCATTTTTCAAAATTTCAGTCAGCTCAATATCATGGGTAGCGACAAAGGCCAATGATGGGTAGGCTCGCAACCAATGGATGATGCTGGCAGAAGAAGCGATTCGTTCCACCGTATTGGTTCCTTTTAAAATCTCATCAACAAAACAGTAGCAGCGCTGTTTCGTGGCAACGATATCTAGCAGGCGTTTGATGGATTTGATCTCCGCCACGAAATAGCTGTCGCCTTCAAATAGATCATCTTCGACAGCCATCGAGGTAACGACGTGACCAGGAACCATCGTAAAGGTTTCAGCTACTGCTGTCTGGATCGTTTGTGCCAAAATACAGTTGATGGCGACACTTTTGACATATGTCGATTTGCCTGAGGCATTAGAGCCAGTTACAAGGGTATTGTGGGTCCAAGTGACATCATTCATGACTGCTTCACTCAGAAGGGGATGATACGTACCCGTTGCTTCTACACCTCCGCTTGTTTGGAAGGTCGGTAGGCAAGTGATGGGCATATACGTGCGAAAATTTAAAATGGCGGCTGCGACTTCCAATTTTCCCAGCAAATTCCACAGATCCATGGCTGCTTGTTGGTGTTTGGCCAGAGTAGTGGTGACCGTTTGATAGGAAATAAACGGCAGCATAAAAATGATATTGATGTATTCAAACAACATGTCTCCTTCGCTGCCGTTTTTGGCACGAAACGAGAAAGCGAAACGAGTGATCTTCTTTAATGGTGCCAAGGATTGTTTGAGCTCATCTTGGAGGGGCGTGTTGATTTTAGCGATCTGACTGCCACAGGCAATCGTTTGAACCAAATAGCGCATGCTGTTCAGTTCTGTTTCCAGCTTGGCTTTTTTGATGGAGTAATAGATCGTATTGAAAACGACACTAATCAACGTCAACAGGAGGCCTTGGACAATCCCCAGCAGGAGCAGCAAGATGCCGACTAATGGCAGCACACCTAAAAAGACAAAGAACGGCAGAGAACCGATCGATTGCGCCGCTTCATTGGCCAAGTAGGCTTTCGAAAAATTATCATCTTGTTTTCCTAAACGAGCAAACGTATATTGGGATTGTTCGCGTGCGGCACTGTCAGCAGCAAAAAAGTCGATCAATTTGGTCAGCTGTTTGTCCGGCTTGAAGTGGAAATTGCGTAATTGCTGGTACAACGCTTCTGAACCAACACTGGAAAACGTCAGATTAATGGACTCAAACAACGAAAAGCCATCCAAGTCATACCAAGTGATGTCATCGACCTCGCTATCAAAATCGTGAAACTTCTTCTCAGTCAGCCAAGCTTTTTTCAAACTCGCTTCTTTATCAAAGCGGGGCTGACGGGGAAGTTTTCCCCAAGCAAGCCGAACGTAACGACGTACTTTGTATCGATTCCAGATATCTAGTGCGGTCAAGATGAGAATGCTGGCGAGTATGATCAAAATGACCATCGTTTGTGGTTCCATATGCAAAAGTCCTCCTAATGGCTAATGAATGCTGGCTAAAGCTAAGTGTTGCTGTGGGCAGGATCGATTTCTTTTAAACAAGCATAGATCCGTTCAATATCTTGAGTCGTGCCTCGCAGCTCGAAATCCGCTAAGAACGGAATCGAAAATTGTTCCGCATATTGCTTTGCGGTCAAGCAATATTGATAATTAAAGTTTTTGTTGCCGCTGCCGATCACGCCTAAGCAAAGAGCGGCGTTGTTTTCATAGTCAATGTATTCCCGCATGGTTTCTGTAAGGATCTCCTGATCGCCGTTATCGACGCCGTTTCCACCTTCTAAATAGGTAGGGACAAAAACCACATAAGGTTCGTCTTCTTGTTCAAAGACACTATTGTCATGAATTTCTTTGGCTTCCCAAGTGCTCGGTGTGTCTTGCTGATCTGCATAGGCCAACAAGCGGTTGACGAATGCACGGGTATTTCCAGAGATTGAAATATAAAGTAGTTTCATTTTTTTATCACCTTCCGCTTTCTAGTATAACAGAAACCATTTATGAAAAGAGGAGAACTTCGGCAGTCTTTTCTAGTAAAATGCAGCCAAAGGCTTTAAACTGAGAGAGGAGTCCAATACAAAGGAGTGGCAATAATGTTTTCAAAAATGCATCATGTGGCGATCATCGCTAGTAATTACCAACAGACCAAAGAGTTTTATGTAGAAAAATTAGGCTTTGAAGTGATTCGTGAACATGCGCGCCCAGAAAAGAAAGATGTAAAAATCGACTTGCGCTTTGGGGAATCAGAAATAGAACTGTTTGTGGTGGAAAACCCACCAGCAAGACCAAGTTTTCCCGAAGCAGCCGGCTTGCGACATTTGGCCTTTGCGGTGGAAAATATTGAAGCAGTCGTAGCGGAGTTAGCCACTAAAGGGATTGTGTGCGAACCGATTCGTTTTGATACCTTCACCAATAAGAAGATGACCTTTTTCCAAGATCCAGACGGCTTGCCGTTGGAATTACATGAATAAACAAGGAAGACTTTGTGTTGATCCTTTGTCGATTCAACTTGGTTTTTCTTGAGAGAATTGTTATTCTATGTATAGAAGCAAGGAGGAAAAAACGTGATAAGATTTGCAAAAGAAGAAGATCGTTTTGTCATGGCTGAACTCGTTTTAGTCATTTTAAAGGACATGGAATTGCCGTTTGTCAAAGAGATCGGAGAAGCCAAGACCTTAGAGATCTTGGCAGATGCCATGCTAGAGCCCGATTATCGTTACGGCTTTCGCCGTGCGCTAGTCAATGAGATCGACGGAGAAGTTGCTGGCGTCGCCTTTGGATATCCAGACAAAGAAGAGGCGACGATCGATCAGCCTCTAGATAAAGTGCTGGAACAGTACGGTTTGAGTAAAGACATGAAGCTGTTTATCGATGAAGAGACTTTACCAAATGAATGGTACTTAGATACCATCTGTGTGGCTGAGAAATTTCGGGGCAAAGGCGTCGGCTCAGCCTTGTTAGAAGCATTGCCGAAAATTGCTTCTAGAGATGGTTATGAGGTGATCGGCTTGAGTGTTGACCGAGCAAATCCCCATGCGAAGCGGCTCTATGAAAAGCACGGATTTGAAGTCGTGGCCCAAAGAGAGATCAGTGGCCATCTTTACGACCATATGCAAAAAAGAACCAGCTGATTTTTCAGCTGGTTCCATTTGTTAGTCGAAGCTCAAGAGGATGGTCTTTTTTGCGGTGCCGATTGTACAGCCAGTAATCCATGACGGCCGCAATACAGATGCAGACCGGCGCATCCCGGTCATCGACAACATCCAGTACATAATAATCCCCCGTCAACAAGGTCGCTTTGTCCATCTCCATAATCTTTTTATTGAAATGATGGATCCCATAGCGATGATTATAGATATCGCCGTGGACCGCCCAGTGAAGCTGCTGGATATAGTAGAAATCACCTGGCCAGTTAAAGATTTTTTGCAGTGTACCGACTTTCTCAAAGTCTTTGTAGATCTCAAAGCGTGTACCAAAAGTAAAGCTGATTTGTTTGATACTAGCGACCATTTGCCCATTTAAACGGTAAAGGGAGAGGGCATCGCCCTTGGTTCCCCAACGTCCCACCATCAAAAATAGTGATTTGCCTGTTTCATCTTTGACAATGGTTCGTGTGACTCTGCTAAGTTGCCTATCTTGGATGAAAAATTCTGACATACTTACGCCTCCTCATGTATCCCCAAAAAGCTGCGTGGTTTAAAGATTTTCATCAATTGCCCGAACGATTGCTTTGCCGACACCAGCCTCAATATTGGTGTCCGTCAAATACTTCGCGACTTCTTTTACCTCTAACTCGCCATTTCCCATTGCAAAACTAACGCCTGCCAGTTGCAGCATACTTACATCATTTAAGTTGTCACCGATCGTCATCACTTCCGCCAGTGAGATCATCCGATCTTTGGCGACATGTGCCACTGCGATTCCTTTTTGCGCGTTTCGGTGGTTGATCTCAATATTGTTTTGTCCAGAAGAAGTCACCACTAGATCGCCGTACCCATCGATGATTTTCGTGATAGGACCCAATACCCGGGCACCGTCTTGGTGGAAGCAGATCACTTTCAAAAATTCTAATTCTTCGATCGAAAACAACTCACTGAAATCATCGACATAATTGATCGGTAAAAATTCTAAACGGGCAGCTGTCATAGCAATCGCCATCTTATGGGTTAAATGGGGCATTGCTTCTGCCGTATGGATCGCAAAATTTTCGATCCGACGTGTCTGACTTTCCGAATAGATCCCATTGCTCGTTGAGATCTCAAAATAGATGTCGTTTTCTTTTAGTAGGTCGATCAACGAACGAGTTTGTTCATGGCTGATCGGCACAGTAAATAATGAATTACCCGCTTCGTCATAGACTTGGGCCCCATTCAAGGTGATCATGGCACAGTCGATCCCGGCTTCTTGCAGCGGCGGCAATGCCTCTTTACGGTTACGGCCAGTTGCGACCATAAATTCGATTCCTTTGGATTGGGCATATTTGATTGCTTGGATATTTTCTTCTGAAATCTGCATACTGGCATTTAAAAGCGTACCATCCATATCAGAAGCAATTAATTTGATCATTGTCAGCGTCCTTTCTTAATCGTTTCTACAAATAGTGTACCATAAATCACGGATTTTTTTTCTTTCGAAGAGTAATTCTTGTTTCTAAGGGGAGGGATTTGTTATCCTAGAAGAAAACAAAGGAGATTCGCCATGAAACGACTATTGGACAATGATTGGCAAGAACAATTGCAGGAATCATTTGAGCAACCCTATTACCAACAACTACGGGCTTTCTTGAAACAAGAATATGCCCAGCAAAAGATCCATCCAGCGATGGATCATATTTATGAAGCACTTAAACTGACACCATACCATGACGTAAAAGTTGTCATCTTAGGTCAAGATCCTTATCATGGCCCTCACCAAGCCCACGGACTGTCGTTTTCCGTGCAGCCGGGGGTCAAAATACCGCCTTCCTTACGCAATATTTACAAGGAATTAGCCGATGACTTAGGAATTGCACCTGTGTCCCATGGCTATCTTGTGCCATGGGCGCAGCAAGGGGTCTTATTGTTGAATACCGTATTGACGGTACGTGAGGGACAAGCCTATTCACATCACGGGCATGGCTGGGAGCAGCTGACAGATACGATTATCGAAAAATTGAATCAACGAGAAAAACCGGTCATTTTTGTGCTTTGGGGCAAACCCGCTCAAAAGAAAGCCGCTTTACTAGATACCAGCAAACATATTATTATAACAGCGCCTCATCCAAGTCCGTTGTCGGCACATCGAGGATTCTTTGGTTCAAAGCCTTTTTCTAAGATCAATCAAGCTTTGCTGGCATTAGGGGAAGAACCGATTTCTTGGGCGTTACCGGAAAAAATAACACAGTTGTAAAACTGTGTTATTTAGAACTGATGATTTTGTGAAAAAGGTAACGATATTTAAAATAATCGACTAATACAGGATTTTTATCTGTTCTTTTTTTCGCAGTTATTGTACAATGGAAGGGTATAAAAAAACTGGAGGTCTTTACCCGTGGAATTATTCGAAAGTTTAAAATTTAAAATCGTGCGTCGTCATATCAAAATCGTTTTTCCAGAAGCAACAGATCCTCGTATCTTAGGTGCTGCTAGCCGTCTACGTTCAGAAGAATTGATTGAACCCGTTTTGATCGGTAACCCGGTTGAAATTGAAAAAGCAGCAGAAGCTCGCGGAATCAACGTATCAAACTTTGAAATTTTAGATCCTGAAAATTATGATCGTTGGGATGAAATGGTTGAAGCTTTTGTGGAACGCCGCAACGGCAAAGCAACGAAAGAACAAGCAGAAGAAATCTTAAAAGATGTCAACTATTTCGGTACAATGTTGACTTACATGGGCATTACTGAAGGAATGGTTTCCGGAGCGATCCATTCTACGGGTGATACAGTAAGACCCGCTTTACAAATCATCAAAACAAAACCAGGTGTGAGCCGTACAAGTGGTGCTTTCTTAATGGTTCGTGGTCGTGACCAAGAAAAATACTTGTTCTCAGACTGTGCCATCAATGTAAACCCAAATGCACAAGAACTAGCAGAAATCGCTGTTGACTCAGCGAAAACCGCTGAATTATTTGAAATCGATCCAAAAGTTGCTATGTTAAGCTTCTCAACGAAAGGTTCTGCGAAAGCACCGGAAGTAGATAAAGTCGTTGAAGCAACAAAAATCGCCAAAGAATTGGCACCAGAATATCAAATCGATGGAGAATTGCAATTCGATGCTGCTTATATCTCAGCAGTTGCGCAATTGAAAGCTCCTGAATCTGAAGTAGCAGGTAAAGCAACCGTCTTTGTTTTCCCCGATTTACAATCAGGAAACATTGGCTACAAGATCGCCCAACGTTTCGGTAACTTTGAAGCGATTGGACCAATCTTACAAGGGTTGAACAAACCAATCTCTGATTTGTCCCGTGGTTCAAATGAAGAAGATGTCTACAAATTATCAATCATTACTGCGGCACAAACATTAATGGAAAAATAAGCAGCCAATCGCTGCACTTATGAAAAACTGATCCCTTGAGGGTCAGTTTTTTGTTTTGCTTTTGGAAAGTTGAGGGCAACAAAGCAGGTGGCGTCCATATGAATCAACGATCCAGTGGTCGTCGGGAAATTTTCCTTAAGCTCCTTCTTTACAATTCCTTGAAAAACAAGCTATACTAGCAACTAGTAAATTAGATTGATCAAAGGATGGGGACTATGTTTACCATTAACGACTTAGAAGCAACCGCAGCATTTGCAAAAATCATTGGAGAAGTAGCCGAGCCAGGGGATAATCTGGTATTGACGGGCGATTTGGGTGCTGGCAAAACAACATTGACGAAAGGCATCGCCTTGGGGTTAGGGATCGAGCAACTGATCAAAAGTCCGACCTATACGATCATTCGTGAATATACCAATGGGCGGATGCCCCTGTACCATATGGATGTCTATCGGGTGGAATACGGTGCAGAAGATTTAGGACTGGATGATTATTTCGAAGGGGATGGCTTGTGTGTGATCGAGTGGGGCAATCTCTTAGAAGCCTCCCTGCCAGAGGATTATTTAGAACTGATTTTGGAAAAAGATGATACAGATGAACAAAAACGTCTTGTGAAATGTCATGCATATGGCTCCAAAGCAACCGCCTTTTTGCAACGGATCACAACCAAATGGCAGGCAGCCCATGAGTGAGATCCAATTACAGATCAAAGAAGCCACGGGTGCTGATGCGAAAGCCGTGTTAGCAGTCAGTCAACAGCTAGGAGAAGAAACGGATTTTCTCTTAATGGACGAAAGCGGCTTGGCGTTGCCAGAAGCCCTATTGGCAGAACAGTTGGATGCTATCTATGAACGGGAGGACTATTTGCTGTTGTTGGCATTTGATCAAGAACAATTGATCGCCATGGCATCAGTCAAAGGCAACGAAGAGTGGCAATTAGCCCATGTCGGGGAGATCGGTATCTCGATTTTAAAAGACTATTGGGGCTTGGGTTTAGGTTCGCTCCTGATTGAAGAATTACTGGACTGGGTAGTAGAAGTTGGCGAATTGACCCGCATCGAGTTGACCGTCCAAGCGAGAAATCTACGAGCGATCCATCTGTATCAAAAATTTGGTTTTTTAACAGAAGGCTGCATGAAAGAAGCAGTGCAAACCCGCGAGGGGCAAAAAGTTGACGTCTTGATGATGGCACGTCTTTTTGAATCATAAAAAAGGAGTGAAGGAAATGGAGTTTCGGGAACCGACGATCGCAGACTGCGATCAAATCGAAGCGTATCGGCAAGCGTTTGAGAAGAATCAAGAAGTCATCCACGGTGGGGCAGGACTTGTAGAAAGTCCGACAGCCAAAGACTGGCTAGAGGGATTGGCGGATTTTAAAACAGCAGAAACGGTACCAGAAGGATTCGTCCCCGCCCGTACCTATCTGGCTATCCAAGATCAAAAAGTGGTCGGTCTCTTGAATCTGCGTCTGACACTTAATGCGTATTTGCGCCAAATTGGCGGACACATCGGGTATTCGGTGCACCCAGACCATCGAAAGCAAGGCATCGGCTCGGCAATGCTGGCACAGTCATTGGTAAAGGCCAAACAATTTGGCTTGAAAAACGTGTTAGTAACCTGTGAAGAAGCCAATCGTGCTTCCGCCAAAGTCATTGAAAATAACGGAGGTAAACTAACCGAAAAAGCCATTGATCCTGAAGATGGCGCTGTAATCTGTCATTATTGGATCGATCTAACTTAAAATGATTCCTTCCTTAAATGAAAACGTGCGTCCTAAAGTCTAGCGCAATGCTGACTTTAGGACGCACGTTCTTATTTATTTGACTAAAACCATTTTTTTTAATGGATCGATGCCAAATTCTTCTTCTTGACGCAATAAGATTTGGGCACATGCCCGGCTATCTTCCAAGGCATCATGGTGGTTTAGTAAAGGAATCTGCAATTGCTCACAAACCGTATTTAATTTGTGGTTCGTAAATTCTGGATACAGTTTGCGGCTTGTTCGTACCGTGCACAAGGAAAGATAGTTTGGTTGTGACAACCCATAATAGTCAAGACACCCCGCCAAAACGCCGGTATCAAAACCAGCATTATGCGCAACAATCAGACTGTTTAATTGATAATATTGTTGGATTTGTTTCCATACGTCAGGAAACTTAGGCGCTTCTTGCACATCTTCTGGACGAATGCCATGAATTTGAATGTTTTTCCAAAAAAATTCCGTTTCCGGTTGGATCAATGTGTAATATTCGCCCACGATTTTGCTATCTTGTACCATGACTAGTGCAAGGGAACAGGCACTATGCTTTTGATAATTTGCTGTTTCAAAGTCCATTGCGATAAAATTCATCAGACTCACCTCATTGCCATTCTAGCACAAAATCAAAGAATGAAAAGCGAACAAACGTTAAGAAAAACTGAAGTTTTCTTACGGTTATTTGAGATCCAGTTCCACCGGGCAATGGTCACTGCCGATGATATCTGTATGGATCTTGGCATCTAGCAAGCGCTCATTTAAGTTATCCGAAACGACAAAGTAATCGATGCGCCAGCCGGCATTGTTTTTGCGAGCGTTGAAACGGTAGCTCCACCAAGAATAAATGCCTTCTGCATCTGGATAGAAATAACGGAACGTATCGGTAAAGCCAGCAGCCAAAAGAGTCGAAAACTTTTCCCGTTCTTCAGGTGTAAACCCAGCACTTTTTTGATTGGTTTTCCAGTTTTTGATATCGATATTTTTATGGGCAACATTCAAATCACCACAGAGAATCACTGACTTTTGTTGTTTCAATTCAGTCAAGTAAGCCAAAAAGGCATCTTCCCAAGTCATGCGATAATCCAAGCGGCGCAATTCATTTTGGGAATTTGGTGTGTAGCAAGTAATCAAGAAAAATTCAGGATACTCCAGCGTGATGACGCGACCTTCCGTATCATGTTCTTCGATCCCTAATCCATAACGGACAGATAGCGCAGGTTCTTTTGCGAAAATCGCCGTGCCAGAATAGCCTTTCTTCTCCGCATAATTCCAGTATTGATGATAGCCTGGTAAATCCAATTCAATCTGACCTTCTTGCAGCTTTGTTTCTTGTAAACAAAAGAAATCAGCATCGAGGGCTTCAAACACTTCAGAAAAATTTTTTTTAACGATGGCCCGTAAACCATTGACATTCCAAGAAATAAATTTCATTGAGACTCCTCCTTATTTTCCACTACGCCTCCCATTTTACCTAAAAAAGCCAGAAGCGCAAAGCAAGTGAGCGGAATAAGGAAAACAAGGAGGAAGAATGAGGATTAAATTTGGATGCTAGAGAAAATTCGTTTGTGGTACGAAAAAGGATTAATAAATCCTTACTTTTCCTTACGTTTTATGTTACAATCGTTTTGAAAAGGGGGCAGTTCACATGACGATCAAAGCGCAAGTTTCAGCGAAAATGACTTCGAAAAATCAAATAACTATTCCAAAAAGTGTGCGGCAAAAGTTAGGCTTAAAAGAGAATCAGCGGGTAATTTTTGAATTTACTCCAGAAGGCGAGATCAAGGTAACAGGCGAAAAAGCAGCACCTTCCTTTGAAGATTTTTGGAAACAAGAATTAGCGATCGTAGAAGAAACGGGGAAATTTGATACAGGTGAGATGTTTTTTGGAGAAGATTTAGGTGAGGAGAATATTGAATGGTAAGACAAGGAGATATTCTTTTTATTGACTTAAATCCCACCAAAGGAAATGAAATGGCAAAAAAAAGACCGTGTGTGGTGGTTAGTAATGATTATTATAACAAGAGTTTCAATACCGTCTTAGTGATGCCAATCAGTAGCTCAAAAAAATATGTAGAAGAAAAATTCGCTCGATCGAATGCGTTTCAAACAGTTACCGAAACACAAAAGAGTAAAGTTCAAGGGACGATTCTTTGTCAGCATATTCGCAGTGTGGACCTCTTGCATCACAGCAACTTAGAAGTAGTCGATAAAGTCACTACGGAGATGAAAGAACGATTATCTGAAATAACAAAACACTTTTTTTGAAGCTTACTCTTTATTAATCAGGTCATTCGATTATTAAGCTTTTCTTTGATTCACCAGAGGTAGCAACTTTTCCTTGAACATGCTAAAATAAGTGAGATGTTTATTGTGAAAGGAAACCTTCTCGTGAATAAAGACTTGATGATTGCGCAATTCCCTGAAATTGCCTTATTAAAAGATGAACCCTTATTGAACTATACGTATACAAAAACTGGTGGACCGGCAGACATTTTGGCTTTTCCCAAAACAGCAGAAGAGGCTAAACAGCTGCTTGATTATTGCCGAGAACAAGCGATTCCTTGGATCGTCTTAGGAAACGCCAGCAACTTGATCGTCCGTGATGGTGGTATTCGCGGCGTGGTGATCATGCTGTCGGAAATGAACCAAATCGTGGTAGACGGCACTTCTTTGATCGTCGATGCTGGAGCAAAGTTGATCGATACCACCTATGTCGCTTTGCATGAATCCTTGACTGGTTTTGAATTTGCCTGCGGGATTCCCGGCAGTGTCGGCGGTGCCGTCTTTATGAATGCAGGCGCTTATGATGGCGAGATCCAAGATGTCTTTGCGTCCTGCGACGTTTTGCTGGCTAATGGTCAAATCGTGACATATACCAAGGAAGAAATGGAATTTGCTTATCGGCATAGCAAATTGCAAGAGCAAAAGATGATCATTTTGAGCAGTCGCTTTGATCTAGCAAAAGGCGATCAAGAGCAAATCAAAAAGCGGATGGATGAACTGACAGAATTGCGGCAATTGAAGCAACCGCTAGAATACCCCTCTTGTGGGAGTGTCTTCAAACGCCCAGTCGGTCATTTTACCGGCAAGCTGATCCAAGATGCAGGCTTACAAGGATTGAAATGGGGCGGTGCCCAAATTTCGGAAAAACATGCGGGCTTTATCGTGAATGTCGATCAAGCAACAGCCACGGATTACGTTGAACTGATCGCTCATATCCAACAAGTCATCAAAGAAACTTTTGATGTCACCTTAGAAACAGAAGTCCGAATCATCGGCGAAGAATAGATTAGCGAAAAGATTGTCCCCCGGGGCAATCTTTTTTTCATGAGAGCTAATAAAAAGAGCTTAGGATTGTAAGCTTTCGCAGTCTTCGGTACAATAAACGAAAAGGAGTGAGCAGGATGAAAAAGTGGGGATGCGTCATTTTGTTTGTTGGGTTCGCCTTTCTTTTCGGTGGTTGTACGAAATTACCGCAAGAACAGTTTGCCGAACAGTTAACGAATCAGCAAGCAACGAATGCTGGTGAATTCCAAGCGACGATCGATACCTTTGAGATGGGTAGCAGCAGCGAATACGGTCAAGAAGCCGATAGGTATGCCTCTATGTTGATGTCACAGTTAGTCGGCTCGTCATTTAAAGGGGATTTCGTCCAGGACAAAGAAACCAAAGCGATTTTACTCAATCTGGCAGTTGCTTATGGCGGTCAGGAGCTGCCGATCAAGTTGATCGTCGATCCAGAAAAACAAGAAGCGTATGTGTCAGCTGAAATCTATGAAACACTGCAAGGGTATATCAGCGCATTTGGTAGTGACAGTTATGGGACAAATCCAGACGCTGCGGAATATGAAGGCAAATACCTGCGCATCGATCAAGAAACCTTGGATTCTTACTTTGGCGAAGAAACTTTTGCAGAGAACGGCGAGGGGACAACCGAAGCAGAAAAAGCGCCTGAAAACCTCTTTACCATGAACAGTCTTTTTCATAATGAGACATTTGCAGACTATTTGAAAACCTTTGAACCGGATGCTTTCAAAAGAGATGGAGATACGATCAGCCATACGTTTACCAAAGAAGAATTGGCAGATTATGCAACCTATGCCCGAGAACACGGTGCCGATCAAAAGCAAGTCGCCGAATTAGAAACGATGCTGGAAGAAGTCGAGCAGTTTGACTTAGCTATGACCGTCAATACGAAAACAAATCAGCAGAAAATGGCTTTTCACTTCGTGCAAGCGGATGAGCTGCAAACGACTATCGGAGCTACGGTGACTTTTACAGGAAAGAAAAGTGATACTGCCGTTGCGATCCCCACAGCGGAAGAATTGATTGACCCAGAAGAATTGTTTTCTCCCTATGATTATGGCTGGGATGACAGCTATGACGATGGGTATGAGAATGATTATGATGATGAGTACTGGGATAGCTATGATGAAGCCGATGATTGGTCTTCTTATATGCTGACGGATGAGGAGTTCGAGGAACTGCTACTGCAAATCAAGCAAGAGCTGCCTTATTTGACCCAAGCAGATATCGATGATTATCTGACATTTTATGAAGAGTATTTGACCCAAGAGCAGTATCAAGAGCTTGTCGAAGCACTCCAGATGACACAAAGTTTATGAGTCACTCAAAAGGGAAGCGACCGCCTAAGTTAGCCAAAAAGCTAACTTTAGGCGGTCGCTATTTTTTAGATTCGATTTTTTTTGCGGTTCATGACTAAGCGCAAAAGAACGGTTCCAACTGCCATCGTGGCGATTCCCGCTACAATGGCTTCAGGCACGCCTTGGGCGAAGATCACACCCAAAATCGCTGCGTAAACAGCATTGCCGGCTTTTCCCACAACCTCCGCATATTCTTGCTGGAACAAGAAGTAGATTAAGTTCATTACCAGGATCGTATTCGTCAAACCTCCGGCAACACCAGCAATCAGTAGCGAAAGACTTTGCTGTTTGTTTTTCCAGATTTTTTGACAGCCTTTATAAACAAAATAAGGAACGACACCAATCAAAATACGGGGAATCAGCGCTACGAGGATCGCTTTCCAACTTCCTTGATCACTCCCATAAATCGGTACGAAAGGAGAGAAGACAAAAGAAAGCGGGGTGATGATCCACGTCGAACGTACCATACTGATGATCCCAAAGGCACCGCCTAAAAAGCCGCCGATCCGAGGGCCCAATACAATGGAAGCAATGATGACAGGAATGTGCATCGTTGTCGCATTGATTGGTCCTAAGGGAATAAATCCAAGAAAGGGTACCGATGCTAAAAGAATCAAGATTCCTAAAAAGAAAGCTGTTAAGACAAGTTCAAAAGTTGATATTTTTTTCATTGTTAGACACTCCGTACTTCCAAAGCAGTCAATGCTTTTTCGAGAATCGTTTCTGTTGCTGCTAATGCGCCTCTGCCGAAATCACCGCAAGCCAGTAACGCTTCACGGGGTTCAATCTCTTGAAAGCCGACTTCTTTCAAAATCCCCAAATTTCTTTGAACAATCGGGTTTTCGTACATGACGGTATTCATGGCTGGTGCAATCAAGCGGGGCACGGATAACGGCAACGCTAAGGCAACTGTTGAGATCAAATCATCGGCTAACCCATGCGCCAGCTTGCCAATACTGTTAGCACTGGCTGGGGCGAGCAAGAAAAGATCGGCTTGTTTGGCTAGTTCAATATGATTGATCCGATCTGGTTGGCGCTCTTGCATAACATCCACATGGATCGGGCGTTTGGATAATGACTGTAGAGTCAAAGGCGTAATAAATTGTGTGCTATTTTGAGTCATTAAGACATCCACTGCATAGCCCTTTTTGGTTAATTCATTGGTTAGGTCGGCTGCTTTGTATGCAGAGATACTGCCGCTGACGCCAAGCAGAACGTGTTTTTGTTTCATGTTTCTTTCTCCTTTTCTAAAAAACATCTAGCTAAGCACGCAGGTCATTGCGTAATGTGTCAACGATCAAGGTTGCGATCTCAGCTTTTGTGCGGCCAGTCCCGATTTGTCCTTCTTGTGTCAAAAGGTGTCCGACATGCTGGTTTCCAGAAATTTGCGTCAAGTCGTTGGCCAACACATAATCCGCTTGGCTAGCCAGCAGACTTTTTCGTGCGACCGCAAACAACTCGGCTTCCGCTACGTCTACTAATAATTTGAATCCGACTAATAAGGTTGTCGGCTGTAATGCTTTGATGGTTTGGATCACTTTCGGGGTTTTCTTCAACACTAAAAACAAATGATCAGTATTGGAAGAAACTTTGCCTGCCGTTGATTCAGATTGTGAGAGCACGTGTGCCATCAATGCCGGAGTGACCTGGTTGTCATAAGCTGGTAGGGCATCGTTGATTGCTTCATAAAACGCTGCTTCTGAAAAATGAGCAGCAGGGGTGAAATCACTGACTGCCATACTGTGGATCACAGCAGCATACGAATGGGTCGTCAATAAATCGGTCAACTGCGTCAATAAGTCCGTGGTCCCTTCAATGAAATGACAGGTAACGCGTGGATCGGTCGGCGGTTGTTTGGCAGTTTTCGTCGTAACGTAATCGATGGCCACCTCAGGGTATTGCAGCCATTCCTTGGCAATGGCTTGACCAAGTGAGCCCGTGGAATGATTCGTGATTGCACGGACATCATCGATTTTTTCGGAAGTACCGCCAGCCGTAATCAAAATTCTCATTGCGCTTGTGACACCTCAACGATCGTCCGTCCTTGGTGCGTACCAGCTAATAAAGCTGCCAATGTTTCTGGCAAGTCTTCCAAAGTGATGGCTTTCGTGTAAAGCTGATCGATCACATTCCACTCACCCGCTAATTTCTCCCATAATGCCGAGCGGATCTCATGGGAAACATTGACCGAATCGATCCCAATTACGCGAATCCCACGCAAAATAAAGGGTAAGACAGTCGTTTCGATTTTGATCCCACCAGCATTGCCGCATAAGAAGGCACCGCCCCCATAAGCGATTTGCGGAAGCACTGCCGCAAGCAATGGACCGCCAACAGTATCGATGACCGCTGCAAACGATTGTTTTGCTAATGGTTTGACCTTTTCGGGTACCACTTCATCCGGACGGACGATTTTCGCTGCGCCTAGGTCCAACAACCATTGCGCATCGGTTTTCCGAGATAGCGCCACTATATTTGTATAGCCCAGTTTTTTCAATAAAGCAATGCTGACACTGCCGACGCCACCGCTAGCACCTGTCACCAAAATAGCAGCGTCTTTTGCTAAGTGCAGCTGTTCTAATTCTTGCACCGCTAAAGCTGCTGTGAACCCAGCCGTGCCATAGGTCATACTGTCTTTTGCTGAAAAACCAGCAGAACGTTTCACGAGCCACTCGGCTGGGACCCGTTGAAATTGACTGTAACCGCCTGGGTGAGAAACCCCTAAGCCATAACCTGTCACTAAGACTTGGTCGCCTGGGGCAAAATCAGCAGACTGACTGTCCACGACTTCCCCTGCTAAATCGATTCCCGGCGTCATCGGATACGTGCGGATCACGCCGCCATTTTCTTTTGCTGCCAAGGCATCTTTGTAATTGACATCTGAGTAATTAACACGGACAAGCACATCGCCTGCTGGCAGCTCGTCAAGGGTTGCAGTTGTGAGTGAAGCAGTAAAATTTGGTTCATTCATGACACGAAAGGTAGAGAAATTCGTCATTTCAGAAACTCCTTTGATGGTTTGTACTCATAATACCATAAGTTTTATTTTTTTAACCAGCGAAGCAAGAAAAGGTAGGTCTTCTTATCAAAAAATCAGCAAAAACAGATCATTATTAAATCTACCTTTTCTTCGTTAAAATAGAAGTTGTTCTTTTAAACCTTTGAAAAGCGAAAATGACGGGACCGCCACTCCTTTCCTTTATAATACAAGCGTTTAGCGTCACTCCTTTTTTTGATCAGAGAGAAAAGATTTCAAAAAAATGAAGAAAAAAGGCTTGTGTTTTTTGCAATTATTTGTATACTAGAAAAAGTGAAATTAAACATGAAGTTTACTTATAGCAAACTTTTTTATTTGAAGTTGTGTCAATCAAAGGGGGAATGAACATGGAGATTGGCGAGAAGCTGCGCAATTTGCGCGTTCAAAAGAATTTGACCCAAGAAGAATTAGGCGAGCGGACCGATTTGACGAAAGGCTATATCTCACAGTTGGAGCGTGATTTGAGTTCGCCTTCTATGGAAACTTTTTTTACGATCTTAGAAGTTTTAGGCGTGACACCAGAGGAATTTTTCCGAGAAGAAAATGCGCAGCATCAAGTGGTTTATCGCGAAGAAGACAGCACGCTTTATTATGATGAAGAAAATGGCTATGAATTGAAGTGGCTGATTCCCGATTCCAATGAAAAAGAAATGGAGCCAGTCTTGCTGACCTTTGATAAAGCGGGCGAATACAAGACCTTTGAACCATCGTTAGCAGAAACATTTATCTATGTCTTAGAGGGCAGTGTGGCCTTGACACTAGGAGAAACGCAGTACAAGGCTCGTAAAGGCCAATCGATTTATTATCAGGCGACTGAGCCGCATCAATTAAAAAATATTGCGGGCAAAAAAAGCCGTGTGCTTGTAGTCGTGACAGATTCTTATTTATAGTACAGGAGGAAAGAGTGTGGGAAAAACAATAATTTCATTCAACAATGTGGTGAAGCGATTTGATGATGATGAAACAGTTTTGAAAAAAGTGAGTTTTGATATTGAAGAAGGTCGCTTTTATACATTGTTAGGTCCTTCAGGTTGTGGAAAAACAACCATCTTACGCATCATTGCGGGTTTTTCGGACGCAACAGAAGGCGACGTTTATTTTGATGGACAAAGAATCAATGACGTTCCTGCCAATCAACGGCAAGTGAATACTGTCTTTCAAGATTACGCCTTATTCCCACATATGAACGTTTTTGAAAATGTGGCATTTGGTCTGCGAATCAAAAAATTACCAAAAGATGAAGTGAATAAAAAAGTCTTAGAAGCGTTGCGGCTAGTGCAGCTTCCTGGTTATGAGAATCGTGAAATCAGCGAAATGTCTGGAGGACAACGCCAACGGGTCGCAATCGCACGAGCGATCGTCAATGAACCCAAAGTATTGCTTCTTGATGAACCATTGTCCGCATTGGATTTGAAATTGCGAACTGACATGCAATACGAACTGCGGGAATTGCAGCAGCGACTAGGCATCACCTTTATTTTTGTCACCCATGACCAAGAAGAAGCGTTGGCGATGAGTGATGAGATTTTCGTTATGAACAAAGGGAAGATCGTCCAAAGCGGCACACCGGTGGATATCTACGATGAACCAATCAACCATTTTGTGGCGGATTTTGTCGGTGAAAGCAACATCGTCACAGGTACGATGATCGAAGACAACTTAGTGGAATTTGTCGGCAAGCAATTTGAATGTGTCGATGGCGGGATGCGGCCGAATGAAGCCGTTGAGATCGTGATCCGTCCAGAAGATTTGAATTTGACGACGGCGGAAAAAGGCAAGCTGGTCGTTGAAGTAGACACGCAATTGTTCCGAGGCGTGCATTACGAGATCATTTGTTACGACGAACAAGGCAACGAGTGGATGGTTCACTCTACAAGAAAAGCCACTGAAGGAAGCAAGATCGGTCTTTCCTTTGAACCAGAAGACATCCACGTCATGCGTTTCAATGAGTCCGAAGAAGATTTTGATGCTCGTTTAGAGAGCTACGAAGATTAGGAGGGAAAGCTAATGACGAAAATGCGTCGTTTTTATGCGATACCCTATGTCTTTTGGTTATTGCTATTTGTTATTGCACCAGTCTTATTGATCATCTACCAATCTTTTTTTGATATGAACGGCAACTTTTCGCTGGTCAATTATCAAAGCTACTTAGGTTCGGGAAAATATTTGATCATGACCTTAAACTCGGTTTGGTATGCCTTTTTGATCACCTTGATTACCTTAGTGATCAGCTACCCGACAGCGTATTTCTTAACTAAGCTGCGCCACAAAGATTTGTGGCTGCTGTTGATCATCTTACCAACGTGGGTCAACTTATTGTTAAAAGCCTATGCGTTTATTGGGATTTTCGGCATTCATGGCAGTGTCAACAACTTCCTAGAAATCATGGGGGTTGGACCAAAGCAGATTTTGTTTACTGACTTCAGCTTTTTGACGGTTGCCGTCTATATCGAACTGCCCTTTATGATCATGCCGATTTTTAATGCCTTAGAAGAAATGAATCCCTCTTTGATCAGTGCCAGTCGCGATCTAGGGGCAAACAGCTATGATACTTTCCGACGAGTAATTTTCCCTCTTTCGTTAAACGGGGTAAAAAGCGGCGTCCAAGCCGTCTTCATTCCATCGCTCTCCCTCTTCATGTTGACCCGTTTGATTGGGGGCAATCGCGTGATCACGCTTGGTACGGCGATCGAGCAGCACTTTCTCGTTACCCAAAATTGGGGCATGGGTTCGACCATCGGCGTCATTTTGATCATCGCCATGTTCCTCGTGATGTTGTTTACGGGAGAAAAGAAAAAAGGAGGGCAACGTAAATGAAAAAATTTCGCTGGTCGAATCTTTATCTGATCGTCGTCTTTATTCTTTTGTACGTGCCGATCTTTTATTTGATTTTCTATTCCTTCAATGAAGGAGGCACCATGAATGCTTTTACGGGTTTCACTTTTGAACATTACCAATCCGTCTTTCAAGATACCCGCTTGATGATCATCGTGTTGAACACCTTTATGCTGGCATTTTTATCAGCATTACTGGCAACGATCATTGGCACATTTGGTGCGATGGGCATCTACTATACCCGCAAGCGCCGAACGAGAACGGCCTTGTTGAGTTTGAATAATATTTTGCTGGTTTCACCAGATGTCATCATTGGCGCCAGTTTCTTGATTTTCTTTACGATGATCGGCAACTTGTTCCGTGGGTTTAGCTTAGGCTTTTTCAGCGTGTTGCTTTCGCATATCGCCTTTAGTATCCCGATCGTGGTATTGATGGTCTTGCCGAAATTGCAAGAGATGAACGATTCAATGATCGATGCTGCCCGTGATTTAGGCGCGAATAATTTTCAAGTCATCAAAAATATCATTTTGCCTTTCTTGACACCGGGCATCATCGCCGGCTATTTCATGGCCTTTACTTATTCACTTGATGATTTTGCCGTGACATTCTTTGTGACGGGCAATGGCTTTAGTACCTTATCAGTAGAGATCTATTCTAGAGCACGTCAAGGAATCAGTTTAGAAATCAATGCATTAAGCACACTTGTCTTCTTATTCTCCATGATTCTGGTGGTAGGCTATTACTTTATCAGTAAAGAAAACGGCTCGAAGAAATTACGTAAAAACCGCCGTGTGGAGGTGGCAAATCTGCGATGAAACGACTACAATCTCTGATTATCGGTATTGTTGCGATCGTCCTGATCTTGCTCTTTGGTGTCCGTCAATTGGAACGCTCCTCTGGTATGGCAGGTGCTGAGGTCGTCAACATCTACAACTGGGGCGACTACATCGACCCTGATTTGATCAGTAAGTTTGAAGAAGAGACTGGCTACAAAGTCAATTATGAAACCTTTGACTCAAATGAAGCGATGTTCACGAAGATCCAACAAGGCGGTACGTCCTATGACATCGCCATACCGAGTGAATACATGATTGAGAAAATGATGGAACAAAATCTTTTAAAACCATTGGATCACAGCAAAATCAAAGGGCTAGACAATATCGACCCTCGCTTTTTAGACCTGAGTTTTGATCCGGGCAATCAATATTCGATCCCTTATTTCTGGGGAACACTGGGGATCGTCTATAACGATAAATTCTTTGATGAAGGTGAGATCACCCAATGGGACGATCTTTGGAAACCCGAATTAGCAAACAGCATCATGCTGATCGATGGCGCGCGTGAAGTAATGGGATTAGGTTTGGACAGCTTAGGCTATTCTCTAAACAGCAAAGACGATGATCAGCTGCAAGAGGCATTCAATAAGCTGCGGACCATGACCCCAAACATCAAAGCCATCGTCGCAGATGAAATCAAGATGTACATGGCCAATGAAGAAGCATCGGTTGCGGTCACATTTTCTGGGGAAGCAGCCGACATGATGTACGAAAACGAACACATTCATTATGTGATCCCTTCGGAAGGCTCCAACCTGTGGTTTGATAATATGGTCATTCCTAAGACCTCACAAAACGAAGCCGGTGCTTACGCCTTCTTGAACTTTATGCTAGAACCCGAGAATGCTGCACAAAACGCAGAATACATCGGCTATTCCACACCTAACCAAGAAGCCATGGCCTTACTGCCAGACGAGATCACCGAAGACGAACAATTCTACCCATCCGATGAATTGATGGAACACCTCGAAGTCTATGAAAACTTAGGTGCTGAGTATCTTGGCATCTATAATGATTTGTTCTTGGAATTGAAGATGTATCGGAAATAAGCAAACTGCCATTAAGCAGGGAATGAATCCTGTTTAATGGCAGTTTTTTAGTAATGAATAGTCTATTTCAGCACTATACGAATATAATCATCAAAAAATTAAGTGTCTATTGATCCAAATCATTGGTAAAATATCTTCATTCAAGTTCTATTCCGCAATACTGCTTCCTCCTCCCAAGTTGCCGGATTCAATGGATCGTTAGAAGCTGTTTTCTGGTTGATGAGCTCTTGATAGGTATTGCTTTTCTTTTCTAAATAAGCGACTCGTTTTTGCGCTTCTGTAAGTTTAACGAGCGCTTTTTCTTTTTGCGATTGAATGATGTCGGCTCTTTCTTTGATCGTCGAATCGCCAAGGAGGCAAAGCGAAATATAATGCTTAATGGCTTCTAAAGACATGCCTGTTTCGCGCAAATTCTTGATACCAGTTAACCAATTGATGGAAGTCTGATTAAAAACCCGTCTATTGTTTTTGTCCCTGATCAAACTAGGAACCAAACCCATATCGGTATAATAGCGAATCGTGTGTTCAGACAATTCAGTGATCGTGGCTGCTTCTTTGATAGAGTAAATGTTGGTCACGCCTTTCATAATTTGCTGTAGTCAAGCAAGTCGTTTGAACGTATTAGTAAAAACTGTTGTAGATCATTTTCTTTTTATATCGCGTATTATAGCACAGATAATTTTGTGGAGAAAAGTAGCTTCCTATTTGAGAGCCTCAAAAAGACAAAAGGTGGAAGGAAAATGATTGTTAGAAACTCCTTGACTTCGAGTGACTCGAAGATGCTAAAGTTTAGCTAGCTTAGCGAGCACACAAAGTATCGATGGAGGAGGGAATTGTAATATGAAGAATAGAAAAATCAGAAGTTTAGCAGTTTCGCCAATCGGAATGGGGTGTATGGGGTTTTCTCACGGATATGGAAAGGTGCCAGAAGAAAAAGAGAGTATTGCATCTATTCGCAAAGCTTACGAATTTGGCTGTACATTTTTTGATACAGCAGAAGCTTATGGAAAAGAAATGTTTTATTCTGGACATAATGAGGAGTTGGTGGGTAAAGCACTGTCGCCTTTTCGAAACAAAGTTGTTCTTGCCACCAAGTATCATCTCGACGAAAAAGAAGTGAATGAAAGCACAACTCTTTACACAGCCATCCGTAACCATTTGGTTGCTTCAATGGAAAAACTGCGCACCGATTATATTGATCTCTATTATCTTCATCGAATCAATGAACAGATTTCTATAGAAGAAATAGCTGAGGTGATGGGACGATTGATCAAAGAAGGTATGATCAGAGAATGGGGACTCTCACAAGTTTCCGTGGAGACACTTGCTAAAGCACATGGGATTACCCCCGTTGGTGCTGTGCAAAATCTCTATTCAATGGTTGAGCGTGATTGTGAGCGAGAGATTTTCCCCTATTGTCTTGAGAACGAGATCGCCGTCGTTCCTTTTTCACCAATCGCTAGTGGGTTTTTATCTGGAAAAGTCACACCAGATACATCCTTTGAAGGGGATGATGTTCGCAAATTCGTCCCTCAGCTGGCTAAAGAAAACCTCGTAGCCAATCAACCGATTTTAAATATGCTAGCAGAAGTCGCTCAAGCAAAGCAGGCGACAAATGCCCAAATTTCATTGGCGTGGATGCTTCACAAGTACCCGAATGCAGTGCCGATTCCTGGATCAAAAAATCGAGGCAGGATTTTGGAAAATCTAGCTGCTTGGGATGTACAGCTTACAGATACCGAGTTTCAAGTAATTGAAAACCAATTGAATCAAATACCTGTATATGGCCATCGAGGACATGTCGAATCACAACAACAATCTTTCGGAAAACAGTGGGACAAACACTAAATTAAGAAAAAGTTGGAAAAGCAGACTGCATGACAAATGTAGTCTGTTTTTTTGCGTATAGTTCATTAACAGAAATTTTTGCCATCTTACTTCTCGCAATAAATGATTCTTGTTTCACCCACTAAAAAAGCTGATCAAAATATTGCGCGATGCTTAAAAAAGAATTATGATGTGCTTATCTATTATGTCTATCAAGATCCTTTTATTGCTTGGAATTATACGAAGCAACGTGAAAAAATAGAAGGACGCTTTGTTCCTAAAGAACATTTTATAAATGCTTTTTTTCAATCAAGATATAACTTGATTAAAATGAAGGAATTGTATAAAGAAAATGTGACCGTTAATATTTTTATAAAAGATTTTCAAAATCGCCATTCTCATACGTTGATGGCAGTTGACAATGTATCGTTCGCTTTGCCATTAACATACACAAAGGAAGAATTGGAGGAGAAGCTCAATGACTGAGAAAGAAAAAGTAGAAACAATCATGATAAAATATCATCGAAACTTCTCGATCATACAGAAAAAGGCAACGCCTAGCGAATTGAAAACAGTTTTAAACTTTGTTGCAGAAGAATCGAACCGTAAACAGCGAGTGCTTGTTGGCTTAGAGAAAGAAGAATAAGTGGTCAATGAAAAAATTTAGGTTTCTTAAGAATGACCATTGAACAAGTAAAATCCGAGATAAGAAGCAAGCGCTTCTTATCTTTTTTTTGTATCATTATGGCGGGCATGCAGTAAAGATAGGATCAAAATAGAATAAATTCACAAAAAGTGCTTGACCTAAAGTGAACTCTAGGTGGTATCTTTTTAGATAGAAGAAATGAGCAGCGATTGTTGAAACTCAAAAAATCACGATTTCCCTTTAGGATAACTTGCTATTTCTAGGTTTGACAGGAATTCTAAAAAGAGCGTCTAGCTCCGATGGCCACGTTTTTCATTCTAGAGAACGATCCACTCATTTCGATTTCGTGTCTTTTTCCTTGTGAGTAAACGCACGAATCATTCGAATATTTTTACAGGAGGTACGTACATGTTATTAGAAAAAATCAAAAGCCCCAAAGCGTTAAAAGAATTGACCAGTGGGCAACTTCAAGAACTGGTAGTAGAAGCACGAACTGCTTTATTGGAAAAAATCAGTCACCATGGGGGGCACAATGGCCCCAATCTGGGGATGGTTGAGATGACGATTGCGTTGCATAAAGTCTTTGATTCCCCCACAGATAAGCTGATTTTTGATGTGTCCCATCAGACCTATATCCATAAAATGTTGACGGGACGCGCCCATGCCTTTCTTGATGCTGCGCAGTATGATGCGGTTTCTGGTTACACGAATCCGAAAGAAAGCGAGCACGATCTCTTTACGGTCGGTCATACCTCCACGTCAGTTTCGTTGGCAAATGGTGTGGCGAAAGCCCGTGACCTAAAAAATGAAACGTATAACGTCGTTGCCGTGATTGGTGATGGTTCTCTATCAGGCGGGTTAGCGTTTGAAGGCTTGAACAATATCGTGGAATTAGGCACCAATACCATCGTGGTCCTCAACGACAATGACCAATCGATCGCAGAAAACCATGGGGGGATGTATCAGAATTTGCGAGTATTGCGGGAAACAAAGGGGCAAGCAGCAGACAATCTGTTCAAAGCGATTGGTTTTGAGTACCACTATTTGGATGAAGGAAATGACCTCGCTGCATTGATTGCTTTATTTGAAAAAGTGAAAGATGTTGATCATCCTGTTTTATTACACATTCATACGATCAAAGGCAAAGGCTTCAAGTTTGCGGAAGAAAATCGTGAAAAGTTTCATGCAGGCGGTCCCTTTCATTTAGAAACCGGCGAATATATTTCTACTGGCGGCAATCAAGTAACGTACAATAGCTTAACGACGGATTATTTATTAGAAAAAATGGCGTCAGATCCTAAAGTCGTGGCAGTAAACGCTGGTACACCGATGCTGCTTTTTTCTCCGGAACAAAGAGAAAAAGCAGGCAAACAATTTGTAGATGTAGGTATTGCAGAAGAACATGCGGTATCGATGGTTGCTGGGTTAGCAAAAAATGGAGCAAAACCTGTCTGGGCCGTTTTTTCTACCTTTATGCAACGTAGTTTTGATCAAATTTCCCATGATTTGGCCTTAAATCATCTGCCTGGAACGATTCTGGTATATGGTGCATCGATTCACGGCATGAATGACGAGAGCCATTTGGGAATTTTTGATATTCCATTTTTGGCACATATTCCCAACCTTATTTATCTTGCGCCAACCTCTAAAGAAGAATATCTGGCAATGTTGGATTGGTCGCTGGAACAAACCAACGCACCAGTTGCGATCCGGGTACCGGTTGGACCTGTCAACGAAATGGCAGTGACAGTCTCTACTGACTACAGTGATCAAAAAAATGAAGTGACTCAAGCTGGCACGCAGGTAGCCATCGTCGGTGTTGGGAACTTTTATGCGCTAGCGGAAGAGATCGCAGAACAATTGAAAATGCAACATGGAATTACGCCAACGGTGATCAATCCTAAGTTTATTTCAGGGGTCGACAAAGAGTTGTTGGATGCTGTGGCACGATCGCACAAACTCGTTGTCACGTTGGAAGATGGCATACGAGAGGGTGGCTATGGACAAATGATTGCCAGCTACCTGGGTGATCGTGAGATTGTCGTCAAAAACTATGGCTTAGAAAAGAAATTTTATGATAATTACCGGGCAGCGGACGTTTTATCTGAACTTGGTATCACCGTTGAGACAATTACGAAAGACGTTATGGAACAGTTAAAGCAATCAATTCACTAAAGCATTCTGAGTAGTTACAGTCGATTTATGAAAAGAAGGAAACCTTGCAGAAAACATACTGCAAGGTTTCTTTTTTTAGACAAACATAAATGAGTTCCAGCAATCGCCATAGAAACCTAGTAGAATACAGAAGACCAATGCTTTTCAAGCATAAAGCCCAAGCGCGTTAAGCATTGGTCAACGAGGACAATCTAGCGAATAATAAGGTAGTGAAAGGATCACTTTGTCATCTTGGACTATTGGGTTCAGAGACAAGGAAGAAAAGGTGTTTTTAAGGAAAGGGGTATTTATGAAATTTTTTTCTATGAAGTTGTTGGCACTGCTGTCGGTGGCAATGGTTGTCTATTCGGCACCGGCGATTTCTGCCAATGTCCCAGCGATTGCGGCAAGCTTTCCAGAAGTTGATGCGGTCTACATTGGGTTACTGACCACGATTCCATCATTGTTTCTTTTACTGGGGATTTTTACTACCAGCATGATCGAAAAAAGGATCGGCAAAAAATACACGATGGTCACCGGCTTGGTCATTGTGGCGGTTTTTGGCACGCTGCCGGCATGGTATCAGGGGAGCTTTCCCGTCTTGTTTCTTTCTCGAGGGATTCTTGGCTTCGGGATCGGCTTATTCAATCGTTTGGCGATTCAAATGATTAGTTTGCTGTTTCAAAATGAGCCGCAAAAGAAAGCCAAAGCTCTTGGATTAGAAAGTGCCGTCGGTGGTTTAGGTGGTATCTTTATGACTTTGCTGGTTGGGCAGCTAGTGAAAATCAGTTGGGAAATGTCCTTCTTGGTTTATGGCTTTGCCCTGATCAGTCTCTTCTTTGTCCAGCTGTTTATTCCAAACGAAACACAGGCTGTGACTAATGAGACGTTATTGGCGAACGTCACGGTTTCAAAAGAACGGAAACAGCGATCATTCGTTCTGGGTGTGCTCTTGTTTCTAATCGTTGTCTTATTTATTAATTACAATTTACAGATCACACCATTGTTATTGGAAAAAGGAATCGGGGACGCCACTGAAGGCAGTAACATGATTGCCGCCATTGCGACGGGAGCATTTATCGCCGGCAATGCCTTTGGCTTGATATACAGTCGCCTACATCGCTGGTTGCTGCCCATTGCGGCATTGCTTGCAGGAAGCAGCATCTATTTGACTTATCCATTGCAGACAGTGGGGCTACTCTTGGGTTGTTCTTTATTATTAGGCTTTGCCTTTCGCAGCATCATGCCTTTTTTCACCCACTTGCTGACGACTGGTGGTGAAGCAGAAGCTAAGTTTGGCACGACCGTCTCGATCGTTGCTTACAATTTAGGGGTCACGCTCGCACCCTATGCATCACGCTTGCTGATACTAGTCAGCGGCAATGAAACAGCAGGGATGCAGATGATCTTATCAGGGGGCATGCTATGTCTGATTGGTATGATCGCCCTTTTGGGAAATAAATTCTTTTTGTATTTTGAACGAGGGTAGGCATACGCTGGCGTGCTCCACGCTTTTCTGTCTTCAATTCATCACTTTCAGTGCTTTTAGATAGAAAGAAACGTGAATGAATGGGACGTGTAAAACTAACAGCAGCAATCAGAAGGGAGAACCAGATGTATCTTTTTCAAAAAATTGAAGAAGCAGCGTTTAAACAAAATGATGCAAGAAGGACGATCGGTGATTTTTTACTAGGCAATCGGGAAAAAGTCAGTGAGTATACTATGGAAGAAATCGCAAAACTGACCCATACCTCAAAGCCGACGTTAGTCCGTTTTGCAAAATATTTTGGCTTTTCCGGTTGGAAAGAATTTGTGTATGCCTTCGTGCATGAACTGGCACACTTTGATGATGGCTCAGCAACGATCGATGTGAATATCCCTTTTGGTGAGGCGGCAGACACATTAGAAATCATTGAAAACTTGGCGAACTTGCGCATGCAGACGATTAAAGAAACAGCGGCACTTATGACGGTAAAAGACCTGAATCAAGCCGCTCGACTCATCAATGGCGCTCAAAACGTTGTCATCTATGGGCGTAGTCCAAATTCGTATTTCGGGCAGCTGTTTAAACGCAACTTAAACACGATTCATAAAAAAGCCTTTGTTGCGGATACGGACGAAGCGGGCTTGATTTCCCAAACGCTGACCCCGCAGGATTGTGCCATTCTTATCTCTTATTCTGGAAATAATTCAGAGACCTATCCTATGAAAAATGTGAAAACATTGCTGAAAAATGGTGTGCCAATTATCAGTCTTACGAGTGGTGGGGACAACTATTTGCGGGACTATTCGACGATCGTCTTGACGATTGCTAGCCGAGAAAAACTATATTCTAAAATCGGAAATTTTTCCACAGAAGAATCGATTCAATTCCTTTTGACGGTTTTGTTTGCTCAGATTTTTTCCCTCGATTATCAGGAGAATATCCAAATGAAAATCAGCAACGCTCGTTATTTAGAAACGAGTCGAAGAACGACGTTTAAAGAGATGGCAGAAGAATAAAAGGACCACACCAAAAACGGTGTGGTCCTTTTTCCCTATTCTAAATTGTTGGAAGTGGTTGATTTCAATTCGATCGGCTCACCGGCAGCAACTAGACGAATCCGTTTCGGATTGACGATCCGATCGTACAAAGCTTCAGGGTCCCCATTAAAAGCATCGATATGCGGAGCATCCACTGTTCCCCAATGGGAGAGGATCAATTCAGCATGAGGATAGGTATTTGCCAGTTTCACGGCGTTCTCAAAGCCGATATGCCAAGCGTTGTCGTTAAAGTCAAATAAGATCGCATCTGGTTGAGGCATCTCTAATTGTTCTGGTAAAAGACGAGAATCGCCAGGAATCCACAAGGAACCATCCGGAGTATCGATCCAAAAGCCGCAATAGTCCTCAATTTGGAAGACACGGTCAAATTTTGTCGTCTCATTTTGCCAAAGGTGATACGCCTTTGTTAAAGAAATCTCCAAATTTTTAACGGTGAATGAATCATAGATTTCGTGACCTTGGGCAGCAACTTGAAAGTGCTCTTGCATAAGTTCGGCAACATATTTGGGTCCATGGAAGCTATCGGTAATCGGGACTAATTTTTCAATCGTCGGAATGCCGTAGTGATCATTATCTGAATGGGTGATCAATACCGCATCTAAGTGAGGGACTGCCGTCGGTTTGATTGGCAGATCGATCAGTAACGGCAGGTCAAATCCTTCTAAGACCGGATCGACCATGATACATGTACCACGGCTGTTTAGAAGAATACCGGAGTTTCCTAACCAGCGAATGATCGTTTGATCTGTTTTTTGAAAAGCTTCTTCATGAAAGAAAATCGTTTTTGGGGGTATTGCTTGTTTCGCGTTTGTCATGTTTCTTCGTTCCCTTCGCCTGTTTTTTATAAATCCAACCCAGAATAGCCGTTCATAACAGGCTAGACCAAATCGTTGATTCAGTAAGGATTGCTTCAATGGTTGGGGGAAGAAGCAGTGGTTTGATCCGTTGTTGCGGGATCATCGGGGCGCTCTTTTTCGGTTGGTGGGTCCATTACGTTGAAAAAGCCTATTATGATCGCGATAAATCAAAAGTAACACAATCATCTAGTAAATTATATCATTGTTTCTAGTGGCTTCGTCAAGGCGATGTTTGGTCTTTTAATGGAATGGATTTCGAAAAAAGAGCGGTTTTTAATGAAAAGATGAAATCCATTTCGTCTTTAGGAAAATATATTGGAAACGCTCTCTATAAATGGTACATTGCTGGCAGAAAGAACAGTATGTTATACCGGTAAGCACATACAACATAGATTTTCTTTGAAATTTATTTAGGGGTGGAATGTATGAGTGAAAATTATCAATCATTAGCAAAAAAAATCGTCCAGTATCTGGGGGGACAAGAAAATATCACGGATGCCTATCACTGTCAAACCCGATTGCGCTTTAAAGTCAATGAAGATAAGCGTATAGATCAAGGAGAACTAGAGGCGCTCGATGGGGTTGCCAAATACATCAATAACGCAGGGGTACATCAAGTCGTGATCGGAACACATGTCAAAGATGTCTATGAAGAAGTCACAAAATTGGTTTCGCTTCAATCATCAGGGGCGTCGGAACCTGGGGAGAAAAAAGGACCAGCAGCTGCAGTGATCGATTTTGTGGCAGGAACGTTTCAACCAATTATTCCCGCACTGTCCGGTGCCGGAATGGTTAAGGCAGTTTTGGCTTTATTGATCGTTTTTGATGTGATCACGGCTGATTCGCAAACCTATTACATGCTGAATCTTTTTGCAGATGGTGTTTTCTTCTTCTTACCAATGATCCTGGCCTTCACTGTGGCACAAAAATTGCGATGCAATCCGATTTTAGCGGCTTCAGTGGCTGCTATGATGATGCATCCTAATTGGGGTGCCTTGGTCACAGCAGGCGAACCCGTTCACTTTTTTGGGGTTATTCCTTTTACATTAGCAAATTATACGGGATCAGTCATTCCGATCCTGATCGTGATTTTTTTCCAATCCTATGTCGAAAAGTTTTTGAACAAAGTGATTCCAAAATCAGTGGAGCTGGTTTTTGTTCCGATGCTAACATTCTTGATAATGGGTACATTAGCCTTCTCGCTATTTGGACCGATCGGTAGTATCTTGGGTGGTTATTTGGCAACTTTCTTTACCTTCTTAAGTGTCCATGCTAGCTGGGTTCCAGCGGTTTTGATTGGGGGCTTTTTGCCAATCATGGTGATGTTTGGATTGCACAATGGGATTGCTCCTTTAGGGGTGATGCAAATGGCAGAACTTGGGTATGACAGTATTTTTGGTCCAGGGGCATTGGTCTCAAACATTGCTCAAGCAACCGCAGTAGCAGTTGTCGCATTGCGTACGAAAGAGAAAAAAACTAAGCAGTTGGCGGTATCAGGGGCAATCACTGCCTACATGGGGATTACCGAACCCGCTTTATATGGCATCAATTTGCCCAAAAAATATCCGTTGGTTGCGGCAATGATTGGTGGGGCTTCTGGTGGTTTGTATGCTGGCTTGACCAATACGCATCGCTTTGCGACCGGTTCGTCTGGTCTCCCAGCAATCTTACTATATATCGGTGATGATACGATGCGCTATTTTTGGAACATCATTATCGCATTGGTGATTGCAGCTGTGGTGAGTGGGGCCGTTACCTATGTCTTAAGTTTCAAATATGAAACAAAAGTGACAATTGATGTTCCGGAGATGAAAGCAGTAGTACTAGAAGATACCGGCTTGATCAATCCTGTACCGGGAATCGTGATTCCGTTGAATCAAGTCAAAGATGACGCATTTGCTTCTGAAGCACTCGGAAAAGGATTTGCGGTCGATGAACCCATCGGTGAAGTCATTGCGCCTTTTGATGGAAAAGTCGCTGCTGTTTTTCCTACCAAACACGCGATTGGCTTGGTTTCAGACACCGGAATCGAATTGTTGATCCATGTCGGTTTAGACACAGTGGAACTAAATGGTCAGTATTTTGATGCTTTAGTAGAAGCAGAGCAAAAAGTTACAAAAGGGCAGCGATTGCTGACGTTTGATGTACCGCAGATAAAAGCTGCAGGATATGTCACACAAGTACCGATCATCGTTACCAATACACCACAATATACCGCAGTCGAACGTGTGAAAGAAGGTTTGGTAGCTAAAGAAGAGGAAGTACTTGTAGTCAAAGTTTAGGAGGAAATAACATGGGATTATCAGATGATTTTTTATGGGGCGGTGCAACGGCTGCCAATCAAGCAGAAGGTGGTGTATTAGCAGGAGGACGTGGCTTATCAAATGTCGACCTCTTACCAACTGGTCCTGATCGCGCAAAGGTCGCTGCGGGTGAACTGGAAATGTTGGAATGGCAGGAAGATTCTTTTTATCCAGCCCAAACGGCCATTGATATGTACCACCATTATATGGAAGATATTGCCCTTTTTGCCGAAATGGGGTTTAACGTGTATCGGATGTCACTTTCTTGGTCACGGATTTTTCCGAATGGCAATGACGAAGCGCCCAACGAAGAAGGACTGCTTTTTTATGAGAAAATCTTCAAAGAATTGAGAAAACATCAAATCGAGCCATTAGTCACGATTGCCCACTTCGATGTTCCGCTGCATTTGATCAAGGAATTTGGTGGCTGGAAAAATCGCCGACTCATTGATTTCTATGTGACTTATGCGGAAACCGTCTTCCAACGCTATCGCGGGTTGGTCAAATATTGGCTGACGATCAATGAAATCAATATTTTGCTGCATCAGCCCTTTGTAGGTGGCGGGATCGTCTTTAAAGAAGGGGACAATCGTCAAGAAATCAAATACCAAGCAGCGCATCATCAGTTAGTCGCCAGTGCCTTAGCAACCCAAAAGGCTCATGAAATCGATCCGACCAATCAAGTTGGTTGTATGCTGGCTGGTGGCAGTCATTATCCTTATACTTGCCGACCTGAAGATTACCAAGAAGCAATCGATCGTGATCGCGAAGGCTATTTCTTTATCGATGTGCAAGCCCGAGGCAAATACCCCAATTATGCCTTGAAAAAATTTGAGCGAGAAGGCTTAACAATCAAAATAACACCTGAGGACGAGGCGATTTTAGCGGCTTCTCCTGTTGATTTTGTCAGTTTTTCTTATTACTGTTCGCGAACGGTCAGTGCCCACCCAGAAGACTATGCGCAAGCGACAGGGAATCTCTTTCCATCAATTAAAAATGAACATCTATCATCGACTGAGTGGGGGTGGCAGATTGATCCGTTAGGACTGAGAAATTCATTGAATCAATTGTATGATCGCTATCAAAAACCGTTGTTTATCGTAGAAAATGGGTTAGGGGCGATCGATACCCCTGATGAGAATGGGTTTGTCGCAGACGATTATCGGATCGACTATTTAAAAAAACATATTCAAGCCTTCAAAGATGCAGTGACGATCGATGGCGTGGAACTACTTGGTTATACTACTTGGGGTTGTATTGATCTTGTAGCAGCCAGCACCGGTCAAATGAGTAAACGCTACGGCTTTATCTACGTGGATCGAGACGATCAAGGCAACGGCACCTTGAAACGAACCAAGAAAAAATCCTTTGAGTGGTATAAAAAAGTGATCGCTTCAAATGGGGAAGTTTTATAGCATACAAAAAGAATGACACATTTCCTCGTGTCATTCTTTTTGTATTGTGTCATCTAACATCAGGAAAGGGAAGCAGCAACTCTTTTTTCACGAGCCAATGATTGGCGCTTTGCAACGGCTTGCTATTTTTTCCCTGCAAAATGCGTAAAACGGACAAACTGATTTTGGGCTTCTTCTTGTAAAAATTCTTTTGGTGTCAGCTGAAATTCTTGTTTAAAGCAGCGTAAAAAATGGGTATAGGAGTTGAAGCCGCAAGCTTCGAACGTGGCGGTGGCGCTTCTGGTTTTACGTAAAATTTCTTTGCTCTTTAAGAGTCGTTTCTTTACCACATAGGCATGAAAGGCGACGCCAGTTTCTTTTTTGAAGGTCCTTGAAAGCGAGTATGGGCTCATGAAAAGGGCTTTGGCGACGGTCTCTAAGGAGAGATCAGCGGTCAAATGCTGATTGATATAGGTAATAGCAGCCAAAATGTCTTTATTTTTATAGAGTGAGTCGGATAAAAATAGCGGTTCTTTTTCCTGATAGGCAATCGTATTGATGGAAATCAAAAACGCAATCAAATGATTTTGATAAAGTAAGTCGGTGCCATAATTGCTATCCGTTTTTTTGCGTAAAGGACGCAATAGCTGGTCTAGTTGGTCGGCATCGATCGATAAAATACGACTGTTGATGCCGCCGTTGCTACGAAAACAGGCAGTGAGATCTGTTTGGGTAGTGGAGAGGGCAGCGAGATAACTAGGATTGATATACAGGTAGGTTCGCTCGAAAAAATCAGAAGTTTGATGAACGATTCGATGCAAGACGTTTGGAGGAATCAAGATGATCGTACCAGGTTCTAGAGGGAATTCTCCGCCATCGATAAAGAAGACCGCTGATCCTTTTAAGGTACAGTGAATCTCATAAAAACTATGGTAATGATAAAGGGTATTGTTTTCTTCTACGATGTCTTTGATATGAAAGGCCTCAAAACGATCGTTGATCATCGTATCCGCACTTTGCTTCTCCATGATTGGCTCCTTTCGTACTCGTTTGTTTTTATCATACAAGAATAGATAGTAAAGTGTCAATAACTGCTATTTTTATGTAAATGTAAGCGTGTTACGATCAATCTATCAAAGAGAAATGAGAGGATGAACCCAATGGTGATTTTAGAACAGTTATTTGTGGAAAAACGTGTTGTAGAAGAAAAAATTGATCGCATGATCGAAAATTTAACGACGATCAAGGATGATAATGGCGAATTTCTATTAGACTTTGACGGCTTGATCGTTGATGATAAAAGCTGGGGGATTTGGAACTGGCCGCAAGGGGTGGGACTATACGGCATTTATAAAAACTACCAAATCACCAAAAATCCCAAAGCGCTCCAAGTTGTGGAAGAATGGTTTGAGCAGCGGATGTTAGAAGGCGCGCCGCCTAAAAATGTCAACACGATGGCGCCGCTTTTGGCAATGGCGTATCTTTATGAAGACACCAAAGATTCTCGTTACTTGCCGTACCTTGAACAATGGGCGGAATGGGTCATGCATGATATGCCGCGAACCGATGAAAATGGTCTGCAGCATGCGACCTATGGACCAGAAAATCGCAACCAGCTTTGGGACGATACCTTGATGATGACCGCTTTGCCTTTGGCGAAAATTGGCATGTTGCTGAATCGTCCGGCCTATATCGAAGAAGCAAAACAACAATTTATGATCCATATCAAATACTTAGTTGATAAAAAAACTGGTCTTTGGTTCCACGGCTGGACCTTTGAAGAACGCCACAATTATGCGCAAGCGCTTTGGGCAAGAGGCAACTGCTGGATCACCATTGCGATTCCTGAGATCATTGACATTCTCGACTTGCAAGAAGGAGATGCGTTACGAGGCTTCTTGATCAATACCCTCTTAGACCAACTAGCTGCCTTGCAAGAAATGCAAGATGAAAGTGGTTTGTGGCACACCTTGTTAGATGATCCTAGCTCGTATGTGGAGGCTTCTGCGACGGCTGGTTTTGCCTATGGGATTTTAAAAGCCGTTCATAAGCGTTACATTGACAAAGCTTGGGAAGATGTTGCCTATAAAGCGTTAGCCGGTTTGATCGAACAAGTCGCAGAAGATGGAGAAGTCCAAAATGTTTCCATCGGTACTGGAATGGGAGAAGACTTGGAGTACTACAAAAACATCGCGATTACAGCAATGCCTTACGGGCAATCACTGACAGTTTTAGCATTTACTGAACTATTGGTTTCATTTTGTTAAGCAGAACACCTTACGTAATAAAGAGAGGAGCAGACAAAGATGATCAAAAAAGCGATTCGGATGAAGCTACATCCTGGTTATGAAGCAGAATATGAAAAACGGCATCGCGAACTATGGCCAGAACTAAAAGAGCAGCTCATAGCACACGGGGCGAAAAGCTACCAGATTTTCTTAGATCCAGAAAGCCTTGCGTTGTTTGGCTACCTTGAGATTGAAGATGAAACCCGCTGGCAGCAGTTAGCGGCAACCGAGATCAACCAAAAATGGTGGCAGTACATGGCAGAACTTATGGAAACAAATCCGGATGATTCGCCAGTGACACAGGAGTTAAAGGAAGTCTTTACGCTGTAAGCTAGACAAAAATGTTTATTTCTTAAAACGAACACGGTCGCATCAATTGTTTGACATCAATTACTGGTTAGTCAAAGAGGTAGTTCGCTCACGAATGTGAGCGGACTACCTCTTTTGTTGAAATAGCAACACAGTCATTTCGGATAGAAGAAACGTTAAGAGAGAAGTGCTTTTTCTTGCTGCTTCAAAAATTTCTTTGGTGTCATACCGGTAATCTTTTTAAACGTTTGAACAAAATATTCGGGGGCATTACTAAAGCCCGTCATCGCTGCCACTTCGTAGACTTTGTAGTTTTTCTTCAGCAGTTCTTGTGCTTTTTGGATGCGGTATTCGGCTAATTTTTGATTGAAGCGAATCCCGGTTTCTTTGTAATAGGTTTTTCCTAAGTATTCAGGATTTAAGTACAAAAGATGGGCGGCGATCCATTTCAATGACAATGCTTCATGGTCATAATATTCTTCGATGATCAGGTTGACTTTTTGGGACAGCTGCATGTTCTCGCTATCGTCTAAGCTGCCCCGCATCAAATCGATACAGTGAAGCAGCATAAACTGGAGTTCGTGCCAATTATTCAAGAGCATGATCTTTGGGGAATAGTCATCAAAGTAGATGTCTTTTTTGATGCGATGGTTTTCAAAAATTGCCGATAACAAATCGTTGACCTGCAGCCGCAATAGTTGGACAGGGTAAAGCTCCATGCGACAGGTAGAAAAAAAGTTTTCCGTAAGAACTTGGGCTAAAGTCAGTTCGCCTTTGTCGATCAATGCCAAAAGTTTTTCACGGTATTCCATATAGAGACTATTTTCATAGACATTTTCTTGTGAGATTTGGGCTTCTTGGATGACTTCAAAGGTATCAAAATAAAACTCCTTATCCAAGTTCCGCTTGCCTAAATGATAACTGAGTAAAAATTTTTCGGGGGTTTCGACCCAGCAATTGATGGCGATCCCTTTTCCTAGATGCGCAGCCTGTACCTTCGTTTTAAAAAAGAGATTAAAGGTATTTTCCGTACTGAAGTTCAGGATATAGCCAACTTTGTTTTGATGACCGATCACCAACTCGTGATGGTTCTCATAGCTTTCGATCCGCTTGGCGATGGCGTGATAGAATTTCGAATCAAATAAGTACATACAAAATGGAAAAACGAACGATTCAGGCAGCGGTTCTTCTCCGCAGCTATTGATGTATTGTTCAATTTGTTGTTTTAAATAGAGGGTAGATTCCATTTGACGACGTTCAGAACGTTCGATCGTCTCAGCCAACGCTTCTGAAAGCTTGCTCGGAAAAACAGGTTTTTCAAGGAAAAATTTGACCCCTAAAGCCATCGCTTCTTTGGCAAAGGAGAAGCTGCCAAAGCCTGTCAAAATAATGATTTGAATCGCAGGATTGATGGCTTTTAATTTTTTGATCAAGGCAAGTCCATTGACTTTAGGCATATTGATGTCGGTAATCACGATGTCGATGGTGTTTTGCTGACAAAATGCCAAGGCTTCTTCACTGTCTGTGTAAATTCCTTTGACCACTAATGGGAAATCAAAAGAAGCAACGAGGTTAGCCACACCATTTGCTATCAAGGGTTCATCGTCAACAACGAGGATATTTTTCATGTTTCACTCACTCCTTTTAAGGGGATCACAAAGCGCACCGTCGTCTTTTTGAAGGGAATCGAGGAGACGATGGCTAAGGACGCTTGATCACCATAATGCAGTTGCAATCGTTTTTGAATATTGGTCAATCCGATGCCGCCTTCTTTTTCAATCGAGAAGTTGGCTTTAAAACCAGGGCCATTGTCAGAGACACTGACTTGGAGAAAGGTTGCTTGTTGTTCAATCGTAAGGACGAGGCGACACGTCTCCTTCATATCATTGACGGCGTATTTAAAGACATTTTCAATCAATGGTTGAATCAGTAACTTAGGAATCTTAAAGGACAAGTCATTCACCAAAATTACTTCGATATACTCGATCCGTTTCCCGAAGCGAACGTTTTGAATATTGATATAGGCGTGCACGATATCTAATTCATCTTGTAGCGTTGTGAAGTCAGACTTGGTATCGATTTTTTTTCGAAACAAATAGGCAAGGGAGGTGACCATCTCTGAGATCTGCCACTGCTGATTTTCAATGGCGATCCAGTTGATCGAGTCTAACGTATTGTATAGAAAATGTGGATCTAATTGCGCTTGCAATCCTTTAAATTCGATTTCTTGGGACAATATACGCATTTCATAATTGTCCTTGATCAAGGCATTTAATTCATCGATCATCGTATTGTAGCTTTCATAAAGGACCATGATCTCTTCTTGACTATTTTCTGGGACAGCGAGGGTCTTTAAAGAGGCCAGTTTTTTCGTTTTCCGCAGAACTGCCATTTGCGAAGCCAAGTCAGCTAAAGGGCGGGTCAGCTGATTGCTTATTTTCCGAATCACAACAATAATCAAACATAAAAAAGGCAAACTCACAGCGATGGAAAGGCCTTGTAGTTTATAAAGATCAGCTAAGACTTGATTTTCAGGCAGTAAATAAATGAAGGTCATATTCGGCATCGTCTTCCGATCCATTGCGTAGTAGTACTGGCGATTATCAAACGTCATGGAGCCGATCGATCGCTGGAAGGTTTCAATTTTTTGCTGCAAGGTATTTTGATCCGCAGCGAGGGTTTGCTCGTCATTTGCGGTACTATAAAATTGGTTCTGATACGCCATGAAAAATTGGTTTTGTTCGGAGACAATGGGAAGACTTTCGATCTCGTTACGAAAGAAGGACGTATTGACTAGAAATATCACCGTGCCAATATAGGTTAAAGAAAGATCAGCTGTGGAATAGATTTTTCGCAGGTAGACGCCTTGAGAAAGGTCCTTTGCAAAAAACCAACTCCCTTTGGCAGGTTTATCGGGCAAAGTCTCGATCATATCTTTGATGGTTTGGCCATTAAAGATATGGTCGGTCTCGGCTAGAAAGTTGATCATGTTTTCGTTCGTTGGGGTAAAGAGATAGACATTTTGAATCGTTGATTCATTGCGTACGAGGGCGTTGATTTCTGCACTTAAGGCATTCTTTTGGTCGATCGCCTCTAAGGATTGCAAGGAATCTTGTGCCAAGATCCTTTGTAGGCCATTTTGGATCGGTGCACTATCGATAATGCGAAAAGAGAGGGTTTCGACGGCAGTTAACCGTTTGGCGATATTTGTTGAAATGATTGAGACATCTTTATACGCAGCTTCTTTCAGCTGCGCCATGTAGACTTGTCGCCAAACTAAGGTCAGGAGAACAGCCAATGAGACGATAATTGCGACCGTCGCAAAAAAGACAAAATGTAACTGTCGCTCAAAAGGCTGCTTTTTAAATTGATTGATCAGCTTCTGGGACTTCATGGACACTGCCTCGCTTTGCTTGCAATTGTTTGGTTTTTTCAATCATCTGACCATGAAAAAATTCAGCGAAAAACAAGAAAATCACCAGTCCAAAGACGAGTAACAAGGAGGTTTTGGCAGTCAATAAGAGAAACAATAAATACCAGGTAAACAACAAGGCAACGCCTTGCAGTGGGTAGCGAAAAACTAGAAAGACACTGACGTACAAGGTCTGTTTCCAAGCGTGTTGTTCGGCTTTGGCATAGGTCATAAAGCTGATGAATGCAGTGTAAAGGAGGAGAATCGTTAAAAGTAAATAGACAGGACGCAGCCAAGCCATTTCAGTCGGGAAAAAATGAGTGATCCGTAAGTTAAACAACAACAGAAGTACTGTGCTTAATAGTCCAATGCCAAAAAGGGAAAAGCTGCGAAAGGCTTGCTTGTAGGCTTGCCAGAAGGCAACAGCTGAATAGTCATGACCAGTTTTACGAAAATCATGTAAACATTTGATCGTGACAGCGGTGGCAGGACCGAAGCCAAAAATCCCCAACCCTAAAAGGGTAAAGAAAAGCCATAAAAGGTTTAATTTAGCAAAATAAGCTGTTACCGTAAAAAGACGAAACAGTCCGGTTTGTATTTTTTTCATTGTTTCCACCTACCTTGTTTTTTGAAAAGTAAGCCTTTTCAACGCTAGTATAGCATAGTATATTGGAAAAAATAGAGCATGTCTGTTTTTTTACATTTTTCATCTGTTTTTCTATTTTTTTCTAGCTATTGCCCGTGAAGGCTTAGCCTTCAGCAAAAACGACAGTCTAGTTTTTCACATATTTGCTCTTGTTTTTTCATTTTTATTAACGAGGATTTCCATTACAATCACCTTGTAAGCGCAAACAAAAAGGAGTGTAGAAGAATGAAGAAAACTTTTTTAAAAGCAGCGAGCTTGTTGTTTCTTGGTGCGACCTTAGCAGCTTGTGGCAATAACGGCAATAGTAGCGGAAGCTCAGAAGCTGATGCAGATGGGAAAACGACGATTTCCTTTACCTGGTGGGGCTCAGAAGTCAGACACGAGAAGTATATCGAATCGATCAAAGAATTTGAGAAACAAAATCCTGACATCAAAGTTGAATATGAATATGGTTCTTGGGATGACCATTGGAAAAAACTAGCGACAAAAGCGGCTTCTGGAGAATTACCTGATGTGATCCAGATGGATGTGCAGTACATTGCGCAATATGGAACGAAAAATCAATTAGCAGATATGTCGGAATTTATCGGCAATGAGATTCAAACCGATGATATCAAAGAATCGATTTTAGCAACAGGCGAGTTAGATGGAAACGTTTTCGGCATACCAACTTCTGTCAATACTATGGCGATGCTCTACAATCCATCATTGGTAGAACAAGGGGGCACTGGGATTGACTTTAGCAATTATACCTTCGATGACCTTGTAGAAAGTACGGCAGCGATCGCTGAAGCAACAGGTGATTACGGTTGGAACGATAACAATGACAACAGTACGATTTTGCAATACTTTTTACGTACTAAAGGCGAAGATCTATACCAATACGATGCAGACGGCAAACCAGAGATCGGTTTTACCAAAGAAAACTGGGTTGAATTTATGGGGGCTATCGCAGATCTTACGGAAGCCAAAGCAATGCCAACCGCAGAAGTGACTAGCAATGCCAACAGTATGGATCAATATCCGTTTTCACAAGGAAAAGCAGCTTATATGATGACTTGGTCCAATCAATACTTGACCTATAAAGCCTCCGCCGCAGAAGATGTCGAAATCAATTTGGCTCGTCCTTTTGACTCAGAAAACGGGGCGATGGCGTATCGACCAGGGTTCTTTTATTCGATCGCGAATGCTTCTGAATCAAAAGAAGCAGCTGCGAAGTTTGTTGACTTTTTAGTGAATAGTGAAGAAGCCAATAAGATCATCGGTACTGAGCGGGGAATTCCTTCCAATGATGCCATCAAAGAATTGCTTTATGCCGACATGACACCAGAAGAACAAGAGTCCTCTGATTTCTTAGATGATATTGCAGACATCGTCGGTGATCCATCCCCAATCCCACCAATTGGGTTTGCTGAAATCAACACGTACTTTAAAGAGCTGTACGCAGAGATCACTTATGGCACGATGACACCAGAAGAAACTTATGATGCCTTTACGCAACGCTGCGAAGAAATTTTTGCAGAAAACTATCAATAAGCATAGATGCGGCGCCTTTACTGACTTTTTCAGTAAAGGCGTTTTTTTAGGAGAAGCACTGGAGGAAAAAAATATAGGTCCTCTAGTTTTTCACATTTCTGTGCTTTTTTTTCTATTCATTCTTAAGAAGTACTTCGTTAAAATCAACTTGTAAGCGTAATCAACTATAGGAGGTAGGAAGTGAAAATTATGGAACTACAATCAAAATCACCCACGGCCAAAGAACCTGGGAAACTCAAAAGCTGGTTTAATCGATTACCAGAATCAAAACAGAATATGGTTACAGGCTACTTATTTATCTCACCCTTCATCATTGGCTTTTTTGCTTTTATAATCGTCCCGATGGGGATTTCTCTTTTTATGTCTTTTCATGACTATGATCTATTGACAGAGGCGCAATTTGTTGGCTGGAATAACTTTATAACGATTTTTACGAATGATCCCAAGTTTGTTCAGTCACTGACTGTTACGCTGAAATATGTTGTGTTGGCAGTCCCTTTACGGCTGATCGTCGCATTAGCAGTGGCGATGCTGATCAACCGCCCATCGAAATTAAGCGGCGCTTATCGGGTATTATTTTATATCCCTTCGATTTTAGGTGGGAGCGTGGCGGTATCGATCATGTGGCGGAATCTTTTTGGCGATTCAGGGTTGATCAATGGCGTGCTAGCGGCGATCGGCTTAGACCCGATCTACTTCTTTAAAAGTCCTGGCTTAGCGTTGATGACCTTGATTTTATTAGCAGCGTGGCAATTTGGCTCGTCGATGTTGATTTTCTTATCCGGTTTGAAAAATATTCCGAAAGATTATTACGAAGCGGCGGAAATTGATGGGGCAGGAAAAATCAGACAGTTTTTCAATATCACGGTCCCAGTCCTGACGCCAATCATCTTTTTCAATCTGATCTATCAAACGATCATGGCCTTTTTGACCTTTACACCTGCGTTTATCATTTCGAATGGGACGGGTTCACCCCGTAACGGCACGTTAGTCTATTCCTTGTACATGTATCAACGAGCCTTTACCGATTTCAAAATGGGCTATGCTTCAGCCTTAGCGTGGATTTTACTGGTCATCGTTGGGTTGATTACGATTCTGTTGTTCGCAACATCGAAATTTTGGGTGTTTAAAGAAAACGAGGAGGTTTGATTGATGCGTGAACAAAAACAAAATTATTTCTTTGATGCCGTGATCTTAGTTGCTGCATTACTGATGCTTTATCCGATTTTCTGGCTGCTGTTTAGTGCCTTTAAACCTAGTAGTGACATTTTTCGAACGGCAACGGAGTTGATCCCCCGCAGCTGGACGTTAGAAAACTTTACCAAGGGGTTTGAAGGGATCGCAGGGATTCCCTTCATTCGCTATATTTTCAACTCATTGCAAATCGCGTTGATTTCAATGGTAGGGGCGGTCTGTTCTTCGGCTGTCATTTCTTATGGATTTGGTCGGATTCCTTTCAAAGGAAAAGGCTTTTGGTTTGCTTGTATCTTGGTCACGATGATGCTACCGCAAGAGATCATCATGGTGCCTCAGTATCTTTGGTTTAATCAATTAGGCTGGCTTAACTCGATTCGTCCAGTGACCGTTCCTTCATACTTCGGACAAGCCTTCTTTATTTTCATGATGGTCCAATTCGTCTCTGCGATCCCGACAGATTTAGATGAAGCAGCAAAAATGGACGGCTGTGGACGGGTCGGTATTTTCTTCCGCGTGATTCTACCGTTGATGAAGCCTTCCTTGGCAAACGCTGCGATCTTCTCTTTCTATTGGAAATGGGAAGAACTGATCGGACCGATGCTGTACCTCACACGTCCGCAAAACTACACGGTATCGATTGCCTTGAAGCAGTTCCTGGATGCTAGCAGCACCTCCAATTGGGGAGCCATGTTCGCGATGTCTGTGGTCTCCTTGCTGCCTGTGTTGATCATTTTCTTTATTTTCCAAAAATACATTGTTGAAGGCATCAGCACGACTGGTCTTAAATAAGTATGGAAAAAGATATTCGCTGTTTTGGAATATCTTTTTTCTATTGAATGAATTCGTTGAAGAAAGGACAAACCGATGGAACCATTTCAAGTAATTGATTTTCATGTCGTACCAAGCACGATCGGCGCTCATCAAGCGACCCTTATTTGGGAGAAGCCGCTGCACGCTCAAGCTATTTTTGGTTATCAATTGTTTTTAGACAACGATTTGATCCAAACCAGACCAACAAACAAGACGCATTGGACGTTGACAAACTTATCTGCCGATCAAACGTATCAAGTAACGATCATCTGCCTCGATCTTCAGGGATGTCTGCTTACAAATACCGCAGTCACGACGACCTTTCGTACAAAGAAAAAAAGTGTTGTGTTAGATGTTACGCAAGCACCATACCATGCTGATAGCGAAGGCAAAGAAGATAGTACCGCCATTCTCCAGCAAGCGATCAACGATTGTCCTAGCAACGGCACAGTCTGGATCCCAACAGGGGCGGTGATCCTTTCCGGTGCGTTGGAGCTAAAAAGCAATATGATTTTTCAGGTAGATGGCACATTGCAAGCAAGCCTCGACATAGAAACGTATCGGGTTGCCCCTCACGATTATTTAGGAAGCGTGAATCAAGAGGGGTTGCCATTAAGCCGTTATGAAGGCTGGGAATTGTTTTGTTTTCGTTCATTGATCAACATTGGGTATATCGATCGGGGCGATCGAGGGCGTATCGTTTGTGAAAATGTCCGTCTTTGTGGCAAAGGAACGATCATTGGTGGCGGGAATCCATTAGGACTAGCGATGCGAAACCCTTATGCAGACCGTGAACAGTATCCAGAATATGTTTCTGATGGAAAACCTGGAAGACGAGTAAGGGGACGTTTGATCTGTATGATGCAGGCCAAAAACATCCATTTGACAGAGCTGACGTTGAGTGATCCACCATGCTGGACTGTTCATATGATTTACTGTGACACCGTTGTGACCCATGGGGTGACTATTCAGTCCAAAGGCATCGACAATGGCGATGGTTGGGACCCAGATTCTTCGCAAAATTTGCTGATTTTTGACACCGTTTTTGATACGGGCGATGATTGTATCGCAATCAAATCTGGCAAAAATCCAGAAGGAAATCAGATCAATAGACCAGCGAAAAATATTCGGCTGTTTGATTTGGCTATTCGAGGGGGACATGGCATCGCGATTGGTAGTGAGCAATCTGGTGGTGTTGAAAATATCGCTTTTCGAGATTGTCAACTGACCAATACGCTTTATGGACTAGAATTGAAAGCGCAGAATGATCGTGGTGGCTATATTCGTCAAGTGACGATCACCGATTGCCTGTTGGATCGTTTCATGGCTCATCCTGTTGCTTACAATGCCGATGGTCAGGCAGCACAACAGTTACCGATCATTTCGGATATTTTGGTCAAGAATACCCGTATCGTAGGGCAGAACCCTTTGGTCGAGCTAAAAGGGTTTGTCGATGAACAAACACAGCAGGTTTCACCGATCCAACGCGTTACTTTTGAGTCAGTTGCCTTTGAATCAGCTAAAGGGCAAAAGAAAATGATTTTTGAACAGTGTCAGGAGGTCAGCTTTAAAGAGGCAGCGATCATTGATCGAGCGGCCATAAGTGACGCAATAAGTTGCCAAGAAACAGTCGAACTATCCATGGTGGGGCAAAAGAAACGCACGTAGAACAAGCTTTTGGAAATGATCTGCGTTGGTTTTCCCAATGAGAAACAGTTAGTTAAGCACCTTATTTCCTTCCTTGACAGGTTGCGCCTTTTTGCTTTTGTAGACAAAAAGGCGCATTTTTCTAACAAGAAAGGACGTTACAAAAAAAGACGATCCTCAGAAATCAAAAAGGACTTTCTTTTGCCACTAAGGGGACTATAGTAAAGAATGTAGGAAAAAAGGACGCCAGAAAGCACATGGGAAAAGACAACGAGATGTGCCAAGAGGAACGCTTTACTTGATGGACAGCGCCAGTAAGAAGCACTTAGTTCTATCCAAATAAATGATAGATGAAAAAAGGTTGGCGATGCGCAAATTTTTAAAAGTCATGGATATCGATAAACCTATTTGTAGCGTAAAACAAAAGCGTAGGAGGTAAGCAAGAATGGAAGACATCACGCAATTATTGCAACGAGAAATTGACCAAGCATCAACTGTGCAGGGAACAGTGATTACACCACCCGGCGCCTATCAAATCGGCGCGTTGTTTTTAAAAAGCAATGTGCACTTGATTGTCTCAGAGGATACGATTCTGTATGGTAGTCAAGAACTGGCCGATTATCCCGAAGTAGATAATCGGGTCGCAGGGATCAATATGAAGTGGCCTGCAGCGATGATCAATGTTTTTCACGCAGAAAATGTCATGATCTCGGGAAAAGGGAAACTTGATGGTCGTGGAGAAACATGGTGGCAAACGTTTTGGGGAACAGATGAAGCCAGCGGGATGATGGCGGATTATGCAAAGAAAGGCTTACGCTGGGCAGCAGATTATGATTGCAAGCGTCCACGAAATATCCTTGTTTATGAAAGTCAGCAAGTAACCATCAAAGATATTTCGTCGGTACAGTCGGGTTTTTGGAATACACAAATCACGTATTCTCACCACATATTGATCGACGGCATCACGATAGACAATGGAAAAGGGCCTAGTACTGATGGCATCGATATTGATTCCTGTGAAGAAGTCACCATTCAAAATGCCTACATTTCCTGCAACGATGACAATATCTCGATCAAGGCGGGACGTGGGGCAGAAGCCTTAGCCCAGCAAAGAAGCTGTCGGAAAATCACGATCAAAGACTGTCAGTTAGGGTACGGTTCAGGAATTGCCATTGGCAGTGAAACTTCAGGTGGGATCGAAGAGATCAAAATCCAAAAAGTCGTCTTTGAGCAAACTGGCGCAGGGTTTCGGATCAAATCCGCTAACAATCGAGGTGGATTTATACGCAAGGTCACTGCTTCGGATTTAACGATGAAGGATGTTGGCTTTCCTTTTCTCTTACAAACAAATTGGTACCCAGATTATAGTTATCCAGAACTGCCAGCTGATTATGCGGAAGAGATTCCCGACTATTGGCACAAATTGATGGCACAACCTGCTATTCCAGTAGGTCCAGCAAAGGTCTGCGACATTAATATTGAAAACGTGCAAGCTACCAAAATAGGACAACAAAGCGTGCGTGCTTTCTTCATCGAGGCCAGCCCAGCAGAACCGATCCGCAATCTAACAATGAAAAATCTTTCCATCCATGCCGACGAGTTCGGCAAGATTGCAGGGGTCGAAAACTTAAAGATGGTGGAAACGATCGTCACTGCGTTAGCGCCAACCTTGGATCAAAATGATGTGTATGAGCGGTAGTACTCTTTCTGTCGGATATGAATGAGTGGTGATCCGCTTAGTACTACAAAACTGATGAATTATCAAAAAAGACCAATGAGTTGGTCTTTTTTTCATGATAAGATGTTTCCAAATCTCTCACGAATAAGAACATCAGTACTTAGGCTACTTTTTCTACAACGAGAATTTAAGAATGATAGGAATCAGAAAAACTGCGATAATTAAATTAATTGAGCGAACTAAGAACACGAAGAACTATTTATTCTTTTTTCCTATAATTTACGATACCTGCAAATGTAGAGCAAAACTCCCTACCCAGCCATATATCAACGATTAACAAAAAATGTCAATTGCTGGAAATCCTGCTTTTCGTTATGCTTTTGGTATTGAAAGCGGTTTATTTAATCGAGCTCAACAACAAAATCTAAGGAGGAAAAGTAGTGAAAAAATTAAGTACGATTCTTGGTTTGGGGTTACTATCAGTCGCCTTTTTGTCGGCATGTGGGAAGGAGGAAGCAGGTTCCACAACAGATTATGATACGATTTCGATTTTATCGCCGTACATTGAAACTGAACCACCTGCAAGTGACAACGAGATTTTGAAACAATTAGAAGCTTACACTGGCAAAAACATTGATATTACCTGGGCACCCAATACATCCTATGAGGATAAAATGAATATTACGTTAGCTTCAGATGATATTCCAGAAGTGATGGTCATTCAAGGAAAATCAGGAGGATTTATCAAGTCAGCAGAAAATGGGGCTTTTTGGGATTTGACCGACTATTTAGCTGATTATCCTAATCTCTCTCAGTCTAACGAGGATGTTTTGCGTAATTCTTCTGTGAATGGCAAAGTGTACGGAATTTATCGGAAACGTGATGCGATGCGGACGGCGGTGATCATCCGAAAAGATTGGTTAGAAAACTTAAACTTAGAGGTACCAGAAACGATCGATGATCTTTATGAGATTGCCAAAGCATTTACTGAGAACGATCCCGATGGGAATGGTGAAAATGATACGTTTGGTTTGATTATTCCCCAATGGCCTGGCTCGATCAATTCAAATAGTCCTTACGATGTGTTAGCTACTTGGTTTGGGGCAGGAAATGCTTGGAAAGAAATAGACGGCACTTTAGAGCCATCCTTTATGCAACCAGAATACCTAGAATCAATGCAATTTGTTAAAGATATGGTGGAACAAGGCTATGTCAATCGTGATTTTGCAACCATGGCAGCAGATAAATGGGATGAGCCGTTTATCAATGGACGTGGTGGGATCATTATTGATACGTATTCACGAGCAGCACAAATCAGTAATAAATTATTGCAAGCTGGAGAAGAAGACCTCGTCGTCTTTACAGGGAATTTAAAAGATAATAGCGGTACGATGAATGCGTTACCGACAGATGGCTATTCTGGTTTCTTGGCGATTCCTAAGTCGAGTGTCCAGACAGAGGAACATCTAAAAGAGGTGTTGACGTTCCTTGATAAATTAAATGATAAAGAAGCACAGGTATTGCTGAACAACGGAATCGAAGGAATCAATTTTGAAGTAGTGGATGGAATGTCCGTCGCACTAGAAGGATCAGAAGCTGAAGCGTTAGCCAATGCGGTCAAAGGGTACTCACAAATTGGGATGAATGTAACGGAAGATACCCTGTACTATATTGCTAAGCCTGATACAGAAGCGGCTACTGAAAGCTATGAAAAACGATTGTCATTGATGGAAGCTGATTTAGAGCACGCTGTCTTTAACCCAGCAGCCTCCTATAATACAGATACGTATGTAACAAAAGGGGCACAGCTTGATCAGATCATTAGTGATGCGCGGGTTCAATTTATCGCAGGACAAATCGATGAAGCGGGTTGGGAAGCTGCGATCGAACTTTGGAAGAATCAAGGAGGCACGCAGCTGATGGAAGAAACGAATGCCCTTCATCAAGCACAATAACGACAGTCGAAGAAGGTTGAGTGGATCTTGCTCTCAACCTTTTTCTTTTTCAAAAATTTTTTTCAGCTAATAAAATGGAGTAATAGTCAAGTGAGACGAGACAGGTAGTGAGAAATCAGAAAAGAAAAAATGGAAACAAGCAAATGAAAACCCTAATCTAACGCTTGATATCAAAGAATTCAAAAAAAGTCAATTGTTAGAAATGTAGGTCAAGTTTACTATGAAAAGAGAAAAGCAGCTCATATACGCATAAAAGGAGAAGAAATGTTAGCGAAATTGATCTATGAAAATCCGCTGAATCAAGCAGCAGATGTTCAACACTTTATTGCTGAAGGAGAGCCCAAGATTACTTTCCAAGACGGGATGATTCTGGCGAATACGTATTCTGAAGAATCAAACAAACAACCACATTTTGTTTTATGGCTGCCTCAACAATTTCCAGCGGACCTACGAATCACCTGGCAGTTTCAACCACTGGCTGAACCAGGCTTATGTATGCTCTTTTTTGCAGCAGCCAATCGCAAGGGTGGCTCGATCTTCGATTCTGGAGTACCCAAACGAACCGGGGCATATCCCGAGTATCATTCTGGAGGGATCGATGCTTACCACCTTTCTTATTTTCGAAGAAAGTATGAGGAGGAACGGGCGTTTGAAACGTGTAATTTGCGCAAAAGCCATGGGTTTCATCTGGTCGCCCAAGGCGCAGATCCACTTCCGAGTGTAGCAGATGCCCGAGGGTTTTATCACCTAAGAATCGATAAGGTAGGTGCAACGATCTCCTTTTGGATCAACGACTTATTGGTGTTAAGGTACCTTGATGAGGAACAGTTTGGTCCCATATTAACCAAAGGAGCGATCGGATTTCGGCAAATGGCGCCAATGAAGGCCCGCTATAAAGACTTAAAGGTATATTCCTTAGAGGAGGAACGGTGATGAATTGGCAGAAAGTATATCAAGCAGCAGATTTTGTCTTTTATTGTTTGCTGATAAATGTAACCGTTATTATAGGTGCGCTAGTAGGTGGGATCATCTTTGGACTGGCGCCTAGCATACAAGCAGGATTCCACGTAGCAAAGAAAACCCTTAAACAGGAATCGCCGCCTTTTTTTCAAACGTTCTTTCGGTATTACCGCAGGAACTTTTGGCGATCGAATCGCTTGGGCTTACCGATCATTCTCTTTTATTTGTGCCCCATGGTAGTGATCCAGCAAGGATTTTTAGCGGCATTGACTCAAACAGGCTTGATCCTATTGATCGTTAGCCAATGCGTCGCGATCGCTGTGATTAATACATTGCTTAGCATGTACGAATATTATGTGCTCCCAACGAAGAAGTACCTAGGCGCTTCACTACGCTTTCTTTTCTTTCAACCTATTGGCACCTTTTTAGGCGTCCTTTGGTTTGGGATTTGTAGTACGATCAGCTTTTTTCTCCCCGGTCTCCTGCCATTTTTAAGTATTGGGATGTGGATCATTGGCACAATGGGGATTTACTTGAAATTATTTGATGAAAATGAACAAAAGCTAAAGCAACAAAACGATGCAGTTCAACCTGCAGAGAGGGAAGAGGAGGAAATCGAGCATGGCATTGAAATGGCTCAAAAATAAACCTAAGGGAAAACGTGGGCTGAGTTTTGGGTATCCATGGGAAAAAGGAGCTTTACAACCTGAGGTTCTAAGTGAGGAACTGTTTTTGCTGGGGGAGGAGCCGCTGCAAACGAAAGTACTGGCTTACTGGCCAGATGGCAGTGTGAAATGGACAGGACACAGTGGTCTGGTGGCAGAAACGACGCAGTTACTTTTTCAAAGAAAACAGCGTGTCCAGAAGAAACAGGCGATTGCTAGGGAAGCATACAACGGTATTTATTTTGACAACGGTACGATCAAAGGCTTCTTCCCGAAACATGGGGAAGGGAAAAATGTATTGGACTGGGTAGCGGTCAATGGGCAGAAAAAATTGCAAGATCTTCACGCAATCCTGCAATACCAAAACAAAAAGGTGCAGTCCAAAGTAACGGACTTGATGTTGGAAGAAAATGGTTCAGAAAAAGCCGTTATCAAAGTATCGGGCGTCATTGAGATCAATCAAGAAGTGGTGCAAGAGTTTATTTTACGGTTCCGTATCTTTCGCGAAATCAGCAAATTGGAAATCATTCATACGGTCATTATCATCAAACCACTTGCTTATGAAGGCATGGGGGTAGCATTTGATTATGCGTTGACAGGTGAAAATTGGAATCGACAAGTCAAATTTATTGCAGATGCTGTGTATCATGAAGCGGCGCAATTATTACTTTCACGGCGACACTATCAACAAAACATTCCCTATCAAGAACAAGCCAGTGGACAGCTCGTTTCATTGACCCCAGCGGACGAGCCGATGCTGTCTCATGCGGTGGAAAATGCTATTTGGGACAATTTTCGGGTCAATCAAATCAATCATCGGTCATTTGAATTAGAAAAACAGACAGAACCTGGGTACTGTTGGTTGCCCATTGGGGATGGTGAGCGTTATTCAGGTACCTTTTACGCTGGGGGAGAAACCGGCGGCGTTGCTTGCAGTATGGAGAAATTTTGGGAAAAAGCACCATCTGCGATCGAGGTGGCAGGCATCACCCAAAAAGCAACCCGAATCACGATGTGGCAGTGGTCACCGAATGCCAAGCCAATGGATTTTCAGCACTATTCCAAACGGGATCATGTGCTTAGCGGATACGAAGGAATGGAAGAGATTCGTTCGACGGCAGTTGGCGTAGCAAATACGACGCGTTGTTGGTTGGATCTTTATGAGGAAGCCCCGTCAGAAGAAGTGTTGCTGGACTTAGCTCAAGAAAACCAAGAACCTGCCCAGATCGTTTCATTGCCAGAGCGTTATCAAGAGACGAGGGTTTTTGGCAAGATCAGTTTACCAGACGAATCAACGAAAACGAAACAGTTGCTGGAGCAACAATTGGCTGAGATGCGTCAATTCTATTTAGCAGAAGTCCAACAAAGAAGTTGGTATGGCTATTGGAACTATGGTGATGTCATGCATACCTATGATCAGTTTCGACACCAATGGCGCTACGATCTTGGTGGGTACGCTTGGCAAAACACTGAATTGGTCCCTAACATGTGGCTTTGGCTAGATTTCTTACGGACTGGTGATCCAAGCGTCTACTATCTGGCTGAAAGCATGACGAGACATACTTCAGAAGTCGATCAGTATCATGCTGGGGAATACAAAGGATTAGGGTCACGGCATAATGTCGTTCATTGGGGTTGCCAAGCCAAAGAAGTTCGAATTTCAATGGCGGGTCTCCATCGCTACTACTACTATTTGACAGCGGATGAACGCATTGGAGAGATTATGGAACAAGTCAAAGACAATGAAACCTATGCTTTTGATGCGTTACCACCGATGCGCGAGTTTTATGAACGAGAAACGAAGCGGATACCGATTCGCATCGGACCAGATTGGGCTGCGCTAGTCTCGAACTGGTTTACCCAGTGGGAACGGACGAATGATCCTGTGTACCTTGAAAGAATTCGCACCGGCATCACCTGCATCAAAGCCATGCCCCAGCGCCTATTGTCTGGTCCCACAGTGTTATTTGATCCACAAGACAAAACCTTATCTTATATGGGAACAGGGAATTTTGGCGGCTATCACATGGTCATCTCCTTTGGGGCGCCGCAAGTTTGGTTAGAACTTGCTCAAGTGCTGGAAGACCCAGAGTGGACAGAGATGTTAGGGGAGTTTGGCTGGTTTTATAGCTTGAGTCCTGAAATAAAAGCAGAAGAGTCAAACGAGGTACTGACGGAACCTCATTTTGCCTGGCCAATGTTTGCGTCGACGATGATGGCCTTTGCTGGGCGAGTGCGTAACGATCGAGCAATCAGTCAAAGGGCTTGGCAGTTATTGCTTGATAATGACAAATCGGGTGTTCCATTGCCGATCGAAGCGACCATTGAAGCAGCGACAACGTGGAAAAAAATAAAAGAAATGCCGTGGGTATCGACCAATGTGTTGTCACAGTGGGGGCTAAATACGATTTGTTGTTTAGCACTGATTGGAGCGGAATTAGAGGAGGAGAATGAATGGAAACAACAATAAAAAAAGTGCCGAAAACGAAAGAGCAATGGGGGAGTTTTCTCAACCATTTTAAACAAAATAAATGGCTCTATATTTTGACGATTCCCGGGATCATCTATTTTGCAGTATTTCGTTATGCGCCGATGTATGGGTTGATCATTGCTTTCAAAGATTATGTGCCCTTTTTAGGAATCGCAGATAGCCCATGGGTAGGAACACAAAATTTTATGGATTTCTTCAATAATCCTGATTTCTTTCGAATCTTGTGGAACACGTTGATGATTGCCTTTTTAAACATTTTCTTTTCGTTTCCAGCACCAATCTTTTTGGCACTGTTACTGAATGAATTACGCAACAAGCTGTTTCAGCGGACCATTCAAACCTTCGTCTATGTACCGCATTTTCTTTCATGGACGATCGTCGTTAGTCTTTGGCATATTTTATTCAACATCGATCATGGAGCGATCACTCAATTTATCGCTTCGTTGACAGGCGTGGAAATCGATTTTCTCTCAGACCCGCAATGGTTCCGCCCCATGATCGTGATGCAATCGATTTGGAAAGAGATCGGTTGGGGGACCATTATTTATTTAGCTGCCTTATCAGGTGTGGATCAGGAACAATACGAAGCCGCGATCATGGATGGTGCAGGACGTTTTCGTCGTGTGTGGCATATCACTTTGCCTGCGATTCGTTCGACGATCATCATTATGCTGATCATGCGGATCGGGTCGATTTTGTCTACTGGGTTTGATCAGATTTTCTTGATGACCAATCAGTTGAACCGAACAGTAGCAGATGTTTTTGATACGTATGTGTATATGATGGGGATCACCAATGGCGCTTACAGTTACTCAACAGCCGTCGGATTATTTAAATCGATCGTTGGGATCATCCTCGTACTTTGTACCAATAAATTAGCGAAACGCTTTGGCGAAAGCGGCTTATACTAAGGAGGAAAAAGATGGCTACTTTACACAATACGAAGGCAGGGAAAATATTTGACATTTTTAATGCACTATTTTTGGCATTGATTGGGTTATTCATGGTGATTCCTTTTATTTATGTGATCGCAGGTTCATTTGCTACGGAGTTAGAATTGACCACACGTTCGTTTTTCTTATGGCCAAATGAGATCAGTCTCGACTCCTATCGCTTTATTTTTTCAACCAACACCTTTATCCGTAGTTTGCTTGTAACGGTCGGCGTTACCATCGTTGGCACGCTGGTGCAGCTTTTCTGTACCTTCACCTTTGCCTATCCTTTATCACGCAAGCACCTAAAAGGACGGAACACCTTGTTGAATCTCGTGATTTTTGCAATGCTCTTTTCAGGTGGGATGATCCCAACGTTTATCGTGGTGAAAAATTTAGGACTGATCAATTCTTATTGGGCATTGATTTTGCCAATCGCGATCAATCCCTTCAACTTAATGATCATCAAAAACTTTTTCCAAGAAATGCCGATCGAGTTGGAAGAATCCGCCAAGATGGACGGCTGTACGGAACTAGGGATCTTATGGAAAATCATTTTGCCTTTATCAAAACCAGTGATCGCGACCTTCACCCTTTTTTACGCCGTTGGTATCTGGAACGACTTCATGAGTGGATTGCTCTATATCAACGATTCAGCAAAATGGCCGATTCAGTTATTGTTAAGACAGATCACGATGGCCTCCAGTGGTGCCAATGCGTTAGCAAGTATGGACCCAAACTATGTGCCGCCTGAACAAGGAATCAAATTTGCAGTCATCATTGTGGCGACTTTACCAATTTTGATCTTCTATCCGTTTTTGCAAAAACATTTTGCCAAAGGAATGCTGATTGGATCCGTCAAAGGATGATACACTTCAATAGTTGTGGATAGGTTGTCATGCGTTTTTTCGCATGACAATTTGTTACATAAAATCTATTACAAGGGTGTTTGGGAATGAAGTACTTTAAAACAGGCGGTTTTCATCGAAAACTGCAGCTAGCCAGTCTATGGATCGTCGTGCCGCTATTAGCCGTTGCAATCTTTTTGCATGCCTATTTGATCGGACCATTACAACGATCGTATCAAGAACTAAACAATCGCCAAGTCGAAGGAATCGTTAGTAACATCAACCAACAGTTCTCGCAGCTGGAAGTGACTTTAAGCGTTTGGGGGCAATCGTTTCAAAGGCGCTACCAAGAAGATTTATTGGAAACGACGAATTATCAGACGTTGATCCAGCTGTCGGAAGAATTGTTTTACTTAACCAATAGCTCCAATTATGTCAATCGAATCGGTATTTATTCGCTCGGAGAGGCGCCCTTTGGGATTGAAAGTGGCGGCACGTATGAATTAACGCTCGAGCAAACCAAAACAGCATTTGAACGCTATCGGATCGATAATGGTAGGCAGTATCAGTGGAAGATCATTGAAGAAGAGGATGAATTGATTTTTGTACAAAACATTGATAGCCAAGGCGAAGATCAGCCTAAAATTTTTTTAGTTGCAACGATCGACGAGCAATCATTGTTAAAGTATTTTTATGATACTCAAATTGAAAATGGACTCGCAGCGATTTCCTTTAATCATGAGAGTTTTCGTTTTATTGGCGATCAGAACTTAGCGAATGTTATCCAACCGCTGAGTGAGGAGCATCAAGGAACCTGGGTCGAATCGATCAATGGCAATGATTATAGCATGATCGCCGTAAACAGTACGCGACTCAACCAAATATGGACGTTTTATACCGTCGTTCCCTTAGCATTGATTACCGAGCCAGTCACTCATTTGGCTAGAGTGCTGATCGTCGTAAGCATTCTTTTTATTGCTTGTGTGGCAGTCATGAGTCTCTTTTTGGCAAAAAAACAATACCAACCTTTTGAAAAAACGATGGATCAGCTCTTTGGTAATACCCAATGGAAAAAAGAAAACGATCTGGAGTTTTTGGTGGACCGTTGGCAACAATTAAGTCGGGAAAAAGGATTGTTGCAAAATCAGGCGGAACGCTTTCAAGATTCGCTGAAGCGACAAGTGATCCAACATTTGATGGAAGGGTATTATGGCTATTTATCGGAGGAAGAATCGCAACAATTACTGCAGCAAAAAAACTGGTGCTTAAGTGACCAAGGGTATCGCCTGTTTTATTTCCAACTCAATGATCTATTAAGCAATCAAGCAAATTCACAAGATGAAACCCACATTTTGTTTGCCTTAGAAAACATTATAGCGGATGTCACAGCCATGTTTTTCCCTGAATCAACCATTGTTTCTTCAAATGAAGGACGGATTTTGGTTTTTGTGGTCAATCAAGAGCAGCTACTGACAGATTACTTCACGATGATCACCAAGCAAATCAATTTGATCGTCTGCCGTTATGTCACCATCGTTAGTTCGCAACAAGAAACAGAGATTCGCAAGTTGCCTGAAGTTGCCCAACGTCTCAAAAAGCAAATCCATCTGCAACGGTTGATTCCCGAAAATCAAGTGCTTCAAGGAGAGAAAATGCGCCCGCTGCCGAAGTATTCTCTTTCGCAAGAAAATTTGATTTTAACAGCGCTGAAAAGTGGCTATCATGAAGAATTGCAACGAAGTGTCCAGCGGTTTTTAGAACAGGTCGTGGCAGAAAACAATCAACAGGCTGCGGTGATCTATGTGGTCAATCGACTGTACGATCAAGTCGATTACCTTTTAAATGAAAATGGGGTCTCACGAACGGATTATGTATCGAAAACGGTTGTGTTAGAGCGAATCGAACGACTTTTGGACATCAATCAGATCCAAGCCTTTTTGTACCATCATTTCTTAAAACCCGTCTCCATCCTCTGGCAAGAAAATGTCGCTAATTCTTATAGTGAAATGATCCAAAAAGTAGCGGAGTACATCCAATCTGATTTTCGCAATGAACAAATTTCGTTAGAATACGTTGCGGATCGTTTCGAAGTAGACCCAATCTTTTTGAGTAAGGAGTTCAAGCGTGCCAAGCAGGTCAACTTTATTGATTATTTAACCAATGTTCGCATCGTAGAAGCAAAACGGCAGTTGCTCGAAACTGATCACCAAATCAATGAAATTGCAGAAAACCTTGGGTATAATCCCAGTTACTTCAATCGTTTATTTAAAAAGTGCACGGGAATGACCCCAGGACAATATCGAAAAGGTCAGAGCTGATCACTGTTGGTTGCTGCGGAAAAGCTCGTATTTTCGCAGCTTTTGCTCTGATTTTTCCATGTTTTCGTCAGCAAATGTTTTGTATAATAGAAAAGAAAGCGATTTCTAATGCAGCTTATGTTCAGCAAGAAAACCAGTGGACTTGTCGAAGTTGTTGGAAATCTGATAGTAAATAGATGGAGGAAGAAAAGAAATGAAAATCGTTCTAGGCGGAGATTCAACCGTGGCGGATTATCCCCTTGATCAACAGCCAATGATGGGCTGGGGACAAGCTTTACCAAGCTATCTGTCCCCAGAAGTAGACGTACACAATTTTGCGAAAAACGGCAGTACGACTCGTTCGTTTATCGAAGAAGGGTTGTTTAAGCAACTCCTGCAAGAAGTCGAACCGAATACAGTCGTCCTACTGCAATTTGGACATAATGACCAAAAAGAGAAAAATCATGTCACGATGGAGGCGTACATTGCTCATTTGACAGACATGATCCGTCAAATCAAAGAAAAAGCAGGAATTCCTATCCTGTGTACACCTGTTGAACGACGTGTAGGGGAAGAGGGACGACTGGCGCATACGTTGTCAGCATTTTTACCTGTCTTAAGAGAACTTAGTCGAACGGAAGAAGTGGATTTGTTTGATTTAAATCGCTATACCTATCATTATTATGACACATTAGGACTAGAAGCTTCCAAAGCGCTCTTTGTTTGGTTAGCACCGGATGAGCACCCCAATTATCCTGCAGGTCTCGCAGATGATACCCACTTTTCAAAGGTCGGGGCGCATATGATCGCTCGCTATGTAGCGATTCGTTTACAGGCGTTTTTCCATGAGCAACCACTGTTTCCTGATATTTATTACGGCGCCTGCATGTATCCAGAAGTCTGGTCGGAAGAAATCATGCAAAGTGATAGTCAAACGATGAAAACGTTGGGCATGAATTTTGCTAGAATTGGGGAATTCATGTGGCGTGACTTGGAGCCTCAACCTGGAGAATATGATTTTGCGTTGTTGGAACGTGCGCTAGAACAGTACCAAGCAAATGGCATCGATGTTTGCTTATGTATTCCAACGCCAACTCCGCCCCGCTGGTTTACAAAACAGTACCCAGAAGCTTTAATCACTAATCAAGATGGGACGAAGATGCATCATGGCTCAAGACAGCATGTCTGTACCAACAACGAGGACTTTCGCCGCTATGCCTATCGTTTGACGAGAAAAATCGCTGAGATTGCCGAAAAACATGAAAATGTCGTTATGTTGCAATTGGACAATGAGTTTAAATGTCATGTCGATCTATGTTACTGTACGACGTGCCAAACGCGTTGGCATACGTATTTAAAAGACAACTATCAATCCGTGACCAACCTCAACGAGTGTTGGGGCACGAAGGTGTGGAGTGAGTGGTATGACGCATTTGAGGATGTCGTCTTGCCACTAACGACCCCGTTTTTGCATAATTCTTCCCTGATGAATGCCTTTCGCCGCTTTACCACCGATACGTTGAATGAGTTTGCGCATGATCTTTGTCATTTTATCCGAATGGAGACCGCGTTACCCATTACCCATAACTCCGCTTTTGGGTTTAACTTGCAAAATGATGAGCTATTTGCTGATTTAGATATTGCCGGTTTTGATACGTATGCACCGGCAGACAACTATCCAGCGTATACCATGAACTTGGATCGTTGGCGGAATGTCAAACCGCGCAACAAGGAAATGTTATTGTTAGAAACTTGTACCGCCAATGCCGGTCATATTGAAAACTATGCGGCACCTCGTCCTCATGGGTTTGTCACAAGTGAAGCGTTCATTGGCTATGCTGGTCATTTGAAATCCTTCTGTTTTTGGCATTTTCGTGGACATCGCTATGGTGTGGAGCAACCCCATAGCGCCGTGTTAACTGCTTGGGGAGAGCCAGATCGTGGGTATGAAGAGGTAGTTCGGATTGGCGAACTAAGACAACAGATCGCACCACTTTTAGCGGAAACGAAGTATGTATCGTCAAAAATAGCCATCATCTACTCGGATTACTCGAAACGCTTTTACACGATCGATCATGGGGGTGTTTATGATTATCGCAGCCTGTTTACCGAATTTTACGGCAGTCTGATTCGCCAAGGGATTCGTGTAGAAATAATTCAAGAAAATAGTCCGTTAGAAGAGTATGATGTTGTTCTTGCCCCATTTGTTCGTTGGATCAGTCCGACCTTGCTGAAAAAATTTGCCGCCTTTACTGAAGCAGGAGGCAAGCTGATTTTAGGCCCGATGACGGGGGATCGGACAAAAGAGCTAGCGTGGCCAGCGACGAATGGCTTAGATCGTTTAGGAGAATGGCTCGGGTTTGACCAAATCCAGCAGTTTACGGTGAAAGGACTGACTTATCAGCTAACCTATGACGGCCTAAAAGAACCTTTGGATCATTTGGTCACAGTTTTTCATTGCCCAGAAGATTGGGAAACGATCGGACGAGGGAATGACCAAACGCTACTAGCTAAGAAACAACTGGCTCAAGGAGAGATCATCTATTTAGGTGCGCTACCTAGCAATTTACCAGACAGTTTGATATGGCAGTCGTTTTGTCACAAAGAACTTTTCCCTTATGAATCAGAGCGCCTGTTGATCAAATGTTCGGAAGGTGTGATGAAGTATCGCCGAGAGTCAGCGACCCATGTCCAACTCTGGATCAGTAACTTAGGGATGACGACAGCTGACTTTACCTTACATCTCCCCGGTTTCGAACGCTTATCAGGTGAAGCGCTGGCGCGGGGTAACCATAGGCTAGAACCTTATGAAAATTTGATTATTGAATGGGAAAAAACAGTAGAAAGCGAGGAGTCAGATGATTCATTTAGCCATCCGAGGGCATGACCTCTCAGGAGAATATACACCCAAGCAGCTAGCACAAGCGGTAGGAGCAAAGAAAATAAGAAACGTTCAGTTTGCCTTGAATGCGTCTTTTCCAGACCTAAGTGCTCCTGAAAAAATGAGTCCAGGTATGGGGACCTTCTTCAAGAATGAATTCCAAGAACAAGGCGTTCAAATCGCTTTGTTAAGTTGTTATAGTAACTTGATTCATCCCGAACCAGAGGAACGAGAGAAAATCTTACAGAAATTTGAGCGCTACTTATTCCATGCCCGTTATTTTGGTGCCAGCATGGTGGCTTCAGAAACAGGCTCAGTCATTGCCGCGCTGGGATATAGCGAAGAGAATTTTTCGGATGAGGTTTTTGAAGACTTGATCCATGTGATCCAGCGACTCGTTCGAGTAGGAGAAAAACATAAAACCATGGTAGGGATCGAAGCAGGAATGAATCATCCGTTGTATTCGAATCAGCGCATCGCCGAGCTGATTGAACGTGTTCCTTCTGATTATCTAGAGATCATTTACGATCCAACGAATTTGATCACCGCAAAAACGGCTGCTGATCAAGTTGCATTGGTAGAAGAAGCGTTTACTCTTTTTGGCGAGAAAATCGTCTGCTTGCACCTAAAGGATTTTCAACTCTCGAGAGAAGAAGTGATCCCTGTCCCGTTAGGTGAAGGACAAATACGGTATCCAGAAATTTTACAGCTTCTGATCAAACACAAGCCATACTGTTACGTGGTATTAGAAGAAACAAAAGACGCTGGGATCGATCGTGCGGTGGCGTTGATTGAAGGCTTAGATTTAAAAAATTAGCTGGGTGCTTTTGTAAATGATTGTTTAAGAGAACACGGGAGTGATTTTCTTGTTTTCTTCAAAGACGCTGACATTAATGCAAACTTTTATCGAGCATAGAAAAGTTGTTTATGGTGAGATTTCATCTAAACAGCTTTTTTATTTTCATAAAAACAGAAAATATGATGCAAGGTTTGTTATTATAGAATAAAAAAAGCATTTTAGAGTGTTGCATTCGGATAATAGATCAAATGGAAAAGGATTTAACAATTACGAGACATGTAAAAGAGAGAAAGGAGGGACCAATGACAAACATGCAAGACGTGGCAAAACTTGCCAATGTATCCGTGACTACCGTCTCACGAGTGATCAACAATAAAAAATACGTGAATGAAGAAACAAAGCAGATTGTGCTAGAAGCAATTCAAGCACTTGATTATGTACCAAATGAATTAGCACGGTCCTTTTATTACAATTCCTCAAAGATGATCGGCTTGCTGATCTATGATTTGAAAAATGATTTTTATAATCAATTTATCACCCGAATCGAGTCGCAACTGATTGAGAAAGGCTATAGTTTGATGATTGGTACCACACAAGGGAATCCTGAAAGAGAAACCTATTTTTTGAACTTGTTTCTCGCAAATAATATTGATGGGGTAATTTTATGTACCAACCTTTGTACGCAAGGTCCATTGTTGCAAAAGGTTCTCAAATTACCTCTAGTGAGTGTGGGTAGAGTCCTTAGCGATGAAGTATCCTCCGTTTCTGCGGATAATACCTCAGGTGGACAGTTGGCAGCACAGATCTTAATCCAAAATCGTTGTCGCGAGATCCTCTTCGTTAATGGACCAAAGACATTACATTCCGTTCAAGAAAAATCAGCTGGTTTTTATCAAGTGATGGACCAATACCCAGAGATCCATGTTCACGAGGTCATACTCGATTTTGTAAATGTCACGCAAACTTCCTTTGATCAACTTTTTCGTCAATGGCCTTCTATCGATGGCATTTTTGCGGCAAGCGATTTTTTGGCAGCCTGCGCTTTACGTTCCCTTCATTCACTGGATAAAAAGGTTGGTGAAGCGATTCAAGTGATTGGTTATGAAAACACCAATGTTTGTCTTTGTACTAACCCTTTGCTTTCGTCCATCGCACGACCTTTAGAGGAGATGGTGGATTGGACGACCCAGCTACTTTTTCAAGAGGTACAAGGAGACAAAACCGCACCAAGACACGTCCTCTTGAAAAATTCATTTGTCCCAAGAGAAACGACTCAATGGAAGTGATGGGAAAAGAAGCAACCGCTTGCAGCTTTCTTTTGATTGTCTTGGGATAGCCGCAATTCTATAATGAAATGGACTGGAATAAATCCAGACTGATGAAGTTGCTAAGTGATAGGTGTTGATAGCTAGTACTATTTTTTCGAAAAAATGGTTCCGTTTACAAAAGATTCTGTAAAATAGCGAACGGTTTGAAGGATAACGCCTCAAGAAGAGTGTACCTAAAATGCGATCACAAAAACAAATTAACCTAAATGTAATAAGAAGGAGTGAATAACCATGTGGAAAGCAAACTATCATACCCACACAACTCGATGCAAACATGCACGGGATTCTGATGAAGACTATGTGATCAAAGCCATCCAAGCTGGCTTTAAGGAAATTGGCTTCGCTGATCATTGTCCCTGGCCCTTTGAGGATGGGTATGTCTCCCCCATGCGGATGGATGTTGCGCAATTGGAAGATTACGTTTCATCGGTGAAAAGCTTAAGGGAAAAATACCAAGGACAAATCGATGTGAAATTAGGATTAGAGTGTGAATATTTTGAAACAATGATCCCTTGGCTAGTTGCAGAGAAAGAAAGGCTGTCGATCGACTATTTGATTTTTGGCAATCATTTTCCTGAAATCGAAAGCAATCACTATTACGACCATACACCCGGGGATTCGGTAAAAGCGATCAAAGATTATCTCCGTGTTTCTTTACAAGGGATCGAATCAGAAATTTTTGCTTATATGGCACACCCAGATGTGTTTATGCGGGGCTATAAAACCTTCGATTCCCATTGCGAAGAAGTTGCTTACCGTTTATGCGAAAAAGCCAAAGAGTATCAGCTGCCATTGGAGTATAATTTGGCAGGCTATACGAACGGTGGCTATCCGCATCCTGAATTTTGGAAGATCGCCAAGGAAGTCGGCTGCTCTTGTATTATTGGGATCGATGCCCACGAGAGTGCGGCTTTCACGAATACAGAAATTTACGAAAGAGCTCTTTTAGAAATCGATGCCTTGGGGTTAACACGGATCGATCGGCTCTTCTTTGCATGAAAGAAAGTTGATCGTTTCGGAAATAAAGAATGGACGCAAGTGGGGATCATTAGCGTCCATGTTTATTAGAATTGCCATTCTTGAATTTTTTTCAAGAGTACCGCTTTGTCGGAAGCTTTCGCAAAGGAATGCTGAGCGGCAGTTACGTTTAAGAAGCGCATCTCTGATTCGGTCATGTCGCAATGATGAGCCATTTGCAGGTATTCATTGGTCAATGTCGTATTTGAGACCGTTCGGTTATCGGTGTTCAAACAAAAAGGGACCTTGGCTTCCAGCCATTCTCTGAATGGGTATGCCGAGTATGTGGGAATCGCACGCGTATGAACATTGCTGGTAGGACAGCCTTCGATACAGCGATTTTGTTCTCGAACAAACGCTTGGGCAGTGTGATCTCCTTTTAAGGCGATGCCGTGGCCAATCCGCTGAGCACCGCTTTCGATAGCTTGATAAATGTTTTGCACACAGCCGCATTCGCCTGCATGTAAGGTCAGCTGGACACTTTGGTTCTTGAGGAACACTTGATAGCTAGCAGCTAAATCAGGGACGTACCCGTCTTCTTCTGGGCCTGCTAGATCAATACCGACTACTTTTTCATCGGTAAGAGCGATCGCTTCATCAAAAATCGCCGTAATAGCTGGTAGGTCTTCTTGACGCATCCCAATGACCAAAACATTGCCTTTGATTGGGTAGCGTTTTTCTGCTCGTGCGATGCCTTCGATCACGGCTTGGATGGTCTGGCTGCAAGTGAGTCCTTTGTCCATCGATAAGCTGGGGGCAAAGCGGATCTCAATATAAGCGACCCCATCTTGAGCGGCTTGTTCCATCACGTCATAGGCAGCAGCTGCTAACGCTTCTTGTGTTTGCAAATACGGCCGAACGAAATCAAAGCAGCTAAGATAATCCCTCAGGTCATGACAATCTTTGGGGGCTTGCATCTGTGCTTTCACAGCTTCGATGTCTTGCTCGATCGGTAGTTCTTGCTGATTGGCGATGGCGATCAATGTTTCTGGACGAATGGAACCGTCGAGATGGCAGTGAAGTTCTACTTTGGGAAATGCTTGGATTTGTTGTTGAGTAAGCACAGTGTTCCTCCTGTCTAGGTCGAATTTTTTTAAGTATGAATATAGCATACTTCCAAAGCCCATGCTACCCAAAAAAGGAAATTCTCATAGAAAGCAAAACAGCAACCGCGAATTACTTGTGCGGCTGCTGGTTTTATTGTGGGAGAGTGGCTCAAATCAATTCCGATAGATCGGTAAAAGGCAATGACAGATCGTGCGCGGCTTCTTTTGAAGTAAATGCGCCCTCATAGGCGATGACCCCTTTGGCAAGGGCCTCGTTTTCTCGCAACGCTGCTAAAGGGTTTTTCGCTAGCTGCTGGGCATACGGTAATGTGGCAATGCTCAATGCGATGGTTGCCGTTTGCGGCACAGCTCCCGGCATATTCGCCACTGCATAGTGAATAACTTCTTCCCGGATATAGGTTGGCTCGTCGTGGGTGGTGACTTTGTCTTCGGTCTCGAAAATTCCGCCTTGGTCAATGGCAATATCGACGATCACGGATTTTTCAGGCATCTGTTTCACCATGTCGCGGGTCACTAAGCACGGGGCTTTTTGTCCTGGCAATAAAACGGCTCCTACCACCAAGTCTGCGGATTGGATCGTTCGCTCGATATTCAAACGATTGGAATACAAAGTTTGGACTTGACCAGAAAATTGTCGATCCAGCTCTTGTAAGCGTGGGATTGAAACGTCTAAAATTGTCACTTGTGCGCCTAGACCTACGGCGACTCTCGCGGCATTCTCGCCGGCAACGCCACCACCAATGATCGTTACCCGACCTTGACGGACGCCGGGAACACCCGAGAGCAGGATCCCTTTTCCGCCATAAATTTTTTCGAGAAATTGCGCGCCAATTTGAACAGACATTCTTCCAGCGATCTCACTCATGGGAGACAGTAAAGGCAGGGTGCCGTTCGCCAGCTGGACGTTCTCATAAGCAACAGCGATCACTTTGCTGTCGATCAACGCTTGAGCAAGCTGTTGATTGGCGGCTACGTGGAAATAGGTGAATAAAACCAGTCCCTCATGCAAAAAGGGGTATTCTTCTGGTAAAGGTTCTTTGACTTTCATAACCAATTCAGAGGCCCAAACCTCTTCAACGGTAGCAATCGTAGCGCCGACTTCCTGATACGCTTGATCAGAAAAGGTTGATCCTGCACCAGCGCCTTGTTCAACGAAGACTTCGTGTCCGTCTTGGACTAACTCATAGACTCCGGAGGGCGGCAATGCCACACGATTTTCATTGTTCTTAATTTCTTTGGGGATACCGATTTTCATAGATTTCACACCTTTCTTTCTTCCATTATAATAGAAAGCGGATTCCCAAAGGGAGAAAAAAGGGTTTTTTTATTAAAAAATAAGATCCAGTTGCTGCTTTCGGGACGACAAAGAAAAAAGCCCCACAATGGGACTTTTTTCGAACAATCAGCTGAAGGTCCAAAAGCGTAAGCTTTGATCAGCGATTTCATCTAGTGTGTAGTAAGTAGCGTAGTGGGATTTTTCCGGATCATCATTGGGATCTAAGACAAACACTTGATCGCCCATCATTCCACCTAAGACCATGATATGGCCGCCATCTGTAAATTCCCCTGGGGTCATAGAAACGATGACGGGATGATTTTGTTGCAAGTAGGCTTCAACGCTAGCTAGGTCAGTACTAAGATCATAATAGTTGTAGCCGTTTGCATCGGCAAAGTCAGAAAAAATCCGCCAGTCCGTTCCTTGGCCGTCAACGTAATAATGATCTCCTGCCCAATCAAGGACTTCCGGTGGCGTAATGTAATAGCCTTCAAGATAGGATTGAACCATCGCAAGAGAAGCGATCGCACAGCCGTTTTCTGCTAAGGTTTGGCTGCCGTCATTGCCATAGGATCTATCGGCCCATTCTTCGTTCGTCTGCAGGAAAATCGGTGTTGTGATGTCCATTTCCCCTAAGTAAGCATTGATATCTTCACTAAAAATAGCTTGAGAGTAAATATATTCGTCGTCATAACTCTCATCATAGGCATCGACGGTGTGCACGTGTTCGGACAACTCTCCGTACAACACGTGATGAGAGATTCGATTGAACCCTATCCAAATCAACACCAATCCTGCCAAAACAACCATTGGCCGACGCTTTCGATAAACATCTGTCTGTTTTTGCATTTTTCCCTCCTTGTTTTACGAATCGTACGTATTCATCCTGTTCTTTTAAGTAAAACAAAGGAGGGGGAGCTTGTCATCGGCCTACAGACCGATTCCACGATCAACTTTCAAATGCCTCTAGTTCTAAGCTAGTATTTTCCCATGCTTCTAATAGGGCTTCATGTTCAGTGCGGGCTTGTTCTAACGCTTGATTCAACGCGGTCAATTTTACATGATCATTCAACGCTTCTGGTGCGGTCATGTCTTGTTCCAGTTGCTGGATCGTTTCTTCTATCGTGGCAAGCTCTTCTTCGATTTGGGCGACTTTTCGCTGTAAGGTTCTAACGGCTTTTTGCTGTTCTTTGCTTTGGACAAAGTTTTGCTTGCCCGCTGAGATGGTGGTTTCGGTTGTTTTTGCTTCCAACATTGCTGCGATCTCAGCTTCTTCTTGTTTCTTTTCTAAATAATAATCGTAATCGCCTAGATAGAGCTTGCTGCCGTTTTCAGACAGTTCCACGACCTTGGTGGCGATTCGATTGATAAAGTAGCGGTCATGAGATACGAAGAACAACGTGCCTTCATAATCGATCAGGGCATTTTCTAAGACTTCTTTGCTGTCGATGTCTAAATGGTTGGTTGGCTCATCCAAAATCAAGAAATTGTCATGGTCCATGGCTAATTTTGCCAAAGCGACACGGGCTTTTTCGCCACCGCTTAACAGCGTGATCGGCTTTTCAACATCTTCTCCCGAAAATAAGAAGCTGCCTAATATATTGCGAATCTCGACTTCAGGTGTGGTACTGTGGTCATCCCAAAGCTCATGGAGGATCGTTTTTGTTGAGTGCAGATCGGATTGAGTTTGGTCATAGTACCCGATTGAAACATTGGCGCCAAAATGCACCTTTCCTTGAATAAAGGGGATTTTATGAATCAGCGATTTCAGTAAGGTTGACTTGCCGATCCCATTCGGCCCCACTAAAGCGATCGCATCTTTGCGACGAACATCTAAGTCGATGGGCGCCGATAAAACTTCTTCTTCAGAATAACCGATAGCGGCATTTTCTACTTGCATCACAACATTTCCTGAAGGTTTTTCAATGGAAAAAAGGAAGTGGGCGGATTTTTCATCTCCTTGCGGGCGATCCAACCGGTCCATTTTCTCTAATTGCTTACGGCGACTTTGCGCGCGTTTGGTGGTAGAGGCACGGACAAGGTTGCGGGCAACAAAGTCTTCCAGTTTATTGATTTCTTCTTGCTGCTTTTCAAAGGCTTTCCATTCGCTTTGCAGCTGTTCAGCTTTCAAGGTCAAATAGCGGCTGTAATTGCCTTTGTAGTGGCGCATTTTTTGCCGACTCAGTTCGTAGACTTCGTTGACAACTTTGTCTAAGAAGTAACGGTCATGGGAAACGATCAGCAACGCACCGGCATATCCTTGTAGATAGTTTTCCAACCAAGATAACGTTTCGATGTCTAAATGGTTGGTCGGCTCATCGAGGATCAAGATATCAGGTTTTTGCAGCAGCATTTTTGCTAATGCCAAGCGGGTTTTTTGACCACCGGAAAGGGTATCGATCGGCTGTGTGTAAAAAGAAGGATCAAACTGAAAACCGTGCAAGACGGAGCGAATTTCATTTTCATAGCCATAGCCGTTTTTTTCTGCAAATTCATGTTGCAATTGATCGTATTCTTTCAGAAGATTGCCAGAGTCAGCAACAGGATCTGCTTCGGAGATGGCGATCTCTAAGGTACGCATGCGCTGCTCCATCTGTCGAACCGTTGCAAAAGCTCCTAGCATTTCTTCCCAAACGGTGGCCTGACTAGCAAGTCCGGTATCTTGAGCTAAGTAGCCCATCGTAGCGGTCTTGTTTTTAGCGATCGTTCCTTTATCAGGACTTTCGAGTCCAGCAATAATTTTCAGCAGCGTTGATTTACCAGCACCGTTGCGCCCAACAAGCGCGATTCGGGAATTGCTGGCAATCTCTAATTGGATATTTTCAAATAAAACCTCGGCTCCGAAAAGACGGGCGATTTGGTTGGCTTGTAATAAAATCATGTGTATGTCATTCCTATCTTTAAGAAACTTGTCTGTATCAAGGTTGCAATACTACAAGTCTATCATATTTTATGAAAAACAGCGATTGGGAAAAAGTTTGATTTTACCATTATAAAATTTATATTTCAAATTATGAGCATTCAAATTGATTTTTGAACAATGTATTTGTTATGATAGCTTCATCACAAGTGAATTTTTCACAATGGGGGAGTATTCTTTGAAAGATCATCAAATTCCAAAGGCAACAGCGAAGCGATTGCCTTTATATTATCGTTACTTGCGTATTTTGCACCAAGCTGGCAAATTAAAAGTTTCTTCGACCGAACTAAGTGAAGCTGTTCAAGTTGATAGTGCGACGATCCGCCGCGACTTTTCCTACTTTGGTGAATTAGGAAAACGCGGCTATGGCTATGACGTTGAAAGCTTGATGCAGTTCTTTGCGAAGACATTGAACGAAGACCACATGACGAATGTAGCTTTAGTCGGTGTCGGAAACTTGGGGAGCGCCTTGTTGAAATACAAATTTCACCAAAGCAACAGCATTCGGATCAGTGCTGCATTTGATGTCAATGAAGATCTAGTTGGTCGAATCGTAGATGGTGTGCCGGTCTATCCAATGGATGACATGAAGGAACAAGTGAAGATCCAGCAGATCGATGTGGCTATTTTGACGGTTCCCGCACAACATTCACAAGATTTAGTGAACGAGCTTGTGAAAGCTGGCATTAAAGGGATCTTGAACTTTACACCTGCACGGATCACTGCACCAAAAGGCGTGCTCATTCAAAACGTTGACTTAACCAATGAATTGCAAACATTGATTTATTTCTTGCATTCAGGCAACGTCTTGTCCCATGAAGAACCAGTAGAAGAACCATCACTAAGCGAATAATCGCATCACATAAATAGGAACCAGCAAAACAGCTGCCAGATCGTAGTATATACAAGGATCTGACAGCTGTTTTTTGCTTTCATTCACTGAACTTACTCGTCTAACTGGTCAAAAAGTGATTCGTAGGAATCTTGCTCTTCAACGCTTGTGAGTGCTTCTTGATACCGCAAGATTTGTTGAGTCAAACGTGTGAAATCGATGATGCGGGCTTCGCGATGCACTTCTTTCCCATTTGCGAACAAGAGGACGACGGGAACCGTCAAGACCGAAAATAAACTGGCTGCTTCTGGCTCTGTCAGCGTGTTGATGGTAAATAGTGGGAGTTGTTGGGTTTGTGCCAGTGTTTGGATGCGTGGTTTGTCCGCAACACAAATACTGCAATTTGGTTGAGAGAGATAGAGTAGTGCCAACGGATGTTGGGCGAGCCTCTCTTGGATCGGTTGATTTTTTTGCATAAGTCATTCCTCCATGGAAAATGTACGCTGTTCTTGAGGAAAAGTCAAAATATCTGCTAGTTGCTGATCATTTAGGTGAACAAGAAGGATTTAAAGATAAGGAAAATCTAAAGCAACGATTAAAAAAACAGACTGCTTTAAAAAAAACGTTGTATAAAAAAAGGAAAAAACGTATAGTAATTCCAGCGTTTCGAATTTATTGATAAAGAAGGTTAAAGTTATGTTTCAGGCATTACCGAATTCTGTCCTGCAAATGAGTGTTATTTTTTTATCTATCGTCATTGAAGCCTTGCCCTTTGTCCTATTGGGCTGCTTGATATCAGGTGCTTTACAAGTCTTCTTGACGCCAGAAAGAGTCACGAGACTCTTACCAAAAAACAAATTGGCATCGATCACTGTTGGTTGTGGCCTGGGGGTATTTTTTCCTTCCTGCGAGTGTGGGATCGTACCGATCGTTAATCAGTTCGTAAAAAAAGAAGTGCCAGTGTATACGGCGTTTGCCTTTATGCTGACTGCACCGATCATCAATCCTATCGTGATTTTTTCGACATTCATTGCCTTTGGAAATTCCGCGAAGTTCGCCTTTTTGCGTGTACTGGGCAGCTTATTGGTCGCAATGGTCGTGGGGATCTGGCTGGCGTATTTTAACAAACAAGAGGTCTTAAAAACACGGCTTGCCAATCAATTAAGTGGCGGGAATGAGCAAGTAGCTCACCCACACCATCATGGGCATGATCACGCCCACCATCAAACAGAAAAGACCAGTCATCCGCTTCTTCGGCAGATTCGTCATTTGCTGCAGCATAGTTTGGATGAGTTTTTCGATACTGGGCGTTATTTGATCATTGGTGCGTTGATCGCTTCAGCGATGCAGACCTATCTGCCAACTGGCTTGATGCTGACATTAGGCTCCACGAAGCTGTTAGCGGTTTTCGTCATGCTGCTGTTGGCACTGACATTATCCCTATGTTCCGAAGCAGATGCCTTTATCGGCTCTTCGTTGTTGAGTTTATTCGGCACTGGACCAGTCGTCGGTTTCCTGGTTTTTGGTCCAATGGTAGATATTAAAAACCTGTTGATGATGAAGCGGTACTTTTCGGGGCGTTTTATCGCTTCTCTGGTTGGTTTAGTCGCAATCGTCGTTTCAATTTATGCATGGGTGGTGTAAAGAATGATTCGTTTTTTGATCTTATCAGGCTATTTTGAATTAATGATGTATTTGCAAGTGACGGGCAAACTCAATCAGTTTATCAACATTCATTATCGCTATCTCGCTATTTTATCTATGATCATTTCTTTATTGTTGGCTTTGGTCCAGCTGTACTTTTGGGTCAAACAAGAGCCCGAGCATCATCATGACGACGAGCACCAGCATGGATTAGAGAAAAAATACCAACGAGTGATTGCGTATTTTCTATTAGCCTTACCGATCATCGTGGGTCTCTTTTTTCCCACCGTTAGCTTGGATACGACGATCGTTGAAGCAAAAGGGTTTAATTTCCCCCTAAGTGAAGAATCTGTGGGGGATCCAGAAATGACGACCCAATATCTGAAACCCGATACAAGTCTTTATTTTAACAAAGAAGATTATGACACTCAGATGGATGCAGCCTTGGCACGTTACGCCAAAGATGAGACGATTGCGGTAACGGAAGAAAATTACTTGGAAGTCATGGAGTTGATCTATACGTACCCGAGTGAATTCATTGGTAAGAAAATCACCTATGATGGATTTGTGTACCATGCAGATCAAGATGATGCCAATGAAATCTTTTTGTTTCGTTTTGGCATTATCCATTGTGTGGCTGATTCAGGCGTTTTCGGTTTACGGGTGGAATTGCCGCAGCAAGCGACTGCAGAAAATAACCAGTGGCTCCACGTGGAAGGGACGATCCAATCGAAGTACTATCAACCCTTCAAACGAGACTTGCCGATGGTGGTAGCAGACCAAGAGAAGACGATTGAAGCACCAGAAAACCAGTATGTCTATCGCGCTTTCTAGCTTTTTTTAAGAAAGTTCATAGAAACATCATAAACCTTTGTTATAATGAAGAAAATCTAAGCATATGTTTGTAGTTTTATCAAACGTTTAGTACAATAAAGTAGGAACATATGCTAAAATCTATACAAAAGAGAGGTGTCGTGAAATGGGTTTTACAGATGAAACAGTTCGCTTTGATTTTGATGATAGCCGTAAAAAAGAAGTCAGCGAAACATTAGCTATCGTCTACCGAGCATTAGAGGAAAAAGGATACAATCCGATCAATCAAATCGTCGGTTACCTCCTTTCTGGCGACCCGGCTTACATTCCTCGTTATCGGGATGCCCGGAATTTGATTCGTCGTCACGAACGGGATGAGATCATGGAAGTTCTGATCCGTTATTATTTAGGCAATCACGGGATCAACCTATAATGAGAATCATGGGATTGGATGTTGGTTCGCGGACAGTCGGCGTGGCGGTCAGTGACCCAATGGGCTGGACAGCACAAGGGATCGAGATCATTCGCATCAATGAAGATGAAGGCAATTTCGGTTATGATCGACTTGCTGAATTGGTGAAAGAATATGAAGTCTCACGTTTTGTGGTAGGACTACCTAAAAATATGAATAATACGATCGGACCTAGAGCGGAAGCTTCTATGGCTTACGGCGCAGCGATCGAACAGCAATTCGGTTTGCCTGTCGTTTACCAAGACGAACGTCTGACGACCGTTCAAGCAGAACGAATGCTGGTAGAACAGGCGAATACATCGCGTGCCAAACGAAAAAAAGTGATTGATAAATTAGCAGCAGTCATGATTTTGCAGAATTATTTAGATGGTGCTGGGAAACAGCTGTTTTAATTTACAGAAAAGAGGAAAATAAATGTCAGAACATACACACGATCATAACCACGATCACGATCATGAAGGACATGAACACATTACTTTGATCGATGACCAAGGAAATGAAACCTTATACGAAATTCTATTAACGGTTGACGGTACGGAAGAATTCGGCCGCAACTACGTCTTGCTTTATCCAGCAGGCGTACCGGAAGAAGAAGACGTTGAATTACAAGCGTACGCTTATATTGAAAACGAAGACGGTTCTGAAGGTGAATTAGAACAGATCGAAACAGAAGCAGAATGGGATATGATTGAAGAAGTCTTCAACACATTCATGGCGGAAGAAGAAGAATAACAAGCTGCAAGTGCTGATCCTTTCCATAAGGGATCAGCACTTTTTTTGATTTTTAACGACTGTTTATTATAGAAGCAAGCCTGCTTTTTTGAAAGGAATGAGGAAAATGAATCACGTAACGATTTTTGAGCTTGAAAAGATCGCAGAAGAGCAGCTAGTTTTTGCGGTGATCATCAGCAAGTATCAAGAAAAGCTCGTCTATGTCAAACACAAAGAACGAGACGCATTAGAAATACCCGGAGGTAAGCGAGAATCAGGAGAAAGCATCACAGCGTGTGCCGCCCGTGAATGAAAAGAAGAAACAGGAGCCAAGCACTTTACTCTAGAGCCGTTATTTATCTATGGGGTAGAAAAAGACGAAGAGACCGATTACGGCTTGGTGTTCGAAGCCCAGATCACGGACTTGGAGGATGAGTTGACTTCAGAGATCGAAGCAATCTATGTAAGGGCAGAGCCGCCTGCCAGTTGGACATATCCAACGATTCAGCCGTTGTTATTGGCAGAATATTTCTCACGAACATAAAAATAATTCAGCCAGTTCAAATGGAGGGCTGGCTTGAGTTGAAAAGTAAAAGCAGCGTGTTGAGTAGGAGTGAGCGAATGAGTTGCGTGATCCTGCAATCAGGGGTAGGATGAAAATGTAAACGTTATCTTATTGGAGAGTAGGGAAAGGCATGGAAAAAATTTATCAAGCAAGTACCGCAGAAGGAGCAATCGATTTTATCAATATGCGCGATTTGGAGATCGCGGCAGAGGAAGTGATTCCTAAAGGTGGGTATGGCTATATCAGCAGTGGTGCGGGGGATATTTTTACCTATCAAGAAAATGAACGCGCCTTCAATCACAAATTGATCATTCCTCATGTCTTAAAGGACATTGAATTACCGGACACAACGTTGTCCTTTGGCGGTGACACGTTGTCAGCGCCAATCATTATGGCGCCTGTGGCTGCCCACGGCTTAGCAAATGTTGCGGCAGAGCAAGCGTCAGCCAAAGGTGTGTCACGTTTTGGCACGATCTATACGGCGAGTTCGTATGCCTCTTGTACGTTGGAAGAAATCCGAGCGGCTGGAGGTCAAGAAGCACCGCAGTGGTTCCAGTTTTATATGAGTAAAGACGATGGTATTAACAAAGACATCTTGGCGATGGCAAAACGCAATGGCGCCAAAGCGATCGTTTTGACCGCAGATGCAACCGTGGGGGGCAATCGAGAAACGGATCGCCGCAATGGCTTCACCTTTCCGTTGGCAATGCCGATCGTTCAGGCTTATCAATCAGGGATCGGACAAACGATGGATGCCGTTTACGGCTCCTCAAAACAAAAATTAAGTCCTCAGGATGTCGCTTTTATCGCCAAAGAATCTGATTTGCCGGTTTATGTCAAAGGGGTGCAATCAGAAGAAGATGTGGAACGAGCATTAGGGGCAGGTGCACAAGGGATTTGGGTCTCAAATCACGGGGGACGCCAATTGGATGGTGGTCCAGCTTCCTTTGATTCCTTGCAGATCGTGGCTGAAGCAGTAGCAGGTCGGGCGCCGATCGTCTTTGATAGCGGGGTACGGCGAGGACAACATGTCTTTAAAGCGATTGCTTGCGGAGCAGATCTGGTGGCAATCGGTCGACCAGTGATTTATGGGTTGGCTCTAGGTGGTGCCACCGGTGTTCAACAAGTCTTTGATTTCTTCAAAAAAGAATTGGAAATGGTCATGCAGCTTGCGGGGACGCAAACGGTGGCAGATATCAAAAAAGCCGTCTTACGGGACAATCATTATTTATAAGCAATCCCTCAAAAAGCACTCGAGTCGTTGACTCAGGTGCTTTTTTCAATGATCCTTTCTGATCCTGAAGAGCAGAGCCAACAGTTCTTTTCGCCGTAAAAAGTGTATATGATTTTGAAACAATTGCAAAATCCGCTACACTTAAAAGAGACCAATAAACTAAAGGAGAGAGATTGATGATTCCAAAAATTATTCATTATTGCTGGTTTGGCGGCAATCCATTAGGTGAACAAGAAAAGAAATATATGGATACCTGGAAAAAATATTGTCCGGATTATGAGATCAAACGTTGGGATGAATCAACGATCGACCTTTCAAAATTCGGTCCTTATCTAAAAGAGGCCTATGACCAAGAAGAATGGGCATTTGTGTCAGATGTGGTTCGTTTGTATGCGTTAGTGACAGAAGGCGGTATTTATATGGATACTGATATCGAGGTGGTCAAACCTTTAGATGAGCTCTTGACACTGGAGGCATTTATGGGCTTTGAGATCGAAACCAAGATTTCTACTGGGATCATTGGAGCGGTTCCGCACCATCCCTTTATGGAAGAATGGTACCACGATTACGATGACCGAAAATTTGTCCGGGCAGAAAAAACGGAAGATGTCGTCACCAATGTGATCCGAGTGACGGAACTGCTGCAAAACCACGGATTAGAATTGAATAATCAACGACAAACCGTTAAGGGCGTAGAGATCTTCCCGCAAATGACGTTTTCACCAAAAAGCTATATCACGGGTGAGGTCGAGGAAGATCCGAGTACGATGGTGATCCATCAGTTTTCTGGCTCTTGGTTATAAAAGAGTAAGTCTATGAAAGGACGGACAGTGGGGAAAGCTGTCCGCCCTTTTTGCTTTTGCAAGGGATAATGGAGATGTGATAGAATAGCTTGATAAAAAAGGAGGCGTTTTGATGGCTATCAAACGATGTACTTTGGCAGATTTAGAAGAATTGGGAGAAATCAGCGTATCCACCTATTACGATACATTTGCTCCTTTCAATACGGAGGAAAATACTCGTATCTATCTAGAAGAAGCCTACAATCTGCCGAAACTGACCCGAGAGTTAGAAAATCCGCAATCGGCGTTTTATTTTTTACAAGAAAATGATCAAACCGTAGGATATATCAAACTTAACTGGGGTGAGGCGCAAACGGAAGCGATTGCCCCAGAGGGGTTGGAAATTGAACGAATCTATATCAAAAAAGAACATAAGCGCAGAGGCTATGGCAAAACACTGCTGCTGTTTGCTCAAGAGACCGCCAAAGCGCTGCAGAAAAAGTCGATCTGGTTAGGTGTTTGGGAATTTAACGACAATGCGTTGGCTTTTTATCATACGATGGGCTTTGTAAGAGTTGGCAGTCATTCCTTTTTTATGGGGGATGATGAGCAGACGGATTTCTTGATGCTGAAAGAACTTTGAAATCTGCCTTTGTATGAGGAATTAGAAATTACTTTCCATTTTTTTGGCAATCAAGTATAGTTAAAGGGATTGATGAAAAAAGAACGATTGGTGAAAACCATCGCTAAGGAGAGCAATTGTAAATGGAAAAACAGAGAAACGAAAGTATTTTGTCACGTTTTCTTAAAGGCGTGGTGATTGCCTTGGGCTTTATCTTGCCTGGTGTTTCAGGTGGCGTATTGGCAGCCATCTTAGGCATTTATGAGCGGATGCTGCGCTTTATGGCACATCTGACGAAGAATTTTAAAGAGAATCTCCTCTTTTTCCTGCCAGTAGGGATCGGGGGAATCGTAGGGATCGGGCTTTTATCAAAGCCATTAGAGTGGCTGCTGCAAAACTATCAAATCATCGTTTTGTGGGGCTTTGCGGGGGCAATTATTGGGACGTTACCAGCACTTGCTAAAGAATCGACCTTGAAAAGCAAACGGACAACCGGCGACCTGCTTTGGTTCTTCGGCAGTATGGTCATCGGCTTCTTGTTCCTCTATTTTATGGGCGATATCTTAGGAACGATCCCTGCCAATTTCATTGGTTTTGTGATCGCCGGCGGTCTGATCGCGTTAGGTGTTTTGGTTCCCGGCTTGAGTCCTTCAAACCTTTTGCTCGTTTTGGGCCTTTATGATCCGATGTTGAAAGGCTTTAAGAGCTTTGACATCATGGGGGTCTTTCTACCGATCGCCATTGGCGGCTTGGCAGTGATGCTGCTGTTTTCGAAATTGATGGAGTGGCTATTGAGCCATTATCATTCAAAAGTCTATCACTTCATTTTAGGGATCGTTATTGCCTCAACGATATTGATCGTGATTCCTCCGGTGGCAAACTATAGCGGCTTTACTTGGGTAACAGCCGTCATCGGAATTATCTTGTTTGTCTTGGGGGCTTGGTTAGGTCTTTGGATGAGCAAGCTGGAAGAAAAATACAAGTAAATCAAAACGGCACATCGTTTGGCGATGTGCCGTTTTTGTTAGGTAATGATGGGGACAGCTAAGAAGAAGCATTGGTCGACAACTGGTAGTAAAAAGATGGGAACGTTTGATAACAATATGATACAGGTTTAAAAACTGTTCTATTTTTGTTGAAAGATTTCCTAGTGTTTGGTATATTGTAGTCTATATAAAGAAGAATTTTTCATGTGTTACAGTTTAGATAATTGTTTGAGGTTTTGAGGAAAAGGAGGGGCAAGCATGCAAGATGCGACCTATTGGGCGAAACAATTGCGGCAAGGACAAATCAGCTTTGCAGAGCGGGTGGCGATGATCGAAGAAAAAGTCAATCAACAAAATTCGCTTTTGAATGCGCTTGTAACATTTGATCCGCAAGCAGCGATCCAGCATTACGAGCAGCATCTTCAAAAAACGGTCTTTGGGGGACAACCCATGCCGTTAAAAATACTCGGCCAAACCAAAGCAGGGTGGCCAGCAACGTCAGGAGCCAAACTGTTTGCTAAAGCACGAGCCAGCCGCACGGCTCATTTTGTCTCTCGTTTAGAAGAGACGGGCTTTGTGCCGTTAGGGCAAACCAATGCACCAGAATTTGGATTCAAAAACATCACTGATCCAATATTGTATGGGCCTACGCGTAATCCGTGGAATCCTGCCTATTCAGCTGGTGGTTCCAGTGGTGGTGCGGCAGCGGCAGTGGCTTCGGGGATGTTTCCGATTGCGGGTGCCAGTGATGGCGGCGGATCGATCCGCATTCCAGCATCCTTTAGCGGATTGATCGGTTTGAAGCCAACTCGTGGCACGATGCCAGTGGGTCCTAGTGAATGGCGCAGCTGGCAAGGCGCTTCCATCAACTTTGCGTTGACGCTTTCCATGCGTGATACGGAACAGTTGTTTTATGCGTTGCGGACGTCACAGCCGGCAGCCCCTTATCAGGCACCGCAAGTAGAATGGCATCATCAGCAAGCGAGTCAAAAACCGCGGTTGAAGGTTGCTTTTACTACCGCATCGCCGACCGGTGGCCAAGTGTCTGAAACTGCCATCCAAGCAGTCCGAAGTGCAGCCGCATTTTTAGAAAAGCAGGGGCACGAAGTCGTTGAAGTGGGCTATCCAGTGGATGGTCAGCAAATGATGACCACTTATTACGCCATGAATGGTGGCGAAACAGCTGCGATGTTTGCTGAGATCGATGCTGCTCGTCAAGAACCGGTCAGACGGGAAGAGATGGAATTGATGACCTGGGCACTTTACCAATATGGCAAAAAACTGCCGGCCGCCGATTACGTTCTTGCCTTGCAGTGGTGGGATCAGCTGGCAGAAAAAATGGAAGAAGTCTTTTCGACCTATGATCTCTTTTTAACACCGACGACGGCTTTTCCAGCCCCTTTGATCGAGGAAGACTTACAAAGCGATAGCATTCGCCAAAGACTGCATGAGATCGAATCGCTTGGAAAAAGTGCTGCGGGTGAGTTGATCGAAGAAATGTTTGCCAAGAGCTATGCTCTGACACCTTACACTCAATTAGCCAACTTAACGGGGCAGCCAGCCATCAGCTTGCCAACTGCTCTTAGTGAGGAAGGGTTGCCGCTAGGGATCCAATTTATGGCGTCTAAAGGCAGAGAAGATCTACTTTTCCAAGTCGGCTATTTATTTGAAACACAGCAACGATTTCTGTTGCCAAAACAAGGAGACTAAGAGGAGGATATTATGAAACAAGTTAGAAAAGGGAAAATCGTTGCAATGGTTGGCTTTTTAGGTTTATTTGCGGGAGTCTTGTTAAGTGCCTGCAGCAAACCAACGGAAGAAGACACGAGTCTAAGTAAGGTGGAAGAAGCCAAAACATTGGTTGTTGCTACTTCGGGAACCTTGTATCCATCGTCTTACTATAACGATGAAAATGAATTAGTGGGCTATGATGTCGATGTGGCAAAAGAAGTCGCCAAACGATTAGGCGTAGAGATCACATTTAAAGAGTACAATGTCGATGGACAAGTTTCTTCTTTAACACGTGGAGAAGCCGATTTTGCTGCCAACGATTTTGGTTTGACGGATGAACGGGCGGAAAAATTCAGTCTCTCAACGCCTATCAAATACTCGTTCGATAGTATGATCGTGCGTAAAAGTGATGACTCAGGGATTGCTTCTTTAGAAGATTTGGATGGCAAAAAAGCTGCTGGTGAACCGAATACCAGCTACATGCGCTTAGCCGAATCTTATGGGGCAGAATTAGTGACTTACGACAACGCAACGAATGATCAGTATTTGACAGATGTTGCGAATGGTCGAACGGATGTGATCTTGAATGATTACTATTTGCAAAAAATGGCGGTTGCTGCTTTGCCAGATATCCCTGTAAAAATTTTAGAAGATGTCTACTTTAATCCGAATGAAACGGGCTTCTTATTTGTGAAGGATCATAAAGCATTGCAGGAAAAAGTGGATGCTGTTTTAGCAGAAATGAAAGAAGACGGCCGTTTAAAAGAACTTGCAGAAACGTATTTTCAAACCGATATTTCAGTAAAATCTGATCAAGCGATCCAAACGGTTGAAACAGACTAATGTATATTCCAACCCTTGATTTGCCGTTGATGTGGGACTCATTGCCCTATTTGCTGTCGGGCTTGTCCTATACGGTCGGCATTGCTGTCGTTTCTTTTCTAGGTGGCAACCTCTTAGGGATCATGCTCACCTTCTTAGGGATGCTGGAAAACCCCATCATTAGAGGGTTCGTGCGGGGCTATCTCTCATTTCTAAGAGGCGTCCCAGCGTTGGTCTTGTTGTTCCTACTGTATTTTGGCTTGCCTTATCAATTGTCGGCGCTTAGTGCTGCGATCATCTGTTTTACATTGACCAGCAGCGCATTTATCGGGGAAATCTACCGAGGATCAATTGCTGGTGTGGATCGTGGGCAATTTGATGCTGCCTATGCGTTAGGGTTATCCTTTACGAAAACGATGCGTCTGATTATTTTGCCGCAAGCCTTTCGTATTTCTGTACCGGCTTTGAGTAATGTGGCAATGGATTTGTTGAAAGGGACCTCCTTGGCAGCAATGATCACGATTCCTGATATTTTTCAAAAAGCTAAGATCGTTGGCGGACGAACTTTTGATTACATGTCCATGTACGTGCTAGTTGCCATCATCTATTGGCTGTTGTGCATTTTGATTGAAGCCGGGCAAAAGCGATTAGAACAACATTTTTCAAAACGCTTTGCTGCTAATGATACTGTAAGACAATAAAAAAAGAGCCGAGGCCCTTCAACTGCTGTCAATGTTTCCTTGTGAGACATTGACAGCAGTTTTTTCTTTAGGTAATGAAGCAGCACCACAAGTTAGCCAGAGAAAAAAGGCAGAATAGTATCGCGTTTACTCTGGACGGTTTTTTATAAATTCGATAAAGGTAATGATTTCAGATAGTTGATATTCAGTAAAGTCCTCATTGATTCTTGAAGCCACACGAATCTGTTTCATAGAGAGGGCTTCCAAATCATTCGGACGTCCATGTAAATAATCGAGACTGACATTGAAGTAATCAGCAAGTTCTTTTTGGATCTCAATATCGGGCATCCGATTGCCTTGCTCATACGAAGCATAGGTTGTTTTGGCGATTCCTAAATATTTTGCCATTTTTGCTTGTGTTAAACCAGATCGCGTTTTCCGCAACTGTCTTAAACGATCTTTAAACATGAAATCCCCTCCACAAAATTATTCTACTATGACACGATAGAAGCAGAAAGAAATTAATGTTTTATATCACTAATAGAGTTTTATTGCATTTACAAAGTACTCGATGTGTAATACTATTTATGTGAAGAAGGATTACTACCTGTAAGAATCAGCAGATAGTGAATCGTTCTCAAGGATTTTTTATAGCACGAAGGAGGGGAGAAAAAAGGAACAGATACAACAAAATGGAAGCGTTTCATAGAAGGAGGAAGGGAAATGAAAAAAGTATTGATAATTTGTGCAGCAGGCATGTCTTCATCGTTGATCGCCAAAAAAGGAACAAGCTTTTTAACCACAGAAGGTTGGTCAGTGAGGATCGATGCCATCTCTGCTTCAGAGGGGATCGCTACGATCGCCAAGGATGACTACGATTTATATCTAGTTAGCCCGCAAACGAAAATGCATTTTGCCAATTTAAAGAAAAGCGCCGATAAATACGGCAAACCAATCGTGAATATTCCCCCGCAAGCGTATATTCCGATCCCAATCGGAATCGAGAAATTAGCACAGTTAGTCAAAGAAAGCATTGCATTAGAAAAAAGTACGAAATAAATGGAGGCTGGCTATGGATAGTGAAAAAATACAAGAAATATCCTTTGAACTTATTTTAGCAAGCGGTGATGCCCGCACGATGATTCATCAAGCCTTTGAACAGATGCGAATCAGTAGTTGTCAAGAAGCGCAAGAGTTGTTGGACACAGCCAATGATTCATTAGTCAAAGCCCACCGCATCCAGTCAAAAATGCTGCAAGAATATGCTTCAGGGACCTCATTTACCTGCGATATCTTGTTGATCCATGCACAAGATCATTTGATGACAACCATGACCCTCAGAGAGGTTGCACTAGAAATGCTAAGGATTTATCAAAAGATGAATCGCCTTGAAGAAGCGATCCAATGCAGGAGTGCAGATGGCGAGTAAGCAAGCAAAAGTCGCGCAAAGAGATGCATCGCAAAAACTGACGAAGAAAAATCTCTATTTTCAACGTCTGTTGTTTTTGCGGTACTTAGTCGCATTCTCTTTCTTTTTTAACCTATATTGGCTGTTAGCTGCTTCTTTGGCAGGGCAATGGCTGCGTGTGGTTCCACTGAGCCTGTTGCTTTTTTCAATGGGAGCGATCAGTGAGTTTATCCGCTTATATGGACACCACGCAACCATCGTCCGCAAGCAACTCTTTTTTACTACTTGGTATTTACGCCTTCAAATGGGGACAATGACCATTCTTTTTTTATTGACTTTTTTTGGAGTGACAGAAGTTATTTTCCCCTATTTCACCTCGCAAAGTACCGAGTATGTTCGCATAGTTCTCTGGATAAGTGGCGTCTTTGCTTGGAGTGGTATCAGAAAACTGAAGAAAATTTTTCGTAATAAAGATCGACAATGGCAATGGATACGTGAATTTGAAGAGATAGAAAGAAAGGGTGATTGAATTGACAGAATCGAACAATAAACTATTTCAACTTTTGGAAAAAGCAGTAATGGGTCCGATGGGAAAGATTTCCCAATACAAAATCGTTCGTAGCATCATGGCGGCAGGGATGGCGTCGATTCCTTTTACGATCGTAGGCTCAATGTTTTTAGTATTCAACATTTTACCGATCACGTTTCCGTTTTTAGCTGACTTTTTTGAAGCGACTTTTTTGAATTTCAGTGATTTGTATATGTTAGCAAATAGTACGACCATGGGGTTATTGGCATTATATTTTTGTATCGTTCTGGGCTATGAGTATTCCAAGATCATTCAAGTCGAGGAGAATCTCGACCTGACGCCGATCAATGGGGCGTTGTTAGGTGTTTTTGCTACATTGATGTCGATTCCTCAGCTTGTTTTTGACGGCGGAAAAATGACACGGATGAATGATATGGAAGAAGGGCTGATCAATGGTTGGTTGATTGGTGCCGATGGGGTCGCACGTTTAGGAACTGTTGGTATTTTCACTGGGATCGTGATGGCGGTCGTTGCCGTTCAGCTGTATCGTCTCTGTGTAAAAAACAACTGGGTCATCAAAATGCCTGAAGAAGTGCCTGAAGGTGTGGCTCGTAGTTTTACGGCACTGATACCAGCCTTTGTGGTGGCAGTCGTGGTTCTGACCATCAATGGTGTTTTAGTTGTTTTAGGGACGGATATTTTTCAACTAGTAGCAATTCCGTTCGGGTTTGTTACCCACCTTACGGATAGCTGGTTGGGAATCATGGTGATTTATTTCCTCGCGCATGCCTTGTGGTTGGTAGGGATTCATGGATTCAATATCATTAGTCCACTGATCACCCCGATCATGTTAGCTAATTTAGCTGCCAATGTTGAAGGGGCGAGTTTCCCATTAGCAGGCCAATTTACCAACGGGTACGTGACATTAGGTGGTTCGGGAGCAACCCTTGGTTTTACCTTATTTATGATCTACATTGCTAAATCGAAACAGATGAAAGTATTAGGGAGAGCTGCCATCGTCCCGTCGATTTTCAATATCAATGAACCGATCATTTTCGGCGTGCCGATCATCTATAATCCTTATTTAGCAATTCCTTTCTTGTTAGCACCGATGGCATCCGCCACGATCGCGTATTTTGCCACAAGGATGGAATTGATTCGTCCCATGATCGCCAATATTCCTTTCCCAACACCCGTTGGACTTGGTGGCTTTATTGGCACCGGTGGAGACTGGCGTGCAGGCGTCGTTGCCATTGTTTGTGCAGTTGTTTCTTTCTTGATCTATTTTCCATTTGCGAAGTTTTATGACACAAAATTGCTGAAAGAAGAACAAGAAGCCGCATAAGACGAGCAGTTGGGGAAACAGCAAGTAGCTACATTATCCCTATAAAAAAAACAGTTGTCCCTTTGCAGTTGAAGGGATAACTGTTTTTGCGATGTCCCTTCTTTTTCATGGTAAAATAAAGAAAAGCAAATCGAGGAGGGTCTTTTATGAAGTATGAATGGCGCAAACTAGAAAAAGAGCTCTATCTTCCCAAAAAACCAACAGTGATCGAGGTGCCAACGTATCAATTTATCAGTTTGAGCGGCAGCGGCAATCCGAATCGACCTGAATTCAGCGAAGAGATCGCCGCTTTATATACGATTTCTTATTCACTCAGGATGGGGTTAAAAAAAGGGGCTTTTGGCAATGAACCCTTTGAATACACGGTCTTTCCTTTAGAAGGTGTGTGGACCTCTCTGAAAAAGCCAGACGGTGCCGTCAACAAAGAAGAATTGATCTACAAAATCATGATTCGCCAACCAGAACCAGTCACGGAAACACTGTTTCAAGAACAGCTCTTGGCCGTCAAAGAGAAGAAAGACAATCCAAATCTAGAGAAGCTCATCTTTGAACGTTATGAAGAAGGACTGTGTCTGCAAGCAATGCATACAGGCTCTTTTGATACTGAAGCGGAAACATTTGCGCAAATGAAGGAGCTGTTAAAACAAGAGCAGTTAGTGATCCGTCCAACGATGGACACGTTCCAGCATCGAGAAATCTATTTGTCTGATCCGCGAAAAGTCTCACCAGATAAAGCCAAAACCGTCCTGCGATGGGCAGTAGAAGTAGAAGGTGGGATTCAGTGAATAAAAACTATTTAAGCATCGACATCGGCGGCACGAAAATCAAATCGGCTGTCATTGATCGTTCGGGGAATATTCTGACACGAGGACGGATGGATACGCCGAAAAGTCTTGCGGAATTTCTGACAGGGATTGAAACGATCGTTGAGGACGTTCATGGAAGCATTCGGGGCATTGCGGTTAGTACCCCGGGAAAAGTCAACCCAGAGACAGGGACAATCTCGTTTGGCGGGGCATTGCCTTTTTTAGATGGGGTCTCCTTAAAACAGCTGCTGGCAAAGTATCAAATGCCGCTTGCTGTGACCAACGATGGCAAAGCAGCCGCATTAGCTGAATGGTGGCTAGGAAACCTTAAAGGGATTCAAAACGGAGCTGCCATAACATTAGGTACTGGTTTGGGCGGTGGCGTAATCGTTGAGGGAAAACTGATCCAAGGTGCACATTTTCAAGCCGGGGAATTAAGTTTTCTACTAAATGCCACTAAGAGAAGTGACACTCAAGAAAACGCTGAGCAACCAGTCAATCAGGGATTGACCCTGCAGCAATTGGCAGGTTTTAGCGGTTCAGCGGTCGCCATGATTCGTCGCAGCGCCCAACTGCTAGGCTTAGCTGATCTTGCGGATGGTGAAGCAGTTTTTGACGCCATCAATCAGAAACAACCACAGGTCTGGGCGCTGTTTACAGCGTATTGCCGAGAAATCGCGTGTGTCATGCTCAATGTTCAAGCCGTGATCGACTTAGAGCGCTTCGTGATTGGCGGGGGCATCAGTGCCCAAGCGATCGTGGTGGAAGAAATCGACCGTCAGTATCAGCAACTGCTAGCTAGTTTACCGATTTTGCAGCAGACTTTGACGAAGCCGGAGATCCAAGCGTGCAAATTTCAAAACGATGCCAACTTATTAGGGGCGCTCTATCATTTCTTTTTGGAACATGAGATGAAATAAAATAGACCAAAAAACTGTCGCGAACCAACGATTCGCGACAGTTTTTTTAGGCTTTTTTCTTGGGGTCTTTGTCTTCGTCACCTAGGTAATCTTTGCTAGTGAAGGCACTGTGGAAGTATTTGCCTTCTTGACCGTAATAGCGGTTATAGCGCTGCTTGAATTTGCGGAACACGTAAACGACAAGAACTTTTAGCAGACAATAAATTGGGATCCCGAAAATCACCCCAACGATCCCCATCAAATCACCCATCACTAATAAAACAACCAGAATCGTAATAGGATGAATTTTCAATCGGTCACCCATCACACGGGGCACGACTAAATCCCCATGAAGCAACTGTACAGCAAACCAAGCAATCAAAAATTTAACCAACATCCCGGTGGAGTCTTGTGCGGCAATGAAAAGTCCCGGGAAAAAGACGATAAAAGGACCAATATAGGGGATGATGCAAAGCAGACCAGCGGCGATCGCCAGAATACTGGCATACTCTAAGCCAATCAATAGGAAAACGACCCAATAGATCGCCCCTAAAATCAAGGAAGAAATGATTTGTCCTTTCAAAAAGGCACCGACTTGTATGTCAGAGATCTTGACGATTTCATTAAAGTCTTTGCGAAAACGTGGTGGCACTAACGAGAGAACTGAAAAATAAAACTTGTTGGGGTTGCGCAATAAGAAAAAGGCAATGATCGGTCCCGTAAACAAAGCGATGAACAAGGTCGAAATCGTTGAAAACAAACTGCTGAGCCCAGCAGCACCAGTTTCCCAATAGTCCCCAATAAAACTCATGATGTTGTTGGTGATATTTTGCAATGTGTCTGTAATTTGTGCCATCTCATCTTGAAACGGGGTATTTTCTAAAAAGGCGGTCGCGTTTTTCTCAAAGTCACTGACCAAACTTGGTAAGCTGTTGATCAGATCGGTGGTTTGCTGCTCCAAAATCGGGTAAAGCTGGAAACCAGCAAAGACGATCAACAAAAGAATCAAAAGATAGATCCCAGCAATCGAAACACTGCGGGGAATTTTTTTCGATTCCAATTTATCGACCACCGGGTTAAACAGATAGTAAAGGATCAGCCCAAATAAAAAGGGGGGGATAATAGCTGTAAGTATGGCTGAAAAGGGTGTAAATAAAAAAGAAATCTGATTTAGCAAAAAGACAGCAACTGCTGACAAGATAATCAGTCCTAAGACATAATAGCTTGTTTTGCCGCCTAAAAAGTGGATCAATCGGTTATTTTTCATAATAAGCCTCGCTTTCTTAGCTACATTATAACGAAAGACCCCTATTCTGTAAAAAAACAACGTACCTTTTGAAAAAACTACGCTCATATTCTCAATATCTTTATAATGAAAGAATATCTTTGATAAGGGGTTAACTGGTGGCATCTTTCTTCAAAGCAGGCCAAAAATGCTCCCGTGTTTACAACACAGGAGCGAAAAGAATTATTTGCGCACTGTCGTCAAGGTACAGCGACCAACGGCAGTTTTTAACCCGCTAGCTAACCAAATAGTGGCTTGCCAAGTTTGGATACGAGCGCCGATACGATCAGGACTAGCTTCTACGATCAGGGTTCCTTCTTGAGCGGCGGCTAGATGGTTGACTTGTAGGTCAATGCCGGCGGCGAAGGCTTCTTCTTGAGCCAAAGCTTGATTGGCGCCGATGCTGCAGGCAGTCTCGATCAAAACGCCGTTAATGCCACCGTGAACGAGACCAAAAGGCTGTTTGTGCTGTTCTTTGATTGGCATCCGTAAACGAACAAAATCGGCTGTTGCTGCTTCTACTTCGATTTCTAAGGCTTCTAGTAAGTTCATTTTTTGCTCCTTTTTCTAAGAAAGTTACCATGATTATAGCACGAGTTTTGGTAGAAATAGCCGAAGTTCTCAGAAAGTCGGCAACAGGGGGAGAAGTCTTAAGAAATTCCCTTAACCAAAGCAATTTCTAACGAAAAGCGACTAGATATGTGTATAATAGAGCTATGTGAATTGAGGAGGAACAAGAAATGAGAGAATGGAAAACCTTAAAAGAATATGATGAAATTTTATTTGAACAACATGGAAAAGTGGCGAAGATCACGATCAACCGCCCAGAAGTCCACAATGCGTTTACACCAAAAACGGTGTTTGAAATGATTGATGCGTTTTCAATCAGTCGCGATGAACCAGGCATCGGCGTGATTATTTTGACAGGCGCCGGCGACAAAGCCTTTTGTTCAGGCGGAGACCAAAAAGTCCGTGGTCACGGTGGCTATGTTGGGGAAGATCAGGTTCCTCGCTTAAACGTATTGGATCTGCAACGCTTGATCCGAACGTTGCCAAAACCGGTGATCGCCATGGTTAAAGGCTGGTCGATCGGCGGCGGAAATGTTTTACAATTGGTTTGTGATTTAACGATTGCCGCTGACAACGCTAAATTTGGTCAAACAGGACCAAATGTCGGTAGTTTTGATGGTGGCTATGGTTCGGGCTATCTTGCACGGACGATCGGACATAAAAAAGCCAAGGAAGTTTGGTTCATGACAAAACAATATACCGCCGAAGAAGCATTGGCAATGAACTGGATCAATACGGTCGTTCCTCTTGATCGAGTAGAAGATGAAACGATGGAATGGGCCGAAACGATGCTGCAAAAGAGCCCGTTGGCGTTACGTATGATCAAAGCATCAATGAATGCCGATACGGACGGATTAGCTGGCATTCAGCAATTGGCCGGCGATGCGACCTTATTGTATTACACGATGGATGAAGCCAAAGAAGGTCGTGACGCGTTTAAAGAAAAACGTCAACCAGACTTCGACCAATTCCCTAAATTCCCATAATGACTGGGAGTTGGCTGCAAAGGCAAGCACAACTTCATCCAGAACGACCAGCTTTTTATTGGCATGAAAAAAGCTGGTCGTTTGCTGCCTTGCAAAAAGAGGTTTATGCTTATGCTGCTTATTATCAAGCCCAATTCGTTGTTCTGCCAAACCGGGTAGCCCTTTTTAGCAATAACTCCCCTGAATTGGTTTTTACGATCCTTGCGTTGTGGGAGTTGGGGATCGAAGTCCAGCTGTTGAATACGCGATTGACAGCCGCTGAAATCACCTTCCAATTGCAAGATGCCCACTGCGACTGGGTGATCACGGCAGATAAGATTGCGGTCTCGGGTGTTCGCAGCATGACCTTTGGACAAGCGATGGAACAGGCGAAGGCTCTTGCCAGTTCTATTGATCCTTCGTTTGTTCCTAATAAAGCAATCTATCAAGCAGAACAAGTAGCTTCGATTATGTATACATCCGGTACGACGGGCAATCCCAAGGGTGTGCCGCAAACCTTTAGGAATCATCTAGCAAGTGCCGAAGCGACTCAAAAGAACTTAACGATCACTAGTGAGGATTGTTGGCTTTGTGCAGTTCCGCTGTATCATATCAGTGGATTATCAATTCTCTTGCGTTCCTTGCGACTTGGAATGAGTGTTCGTTTGTATGAGCGCTTTGATGCTGGAGAAATGGCGAAAGATCTTGAGGCAGGAAAAGGGACGATCGTTTCTTTGGTGGCGAAAATGTTGACAGATTTGCTGCCGTTGGTGCCCCAACAAGGCTTTGATTCGTTGCGTTATGTACTGCTAGGCGGCGGTCCGATTGCCAAAAGTATATTGGAAAAATGCCAGCAAAAACAGCTTTCTGTGATCCAATCCTATGGGATGACAGAAACCTGTTCACAAGTGGTGGCATTGCCGCCAGAAAAAGCTTCAGAAAAAATCGGCTCCTCAGGGGTTCCCCTGCAAGGTGTCCATTTACGAATTGCGGTTGATGCGAAAATGGCAGATCATCAGACTGCTGAAAGTACCCAGTCGATCGGAGAGATCCAACTGCAAGGACCGGCGATCACGACCCGTTACTTAAACGATCGCAGTCCACAGCAGTGGGATCAAGAGGGCTGGTTTGCCACAGGAGATCTAGGGTATCTTGATCAAGAGGGCTTTTTGTATGTAGTCAGTCGTGCAAGCGAACTGATCATATCTGGTGGAGAAAACATCTATCCCGCAGAAGTGGAGCAAGCCTTGTTGCAGCATCCAGCGGTCAAAGAGGCAGCTGTGGTGGGGGAACCAGACGAGGAGTGGGGACAATCTGTCGCGGCTTATTTAACGTTAAATGAGTCCGTCCGACTCCAAGCGTTGTTGGATACATTAGAAGGGCAGATCGCCCATTATAAATTTCCGCGCCGTTTTTATCACGTACGAGAAATGCCGCGCACAGCAAGCGGCAAACTTTTAAAACGGCTATTGCTGAGTGAAGAAAGAGTGAACTACATTGAACAGCAAATCATCAAGTAATTATAAAGCAGCGATCGCTGCCGGGAAAACCTATTTGAGTGAGTATCAGCCTTTAAAAAGGTGTGACTTACTGGCTCTTTATGCAGCGGCACAAGAATATCAAGGGGAACGCTATTTCTGGCGTACTCCTGATGAAACGACTAGTCTGGTAGGGTTGGGTTGGTTAGTCACTTTTTCGCAACCCAAACTTGCAGACTTTTCAGAAGTCCGCTCTCTCTTAAAGCAAGCCCATTATCAACCAGAGGCACCTTTTCAGGCGCAGCTGGTTGGGGGCTTTGCTTTTGATGAACAGGCAGAAGTCAGTCAGGATTGGGCTGAGCTAGGTGCCGGTCTCTTTGCGTTGCCAGAAATACTGGTCCGCAAAACTGGCGATCAGTGTGGCGTCGTTTATACAGTAGCCGCTTCTTCCGAGGAACAACGACAACAAAAAGTCGCTGTCTTACAGGAAAAAGTCGCAAGCTGGTTGAATGCCAACCCGGACAAGAGTCTTGTAGCAGAAACGCCTGCTTTTCAGGCACAAGAGGAACTAGAGGTGCCCCAATGGCTGCAAGCGGTCGAAGAGACAGTGGCAGCCATTCGCTCGACTGAAACACCGTTGAAAAAAGTGGTTCTGGCAAGGAGAATGAAGATAGAAACGAAGCAGTCGATCATTAGTGCTGCGGTGTTGCAACGGTTGGCGCAACAGCAGCCGAATACCTATCTTTTTGCCATCGAACATGGGGGCCATGTTTTTGCTGGTGCGACGCCAGAACGCTTGCTAAAAGCGACTGTCGATCAATTTGAAACGGTAAGTATCGCAGGTTCCGCGCCAAGAGGCAAAACCAAAGAAGAAGATGAGGCACTGGCACAAGCCCTCTTAGCGGACGCAAAAAATACCCATGAACATCAAGTAGTTGTCGATCGCTTAGAAACGGCATTGGCTACTTTGTTAGCTGACGGCTTTCAATCAGAAGCCCGCTCCGTCATCAAGAATCGTGACATTCAGCATTTGTTTGTTCCTTTAGCAGGGCAAAGAAAAGCAGGAGTCAATTTTCTGAGCGCCGTGCAAAAACTACACCCGACCCCAGCATTGGGGGGAGAACCGAAAGAAGCAGCCGTCTCATGGATTCGTACCCATGAACCAGCCAGCAGAGGGATGTACGGTGGACCGATCGGTTGGTTGGGTATTCAAGAAGATATTGGCGAGTTTGCTGTGGCGATCCGCTCAGGATTCTTTAGCGGCAATCAAGCAACGCTGTATGCGGGCTGTGGGATCGTTGCCGATTCAGACGCAGAATCTGAACGTCAAGAAACACGGTTAAAATTTCAACCGATGAGGAGAGGGATCTTAGGAGATGAATAATCAGACAGTCATGACAGACTATTTATTAGCGGCCATCCAGGGACTAAAAGCAGCGGGTGCGAAGCGAGCGGTTATTAGTCCCGGTTCACGCTCAACGCCATTGGCGCTACTATTGCATCGTGATCCTGAGATCACCTGTACGGTGGCTGTCGATGAACGTTCGGCTGCTTTTTTTGCTTTAGGGATGTCCAAAGTTGATCTCCAGCCAACAATCTTACTGTGTACTTCTGGAACTGCAGCAGCCAATTATTATCCAGCCGTTTGTGAAGCAGAAGCCACCAACTTGCCACTGATCGTCTTAACGGCTGATCGTCCACCAGAACTGCGGGGCGTTGGGGCGCCACAAGCGATGGACCAACAGAATTTGTATGCCTCTCACGTCAAAAAGATGGTAGAGATGACCGTGCCAGAAAACGATCCTGCTTTGTTGCGTTATAGTTTTTGGCAAGCTGCAACTTGCACGATCGAAGCGCAAAAACAGCCGAAAGGCCCGGTCCAAATCAACTTTCCATTACGGGAGCCGCTGTTGCCTGACTTTAGTCGCCAATGCAGTATTCAGCAAGACGTGAGCTATCTGGCACCACAACAAGAGCTGTCAGCAGAGATGATCAACCAGCTAGCCCCTTACTTTGATAAAAAAGGTATTCTGATTGCTGGAGAAAGCCTTACGATCGAAGAAGCGCAGCAGTTGCTGGCTTTTTCAGAGAAATTAGGCTGGCCGATTGTCGGCGATCCATTGACCAATTTGGCGACAGCCGGTACCAAAGTAGGAACATTTATCAGTCAAGCCGATCTTATTTTCCCGCAATTGACTTCTGCCTTCCAACCAGAGGTGGTCGTGCGTTTTGGTCGCTTACCAGTCACTAAAAATGTCCTGTTATGGTTGAACAAAGCAGCGGATACGACGACGTGGCTCTTTGTTGATCCATCGGGGCAGTGGCAAGACCAGTTGCATCGGGCAAACTATTTGATCGAAGCAGCGATCAGCACTTTCGTGGTGGCCATCACCCAGTTGCCGATCGTCAAACATACGGCGTGGCAACAACAATGGCAAGCACTTCAAGCGCGGGCAGATCAGGTGATTGCTGCAAGTCCGCAGTTGAAACAATGGGATGAGAGCAGCGCTGTGCGCATGCTCCAACAATGTCTACCTGAAGAAGCGCAAATTCTTTTGGCAAACAGCAATGCGATCCGTTTCTTTGATCGCTACGGCAGCAAAACTTCCTCCACTTATCGAGTGTATGGAAATCGGGGCGTCAATGGGATCGACGGCCTTGTCTCGACCGTAGCTGGGATTGCTTCAGCCAGTCAAAGGCCTACCTACTTGTTGATTGGTGATTTAGCGTTATACCATGATATGAACGGCCTACAACTACTGCGTCAGTATCAATTGCCAGTAACGATCATTTTACTGAATAATAACGGTGGTGGGATCTTTTCCTTTTTGTCACAAAACACCTTAGAACCAAACGACTTTGTCCCGCTCTTTGGCACGCCGTTAGACCTTGAGTTTCAAAAAGTGGCGGCCTTATATGAGGCAGATTGGCACACACCGACCTCTTTGCTAGAGTTTCAAACGATTTTAACGGAAACAAGCCAACGGCCGTGCTTTCAAATAATCGAAGTGAAAGGTGAGCAAAAAGATCCGGTCAATACTTGGCAAGCACTGCAACAGCAGTTTAGCGAGGCGGGAGCGCAGCCATGAAGGACACGATAAATGGCGTCAGTTATTTTTATCAGTGGCTGCAGCCGTATCGACCAGCCTTACCAACCCTTGTGGCATTGCATGGCTTCACGGGTTCTTCGGAAAGTTTTCGACCGGTTTTTGCAGAGGAAGGTTCTTATAATGTATTGGCAGTCGACTTGATTGGACATGGACGGTCATCGATTTATGTCCATCCCATGCGTTATGAACTTCCTTTACTGGTAGAGGATCTTGCACAGCTTTTAGCGAAGCTAGGGATTGAACGTTATGGCCTTTATGGCTACTCGATGGGGGGACGAATCGCACTTGTCTGGGCAGTCAAGGAACCAGCTGCAGTGACCCATCTTTTGCTTGAGAGTGGTTCCCCCGGGTTGGCTGATCCAGGAGAACGACTCGCTCGTCAGCGGCACGATCGCTGCTTAGGATTGCGCTTACTAAGGGAGCCTTTGGTCGATTTTGTCGATTACTGGCAAGAACTGCCGTTGTTTGCTAGTCAAAAGGAGCTGCCCTTAGTGCAGCAGGCTGCTGTACGGCAAGGACGCTTGCAGCAAAATAAATTTGGCTTGGCAGTAAGCTTGGTTTACGGTGGTACTGGCAAACAGCCAAGCTGTTGGTCGGCACTTCCGCAGCTAGCTTGTGAAATTCTTTATTTAGCGGGGGAAAAAGATTTAAAGTTTCGGAAAATCGCCCACCAAATGAAGCAGCTGCAACCAGAGATGACCATCAAAGTCGTTGCTAATGCTGGACATTGTATCCATTTAGAACAGCCGACACAGGTTCGTCATGAAATCGATCAATGGTTTGTAAAAGGATCGAGGCCACAGTCAGCTGATTGACAAGGAGAGAACGCAATGAAGATTGAGAAAATTGAACGCATCGCCTGTCGCTTGCCCCTCAAACAACCCTTTGTGACAAGTTACGGACAATTAACAGAAAAAGCCTTTGATCTTTATTTGGTGACGGCAGAGGAGGGAACGGTGGGCATCGGTGAATTGGTCGCTTTTGAGCAGCCAGATTACATTGAAGAAACCCTCTTTTCTGCTCGACAAGTGATTGAAACAGCACTGATCCCATTATTGATTGACCAGGAGATCGAGCATCCGCAAGAAGTTTGGCAATTGTTTCAAACGGTCCAAGGAAACTACATGGCAAAATCGGCTTTGGAAACAGCAATTTGGGATCTATATGGCAAGCAAACGCATCAAAGTGTGAAAGAGCTGTATACCGCGACCCGACCGAGTGTCGCGGTTGGCGTTAGTATCGGCATACAAGACTCTGTCGAAAAACTAATGGCTCTTGTTGCCGCTTATGTCGCCCAAGGGTATCAACGAATCAAGTTAAAAATCAAGCCGGGGCAAGATGTGGCACCCTTGCGAGCGATTCGACAAGCCTTTCCAGAATTGCTTTTGATGGCAGATGCGAACGGGGCCTATCAAAATGAGCCTGAACGCATTTTGGCACTTGATGACTTAGGCTTGGTGATGATCGAGCAACCCCTTAAGGTACGAGATCTGGTGGGGCACAGTCAGCTACAGCGACAGATGAAGACGCCTCTATGTTTGGATGAAGATATTCGAACGGCAGAAGACGTCGATACAGTCGCAGCACTGGACAGCTGCCGTGCGATCAACCTGAAAATCCCTCGTGTCGGTGGGATCACCGAAGCTTTGCGAATCCTTGATCGATGTCAAACCCATGGACTACTCGTTTGGTTAGGCGGCATGTTTGAGTCTGGTGTAGGACGAGCCATGAATTTGCAATTTGCGAGTCAAGATATTTTCCATTTTCCCGGGGACCTTTCCGCTTCTGACCGTTACTTTTATGATGATGTCATTACACAGCCTGCAACTTTGCATGAAGGAAAGCTGCTGGTACCTGATGGAAAGGGCTTTGGTATCACATTAGCTGAAACAAAGCTAAGTCAATATGGGCAATCTAAAGAACGTATCTACTCAAGAAAACGGTCAGCGAAAGAATAACCGCAGCGAAAGAAAACACAGCGAAAGCAAAAGAAACGGCCAGCAGGGAAATCTGCTGGCCGTTTCTTTTGTTTTAGTCTGCGTTTTTGAATTCTTTTTCAATTTGTAGTCGTTGAACTTTCATGGTTGCTGTTCGTGGGATATCTTCGTAGTCGCGTAAAATTGGCTGATTGAGGTGAGGGAGATCTTCCACCATTTTCCACCAAGCATCCCAATCCATTTCACGATTTGGCGCTAAAGCAATGATAGGTTGTGGTGAGTTCTCTTTGTCGCGAACGATCACAACTTCGGCAAGGAAGTCTAAATGATCCAGCAAAAGGTCTTCCAAAGCAAGATTGCTTTCAATATTTTTGATCAAGTCCACTTGACGGTCTTTTAAGTAAAGATGTCCCTGATCATCCATCATGCCGTTGTCACCACTGTCCCACCAAGCGCCATAGACATTGTCAGCAAAACGCTGATCTTCTTTATAATAGGTCAACGCGCGTCCTTTTGAAAGGAAATGGATGTGCCCATCGGTATTGGCTGGCAGCTCGTTGCCCTCTGCATCGGCGATCCGTGCTCTCGTTAAGTCCTCGAGACCCACACCCATATCACGGGCATCGTTGGTAGCGATGCTTTCTAAGGTATGTGCTTTTAGGATCATTGGCCCGCATTCACTTTGACCATAGACTTGCAAAAAGATTGCTTCTTTTGTTGCTGAAGTATTTAAAAAAGTGGCCATTGTTTGGTTGTTGATGGCATCAAAGGTTGAATGGTAATAGCGAATATTGGCGAAAGCATCTGGTTGTTCTTTTGCCACAAAGCTCCATTGGACAAAATTGTTTGGATGAGTTTCCAAAGCGATTGGTGGATATTCTTTTAGCATGCTTACGACATGAGCGCCGTTGGCATTGGCTAATGGCATCATCGGAAAGCCCATCGCCATCAAGGATGAGATGCCGATATTGAAGCGGGAGTGCACCGGTGAAATATGGAACGCAATTAAATCAGAGTCTGCCTTGGTGCGATCAATCTTGGTGAAGATCGTTTTTTGCCATTTTGTCCGCCAGCCCATGGAGTTTGCCGAATGACAAATCAATTTTGGAATACCCGTTGTTCCAGAAGTGTGGGTCATATAGGAAATTTGATCCGCCGGTAACTCAGTTTGTGCCACGGGTTCCGCTGGTTGTTGCAGCAGATGACGAACAGAAATCTGTTTATCAGTACTGCTATTTTTCACTTGTGCGACGCGGCCTTCGGTTTCTTCATCAAATAAGATGAATGGATCTTCTAAGCGATCCACAAACACTTCGATGGTTTCAGCAGGGAAATGGTAAGAGATCATAGCAGGCACTGCGCCAAGGTAAGAAGCAGCCGTTGCTAATAAATAGGTATCGAATTTTGAAGATTTATAAAGAATGATTTTATCGCCGGCTTGCACGCCTAGTGCAGCAAGTTGGTAAGCACGTTTTAAAATCATTTCATGGCTCGAACGGTAAGTACTACGATAGCCAAGTTCAGGAAATGCTGGCAGCACTTCATCGTGGATGATGGTTGTGTCAGGAAATGCCTCGGCAGCTTCGCGGTAATTGGTGTAAAGATTTAATGGACGATAGTCTAAAATGGTCAAATAGAACACTCCTTTAAAAGTTCGTGAAAAACTTCATTTGATTTCTCCATTTTAGCACAGGAATTTCTCGATACAATAGATTTTCAGTGTTTTTTATTTATTTCTAAAAAATCCTTCCCTCAAAGACTTTCGAAGAATGAATGACTGTGATGTGTTATCATTCATTCCTCGTACTAAGCGGAAAAAGCGCATAATCAACGGGTGTATTTTACTATAAAATCTTCGATTGGGAGCCGGAAATCCAGATAGCGTGCTTCTAATTCTGCACGACTCCAATTCCACCAAGCGATTTCTTGTAAAGCAGTGATCGTTTCTGGATCAAAGCGGTATTTGATCACTTTTGCTGGAACCCCGCCGACGATCGCATAAGGCGGCACATCTTTGGTTACGACTGCGTTTGAGGCGATCACGGCACCATCACCGACGGTCAAACCAGATTGGATCACGGCACCGTGGCCGATCCAGACATCATTGCCAATGACGGTCGTTTTTGCTTTGCGTTTTTCTAAGAAGGACTCGTCCTTTGGCGCAAATCCATAGCCTTCGCCATTATAGGCAAAAAGATGCTGACTAGGGCGTTCATAGGGATGATTGGTGGGGCCGATGCGGACCATCGCTGCGATACTGATAAAACGTCCTAATTGACTGTTCTGAATAAAGCAATATTGCCCCGTATAGGTATAATTGCCGATGGAAGAATGATCAATGTGATTGGCTTCGCCAATTTCGACAGAGTCTCCTAAAGTTGTGTCTTGAAGCTGCGAGTCTTTGCCAACGATCGGCTGTTCATCTGGAAAATTTGTGATCGATAGGTGCATAGTAATCATCCTCTCTTGCGTATTGCTATCATTTTACCGCACTTTTTTGTACTATTTGACTAATACGCACTAAAGACAAAAGGAGGTCTGCTTTATGGAGACGATTTATCAGTTAGATAAGATGACCGAAACGATAGGTAAGCGAGCAATCAAAAAAGGATACTCGTTAAAAAATCAAGCGGCCCCAGAGGCGCTGTTTGTACGCAGTTCAACGGTTCCTAACGAATGGATCACACCAGAATTAGCTGTGATCGCTCGCTCAGGAACAGGCACCAATACGATCGATTTGGCACGGTGTACTCAAAATGGCACAGTAGTCTTCAATAGTCCCGGTGTCAATGCCAATGCAGTCAAAGAATTGGTGCTCTCCAATTTGTTTCTCAGCGTTCGCCCCTTATTCAAAGCGATCCAGACGGTAGCCGATTTGCAAGAAGAGGTAACGTCAGGTCAAATTGAAGCAGAAGATGTGTTGAAGGTAGCTGAAGAACGGCGAAAAGAAGTGATCGGCGAAGAATTAGCTGGAAAAACCATCGGTATTTTAGGCTTAGGAGAGATCGGTGAACGGGTGGCAAAAGCCTGTCATCAGCTAGGGATGGAAGTCCTCGGCTATGCCCGTACGAAAAAAGCGGCACACGATTACGAACAAGTCAGTGACTTGCACGTACTGTTGGCCGAATCAGATTTTGTAGTGGTTTTGCTCCCTTTAAGTCAGGAAACCAAAGGCATGCTGAATCGCCAAACGATTCAGCAGATGAAAAAAAATGCAGTGTTGATGAATTTTGGGCGCGGGGAGATCGTGGAAGAAGCAGCCGTCTTAGAAGCACTAGCCAAAAATCAGCTCAAACAATACATCACCGACTTTCCTAGTGCCGGCTTGATCGGACAACCAAAAGTGTTGTGTTATCCGCATATCGGCGGCAGTACTACCAATGCCTTGGAAAAGGGGGATCACGTAGTTTTTGATCGCATGCATGCCTATTTGCGCGCTGGGACGATTCAAGAATCGGTCAACTTTCCTCATGCAGAGTTGCCTTTTTTGGCACCGTATCGCCTGGCGCTGTTTTATCACGACAAGCCTGGTGCTTTTGCCCCATTATTGCGGATCATTTCTGAAGCAGGCGTAGATATCGATAATTTGGCGAGTGAGAGAAAAGCCGGAGTCGCCTATACCTTGATTGATCTTGATGAGACAAATGAAATACTGCTGCAAGATCTACAAAAGCAGATACGGCAAGAAACAGCGATCATCCGTGCCCGCTTGATCAAAAATCCGCGAACCAGTGAATAGTTGCCACCAACAATGTTTCTTGTTATGATGAAAAAAAAGTAAAGGAAGTTCATCATGACGAATAAGTTTCAAGATAAAAAGAAGGTCGCTTTGCCTCGTTATCAGCAGATTGCCGTGGCGATCGCGGAACGAATCGTTGAAAATCGCTACCAAGTTGGGCAAAAGATCCATGCGCGCTCAACGTTAGCCAGCAATTTCAATGTCTCTCCTGAAACAGCCCGCAAAGCGATCAATGTATTAGTTGATTTAGAAATCATGGATGTCCGTCATGGCAGCGGCGCCTATATCGCTTCAAAGGAAAAAGCACAGGCCTTTGTTGAACAATACCAAGATGTGCAGTCGATCCAAGAAATCAGACAAGACATTTTAGACAGTGTGGAGCGGCAGCAGCAAGAGCTGGATAATTTTTCTGACTTGTTGAACACGTTAGTGCAGCAGACCAAAAAGGTACACCATATGAGTCCGTTTGTACCCTTTGAACTTCAGTTGACGGAACAAGCGCAGCATTTGGAAAAAAGTATCAATGAATTGAATATTTGGCAAGCCACAGGGGCGACGATCATCGCAATCCAAACAACCGAAGAATTGTTGTTGTCACCAGGACCTTATGCGAAATTCAGTGCAGGCAATACGATTTATTTTGTCGGAAATGAACTGGCGTTGCAGCGCATGACCAATTTCTTCTATCCAACGGACCATTCAGCGTAATTCTTTTTCCTGATTCCCATGCTTTTTTTGCAAAAGAAAAAGCATTGGGAAATTTTTTTTGACAAAGTGACCACATCTTGTTAAGATAGTATGGTCACTTTCGTGAAATTTTTCAGAAAAAGGAGTATTAATCATTTGAGTAAAGTTAAAGTGGAACACTTAACCAAAATCTTCGGTAAGAAAAAGCAGCAAGCTCTTGCCATGGTCAAAGAACAACGCAGCAAAAACGAGATTTTAGAAAAAACGGGTGCCACCGTCGGGGTCTATGATGTGAACTTTGAAGTCAACGAAGGCGAGATTTTCGTCATCATGGGCCTTTCTGGAAGCGGGAAGTCAACATTGATTCGACTATTGAATCGATTGATCGAGCCGTCTGGCGGAGATATTTACATAGATGGCGTGGATGTTGCCAAAATGAGTAAAGAGGAACTACGAGAAGTTCGCCGTCACAAAATCAACATGGTTTTCCAAAGCTTTGGCCTTTTCCCTCATCGGACAATTTTAGAGAACACAGAATACGGACTAGAAGTCCGTGGGGTCTCGAAAGAAGAACGAACAGCGAAAGCGGAAAAAGCGTTAGAAAACTCAGGATTGCTTTCTTTTAAAGACCAATACCCTGATCAGCTGTCTGGAGGGATGCAACAGCGTGTGGGACTTGCCCGTGCGTTAGCCAATGATCCAGAGATCCTCTTGATGGATGAGGCCTTTTCAGCATTAGATCCGCTGATTCGCCGTGAAATGCAAGATGAACTTTTAGAATTGCAAGCCAATGTTCAAAAAACGATTATCTTTATCACCCATGATTTGAACGAGGCCTTGCGGATCGGTGACCGGATCGCTTTAATGAAAGATGGTCAGATCATGCAGATCGGTACAGGAGAAGATATTTTGACGAATCCTGCCAACCAATACGTGCGTGATTTCGTGGAAGATGTCGATCGTTCCAAAGTCTTGACTGCGCAAAACATCATGGTCCCAGCATTGACGACGAACATCGAGATCGATGGACCAAGCGTAGCATTGAACCGGATGCGGAAAGAAGAAGTCAGCATGCTGTTAGCCGTCGACAAACGTCGTCACCTAAAAGGAAGCCTGACAGCCGAGTCTGCTCGTGAGGCACGGAAAAACAATCTGACCTTGAAGGAAGTTATTGATAAAAATGTTAAAAAGATCGATAAAGATATGCTGGTAACGGATATCTTCAATTTGATCTATGATTCGCCTACACCTTTAGCCGTGGTAGAAAACGATCGTTTGATCGGAGTCGTGATCCGCGGAAGTGTGATTGAAGCATTGGCTGAGACTGATTCAGCCGCTCAAGCAGAGGAAGGGGTAGTGACAAATGGATAATTTCTTACAACATACGATTCCGGTGGCTGATTGGGTCGAAAACTTTACTGATTGGCTAACAGGAACTTTCAGTGGATTGTTTTCAGCCTTACAGTCTTTCGGACAATTTATCATGGACGCTATTACAAATGTATTACTGTTTGTACCACCGTTATTAATGATCGTCTTATTGACGGCTGCTGCCTTTTTCGTTTCACGTAAAAAATTCGGCTTGCCAGCTTTTACTTTTGTCGGGTTGCTGTTCATCTATAACCAAGGGTTATGGACAGACTTGATGAACACCGTGACGTTGGTCTTATTGTCGAGTTTGGTTTCGATCATCATTGGGATTCCACTAGGAATCTTAATGGCGAAAAGCGAAAAAGCGCAAAGTATCGTGACGCCGATCTTAGACTTTATGCAAACGATGCCTGGTTTCGTTTATTTGATTCCTGCGGTTGCTTTCTTTGGGATCGGGATGGTTCCTGGGGTCTTCGCCTCAGTGATCTTTGCTCTACCACCAACCGTTCGGATGACGAACTTAGGGATTCGCCAAATTTCTCGTGAATTGGTGGAAGCCTCTGATTCCTTCGGTGGGACTGGCTGGCAAAAACTGATCAAATTAGAATTGCCACTAGCCAAAAGTACTATTTTGGCTGGGGTCAACCAAACCACGATGCTGGCATTATCAATGGTCGTGATCGCGTCAATGATCGGTGCTCCTGGGTTAGGGCGCGGCGTCTTGTCCGCCTTGCAACGAGCACAAGTCGGTAACGGATTTGTCAGTGGGGTATCCTTAGTTATTTTGGCGATCATCATGGATCGCTTTACCCAGAATTTGAATCGTTCGGCACATCAAAAAGCAGCCAGCAAGACAAGTCGCAAACAAAAACGTCTTTTTGGCGGGATTGCTGCAGCGGCAGTCATTGCTTTGATTGGCGCATCGTTTGCCTTTGGAAATGTTTCTGACAGCAAAGGCACGGTGAACTTGGCGTATGTCGAATGGGATACGGAAGTCGCATCTACCCATGTGGTGGCAGAAGTCTTGTCGCAAATGGGCTACGAAGTCAACACGACGCCTTTGGATAATGCCATCATGTGGGAATCGGTGGCAAAAGGGGAAGTTGACGGGATGGTCGCTGCTTGGCTGCCATCTACGCATCAATCCCAGTATGAACAGTACCAAGATCAAGTCGAGAACTTAGGTCCTAACTTAGAAGGGGCAAAACTGGGGATCGTTGTCCCAAGCTATATGGATGTAGATTCCATCGCTGACCTTTCTGACGAAGCTGGAAAAACCATCACTGGTATCGAACCAGGCGCTGGTGTCGTGAATGCAGCGGAGAATACGGTTGCGACGTATGACAATCTTTCAGATTGGAATGTCGCTACCTCTTCTTCTGGAGCGATGACAGTGGCATTGGGCCAAGCGATCAAGAACCAAGATGAGATCGTTATTACTGGTTGGTCTCCACATTGGATGTTTGCGAAATATGATCTGAAATATCTGGATGATCCAGAAGGAACAATGGGTGAAGCAGAAAGCATCAATACTGTTGTACGTCAAGGATTAGCAGATGACATGCCAGAAGTTTACGAAGTACTTGATCGTTTCAACTGGACACAAGAAGATATGGAAGAAGTCATGTTAGCAATCAATGACGGAACATCAGCCGAAGATGCAGCCAAAGATTGGGTAGCCAATCACCCAGAAGAAGTTGCTGCATGGACGAACTAACTTCTTTCAAATAAGTGTATTAAATCTTCAATCGATTTTAATGTTGAGTTAGCACACATCCGAAAGTGGATGTGTGCTTTTTTTGATCGTTTATTTGCTGCACAAACTTCAGGTATAAAGAAAATGAAAGAATAATGGCCGACGATTTTTGACAAGAGATAGCAAAAAATGGCAAGTCAATGGAATCGCTCGTGTAAGAAAATAGGAAAGCAAGTGTTTCAAAATCTTATAAAAGTTCGTTCATCAACTTATACAAATTCACGGGGACTTCTATAAAATGAGAGAGAAGGAAGTCGAGTGCATAGAGAAGGAATTAGGAGGGATTGAATGACAGCTTATTTATTTTGTCATTTCACTGGCGAGCAAAAAAATGGTGAGCAAGTATACTTTAGTGTGAGCAAGGATGGATTGACTTTTACAGATTTAAATCAAGGCCATCCCGTTTTGAAAAGTGATCTTGGGGAAAAAGGAGTCAGAGATCCTTTTCTGGTTAAGGGGAAGGACACGTATTATCTCATTGCGACAGATTTGCGTATTGAAAAGGGACTTGGCTGGGCACATGCTCAAACCAATGGTAGCCGCCAGATGGTTATCTGGTCATCAACGGATCTTGTGTATTGGACAAACCCATGGACCGCAACGATTGCTCCAGAAGGTGCAGGGAATTTGTGGGCGCCAGAGGCAATTTATGACGCAGAAAAAGAGACATTTTTTGTCTATTTTGCTGCAAAGGTTAATGGAAACCATAAGATTTATTCTGTTTCTACTATGGATTTTCAGACGTTTACTGAGCCTGTGCTATTTATTGAAAAAACGATGGATGTGATCGATACAACGATTGTTTTTAGTCAGGGGTATTATTATCGTTTTACAAAAAACGAAGAAAATAGTCGCATTTTTTTAGATCGCAGTCAACAGCTGACAGGAGACTATCAGGAAGTAACTTCTGAATACCTCGCTCAATTAGAAGGGGTTGAAGGACCGCAAGTGTACCAATTACCTGATGGCAAATGGGCGCTGATCGTAGATCACTTTAAAAAAGGCACAGGATATGGGATCGCAGTAAGTGATGATCTCACAACAGGCGTTTTCGAACCTGTTTCTGCCTTCGACTTCGGTCAATCTATCAAGCGCCATGGTGGGGTGATCACGATCACAGATGAGGAGTATCAACGACTACTGACCTATTATCAACAAAAAAACCCGGTTTTAGAGGGACTTTATGCTGACCCTGATTTGGTTTCATTTAATGGGAAATTTTACTTATATCCAACATCAGATGGTTTTACGGATTGGTCTGGGACAAGCTTTTCGGTATTTGAATCAGAAGATCTCACTCAGTGGACAAATAAAGGGACGATCCTTGATCTAGCATCCGCTCAGGTGAAGTGGACGATCGGTGGTGCGTGGGCACCCTGTATAGCAGAAAAAGAAGGAACGTTTTATTTTTACTTTACTGGAAAAATGGCGGATGGACGCTCAGGAATCGGTGTCGCTTATGCGGATCATCCAACAGGTCCCTTTATTGCAGATGAGAAACCGCTATTGAGTCCTGATCTTATCGATGACTATGGGTTAAACATGAGTCAAGTCATTGATCCATCTGTTTACGTAGAAGCTGGAAAGTATTATCTATTGTTTGGCAATTCTGCGGGAGGGACTGCTGCCATCGTAGCGTTGGGAGATGACATGCGGACTGTCAAACTTGATACGCTAACAGAATATCAAGGGCTGGAAGATTTTCGAGAAGCCATTACTGTTTTGAAAAAAGATGATTTGTATCACTTTACCTGGTCGGGAGAAGATACCCGCAGTGAAGACTATCATGTGAATTATGGTACCTCATCTTCATTGTATGGACCGATTCAGTATCATTATCCTATCTTACAAAAAAATGTTGAGAAAGGCATTTTAGGAACCGGTCATCACAGCATTTTGGAACATTTTGATCGATATTATATTGCTTATCACAGCTTTGCTGTTCCACTTAGTAAGTATCCAGAAGAAGCCCGCGGATTTCATCGACAGGTTCGCATTTCCCCATTAGATTTTGACAAAACAGGCTATATGAAGCAAGTAGTCGTATAAGAAAAAGGGTGCAGCGATGCATCCTTTTTTGTCTGCAAATTCAGTTAGTTTCTTTTACGAACATTAGAAGGAGCAAGATCATAATGCTTTTTAAATAGTTTACTAAAATAAAAAGGATCATGATAGCCTACTTTTTCTGCGATTTCTTTGACGGTCAAATTGGTATGAAGCAACAGCTCATAGGCATGTTTGAGACGAATCTCGATCAAATATTTAATCGGACTACGACCAGTGATTTTCCGAAAAACTTTTGAAAGTTGGGCAGGACTAATATAAAGCATGTCCGCTAGCATTTCCAAAGTGATGTCTTCTTGATGATGATTCTCCAAATAATAAATCGTATGGTTTACTAGCGTTTGTTTTTGTTTATCTTTTTCAGAAATTACTGACAGGCTATTGTTTGGATCGGAGGGCGTCAAACTTCTTAAAATCAAAGCTAGCATTTCGAGAATGATTCCTTTGCCCATCAAATCGTGATGAATATTATGGCTGTTAAACTCATGGGTCAGCTGCCATGCTTTTTTGAAGAACGCTTCTTGATAAATCCCCAAATTGAGCAGGGGATCTTCATTAGGGAAGGTATTAAAAGGAAGTCCTTCGATCAGAATATTAGAAAGGCCGATATGAAGTTCATGGGATTCCATCCCTGCTGGATGGATTTCGGTATGGGGAAGGCCAGGGTTAAAAAGGAGCGTGTCACCAGTATATAGCCTTGTGCGGGTTTCATTGAATTCGTAATCAACGGTTCCTTCTAATACGATGCTGATCTCAATGAAATCATGATGGTGGTAGCCCCGAAGATTTTTCTTTTTATTCCAAAAGTCAACGACATAAATAATTTCAGGATTAAATATATTCGAATGGATGTGGTACATAGTTCCCTCCTATTACCTACGAAAAAGTAGGCGCTTTTTTTTCTTCATATCATATAATACATGAAAATGAATCGGATAGACTATGTTCTTCATTAAATGTTTTAGTAAAATTAAGTGAAAGAAAGCGATTTCTTTATGTGAGTATTGGTAAAAGGGAGGTTAGGGGTTAAATGGAAAAACGTTTTTTGAATGAATGGCGATTCTCAAAACAAGAAGAAAAAGAAGCATGGAAAAAAGATTTTGATGATTCTATTTGGGAAAAGGTAACGATTCCTCATGATTGGGGTGTCTCTTATCCCTTTGAAAAACATTTTTCAAGCGGAACAGGGTATCTATCCGGAGGAATAGGTTGGTATCGAACCAAACAGCCGCTGCAAGAGTTGGGTGACCTTACGAATAAAGTCGTAAAAATTCATTTTGAAGGTGTTTATAAAAATGCACGGGTTTGGATCAATGGCTATCATATGGGGATTAGACCTTCAGGATATGCTTCATTTTATTATGATTTGACAGAGATTTTAACTTACAATTCGGATGATAGCTTGCTTATTAGTGTCCGTGTCGAGCACACAGATTTGGCAGATTCAAGATGGTATAACGGAAATGGACTCACACGTCCTGTTTCTCTTGAAATTCATGATTCTATTTATATCGACGAATACGGAACGAGTTTTTCAACGCCAAGTGTTACAGAGGGGCAAGCGGAGATCATGATCGAACATCGGCTAGTAAATACCTTAAAACAAGACCGTGTTGTTAGGATCGAACAAGTGCTGGAAAGTTTACAAACGGAAAAAGTGATGAACATAAGTGAGGAAATCCAACTTAACGCAGGGGAACGCCGCACGGTCACATTGAAAGCAAAAATTGAAAAGCCAGAGCTATGGTCACCTGAAGCGCCGAATCTTTATCAGCTACGAACAAAGGTGAGTTTTCAAGATGCGTCCTTAAATAGAATTGAGAGCGTATACAACGAGTATATCGGGATCAGATCCTTTCATTTTGATGCCAATGAGGGCTTTTCTTTAAATGGGCAAAAGCTGAAAATCAAAGGTGTTTGCTTGCACGAAGATGCGGGCTCTTTCGGTACAGCTGTTCCGAGCGAGGTATGGGTACGGCGTTTAATAAAGTTAAAAGAGATGGGGGCAAATGCTATACGAATGGCACACAATCCTCATTCGTTTGCTTTGTATCGTTTGTGCGACACCATGGGATTTTTAGTCTTTGATGAAGCATTTGATGAATGGGAAAATCCTAAAAATAAATGGTGGCAAGGTCATAATGTGTATCCACCCAAGTTAGAAGGAGCAGCAGAACATTTTCCAACTTGGTATGAAAAAGATTTGGAAAATATGATTTTACGCAATCGAAACCATCCATCGATCATTGCTTGGAGCATTGGCAATGAGATTGATTATCCCAATGATCCATATGCTAGTCCATTGTTTGCTGAAATGACAGGGAATAATGACAATAGCAAACCAGAAGCTGAGCGCATCTATAATCCACATCGACCTGATATGAGAAGGTTACGCACGATAGCCGAAAAGCTGGTCCATTTGAGCAAAACACTCGATCCGACTCGACCAGTTACCTTGGCAGCAGCTTTTCCAGAATTATCTACGAAAATTGGCTTGATCGATCACTTGGATGTCGTTGGCTATAACTACAAAGAACATCTATACGAAGAAGATCATCGCAAATTCCCAGATAAACCTTTTATTGGGAGTGAGAACAGTCACGGGTTTAAAGAATGGCAAACGGCAAACACTCTTCCGTATATCGCTGGACAATTTTTATGGACGGGCATTGATTATTTAGGGGAAGCCCATGGCTGGCCTATTCACGGATCTGGGGCAGGCTTATTGACATTGGCTGGTATTGAAAAGGCTAGTTATTACAAGAGAAAGAGCTGGTGGAGTCAAGAACCGACTGTTTATTTGACAACGATTCCTTACGAGAAAAACAAACGAAGAGCAGAATGGGAACCCACCTATCGAAAATGGTCTTACCCAGCTGAGCAAGAAATTGAAGTAAGGTGTTATACAAATGCAAAAGAGATTCGATTGAAGATTGGCGACTTGGAAGTACCCGATGTTCGTTATGATGATACCTTTGGTTATTATGTTGCACGGATCAACTATCAGCCAAAAAACTTGTCGGTCGAAGCAGTATTTGAAGAAACGATTCTGCATGATGAAATAAAACCCGAAGCAGCGCCAACTGCTTTGGCAGCTATGAATTACGAAATTCCTCAAAGATGGCGGGAGAAATTAGCTGCTACCGATTTAACGCTAGATAAGACCCTTCATCAAATCGAATGCCAAGTCTTGGATTATGCTGAAAATCCGATAGCAGCAGAAGTGATGGTCTATCTAGAAGTCGAAAATGGGACATTATTAGGTTTGGAGAATGGTGATCTAGCAGATACTACCGCTTATACAGAGTCATTCCGTAGAACGATGCAAGGAAAGTTGCTTTGCTTTGTAGCAGGAGAGCGCAAGAAAGAGACAGTTGTGACGCTGCGCTCACCTGGACTACCAGATACACGATTGATTCTAGAGAATAGAGAGGGAAGTACATGATAAAAAAGCGGACACTCCTTATTCCTTTGGTCTTATTGAGTATACTGACAGCGTGTGGAACGGTCGAGGAAAATACACAGAAAGAAAAAGAGCCAGAGACAGATGAAGTCATTGATACGGCGATGATCACCTTAAATACGGCAGAAACCTACCAGACAATTGAAAGCTTTGGCGCAAGTGGTGCTTGGTGGAGTCAAGATATTGGTGGCTGGATCGAAGAAGAAACAGCAGAACTTTCGAAGCGAGAATATATCGCAGAATTATTATTTGATCCGCTTGAAGGGATTGGCTTGACGTCTTATCGCTACAACTTAGGCGCCGGAAGTACGTTACAAAATAGTCCTCGCATTGAAGATCCCTGGCGACGAGCAGAAAACTTTGAAGAAGGACCCGAAGTCTATGATTGGTCGAAGGATGAAAATGCACGATGGATGCTGAAAACAGCGGTTGATTATGGAATTGATGATATCTATTTATTCGTCAATAGTCCATTGACGAGGCTAACGAAAAATGGTTCTGCGTATGGTGATCAGCTGGAAGAAAAACGCAGTAATCTAGCTCCTGAGAATTATCAAGCATTTGCCAACTACGTCTATGATGTAACGGAACACTTCTTAAAAGAAGACATTCCCGTCACGCATGTGTCGCCAATCAATGAACCACAATGGGATTGGACTGGTGGTCAGGAGGGAACCTACTACGATCCAGCTGAAGTAGTCGCACTCTTAGAGGTATTTATTGAAGAAAAACAAAAAAGACCAGAGCTGAAACAAATAGCGCTATCGATGCCTGAATTAGGAGAATGGGCAAACACCAGCAAGGAATATTTCGAAGCAATCATCGAAAATGATACATTGATGAATTACTTTGACACGTGGGAAGTCCATTCATATTGGACAACTTACGTCGAGAAAATGAATTTTAAAGAGTGGTTAGAAGAAAAGGAAATCGATGTTACCTTAAAAATGTCTGAGTGGACAGAAATGATCAATGGTCGCGACTACACTATGGATTCTGCCCTAAATTTAGCCAACGAGATACACGATGATTTAACGATCCTTGATGTGGTTGCTTGGCAATATTGGATCGCAGTCAGTAGTTACGATTATCGGGATGGTCTGATCTATGTAAACTTAGGTTCAAAAGAAATTATTCCGACAAAAAGACTTTGGGGAATGGGGAATTTCAGCAAGTTTATTCGACCAGGGTACACGAGAGTTTCCGCAATCAGCGACGACAAAGAGGTGAATGTCGTAAGCTTTTTGGGAAAAAATGAAGCAAACGAAGAAGAACTTATTACAGTGCTTATCAATAACAGTTTTCAGGAAAAAGAGATTGATCTTCAAGGAGTCGGATTTGGTGAAATCATCAGCTATACGACAGATGGTGAATCTGATTTAGAAGAGCAGAGCATCACTTCTCAGGAACTGACAATCCCTCGGCAATCGATCGTTACCTTGAAGAGCGTTACAACGAATGAATAAGAAAAGGGGAAATGGCTATGAACTTTGGGAAAATTGCTAAAACATCTTTATTGGCGTCTTCAGTAGTCTTATTTGTTGCTTGTGGGCAAGAAAACAACAATAATGATTCGGATGGAGAAATCACAACGATCCAGTTTTATACGTGGGGAGGTGAAGGTGACCTTCCCATCTATGAGCCACGCATCAAAGCCTTTGAGGAAGCGAATCCTGACATAAAAGTAGACTTCGTTCAAGTGCCAAGTGATTATGACACCAAACTGCAAACAATGTATGCCGGAAATGAAGCACCTGACGTTGTCCAAGTGGCAGAAAATGGGCAAAACTTTGCTTCTAAGGGATTGTTTATTGATCTTTCAGAATATATTGAGGAATCATCGATTGACGTAGAAAGCAATTGGGGGGAGGCAATAACCCAATATACCTATGATGGCCAACCATTTGGTTTGCCGGATAGAGGGGGCCCGGAAATTCTTTACTACAATAAAGACTTATTTGATGAAGCAGGGATCGAATACCCGACAAATGATTGGACGATTGAAGAATACACAGCTGCTGCCGAAAAATTAACAAAAATAGAAAACGGCGAAACGGTTCAGTATGGTGCTAGTGGAATGGATTGGGTGCCAAACTGGGGAGTATTTATCAAGTCCAATGGTGGTTCCCTTGTGGAAAATAATGAGGTTGTGATCAATTCTCCCGAAAACTTAGAAGTTCTTACTTGGTTTAATAATCTATACCAAGACGGTTATGTTGGCACATATGAATTTTATGAATCTGTTGCGCAGTCTGGTGCGGATTCAATGTTCTCACAAGGTAGAATTGGTATGTTGACGACAGGATTTTGGAATATTGGCAACTTCACACAACTGGATGATTTAAATTTTGATATTGCACCGATGCCTTTCTTCAATGAAAAAGTTACATGGCCTTTCGGAAGTGCCTTAGCGATTTCTAAGCAATCGACCAAACAAGATGCCGCCTTTCGATTCATTGAATATATGACGAGCGAAGAAGCACAAAAAATTCTTGGTGAAAGTTTAGTGGATTCTCCTGCCAATATCAAAGTATTGAACTCTGAAGAATTTACCAATAGACAAGTAAATGGGAAAGATCTTCGCTTGGACGTCGTAGGAATCTCGACAGAACGTGTTGTGATCGATGGTATTTTCGAAGGTCCTTACTATGGAGAACTGACCGGTGAGTTCAGTAATCAAGTAAAAGAAATGCTCCTTGGCCGTTTAACACCAGAAGAAGCGCTTGAGAAAATGCAAGAATCTGGCGAAAAAATCATGGAACAATATTAATTCAGAGAAAGGATAGCTTAGGGAAGAAAAAATTTTCTTCCTTAAGCACCTTAGTTAAGGAGGGTTTCCTATTGGACATTTCAGCGACACAACTTCAACTAAATCAAAAAAAGCGTAAGCGGACTCAGTCCCGCTGGTTTTTTGCCTTTGTTTCACCTTGGATCATTGGGTTTGTTTGTTTTACCATTGGACCAATGATTTTTTCGATCATCATGAGTTTTACTGATTGGGATATGTTTTCGGAATTTAATTTTATCGGATTTGATAACTATCTGCGTCTTTTTAAGGATGATATTTTTTTAAAAGCTTTAGCAAATACTTTTCAATATACCTTGATCAGTGTTCCAATCAATTTGTTACTTTCATTAGGTATGGCTTATTTATTGAGCTTTCATTTGAAAGGGATGCGTGTTTTTCGTACCATCTATTACTTACCTTCCATTGTACCAATCGTTGCGAGCACGATGCTGTTTACCCGTTTGCTTTCTTCCAAAGGACTAGTCAACCAGGCACTAGCCTTATTTGGTATCGACGGACCAGTTTGGCTGTTGAGTAAGGACCATGTGCTTTGGAGCTTCGTATTCCTTTCTCTATGGGGTGTCGGTGGAACAATGATTTTGATGTTGTCTGCTATCAATAGTGTGGGGGAAGAAATGTATGAATCGGCACTTCTTGATGGTGCATCCAGATTCAGGATGTTTATTAGTATAACCATTCCCCAAATTTCGCCGATTTTATTTTTCAACCTGATTACCGGAGTCATTGGCTCCCTTCAAACCTTTACTCAAGTATATATGATGACCGGTGGTGGGCCTGATTATGCCAGCGAAATGATTGTTCCGTACCTTTATCGAAATGCCTTTTCATTTTATCGGATGGGCTATGCTTCGGCAATGGCTTGGGTGTTGTTTATGATCGTGATGGTCTTATCCTTGATCGTGCTGAAGAGCTCAAGCTTATGGGTATTTTATGAAGAGGAGGTGAAGTAAGTGTTAGATAAAAATCTATCCAAAGTATCTAAATTATTGATCTATCTGACCTTGATTTTGTTTGCGGGAATTTTGATCATTCCATTCGTTTATATGATTTCGATTGCACTAGCTTCGCCGGAGTCAAATATCAAAGAACAGTTCACTTTACTGCCGATGGAATTCTATTTGTCCAATTTCACCAATTTGTTTAGAGATTCCTTTTCAGGAGAGCGACCAATCTTGTTGTGGTTTTTCAACACGATGCTGATCGTCGTTCTTAGCATTGTTGGACAAATTATTTCTTCGACACTGGTTGCTTTTGGCTTTGCCCGAATGAAGTATAAACATAAAAATAAATTGTTTCTATTGGTATTAGGAACAATGATGTTACCAGGTCAAATCACCTTGATTCCTGTGTTTTTGATTTTTAGAAACTTAGGTCTTTATAACACTCTTTGGCCACTGATCATCCCGCAATTCTTTGGCTCTGCCTATAATATCTTTTTTACTCGCCAATTTATTACGGCGATTCCGGGAAACTTATTTGAAGCGGCAGAAATGGATGGTTTAGGACCATTTAGATCCTTTACCAAAATAGTCTTACCTTTGATCAAACCAGCGATGGCTGCCATTGCTATTTTTACCTTTAACTTTGCTTGGAGCGACATCATGGGTCCTTTGATCTATGTATCAGATACGAGCAAAATGACCTTAGCTTTAGGCGCACAATCTATGTCCGCCACCTCCAATCCAGCGGGTACCGTCAATATGTCGATGTTAATGGTAATGTCATTGCTGCTGACACTTCCACAGATCGTTATCTATTTCTTAGGACAAAAATATTTGTTCCAAATCAATTTGGGGATTGGCAATAGCGGGACAAAATAAGTTGAAGAGCTTATGAAAAAACTGACGATCGCATATAGAAAAATAGAGTTACAAGGAGCGACAGATGGAAAAAAATATTCGACAACCGGAGATCAATCAAAAAGATAGCTACAAACTGTTTCATCATCTATCTTATTTAAATTATATTATCTATACTTTTCTAGGGACGCTGCTGTTTTGGTTGTTCAATTTACCCCTTCTTTTTTTATTGCTAACAATGGAAATCAAACTTAGCACCTTACCATTGTTTCTCCTGTCCTTCTTGCCAGTAGCCCCAGCTTTTACAGCGTTACTCATCTATTTGAAAGAAGCAAAGGAGAAAGATGGTACCCCAAAAGTATTTTTATTGGCCTATCGCAGGAAATTTAAGCATAGTCTTCTAGGGTGGCTTCCTGTTTTAGTCGTTATTGGGTTATGTAGTGCAAATTTATTGTTACTGAGGGTCACGATCCAAATCACTGAATTGAAATGGCTAAATCTGTTTCTGCTGATCGTCGCCTTGACGTTTGCGATCAATTATTTTTTAGTGGTCGCAACGGCACCGTCTCTTTCAATCAAGGAAGCTCTTTTGCTTAATCTCCAATTATTTATTTTGAAATCCAGCCGATATATGTTAAGTTTTATGATCATCATTAGTAGTTGGCTGCTGTTAGCCTTGGTTCCAATTTATCTGGCATTATTTGGCGTAGGGCTGATTGCCATCTTATTATTACTGAACTTTGCGCCAGTCATGGAGTTTGCGCGAAAGCATTCGGTTCGTTGAGCAACAAAAAATCACCTGATCATGGAGCAACCTCGAACAGTTAGACCAAAACTCTAACGAGTCGAGGTAGCTTCAGTATGCGTTTTATCAGGTGATTTTTAGGTTAAGCAAAACGATGAAAAATCGGCTGCATCTGTTCAAACGTACAGAGTTCAGTAAATCCTAATGATCGTAAAAGATCTTGTCCCTCTTTGATTTGAAACCTGAGCTGCTCTGGTTTATGACTGTCGCTGCCGATGGTTAGCACGCTTCCCCCCAAGTCACGATAAAGCTTGAGGATCTCGATCGATGGCGTATACCCATTGATTCCGTAACGGTGGGAAGAGGTATTCAGTTCAATGCCTTTGCCATCTTTGATCACGACTTTCAAGATCTCTGCGATTTGTTCTTTCGTTTGTTCAAAAGCATCCTTCTCTTTATCTAAATAACGACGAATCAAATCCATATGAGCTAAGACGGAATACTCTTTATATGTCGTGACCAGCTGATACATTTCATCATAATAGCGCTCGTAGCATTCCTGTTGGCTGCGTCCTTTTTGAAATTCTCCAGTCCAAAATTCTTGATCGTCTACCTGATGAACGGAAAGTAAAATGAAGTCAAAGGGATGCGAATGATAAAGACGGGTAAATTGTGGGATCGTGTGCATTTGCATCCCAAATTCCAGCCCAGTTTTTAGCTTGATTTGGTCACTGTATGTTTCCTTTAAGCGTGCCAGTTCGGTAAAATACAAGTCGTAGTAGACATTTTTTACGACTTTATTGGCTCCGACGAGGTACGCATCCGTCGCTTGCCAGTCTTCTTTGACCCCATAATCCACATGATCGGTAAAGCAGATTTCTGCTAAGCCTAGGTTAATGGCGTCTTTGACTACATCTTCCATCAAATACCAAGAATCATCGCTGTAATCACTATGAACGTGATAGTCTGTAAAAATCATGGCGTCTCCTTTTGTTTCGTTATTTTTGCTGCTTCTGCCAGTCTGCTCGTTTTTGATAATAAAGCTGGGCGGCCGTTTCCCAATGCTCTTTGTCAGTCGGCTGAATCTCACGGATCAGACGGGCTGGATTGCCGCCGACGATCGTATTCGGCGGCACATCTTTTGTGACGACGGAACCAGCAGCGACGATGGCATGTTTGCCGATCGTGACACCTGGTAAAATCGTACTATTGCCTCCGATCCAAACGTAATCTTCGACGGTGATCGGTAGGCCAAATTCCAAATCTTGACTGCGGATCACAGAATCGATCGGATGGCCGGCTGTATAGAAGCTGACCCGTGGTCCCACCATCACATGATCACCAATCAGAATCTTATTGACATCTAAAAAAATGCAATCCATATTGGCATAAAAGTGATCACCAATCTCAACATGGCGACCATAGTCGACAAAAAGGGGTGGTTGGATAAAGCAATGCTGCCCAAATTTGCCAAAGAGTGCTTTTTCTTTGGCGATGATTCCTTCTCGGTCATCGACTGGTAAAAGGTTGATTTCCTGGGCACGTTTTTTCCCCTCCACTGAGCCATTCTCAGGGAGAATACCGGCAGCTTGATACAGTTGACCAGCCAACATCGCTTGATAATCAAAATCTTCTTTCATTGCAAAATCCTTTCTAAGACGGTAAATCGTCGGTGGTTAATTCAATCAAATTGCCTTCGGGGTCTTGGACAACTGCTTCATAATAGCCATCGCCTGTCGTACGAGGACCATTTAAAAGAGGGTAGCCATCTTCAACAAACCGTTGAGCGTATCGATCAACGTCAGCTTGATCACCTACTGCAATCGCAAGGTGAGTGTAGCCTAAGCTCTCACTGACACGAGGGCTTAAAAATTTCTTGGTCGTTAATTCTAACCGACTTCCAGAATCAAAGGTCAAAAAATAGGACTGAAAGCCTGTTTTCGGATTATGGTATTTTGGGTTGCTGACCGCCTGAAAGTAGGTTTCATAAAATGTTCTCATTTTTTCTAAATCATTGACATATAGTGCGATGTGTTCAATTTTCATTATTGACAACTCCTTTAATAAGCAACATGCGTCGTTCTTTCTTCGTTCCTTTTTGAACTTAGTAAACTTTGTTTAATAAGTTGCTTCTATTATACCTTTGTTAACAAAATTAATAAAGGTATATTCCCAGCTTTTTATCTGTTAAAATAGGAGCGTTGAGGGGGAGAAAAATGAAAGCTTATCAGCCAACGACCATTAAATTACATAATCAGGCAGTATTGCTGGATTTGCTAAAACAGCAGCAAGCGCCTATGACCAAGCGCCAACTGGCAGATGCCTCTCAATTAAGCGTGGTAACGATCAACAAGCTGCTTCCTGAATTGATAGAAAAGCAGTTGCTTTTGACGACGGATCAACCGCAACGAACGGGAGGACGTCAAGCTGCGGCTTACCAGTACAATGCGCAACGGACACTGTTGTTGATCATTCAGTTTATCGAAGAAGACCAGCAGATCGTGATTCGTTTTTCAGTCGTCGATCTCGTCGGGAACATTTTGCATCATGAGCAGTCAGCAGAGGGCCGATTGCCGCAGTTCTTGCAAGTGATTCGTCAGATAAAACAGGAATACCCGAAAATCAGCTTGGCAGTCGTGGGAATTCCTGGTGTGGAAATTGCTGGAAGACTGAAGATCATGGATGCTCCAGCATTTAAGGACATGGCGCTAGGGGAATTGATTGAAAAGGAGATCGCGGTAAAAACGCTTATTGAGAATGACGTGAATGCAGCGGTATTCCATTTCAAAGAAGAGAAAAAAATCGTGGCTGGCATTTATTTTCCGAAAAATTATCCGCCAGGTGCGGGACTGGTCATCGACCAACAGCTCTTTAAAGGAGCCAACCATTTAAGTGGCGAAATCAAGCATTTGCCGCATCTTTACAAAGTTTCTTACCCTTTGGCAACAGAGGCGATCCAAGAGCAAGTGACTGCCACTCTTCAAGCGATCGTGGCAGTCACGGACCCGCATCAAGTCATTTTGTTTTTGCCCTCTGAGTGGCAGGCGCTTGTGCCGCGCTCTTTTTTGGAAAAGCAGCTGGCAGCAGTGTTTCATTATGGCGTCTTACCAAAGTTACACTTTTCAGATCGGTTTTCAGAAAACTATTTGGCTGGGTTGATCACGATGGGAATCGAAGCAGCGGGCTTAGGGCTTTGATTCGCAGCATTCAACTGGTACTGAGGACAAAAACTGCCACTGCTTCCTTTATCAGAAGCAGTGGCAGTTTTTTTGAAAATACGAGAACTCACAGTTTAGCGAGTTTCTGTGCTTTTTCGGTATTCGCAAAATGCAGTTTGGCATATTTGCCCAATAGTGCTATGCCACCTTGCTGCAGTAATTTTGCGGCAACTTGGTCAGCAGCTGCGTGGGCGCCAGAAGGCAAGCGCAAACCGACTTCTTTAGAGGCTGCATCTAATTCATCCAAAAAGACTGTACGACATAAAATAGAGGCTGCCGCTACTGCTAGATGATATTGTTCACCTTTCGTCGCAAAATAGAGCTTTTCGGTAACCGCTGCTTGTTCCGACTTTAAATAAGTGCGATAATTTTTTTCGCTTGTGAACTGATCGATCAAAATGGCATCTGGTGTCTCAGGAGCAATCTTTTGCAAAAGCAAACGAATGGCTTGATTATGCAAAGCAACTTTCATTCGGACCGTGTTGTATTTTGGTTGGATCTCGTTGTATTTGCTGGGTGTAACAGTGAGCAATTGGTAAGGAACCAATTCTTTGATTTTCGGCGCCATCTTACGGATCTCTGGATCTGTCAGCATTTTTGAGTCCTTGACACCTAAGGCTTTCAGCTGTGGCAATTGCTCTTTTTTGGCATAGACGGCACAGACCACCAAAGGACCGAAATAACTGCCGTTGCCGACCTCGTCACTGCCGACGACGCTTTTTTCGCTAAATCCTGCTGGCAACGCAGTGGTTGAAACAGTCGCTTTTTTCTTATCCGGTACAGCACTTGCCGTATCGCCCCATAAGGAAGCTTCTTTTTCAGCAGTCGCTCCTTGAAACATGACTTTTCCAGACGTATAAGCAGTGATCGTCGTTGGCCCTTTTTTGGCGACAAACACTGTATAAGGAACTTTCTTAGCCAGCAGTTCTCGTTGGTAAAATTGCTGCATCTTTTGGATAGTTGAAGTTGGTACTTTGATAACGATCGTACTCATTTGATTCCTCCTGTTTTTTTGTCTTTTCTTAGGTAGACAAAAGGATACTTTAAGATTTTACCATACTTCTTATTCTTTTTTACTAAGACGATCAGCAAACAAACGATTGGCATGGAAATTCATAAGAAAATCACGTATAATAGTTAAGAGTTTGCGACACATGTTCAATAAGTGATAGAATAGAGCAGAATGTAAGCAATGGGAGGAAATATTCCTATGACGGAGCAAAAGAAACGTTATAAAGCAGTTATCGCGAATCAAAGTTACACGATTATTGGACGCGAAAGCAAAGAACACATGGATATGGTGACAAGATTGGTCAATGACCAACTGCTTGAGATCATGCAATTATCGCCACAAACCGATCAAGAACAAGCGTCGATCTTATTAGCGATCAACGCTGTTTCCGACCAGCTGAAAAAACAAGAACAGCTTTTGGTCCTACAAAAAAAGGTGGACGAGCTGCGAGGACAAGCCATTAAAGCAACGGAGCTTGAGAATCGCATTAAGCGGATCGAAGCGATTGAATCCGAAGCACGGAAAGTTCTCGATGAGACAGGTCGCAGTGATGTGGAGATCCATAATCATGTGGAAGCACAACAGATCTTAAATGAACAAAGGAAACGAAAAATTCAAGAAAAGACAGCCCATGGGTAGTGCGGCGTAGAAAGGATACCTAAATGATTGGATTATTTGTCTTGGTTTTGTTGTTGGCAGCCTTTTACGGCGGCGCACGGCGCGGAACCAGTTTACAATTGGTCTCAGTTTTGGGCTATTTGATCTCTTTTTTCTTTGCAGTTGCAAATTACCAAGAAATTGCGAAGAAAATTGAGCTCTATGTTCCTTATATGTCAGTAACGGCGGACTCAAAGTTAAAATACTACGATATGGAACTGGCTTTAGATTTAGACAAAGCCTATTATGCAGCCATTGCTTTTGTGATGGTGCTCTTTGCTGGATGGCTGATCACAAAACTAGTGGTGATTTTTGCAGACAGTTTGCGTTACAAACGCCTACGTTTTTTAGGTGGTTATGACTGGGCAGTTGCGGGTGTTTTGAATGTTATCTTGATGTATATCAATTTGTACATGTTTTTCATGATTCTCTCAATGATCCCGTTTGCCACGATTCAAAATCTGTTTGAAACGAGCGGAACTGCGAATTTCATCGTTGATCGGTCGCCGATTCTCTCAGATTACTTCTATCGATTGTGGATCACAGATGTGATTGGGTAAAAAGCAGGCAGATGGTTGCAGAGCCATTCTGCCTTTTTCTTAGGAACAAAAAGTTAAAACAAAGCAGGTGAGAAAAGAATGAATACTAAGATCCTTGATGTTTTAGGATTTGAACAAGTAAAGAGTCAAATCGGTCAGTATATTGTAACAGCCCAAGGAAAAGAAGCCTTAGCAAAGCTTGCGCCATCAAGTGATGCGCAAGTCATTTCCTCTTGGCTAGCAGAAACAGAAGACGCGATCAAGATCCAACGTTTAAGAGGCGGAATCCCTGTACCAAAGATTGAGAATATTCGTCCCCAAATGAAACGGATCGAAATTGGCGCCGATTTAAACGGCATTGAGTTGGCACAAGTTGCCCGTGTCTTATCAACTACGCAGGAATTGAAACGCTTTTTTGCTGATTTGTCTGAAAGCGAGATTGAATTTTCCCGCTTGTATCACTGGGAAGAACAGTTGGTGTCTTTGCCAACCTTGAATCGACGCTTGAAAGAAGCTATCGATGAGGATGGCCGAGTCACAGATGATGCCTCTCCAGCACTACGTGGAATTCGCCAATCGATCCGACGAGCAGAACGGACGATTCGCGAGACATTGGATGGCATCGTCCGAGGTGGCAATGCAAAGTATCTAAGTGATACGATCGTAACCATGCGAAATGAGCGTTATGTGATTCCAGTCAAACAAGAGTACCGAGGTGTTTTCGGCGGGGTAGTCCACGACCAAAGTTCCTCTGGTCAAACCTTGTTTATCGAACCGAAACAAGTAGTGGAACAAAATAACCGTTTGCGCCAGCATCAAATTGCGGAACGGGATGAAATTACACGTATTCTAGCAGAATTGTCAGCAGAGTTAGCCCCATATCAGAGAGAGATTCTCCATAATGCGTATGTGATCGGGATCATGGATTTCATGAATGCCAAGGCTCGTTTTGGAAAAGAGATGAAGGCAATCGTACCAGCGATCAATCAAGACAACCATGTCTTTTTTAAGCAAGCACGTCATCCATTGATCGATCAAGAAAAAGTCGTTCCTAACGATATTACGATTGGAAAAGACTATCAAGCCGTTGTCATTACTGGGCCGAATACCGGTGGGAAAACCATCACCTTAAAAACATTAGGGCTATTGCAGATCATGGGCCAAGCTGGTTTACCAATTCTGGCAGAAGAAGAAAGCCAAATGGGTGTCTTCAATGAGATTTTTGCGGACATTGGGGATGAACAATCCATTGAGCAAAGTCTATCGACCTTTTCTTCTCATATGACAACGATCGTTGAAGTGTTGAAAAAAGTCGACGAGACAAGCTTAGTTCTCTTTGATGAATTAGGCGCAGGAACCGATCCTCAAGAAGGGGCGGCACTAGCGATTGCGATTTTGGACGAACTTGGGGCTAAGTCGGCTTATGTCATGGCGACGACCCATTATCCTGAATTGAAGGTTTATGGCTATAACCGATCCAATACGATCAATGCCTCTATGGAATTTGATGTTGATACCTTAAGTCCGACCTATCGCTTGTTGATCGGGGTTCCAGGACGAAGCAATGCGTTTGAGATTTCGAAAAGACTTGGCTTGCCAGATACGATCATTGATCAAGCCAAAGAGATCATGGATGGAGAAAGCCAAGACCTGAATGAAATGATCGCTGATTTAGAAAATCGAAGAAAAATGACGGAAACCGAGTATCTTGAAGTCCGTCATCATGTAAAAGAAGCGGCCCGCTTGCACCAAGAGCTAGAAGCAGCCTATAGTTATTTCTTTGAAGAACGTGAAAAAGAATTGGCGAAAGCTCGGCAAAAAGCCAATCAGATCGTTGAAGAAGCCAAAGAAGAATCTGAAAAAATCATTGCCGATATTCGTAAAATGCAGTTAGCCGGCGGTCAAACGAAGGTCAAAGAACACGAGCTGATCGACGCGCGCACCAAGTTATCAGGACTGCAACAAGAAGAACATCTGCAAAAAAACAAGGTTCTGCAAAAAGCCAAAGCAGCCAAGACGCTGAAAGAAGGAGACGAAGTGCTTGTAACATCTTATGGGCAGCGCGGGGTCTTATTGAAAAAAGCAGGCAAAAATCAATGGCAAGTCCAAATCGGTATTTTGAAAATGAATTTGCCAGAAACAGATCTCCAACAAGCAGCGCCAGTGAAGGAGCCTACACAGCGTATCGTCAATACGATTCGTTCTGCTGACAGCAGTCCAGTGGTCAATCAGTTGGATTTACGCGGTAAGCGGTACGAAGAAGCCCTCAATGAAGTGGATCAGTATTTAGATGCAGCGATTTTGGCAGGCTATCCGCAAGTGACGATCGTCCACGGAAAAGGAACCGGCGCATTGCGTCAAGGGATCACTGACTACCTAAAAAATCATCGCTCGGTGAAAAGTTTTGAATTTGCGCCAGCAAATCAAGGGGGCAATGGGGCGACCATTGTGAAGTTTAACTAACCTTTAAGAACCCTTACCTTTTGTAAGCAGACGATTTTAAAAAACTTCCGATACGTGGTATACTTTTTTTAGTTTTAAAAATGGAGGGGAAGTACGATGGCAAAAGAAATTACTGATAAAACTTTTTCAGAAGAAACCGATAAAGGCTTAGTCCTTATTGATTTTTGGGCAACTTGGTGTGGTCCATGTCGGATGCAAGCGCCGATCTTGGAACAATTAGCGAATGAATATGAGGAAGACGAATTGAAGATCGTGAAAATGGATGTGGATGAAAATCCTGAAACACCAGCTTCATTCGGGATCATGTCTATTCCAACTTTGTTGTTGAAAAAAGACGGCCAAGTCGTTGATAAAGCAATTGGGGTGCATACAAAAGATCAATTGAAAGCTTTAGTTGCGGAACATATGTAATAGAAGAAACGTTTTTGAAGCAATAGCCGAAAGTGGCTATTGCTTTTTTTATTTTGGGGACGTTTTTTTCAAATTTTCTATTAGGCAGTGGTATACTTAAAGTGGGGAGTGGCACTAAAAAATATCTTGTTAATATAGTAAGAAAGTGATACCAAAATAGGATTAAAGGGGGAATAAAAATGAAAAAGTTGAAACGTGGGTTGCTTCAAGGCGTTGCGATTGTTGGGGTACTGGTCGCACCCATCGTAGGAACGATCACACAAGTTTATGCAGCAAATGAAGGGGATCCGACAGCAGCGTCTGTCGCTGCGCAAGAGACGACGTCAGAAAGTTTTTCAGAAGCGAGCGCAGCATCATCTCAAGAGGCAAGTACAGAGAGTACAGAGTCAAGCACGGCAACTGAGTCTTCATCAACGTCTACCTCTTCATCAGAAACAACGTCAAGTACTAGCACGGCTGCGACTGAGACCAGTCAGACCGAGACCACCCAAGACTCATCTACTCAATCGACGGAAGAATCTTCTGAAGAACCAGACCTAGGGATCATTGATGTTGAATCAATTGCAGATAAAAATCAATATGTAAAAATCAATCCGGTTGCAGCAGCCAATCCTGAAACGCAAAACATCCTTTACCGTTTTGAGAAGGATCAATTGATCGAGCAAGGAACGATCAATGAATTAGCTGGCAAGGTATACCGTAGTGTCAAACGGTATCAAGGTGCCGATAAGCGGACCTATCTTGAAATTCGTGACGATCAAAAGGTTGTCGGTGTCGTAGCAGAAGCAGCAGTGAAAGTTGCCAGCGGAACCTTCAAAACCGAGAAAAAATATGCAACCGTTACAAGTGCGAAAGAACCGCTTTGGCAAGATGTGTTTTTAGATAAAAAAACGAGCACCTCTTCAAGCATTAATGGTCAAACCTTTGAAATCAAAGAAGTATTCACGACGAATAATAACGTAGTCTATTACGCATTGTATTCAAATAAAAATGTTCTCATCGGTTGGATAAAAGCCGCCGGTGTTAAGTTAGCGACAACTCCTGGTGGTGCATGGCAGTCTGAATCAAAATATGCCACGATCATCAGCGGGAATTATACGCTATGGCAAAATTTTAATTGGACAGCGAAGAAAGGAACGACAGCCGCTTTAAATGGCAAAACAGTCAAAGTTACTGGTAAATATCGTCACTTGAATGGGTCGACGTACTATTCCCTTTATACAAATAACAATAAATGGCTAGGCTATATCAATGCCTCGGGTGTTAAGTTAACGACGGATGCACAAGGTGCCTATCAATCCTACGGAAAATATGTGACATTGACCAAGAAAAATTACACGATTTGGGGCAATTTTCGCTGGTCGAGTAAGAAAAATACTACAACGAAATTAGCGGGAAAAACCTATCTTGCAAAAGGAAGATATAACCATGTCAATGGCGGTGTCTACTTGTCCCTTTATGATGCTAACGGAAAATGGATCGGCTACTTAAATGCCGATGCAGCAACGGTTGCCAACAATCAAGGCGGTACTTGGCAAAGTGAAAAACGCACAGTCCGCCTAAAAAGTAAGAATTATACCTTATGGCAAGATTTAGCTTTTGCGAAGAAAAAAGGCAGCAGCGCTGATTATATGAACAAGAATATTCAAGTTACTGGGAAATATCAACATTTCAACGGCTCCACCTACTATTCACTTTATCTCAATAACAAGTGGCTGGGTTACATCAATGCAAGTGGGGTGACTAATGCCCATACGATCACCTCTCAAAGCAACATTAGCCGCTACGTGGTCGTCAAGAATGGGGATGGCAATTTCTTTGAAAAAGCTGATCCAAATAGTACGAAACTTGGGAAAAAGAGTGCCTACAAAGGGTATATGGCACAAGCGACCAAACTAGCAAAAACGAGTGATGGCAACTACCTGTATCTCGTTTCGCCAGCCGGTCGAATCGGTTGGGTCAAGGAAAATCAAACCACAAATGTAAATAGTAACTTTTGGATGTATACTACTGGAGGAAAATATCCTTCATTAAACGTTCAAAACTTAAATATTGAAGTATCCATCAGCAAACAGCGGGTTTATATCAAATCAGGGAATAAAGTGATTTATACGATGCTTTGCTCGACCGGTGCCTTCAATACACCAACACCTTTAGGGAATTTTCGCATCCAAGCAGAAAAAGGCTTAGCTTTTTCAGGAGCCGCCTACTACCGTTCCTTTAAAGACCATGGGGTCTATTTATTCCATACGATCCCAACGAGTATCGCTTGGTCCACCAATGCTTTTAGTTCCGTTGAAGGACGAAAATTAGGCACTCGGGCTTCTCATGGCTGTATTCGATTAGCAGTGCCGGATGCCAAATGGTTTTACTATAACATGCCTTATAATACGCCTGTCAAAATTGCTAATTAATGATCAAAAGTCGTTTCCGTCAACGGAGACGGCTTTTATTTTCCCAAAAAAAAAGATTGACGCTGGCTATATCATTCGATAATATATCATTAAGTGATATAGTTAGTGGGATGGAGGAATCAAATGGATGAGGCATTGACAGATTCAACCTATTTGATTTTATTAGCGCTTTTAAAGCCAAAACATGGGTATGTCATTATGAAACAAATCCATGAGCTAAGCCAAGGAACATTTGAGATTGGCCCCGCGACGATGTATACGATTTTGAAAAAGCTGACGAAAAAGGGGTGGATCGATTTAGAAGAAAGCGTCGATCGAAAAAAAATCTATCAGATTACACCAGAAGGAAGACAGGTTCTGGAGAAAGATATTCAGCGACGCAAACTATTTTATCAAATCGGAGAACAGGTCTTCGAAGCGTTAGGAGGGGAACAAGATGGGCATCAATAAGAAATATCTTCTTTCTCTTGGAGTCGCCTATTATCCGGAAAAGGAAATGGTTCGTTTACAAAAACAAGCGTCAATGGGCTGGCATTTTGTGAAGATGAATCGGTTAGGGTTTTTGAAGTTTATCAAAGGAAAATCGGAAACGACCAAATATGCAGTGGACTTTTTCGAAGGAGATCCTTCTGAGATCGTTGATTACCTAGCGATGTATCAAGCTGGGGGCTGGACCTATATCAGCAATTATAAAGATCGGTATTTTTATTTTAAAGCATCTCCGGATACACCAGCGATTTTCAGCGATCAAGAAAGCTATCAAGAACGAATCGATAATGAGACGCGCTATTTGATGAAAAAATCGATTCTGTTTTCAGTGGTCAGTTTAGCAATTTTAGCAGTGATTTATTTTTCCATTCGTTATTTCAATATTCGTACAAATCCCTTTTGGTCCTTTGGGCTAGGATTGATTACTGGGCTAGTATTTATTCCGATAGGGGTAGGATTGACCACGATTTTGATGAAATTTTTATACAAAAATCGAGCAAGTTATTACAATGAACCAGAGAAACTGGCGAAACGCCAACGGGTGATCCGCGACTCTATCATCTTGATGGTTGCAGGAGCAATCGTTGGTGCCATTATCGGTTTTTTCTTTAGTGACATATTTTATTAGACAGGGAAGGTGAGCATGTGTTAGAAGCAAAACAGCTAGTAAAAACATTTGGGGATTATACAGCAGTCGATCAATTGTCTTTTACCATCAATGATGGTCAGATTATGGGATTAATTGGTCAAAACGGAGCAGGAAAAACGACGACATTCCGATTGATCTTGGATTTTTTGAAAGCCGATCAAGGAGAAGTATTATGGGATGGTCACAAAATTAGTGAAAAAGAATACAATCTTATTGGCTATCTGCCAGAAGAACGCGGCTTGTATCCAAAAGTCACGATTGAAGATCAATTGATCTACTTCGCGCGTTTACGTGGTAAAAAGAAAGAAGACATCGTACCCAAAATCGACTATTGGATGGACAAGTTTAAAGTCAAAGGCAAGAAAACTGATAAAGTCAAATCTTTATCAAAAGGAAATCAGCAAAAAGTTCAGCTAATTTCAACGTTGATCCATGAACCAAAATTAGTGATTCTAGATGAACCGTTTAGTGGCTTAGACCCAGTCAACGCGGAACTGTTGAAAAACGGGATCATTGAACTGAAAAAAAATGGCTCTTGTGTCATCTTCTCCAGTCATAATATGGATAACGTAGAAAAAATCTGTGACCACTTGATTATGCTAAGGGATGGTCAAACTGTCTTAAACGGAAAGGTCCATGAAATTCGTGAATCCTTTGGACGAACGAAAGTTTATTTGGAGTCTAATTTGACGAAAGAACAGCTTTTGGCAGTGGCAGGTGTTGAGGAAGTCATTGCCAGAGAAGACGGCAGCTATGATATTACGATCGCTGATCCTGCAGTAGGAAAAACCTTATTTGATTTAGCGACGGCGGATGGTTATATCCCTATGTTCAATCAACAACCGCCAACGTTAGAAGAAATCTTTAAGCGGAAGGCAGGAAAAACAAATGAATAAGTTTTGGGTAATCGCATTAGATGTTTATAAGAAAAATATCAAATCAATTTCGTTTTTGATTATGATATTGGTTCCATTCATTGCAATGGGCGGATTTTATCTGATTAGTTACTTTGCCGATGGTATGAGCAGTGTGGATAAAATTGTCGTTTATGCGAATGAACCAGCCATTGCGCAGACCTTTGTGGAGCAAAGTAGCGATGATTATGAATTTGAAGTTGTGGAAAGCGAAGAACAAGGACAACAACAGTTGGCTGACAAAGATGCTGATGCCTTGTTAGTTATTACTGCTTCAGGGGATACGCTGCAAGGGGAATTATTAAGCGAGTCCTCGATGGGGCAAGCTTTAGAGCTGACGATCCAACAATTATTGACGGGCTTGCAGTCATCCTTTCGAGCTAGCGAGCTTGGTTTGACTGCTGAGCAAGTGGCAGTTCTTAGTGAAGTTGCACCACTTGACCGGCAAAAAGTTTCCTTCAGTGAAGGTGGCGAAATGACCTATGGAGAAGATAATACCGCGATGCAAGCAGCAGTTAGTACCATCGCAACAATCGTTCTCTTTTTCTTTATCATCACTTACGCACAAATCATTGCGCAAGAAATTGCTTCTGAAAAAGGAACGCGCATTATGGAAGTCATTTTGTCTAGTACGCGAGCACAAACCCATTACTACGCCAAATTAACTGGGGTGATCATGGTTGCAGCGACCCAGCTAGTTGCGTATGTTGCGATTTTTGGCGGGAGTTATTTCTGGATCAAGGACAACTCCATGGTAAAAGACTTATTGGCAAGTTTTTCATCAGATGGCATTTTTGGTCCTTTCCTCGTGTTTGCGATCGTTTTCGTCTTCTTAGGAATCTTGATCTATTCTGTCTTGTCAGCCCTTTGCGGGTCGTTAGTGAACAAAGCAGAAGATACGGCGAAAGCCATTATTCCAGTGACGTATCTTTCGTTGGGCGGGTATATGCTAGGAATCGTACTAGGCGGTATGGATCCGCATAACGTTGTTTTACGAGTAACTTCTTATATCCCATTCTTGTCCTCGTATATTATGCCAGTACGGCTTGCTAATGATACAGTGGGGATTGGCGGAGCGTTGATTTCAGTAGGGATCCTTGCTGTTACCACGATCGTCCTGATGCTGGTTTCTGCAAAAATGTACAAATCAAATGTCTTGATCTATAACGACAATGGCATCTTGGCAACGTTGAAACAATCACTGGTGTTAATGAAAAATGAGAAATAAAAAAAACGCCCGATCCTTTTTGTGATCGGGCGTTTTTTATTGGCTAGAATCTAGAAAACAAGGTGCAGGCCTTTAGAATTCCTGCACAAAAAAGTCGAAGATCGATTGCTCAGAAGGCAGCTTGTGAGCGGCTAGCTCAGGATGCCACTGAATGCCTAAGATCGGTGCGCCATAGGCGGTGGATTCTATGGCTTCAACAACACCATCAGGAGCGGTGGCGGTCACATTGAAATCATCTGCAACTGTTTTGACTGCTTGGTGATGAAAAGAATTGACTTGATAGGTTGTGCCTAAAAGAGCAGCCAAACGACTGTCTGCCTTGATTTCCACCCGATGTGTAGGGAATTGAAAGAACGTTGGTAATTGCACGTGTTTGATCGTTGGGTGATCGATCAAAGAGAGATCTTGGTACAAACTCCCACCAAATGCGACATTTAGTAACTGCATGCCGCGGCAGATTCCAAAGATGGGTTTGTTTTGAGCCACTGCTTCTTTGATCAATGCCAATTCAAAGACATCACGATCAGGATGAATGCCTTGAATCAAAGGATGAGGATCTTCGCCATAATGATCAGGGGAGACATCATGACCACCGGCTAACAAGAGTTTATCGATTTTGCTGATGTAAGTCGCAGCATCTTCCACGACACCCATTGGTAATATTAGGGGAATGCCTTGGGCTTGTTGGATATGGGTGACAAAATTTTTGGGTGTATAGGACAACCAATGTTCTGCTTCTTCAATCATTGGCCGTTCATTAGCAGCGATGCCGATAATGGGTTTCATTTGATCAAACCTTTCTATAAGTAAATGGAACGAAAAGAAAAAAGGACACGAGGTCCTTTTTTCGAGCATCTTCGCTTTATTTTTCGCGAATAACTTCGATTTTATAACCATCAGGATCTTTCACAAAATAGTAAGATGGAGAAGTCCCTGGTAGTCCTTTCAAGTCAGTGACGTCAAATCCGGCAGCTTGGTGCTTCTCATGAAGCGCTTCTAGATCATCGGTACTGATGGCGATGTGGCCATAGCCGTCGCCTAACTCATAGCCAGGATGGTCATAGTTATATGTCAACTCTAGCTCGTAGTCATCTCCAGGCAATGTTAAGTAAACCAAAGTAAATTGATGTTCAGGAAAATCACGACGGCGAGATTCTTCAAAACCAAAGGCAGTTTGATAAAAATCTAGAGAAGCCGTTAAGTCTTTGACGCGGACACAAGTGTGAGCCATTTTCATGGGTAAATCATCCTTTCGATCTTGATAGTTGTATGATAACATATTTTCTCATTTTATAACGAATAAAAGACAACAGAGCGTTATTTCCAGCTTGTCCAGACTATTGGCATAGGGTAAAATGGAAAGAAAGTGTTGGTGGAGGGAATCATGCCAGAAAAGGAAATTGTGTTCGGGGAAAAAGAAGCGGGGAAACCATACAAATCAAGATATGGCGCGTATGTCGTTCTTCCAAATGAAAAAAATGAAGTGATCTTGGTACAAGCACCCAATGGCGCCTATTTTTTACCAGGCGGTGAAATTGAACCAAATGAGACCAAAGAAGAAGCGATCCAGCGAGAATTAATAGAAGAACTTGGATTTGAAGGGGAGATCGCTGCCTATTTAGGGGAGGCAGTTGAATACTTCTATTCACGCCATCGCGATACATTTTACCATCATCCCGGCTATTTCTATTTAATGACCAAATGGAAAAAAGTCTGTGAACCGACAGAAGAAACCAATCAGTTGTCATGGCATACGCCAGAAGAAGCGATTCAGCGATTGAAACGCGGCAGCCATAAATGGGCAGTTGAACAATGGTTGGCAAAATAAAAAAGGCAGGCTTCCGATAAAAAGGAAACCTGCCTTTTACACTTAGTTATTTGCTAAAACATACTTGTTGATTACTTCTGCCACACCGTCTTCTTCGTTTGATGCAGTTAGGACATCTGCGGCATTTTTCACGTTTTCAGTGGCATTGGCCATCGCCACACCGATACCAGCGTATTCCACCATGGTTAAATCATTTTCGTTATCGCCGATCGCCATGACTTCTTCTTGTTTGATGCCTAAGTGCTCCGCCAATTTTTTGACAGCAGCCCCTTTATGGGCTTGTTTATTTAGAACTTCCAAGAAGTAAGGAGCACTTTTGACCACATTGTAATTGTCCGTCAAACTGCTCGGCAATTGTGGGATGATCTGATCAAGTATTTCGGGATCATCGATCATCATCATTTTGATGATATTCAAGTCAGCAGTCATTTCTTCTGGTGTCCGATATTTCAATGGCATGTTGACTAAGAAGGCTTCATAAATCGTATAAGGACTGATATCGCGGTTAGCGGTATACATGGTATCTTCGGTTTCTACATGAAGATGAACCCCTAATTTTCTCGCAGTCATCTCAACAAAGAGATAGTCATCTTGGGACAAGCCGAATTCAGAGATGATCTCTTGGTTTTTGGTTTTTTGAACCAAAGAGCCATTATAAGTAATAACGAAATCATTGTCCGTAAATAAGTCTAGTTCCTTTAATAAATCTTGGACACCAGTTAAAGGGCGTCCCGTACACAAAACGATGCGTACACCTTGCTTTTCAGCGTCTTTCAATGCCTTGTAAACGGCTGGGGTGATCTTGCGGTCGTTGTTCAACAGGGTACCATCGATATCGATGGCGATCAATTTGATACTCATAAGTTCCTCCTAGTGGCTTGGTTTGATCAAAGCACCATTGCGAATGTGCTTGGCAAACTCTTGATACGTCTCTCCAAATAAATCATAGTGATTTTGGATGTTGGGGTCAATCATTTCTTTTGGAAAATAAAAGCGTTGGTCACCTTGGGTTTGTCCCGCTAAAGCTGCAACTAGCTGACTGGCTTGGGATAATTCCACAAGGGAACCATCTTTTTCCTGTAATTCGATTTGTGTCCGATGTTTGCCTGAAGTCGGCCGATAAAAATCATAAGGCAGATCGAAGCTTGAATTGATGGCAGTATAATAGCGGGGATTGAAGCCGACTTTTTCCACCAGTCCCTGCATTTCTTCAATCATCGGCAACTGCGTCTCATCGTCAAAGCGGGCGGATTTCAACGGTTTACGATTTAAGAACCGCTTGGCCAAATCGCTGAGGATCGGATCATTTTCTTCCGTCCATTGGGTAAAGTAGGTATTCAGAACGCCATCGTCGAGTTTCAAGTATTCATCTAAGGTGAATTCTTGTTTTAAAAATGGGAGAAGCAGCTGCGAATGGCCTTGAAACAATTCTGAATCCACTTGATACAGTTCTGCAGCTCGATCCAGCAAATGGGCTAAGATCACTTCCATCCCTCGAGAACTCGCATGGAAATAAACTTGCACATACATCTGGTAACGACTGACGATGTAGTCCTCCACAGCGTGCATGCCATTCATAGAAAAAGCAATACCGCCTTCGTACGGACGAATCACTCGTAAAATTCGGGTCAGATCAAACGTGCCGTATTCAGTGCCGGTAAAATAAGCATCGCGCAGCAAGTAGTCCATCCGATCAGCATCGATTTGACTAGAAATCATTTGAACGACTTGAGGATTTGGATAAGTTTTAGTGATAACACTTGCGACTTTCTCAGGAAATCCAGCTTCCACTCGGTTCAATATCTGATGAACTTCCGTTTCAGGAGAAGTAATGATCGCCACTGTGATGGCTTCATGGTCTGTATGGAAAATGTGCTCAAAGGTGTGGGAGTATGGTCCGTGGCCCACATCATGAAGCAATGCTGCACACAAGGTCACTAAACGCTCTTTATCATCCCAGCCGTTTGGTCCGACTTTTTCAAGGGAATAATTGCGTTGGAAAATATCGCAAATGCGACGGCTGATTTCATAAACGCCCAAGGAGTGAGAAAAGCGGCTATGTTCTGCTCCGTGAAAGGTAAAGGAAGCAGTTCCCAGCTGTTTGATGCGCCGCAAACGCTGCACTTCTTTGGAATTGATCAAATCTAAAATCACTTGGTGCTGTACATGGACATAGTTATGAACAGGATCACGAAATACTTTTTCTATCGCTAAGGTTTGATATTTATATGGTAGGCTCATCGCTAAACTCCTTTATTGGTTGGTTTCGCTTCTCCATGCCAGCTAAGCGTTGCTGCATTTGTTCGCTAAGGTTATTTTCTGTCAGCCATTGATCCAGTGATTCAAGCGGATATAGGGATTGGTCTGTGATCAAGGAAAGCAGGGCTTTTTGCAAGCGGTCAGTCACCTCGTGTGTGGTAAACTTACGGCCGAGGGCCGCTTCTAAAGTGGTCATGCTCGCAGGATTGACGACTGGATAGCCATCTGTACCAAAGCGCTCTTTCAAACCTGCTTGGTAAAAACGACGAACGAGAGAGCCGCGGGCTGGTTGGTCGCCGTTGACACTCAGATACATCATGACAGCCACGCCGTCTTTGATTCGTCGTTGTGCTGTACCAGCAATTTTTTTCCCATCAATACTCAGGTCATAGGTGCCTGGGCAATACGAGTCAGCAATTTCATAAGCCAAAATTGTCCGCTCAGGAAAGGCGGTTTGCAGCAATGTCGTCATCATTTCATAGGCTGCATCTGTGGTGGCAGCCAAATGTTTAGGGAAGATGAGGGAGACATTCAAAATACCGGCATCATTAATTACACCAAGCCCCCCTGAGTTGCGGATGATCGAGGCATAGCCAGCTTCTTTCAAAACCTGCAGACCATCTGTCAAAAAAGGCAGCCGGGTATCTTTCATTCCTAAAATCATCGTATCGGACAACTGCCAAAAATGACAATAAACTTGTTCCTTTTTGCCAGCAACTTCGGTGGCAACATCGGTGAAGGCAAACGGCTCATAAGGATTGTGGATACGTGGTAAGGTTTGATCCATTACATAGATAGTCAAATCGGTTAAACTCCTTTAAAATACCTGTTATCCTTATTATATACGATTCTTGGAAAATTACTTGGAGAAAAGAATGAAAACTTGCTTTTGTTTTCGTTTTTTATTTTCAATGAAGAAATAGACCAAGGAGAATCAACTGAAATGATTGACAAACGAATGAAAAAAAGCAAGAATGAAACTGAAATCTTCAAAGGAGGCACTCGTACATGCAAGAATTATCAAAAGGAATCCCAATCTCGATTCATTTAACAACCAATGTACGTCAAGCAGGGGAAACAGAGAACTTTCTGTTTGATCTGCAAGGACAAGCAGTCAAGATCGGTGATACCTTATATCTCCGTTACAAAGAGATCCAGCCAGACGGCACCGACATTCCTGTTACGATGAAAATTATGCCAGACGGATTGATTCAATTGATTCGCTCAGGGGAAATGCGCATGCGCTTGAAATTTTCTTATAAGGAACGTTTAGAGACGAGTTATCAAACCCCGTATGGCTTGATGATGTTCCACACCTTCACCAATCACTTGCACGTTAGCTTGAAAGACCGTCCATACTCGGGAAAGATCGATATCGATTATGACTTGTTCATGGCTGCTGACAAAGTCGGCGAATACAAACTGTCTTTAGAATTTACCGCTTAATCAAAGGGAAATTGAAAGAAAAAATTGCAATTTGAGACGTAATTTTGTATGATTAGGAGTAGACTGTGAAAGGACGTGTCCCGTTTGGAAATTAATGTATTTGAAGGTGTAAATAAAAACGAATTGTCGATGATTGAAGTTGCCCATGCGATTTTAGAGCAGCGCGGTGACGTGATGGATTTTTCTGATTTGGTCAACCAAATTCAAAACTATCTTGAAACTTCAGACAGCGAGATTCGTGATTCATTGGCGCAGTTTTATACAGACTTGAATATCGACGGTAGTTTTATTTCTTTAGGCGACAATCGTTGGGGCTTACGTTCATGGTACGCCATTGATTCGATCGATGAAGAAGTCAACCATGGCATCGAAGACGAGGATGAAGATACACCACGTCGTCGCAAACGTAAAAAAGTCAATGCCTTTATCAACGATGATGAAGATGCAATCGATTATAACGATGATGATCCTGAGGATACTGATTTGTCAGATGACGAAGAAGATGATCTCTTTGATGATGATGATGACGAGGATGAAGAAATCTCGGCATACAATTCAGACTTGCAAGAAATCGGCGCCGACAATAGCACCGATGATGAAGAAGAATTACCTGACAGCATTGAGGAAGATCTAACCATTATCGATGACGATGATGAAGATGATTTTGCGGATGAAGAGGAAGAAGAGGAGTAATCCTCTTCTTTTTTTCGCCTTATGGCTGTAAGCAGCTTTTAATCGTTGAAGGACGAGTTCGCCTTCTTACATAGATACAAATAAAAAAGGAACCGCATCAGCGGTCCCTAAGTGCTTTTGAATTATTGATTTGAATCGAGTATACTTGTAACGAAAAGAAAAAACGCGCCTTGAGGGAATCGAACCCCCGTCTCAAGAACCGGAATCTTACGTGATATCCACTACACTAAAGGCGCGAAGCACAAATATTAGTTTAACCAATTTCAGTGAAAAAAACAAGAGGTAGAATGATGAAATTTCAACAGCAATTTTCACAACAACAAAAACAGACGCAAAAGCTTGCTATGACGCAGAAATTACAGCAATCGATCCAAGTGCTGCAATTTTCTGCAGATGAATTATTGTCCTTCATAGATAACCAGGCATTAGAAAATCCGTTGATTGATCTGGGGGAATATGATTCGCCCATCACACCAAGCAAGAGCAGCGGCTCGTCAGAACAAATAATGGATTACTTAAGCCAGATCCCTGATCAGCACACGTCTTTATTCGAACACCTCATTGATCAAGTCCATTTAAATTACCGCGACACCTTTTTGCGGACGATCGTTTTATTTTTAGTCGAGTACATTGATTTAAACGGCTTTTTGACGATTGATTTGGAAGAAGCTGGGAAGCTTGTCGGGGGGACGCCGATCCAAATGCTTGATGCTTTAACCTTGATCCAGCAACTGGATCCGGCAGGAGTCGGTGCTCGTGATCTAAGAGAGTGTTTGATGCTGCAAACGGAAAGAGATGACTATGCGCCGCCAATGGCTTATCTCATTTTAGAAGAATTCTTCACGGAAATGGCAGAGCGCAAGTGGGACAAAATCAGCAAAGCGCTGCAGATTCCATTAACTGAGATTCAAAAGGTCTTTGATTATGTTCAAACATTGACCCCCACACCAGGGGCGGCGTTTGGGTCGACCGATGGGCTTTACATCGTTCCTGACCTGCGAGTGACGGTTGAAAAAGGACAACCGATCGTGAAATCAAACAAACGCGCCTTACCAGAGGTTCGCTTTCAGCAGCAGTACTTTGACCAATTGAAGCAAAGCGGTGATCCAGAAGTCTTAAGTTATTTAGACAATAAAGCCCAAGAGTTCGAGTGGTTAAAGAAGACCTTGCTGCAACGAGGGGATACCATCTATCGTGTCGGGGTGCAGATCGTTGCGCGGCAAAAGGAGTTTTTCACTCAACCAGATCGACCATTAAAGCCATTGGTTTTAAGAGAAGTTGCCGAAGAATTAGGAATTCATGAATCAACGGTCAGCCGGGCAGTCAATGGGAAATACTTGGAGACCTCCTTTGGGGTGTTTGAATTAAAACTATTCTTTGGACAGAAAGTTTCGACGCAAGAAAGCGGTGATGACCTGACGACGGCATCGATCAAACAGCAGCTAAAAGCACTGATCAATGAAGAAAATAAAAACAAACCATTGTCAGACCAAAAGTTGACAGATGCCCTCAAAGCCCAAGGCATCGATATTTCTAGACGAACGGTGGCAAAGTATCGTGAAGCCATGAATATCCCTGGTTCTTCCAAGCGGAAACGATTCGAGTAAAGCAAAACTTACTATTAACGATGAGTAGGGAAGGCAGCAAAGCCTTTCCTTTTTTTATCGATCCTTTCCTCTTTTTCAAATTATGACGATTTTATGAAAAGCAAGATTTTGTTGACTGAAATAGTTGCGTATCAAGGCGATAAGTGCTACTATTATTGGTGTAGGAAACAGATTTAAATTTTTTTTGCAATCGATGGGTCATTTTAAGTCATTGTAGGACGAAAATTGTCCAACGGGAGGATATAAAATGCTCGATGAATTAAAATTGATTGAGGCAATCACCCCGGATATTCTCGCTGTACTCCAGGAACGTTACCGTATCTTAAGAAATATTTATTGGATGCAGCCCGTTGGCCGCCGGACACTTTCGGAAAGTTTATCAATGACGGAACGCGTGTTGAGGACGGAAACAGATATCCTTAAAAAGCTGAAACTGATCGACTCTTCAAAAAGCGGCATGCAATTGACCGCCTACGGAGAAGAAGTGTACACGAAGATTGGTGCACTGATGGATCAGCTGTTCGGAATGCACCAAATCGAGAAACGATTATCAGAGACCTTTGGCATCGAACGTTGTTTGATTGCGAGCGGCGATGGTGATCGACAACCGAAAGTTATTGCTGAATTTGGCCAGTTGCTGAATGAATCGTTGGATCTCTTATTGCCAGAAGGCAAAAACACCATCGCAGTAATGGGAGGGACGACAATGGCGAAAGTTGCCGAGGAATTGGGTAATTTGGAAACCGCCAAACGTCATAACTTGTTTGTTCCAGCCCGTGGTGGTATCGGAGAATCAGTCAACGTGCAAGCAAACTCTGTCAGCTCGGTGATGGCAATGCAGACAAATGGCGATTATCGCTCCTTGTTTGTACCAGAACAATTAAGCATGAACACCTACGAGTTTCTCTTGAAAGAACCCGCCATCGTTGATGTCTTAAACTTGATAAGTCAAGCAAATTGTGTTATTCATAGTATTGGACGGGCGTTGCATATGGCGGCTCGAAGAAAAATGTCAGAACAAGAAATTCTGATGTTGAAACAAAAAAATGCAGTTGCAGAATCCTTTGGGTATTTCTTTAACGAAGCAGGCGAGGTCGTTTACAAAGTTCCTCGAATCGGACTTCAATTAAAAGATTTACAAAAAGTCCCAATCATTTTTGCGGTCGCTGGCGGACAATCAAAAGCCAAAGCGGTCAATGCATACATGAAAAATGCACCAAAACAAACCTGGCTCATCACCGATGAAGCTTGCGCAAATGAGATTTTAAAAGGGGCAACCCTTTAAAATAAATATTTTTATGATTTTCATAAGGAGGAAATCTTAAATGACAGTTAAAGTAGGTATTAATGGATTTGGACGTATCGGACGCTTAGCATTTCGTCGTATCCAAGAAGTAGAAGGAATCGAAGTTGTGGCTATCAATGACTTAACAGACGCTAAAATGTTAGCTCACTTGTTAAAATATGATACAACACAAGGACGTTTCAACGGTACAGTTGAAGTTCACGAAGGTTCATTCAATGTGAACGGAAACGAAATCAAAGTTTTAGCTAACCGCAACCCTGAAGAATTGCCTTGGGGCGAACTAGGTGTTGAAATCGTGTTAGAATGTACTGGATTCTTCACTTCTAAAGCAGCTGCTGAAAAACATTTAACAGCTGGTGCAAAACGTGTAGTTATCTCAGCTCCTGGTGGAAACGATGTTCCAACAATCGTTTACAACACAAACCATGAAACTTTAACAGGTGAAGAAACAGTTATCTCTGGTGCTTCATGTACAACAAACTGTTTAGCTCCTATGGCGAAAACATTGAACGACAAATTTGGTGTGATTGAAGGATTAATGACTACAATCCATGCTTACACAGGTGACCAAATGACTCTAGACGGACCACACCCTAAAGGTGACTTCCGCCGTGCCCGTGCTGCTGCTGCAAACATCGTGCCTAACTCAACTGGTGCTGCTAAAGCGATCGGCTTAGTAATCCCAGAATTGAACGGCAAATTAGATGGTGCTGCTCAACGTGTTCCTGTTGCAACTGGTTCATTAACTGAATTAGTTACTGTTCTTGACAAAGAAGTAACTGTTGATGAAATCAATGCAGCAATGAAAGAAGCTTCAAACGAATCTTACGGTTACAACACAGACGAAATCGTTTCTTCTGATATCGTTGGTATGACTTACGGTTCATTATTTGATGCAACTCAAACAAAAGTTATGACTGTTGGCGACAAACAATTAGTTAAAACTGTTGCTTGGTACGACAATGAAATGTCATACACTGCACAATTAGTACGTACTTTAGAATACTTCGCTAACCTATAAGAGTTGCGAACGACTTTAATTTAAACCATCGCAAGAGAAAGCGGGGAAGCATCGCGCTTCTCCGCTTTTTTTAACAATTATGCTAGGAGGAATCTGTTCATGGCTAAAATGACAGTTCAAGATATCGATTTAAAAGATAAAAAAGTTCTTGTACGTGTGGACTTCAACGTTCCATTGAAAGATGGAGTGATCGGAGATGATACACGGATCAAAGCAGCATTACCAACAATCAATTATGTGATCGAAAACGGCGGAAAAGCAATTCTTTTCTCACACTTAGGTCGTGTGAAAGAAGAAGCAGATAAAGCTGGAAAATCTTTAGCGCCAGTTGCGAAACGTCTAGGCGAATTGTTAGGCAAAGAAGTAACATTCGTTGATGAAACCCGCGGCGAAAAATTAGAAGCAGCGATCAACAACATGCAAGATGGCGATGTCGTTGTTTTTGAAAACACTCGTTTCGAAGACATCGATGGCAAAAAAGAAAGCAAAAACGATCCTGAACTAGGAAAATACTGGGCTTCTTTAGGCGATGTTTTTGTAAATGATGCCTTTGGTACCGCACACCGCGCACACGCTTCAAACGTAGGGATCGCTTCAACAGGTATCCCAACAGTTGCTGGTTTCTTAATGGAAAAAGAAATCAAATTCATCGGTGAAGCAGTCGAAGAACCAAAACGTCCAATGATCGCGATTCTTGGTGGAGCAAAAGTATCTGACAAAATCGGCGTAATCGAAAACTTGATTCCTAAAGCAGACAAAATCTTGATCGGCGGCGGAATGACGTATACGTTCTACAAAGCAAAAGGCATGGAAATCGGTAATTCTCTTGTGGAAGCAGATAAAGTAGAATTAGCAAAAGAATTGATCGAAAAAGCTGGCGATAAATTAGTATTACCAGTTGATTCAATCACTGCTGCTGAGTTTTCAAATGATGTCCCAACAGAAGAACATACTGGTGATGTTCCTGAAGGACAAATGGGCTTAGATATCGGACCTGAAACCATCGCTTTGTTTGCTGAAACATTAAAAGGCGCAAAAACAGTCGTTTGGAACGGACCTATGGGTGTGTTTGAAATGTCTAACTTCGCAAACGGTACGATCGGTGTTTGTGAAGCAATTGCCAACCTTGAAGATGCAACAACGATCATCGGTGGCGGTGACTCTGCAGCTGCAGCAGAACAATTAGGGTTTGCTGACAAATTTACCCACATCTCAACAGGTGGCGGTGCCAGCCTTGAATTGCTAGAAGGAAAAACACTTCCTGGCCTAGCTGCGATCAACGATAAATAATCAATGACAAGCCGTGCAAAGAATCTCCTTTGCACGCTTGATAACGAAAAGGAGTGCCAGAACATGCGCAAACCAATTATTGCCGGAAACTGGAAAATGAATAAAACTGCGAAAGAAGCAAAAGAATTTGCTGAAGCAGTCAAAACAAAAATTCCTAGCAACGAGACAGTTGACTCTGTGATCGGTTCGCCAGCTTTATTCTTAGAAACATTAGTGAATGCTGCTGAAGGAACAGAATTAAAAATTGCTGCTCAAAACAGCTACTGGGAAAATGAAGGTGCCTTTACTGGCGAAACTTCACCAGCAGCTTTAGCAGATCTAGGTGTTGACTATGTCATCATTGGTCATTCAGAACGTCGTGAATACTTCCATGAGACAGATGAAGACATCAACAAAAAAGCCAAAGCAATCTTTGCAAACGGCATGATCCCAATCCTATGCTGTGGTGAATCTTTAGAAACCTATGAAGCTGGCAAAACAGCGGAGTGGATCGAAGGACAAATCACTGCTGGCTTAGACGGTTTAACAGACGGTCAAGTAAGTAATCTTGTGATTGCTTACGAACCAATCTGGGCGATCGGTACTGGTAAATCTGCGGATGCAAACATCGCAGACGAAATTTGTGGCGTTGTCCGCAAAACCGTTGAAAAATTATACGGCAAAGAAGTTTCAGACAGCGTACGTATTCAATACGGCGGCTCTGTAAAGCCTGAAAACATTGCTGAATACATGGCAAAAGAAAATGTTGACGGAGCATTAGTTGGCGGAGCAAGCTTGCAAGCTGATTCATTCCTAGCATTATTAGATGCTGTAAAATAATTTCATTTTCATGAAAATAACATTTGCAGAATCGTCATTTTTTCACTACAATTAAGTTGTTCGCAAGGGGCATTCCCCTTAAGATAAAACAAACTCAAAGGAGAGACAAAACATGTCAATTATTACTGATGTTTACGCACGCGAAGTCTTAGACTCACGTGGTAACCCAACTATCGAAGTAGAAGTCTACACAGAATCAGGTGCTTTCGGCCGCGGAATGGTTCCTTCAGGAGCTTCAACAGGTGAACACGAAGCAGTTGAATTACGTGATGGCGACAAAGCTCGTTATGGCGGTAAAGGTGTAACGAAAGCAGTTGACAATGTAAATAACATCATTGCAGAAGCTATCATCGGCTACGATGTACGTGACCAAATGGCTATCGATAAAGCAATGATCGCTTTAGACGGAACTCCTAACAAAGGCAAATTAGGCGCAAACGCGATTCTTGGTGTTTCTATCGCTGTTGCTCGTGCAGCTGCTGATTACCTAGAAGTACCTTTATACCACTACTTAGGCGGATTCAATACAAAAGTATTGCCAACTCCTATGATGAACATCATCAACGGTGGTTCTCACTCTGACGCACCAATCGCTTTCCAAGAATTCATGATCTTGCCTGTAGGCGCACCTACATTCAAAGAAGGCTTACGTTGGGGTACTGAAGTATTCCACGCTTTGAAATCAATCTTGTCTAAACGTGGTTTAGAAACTTCAGTAGGTGACGAAGGTGGTTTCGCTCCTCGTTTTGAAGGAACTGAAGACGGTGTTGAAACAATCTTAGAAGCAATCAAAGCTGCTGGTTTAGAACCAGGTAAAGATGTATACCTAGGATTTGACTGTGCATCATCAGAATTCTACGAAAACGGTGTTTACGACTACTCTAAATTTGAAGGCGAAAACGGCGTAAAACGTACTGCTGCTGAACAAGTTGACTACTTAGAAGAATTAGTTAACAAATACCCAATCATCACTATCGAAGACGGTATGGATGAAAACGATTGGGATGGTTGGAAACTATTAACTGAACGCTTAGGCGACAAAGTTCAATTAGTAGGGGATGACTTGTTTGTTACAAATACTGAAATCCTTGAAAAAGGAATCAAAAACGGTATCGGTAACTCAATCCTTATCAAAGTTAACCAAATCGGTACATTGACGGAAACATTCAATGCTATCGAAATGGCGAAAGAAGCTGGTTACACTGCAGTAGTTTCTCACCGTTCAGGTGAAACAGAAGATTCAACAATCTCTGATATCGCTGTTGCAACAAACGCTGGCCAAATCAAAACTGGTTCTCTTTCACGTACTGACCGTATTGCAAAATACAACCAATTACTACGTATCGAAGACCAACTTGGTGAAGTTGCTGAATACAAAGGCTTGCAAGCTTTCTACAACTTAAAAAATAAATAATCTTTCGATTATTGCTTTGCTCTGAAAGAGCAGCGGTTGATTTAACAGTCAGCTGCTGCGATTTCAGAGCTTTTTTGTTGCCTCGATTCATTCAGTGCAGACAATGACCAATCATTTAAGATAACAGAAGGTAGTCATTTCTTCTATATTTTCTTTTTCAAAAAAAAGAAATTATAGTTCTGACTTATCAAAATCCTATAATAAAAGAAAATAGTTTTTAGGAGAAAAAAATGGCTTATGATTATTTGATCGTTGGTACAGGTCTTTTTGGCTCAGTTTTTGCTCATGAAGCAGCGAAACGGGGACATACAGTGAAAATGTTGGAAAAACGGACACATATTGGCGGTAATTGTTATACAGAAAAACAAGCAGGAATCGACGTACATAAATATGGTGCGCATATTTTTCATACATCGAGTAAAAAAATTTGGGACTATATCAATCAGTTTACTGAATTCTATCCCTACATTCATGCTCCTATTGCAAACTATCAAGGCGAGCTATATAATCTTCCTTTTAATATGAACACATTTTACCAACTGTGGGGAACCAAAAATCCTGCTGAAGCTCGTACCAAAATAATGACTCAAATTGAAAAGACAAGAATAAAAAGACCACGAAATTTAGAAGAACAGGCTCTTTCTTTAGTCGGACCAGACATCTATCATAAGCTGATCAAAGGCTACACTGAAAAACAGTGGGGACGAGAATGTGATCTTCTTCCTTCTTTTATTATCAAAAGGCTGCCGATCCGGTATACCTTTAACAACAATTATTTTACGGATATTTTTCAAGGAATACCTAAATTGGGTTATACACAAATGATTCAAAAAATGCTTACACATCCACTGATTGATGTTTCTTTAGAGACTGATTTTTTTGCAGATCGCACACGACATGAATCCTCTTCTAAGAACATTGTTTATACTGGAATGATTGATCAATATTTCGATTATTGTTATGGCGAGTTGGCCTATCGGTCTTTACATTTTGAAACTGAAGTCTATAACACGGATAATTACCAAGGAACAGCCGTCATGAACTTTACAGACAGTCAAACGCCCTATACGCGAATCATTGAGCATAAACATTTTTGTCCAGTGGTGTCAAAAAGAACAGTTATCACTAAAGAATACCCGAAAGAGTGGAAGAAAGGAGATATTCCTTACTACCCAATTAACGATCAAAGCAATAATGCATTGTATCGCAAGTATGAAAAATTAGCGCAACAGCAAAAAAATTGTTTGTTTGGTGGGCGCCTAGCCAGCTATCGCTATTATGATATGGACGATACGATCGCAGCTGCTTTAAAGCTTGTCCAACAGGAATTTCAAGTGGAGTAACCTCTTCTATTGGAGAGGTTGCTTTTTTTTGTCCCGATTCTGGGACAAAACGTAACTTTTTTACTAGCTATGAAATAATTAGTTATCCTATCTTCTAAATAAATAGGACTTGGGGAAGTTTATAAAACATTTTTACGAAAGGGGAGAAAAATAAACGTAATGAGTAAAAAGAATAATTATCGAAAGTTGTTACGCTCCAATAAAAGTGAACGCTACAAGATGTATAAAAGCGGAAAACATTGGGTCTATGCAACGATCACTTCTTTTACTGGCATTGCTGGATTGAGTATCGCGCCAATCGTGGCACATGCTTCAGAAATCACACCGCCATTAGATGCAAGTAAAGAAGCAAATGCCGAGAATGTCTTGGCAAATAAAACGACGACCAAAATACCGGCTTCATCGACACAAGAAAGTGAAGCTACTTCTCAATCTGAAAGCACACAGCCATCGGATAGTTTTTCTGAATCCGAAAGTATTACCCAGTCACAAAGTGCAACAGAGTCAACTAGTTTAACCGAATCCCAGAGTGTGAGTGATTCAGAAATTGAAAACAATGTTACCACTATTGAAGAATCCCAAAGCACTTCTGAATCAATGAGCCTTTCCGAGGAGGAGAGTGTGTCTGAATCAGAGAGTTTGAGTATCTCAGAAAGTACCTCTATTTCAGAAAGTGGTTCGTTGTCGTCAAGTGCATCAGAATCGACTAGTCTATCGATGTCACGATCTACCAGCGTCTCTCATTCAACGTCAGTAAGTCAAAAGAACCCACCAAAACAAACAGTCTCCGAAAAAAATAAAGTAGAATCGCAAAAAGCACAAGATCTCTTTGATCAATTAGTGCCGAAGAAAGTACAAGCGTCGGTTGACACTACAACGAATTCATTAGAGATAGTAGTCAAAGATGGCAATTCACCAAGTACATCTTTGATACGGGCAGCGCAACAATATGCTAGTGCCAATAATTTGATTGCAAGTTTTGCAATTACCACCCAATCGGGGCAGATCATTAAAATCAATGTTTCTGCAGATCCGGATATGGGTCGAGAAGAATTTGAGCAGGCAATCAATGATGGAAATAAAACCAATTCACCTTCTGGGGTAACAGTTGATGTGCCAGACCAAGTGAAGAATAAAGATTTATATAAGCAAACCGCTATTGCTAATGGCACTTATGCCGCAGTTACTGACTGGGCTACCTTAAAAGCAGCATATGGAAATTCTTCGATTACCTATATCGAGGTAACCGCCAATATTACAGCGGCTACCAATGTGGCAACTCGTGATTTGGGTTGGCGCGAAACGAGTGTGATTATTGACGGGAATGGTTTTACAGTCAATATGGCAGGAGCAGCGTTTAATGTAGGGGCAAGTTCTACGGTTCGCGGTTCTATTTTTACGATCACAAATATTAACTTGATTCATTGGCAGTCAGGCACCAACTCAGGAGACAGTGGGACAGGTACAGCGGACGCTGTGATCGATTCAAGGTCGGCAACAGGTGGTTATGGATACTGGTACTTCAATATCGATAATGTCACTCTCGAAGGACGAGATGGTGTTAGCGGAACAGATACTGCTTATCAACCACGACGACTACTGGACGCTGAGGATAGTCAAGTGACTTTATCAGGCAAAATCGTTGCCAATGTAAAACAAGAATTGATGCAAATTGGGGAAGTAGCTATCGCTAACGGATCCCATGTAGAGTTGAATCGAACAGCTGGTACCACTGGTTATTCCATGTTTTACTATATGGCCATCCGAGGGAACAATGCGAGTGATACAGGATTCAACCATACCTTTAAAGTAGGTGATGGAGCGACAATTATTGGGAACGAACTTAGTACCTATAATAGTAACAACTATCCCCTTGTCTATTATGGATTTAACTCAATCACTGTTGGAGATGACGTAACCTGGAAACAAGACGGCTTCCAAATGCTCCTTGATTTTTCTCGTTATTCAGGAAGTCAATCAAATGACCGAACTGCAACTTTTGGACAAAATTTACAAATGACGGCTACGCGTACAGTAGGTTCTAACTCGCTGAATGTCACAAATAGAGCGGTTGTTACATTTAATGCAGGAACGGTACTTGATTTGCAACAATGGAATGCCAATACTGTTGTAAACGTTGATTCTGGCGCAACCATTCGCTTTATTTCACCGCGAGCATTGCACTTAGCACGTTTAACTTCTTCAGGAGCTGTTTCGGCTGGCCGATTGATTACAGGTTCGGGAACATTTGTCATGAATAATTCTCAGATTAGTACATGGCAAGGCAGCAGTAGCCAAACCGCTGCTCCAGAAGGAAACCGTAACTTAAAATTCGTAGAGATGACTATTTCAGGTACGACAACCACCATTAAAGATACGGCTGGAAATGTTACTACATCTAATATTGTAGATACTTCTACCCGTGAATTAGCGACTGTTGCTATTGCACCAGGAACTGTAACTGTAAACTATGTTGATCAGTATGGCAATATTATCAAAACTGTTGATATGCCAATTGATCCAGACGTTAATTACATTGGTGAGTATCTTGATTTGCAAACGTTGGAGTATGCCAATGATCTAATGCCTGATAATTATATGTGGGCAATTGGTACTCAAGTCGCTAGTTCTGCGAAAAACGATGGCCAAAGTGGCGGAGATAGTACGACTAATGCCGATAATGGGGATAGTTATGGACAAGCGACAGTTGCGATCGTTCCGATGGAAAACACCAATTATACCTATAATATTTATGTATACGGTGTTGCTAATAATTCGGTTCAGTACCAATATGTTGACGTTAAGACAGGTCAAGTGATTTCTTCTGAGTACATGAATGCTGGTACCGAAGCTTCAGGAACAGATAGAGTTCCTGCAAACTACGGGAATGTTATTGATTGGACCAATAGTTACTATACTTCGACGAATTTACCTCCTGGTTACTATTATGCAACAGGTGCAGTATTAAATGGCAATGTACAGCCTGGATCTACTACAGTAGGAACAGGTGCGAGTCTAACCACTATTTACGTTGTAGCAGATACACAAACAGTCAATGTAACATTTGTTAATTCAGATGGTCGTCCATTACAAAACCAAACTGGCACAGTTGCCATCAATGGGACGACCGGCCAAGAAATAAGTTATGAGGATTTAATTGCGGATTACCTCACTCAAACCGGTTATTATGCAGATCAAACAGGGACATTTGTTTTTGATAATACTAGCAATAATGGTAGTACGACAGATAGTGATCAACAGTTTATTACGATCACTCTCTATCCGTCTTATCAAGAAGTCGGTGTCGTTGGAAATAATCAACCGGAATCAGATCCTGCTACAGGGGAAGCATTTGAGCAAATCCCGGGAACAGTCACTGTTGGAAAATATGGTACTTCTGGCGTTTCAAACGAAAGTATCACTCTTGGTGTAACAGATGCAGATTTAGAGAGAAATGGATATATTTATACGGTTACAGGACCAGATGGAGTAGTCTACAATACATTAGCGGAAGCTATGGCTGCCAATCAAACTTTTGATACCACCAGCAATGGAGCATCTCAAATGGATTCTTCACCTCAGATGTTCACGGTCAATTATGAACAAGATCCGGTATCTTTGTCTACTTCAGAGTCTGTTTCGGGAAGTGAATCATTATCAGAATCCATTATTACTTCTACTTCAGAATCAGAAAGTGTTTCTCTTTCTCAATCGATTTCAGAAAGTGACTCTTTATCAGAATCGATCTCTGTTAGTGATTCAGAATCAATGTCTACATCAATGAGTGAGTCTGTTTCAGTTTCAGAATCAGAGAGTGACTCATTGTCATCGTCTATTTCAGAAAGTGAATCTGATATGAATGATTCGACATCTGAATCATTATCAACATCAATCTCTACTTCAACTTCTTTAAGTGATTCAGAATCGGTTTCGATCTCATTGAGTGACTCAGAATCAGCGTCTCTTTCAACAAGTGAATCTATTTCAGTGTCGGACTCAGAGAGTGGCTCGTCATCGACCTCTATCTCAGAAAGTGAATCAATGTCTCTTTCAATTTCGCTTAGTGATTCAGAATCTTTATCAGAATCCCTATCTGAAAGTATTTCAACATCGATTTCATTGTCGGATAGTGATTCAATGTCAGAAAGTCTTTCAGCATCAGAATCGTTATCCATATCAGCTAGTGTTTCTGAGTCAGATTCAGAAAGTGATAGTTCTAGCTTTAGTGCCTCTGTTTCTGGATCATTGAGCAACAGTACAAGTGATTCTGAAAGTTTATCTTTATCTGAGTCAGTATCAGTTTCACTCTCGCAATCACTCAGTGAATCCACTTCACTATCATTGTCAGAGAGTGATTCAGTATCAGAAAGTATTTCAGCATCAGAATCATTATCTGTCGCAATTAGTGAATCTGATTCTTCTTCGCTTAGTGAGAGCATTAGTTTCAGCGAATCTATTTCTGATTCATTGAGTGCTAGCATGAGTTTATCAGAAAGTTTATCGGAATCAGACTCGATCTCAAATTCAATTAGTAGGTCGATGTCATTGAGCATTAGTGAAAGCAATAGTGAGTCTACTAGCGAATCAGCAAGCTTCAGTGGCAGCACAAGTGTAAGTAACAGTGATTCCACAAGTGTAAGTACGTCAGCTAGTGCATCAACATCTGTAAGTATTAGCGAGTCAATCAGTACCAGCACATCAGTTAGCGATTCATTATCATTAAGTAACAGTGAGTCAATGAGTTTGAGTACCTCGCTTAGTGATTCATCCTCATTGAGCGCCAGCATTTCGACATCATTAAGTGCAAGTGACTCTGCAAGTTATAGCGGCAGTACGAGCGTAAGTAATAGCGATTCGGCAAGCGAAAGTATATCTGCAAGTAATTCACTTTCAGTAAGTATTAGTGAGTCAACAAGCCTGAGCACCTCGATCAGTGATTCATCATCATTGAGCACAAGTGTTTCGACATCCCTAAGTGCGAGTGATTCAGCAAGTTATAGCGGCAGTACGAGTGTAAGTAATAGCGATTCGGCAAGCGAAAGTATATCTGCAAGTAATTCACTTTCAGTAAGTATTAGTGAGTCAACAAGTGAAAGTACGTCAATCAGCGATTCTGCATCATTGAGTACAAGCATTTCGACATCCCTAAGTGCGAGTGATTCTGCAAGTTACAGTGGTAGTACAAGTGTAAGCAACAGTGATTCGACAAGTACAAGTATGTCAAGTAGTGAATCAACATCTGTAAGTATTAGTGAATCCACAAGCACAAGCACCTCGATCAGCGATTCATTATCATTGAGTACAAGTATTTCATCTTCCCTAAGTGCGAGTGAATCAGCAAGCTTTAGTGGCAGCACAAGTGTAAGCAACAGTGATTCGACAAGTACAAGTACGTCAAGTAGTGAATCAACATCTACAAGTATTAGTGAGTCAACAAGCACCAGCACATCGATTAGCGATTCATTATCATTAAGTACAAGTATCAGTAACAGTGAATCAGCAAGTACAAGCACATCAATTAGTGATTCATCATCATTGAGTACAAGTGTTTCATCTTCCCTAAGTGCGAGTGAATCAGCAAGCTTTAGTGGTAGTACAAGTGTAAGCAACAGTGATTCCACAAGCGCAAGTACGTCAAGCAGTGAATCAACATCTGCAAGCATTAGTGAGTCAACAAGCACCAGCACGTCGATCAGCGATTCGTTATCAGTAAGTACAAGTATCAGTAACAGCGAATCAGCAAGTGAAAGTACGTCAATCAGCGATTCTGCATCATTGAGTACAAGCATTTCTGCATCATTAAGTGCGAGTGATTCAGCAAGCTTTAGTGGTAGCACAAGTGTAAGCAACAGCGATTCCACAAGCGCAAGTACGTCATCGAGCGAATCAACATCTACAAGTGTTAGTGAGTCGACAAGCCTGAGCACATCGATTAGCGATTCATTATCATTAAGTACAAGTATCAGTAACAGTGAATCAGCAAGTACAAGCACATCAATCAGCGATTCTGCATCATTGAGTACAAGCATTTCGACATCCCTAAGTGCGAGTGAATCAGCAAGCTTTAGTGGTAGCACAAGTGTAAGCAACAGCGATTCCACAAGCGCAAGTACGTCATCGAGCGAATCAACATCTACAAGTGTTAGTGAGTCGACAAGCCTGAGCACATCGATTAGCGATTCATTATCATTAAGTACAAGTATCAGTAACAGTGAATCAGCAAGTACAAGCACATCAATCAGCGATTCTGCATCATTGAGTACAAGCATTTCGACATCCCTAAGTGCGAGTGAATCAGCAAGCTTTAGTGGTAGCACAAGTGTAAGCAACAGCGATTCCACAAGCGCAAGTACGTCATCGAGCGAATCAACATCTACAAGTGTTAGTGAGTCGACAAGCCTGAGCACATCGATTAGCGATTCATTGTCATTAAGTACAAGTATCAGTAACAGTGAATCAGCAAGTACAAGCACATCAATCAGCGATTCTGCATCATTGAGCACAAGTGTTTCGACATCATTAAGTGCGAGTGATTCAGCAAGCTTCAGTGGTAGCACAAGTGTAAGCAACAGTGATTCCATAAGCGCAAGTACGTCATCGAGCGAATCAACATCTACAAGTATCAGTGAGTCAACAAGTACAAGCGCATCAATCAGCGATTCATCATCATTGAGCACAAGTATTTCGATATCTTTAAGTGCGAGTGATTCAGCAAGCTTTAGCGGTAGCACAAGTGTAAGTAACAGTGATTCGACAAGTGCAAGTACGTCATCGAGCGAATCAACATCTACAAGTGTTAGTGAGTCAACAAGTACCAGCACTTCGATTAGCGATTCAATGTCTGTAAGTACAAGTATCAGTAACAGTGAATCAGCAAGTCTGAGCACATCGATCAGTGATTCATCATCATTGAGCACAAGTGTTTCGACATCTCTAAGTGCGAGTGATTCAGCAAGCTTTAGTGGCAGCACAAGTGTAAGCACCAGTGACTCGACAAGTACCAGCACGTCGATCAGCGATTCGTTATCAGTAAGTACAAGTATCAGTAACAGTGAATCAGCAAGTGCAAGCACATCAATCAGTGATTCATCATCATTGAGTACAAGCATTTCGAGATCCTTAAGTGCGAGTGATTCAGCAAGCTTTAGCGGAAGCACAAGCGTAAGTACAAGTGAATCAACAAGTGCAAGTACGTCAAGTAGTGAGTCAACATCTACAAGTATTAGTGAGTCAACAAGCACCAGCACATCGATCAGCGATTCGTTATCAGTAAGTACAAGTATCAGTAACAGCGAATCAGCAAGTCTGAGCACATCGATCAGTGATTCATCATCATTGAGCACAAGTATTTCGACATCTCTAAGTGAGAGTGATTCAGCAAGCTTCAGTGGGAGTACAAGTGTAAGTAACAGTGATTCGACAAGTGCAAGTACGTCAAGTAGTGAATCAACATCTACAAGTATTAGTGAGTCGACAAGCACCAGCACATCGATCAGCGATTCTGCATCATTGAGTACAAGCATTTCGGCATCATTAAGTGCGAGTGATTCAGCAAGCTTTAGCGGCAGCACAAGTGTAAGCAACAGTGAGTCCACAAGTACGAGCACGTCGATCAGCGATTCATTATCAGTAAGTACAAGCATCAGTAACAGTGAATCAGCAAGCCTGAGCACATCAGTCAGTGATTCATCATCATTGAGCACAAGTATTTCGACATCTCTAAGTGCGAGTGATTCAGCAAGCTTTAGCGGTAGCACAAGTGTAAGTAACAGTGATTCGACAAGTGCAAGTACGTCAAGTAGTGATTCAACATCTACAAGTATTAGTGAGTCGACAAGCACCAGCACATCGATCAGCGATTCGTTATCAGTAAGTACAAGTATCAGTAACAGCGAATCAGCAAGTGAAAGTACGTCAATCAGCGATTCTGCATCATTGAGTACAAGCATTTCGGCATCATTAAGTGCGAGTGATTCAGCAAGCTTTAGCGGCAGCACAAGTGTAAGCAACAGTGAGTCCACAAGTACGAGCACGTCAATCAGCGATTCATTATCAGTAAGTGCAAGCATCAGTAACAGTGAATCAGCAAGCCTGAGCACATCAGTCAGTGATTCATCATCATTGAGCACAAGTATTTCGACATCTCTAAGTGCGAGTGATTCAGCAAGCTTTAGTGGCAGCACAAGTGTAAGTAATAGTGAGTCCACAAGTACGAGCACGTCGATTAGCGATTCATTATCAGTAAGTACAAGCATCAGTAACAGCGAATCAGCAAGTGAAAGTACGTCAATCAGCGATTCTGCATCATTGAGTACAAGCATTTCGGCATCATTAAGTGCGAGTGATTCAGCAAGCTTTAGCGGCAGCACAAGTGTAAGCAACAGTGAGTCCACAAGTACGAGCACGTCGATCAGCGATTCATTATCAGTAAGTACAAGCATCAGTAACAGTGAATCAGCAAGCCTGAGCACATCAGTCAGTGATTCATCATCATTGAGTACAAGTGTTTCGACATCTCTAAGCGCGAGTGATTCTGCAAGCTTCAGTGGTAGCACAAGTGTAAGCAACAGTGAGTCGACAAGTACAAGCACATCAATCAGTGATTCATCATCATTGAGCACAAGTATTTCGACATCTCTAAGTGCGAGTGATTCTGCAAGCTTCAGTGGCAGCACAAGTGTAAGCAACAGTGATTCCACAAGTACGAGCACGTCGATTAGCGATTCATTATCAGTAAGTACAAGTATTAGTAACAGTGAATCAGCAAGTGAAAGTACGTCAATCAGTGATTCATCATCATTGAGCACAAGCATTTCGACATCCCTAAGTGCGAGTGAATCAGCAAGCTTCAGTGGTAGCACAAGTGTAAGCAGCAGTGAGTCCACAAGTACGAGCACGTCGATCAGCGATTCATCATCATTGAGCACAAGTATTTCGACATCTCTAAGTGCGAGTGATTCAGCAAGCTTCAGTGGCAGCACAAGTGTAAGTAATAGTGAGTCGACAAGCACCAGCACGTCGATTAGCGATTCAATGTCTGTAAGTACAAGTATCAGTAACAGTGAATCAGCAAGTGAAAGTACGTCAATCAGTGATTCATCATCATTGAGCACAAGCATTTCGACATCCCTAAGTGCGAGTGAATCAGCAAGCTTTAGTGGTAGCACAAGCGTAAGCAACAGTGAGTCGACAAGCGCAAGTACGTCAGTGAGCGAATCAACATCTACAAGCGTTAGTGAGTCAACAAGCTTGAGCACATCAATCAGTGATTCATTATCATTGAGTACAAGTGTTTCGACATCTCTAAGTGCGAGTGATTCAGCAAGCTTTAGTGGTAGCACAAGTGTAAGTAATAGTGAGTCGACAAGCACCAGCACGTCGATTAGCGATTCAATGTCTGTAAGTACAAGTATCAGTAACAGTGAATCAGCAAGTGAAAGTACGTCAATCAGTGATTCATCATCATTGAGCACAAGCATTTCGACATCCCTAAGTGCGAGTGAATCAGCAAGCTTTAGTGGTAGCACAAGCGTAAGCAACAGTGAGTCGACAAGCTCAAGTACGTCAGTGAGCGAATCATCATCTACAAGCGTTAGTGAGTCGACAAGCTTGAGCACATCGATCAGTGACTCATCATCACAAAGTGCAAGCATTTCGACATCATTAAGTGCGAGCGATTCTACAAGCTTTAGTGGCAGCACAAGTCTAAGCAACAGTGATTCCACAAGTACGAGCACGTCGATCAGCGATTCATTATCTGTAAGTACAAGCATTAGTAACAGTGAATCAACAAGCCTGAGCACATCAATCAGTGATTCATTGTCATTGAGTACAAGTGTTTCGACATCTCTAAGTGCGAGTGATTCAGCAAGCTTTAGCGGAAGCACAAGTGTTAGCAGTAGCGAGTCCACAAGTGTAAGTACGTCATTAAGTGATTCATCATCGCTAAGTACAAGTGTAAGCAACAGTGACTCGACAAGTACGAGCACGTCGATCAGCGATTCATTGTCTGTAAGTACAAGCATCAGTAACAGTGAATCAGCAAGTACGAGCACATCAATCAGTGATTCATCATCATTGAGCACAAGTATTTCAGCATCCCTAAGTGCGAGTGATTCTACAAGCTTTAGTGGTAGCACAAGCGTAAGTACTAGTGAATCGACAAGTGCAAGTACGTCAGTGAGCGAATCAACATCTACAAGCGTTAGTGAGTCGACAAGCTTGAGCACATCGATCAGTGACTCATCATCACAAAGTGCAAGCATTTCGACATCATTAAGTGCGAGCGATTCTACAAGCTTTAGTGGCAGCACAAGTCTAAGCAACAGTGATTCCACAAGTACGAGCACGTCGATCAGCGATTCATTATCTGTAAGTACAAGCATTAGTAACAGTGAATCAACAAGCCTGAGCACATCAATCAGTGATTCATTGTCATTGAGTACAAGTGTTTCGACATCTCTAAGTGCGAGTGATTCAGCAAGCTTTAGCGGAAGCACAAGTGTTAGCAGTAGCGAGTCCACAAGTGTAAGTACGTCATTAAGTGATTCATCATCGCTAAGTACAAGTGTAAGCAACAGTGACTCGACAAGTACGAGCACGTCGATCAGCGATTCATTGTCTGTAAGTACAAGCATCAGTAACAGTGAATCAGCAAGTACGAGCACATCAATCAGTGATTCATCATCATTGAGCACAAGTATTTCAGCATCCCTAAGTGCGAGTGATTCTACAAGCTTTAGTGGTAGCACAAGCGTAAGTACTAGTGAATCGACAAGTGCAAGTACGTCAGTGAGCGAATCAACATCTACAAGTATTAGTGAGTCAACAAGCACTAGCACGTCGATCAGCGATTCATTGTCTGTAAGTACAAGCATCAGTAACAGTGAATCAGCAAGTACAAGCACATCAATCAGTGATTCATCATCGCTAAGTACAAGTGTAAGCAACAGTGACTCGACAAGTGCAAGTACGTCGATCAGTGACTCGTTATCTCTAAGCACAAGTACTTCGTTGTCATTAAGTGCGAGCGATTCTACAAGCTTTAGTGGCAGCACAAGTGTAAGCAACAGTGAGTCAACAAGTACGAGTACGTCATTGAGTGACTCATTATCAGTAAGTACAAGCATTAGTAACAGTGAGTCAGCAAGTATTAGTACTTCACTAAGTGATTCATCATCATTGAGTACTAGTGGTTTAATGTCACAAAGTGCAAGCGACTCTGCAAGCTACAGCGGTAGCACAAGTACAAGTAATAGTGAATCAACAAGCATTAGTACGTCTGTGAGCGATTCACGGACTAGTGAAAGTCAAAGCTATAGCAGCAGTACTTCAGCCAGCTTGAGCATGAGTACTAGTGTCAGTACTTCGGTTAGTGACTCTGCTTCAATTAGTACAAGCAACAGTAATAGTGAATCGAATAGTTTGAGTACGTCAATTAGTGATTCGCGTTCAAGTATGAGTGAAAGCTTTAGCAGCAGTACCTCAGCAAGTATTAGTCTAAGTACTAGTGACAGTACTAGCTACAGTAGCAGCACCTCAGCAAGCATAAGTACAAGTACTAGCGATAGTACAAGTATTAGTAATAGTGCTTCTGAAAGTATGAGTGAAAGCTTGAGTATCAGTACATCAATGAGCGACTCATCGTCAATCAGTGCTAGCTTGAGCAATAGCGATAGTCTTTCAGAAAGCAGATCACTAGCAAGTGAAAGTCAAAGCTACAGTAGTAGTACTTCTGCGAGTCTAAGTCTCAGCACAAGTACTAGCAGTTCATTAAGTGATTCATCGTCAACTAGTGCGAGCGACAGCTACAGTTTGAGTAATAGTTTGAGCCAATTGACAAGTGACTCACTTTCCGAAGGTATTAGTTTAAGTAATAGCCTAAGTAATAGTTTCAGTCAAAGTACTTCAGCTAGCACGAGTTTGAGTTCAAGTACAAGTCTAAGTGAACAATTATCTCAATCAGTCAGTGCCAGCGAGTCACGGAGTGATAGCCTAAGCTATAGTAGCAGCACATCAATTAGTACGAGTGAAAGTAGCAGTACTAGCTTGAGCGAATTACTATCTCGTTCAACCAGTGCCAGTGAATCACGGAGCAATAGCTTGAGCCAAAGCACAAGTACTTCGTTGAGTGGCAGCAACAGCTCTAGCTTAAGTTTAAGTGAAATGAACTCTCAATCTAGCAGTGCGAGCGAATCACGGAGTGATAGTGTAAGCAATAGCATGAGCACATCAACTAGTGACAGCTTAAGTTCTAGTACGAGTGTAAGTGATTTACTTTCTAGATCAGAGAGTGCAAGTGAATCTAGAAGTGATAGCCTAAGCTATAGCGGTAGCACGAGCGTAAGTAACAGCTTAAGTTTAAGCGCGAGTCTAAGTGATTTACTATCTAGATCTGAAAGTGCCAGCGAATCACGTAGTTTCAGTACGAGTGATAGTGCAAGCACATCACTCAGCAATAGCGATAGTGCAAGTGATAGCTTAAGCGATCTATATTCAAGATCGAACAGTTCTAGCCTTTCAACCAGTGACAGTACAAGTACAAATGATTCTGTCTCAGCAAGTGCTAGTGAGAGCACCAGCATTTCACAATCTACTAGTACAAGTCTAAGCGAATCGGCATCAATCAGCACATCGCTTAGCGAAAAACAAGAAGTGATTGAATCTCAAAGTGTGAGTGCTTCGACAAGTGATTCACAAAGCTCTAGCACCAGTGAATCAGTTAGCGTCAGCATCAGTACTAGCGAAAGCGAGCGGAATAGTACGGAAGTTACACCTAGCGAATCAACCTCCATTAGCGAAAGCATTAGTACAAGTGAAAGTGTCCGAGATTCCGAATCGGTTAGTTCAAGTGACAGTACAAGTTTGAGTCAATCTATGAGTACGAGCGATCAAGCCTCCGCTTCTGAAAGTACAAGCAACAGTTCTAGCATTCGCGATTCTGAGTCTGAAAGCGCAAGTATTTCTACGGAAGAAAGCCGCAGCTTCAGTACAAGTGAGTCGATTTTTGCAAGTGAGAGCACATCAATCAGTCAAAGTGACAGTACAAGTATGAGCGAATCAGCTAGTGAAAGTACCAGCATTAGTGACAGTGAACGTGGTTCAATGTCTGATAGTGCAAGTGTAAGTGATTCGACTTCAACCAGTGACAGTACAAGTGTGAGTGAATCTGTTAGCGAAAGTACCAGCATTAGTGACAGTGAACGTGGTTCAATGTCTGATAGTGCAAGTGTAAGTGATTCGACTTCAGCAAGCGAAAGCCTAAGTGTGAGTGAATCAGCAAGCGAAAGCACCAGCATCAGCGACAGTGAACGTGGTTCAATGTCTGATAGTGCAAGTGTAAGTGATTCGACTTCAGCAAGCGAAAGCCTAAGTGTGAGTGAATCAGCAAGCGAAAGCACCAGCATCAGCGATAGTGAACGTGATTCAATGTCAAATAGTGCAAGTGTAAGTGATTCGACTTCTATCAGTGACAGTACAAGCGTAAGTGAATCTGCAAGCGAAAGCACCAGCATCAGTGATAGTGAACGTGATTCAGTATCACTTAGCGCCGAATCAAGTGATTCAGGGTCAACAAGCGACAGTCTGAGTGCTAGCAACTCGGCTAGTCAGAGTGAAAGCTTTAGTGCCTCTGATCGAGATTCAGTCTCCATGAGCGCTAGTGAATCAATCAGCGATAGTACCAGCGTGAGTGACTCTGCTTCGCTAAGCACAAGTACAAGTGATATCAACTCTGATATCGTCAGTGAATATCACAGTAATAGCTTGTCTGAGAGTCTATCAGAGCTGCAATCACAATCAACTAGCCAAGATCATTCACTTTCGGCAAGTGAGTCTAACAGCGGCTCTACTTCAACACCATCAAGTTCTGATCAGAACAATGGAGTAAATGGAAATACAATAACGCCAATTGGCAACACAGAAGTAGGGAGTCATACGACCGGTGCAACTGGTTCTACTCTTCCTAAGACTGGCGAATCTGATGCAAGTGGTATTCAAATGTCTCTTGCTGGAATTGCCACGCTGTTAGCTGCTATTGCTTTAATGAAAAAGAAAAAAGATGAAGCAAAGCGTGAAACAGAGTAACTCGTTAGTTTTGTTTTGTGAAGAGCTAGGATAAATTTCCTAGCTCTTCTAAAATGATAAAAATACTTCTATTAAATAAAAAAGCATCACAGTTAGGCAAACTAACTGTGATGCTTTTTTATTGGCTATGGTTGGCTATGGAAATTCAACATCGAATGAACCATCTTCTGTTTTTACCAACTCGGATAATAATAAATTTCTGACTGCTTCTAGATAAATGGCTTCACGCATTTCAGTAAAAGAACGATGTGCTTCTACTTGAAATTCATAGATGGGGCGATGTTGTCCCCAGTTTCGCCCATTGATGACTGTTTTCAATTGTTGCAGGTTGTCTGATTGTTCGATCCAAAGAGTATCTAAGGCTTTTAAAAGAATGATTCGCTTGAAAAACAGTTGTTGGAAACTATCTGGCATAAATTGTTGAATGTGAATCAAACGCTCTGAAATCAGATCCAATAAAAATTTTTTGACCGTTCGCTTATTAAATTTATCTAGTTTCTCGATTTCAAAAACATCAAAATTATAGTCCAAATTATTAAAGATAAAATCAAGGATCGCTTGTTGATTTAGGTTCTCTTTTTTAGTGGTGAATTGATTGATTGTTTCTTCTATGCATTGATTAATGATGTTTTCTAACTCGACAGGGGTACCTTTCATAATGCTGTTTCTCATGCTGTACATTTTGTCTCTTTGAATGGTAATAATTGAGTCAAATTCTAGCGTCGTTTGACGTCCGGCAATTTCTTGATTTTTGCGATTGCTTTGTGACTGATTGATTAGTTTATTGTATTTTTTCTTTTTTAAGGGCGTGAGATCACTGGATAATTCTTCTTGTTCAGTTAATAATTCTCGTTCGTCGGCGGCCCATTTGGGTGCACTTTCAACCACGATTTTGTCTTCCATAGATACATAGAAAATACTGTCACCCGGATCTCCTTGACGTCCAGAGCGGCCCCGAAGCTGATTGTCAATTCGGTCACTGGTCATCCGCTCAGTTCCTACTACTAATAGACCACCATTTTCCCGTGCGTCTTCTTCCAGTTTAATATCTGTACCACGCCCAGCCATTGAAGTAGCCACAGTTACGGCACCTTTTTTACCAGCTTCTGAGATGATCCAGGATTCCTTGGTCGCTGTTGTAGCGTTTAAAAGATTATGAGGGATTCGATGCTTTAAGAGAATCAGGGAGTATAACGTCGACATTGAGACTGATCCTGTCTCAATCAATACGGGGCGTTCTTGCGTCAAAGCATTTCTTACTGCTTCTAAAGAAGCCATGATTTTCGACTGATTGGTCACATAGACCAGATCCTGATGATCTTTTCGGCGAATGGGTTTATTTGTCGGAATTTCGATTACGTCAATATCATACGTTTCTCGAAATTCGTCGGCGTCTGTTTTGGCAGTACCAGTCATTCCGGACAAAATTTTAAATTTTCGGAATAGGTTTTGGTAGGTAATGGAGCCCATGGAGCGGCTCTCTGTAGTAATCTCTACGCCTTCTTTTGCTTCGATTGCTTGATGAAGGCCAGCTTGTAGTTTTGTTCCAATCAGCTTACGTCCATTTGCTTCATCAAGCAAAAGAATCTCGTTGTCCTCCACAACATAGTCTTTGTTTAAGTGTAAGAGATAATTGGCCCGTAAGGCAATGACTAAATGACGGTAAAGACTTTTCCATTTTTCTGAAAGAATAGTTTCAATACCTAAGTAGTCTTCGGCTTTTTTTATGCCTGCTTCTGTAAACCAAGCGTGACGTTTGTTTTCACTTCTCATAAAGTCTTTACCTTCAATCAAGCTTTTCACAAACCAATCAGATAGCGTAAAAAAATTTGACTGAACTTTGGGTGCTCCTGAAATGATCAATGGCGTTTGCGCCATATCAAGTAATATTGCATCGATTTCATCTATCAGTACATAATTGAAGTGGGTGACATATTGTTCGTCTGGAGAAACAGCCAAGTTGTCAAATAAATAGTCAAAGCCCAGTGCGCTATGCGTCGTATAGACGATGTCTGCTGCATAGACCACCTCTTTATCGATTTCTTCTCCTTCATCTTCATGTTCAGGAACACCTGCAGCCACGGATAGTCCTAGAAAACGATAGACTTTTCCCGTTTCTTCAATATCTCGCAAGGCTAAATACGTATTAGAAGTAATCAAGAAATTGCCTTTGCCTCCCAGACCATGTAAATACATCGGCATGGTTGCGGTCAATGTTTTTCCTTCTCCGGTTTTCATTTCAGCAACATTGCCGTAAAAAAGAGCAATTGCGCCAAGAATTTGAACAAAATAAGGCTCCATTCCCAAGACACGACGGTCTGCTTCGACAACGACAGCATAGGCTTGCGGGAGTAAACTCTCCAGTTTTTTGCCCTGTTCGAGTTGTTGTCGAAAATGAATGGTTTGCATTTGCAATTCTTGATCTGATAATTGCCGATAGTTTTCTGCAAGACTTTGAACTTTTCTCGCCAACCGAATATACTTGCGAAACTTTTTATCTTTCATTTTTTTGTTCCTCCTTTCAAAAACTGATATTGCTTGTGGCTTAAGCTTAATCAGCAATGCTTTCTAATTTAGCACGAATCATGACGTCGTCTAGGTCAAAAAGATATTCCCTCATCAAATCATTGGCTTCTAAAAAAAAGACGATCTTTCCCTTCTGAGTAACTAGTTTCATCTTTCTTGATGCAATAAGTGGTTCTTCGTTTTGATCCAGCAGCGCTTCACCAGAACTTGTTACGAAGTGAAGTGAAAACGTATAGGTTTTGGTGCTATCCATATTATAGTAGGGAAATTCACCGTGATAGATGGACTCTTGATCAACTGCTTCCAAAGAGTCATCAGTCCGCAAAACGACAGCTTTTAGGTTTAACTTAGGCGTCGGTTCATTGTCAGGGACCCTAGATTCTGTAGTCGGTGTTTCGTTGACTGTTAAATTTTCTTTCAAAAAAAAGATACCTCCTAAGAGCAAAACGAGAGGTATGATGACTTCAATTAGTTTTTTCATAGTAAAGACCTTCTTTTGGGGGCTATTTCTCAGGAAATTCTCCCTTTTTTTCTTTTCCAATCCTTGTATTTCTCTGATGACTATTTAAAGTGAGTAGTTTTTACTTATTTGAATTTAAAACGATGATACCACAATGACCAACCTCACCTTTTCCTTTTTTTTTTTTATTTCAACAAAAAACAAGTACAAAAGGCAATTTTAAACCTGTTACTATTTTGTTAAACCTTGCAGATTAAAAAAAAGTAAGAAAATTGGAGATGAAAATGAAGAATCAAAAAGAACTCATTCGAAGAATAATCGCGAGCTTTTTCCTTTTGTTCATTGTTGAGATAGGTAAGCATATCCAGGTTCCTTTTTTTATTTCAGAAAAGATACCAGAGGAATCAACTAGTTTGATTCTGAAATTTTTAGCGACATCAACCGGTGGGAATTTTACTGTTCCAACGCTTTTTTCTTTAGGGATGGGCCCGTATATGACTGCCCTGATCATCTGGACAACGATCAGCATGATTGATACAGAAAGTATCGGAAATCTTTCCACCAAACGAATTGGGTATATTCAACGCAGTTTGACTCTTTTATTTGCTATCCTTCAAAGTTGCGCACTGGTTTTAAAATTTCGTTCCTCAATGATTGATCAAAAAGCAATTGGAGGCTCTATTGTCCTGTTGTTTTTAGGAGCAGTTCTTCTTTTGACGGCTGGGGGATTGTTCGTTGCATGGCTAGCTGATATCAACATTGATAAAGGAATTGGAGGTCAAAGTCTGTTTATTGTTCCAGGTTTACTGATGAATATCCCAGCTATGTTAATTTCGGGACAAACAGAATCCGTTCATTTAAGTCAAAACTTTCTTATCGGGTTAGTTATGGTGACCTTAGTTTTTATTTATCTCACACTCTTCCTTTACAATGCAGAATACCGTATCAATATTGAACGGACAGGTATCGACAGTCGCTTTAACAATTCGTATATTCCTATTCGACTTTTACCTGCCGGGGCAATGCCTTTCATGTTTGCAGTAACTGTCTTTTCAATGCCGCAGCTTTTACTATTGAACGAAAAGTGGGGAGACACAGGCTTTTCAAATTTTATTACGACTTACTTTTCCTTTAATAATGTGCGGGGTGTTTTCACTTATGGTCTGATTCTCTATGTTTTAGGTTACGGATTTAGTTTTATAAATGTTCGACCATACGATATAGCCAAAAATCTAAAAGAGACGGGAGATTACATTTTAAATGTTGCTCCTGGTAAACAGACAGAGCGATATATATTGAAGCGTTTATCAACCGTTGCATTACTTGGCAACAGTTATCTTGTGATCGTTTCAATGATTCCCTTATTGATAGGATTGCAAAATCAAATCATTTCCAACTTAGCTTTTTATTTCGGAAGTATTTTTATGTTGATCATCATTTTAGAAACTATCACAAATGAAATACGGTTCCTCTTTTCCAGACATACTTACCGGATTTTTTAGAGGATGTTAGGAGGCAATTTTTTGAATTATTTTATCCCTGATTGGACGACCAGTAGTGGCAATTTAGAAAGTGATTATATGATGAATATCATTCAGCTTTTCAAGAACAATCGAGAACCGTATCACTTATTGTTATTGGAGCATATACCGTTTTTACGTTATCAGATGCATGCATATGAATTAGAAGTAGCGCAAATGACTTCGCTTTATGATCGCTTGCAAGACATTCAAAAAACCAATGGATTTCCCTTAGATGTCGATGACTTACCTCTTGCTCAGAATGTGGAGAAGGTCTATACACCGTTTGGGATCACGCTGATTAAGGAAAATCAACCATTTGGTGAAATTCGGTTCAATTCATTTGGTTTTGCAGAACAGATGTCTATAATGACGGAACCTTATCGACAAATTCTCTTCTTCGATGATCGGGGATTTATTTCTGCAAAATCGTTCCAGAATGACAAAGGAGAACAAGTAAAGAAGATTTATTATAACGAATCGGGAATGGAAAAATGTGTGGAATACTTTGGAGAAAATCCACACGTTGAGCTGGTAAATCCTCGGAAAAGTGGACTAAAGAAAAGTCAGTATCAAAGCATGGATGAACTTCTTTTAGAGATGATGAATCAATTTCAACTGAATCTTGAGCCAGAAGATCAAACAATTTGTTTGACAAATGAGCGGAGTCTACGATTGGTCAAAACGAACGAGGAACGAAAAAGAGTGATCCAGATCGTTTCTGATGCCCACAGACTTTCAACTTGTGCATCAGATGAAAAAGCAGCATTATGGGCTGGCGAAAATAAAATCATTACGGATTCGACTAGTAATCAAACAGCGCTTTTCTCTTTAATGAAACAGTCCGGTGTCAATGACCTATCTCGGATACAGCGCATACCTATTTACACAACTTCTTTTCAGCTGGGCAATAGCAACTCCATTCCCCAGCTGGTTCTTTATTGGAACGCCGGTGAGCTTAACGAAGACGTTCGGAGAATCCATCATCTATTACTGCAAAAAGTTATTCAGAATGATCGTTATGACTTAATTATCGAAACGACGACATTCCAAAGCGAAGTCGTTTTACGAGAAGCACAAAAAGAACTGGTTGATACTCACTTCGGTGTCGATAGTGAATCTGAGGAGTATCAAAAGGTATTAAAATATTTTGAAGCAAAAAAGGCGAAAAAGTTATTTAAAACGGATGAAGAGGCGATTGAAGAGATCCGAGAAAGCAAAAATTGGCGAAATCTAGTAGAGGCAGTTGATGTCAATTTTAGGATTCACTTTCGTTTGGATTCTCATCTCACCACGATTCGTCAGGATTTCAATGAAACACGGTTGTATATTGATTTGTCTGCTGAAGTTGATGTCCAGAAACAAGCACTAGCTGTTAGTGCAGGGATTCCTCAGCTTGTTAGGAAGAAAACCGATTATGTGGATGACCAAAAGAATGGGCAGATCATTGGTCAAATTAGAGAATTAGATGCAGCAATCGCTTTTTACATGGACGATTTAAATAATTGGAACCAAGCATTAGTGGAAAATATTAGTTATATTGAGCGTTTTAGTGAGGAAAATATTATTAAACAATGGAGGGAGTTGCTAGAGGGTGTCGTCTAAACAGATTCAGGTATTTCATGTTGCAGCTGTTTCTTCTGAGGGGCAAAAGCAGCTTTCTCCTTTGTTTGCCTATCAGTGGCTTCCGTTGGCCTATGATTTCAGAAAAGATGAGCAGGAGCTACAGCTGTTTAAGAAAGACAAATATAATACCAAATACCATCGGGCAATTTTTCTTCTAGAGGAAAATGCCGCGATTCTTGAAAATTTGGAATATTTAAAACAATTGCCAGCCTACCAAATATTTTACGAAGAAAATGGGCGGCTATCTTCAGAAGTTCAAGCGCTATTCACATTAAAAGCAGCGAATCCTTTTGATAAAAAGCAGCTAGAAAATGTTTTTCGTACGATCAATGAGCAATTCTCAGCAAAGCAACAAGGATATAAGCTATCTATGGATCACATGAAATTTAATAAAACTGTCCCGTTGCAGATCGTTAAAGAAGGACATGCAGCCTGTCAGGTAAAGGCACAACTGACATCAGACGATCAGCAAATAACTACTTGGAAAATGACTAACCTGATTCCTAAAAACGAACGCACCTGTTTTTATCCGGAGATCGCAGATGTTCAAGGAGAAGTGACATTAAAAATCAAACTCTTTTTCATTAAAGAAAACACGAATCAAGTCATCCAAGTGATTGAGGTCCTTCACGATCAAATCATAAATGGGGAGCCGGTTTACTTCAAATTAGATCAAAATTCATACATCAATGTTTCATTGTATGCCAAAGGAAATCGAGGGCAATTTACGATCGGGCAGATGCACCTGCGAAGAGCAATGGCAGATGAAAGTGTCATGATTCCAGGAGGCGGACGGATTCGGGATGAAGAGAATCTGGGGGGAGAAGTGATCTATTACTTTAATCCGGGAGATTTAAAACCTCCATTAGCGGTTTATTTTTCTGGCTATCGTTCAGCGGAAGGATTTGAAGGCCGTGGGATGATGGGAAGTATGGGCTGTCCGTTTCTGCTGATTGGTGACCCTCGTTTAGAAGGTGGGAATTTCTATCTAGGCAGCCAGAAATTCGAACAAGAAATCGTAGCGATCATCTTAGGGAAACTAGCACTGCTAGGATTTGATAAGTCAGACCTCATTTTATCCGGATTATCGATGGGCACGTTTGGGGCGCTGTATTTTGCTAGCGATTTAAGCCCAAACAGTGTCATCGTGGGAAAACCGTTGACGAATCTTGGTTCCATTGCTCTAAATGAACGCATCAATCGACCAACTGGATTTCCAACCTCATTGGATATGCTGCTTTACAATATTGGGGTTGTTTCAAAAGAAGCGAGCAGTCAATTGAATGAACGGTTCTGGAGCAAATTCAAAAGTGGCGATTATCGGGAGACAACCTTTGCGATCGCCTATATGAAACAAGACGATTACGACATGGAGGCATTTCCAATGTTGTTTGAATTTTTAAAAAATAATTTCCCCATGACTCGTGTTCTATATAAAGGCATGATCGGCCGACATAACGATAATAGTCCTGCCATCAATAATTGGTTTTTGAAACAATACAAAAATATTCTCGTGCATACATTTCACCGCGATATCAAGAAAATATTATAGGGAATGAGGGAGTCGATGAATAGTTTATATCGTATCAAGTGGGGGATCGACTTTAATGACAATTATAATTATGGCGCAAAAATAGCTTATATGCCCTCTGGGGATGTCTTGTACTCTTCTCCTTTGATGCCTCCAGGCGTCAGTATTAAATCTTGGTATTCGAAAACAGAATTTCATATTAGTCGGAAATCACCAATGCTACCAATGTTACTGCCTGGATACAAGTACGAGTTAACACTTCATGCTGCATTCGATCGTAAGGAAGCAGTACAGCTATTGGTGGAATTTTTTGATAAGGATGGTTTTCTCCTTGAAAAACTAGTCTTCGAAACAAACCAAGAATGTTTTCTCTTTCCGCAAGGTGCCACTGATTATCAGATTCATATGGTAAACAAAAAGCATCAAGAGATTCATTTTAAGGAATTGGTTTTATCCACTAAGGAGAATCAAGCATTTGAAGTGGTTCCTATAAATGCAACCACTGGAGCAAACCAAGGCTCAAACATAGCAACCAGCGTTGTTGCGGTTACACCGTTGGTTGAGAAACATGCTGCATTATCGGTCGTATTTGAAAAACAGAACAGCTATGTCAAAGAATATTCACTTTCAGATTTTGAAGCAGGATTGTTTGTTGAACCGGATACTAAGGCTGCATCATCGTATTTGGAAGTATTGCTTGAACAAATCTATCAGCGAAGCGACAGTCCCGAAAAAATCAACCTTAAAATGGGACAAAATTTTTCTTTGCTGGAGTCTTGTTACCACGAAGATTTTTCTGTATTAGCTTTATTATTTGCAAAGCCAAATAAAGAAGCCGAAGCACCCGAGCTTATGGATCGTCTGCAAAAAAAGATCGCACTTAATCAAAGGGCACTAAAAGTTTTAGAGAATGTAAAAGAAAACAGGAAAAAATCAACCTAATAAAGAGGGAGACATCATGAATTTTTTTGTAAATAAAGCAATGGGGATTGGTAATTCTGGTGTGGAACATGCACAGTTCTATCGTGCTGCTTGTTTTGATAGAAAAAATATTCCCTATAAGTATATTTTTATGGAGCTAGTGAAGAATCTCCATGAAGCCATGGCGGCTTGGAAAATACCAGATGATAAAGTCATCTCCATGTGGGAATATTTTGCACTAGAAGGTGATTATTTAAGGCAAGGGGCTAAAGCAGTTTTTACTGCACAACAAGATCTCTTAGTAGATGCTACGAACACACATAGAATCAAAGAAACCATCACGTCATCAGGATTAAAAATCGTTGAGCATATGGAAAAATCTCCTAGTCCAAAAAAGGAAGGCTTACTGCTAGTTTCGGATTATCGGGTAGAGATTTTTGACTATCGAACGAATCAAAGAAAAATCATGTACAGTTATCGAAATGATTCGCATCGAGGAAGAGTAATGACGAATATTCATTTGTTTGCTTTCAAAGGCAAACATCGTTTCTTTAGAAATGAAGTCTTATTGCAGCGATTTTTCTTTAAACAACTGATAGAAGAATTCCCAGAAACCAAAAGTATCATCATTGATCGGGGGGAGGAAAGCGAGGCTGCTTTATATGATCATTGTCCTCCGGAAATCAAATTGATTGAGATCGTTCATGCCGATCATTTATCTGATCGTGACGTAGCTAGCGCACCTCTTTGGAACAATTACTATGAATTTGCTTTGACGCATTTGGAACAAGTCGCTCATATCGTTGTTGCGACAGAATTGCAAAGGCAAGATTTGTTGATCGATTTCCCAAACGAGTCCAAAAAAATTGTGACGATCCCGGTGGGAGGGATTCGCGATGTGACAGAAGATTCATTTGAATTAGGCAAACAACAGGCAGAAAAGTTTGTGACAGTCTCTCGTTTGGCATCCGAAAAGCACATTGATCTTGTGATGCGGGCAATTGCTGCAGCAAAAAAAGAACATCCAACGATCTCTTTAGACATCTATGGTCAAGGGGGAGAAGAAGGTAAGTTAAAAGCAGTGATCAAGGAGTTGAATGCAGAAGAGTACATTCGGTTAAAAGGGCATTCTCATGCAATCAATGAAGTATATCCTGATTATGATGCATTTATCTCTGGTTCTTTTTCAGAAGGTTTCGGATTGACTTATATTGAAGCTTTAAATGCAGGATTGCCAATTGTAACCTTCAAGGCTCGTTTTGGGGCCATGGAGTTGATCAAAGAAGGAGTCAATGGTTATTTGAAAGATTTTTCTAGAACTGATGAAGCTTATACTATTCAGCAACTAACAGATGGCATTCGTCAGTTGACTGCTTCTGATCTGAACCAACTTAAAGCCAATACCCGCAAGTCTGTACGAATGTTTCAAGACGCGATAATTGCAGAGAAATGGAGTGAGTTGATCGATGCATTATGAATTAGTCACCGTGATCCGACCAAATGACCGAATTTGGATGGCACAAAAATCACGAATCAAAGAAGGAAGTCAAGTGTTGTCCATCTCACCGAGTCCAAATTTTCAAGCGATGCTCCAAAAAGAAGCATTGCAGGGAATAAATATTTTAGATCGAGTGACACAGCGCAGTCACGATCCAGAAGCCTTTCTGTTTTTTAACCAAGTACCAACAGCTTACTCTACAGAAGTTTATATGAACGAGGACCGGACCATTTCCTTGATCACTGATGGAGATGAAGTAGGTAAAGTGAGCTTGTATCCTATGACTAGAAGACATGTCAAAGAAGTTCGCTACTTTTATCCTGATGGCACGACAGATTTCATTGAAGAATATGCCGCAGATGGGAAATTATTCTCAACTATTTATTACTGCAATGACCAGGTTCAAGAGATTGCTTTTTTCAATGATCAGCAACAAAGTATTCTGAATTACTATTTTTATCAAGGCACCATCAATTTAGTCACGATTCGTGATACAGAAACATTCAAGGTAACTCAAAAATTTAACACAACACTTGATTTCATTCGTGATCAGTTAGCTTTTCGGTTAACAGAAAATGATACAGTGGGCATTTCATATATGGGGTTAGAATTATTTTCTCTAGCAAAATCCAACTCGACAAATACACTTTATCTGGAAGAATCGCCGCTTGATGGCAAAGGGAATATCAAAGGGAACTTAATGAGTATTTTAGATGACCGCGTTCCTTATATTCATAAGGTAGAAGTCGATCAAAAGAATTATCAGTTGTTGGCAAACAAAAATGTATGCATGGACAAAGTTGTGTTGAAAGGATGAAGACAAAATGAAAAAAATGAAAACCACTGAATTGTATGAGCAAATTATGTTGTTAATAAAAGAGAACAGCGGGTCCATGCTCACTTTTGAGAAGGAACAAGAGGAAGCAAAGAAACTTTTTGCTCATCAAAACGCATTGATTGATCAGCTGATTCAAATCAATCAAGAAATGAAAGCAATGATGAACAAGTCAGAAAACGATATCGATCTAAATGTGATCCAAACATTAAAAAAACAATTCAATGCATCTTTTGAGCAGCAACAGGAGGAGCAAAATAAATTACAAATGATTTATGAGAAGCTCTTTTCTGCTTATGAGGTTGAAAAGCAAATGCTTCGAACCTATTTTTTGAATGAAACCGAGCAGATCATTGAACGGTTAACCTCAACCGTCGAAAGACAAGATAACGATGTGAATCAATTGAGTCAAGAGCTGATTGATGAGCTTCGGGCAGTGGAAGTAGCAGAGGTAGTGAATGAGATAGCTACAAACGAAAATGAACCAGTAGAAAATGTTTCAGAACTGAGTGAATCACTACAACTGGCAGACGATCAGAACCAGTAGATAAACCAGTTTTCTTCATAGTTGTTTGCCGAAAATAAACTGGGAAGAGGTGATTTCGTTGGCGAATAATCAGCTAGAAAAAACGATTCAAGCGGGATTTCAAGAAGAACGAGAAAACGTAAGAAATCACTCAGAAGAAAAGAAAAAGGGCAAAGCGATCACCATCGTGCTTTCCTTAGTTATGTCGATCGTGATCCTTGGATCGTTGGTTTATTCTTTATTGGAAGCATTACAGAAGTAAGAATAAAAATAGGTCCTGCATTTTAGAAAAAAGGATTTGAAAAATATGGAAACTAGATTACTAAGCGTTTGTCGATTAATTAGTACGATCAACCCAGACTTAAAGATACCTGATACATCAGTCGTTGCTGTCAATATTGATCGCGAGAAATTAGAAGAGATACGCAAATGTAAAGGACTATCTGTGAAATCTTTTGAAAGAAAGATTGGGTTATCTCGCTCACGGTACTATAGATGGGTACAATATGAGATCGATTTGCCCTTCGAATTGGTTGTTGGCATCAAGAAAATGTTGAGCATTTCAGATACCGAATTGCTAGACATGTTTGCAATGTCAACAGATGAACAACTTCATCTATTGAGTGTATTGATTTATAGCTCTTTATCAACGAAAGAGGACATGTTTGTTACCTTTATGAAAGTTAGAAAAGAGTTAGAAAAGTTTCGCCCCTCAACTGAGGATAATACGATATTTAAACTCATGTTGGCCTATTCTGACCTCGTATTTGGTTGTATGAACCAGAAAGTCCCGGATGCAAGTTTAGAAATGCTTGAAACATTTTTTCTGGGAACTGATTTTTATACATTATTTGACAGCCTTTTATATTTAGCTACATTACGCATCAAACAGCGCTATGGCTTGCACGCTTCATCTTTAGAAAAACAAATTTTTTTGTTAGAGAGCTGCCTTTTAAAGAAAATAAATTCGACTGATTTTACGGAACTGCGGCCAGTCTTAGTAGGCGCCGTATTAGATTTATCAGAATGTTTGGTAGACATCCAACGCTGTGATGATGCGGTTCAATTACTTCAACATGCAAGTCGTTTAATGGAGGAACATTGGCATATTGATGTCTATAATCAGACAGTTCTAAAACTAGTCAAATATTTGCTGCTTACAAGGAATACTGCACAAGAAGATCCTGCTGTACAACTGTTTTCTAAAAATTTGAAGGGTGCAGAATGGTGCTTACCAAAAGATGAAGTGATGTTTGTGCGGGCAATGATGGAAAAGGAGATGGGACAAGCGTGAATCGGTGGGTGACGACGATCATTGAATCGAATGCAGCAGATTCAGTCAAAAAAGCGAAAGTAGATGTTTTTCACATTGCCAATGGGATGGATTATCAACCTTTATATATTTATCGTTATATCGATGAGAATGAAGATGATTATGCACTTATGTCAAGGATTGATGGCATTACAGCTGGTGTCGCTTATGAAGATATCGTGGTCTATCAATATCCAAGTTATAACGGAGCCCATTTTGACCGAATGTTCTTACAAAGAATGAAACAAAGAGGGATTTACACGAGTTTATTCATCCATGACGCTGAGATGTTACGTGGGAAAGTCGATTTTGATGAATCTGCTCTTTTCAATGAAGCAACAGTATTGATCGTTCATAGCCAAGCTATGCAGACAGCCTTAGTCGAAAGAGGCGTGACACGGAGAATGATCCAAAAACCATTTTTCGACTATCAGCATCAAGATGTTAGTGTCAGTCATGAAAGACCAGAAAAACGAGTTGTCTTTGCAGGAAATTTGGCAAAAACCCGTTTTCTACAGCAGTGGCCCAATCGCACGGAAATTCTTGTATACGGCGATAAAAACGACAGTCATTTTGGTCCGAATGTTCATTATTGTGGTGTTTTTGAGCAAGAAGAATTGGTTCGTAGGATGGAGAAAAATGGTTTCGGACTTGCGTGGGATGATAAGTTGCCTGATGGTGGTGACTACCAACAATATACGAAGTATAATGCACCGCACAAAATCTCGTTGTATCTCTCGTTAGGAATCCCTGTCATTGTATGGAAAGAAGCAGCTATAGCAGAGATGGTACAGAAACTGGAACTTGGCATTACTATCAACGCAATTGAAGACATTGATCATCAATTAAGTGAGTTAACAGATGAAGAGCTGCTGCGGATAAAAAATAATGTTCTTTCATTTAGTTGTTTACTGCAATCAGGAATATTTACTAGAACGGCACTGATGGATTCAGAAGTGAAAATACTCCTAGGCAAAGGAGCAAGTCAAGCATGAAACAATCGATGAGTACAAAGAAGTTATCCGCAATCATTCAAATCAGCGAACTAGATCAGATGTTGACTGATTTGAAACAAGCGATCGAACAACGGGATAGTAAAATTGCGCGATTACAACAAATGATTTTAGAAAAACGACAGTCAGCCATTGGTTATCGCGATTTTATTGTCTTAAAGAATAGCCAAGAAGAATTGAGAGAGTTATGCAAAAAAATTGACTTGCAGCTGGTCAAAGCCAATGAACTTTTACGGCATATACGTAATACAAAAGTAATTTTCAGCGACTTGTTGCTTTTAGAAGCAGAAGTCAACGAACAAATGAGTAAAATTCAGGAACTGTCCAATGCATTCTTTATCCAAGAAGAGGCAGGAAAATAGAGGATGAAATAGCAATAGTGTTATTAGGGAAGCTGTAAGTCATGATAAATAGGGAAGTTAGGGGGATTAGTGTGAACAAAATCATTGCATTAGACATTGATGAATTTCGAGTAGGCGTTGTTGGCTACGGTTATCAAGATGTCAGAAGTTCTGTTTATTCAGAAGTCAAAAAAAATAATCTACAATATCTTTTAGGAAAGAATAATGAACCGATCTACCTAAAAAACAAAGTAGGGAAACGAATACTTCTCGGGGGCAGCGAGAAAGAAATCACTTGGGGACTCGACAAGTTGTATAGTCGACGATCAGAAGCCTATCAAACATTTGGCAATCCGTTGGCAATCCTGGGAGACCAAAAATTTAAGACATATATCAAAACGATACTCTCTTATTTAGTAGCGAAAAGACCCTCACTTTTTACTGAAATTGCAGAGGATTACTTTAGCTGTTCATTATGCCTTGGCGTAGCAACAGAAAGTTTTGACCGGCTTGCTGACATTGAGAGACAACTGGCAGATGAATTCGAGACAGTTGTTGATGGCACGCACTATCAGATCCGCATCGAGCGAGTAAAGCTGATCCCGAAATCTCTGGGCGCAATTTTTGAAAGCAAACGAAATGATATTCATTTGATGTTAGGCGTGGAAGAAATTCTTGCTGGGTTGACCTATGTGATTGAAATCAATGATCATTCTCTCACTTGTGATAGCTACGAAAATGGGGAACTGATCAAAAGTTCAAAAGTCACAGACGGCTTGTTTGAATTGGCAGGCAACGTGGTACAAGCTTATCAAGAAAATGAGGGGGATCCTCCCGCACCTATCTTTGCGCTAGATCATGGCGTCGTTTACGATATGCTTGTCACAGCTAAGAAAAACAATCCATTTGTCGTGACGATCAATGGAGGTCAGACAATAGATTTAACTGAGATCGTTAAAAAAGAGACGACTGCTTTGACAGATCAATTGATTGATTATGTAAACAGTGATCAAGATATTCAATATGCTGATACAATTCTAATCAGAGATATTCCTTCAGAAACGATCAACGAAAATACAGTAAATCAGGCACTCAACAAGATGGGGTTATCTTGTAAAGTGTTTAACAATAAAAATGCTCTTGGCGTGTATCTCTTCGGAGAGTTGTTTTGGAAAAGTCAACTGAATGCTTCGATAGATCACTTTGAGGATAATAGTCCATTTCCAATGAAGCCAGACGGTTTAGAGTCGAAAGTGAATGCAGAACCTTTACCAGTTGAGAAGTCCCTCGAATCTTCAACTAACCAAATTGATTCTGAGCTACCAGAAGCTACCAAGCAAAAGAGTCATCATAGAAGCTTATCTGTAGAAGCAATCTTTGCGGAACAGTCGGAATTGCTTGATTTCTTGATCAGCAACGACAAAGAATAGTCAATTTGGAGAAGGAAACGTGAATTTCGAGCGGATTGCAATAACCATTCCCTTTTTTTCCATGGTTAGTCTTTTGTACTAGATCAGAACATCGGACTTTGCAATAAAGTCTTGTCGTCAATAAGGATTGATATGTTGTACAAAAAACACACTTGGGACTGAAGAATCAATTATGAGTCATCAGTCCCAAAAATGATAAAGACGTTTCTTTGTACAGTAAAAGTTAAGAGAACTTATAAATAAAGGGAAAATAACAGTAAGATTTTAAAGAATCTGCTAAAATTTTTGTAACCGAAAATGAAAATAATGTGATTATTTATGAAAATTTTCATTTTCAGTTTACAATTATTTTTTTTTGACAAGTGAAATTTTAGCGAGTAGCCAATCACTCCTGGTGTTTAAGCGTTTTGAAGGAAAGAACTTTTATCACAAACAAAAGATTCTTTCTGGATTTTGAGTATTTATCATGAAAAAAATATTCTATTGTTTTTCAAACAAAAGAAATCCTATTTCATTTTCACAAATTCCCTTGAGAGCAGGACCCATTTTTTGGCTTTTGCTCTCATTTTTCTCACAGAATCAAAATTTGGGTCATTTTGCATTTTCTCTTTTTTCCGATTAGGATAATCACCTGAGTAAAATTTGTTGTTTGGAGGAAGAGAAATGCGTACTTATGTGAAAAAAATAGCTTACCCAATGTTCATGCTGTCCTTACTTATTTTATCCTATTTGGCGCCTTTATTATCAGTCATCACAGCCAATGCGGACACCGAGGAGAATCCCAAAACAATCCTATTTCAAAACGAAAAGGGCATAGCGCAAGTGACATCATTACCAGATCCTACCACAGGGGAGATCACTTGGACGATCCAAGTAGAAAAGAATCAACAAGCAGCAAATCAACTGGCATTCAGCTTGAGTGAAGGGGAACAAACGGTTCTGCCGAACTCGATTCAAAGCAGCGGCACGCCATTTACATATGATCCGCAAAGACAGCAGCTGATGGAAGAAACCGCTAGCAGTTCTTTTAGCCAAATGACGCTAACGTTTCAAACAAAAAGTCTTCAAACATTGACAATCAAATCCGCCTTTCTTCAAACAGATGAAAAAAATGGACAAGTGAAAGAAGACATCATCAACACAACAGATGTAGCAGTTGTTCTACCTGAAAATGAATCCACAGAAGCAACGAGTACAGAAGCCGTACTTTCTGATACTCAGGATCAAACAGAGGCTTCTGAAAAAAAGGTTGTATCAACAAGCAGCGAGTCACAACAACAAACGGCGTCAAATACTGCATCAAAAACCATAGAATCAACGCCTGATACCCAAGCAAGTGCGCCAGCAGCTTCACAACTTTCAAGTGGGGGCATTTTTAAAAATGATGTTCCTGAAGTTGATGACGCACTTCTAGGAGAAGCGCAATATTTTCATATTTTTGCTAACCATGCGACGCTAAATACACACACGAACGGAAATTTGGCCGTTGGTGAATTAAACGGAAATGTCAATTTTGGGACCAGTATTCAGGATGGTTCTTTGCCAACAGAAATCAATTATATTCAAAAGGTCAATTCCATCGCAAACTCTTCTTTTGTATCAGGAAGTGATAGTAGAAAAAACAAAGTTGTTTTTGGCCCATCAGTCACAGTAGATTTAGCAGATCAAAATCAGCAACCTGCCGTTTTTGTAAATGGTCAGAGAATGGATCACTTGAAGACTTCCGAAGTTTTTCAAGATCAATCCGTGAGTGAGCCTTATATAGACTTTGAACAGGCATTTTCAACGTTACAGGCGACGTCAGAAAGACTGGGAGCTTATCCGCAGACACCCGGTGTAACCAAGGATTTCACTGATAATAATCAGCGGGTCATCAATACAGCCGATGCCGAAGATGAGACACAAGCGGTTGTTTTGACCTTGACAGACGAACAAGGAAATCCACTTGATGATGGTGTTTACGAACTTCAAAACAACAAGACGCATAAGGAAGTCGATGAAGAAGTCACAAATGATGATGGGCAGGTGATCGAAGCTGGTCTTCCAGAGGGAGAATATTCCTTTGTGGAAACGGAAGCGCCAGACGGCTATCTGATTGATAAAAAACCCATTTCTTTTTCAGAAGATACAATTGCGAAAGAAGATCAAAAGGTTGTTGTTTCTCTTTCAAAAACGGAATTAGAAAAAGATACGCCAATCACCATTAAAGGGCTAACAAGAGGAAATACGCCTGTGATCATCAATGTGGACACTGAGGGAGCCAGCACCGTTAATGTTAAGTCCCAAATCAAACTAGAATATACGGATGGTACGTCTCGTAATAGCCATGAAACAGAAGAGTTTGATGATGCTGTTATCTTATGGAATTTTGTTGACCAATCAGAGGGCCAAACGATTTCGATTAATAGTCCATTCCAAGGAACCATCTTGGCTGTTGGTGATACAGTCGATGTCCATCAAAATGTTGACGGCAGTATCATTGCTGATACAGTGCTGGTCAACGCAGAAACCCATCGCTGGGATCTGCAAGCAAATGAAACAATCGTGCCGACTATTAAACTAGCTGCCATGAATCAATTGCTTTCTTTTGAAACAACGACAATCAGCGGGACCAAAACGTGGGATGATTATGACAACAAATTCAATACCCGTCCGACAAGCATTATGGTTCAATTATTGCAAAACGGTGAAGTATTCCAAACAAAAACGGTTACCCAAAGTAAAGAGGGGGACTGGCATTATGAATTTACTGATCTACCGAAAACTGACGAATCTGGTCAGACTTATGAATACACAATCCAAGAAACACCTGTTGAAGGGTATTCTACTAAAGTAAACGGCTATGACCTGGTCAACACGTACCGCGATACTGAAACGACAGAAGTAGCCGGAACAAAGACATGGAAAGACTATGGCAACAAGTTCAATACCCGCCCTGAAAGCATCACTGTCGACTTAATGCAAAATGATAAAGAAATCGACAAGCAAGTCGTAAAAGCAGATAACCAAGGCGACTGGACTTATCACTTCGAGAATCTGCCTAAGTATGATGAAAAAGGTCAAGCATACACCTACACGATCCAAGAAGAAAAAGTTTCAGGTTACAAAACTGAAATCAACGGCTATGACCTAGTCAACACCTATCGCAATACTGAAACGACAGACGTAGCTGGAACAAAGACATGGGATGACTATGGCAACAAGTTCAATACCCGCCCTGAAAGCATCACTGTCGACTTAATGCAAAACGGTAAAGAGATTGACAAACAAACCGTAAAAGCTGATAAAGAAAACAACTGGACCTATCACTTCGAGAATCTGCCTAAGTATGATGAAAAAGGTCAAGCTTACACCTACACGATCCAAGAAGAAAAAGTGCCAGGTTACACCACTGAAATCAATGGTTATGATCTAGTCAACACCTACCGCAATACTGAAACGACAGACGTAGCCGGAACAAAGACATGGAATGACTACGATAACAAATTCGAAACAAGACCAGAAAGCATCACTGTCAAGCTGATGCAAAATGATAAAGAAATCGACAAGCAAGTCGTAAAAGCAGATAACCAAGGCGACTGGACTTATCACTTCGAGAATCTGCCAAAGTATGATGAAAAAGGTCAAGCTTACACCTACACGATCCAAGAAGAAAAAGTTTCAGGTTACACCACTGAAATCAATGGTTATGACCTAGTCAACACCTATCGCAACACCGAAACAACGGTAGTATCGGGAACGAAGACGTGGAATGACTATGGCAACAAGTTCCACACCCGTCCAGAGAGTATCACTGTGAAGCTGATGCAAAATGATAAAAAAATTGACAAACAAACCGTAAAAGCAGATAACCAAGGGAACTGGACCTATCGCTTTGATAATCTGCCTAAGTATGATGCCGAAGGAAAAGTGTACACGTACACGATCCAAGAAGAAAAAGTGCCAGGTTACACCACTAAAGTCAACGGCTATGATTTAGTCAACACGTACCATAATACCGAAACGACAGAAGTAGCCGGAACAAAGACATGGAAAGACTATGATAACAAGTTCAATACCCGTCCTGAAAGCATCACTGTCGAATTAATGCAAAACGGTAAAGAAATCGACAAGCAAACCGTAAAAGCAGATAAAGAAGGCAACTGGACCTATCGTTTTGAAGATCTGCCAAAATATGATGAGAAAGGTCAAGCGTACACCTATAGCATTCAAGAAGTGGCTGTCAAAGGATACAAGTCAGATGTCCATGGCTATGATTTGATCAATACTTATGTCGAACCAAAAACGCCGAGAACGCCTGAGACACCGAATGATCCTAGCGATCCCAAAGTACCAATACCTTCTGACAAGTCTGATAAACCGAAAAAAATAGCCGGAAACGCCGAGCAAAAGCTGGATGACAAAAAGAACCAGACAAATAATGAAAAACGCTTGCCAAAGACAAACGAGGAATCCTCTTATGAACTAAGTGTTCTTGGAGGTATCTTACTCACCATGATTGCTTTCCTATTCTATAAACAGAAACATATTTAACCAAACAAATCTTTGTACTGCTCCTTCGCTAGAAGTCAGTACAAAGATTTTTTCTTAAAAAAGTATAGGACTTATTTAAGACTTGCGACAAAACTTTGGCTGAAAACCGGTGTAAATGGTAAACTAAAATGAAGGGGGGATCCTATGGTTTGGCTATTGCTACTACTGCTAATTTTTATTTTTTTGGTGTACTATGTATATCGCACGTCTGTGATGAAAAAGGGCGTACGCTATTTTGTTTCGGCAATTATTATGCGTAACAATGAATGGTATGAAAAAGAAGGCAGAAAGAAACTGGGGATTCCATACAAAGAGCGGATCGCGAAAAGCAGTTCGGCTTTTTGGTCACAAGGTTCGGAATGTACGGTAACGACCACCGATGATCTGATCCTGAGAGCAGAAGTCTTTGATCAGTGTGCTAAAACGTGGGTGATCTGCTTGCATGGGTATCGCAGTGATGGGCAAGCAGACTGTCAAGATGCGGCCGAGAAATTCTGGGCTGCGGGTCACAATGTTTTAGTTCCTGATTTGCGTGGACATGGCCGTAGTGAAGGCAAAGAGATCGGCTTAGGGTGGCTAGATCGGATGGATCTGCTTTTGTGGATCGATAAGATTTTGGAAAAAGACCCACAAACCCAAATCTTCCTCTATGGTTTAGGGATGGGAGCGGCGACTTTGCTGCTGGCCAGTGGAGAAGTCATGCCGGTGCAAGTTGCGGGTTTGATCTCAGACAGCAGTTATACGTCCGTTTATAGTGCCATTCGGGCAAGTCTACCACAATTTTCTCGGTTACCCGTCAAGCGCTTTTTGCGATTAGCCAATCGTTACAGTAAACACTTAGTCGGCTACCCCTTCCTACAAATCTCAGTGACCCGACAAGTCGGCAGCAACCATTTACCTGTGCTGTTTTTACAAGGAGAAAAGGATACGTTTCTTTCTGAAAAAGAAATCAATACTTTAATGGAAGCAACGGCTGGTCCGAAACAAAAAGTCCTTTTTCCCAATATGGGACATTTACAGGCAGTTAAAGATGCCCCAGAATATTGGCCAACCGTTTTGCAATTTATTGAGAATATCAAACAAAAAACAGACATTGTCTGATAGAAAGGGCGAAAACAATGGAAATAAAAGAAGAAAACAAGCGTTTTGCTTTATATGATGGAGAAACAGAAATTGGTGAGATTACATGGCAAGAAACACCAGATGATGTACTTGAAGTTGATCACACCTTCGTCAACCCTGATTATCGCGGACAGCAATTGGCGCAAAAATTGCTAAAAGCAGTTGTTGAAAAAGCACGACGGGAAGAGAAAAAAATTATGCCTGTCTGCTCCTTTGCGGTCAAAGAGTTCAAAGAAAAACCAGAATATGATGACGTACTCGTTCGCTGATTTGAACGAAAGCGATCTATGAGAAAAAGGCTGTCAGAAAGGACAGTCTTTTTTTTAAACCGTCACGCAACGAGCAATGACAAAAAGGGAGTAGTAATTTCTAGCGGAAAATGCTAAAATAGAAAGGACGACTTTAGCAAGCAAGGAGGAGCTAACGTGTATAATATCTTATTAACTGCTGTAATTGTTATTTCGATTTTAATGGTCATTACGATCATGATGCAGCCTAGCAAGCAAAATAGTGCAGCTAGTGCCTTTACTGGCGGTGCGGATCAATTGTTTGGTAAGCAAAAAGCCCGTGGATTTGAAGCAGTGATGCAGCGCTCAACGGCCATTTTAGGGTTTGTTTGGATGGTCTTGCTCTTTATTTTGGCTTTTCTTTCATCAAACTAATCATTTTGCTAGCGAACCTCTCGTAAAGAGAGGTTTTTTTCTTTTTAAGGGGAAGATTTTGATCGCATTTGTCGAAGTATTCTTCTTAACTATGGTAGAATTGGACGTGAGGTGAAAGGAAACATGAAAACATTTAATCAACCAAAACCGGTTTTTGCTGAACACGGCAAGCGAGCAGTCATTTTGTTCCATGCCTATTCAGGTAGTCCTAACGATGTGCGTATGCTTTGTCGTTCGTTAGAACAAAAAGACTACACGGTTTATACTCCGATGTTTACTGGACATGGTACGCCCAATCCAGATGATATCTTAAATCAAGGGATGGCTGTTTGGCAGCAGGATGCTGCAGATGCAGTTACTTATGTAAGAGAAAAAGGCTATGAAGAAGTTGCCGTTCTTGGACTTTCGATGGGCGGGATTTTAGCGATGGATCGTTTGACACAAGATCCAACATTGATGGGGGGCGGACTGTTTTGTTCGCCATTATTTGAAACCAAGAATGAAGTGCCAGTCAATTTTGAAAAGTATGCTGAAATGGTCATACCCTATGCTGATTTAGACGAGGCGACCCAAAAAGAAATATTGGCAGAAGTCCCTTGTAAGGTCAGAGAGCAACTGCAAGGAATCGAAACAGTCGGACAAACCACAGCTGGGCATTTAGGGAAAATCGAGCGCCCAGTCTTTCTATCACAAGCAGGAAAGGATCAAATGATCGATCCACAGACGGTTTTCAAAACAGCAGGGGCACTGTCCCATGTTCCCTATACGCTTCAATGGTATCCCGAAAGCGGTCATGTGGTGACCGTTGGACCAGAACGGAAAAAATTAGAGCAGGATGTGTTTGCTTTCTTAGAAACACTTGCTTGGAAAGAGTGAGTTATGACAGAAACGATTAAAACAAAAATCATTCAGTTTCTCGAAGAAAGCCGCAAAAAAAGTTTTTCAATGGAAGAAATTGCTGAAGGTCTAGGACTTCAAAAAAGTACAGACTTTAAGAATCTTGTTCAGACAGTAGCGGCGATGGAACGAGAAGGCAGCGTGATTTTTAACAAAAAAGGCAAAGTGAAATTACCCATGAAACGAGTGTTTGTGGAAGGAACCTTCCGTGCCAACGAGCGGGGCTTCGGCTTTGTCACTTTGGATGAAGAAGAAGACGATATTTATATCCCTAAAGAAGCAACAGGCTATGCCATGGACGGCGATACCGTTGCTGTGGACATCGTGCACGTTGCGGATCCTTTCTCAGATCGTGGTGCAGAGGGGAAAGTCGTTGAGATCAAACAACGGGCCATCAGTCAGTTGGTCGGCGAGTTTACATTATTTGATGAAAAAGAGATCGAAGAGTCGGATCTATATGGCGTTGTTCAGCCTAAAGATAAAAAACTAAGTGAATTAAAGGTGTTTATTGGTGCTCAAGGGATTCGACCTGTAGATGGGAGCATTGTGATCGTTGAAATCAGCCATTACCCAGAAAAAGGTTATTCGAAAAGCTTAGAGGGGTTGATCACGAAAGTTGTAGGACATAAAAACGATCCTGGAATGGATATATTATCGATCGTCGTGGCGAACGGGATTCCAACAAAATTTGAGGAAGAAACCTTAGCAGCGGCAGACGCAGTACCAGATACGATCGATCCTGCCGACTTTCCGGAACGGCGGGATTTGCGAGATCAACAGATTGTAACAATCGATGGAGCGGATGCCAAAGATTTGGATGATGCGGTGACCGTAAAAGCATTGCCTGACGGTAGCTTCTATTTGGGCGTGCATATCGCCGATGTTTCTTATTATGTGACCGAAAACAGCGCATTGGATAAAGAAGCGTTTGATCGGGGAACGAGTGTCTATCTTACGGATCGTGTGATTCCGATGATCCCACAGCGTTTATCAAACGGGATCTGTTCGTTGAATCCGAATGTCCCAAGGTTGACTATGAGCTGTGAAATGTGGATCAACCAAGAGGGGATCGTCACAGATTACAATATTTTCCAAAGTATTATTCAAACAAGTGCCCGTATGACGTATCAAGCAGTCAATCAAATCATTGAAGACAATGATCCAGAAACCACCAAAGAATATGCGGAATTAGTACCGATGTTCCATGATATGGCCGCCTTGCATCACGTGTTAGAAGCGATGCGCATCAAACGTGGGGCAGTTTCTTTTGAAGACCGAGAAGCAAAAGTCTTGGTCGATGGAGAAGGACACCCGCAAGAAATCGTTCTACGAGCACGGGGCGTCGGCGAACGATTGATCGAATCCTTCATGTTGGCAGCCAATGAAACCGTGGCGCGTCATTTCAATCAGAAGCATTTACCATTTATTTACCGGATCCATGAGGAACCAAAAGAAGAGAAAATGCGCCGCTTCTTTGATTTTGCATCTGCTTTAGGGATCGTAGTCAAGCAGACCAATGGCTCGATCTCACCAAAACAATTGCAAAAAGTTGTTGAAGATGTCGCAGATAAGCCAGAGGCAATGGTTGTCAATACGATGCTACTAAGAAGTATGCAACAAGCGAAGTATTCTGAAGAAAACGTCGGTCACTATGGTTTGGCAGCGGAAGATTATACCCACTTCACGTCACCGATCCGTCGTTATCCCGACTTGATCGTGCATCGTTTGATTCGATCTTACAGTGAAGATGTCTCAGAAGCCAACCAAAACAAATGGGCTGAAATCTTGCCGGACATCGCGCTGCACAGCTCCCAAATGGAACGACGAGCAGTCGATGCAGAAAGAGAAGTCGATGCGCTTAAAAAAGCTGAGTATATGGCCGATAAAGTAGGAGAAGAGTTTGACGGTATCATCAGTTCCGTCGTTAAGTTTGGCTTGTTTATTGAATTGCCTAACACGATTGAAGGGTTGATCCATATCAATAATCTGAAGCAAGATTACTTCCATTATTTGGAAAACCATCTGGCACTTGTGGGTGAACGGACAGGCCTGACCTTTAAAATTGGTCAGAAAGTTCGCATCAAAGTCGTAAAGGCTGATCCAGAAACAAGAGAGATCGATTTCGAACTGGTAGCAGCAGAAGAAGTTGAAAAACTGCAAGCACCAAAAGCCAACAAACGTAACAACAATCAAAAAAATGAAGCTAGCCGCCGTGGAAAAAAACAACGAAACCCTGAGAAAAACCAAGGGAAACGCTTTGAGCAATCAGGTAAAGGCAAGCCGAAAAAAGCTGGCAAAGTGAAAAAGAAAAAACCTTTTTACAAAGGAATCAAGAAAAAATAATTGGAGGGATGGCCCGTGCCTAAAGGAGAAGGGAAATTAATCGCCCAAAACAAAAAGGCCCGCCATGATTACACGATCCTCGATACGATCGAAGCGGGGATCGTCTTACAGGGAACAGAGATCAAAGCGATCCGTAACAGCCGGATCAATTTGAAAGACGGCTTTGTACGCATTCGTAACGGTGAGGCATTCTTAGTCAATGTGCATATCAGTCCTTACGAGCAAGGAAACATTTTTAATCACGATCCATTGCGGACGAGAAAACTGTTGCTACACAAAAAGCAGATCGCTCGTCTGATTGGCGAAACAAAAAATACCGGTATGACGATTGTGCCATTAAAGGTGTATATCAAGGATGGTTATGCCAAAGTTTTGATTGGTTTAGCGAAAGGAAAACGCGAATATGACAAGCGGGAATCCTTGAAACGCAAAGATCAAGAAAGACAAATTGACCGAGTTCTTAGAAATTTCTAATTTTCTAAGAACTTCTTTTAGAATCCGATAGAGGTTATTGCTTTGAAAATCACGCTAAATTTGGTAGCATTTAAGGGAAAGCTGTTGATATAACAGGCTTTTTCTTCCACATAGCGACACGAGGATTTTTCAATTAATTTAGGATTTTTGGCATTGTGAGTTTTTTGTCTAATTTTCTTGAAAATGCTTTGAAATTTTCCATTCGTGGTGGTATGATACCGATTGTTATGAGAGGAAACGCATTGTAACACCAGATTTTTTCTGGAGATGACAGGAAAAGAGGTGAGAAAGATTGGAAGATAAATCGCTTATGTTTCATATCGGTCCTATATGGTTTGATGGAACTGTAGCTATGATGACAATCATTTCTTGTATTATTGTTTTTTTGGTGGTCTTTATTTGTACACGTAACCTGCAAATGAAACCGAAAGGGAAGCAGAACTTCATTGAATGGGTCATTGACTTTGTTCGTGGCATCGTGGCGGACAATCTACCAGGATCTCAAGTGAACAACTTTCATTTGCTCGGTGTAACAATGTTTCTTTTTGTGTTTGTGGCAAATGAGATCGGCTTAGTCACAAAAATCGTGACGACAGATGACATTACCTTATGGAAAAGTCCGACAGCAGACCCGTTTGTTACATTGACACTTGCACTTATGGTTATTTCCTTGACACATTTCTTTGGGATCAAGTCGTTGGGCTTCAAAAATTACTTGATCAATTCGTATCTGAAACCGGTGGGCTTTTTATTGCCGCTAAAAATCATCGAAGAATTTACGAATGTCATCACGTTAGGCTTGCGTTTATATGGAAATATATTCGCTGGTGAAGTGTTATTAGGATTGATTGCCAACATGTTTATTAGTCTTGGTTGGTGGTCATTGCCGATCGTGATGCCGCTAGAAATGATCTGGATTGGCTTCTCGCTCTTTATTGGAGCGATCCAAGCTTATGTATTTGTTACATTGACCATGGTATTTATGAGCCACAAAATCGTGGCAGAACATTAATCGAATCGACATACAATTAGGAGGAAAAAAGAATGAACTTTATTGGAGCAGGATTAGCAATTATCGGAGCAGCAATTGGTGCAGGGTATGGTAACGGACAAGTAATCGCAAAAACGATCGAATCAATGGCACGCCAACCTGAAATGTCAGGTCAACTACGTTCAACAATGTTTATCGGGGTAGCGTTAGTCGAAGCTGTACCGATTCTAGGGGTAGTTATCGCGCTGTTATTAGTCTTCCGATAAGACAAGCACGAAAAGGCAGAAACGAACAATTGCACTCGTTTTTGCTTTTTTCTAATGAAACAATGACTTTCAGAAAGGAAGAATCGTTATGCTAAATCAGTTGGTTATAGCGGAAGTTCAAAATCCAATGCTTGGCAATATTATCGTTGTCAGCGGATCAATTCTTCTTTTGCTATTCTTATTGAAACATTTTGCATGGGATGCCATCAGCAGCATGATGCAAAAACGGGAAGATAAAATCGCCAATGATTTGGATTCAGCGGAACAATCACGCTTGAATGCAGCAAAATTAGAAAAAGAACGCCAAGAAAAATTGGCACGTTCTCATTCTGAAGCTGCGGAGATCATCAAGAGCGCCAAAGATAGCGGGGAATTGAGTCGACAAAATATTTTGAGCGAGACCAAAGAAGAAGTGGCTCGTTTGAAAGAAAAAGCAAACTCAGATATCACCCTTGAAAAAGAAACTGCGTTAAAAGAAGTGAAAGATGATGTTGCAGAACTTTCGCTTCAAATCGCAGAAAAAATCTTAGGCCGCGAATTGACTCCCGAAAATCATGAATCCCTAATCAATCAATATATCGAAGGATTGGGTTCAGTTAATGAAACTCGATAAATTCACAGTGGGAAAACGTTATGGAAAAGCGTTGTTCGAATTGGCGATGGAAGAACAGCGCTTGACAGAAGTTTACCAAGAATTATTGACCTTGCGTCAGATTTATCAGGAAATTCCAACATTCGGCCAAATCGTGACCGATAACCGTTTGGATCTTCATGAGAAAAGACAATTAGTCGATCAATTGCTGAAGGGCTTTGAAGGTTTAGTCAGAAATTTCTTGGAGATCGTTTACGAATATGATCGCATGGATGATTTATTGCTGATCATTGATGAATACGAACGTCGTTACGATGAATATCAAGGTCTTGTTCTCGGAACGATCACAACGGCTGTTGCTTTGTCAGCAGAACAAAAAAGCAAAATCGAAAAGCAAATCGCCGATAAGCTTGGGTACAAGCAGGCACAATTGAAAGAAACGATCGATCCAACGATTTTAGGCGGTGTCATCGTTGAAGCAAATCATCAAGTGATCGACGGTAGTATTAAGAGCCAACTGGATTATCTGCGACAAAAAATCGGCAGATAAACAAGAGATAAGAGGTGAATCGGATGGCCATCAAAGCAGAAGAAATTAGTGCCTTGATCAAAGAGCAAATTAAAAATTATCAGAACGAACTTTCTGTAGAAGAAATCGGTACTGTCACATATGTTGGGGACGGGATCGCCCGCGCCCACGGTTTAGAAAATGCCATGAGTGGAGAACTGCTTGAGTTTTCAAACGGTTCTTATGGGATGGCACAAAACTTAGAGTCAAACGATGTCGGAATCATCATCCTAGGTGATTTTGAAACCATTCGTGAAGGGGACAAAGTAAAACGAACTGGTAAAATCATGGAAGTTCCTGTCGGCGATGCATTAATTGGCCGGGTAGTAAATCCATTAGGGCAACCAATCGATGGTTTAGGTCCGATCGAAACAGATAAATCACGCCCAGTCGAAGCAGCTGCACCAGGTGTTATGCAACGGAAATCCGTTTCGGAACCAATGCAAACAGGGTTGAAAGCTATTGATGCTTTAGTACCAATCGGTCGTGGCCAACGGGAATTAGTCATCGGTGACCGGAAAACCGGAAAAACAACGATCGCTATTGATGCGATCATCAACCAAAAAGGGCAAGACATGATCTGTATTTATGTCGCAATTGGCCAAAAAGATTCAACTGTTCGTGCACAAGTGGAAACATTGCGTCGTTACGGTGCGCTTGATTACACGATCGTGGTCTCAGCAGGTGCTTCACAACCAGCACCACTGCTTTATATCGCACCTTATGCGGGGGCTGCGATGGGGGAAGAATTCATGTATAACGGCAAACATGTTTTGATCGTCTTCGATGACTTATCAAAACAAGCGGTCGCTTATCGTGAACTTTCTCTACTTCTACGTCGTCCGCCAGGTCGTGAAGCATACCCAGGGGATGTCTTCTACTTGCATTCTCGTTTATTGGAACGTGCAGCGAAATTAAGTGATGAACTAGGTGGTGGATCGATGACGGCATTGCCGTTTGTTGAAACACAAGCAGGGGATATTTCAGCCTATATCCCAACCAACGTGATTTCTATCACAGATGGACAAATTTTCTTAGAAAACGACCTTTTCTATTCTGGTGTTCGTCCTGCCGTAGCGGCTGGATTATCCGTTTCACGGGTTGGGGGGTCTGCGCAGATCAAAGCAATGAAAAAAGTTGCCGGTACCTTGCGTTTGGACTTGGCTAGCTATCGCGAACTAGAGGCCTTTACGCAGTTTGGGTCTGATCTAGATGCTGCAACACAAGCCAAATTAAACCGCGGTCGTCGAACCGTTGAAATCTTGAAGCAAAAACTGCATGAACCACTGGCAGTAGAAAAACAAGTCGTGATTCTTTATGCCTTGACGCATGGATTCATTGATAGTGTACCAGTCAATAAACTATTGGACTTTGAAGCAGAATTATTTGAATATATCGAAGCAAATGCAGCGACGATTTTTGAAACCATTCGGACAACGAAAGACTTGCCAGAAGAAAGCTTGTTAGATGACACCATTAAAGCATTCAAAGATATTTTCATGGCATCCAACGGTTCTCGGGTGACACCCCAAGATAAAATATCGACAATGCAAAACGCATAAAAAGAGGTGAGAGAAAATGGCTGCTTCATTAAATGAAATTAAGCAACGAATTGCCTCAACAAAAAAAACCAGCCAAATCACAAAGGCCATGCAAATGGTTTCAGCTGCAAAATTAACAAAATCTGAAGCTCATTCGAAACAGTTTCAAGTGTATGCCAACAAAGTACGTGAAATCGTTACGCATTTAACTGCGCAGCAGCTTTCCGATCTTGCAGGTTCTGGTCCTAAAGATGGTGTGAACTATAACAGTATGTTGGTTAGTCGTCCGGTCAAACGCACAGGCTACATCGTCATCACTTCTGATGGCGGTCTAGTAGGCGGCTACAATAGTTCCATCTTGAAGCAAATGATGACCATGCTGGATGAAGACCATGCAAAAGAAGAAGAGTATGTCATGATTGCCATTGGTGCAACTGGCGCTGACTTTTTCAAAGCACGGGGCATCAATTTGGCGTACGAGCTAAGAAACCTTTCGGATCAACCAAGCTTTGACGAGGTGCGTAAAATCGTAACATTGGCGACAACGATGTACCAAAACGAAGTCTTCGATGAATTATATGTGTGTTATAACCATCACATCAACTCATTGACTAGCCAATTTCGTGTGGAGAAAATGTTGCCGATTTCCGATCTAGATCCTGAAGAAGCCGAAAGTTATGAACAAGAATACTTGTTTGAACCTTCCAGAGAAGCAATTTTGAATCAATTACTGCCTCAATACGCTGAAAGCTTGATTTATGGTGCGATTGTTGACGCAAAAACAGCCGAGCATGCTGCCGGAATGACAGCGATGAAAACAGCAACAGATAATGCCAAAAATATTATTGGGGACTTGACGATCTCTTATAACCGAGCGCGCCAAGGAGCGATCACCCAAGAAATTACTGAAATTGTGGCGGGGGCATCCGCGTTAGAATAGTTTCAAGAACGAATGGAGGAATACGAATGAGTTCAGGCAAGATTGTTCAAGTCATTGGTCCCGTTGTTGACGTGGAATTCTCTCTAGACCAATCATTACCAGATATCAACAATGCGTTGATTGTTTACAAAAAAGATGAGCAGAAAACAAAAGTTGTGTTAGAAGCTGCCTTAGAACTTGGCGACGGCGTTATCCGTACGATTGCCATGGAATCAACAGATGGCTTACAACGAGGAATGGAAGTAATCGATACAGGCGCCTCCATTTCTGTTCCAGTTGGGACAGAAACCTTAGGACGGGTGTTTAATGTCTTAGGGGACACCATCGATTTAGAAGCACCGTTTCCTGAAGAAGCACCCCGCAGTGGGATCCACAAAAAAGCTCCTGACTTTGATGAATTGTCAACAAGTACTGAGATCCTTGAGACTGGGATCAAAGTTATCGACTTATTAGCCCCTTATTTAAAAGGGGGGAAAGTTGGTCTTTTCGGTGGTGCCGGTGTTGGTAAAACTGTCTTGATCCAAGAACTGATCCACAACATTGCCCAAGAGCATGGGGGGATCTCTGTCTTCACAGGTGTTGGTGAACGGACACGTGAAGGAAACGACCTTTATAATGAAATGAAAGAATCTGGCGTTATCGAAAAAACAGCCATGGTGTTTGGACAAATGAACGAACCACCAGGTGCCCGGATGCGGGTTGCCTTGACTGGGTTGACCTTAGCGGAGTACTTCCGCGATGTAGAAGGACAAGACGTGCTCTTGTTTATCGATAATATCTTCCGATTTACTCAAGCTGGTTCTGAAGTATCTGCCTTACTAGGTCGGATGCCTTCTGCCGTTGGATATCAACCGACACTAGCAACCGAAATGGGACAATTGCAAGAACGGATCACTTCAACAAAAAAAGGATCGGTTACTTCTATTCAAGCAATCTATGTTCCTGCCGATGACTACACGGACCCGGCACCAGCGACTGCTTTTGCCCATTTGGATGCAACAACCAACTTGGAACGTAAATTGACTGAACAAGGGATCTATCCAGCTGTTGATCCGCTAGCTTCTTCTTCTAGTGCGTTAGCACCTGAAATCGTTGGTGAAAAACACTATGAAGTAGCGACTGAAGTACAGCATGCGTTGCAACGTTATCGCGAACTACAAGACATCATCGCTATCTTAGGGATGGATGAGTTGTCTGATGAAGAAAAAACGTTAGTGGCTCGTGCGCGTCGGATCCAATTCTTCTTGTCGCAAAACTTCCACGTAGCGGAACAGTTTACTGGACAACCTGGTTCTTATGTACCAGTTGAAGAAACGATCAAAGGCTTTGCTGAGATTCTTGAAGGAAAATATGATGATCTTCCAGAAGAAGCCTTCCGTAGTGTAGGACGAATTGAAGACGTCATTGAAAAAGCGAAAAAAATTGGCTATTAATTAACCAGCCTTGAAGAAAGAGGGGAACCTCATGGATCAATTTTTAACAGTCAATGTGGTGACACCTGCTGGTTTGGTTTACGATCATCACGCGAAAATCGTGGTTGCACGTACGACAGATGGTGAGATCGGTATTTTGCCGCATCATGCCCCAATCATCGTTCCTTTGACGATTGATGAAGTCCGGGTCAAACGGATCGATTCAGATACTCACGTCGACTGGGTCGCCGTTAATGGCGGTATCCTTGAAGTGCGGGACAATGTTGTCTCCATCGTAGCCGATAGTGCGGAACGTGATCGTGATATCGACGTTTCACGGGCAGAAAGAGCAAAACAACGTGCAGAACGTCAAATCGAAGAGGCCAAACAAGTCGAAGATATCGACCAGCTTCGTCGCGCAACGGTTGCTTTGCACCGCGCCATTAATCGAATCAACGTGTCAAAACATTCCTAAAAAAACAAGGGCATCTTGCCTTTGTTTTTTTTATTCGAGAAAACGTTTTAAAAACTTTTTAAAGTCTTTTCATGAAGGTTTCAAGAAAGATTATTTTTTATCTTGACATCTTTGTGGTATGATAGGAATGTTCAATTATGAAAAAGGAGCAGGAAGTATGCAAGTGTATGGAATTGATGCAATCATTCGAATCGTGAGTCATTTAGCGTTCATCTATTTAGCATTTTGGGCATTGCAATCTGTGCGGATCGATGCTTTTTTTAAAGCCTTACGAACGACTCAGATACGAATGGTCATGGTGTTTCTTGCGATTGCATTAGGCTACACCGCCAGTACTTTTTTCCTTGAGTTGATTGCGTTATGTCGTAATTTATTTTTAACAGGTTTTTAAGAATTTCATTAATATATGCAAAAACACCGAATATTATGCTATAATTGGCAAGATTTGTGTGAGTCACTGCATTATTTGGAGGGAACATAAATGGAAGAGATGATCGTTCAAGGTGGTAATCGATTAACTGGAACAGTGAAGATCGAAGGGGCAAAAAATGCTGTTCTACCTATCTTAGCGGCAAGCTTATTAGCGGAAGAAGGAACAACGACATTAACAAATGTACCGATCCTTTCCGATGTATTAACAATGAAAGAAGTGATTCGGCATTTAAATGTCGCAATCGATTTTGAAGAAGAAAACAATACGATGACGATCGATGCATCACAAGAGTTAGCGATCGAAGCACCTTATGAGTATGTAAGCCAAATGCGCGCTTCAATCGTAGTCATGGGGCCTTTGTTAGCCCGTAATGGTCATGCCAAAGTGGCAATGCCTGGCGGCTGTGCAATCGGCAAACGACCAATTGATTTGCATTTGAAGGGATTTCAAGCACTAGGCGCGCAAATCATCCAAAAAGATGGATACATAGAAGCGATCGCCGATGAGTTAAAAGGCAATAGCATTTACTTGGATTTCCCAAGTGTCGGCGCAACGCAAAATATCATGATGGCTGCGGTAAAAGCTAAAGGTATCACCATCATTGAAAACGTCGCTCGTGAACCTGAAATCGTCGATTTAGCAAACATTTTAAACAAAATGGGTGCCAAAGTCTTTGGTGCAGGAACCGAAACGATGCGTATCGAAGGGGTCGATCACCTTCATGCGGTGGAACATTCGATCGTCCAAGACCGTATCGAAGCAGGAACCTTTATGGTTGCAGCAGCGATGACCCAAGGAGACGTCATTATTAAAGATGCGATCTCAGAACACAATCGTCCATTGATCTCAAAATTGATCGAAATGGGCGCAGAAGTGACTGAAGTAGCTGAAGGGATTCGTGTCGTTGGACCTGAACAATTGAAGGCAACAGATGTGAAAACAATGCCTCATCCAGGTTTTCCTACGGACATGCAAGCGCAAATGTCTGCTATTCAACTTTTAGCAGCTGGAACAAGTGTTGTGAATGAAACGGTATTTGAGAACCGTTTCCAGCATTTAGAAGAAATGCGTCGGATGAATGCTCATGTCAAAATCGACGGCAACGTAGCAGTGATCGAAGGCGGCCATGAATTGCAAGGTGCGCTGGTCTATGCAACGGATTTACGTGCAGCAGCAGCGTTAATTTTATTAGGGCTACGTTCAACTGGTCGGACACGTGTCCGCAATCTAAAATATTTGGATCGTGGCTATTACAAATTCCATGAAAAATTGCAGCAATTAGGTGCTTCTGTGGAACGAGTTTCTGAAGCAGTTGAAGAAACCGTACCAGTAAACGCATAGTAGGAGTAGGAGAGAATAAAGTGAAGTTGAACCGTTACATTCTAACTAGCTTGATAAAAATTCTAATCGTCATATTATTAGCTATTTTATTGTTCTTAGCCGGAACGATGATTGGCTATGGGGTGATTGGCGACGGTAGTCCTTTTAAAGTCTTCTCTCCAAGTCTTTGGAATCATATCTTTGAGTTTATGAAGTAACCCCAAACTAGGACTTATGCCTCGTGCTGAGTCCTAGTTTTTTCTATCTATCTTCACTGAATCGTGATCATAAAAAGAAAGGTTGGCAAGAAATGAGTAAACTTTTGATTGGCTTTGTTCGTTTCTATCAACGTTTTATTTCCCCATTATTTCCTCCTAGCTGTCGTTATTATCCGACTTGCTCAGGATACATGATCCAAGCGATCCAAGTCCATGGCGCAGCCAAAGGAGGTTTGATGGGGGTAGCTCGTATCTTACGCTGCCATCCCTTTGTAAAAGGCGGTATAGATTACGTACCCCAGACGTTTACTTTAAAACGAAATACGCAAGACAAAGTCAAACCAACGTACCGTTATCGGAAAAGTTAAAAGGAATCAACAAAAATGTAAAAAAGGAGCCAAAAAGCCATGATTCGTCCAATCGACTCTAATGAAGCGTATCCTTGGGCGTTGCTGCTGGATGCAGATCCTGAAAAAGCAGTCGTAGAAAGCTATCTATATAATAGCCAAACACTTGTTTATGAAGAAGCTGGAGAAATGATTGGTGTGCTAGTTTATCAAAATCAAGGCAACAATTGGGAGATTATGAATGTGGCCGTTTCTCCAGAAAAGCAAGGAATGGGCATTGGTCGTCAATTGCTGCAAGCTGCCGAAGAAGCAATCCTCAGTCAACACCTTGGGGCAAAACGGCCGATTGTAGTGATCAAAACTGGTAGTCTGCCCTCTGCAGCCCTGACTTTGTACCAAACGCAAGGCTATGTTGAAAAAGACCGGATGGATAATTATTTCACCACTCACTATGCTGAACCGATTTTCGAAAATGGGCAGCAGTTGATCGATCAAGTTATTTTGGAAAAGCAGCTCTAATCCCATAGAGACAGTCTATGGCAATTTTAGGCTGTTTTTTTTATTGTTCTCGGAAATCGCTTTCTTCAAGCAGGGACTTACGGTAAAATAGATAGTATCAGAATAATAAAGGATTGAGGGAAAAAAATGGCGATTTTAGTCTTTGATATGGGTGGTTCAGCAGTAAAATATGGCGTCTGGGCACAGGATTCTTTGGTGAGTAAAGGCAAATTTACTACACCAAGCACGTGGCAAGAAATGAAAGCCCAGTTGCAGCAAGTAAGAGCAAGCGTAAACGAAGAGATCGAAGGGGTCGGGATCAGTGCTCCAGGTGCAGTCAATGCCCAAGAACGTCGAATCGACGGTATCAGTGCGATTCCTTATATCCATGGGTTTGACATCTACTCTGAACTCGAAGGAGTGTTTGGGGTACCAGTAACCATCGAAAATGATGCCAATTGCGCTGGGATGGCTGAATTCTATCAAGGAGCGGGCAAAGAGTATCAGCAAGCAGCTTTCGTTGTGATCGGAACAGGCGTTGGCGGTACCCTGTTTCAAAATGGTGAGCTAGTCCGTGGGGCACATTTATACGGCGGTGAATTTGGGTTGATGATTTTGGATCAAGGCAAAACATTTTCGCAACTAGGGACAGCGGTTCAGATGGCTTGGCGTTATTGTGATCGAATTGGTGTAGATCGAACCACAATTACCGGCGAAGAGGTCTTTCAACGTGCAGAAGATGGGGATGCCATTGCGATCGAGGAAGTCAATAAATTTTACCGCTATTTAGCGCAAGGACTATTCAGTATTCAATTTGCTTTTGATCCTGAAGTGATCATTATCGGTGGCGGTGTCAGTGCCAAAAATGGCTTGTTAGAAGAAGTGAATCAACGGTTGAAAAAAATGTTGGCAGATCAAGCTTTAAATGATTTTGTCCCACTGATCAAGCTATGTGACTATCGCAACGATGCCAATCTAGTTGGGGCGGCAGCCAATTTTCAAGCATTGTATCCACGAAATAGCCGCTAACATCTTGATGTAATGTTTTCAAACGTCCTTTTGACAAAAAATGAAGCAATTCGAAACGATCAAAAAGTAAGCAAAGGAAAAAAAACTTTGCTTGCTTTTCTTTTTGTTCAAAAAAATGAAAAGCGATTCCATTATTGATGGAACAGTGTTTTAAAAACACTATTTTTTCCTAGTAAAAAAAATAAATTCTGAATAGGTGAAATATTCTGATAATTCGTTGACATTTTCCAGATTTTTCAGTATATTGGATAACATATTCAGGGGAAGTGAAGGAGAGGAAAATTATGAAAAAGAAATTTGCGTTTTTGTTTGCGAGTTTGTTTTTGTTGACAGCATGTAGCGCTGGACCAACAGGTGGATCAACGGATGGCAGCGGGGCTGCTGAAGGTGGCAATAAACAAGAGGGAGATACCATCAAGATCGGAACCAACTTAGAGTTGTCAGGAGCCGTAGCTGCTTATGGGACGGCTGAAAAAGAAGGAATCGACTTAGCAGTAGAAGAAATCAATGCTGCCGGCGGTATTCTTGGAAAACAAATTGAAATTATTTCGAAAGATAACAAATCAGATAACAATGAAGCTGCAACGGTAGCAGCCAACTTAGCTACAAATGATAAAGTTGTAGCCATCATTGGTCCAGCAACTTCTGGTGCTACGAAAGCGGCTTTGCCTAACGTGACCAGAGCACAAGTACCAATGGTTACACCTTCAGGTACTGACGATGCGATTACTTATACTAGTGGGAAAGTGCAAGAATTTGCCTTCCGTTCTTGTTTCCAAGATAGCTTCCAAGGAACGATCTTAGCGAAATATGCGGCTGAAAATTTGGATGCATCAAAAGCCGTGATCTTGGGAGACAACTCAAGTGATTACGCAATTGGATTGACGGAAGCATTTAAAGAAAGTTACCCAGGCGAAATTGTCTTAGAAGATAACTTTACTGAAGGCGACAAAGATTTCCAAGCAGTTCTTACAAGAATCAAAGATGTCGACTTCGATGTCTTGTTCATTCCAGGCTACTACACAGAAGCTGGTTTGATCATCAAGCAAGCGCGAGAATTAGGAATTGATCAAGCAATCATTGGTGCCGATGGATTCGGTGATGAAAAAATGGTTCAAACAGCTGGTGCAGAAAATGTCAGCAATGTTTACTATACCGGTCACTTCTCTACCAAAGCACCAGCAAACGACAAAGTTGAGCCCTTTGTGGCAGCGTTCAATGAAAAGTATGGCAAAGAACCTTCTGCTTTTAATGCGTTAGCCTATGATGCAGTTTACATGATCAAACAAGCAATCGAAGATCAAAACTCAGCAGATTCATTGGCAATTGCAGCTGGTTTGTCTGAACTGAAAGACTTTGTCGGCGTGACAGGTGAAATCACAATGGATGAAAATCATAACCCTGAGAAATCAGCAGTTGTTTTAGGATTGACTGACGGGAAGGAAACCTCAGCAGACACTGTGGAACCTTAAAAACCTGTAGTTGTTTGGCAGTGAAAACTGGGACAGACCTGATGTGTTTGTCTCAGTTTCTTTTCTCTAATGAGAAGAACCATAATAAATGATATTGGAAGTGAGTATATGGAAATGATGATCCAACAATTGATCAACGGCTTGTTTCTAGGCAGTATCTACGCCTTGTTAGCGTTGGGTTATACGATGGTGTATGGCATCATCAAGCTGATCAACTTCGCCCACGGAGAAGTTTATATGATTGGTAGTTTTATCGGTTACTTTTTGATCAATCAATGGCAATTGGGCTTTTTCCCAGCGTTATTCATTTCGATGATCGCCAGTGCAGCACTTGGGGTAACGATTGAATTTTTAGCCTATCGTCCTTTGAGAAATTCCACGCGAATTTCGGCATTGATTACGGCAATCGGGGTTTCTTATTTTTTGCAAAATGTCATGATTTTTTTCTTTTCTGCCAATGTGCGCCCGTTTCCGCAAGCAATCGAACGAAAAACCTATTCCATCGGGTTTGTTCAAGTAAGTAATGTCCAGTTATTGATTTTGGCTGTTTCGGTTACCTTAATGATTCTCTTGCAATTGATCGTGAAAAAGACCCGTATGGGAAAAGCGATGCGTGCAGTAAGTGTTGATGCAGATGCAGCGCGTTTGATGGGGATCAATGTTAATCGAACGATTTCCTTTACCTTTGCCTTAGGCTCGGCTTTAGCTGCAGCTGGCGGGATGCTGATCGGTTTGTATTATAATTCCATTGATCCATCAATGGGGGTCGTTCCTGGTCTGAAGTCTTTTGTTGCGGCGGTTCTCGGCGGGATCGGGATCATTCCTGGTGCAGCTTTAGGCGGCTTTGTGATCGGTTTAGTGGAGACAGCAGCGACAGCGCTTGGTTTTTCTGATTACAAGGATGCTTTAGTGTATGTCATTTTAATAATTATATTGTTGGTTCGTCCAGCTGGGATCCTCGGCAAAAATATCAAAGAGAAAGTGTAGGTGGCAGAAATGAAAAAGAATTTACGTTACAACTTAATCTGGCTCGCTCTGGCAGCTATTCTTTATTTTGGATTATTTGCAGCCTACAATGGCGGAATGATTAATTTGTTCTCTGATGCGATCATCGTCAATATCGGAATCAATATCATCTTGGCAGTCAGTTTGAATCTAATCATCGGCTTTTCAGGGCAATTCTCCTTAGGACATGCTGGGTTTATGGCAATCGGTGCTTATGCTGGCGCGATCCTGTCGGCAAGCAATCCAACCTTTGGCGGCTTTTTAACTGGTTTACTGGTGGGGATGCTGGTTTCAGGTGCAGTCGCATTAGTGGTTGGGATTCCGACCCTCCGTTTAAAAGGCGACTATCTAGCGATCGCTACCCTAGGTGTGGCAGAGATCATTCGGATCTTGTTGGTGAACCTACGAGGCTTGACCAATGGTCCTGCTGGAATTTTCGGATTGCCCCAATTCAGTAATTGGCAGATCGTCTTTCTCTTTGCCGTTCTATCGATTCTTGTCGTTTCAAACTTTATCCATAGCGGACCAGGCAGAGCGACTTTAGCGATTCGGGAAGATGAGATCGCTGCAGAATCGATGGGGGTCAACACAACGAAATACAAGGTAATTGCGTTTGTGATGGGGGCAGTGATGGCAAGCATTGCTGGTACCCTTTATGCCAGCTATCAGCAGTCGGTTTTCCCACGAGATTACGGTTTTATGAAATCGATCGATGTGTTGATCATCGTCGTTTTTGGAGGGCTTGGGAGTACCACAGGAGCGGTTGTTTCGGCAGTAGTGCTAGGAATCTTAAACATGTACTTGCAAGGCTTCTCTGATTTGCGCATGATCATTTATGCATTGGCTTTGATCATCATCATGATCTTTAAACCAAGCGGACTTTTAGGGACCTGGGAATTCTCCGTAAAAGGACTGTTGGACAAATTTAGAAAAAAGGGGGATGACAACGATGCCTCTATTAGAAGTTAAAAGCTTAACGAAAAACTTCGGTGGTTTAGCTGCTGTTTCTCATGTAGACCTCCATCTAGATACCAATGAGCTGGTCGGGTTGATTGGACCAAACGGTGCCGGCAAGACAACGCTCTTTAACCTCCTGACAGGTGTTTATGAGCCTAGTGAAGGCGAAGTGCTTTTTGAGACCCAAGGTAAGCCAAAACGTTTAAATGGCGTGAAGCCTTATAAAATCGCGGATTTAGGCCTTTCAAGAACCTTCCAAAATATTCGCTTGTTTAAAAACTTGACCGTAATGGATAACGTCTTGATCGCTATGAACAGTAAGCATAAAGAAGGACTACTGACGAGCATCTTGCGTTTGCCAAAGTATTACAAAAACGAAGAATCCATGAAGAAAAAAGCCTTAGAGCTGTTACGGATCTTTGATATGGATGGCAAAAGCCAAACGTTAGCGAAAAATTTGCCTTATGGCGAGCAACGCCGTTTAGAGATCGTACGCGCATTGGCTACAGAGCCAAAAATTTTGTTTCTTGACGAGCCGGCAGCGGGGATGAATCCTCAGGAAACAACAGAACTGACAAAGCTGATCTATAAGATCCAAAAAGATTTTCAATTGACGATCCTCTTGATCGAGCATGATATGAGTTTGGTCATGGAAGTGTGCGAACGGATCTATGTACTGGAATACGGGCAAGTCATCGCCCACGGTGAACCAGAAGAGATCAAAAACAATCCACGGGTAATCGAAGCCTATCTAGGAGGGGAAATCTGATGCTGGAAATTCAAAATTTAAGTGTTCACTACGGCATGATCCAAGCAGTTCATGATGTTTCCTTCCACGTCAATCAAGGAGAGATCGTTTCGCTGATTGGTGCCAATGGTGCCGGAAAAACCACGATTTTACGGACGATTTCTGGATTGATCCGTCCTTCAAAAGGCTCCGTCACTTTTGAAGGAAAGCAAATTGAGAAAGAAGCACCGCAAAAAATCGTCGCAAACGGCTTGTCGCAGGTGCCAGAAGGGCGGCACGTCTTTTCCGGTTTGACGGTTCAAGAAAACTTAGAGATGGGCGCCTTCTTGCGTAAAGACAGTGGTGTCAAAGAAGACTATGAACAAGTTTATCGCAAGTTTCCTGTATTGAAAGAACGCCTCTCGCAAGATGCGTCGACATTATCTGGCGGTGAGCAGCAGATGTTGGCAATGGGGCGGGCATTGATGTCAAAACCGCGCTTGCTTTTGCTGGATGAGCCATCGATGGGCTTGGCGCCAATTTTTATCAAAGAAATTTTTTCCATCATTCAAGAAATCAAGCAGCAAGGAACGACTGTGCTGCTGATCGAACAAAATGCGAAAATGGCTTTATCGATTGCCGATCGCGGCTATGTATTAGAAACCGGGAAAATCGTTTTAGAAGGTACCGGAGAAGAATTACTAGCAAGCGATGAAGTTAGAAAAGCGTATCTAGGAGGTTAAACAATGAGCGTAAGTGATTTTATGACGAAGACGGTCATCACCGTCGATTCACAAACACCGATCTTTGATGCAATAGATGTGATGAAGCAGCACGATATCCATCGTCTACCTGTCGTTGATGATGGCAAATTAGTAGGGTTGATCACAGAAGGAACGATCGCTGAAGCAACTCCCTCAAAAGCGACCAGCTTAAGCGTTTATGAAATGAACTATCTCTTAAATAAAACGACGGTCGCTGATATCATGTTGAAAAAAGTGACCACGATTGAACCGGAAGCTTTATTAGAGGATGCGATTTCGGTGATGCGAAGTGAAAACGTTGGGGTTTTACCAGTCATGGATGATGATGCCTTAGTGGGAATCATTACCAACAATGATATTTTCGATGCCTTTTTGAAAATCACTGGGTACCACGATGGTGGAACACGAGTGTCCATTGAGATCACGGATGACCATGTGGGTGTTTTAGCAGACGTGACGAAACTCCTTGCGGATCATCAGATGAGTATTTTGACGATTGTGGTAAATCGGATGGCACTAAAAACAGTTGTTGAGATCCAAGTAGAATCACGGCAAGTCGCAGCAATCGAGAAAATTTTAAGCGATGCAGGCTATACCGTGACGAGTGCTGTCTTGACGAACCAGAAGTGATCTAAGAAAAAGTAGCTGATCGTAAAGATTGGCTACTTTTTTTATTTCCAGAAGAGATTTTCTTTTTCTTTTGTTGCTTTTCTGTTAAAATAGGAAGGTGCTGTAAAGAAAGAGGTGCAACCATGTCTAAGAAAAATAAAGATATCGAAGTACGTATTGAAGAAACAACAAAAGCCATTCATGGCAAAGACTATACCGTCAATGAATTATTCATCGGAAAAAAACGCATTGGTGAGATTTTAACAACTGGACCAAAAGAATTTCAAAGCTTTTTAGGGGATGAAGATCTAGGTTCGAGCAGAAGCTTAGAAGCTGCCATCGAGATGATTATTCGTCAATGGAATTTACATGAATAATTTCTAGAAAAATTTACTTTTTGCTCTTGCAATTTGTTATCTTTTTCGGTATTATAACTATTGTCAGGTTTGAGAAAAACCTTTTGGAGGAGTAGCGAAGTGGCTAAACGCGACGGACTGTAAATCCGTTCCTTAGGGTTCAGTGGTTCGAATCCACTCTCCTCCACCATTATTGGGGTATAGCCAAGCGGTAAGGCAACGGACTTTGACTCCGTCATGCGTTGGTTCGAATCCAGCTACCCCAGTCAAAGAGATACGTAGAAAAAAACAGCAAGCACTCTTGCTGTTTTTTTGTTATTTAAAAAGAATCGGGTTTTTTTATAAGTACTTAAAGAAACAGGAGACTGATATGGAAGAAGCCACTTTCAACAAGCTAGTTTCTACGAAATTGAAAAAAGCAATGGTTGCTTTGGGGCATTTCTATGAAACAGGCATGGAGTGGAACGGAAAATCACAGTCGATTCTTTCACAGAAATTTCTTTCAGAGAATTTAAAATATTTGGGCATTTTTGGTTCTGTTTGGTATACTTAGGCAAATCAGTTCCTTTGAGAGAACCATTTTATAGCATGAGAAACGAGCGATGACAGGAATATTGCCGATTTTCGGAAGTGATAACTTTACTAGATGGGGGCTTAACGAAGATGGGAAATGAAACGACTTGGGAGAACACAGACCGCCTTTATCTGTTGTGTCAACCAATCATGCAGGTAAAATCGCTAAGTCAGCAAGAGGTGAATGGCTATGAAGTCTTGCTACGTAGCGAGAAGAACAACCGATTTCCACAGCAAGAATTCAGCACAATGATTCAAACTGAAAGTGGCAATCAGCAATTGATGAGATGGTATGCCAAGGAATTGCGGCGTCTATGCAAAAAAAAGCCGGAAACCCGCTTTAGTGTCAATATACATCCACAACAGCTGCTGTGGCAGTCTACGTGGTCCTTTTTTGAAACGATGGCTGTTTATAAGGCGCAGTTGCAGATTGAATTGACGGAACACCCCGTACGCATACAGCAAGAGTCATTTGATTTGTCTGTAGCCATTGCAAAAATTAAAGCTTATGGTTATGTGATCGCGGTCGATGATATCGGTTGCGGACAAAATACCCTCTCGTTGGTCTTTGCCAATCTTGCCAGCGTTGATTGTTTGAAATTTTCGTTGTTACCGTTTATTCAGCTTGATGAGGAGATTGGCTTCAGCTTTTTGGCTTGTTGGTTGAAGGTTGCCCAAAAATATCAGCTTGAGCTGATCGTTGAAGGGATCGAGAACCGCGAAAAAATGGTCCAGTTGCTTGAGATGGGGGTGCATTTGCAACAAGGATATTTATGGTCTAAAGGAGAGCGATTGTGATGGAATGTTAGAACGAGGCGTGCTTTTGGCGTTTGGTTTGCCGCTGATGATTGCCAGTTTACTGGTGACCGCAGATGTTTTTGTACGAAGTGTGCAAAAAATATCGGTTTCTCGTCCATTTAAGTATTTTATTATTGGTATTCTGACGTTTACGCATTTGTATTTTATTCTTTCTTTCTCAATGAATTCAGTTGGGTTTATCTGTTATCAATACACAACTGCTTTTATTGCGAGTCATTTTTTCTATGGTGATCGTGGCAAGATCTTGATTTTGATAACGCCGTGTATGGTCGTTTTCTATTTACTGTTTGTCGGTTTTTCTGACATTGGCAAAGCCTTTTATTTACCGCTATTAGGTGTCGGTGTCTTTGTCCTTGATTTTCTCTTATCAAAAATCAAGTCGCTGCGTCCGCAACAGCAATTTTATATGATGTATTTTTTGACCTGCCTGCTCTCACCGCGTTTTTCGATGCTAGTCCATCATACGACGACCTATGACTGGGAAGCGATGTTGGCAGTATTTGTTGGTTCTTTCGTGCTGCTAGGAAGTTTTATGTGGTTGCATCGATTGATTGAGGGGCAAGAATACCAAGTACTGGCAGAGTTAGCGAATAGTAAGATCGATGCGTTGACCGGCTGCTTCAACTATGGGACCTATAACCACGATCTGCTTCAAGCCGTTTCACAGAAAAAGACTGTGACGATCGCCATGATCGATCTCGATCACTTCAAAAAGGTCAACGACCGTTATGGTCATATCGCCGGAAATGAGCTATTGAGAACTTTCGCCTCACGGACGGCCACTTTTTTAGAGGCGCATTTTGCCGAGACCTTTTCCTTTTATCGTTATGGCGGCGAAGAGTTCTGTGTCGTGATCGAAGGGGATGTCAAAGAACAGACCGTAGCTGCGATGACGACACTGTGTCAAACCATTTCTAGTAGTATGTTTCCTGTCGCTAATTTTGAAAAAGGGACGATGTCTTTGTCTTGCGGCGTTGAAGCGAGCACCGTTTGTCATGGGGATATCTTGGCAGCCGTCGAAAGAGCCGATCAAGCACTCTATCTCGCAAAACAAAGTGGTCGAAACCGGGTGTGCACCTTACCTGAGACGTAAAAAAATAATGAAAAAATGATTTGCACAAATTCACAAAGAATTAAATCTTTATGCACAAATTGTTAGTAATAATAAAGAAATAATGTTATTTATTTACAAAATATACATTTTGATTATTTTATTTATCTTGAGAATCTTCGCATATCAACAAAAAGATTGAAACTATGTATAATTTCTGGTAAATTATTCTAAATCAAGAGTGATAAAAACTGTCAATAATTAATAGTGATTCTTACTTGATGCTTTGTCCGCTTTTCCAATGAAATGTTTCTGGAATTGTCCCGTCGAATCAGCAAGTAAGGGTTCTTTTTTTTAGAAAGGAAGCACAGGAAATGGCAAATACGCTGGTTGTCAATACACTCGCAAATTTAGGCGCAATTATCATCAATATTTATTTGTTATTCAAAATCAGTGACGGATTCGTTGGCCAAGGGACGTTCAAAGCGAAACAGATCGCAGCGGCGATTGCTTGTGAAACCGTGGTGGGGATGCTGATGATGAATTTCTCTTATGTCGTATACGAAACGCGATTTGACCTGCGCTTCTTGCTTTACGCTTTTTCCATGAAATATCTGGGGTGGAAGGTGACCGTACCGACGATGGTCAATCTAGCGTTAGGGCGTTTCTTGTTTGAAGTATCAAAATCTTCTTGGCTGAACTTATATCTTACGTTTTTTTTGATGGTGACACTGACATTTCTGCATGCCTGGGCCAAACGGCGATTTACTGACAAACAAGAGTTGTTCCTATCAATAACCTACTTGATCGCTATCTCCTTTCTTTTTGGTTTTTATTTGACGGGTGATATTCAAAAAACGACCCTAATTTATATAGTTTATGGCATTCTCGCCTATACGTTGGCGTTTTTCCTTTATTCGATAGTCAATGATATGCAGCGCATTTTGGCATTGGTCAAAATCGATGATCTTACGCAGTTGAACAACTTTCGTAAATTTCAAGATGACCGCCAACGCCTAGATACGACCGAGGTGGACTTATCGATCGCTTTGATCGATATCGATCATTTCAAAAATTACAATGACCGTTACGGACACCGTGCCGGGGATGTGATTTTGCAAGAAATCGCTCGTATTTTTTCGACCTACTGTACGGCGAGCAATCCGGTCTATCGCATCGGTGGGGAAGAGTTTGCGATCTTGATCCAAGGAGACGCACAGGCTGCTGCTTATCTCCTTGAAAAAATTCAAAAGCGCATCCGTTACCAAGAAATCATCTTGGATGCCGGTGATTCGGTCAGCATCACGTTGTCGATTGGGATCGCACAACGGCAAAGGGGTGAGTTGCTACAACAAACGCAAGAACGTGCGGATCAAGCATTGTATCGAGCCAAACGCAGCGGTCGCGACCAACTCTGTCTTTACTGATGGGGGTGGCTTCTTTTCTTTTTTTGTTTTCAAAAATACTACCTTAAATGAGGAGCGCATATGGAAAATAGTTTAATCATGATTCCTTCGCTAGAACCTGACCACAAACTGCTGGCTCTGGTGGAGAAAATTCGTTTGCATAATCAGCACCTGCCGATTTTGGTCGTGGATGATGGCAGTGGGGCAGCTTATCAGTCCGTCTTTTCGGCATTGGAACAGAAGTTTGGTTGTCAGGTTTTGACCCATCCAAAGAATCAGGGAAAAGGCGCAGCCATCAAAACCGCTCTCACTGAAGTGCTGACAAACCAGCCAGCTGTTGAATTTATGGTGACCATTGATTCGGACGGGCAGCATGAGTATACCGATATGATGGCTTGCTTAGCAAAGGCCCAAGCCCATCCGGACAGCATTATTTTAGGGACCCGATCCTTTGGCAAAGAAGTGCCCTTGCGGAGTAAGTTCGGCAACATTTTGACCCGAAATATCCTGCGTTTAGCGACTGGTCTTGCTATTGAGGATTCGCAGACGGGCTTAAGGGTTTTCCCTCGAAAATTCATGACAGATTTGTTGGCGATCTCAGGTGAGCGTTTTGAATATGAAACGCGGATGCTAATCGAAGCCCAGAAGCGGGGGTGGCCGATTCTTTCACAACCGATCGCAACCATCTATATTGAAGAAAATGCCTCTTCCCATTTTCGGGTCTTGGCAGATTCTGTCGCTATCTATAGCGTCTTTTTGAAGTATTTGTTTTCATCTGTGGTCTCCTTTTTTGTCGATGTGATCGCTTATGCGTTATTGATCCATTTCTTGTCTGTCATCAATCTGTCCTCCATCGTGATCGCTTCGTTGGGTGCCCGATTGATTTCGGCGATCGTCAATTACTACATCAATCGCGAGCTTGTTTTTGGTCAACGGACAAAGAACAGTATGCTGCAGTATTTTTTATTGGTGATCGTACAGATTTTGCTGTCCTCTTTTCTCGTCTACCTGATTTATTTGATCCTACCGATCGGAGATTCTGTGTTGTTAAAAATAGGCGTCGATTGCCTGCTCTTTTTCTTTAGTTACCATGTGCAAAAAAATGTCATCTTTAAGGAGTGATTGAGGTGGAACAAAAACGTTTGCCTTGGGCGAAAAAAGTCGTTTACTTTCTGGCGTTTGTCTTTTCGCTGATCTATTTATCATGGCGGGGGCTGTATACATTGCCATGGCACGAGTCTTGGTTTGCCTTGCTGTTTGGTTTGCTGCTTTGGGGCAGTGAGATCGTATCGAACTTTACGGGCTTGCTGTTGATTTGGAACAAAAACAAAGCAAAGCCCTTTGAAAAACCGGTCGTGCCAGAAGCCGACTATCCGGCGATCGATGTGTTGATTGCTACTCATAATGAAGAAGTGCCGCTTTTATTAAAAACGGTCAATGCGGCAGTTCATATGAAATACCCCGATCCCAAAAAAGTTCACATCTATTTGTCAGATGACACCAACCGTCCAGAGGTCAAAGCACTGGCAGATAAATTTGGCATCGGCTATATCGGATTGATCGGCAATCAGCATGCCAAGTCAGGCAATCTCAATCATGCATTATCAAAAACCAATTCGCCGCTAGTGGCGACCTTTGATGCAGATATGATTCCTTACTCAGATTTTTTGCTGGAAACAGTGCCATATTTTGTGGCAAATCAGCAGGAACGCCGCAATGACCAGACCATCAAACCGTTGGGCTTTGTTCAAACACCGCAAAGTTTTTACAATGCGGATCTTTTTCAGTACAATCTTTTTTCAGAAGCGGCGATCCCTAACGAGCAGGACTTCTTTTCCAGAGAAGTCAATGTTTTGAACAACGCCCATGATACCGCTATTTATACAGGTTCCAATACGGTGATTGCACGAGAAGCGATCGAAGCCGCTGGCGGATTTCCGACGGACACGATCACGGAAGATTTTGAATTAGGCGCCTTGATCAATTGCCAAGGTTATCGCAGTTTATCAACACTGCAGCCAATGGCCAGCGGTCTGTCTCCAATTGATATCCCAAGTGCCTTAAAGCAGCGAATTCGCTGGGGAAGAGGAGTGGTCCAAAGTGTCCACAATCTCCATCTTTTTAAGAATAAGACGTTGTCTTTGGCGCAAAAAATGGTTTTCTTAAACAGCTATTTGTATTGGTGGTCGTTTCTACGACGGCTACTATTTATTTTCGCGCCGATTTTGTACACCGTCTTTAATGTAAGGGTCGTAGAGACAAACTTTTGGGTCTTGCTGCTGTTTTGGCTGCCAAGCTATACGTTCTTGCATTTGGCGATGCAGGATTTGAGCAGTGATATTCGAACGCAGCGTTGGGGCGAGATCCAGGAAACGATTTTTGCACCTTACCTAGTGATTCCTGTCTTTTTGCAAGCCATTGGCATCAAAGAGACCCGCTTCAAGGTGACTAATAAAGCAGCAACTCAGTCTAAAAAAGACTTGTTGTTTGTGGTGCCGCATTTGTTGCTGTTGATTTTGACGATTATCGGCTTAGTGAAGTTTAATTACGGCAAATTCGGCTCAGAGATTTTCTACGGCAGTGTGTTGACCTTCTGGCTGCTGACCCATTTCTTTAACTTAACCTTTGCGGTCTTATTTTATCTCGGTCGCCCGATTTATCGAACGACGGAACGGTTCAGAGCCCATTATCCTGTTGAAGTTTCCGACCAAGACGCCAGCTATTCTTTGATGACAGAAAATATCTCAGAAAATGGCTTGTCCTTCGTTTCTGACGTTCCTCTTTATTTTCCGCCAGATGCGCCGCTGACTTTTAAAATCACCCGTAATGGCTACCAAGCAGAGATGACTGGAAATATTGTCCGCGTCTTTTCTGGAAAAGATCGATGGGTCTATGGCGTTGCTTTAAACCAGTTGACAGAAAAAGATTACTTAGCCTATCTGCAGATCATTTATGATGGCTTCAATCAAAGCCTGCCGGTTCTGCGGGATCCGTGGATGACCTTCTTTGACAGTCTTTTTGAAAATCTCGGTAAGCATCTGCTGCAAGCCAAACAAAAGCCATTGCCGCCTCAAAGAGTGCCCATACTGACCATTGATCAAAAATGGCACTTTGATGAAGGAACCTATGCGGTCACAACATTTGGTTTTGATCAGTTCACGTTGGCAAAAACAGAGGAGGTCGAGATGCCGGTCCATCTAAACTTACCGATCAGTAATCTTGTGCTTCACGCTGAAAAAGCGACGCTTCAGCCAAAAGAAAATCAAGTGATATATCAAGTAAGCAATCTTTCAGAGCTGCGTTCCACAGTAGCCCTCCAAGAATGGGTAGACAGCTTGCTGAGAAAGGAGGCAGACGATGATCGAGATCCTGCTGCGATTTAGTCTATTTGGTTTATCATTAGCTGGCTATGCCTATCTTTTTGTACGAGTTTGTCATTTTACCAAATACATTAGCTGGATCGCTGCCTGCTGTTTGCCGATCCTCGTTCTTTCCTTTGTCGCATATGGTCCCAAAGGATGGTTGATCTGGGGGGCCTGGTTTTTATTTGGTCTTGGCTTACTATTATGCGTTTGGCGTTTTTGGCAGGAGCGCCATCAGGTGCGCTGGGGTTTACAAGAGCCCATCATGCTGTGGTTTTATGGCTATTTTGCTTTGTTCGTTTTAACATTGCTTCACAGTCATTTGACCCACTATGACAACTTCTCTCATTGGGCGACGATCGTTAAATTCCTTTATACGCAGGGACAATTGCCAACGGCAACCGATGCCATCATCAGTTTTACTTCCTATCCTTTAGGCAGCTCACTGTTTGTTACTTATACAGCAATCATCGTTGGCTATCATGAGAATGTCTTGCTGATTGGTCAATTGATTTTGATTTTCTGTAGTCTGTATAGTTTTTTTGCGATTATTCGTGATCCGAAAAGAAAGCTGGCTTTTGTCTTGGTCTTCACCAGCATGGCCGTATTCAATTATTTTAATATTGCGATTCGAATGAATAATTTGCTGGTAGACTTCATTCTTCCCGTTTTAACTTTGGCAGGCATCTCCGGGTTATTTTCTTTAAAAGGCAAAGTGCTGCCTTCAATCAGCTACTTTCTTTTGATTGGCGCCTCTCTTGATTTGGTCAAAAATAGTGCCGTCTTTTTTCTGCTGATTTTAGGTGGCTATTTACTAGTCTGCTTATGGCAGGCATCAATTCGTTGGCGGCAACGGCTAGGCTTGATGATTGTAGGATTAGCTGCCATTGGGCTATCTGTCCTGCCGGCGATTCTTTGGAACCTGCATGTCAAAGCGAATTTTCCTAAATCGAAGCATGAAGTCAGCGTGACCGCTTATAAACAGATTTTTGGTGAAAAGGATTCTCAGATACTGCAGCAGATTACGGATGTTTTTGTCAAAACGATCACGGATGTTACGACGGTTTCCACGCAAGGGATTCTCTTGATCCAGGTCATCCTGTTGGGCAGTTGGCTATTTGTCCGATTTATTATAAAAAAACGCAATCCATTTCTAAAAGAACTGCTGTTGATCGATGGTATTATTGGTCTCTATTACTTGGGTATTTACGCCATGTTCTTGTTCTCGATGCCCACTGATGAAGCACTGTCTTTGGCAGGGTTCGATCGCTATGCTTCGAGTATTGTGATCTTGGCATTAGGTTTGATGACCTTTTTCATGGTCCGGGGCATTGATCATTTGTATCATGAACAAGCGATCGATCGGCGAAACTACCGTAGTTTTGCCAGCTTGACCACAAAAAAAATCTATCAATACAGTACCTTGATTCTGTTATTTTTTGCGACATTGCTGATCCTTTCAGAAAATAATGGCATGCGTTATACCAATCGTGAATATGCTGCTTCGATTCCAGCACAAGTTTCAGCCGTTACTGGCGATCGCTTTGACCTAAACCAGAAAAAATACTTGGTCGTCAGTACCAATAAAGAAGCAGTAGACAGCTACTTAGTTGGCTATGTCGGCAAATATTACTTGTTTTCACCCAATGTCGATGGCCGAGAGAATTTCCTCTTATCAGATGCAGATTTTCGCACGCTATTAAAACAATACGATGAAGTCGTCGTCCTAGAAGAGCACTATACCTTTAATGCCATGACGAAGAAGCTAACAGGCAAGACCTTTGCCCCTGGTGTTTATTCGGTGGCGGAGGTGTTGGGGCAATAGATGAAGGAATTGCTCAAGCGTGTCTCGTTATTAGAGAATCAAAAGTTAAAATACCAATGAAACAGACGTATCGTTTGTTCATTGGTATTTTTTTTCTGTTCCCACTGAGTAATATCCTCTATACTATGAAAATACCAAAAGATATGTAAATAATCTGGATTAAACGAAAGGGTACACATGAATAAAAAAACGGCGCAATATTTTCAGTGCCTATGATTTACTGTAATCAATACAGTAAAAGTAAGTGTTTTCATTTTTTTGAGAAAAAGCTACCATTAGAAATGTAGACGAGGTGAAAGTTTCATGATCAGTGAACGGGAAAAAGCAATTATTCGATATCTCTTAGAGAATGGACCAACAACGGTTGCTAAAATTGGGTTGCATATGTCGCTTTCGCAAAAGACAGTTTCGCAATCGCTAAAGAGAATTGATGAATTTTTGCAGGAAACAGCAATAAGGCTTGTTCGCAAACCTAGAGTAGGTGTATTTCTTGATGGCGATTCAGCTGAAATTCTAAAGTATCTTGATGGGAACGAGGAATCAAACTTACCGACGAGCAAAAAAGATCGTATTCAGTTTCTTTGCTTTGAAATACTGAAACAAAAAACGTATTTTACGCGTCAACAACTGCAAGATGCACTCTACATCAGTAAATCAACTTTAGAAAATGACATGGGGCAGGTAAGCGAGATCTTTCGTCATTTTAACGTTACGATTGAAGTTTTACCGGGGAAGGGTTCCTTTTTGAATTTGTCAGAACAAGAAAAACGTCGTTTAGCATTTGATTTGATCTACTATTTCTGGGGTGGAAATTGGAAAATAACACAAGAGCAGCAACGCTATTTGCATTCGATTCAAGGAATTCCTCAGTTTGTTAATGATTTTATTGACCTGACAAAAATTTCTTTAGTTGATACGCTCTTACAAGAGTATTTGAAAAAAGAACAAATTACGCTTAATGATGCTGCCTATCACTCACTATTGCTTCATCTAATCATCATGATTGATCGGGTCAAAGAGAAGAATTATCTGACTTTCGAAGAAAGAAGCCATCCTTTGATGGAGAATAGAGCTTTTTATCGATTTATCGCATCAATAGAAGAAACGTTTTCTCTGTCGTTGCCAGTTTCGGAAGTTCATTATATTTCGCTTCATATCTATGGGGATTCGTTGATGAAGAAGAATGACTCCGATGATTTGCTTGATGAAACGATACGAAAATTGATTCATGAGACGATCTCCCTACGCAATGAAAGTCTTTTGTTAGGATTGGTATCACATATCAAAGAAGCTATTTATCGCATTCAAAAAGGATTAGTCATTCATAACCCGTTTCTAAATGATGTGAAGAAGAATTTCCCTTTGTCTTTTGAGGAAGCGCTTCGATTAGCTCATGCCTTAAATTGGCAGTTTTCGATTTCGATCCCCGAAGATGAGGTTGCTTTTCTGGCCGTACACATCCAAGTGATGAAAGAACAGCGAGAAGAAAAACAACCGCAGAAAGTGAGTGTCTTATTAGTTTGTAGCAGTGGGAAAGGCACTTCACAACTATTAGCTGCTCGCATTCGGAGAAATTATGAGCAAATCGATATTTCCAGAATTCTTTCTATTCAAGAGTTGATTCAGACCAATATTTATGAGGACTTGATTTTATCGACAGTGGATTTAAAAATCGATTCGATTCCAACAATCAATGTTTCACCTGTACTGAATAAAGATGAGCAGCGAAAAATAGAAACCTTTTTAAAAAATGTCGAAGAAAAGCAAAATGGTTCTTTCAGTCAGTTTGCGAAACTGATTCACGAGGACTTGATTTTTTTAGATCATCATTTTGAAAATTATCAAGAGGTGATTACATTTATTGGAGAGCAGTTGGTTACTCGTGGGTATGTGATCGAGGAAATGATTGATTCTTCCCTAAAAAGGGAACAGCTTTCCTTTACTTCTTTTGGACGATTCGCAACGCCTCATGGGACGCCAGAATACGTGAAAAAATCAGCGATTGTATTTTTACGTCTTAATAATGAGATCCACTGGGGAGAAACAAAGGTGAAATATGTCTTTTTCATCTGTATCAAGGATGAAACTGTACAAGACCTTGAGGAAATCTATGACACGATGCTTAATGTGATGGAATCAGATGAACGAACCTTCCTCCTTAAAGGGACGAAAGATGAATTAAAAAAGTATTTACAAGGGGGAACATAAAATGAATATAGAAACACTACTACCTTTTGAACATATTGTTCTTGGTCTAGAGGCAACCACTAAAGAAGAAGTGGTCCGTCAATTAGCAAAAATATTAGTAATTGAAGGAATCGTTCAATCCGAAAATGAGTATGTTCAATCAGTCATGGAAAGAGAAGATCACTCGACCACAGGAATAGGCAATAATATAGCTATCCCTCATGGAAAAAGTCGTGCAGTTTCTGAACCCGCAATCGTTTTTGCTCGGTTAAAGGCACCATTAGAATGGCAATCTTTAGATGATGAACCGGTAACGGTTGTGATTATGCTTGCTATTCCTGAAGAACATCAAGGAGACACCCATTTACGGATTTTATCAGAAATTGCCATGAAATTGATGGATGAAGACATCACAGAAGCGCTGAAAAGCGAAACAGATAAAGAGATTATCGCGAAATTATTAAGCGAATAAAATGGAGAAAAGGGGAAAGACGAATGAAGAGAAAAATTATTGCAGTAACGGCGTGTGCCACAGGAGTTGCTCATACCTTTATGGCGGCACAGGCGCTAAAAAAAGCAGCAGCGAAACGTGGCGATTTAATCAAGGTTGAGACACAAGGAGCAACAGGTATCGAAAATGAATTGAACGAGCGGGATTGTCAAATTGGGGAAGTCGTGATTTTTGCCGTTGATACGAAAGTGAGAAATGAGGAGCGTTTCAATGGCAAAATGATTCTCAAAGTCCCGGTAGCAGCCCCTATAAAAAACGCAGAAAAAGTAATTGAAGATGCATTAAAGCTGATTGATCAATAAAGAGGAGGAAAATCAGATGAAAAAGTTGGCAAGTGAAATGAAAAATCATGTTTTAACAGGAATATCTTATATGATTCCTCTAGTGATTGCCGGAGCAGTTATCATGGCGATTTCTCGAGTAGGTGGATCAATATTTGGGATTGTTGATATTTGGGACGCCTCTCATGGAGAAAGTGCGAATACGATTATCCGATTACTCCATAGTTTAGATGGATTCGGTGGCATTGCGTTAGGACTGATGTTTCCCGTAATATCGGCATTTATTGCTTATTCGATTTCCGATAAGCTAGGGATTGCCCCTGGTCTTGTTGGAGGTATGTTAGTAAAAGACATTAACGCAGGCTTCTTAGGCGCAATTGTTTCAGGGTTGATCGCTGGGTACATCTGCTTGTGGATCAAAAACCATATCAAACTGCCAAAATCGATGGCATCGGTAGTTCCAGTGTTCTTAGTTCCTGTTTTAGGTACTTTAGTCACTGTCCTACTTGTGAACTATGTGATCGGTACACCATTTGCAGCTATCAATGTGGGCTTAGAGTCATGGTTGAACGGATTGAGTGGCGGAAATGCGGTCGTGATGGCGGCAGTTGTAGGGGCAATGGTTGGATTTGATCTTGGAGGGCCAGTAAATAAGGCAGCTGTGACAACCGCGATGGCTTTATTGACAAGTAACGTTTATGCACCAAACACTGCAGCACAAGTGGCGATTATCATTCCGCCAATTGGTTTAGGATTAGCGACTGTTTTTGCAAAGAATAAATACAATAACGAACTAAAAGAAGCAGGAAAATCGTCGATCATTATGGGACTAGTAGGTATTTCAGAAGGAGCGATCCCATTTGCGGTGGAAAATCCACTAAAAGTGATCCCAGTGAATATGATTGGTTCAGCGATTGGTTCTGCAATGGCTGTAGGTCTAGGAGCGGTCAATACAGCGCCAATCTCTGGTTTTTATGGTTGGTTCACCGTAGAAAAATGGCCACTGTATGTTTTATCGATTGCTACTGGCTCATTATTCATTGCGATTTGTACAAGCTTCCTACGTTCAAAAGATGCGGGGAAAGAAACAGATGCCACGATGGAAGAGTTTGACGAAGCGGCTTGGGAAGAGCAGTGGGAAGCATAGCTATGACAAATGTACACATAGTAAACCACACCCATTGGGATCGTGAATGGTATTTTACTTCGATGGACTGTGTCGTTTTGAGTGACCAATTATTTAGTGATGTACTAAAAGAACTAAAGAGGCAACCGACTGCTTCTTTCGTGCTAGATGGACAACTGTCTATTCTGGACGATTACTTAGAACTCTATCCTGAGCGCTTGACTGAGGTCAAAGAGTTGATCGCCAATGGTCAATTGTTCATCGGTCCTTGGTACACCCAAACAGATGCCTTTTTCGCTTCTGGTGAGTCCATCATTCGAAATGCCATGATTGGTATATTTGATAGCAAAAAATATGGCAGCTATATGCCGATCGGCTATTTGCCAGATACATTTGGTTTTAATGCTCAAATGCCAACCATATTGAACGAAGTTGGACTTGATAACATTATCTTTTGGCGAGGCATCGATTTAGGGGAACAGGTCAAATCCCCTTACTTTAAATGGACGAGTTTAAGTGGGCGAGGTTCACTGTATGCGGTGAATTTTCCTCAAGGATATGGTGCACAGCAGCAATTGGAGCCAACGAGCAGTTATGTAGATGGCAGACTCGATAGAGGTGTTGATTTTATTAAGAGCTACGCGAATGAACCTGAAATCTTGATTCCAACTGGAAATGATCAGTTAGGCATTGTTTCTGCCATAGAAGAAAAACTAACGAAAATCAATCAGCTTGGAAAATACAAGTATCAATTGAGCACCTATCCAGCATTTATGGAGATCGTCCGTCAAAAAGAACTGGAAGTTTATCAAGGAGAGTTTCGTGCACCGGTTTTTGCACGGGTTCACAAAACGATTGGTTCTGTACGAATGGATCTGAAACGTGAGATTTTTCGATTAGAAAACAAATTAGTTTTAGAAATTGAACCAATGTTAGTTATTGCGAAAGATTTAGGGATCGAATTAAGCAATCGCTTGCTAATGAAAGCATGGAAAAAGTTATTTGAATGTCAAGCCCATGATAGTTTGGCAGGCTGTGTATCAGATAGTGTTGCACAAGATATCAGTCATCGGGTAAAAGAAATCAGTGAGATTTGTGAGAGCATTGAAAATTTGATTTTAAAAAGAATCAGTGAAGGACTCGCTTTACAAGCCAACCAATTTCTGATTCTTCATCCAACACCAGTGCCATTTCAAGGAGAGAAATTAGTTAAGATCGTATCCAGAACCAACAATATCAAGGTTATTGGAGCTGATTCATCTGTACTTGAAGCAGTGTATATCCCAAGCAGGAAAAATATTATGGAAGAAACTCCGGCTGGCAACCGTTTTATTGAAGAAGAGGGGTATTATCTGTTAACCGTTCAAGTGACCTGTGCCTTTTCAGGCCTTGGTTATCAAGTCCTTACATTTGAAGAGCAAGAGACAACTCCCGATTCGTCTTTAGATCAAAACACATGGATTAGAAATGGAAAATACATGCTTTCCTTTGAAGACGGCCATCTGATTTATTCAGATGGAAAACAACAGATCGTGGATTTCTTGTCGATCATCGATGATAGTAATGCCGGTGATACGTATGACTATTCGCCTATTTTGAATGATCAACCGATAACGCTTCGTTTTGCCAGCTGCAAAGGGAAGCAAGAAACATTGGCTTTGGAAGGAAGTTTACAGCTACCGTATACGATCGAAGAACGGATGAAAGGAATCGCCACCAAAACATTCGCTTATACATTGACCCTCCAACTGACAAAAAATGGTGAGGTAAACGCAAAGCTACGTTTTAAAAATACGCTTTTAAATCATCGGATTCGAGTGAAAGCTCGATTAAACAAGCCGATAGAAAGAGCGGTTGCGGCCATTCAATTTGGCTATCTTGAAAAAAGAAATCAAACACTGGAAAATTGGCAAGAAAAATATGCAGAAAAACCTGTCAATATTGAACCATTTGAAAAACAAGTGGTTGTTTATGATCAAGAGAACGCCCTCGTTTTTTATAGCGAGCAGAGCAAAGAGTATGAATATATCGATGACTCCTTATATGTAACGGTACTAGCTACAACCGACTCTCTAGGAAAACCAGATTTGTTGTATCGACCAGGTCGTGCTTCTGGCGATACAACCAAAAAGGGACATATTATGATGGAAACACCTCTTGCTCAAATGGAAAACTATGAGATGGTCTTCGATTTTTCCCTAAGGGTCGCATCAACAGCTATTTCTGAAGAGTTGTTGGCTACTTGGAAAACTGTTAAAGAACAGCCATCGATTTCTTATCAATTGCAAGATTTGAATTACTTTATTTATCGTATAGACAATAAAATTCAAAAGCGCATTGATCCATTATCTCTGACCGACATGTCTCTTTCTTTGTTGTCTTGCAGCTTAGAACCAGGTGTGGGAGTCAGTGCGCTCCATAATGCGTATTACTCTGAGGGAATCGTTGTCCGTTTCGTCAATTCAACGAACAAAGAACGTCCTCTTGAGCCCAAAAGATTATTTAATGGGTACGAATATCAGCGAATCAATGCCTTAGAAGAACCGCTTGAAGCGGATCATATCATCCACGCTTATGGAGTAGCAACCTATTTATTAACTAAAAACTAGGAATAAAGAACACAAAATTTGTCGAGAAGGAATTGCTTCTGTAACGTTTTCCTCTACAAGATTTTGTGTTCTCGCTTTTTTACAATATTTAGAAGGAGTTTTTATGTCCGTACAACTTTTATTGCTTGCCTCACTGCCTGCACTAGGATGGGGCTTAATGCCAATCGTCGCTAAATTGATGGGAGGAAAATCAGAGGAACAACTGCTAGGAACAACAATCGCAGCCTTGATTTTCGGTAGTGTATTTGGTTTCTTGAATCAAGTGAGTTATGCCATGGTGCCATTTTTCATCAGTTTATTATCTGGGGTTTTTTGGGCTTGCGGACAATACTTCCAATTTCTCGCTTTGGAGAAAGCGGAGGTTTCTAAAGTAATGCCCGTCTCCGTCGGGACCCAATTATTATTTGTTACATTAGCATCTGGCTTCTTTCTCAAAGAATGGACAGATTTAACGACTGTAATTTTCTCAATCATGGCATTAGGAGTCATTCTAACTGGTGTTTTCCTTGTAACTAAGACAACTCATCAGCAAACAGGCTTAACACAGCAAGTACTTCTTTATCTATGTTGTTCTTCAGCTTTTTTGATGCTATATGTGACAGTCACTGGTCTGTTTCAGATAAGTGGCGCACAGATTTTCTTGCCTCAGGCAGTAGGGATGTTTCTCGGGGGAAGCGTAATTTCCTTGAAAAGTAAGCAACAGTTGCGTTTCCGCAAAATAATCCACAATTTAGGTACTGGTAGCACATGGGTTATCGCGAATACTTCGTTATTCGCTGTATCGTCTTCTTTAGGTGTAGGCGTAACCTATTCATTTTCTCAAATGAGCTTACTTGTTGCTACTTATGGAAGTATTGTCCTCTTAAAGGAACAAAAAGTTGGCAGAGAAAAGCAATTTGTAGCTCTTGGTAGCTTGCTCTATATTGTTGGTGTATTAGGGATGAGTTGGTTGAAATAACTTTGCACCTGAGCAATTTTAGTTAGTGATCAATAAAGTAGCAGATAACAGTTTAACCAATAAAGAACTTATCTTAAAAATCAAAGAGTGGGTAACCACTCTTTTTTTTGTTTAGAACATGAATATTTAACTTATGCCACATTTTTTTATTTAAGCAAGTAGCGACATAGAATCATTTTTTCTTTTTTGGCGTATGCCCATAATACAGTTTGTATTTTTTATAGAAAAAAGTGATATTGGTGAAACCTGCTTCAGCCGCACATTGGGTGATTGGTTTGGTGGAGGAAGCAATTAAGTTGTGGGCGAGATTCAATTTCTTTTCGATAATCAATTCGGTCAAATTTTTACTAGTTTCTCGTTTGATCAATGCACTTAAATAGGAAGGAGAATAGTTAAAAAGGGTGGCGAGTTTTGGCAAAGTAACCGTTTGGAAGTTCTCTTCGATATAGGTCAAGATCGCTAGAATGTGCTGTTTTTTTGCCGCTTCTTGCTTGTTGGTCTGATAGTCGAACTCACGTACGAGAAAAGTGAAAAGAATGGCTATTAGATTGCTGATGATTCGTTTACTGCCAATGGCTTTTTCATAAGTTTCTTTCAGCATTTCTTGAATCACAGCATGGATCCGATCATCTTTATTGTTCTTAAAGACAATATATTGGTCATGCGCGTGTTTGTCTGACAATGCAGTCAGAACGAAATCAAGCACGACCCCTTCATTAAACTGTTCCCGACTGATCAATTGAGCGAAATAATCCCGCTTGATCAAAAGATTGATCAAGACATCTTCTTCACCAGTCATTTCAATCGAATGTGGAATTCCAGTATCAATCAGACAAATTTGTCCTTTTGTCAGCGTAACTTTCTGATCATCGATCAATTGGATGCATGTTCCTGAGTAGATATAATTTAATTCGATAAAACTGTGGTTATGATAAGGAACTGGACTGAAGCGGCTTTGCTTTACCAGAGTAAAGTTTTCTTGTTCTTCTATCAGATTATCGAATAAGTAAACTTGTCGGCCATTGATCGTCACTTTTTCCAGCTGTTGATAATAGTCAGAAAGGTGGTTTGGATGGTCTCTGTGATAGCATTCTCGTTCAGATAGCTGAAAAAGTTTTGCTTCCATTTCTTCGGTTGTCATTACGATCTCCTCCTTTCATAAATCTAAAAATATGATAATTATCTACAAAGCGTATGACATTGTTTCAAGCTACAGAATTGCTTATGATACATTTGAAAGCGTATTTATTATGATTTTAAATGAAGTTGAATGAGAAAGAAAGAGGAATTTGTATGAAAAAGATAACAAATTTATTGAACGAAAAATATGATAATCATATTTTTCCGTTTTTATGGATGCATGGAGAAGAGAAGGAGACGATTCAAACTTACATCAATAAAATTTATGAAGCAGGCATCCGATCTGTCTGTATCGAATCACGCCCCCATGAAGAATTTTTGAAAGCGCAATGGTGGGATGAGTTGGCGATCATCATTGAAGAGTGTGAAAAAAGACAGATGACACTTTGGATTTTGGATGACAAACACTTTCCAACAGGCTATGCCGCAGGGGAAATTGAAAAGAATCATCGTCACTTGCAGAAAGAATTTTTGAATTTCCGACAATTTGATTTTGTAGGTCCCAAAAAGAATGCTGGAATTATGCTGGATTGGTGTTTTAATGCAGAAAGACCGAATATTTTGAATTCAGAAGGTGAACCGGTTAAGGAGAGTGGCAAGTCATTTTTTTCAGCTGAAATCATCAGCGCCGTTGCGGTCAAGAAAACTGGATTTAAGCAGATCAGTGAGGAGGAGTGGATCGACCTTACAGACTCAATGATTGATGAGACATTGTATTGGTCTATTCCTGAAGGAGAGTGGAGTATCTTTGTCTTTTACACGACACAAGAAGGAGGGGAAGCTTCGACACAAGGGTACTTGAATCCTTTGGTACCAGAAGCAACGGATGTTTTGCTGGAAACGGTTTATCAAAGTCATTATCAACACTTTGGAGAGAAATTTGGCACAACGATCCAAGGATTTTTCTCAGATGAACCGCGGTTTGGGAATATCAAGGGTCCTGATGCGGTCCTTGGAAAAGTAGATATGCCATTGCCCTGGCGGTATGATTTGTTGACTTTGTTAGCAAACCAGCTAGCCATATCTGAAACTGAGCTACGAGGGCTGTTGCCGGCTCTCTATCGTGGTGAATCAAAACAGGCGGCTAAGATTCGTTACAATTATATGTCGTTGGTTTCTGAGCTATATAGTCAACATTTTTCTCAGCGGATCGGACGTTGGTGTCGTGAACATAAAGTCGACTATATCGGACATGTAATTGAGGATAACAATGCCCATGCACGTTTAGGCTATGGGGCGGGTCACTTCTTTCAATCGATGAAAGGTCAATCGATGGCAGGAATCGATGTCGTTTTGCATCAATTGATGCCGCAACAAAATGACGGATACTTTGAAGCCATGACATCTACTGGCTGGGATGGCGAATTTTTCCATTACGCATTAGGGAAAATGGGGGCGTCTTTAGGAAACTTAGACCCTGTGAAACAAGGTCGAACGATGTGCGAAGTATTCGGCGCATATGGTTGGTCAGAAGGAACCAAACTGATGAAATGGCTAACCGATCACATGCTGGTGCGAGGGGTCAATCATTTTGTCCCTCATGCCTTTTCAATGAATGACTTTCCTGATGCCGATTGTCCGCCGCATTTTTATGCGCAAGGCCATAATCCACAATTTGAGGGCTTCAAACAGCTGATGACGTATATGAATCGTTTGAGTTATCTATTTAGTGACGGGAAACATCAAGCGGACATTGCTGTGCTGTACCATGCTGAAGCGGAGTGGGCAGGCGCTTATATGCCGATTCAAAAAGTTGCTCGTGAACTGATGGAACATCAATACGAATTTGAAATCGTTTCGGTTGAGATGATGCTTGATGCGCAATTTACGGATCAAACGTTTGTCATCAATGAGTATGCCTTTCAAACATTAGTCATTCCATATACTGAGCGAATGTCTGGTCCATTGATCAAAAAGCTGACAGCTCTCGCAGAATCTGGAATTCAAATTATTTTTGTTGAGGAAATGGTGAAAGAAGCCCTTGAACAAACTCTGCTTACCCATGAACTGCGGCTTCTCGCTCGCCTTACGGAATTAACACCGCTTACAGCACTTACTGATAACGTTGGCTTGAAGGTACGGGATCGTTTAGAAACATCAAAAGCTCTGCCGTATTTGCGCTACTATCATTATCAGCAGCAGACAGATGAAATATTCATGCTTTTCAATGAAAATGACAGTGAATCGCTGCAGTTTCAGGCTGTTTTTCCTGCTAAGAAGCCTTTAGTTCAATATGATCCAGTAGAAAATAAACTGAAACCTGTGTCATATAAAAATGGCAGCTATGAGATTCATTTAGCACCAGCAGAGAGTATGATTCTTTTTGAAGCTACCTCGGAACAACCATTGCGTATTGATAGAAGCAAACCAGTGAAAGAAGTTCATCTAAACGATCAGCCATGGCAAGTCACTTTCGAAGGAATCGGGAAAGAGCAAGCGGTAGTTGCCTGTCAAAAACAATATTCGTCATTGCCTTTACTGGGAGTCGGTGATGACTTCAGTCGGTTTAGCGGGAAAATCACTTATACCGTGGACTTCCCTAAAGCAGCAGGAGAGGTTTTATTAAGTATTGAAGATGCTTCAGAAGTTGTGACTGTTTCAGTGAACGGTCATTGTGTAGGCACAAGAATCAGTACACCGTATACATTTGAGTTGACGGACCTGCTTCAAGAAACGAATAATTCCATCCAGATTGAAGTGATCAATAATTTAGGTCGCAGTATGAGGGATTATCTTTCACAGTTTGTCCTGTTCGAGCCTTTGGGGATCACTGGCGAAATCAAACTTTTTATTGAGGAGGAGCAAAAATGAACAACCAGCAGTTAGCAACAGAGGTTTTAAAGGAAATTGGTGGAAAAGCCAATATCGAATCGGTGACCCATTGCGTCACACGTCTGCGTTTTGTATTGCATGATACAGATACCCCAAGTAAGGAGACCATTGCTAGTCTTGACGGAGTGATTTCAGTCGTTGAACAGGGCGGACAGTACCAGATCGTTTTAGGAAATCGTGTAAACGATGTCTATGAAGCGGTCCTGCAACAAGTCGGCGAATTAATAGAAGACACTACCCATGAAAAAACAAAAAAATCTCTTTTTGATCAGTTTACCTCCACGATTTCAGGGATTTTCACACCAGCTTTAGGCGCTATGGCTGCGTCAGGAACGATCAAAGGGGTCTTGACGATTTTATCAGTAGCAGGTATTTTGTCAGAAACTTCGGGAACCTATATCGTTTTGTATGCATTGTCTAATGCTTTGTTTTACTTCATGCCAATCTTATTAGGTGCTTCGGCGGCAAATTATTTTAAATTAAACAGCTATGTCGGAATGTTGATTGGGGCATCATTGATCTATCCTACTTTGCTGCCGTATGCGACAGAAGGTAGTTTGACCTTTTTGTCGATTCCCGTAAATATGATGGACTATACTTCTTCCGTTTTTCCGGTAATCATTGCTGTCTGGGTGGCAGCCAAAATCAATGGCTTCGTTCAGAATTGGCCGTTGAAAGATTTGCGATTCATGGTACAGCCTCTTATCGTGTTGCTAGTTTCTGTCCCCCTTGCCTTGCTGGTCGTTGGTCCAATTATATCCAACTTATCCAGTCTACTGGCAACGCTTGTTAATAATGTTTATCACTTCAGTCCGGTTTTGGGCGGGCTGGTGATTGGGGGACCATGGATCTTGATGGTCATGTTCGGATTGCATTGGGCATTCATTCCAATTTTTCTTAACAACATGGCGATGCAAGGATTCGATCCTGTGATGGGTCTGCTCTTAGCGAACCAAATGGCAATGGCTGGAGCTGTCGTGGCGGTTGGTCTACGAACGAAAAACGATAAAACGAAAGCACTCGCATACTCAACAGGTCTGACAACCCTGATTGGTGTCAGTGAACCAGCATTGTACGGAGTATTACTTCCTTATAAACGTCCGTTGATCGCTGCTGTCATCGGTGGAAGTTTAGGTGGTGTTATTGCAGGCTTTATGCAGACAGTGCAGTATTCTTTTGGTGGTTCAGGATTGTTGGGTATTCCTTTGATTATCAATCCAGCAGGAATCGATGGTGGATTTTATGGTGGGATTGCTTCGCAGGTAGTAGGGCTTGTTGCGGCATTTCTAATCACCTATTTTTGGGGAATTGTAGAACCTGAAAAAAGGAAAGCAGTCAATTCAAAAGAGCCAGTGAATACAAAAATCAATTTTCAAGAAGTCGTTCAAGGAGAAGTCGTTCCCTTAACAGAGGTTCCTGACAAAGTTTTTTCAGAAGGCTTGATGGGGCAAGGGAAAGCAATTAAACCACAATCAAACACCTTTTATGCCCCTTTTGATGGCGTGGTCACTGCTTTATTTCCAACAAAGCATGCGATCGGCTTGACCAGTGATCAAGGCGTTGAACTTTTGATCCATATCGGTGTTGACACAGTAGAGCTAGAGGGAAGGCACTTTACGACCCTTATTGAAGCAAATCAAGCAATCAAAAAGGGCCAGCCGCTGATAAAAGCCGATCTCGCAGCTATCCAAGCAGAGGGATATGCGACCATTACGCCAGTTGTGGTAACGAATGCGTCAGCATTTGAGAAGATCATGAATGAAAAAGAGTCACTTATTGTTGCCAACTAAAACCTTAGATTCAATGAAAAGAAACATGAAATCAGTGAATGATTTCATGTTTCTTTTTTACCGTCCATTCTCCGTTTGTCGATAATCACTAGGTGAAATGCCGACTTTTTTCTTGAATAAACGGCTGAAATAGGCGGTGTTTTCGATGCCAATCGCCAATGAGATCTCTTTGATGGAAAGACGAGAATAGCGCAAAAGGTCTTTCGAGTAAGAGATGCGTTTGCTGATCTGGTACTCGATGGGGGGCAAGCCCATGTATTTGGAAAACTCCTTGACGATTTGATACTTATTGATATGGTACCTTTCCTCCAAAGATTCCAAGGTGATCCCTTGACGGAAATCCTCTTCTAGCTGGTCACGAATCTGCAAAATATAAGGCGGGATTTCACTATCCGAAAAGTCGAGATGATATTTTTGCAGGAGCAGTTCATTGAGCAGCTGATGGATCAAAACAGAGCTTTGGAAGGCAGTTTTCGCATTTGGTTCTGGCTGTAACATCAATAAATCTTGTAAGACCAAATGGATCGGATTTTGACGACTGCTGGCAGGATTGGTGTGAAAAACTGGACTGCCATTTTTGAGGAATTCCTCATAAAACGCTGCGACGTTGGCGCCATATAGATGGATCCAGTCCATTTCCCAGGGCTCTTGACTAACGGTGTGGTAGTACTGATAGTCTAGGCAGTCAATAAAAAACACATCACCTGCTTTCAATTGATAGCTTTTTCCTTTGTAGCGCAATTCACCGCAGCCGGACAATGTATATTTGATCAAATAAGAAGGCAGGTTCTCTCGTTCTGTAAAGTAAGGTTTGCTGGCTTTGAAATAGCCGATTTCCTGAATGTAATAAAAAAGTTCACGCTGCTTTTGGGTTGAAGTATTGATATAACGCAGTGAATCAGTTGACCATGAGTGGTTGGCTTTTTCCCAGTAATCCATCGGATCCTCCTTTTTACCAAGATTGTGCAAGTCTTTATCAAAATTGTGTGATGAAACTCGTTGATTGTCAAGCTAAAATTGAGGCAACAAGAATGAATCAGTGAATTGTAATCGATTTATTTTTAAACAAGATAATGAAAGGTGGAGACCAGTGAACACATTTATCGCAATCGATATCGGTGCATCAAGCGGTCGTCTGATGCTGAGCCGTTGGGAAAATGAGCAGATCACTTTAGAAGAGATCCATCGCTTTAAAAACGGCTTTCGTCCTCATGAAGGCTTTGACCGTTGGGCGATCGATTATTTGATCCAAGAGATTTTAGTAGGACTGCAAAAAGTGAAACAAGCAGGTATCAATGACTGCTTCGTCGGAATCGACACCTGGGCAGTGGATTACTGTTTGATCGATCAAGCAGGCGAACGTTTAGGCGACCCAGTCGCTTATCGAGATAGTCGCACCAATGATGCGATCGCAGCTTTTGGTCAGCGCTATTCTTTGCAAAAACTGTATGAGAAAACAGGCATTCAGCTGCAGCCCTTCAACACGATTTTTCAGTTAGCCGCAGAAGAAGCGCAACTGCTGCAAAAAGCCGACAAGCTGCTGCTGATTCCAGACTACTTGGGCTACGTTTTTACTGGCAGGATGGTCACGGAAAAAACCAATGCTTCGACGATGCAGCTTCTAAATGCCAATACCCAAACATGGGATGTAGAATTATTAGCTGAGATTGGCGTAACAGAAGGACTGTTCCCACCATTGGTTGATGCTGGGACGGTTTTAGGCACACTGCAAACTCAGAAGTTTCCAGCCTATGATTTGCCACAAGCGACCTTTGTCACTGTCGCTAGTCATGATACGGCGTCGGCGATCATCGGTACACCTGGAGAGGGGGCAGATTGGGGCTACATCAGCAGCGGGACATGGTCATTGCTGGGGATCGAAACCAAAGTACCCAATGTTTCCCTTGCCGCCTTCGATGAAAATTATACGAACGAATGGGGTGCCCACAACACGATTCGCTTTTTAAAAAATATTATGGGCATGTGGCTGATCCAAGAAGTGGCACGGCAGCAAGACTATCAGTATTCCTATGCAGAATTGGCGGAATTAGCGCAAGCAACGCCTGCTTTTCAACAGTTTGTCGATGTCAATGATCCTCGTTTTTTGAATCCAGAAAACATGATTACTGAACTGCAAGCGTATTGTCGAGAAACCCAGCAGAAAGTTCCAGAAACCGCAGGGGAACTGGCTCGCTGTGTGTATGATAATTTAGCGCTTTGTTATGCCAGTGAATTACAAAAGCTGGAACAGCTGACAGGTACGACGAACAAGCTGCAAAAACTGCATATCGTGGGGGGCGGTTCCAACAATCGCTTTTTAAATCAACTGACGGCTGATGCTGCGCAGCTGACGATTGAAGCTGGCCCAAGTGAAGCAACGGCGATCGGTAATCTTTTAATGCAGATGATGAGTGCTGGCATCTTCACGTCGCTGGCTGAAGCACGCCGCGCGGTCAAACACTCATTTCCTTGCATTGTTCATGAACCACAGCCTTTTGATCACAAGATTCTAAGCAACTATCAACGTTTTATAGAAGGAGTAGGAAAAAAATGACAACGATTCAACAGCGTTATGAAGAAGCTAAGACAGCATATGCCAAATTAGGCGTCGACACGGATGCGGTTTTGAAAAAATTAGCCGATGTGAAAATCTCGATGCATGTTTGGCAAGGGGACGATGTCCAAGGATTTTTGAGTGATGAAGCATTATCTGGTGGGATCTCTGTAACGGGGAATTATCCTGGTGCTGCCCATACCCCAGAGGAGTTGCGACAAGATTTAGAAAAAGCCTACTCTTTGATTCCTGGAAAACACAAATTGAACCTTCACGCCATCTATTTAGACACCGAGGAAGCAGTGGATCTAAATGAATTGGAGCCGAAACATTTTGAAAAATGGGTTGCTTGGGCGAAGGAACAAGGCTTAGGTTTAGACTTCAATCCAACCTTTTTCTCACATCCCATGTTCAAAGATGGCTTTACCCTTGCTTCACCAGATGAAGAAGTTCGTCAGTTCTGGATCGAACACGGCAAACGTTCTCGTCAAATCGCTGCTTATATGGGGAAAGAAACTGGGCAAGTCTGTGTCAATAATTTCTGGGTGCCAGATGGCTACAAAGACAACCCGATCGATCGTTTTACACCACGGGAACGCTTGATGACAGCATTAGATGAGATTTTTGCTGAAGAATTGCCAGCGGAATACACGGTAGATGCCGTGGAAAGCAAGTTGTTTGGTCTTGGTGCCGAAGCCTACACCGTCGGCTCTCATGAATTTTATATGGGCTATGGCTTGACACGCGATAAATTGATTTGTTTGGATGCTGGACATTTCCATCCAACCGAAGTGATCTCCAATAAACTGTCTTCATTGGCACTATTTAGCAAAGGCATTTTGCTGCATGTCAGCCGTCCTGTACGCTGGGATAGTGATCATGTCGTGATCATGGATGATGAATTGCAAGAGATTGGTCGCGAATTGGTTCGCAATGACTTATTGCCAAAAACCAACATTGGGTTAGATTTCTTTGATGCAACGATCAATCGGGTCGCTGCGTGGGTGATCGGGACGCGCAATACTCAAAAAGCGTTGCTAAAAGCGATGCTAGAACCGATCGAAGAACTAAAAGCAATCGAATTGTCAGGTGATTTCACCACTCGCTTAGCCATGACGGAAGAATTAAAAGACTATCCGTATGCAGATGTTTGGAATTACTTCTGTGAAAGCCAAGGGGTACCAGCAGGTCTGGATTGGCTATCAGAAGTGAAAGCCTATGAAGAAACCGTCTTAAAAGCCAGAAAGTAGGAGAACGATGAAAAAGATTGATATTTTACAAGCGAATTTTGTACAAGAAATGATGGAAACGACAACAAATCTTTACCGTTTAGGGTGGGATGAGCGCAACGGTGGCAATATTTCTTACTTATTAACAGAAGAAGAGATCTTGCCTTTCATCGATCCGCAAAGCGTCTTGCGGGAAATTTCCATGATTTTTGATGCTACGGCACTAGCCGGCAAGTACTTTATTGTGACAGGTTCAGGAAAATACTTTAAAAATGTAGCGGCACATCCAGCGGAAAACCTTGGTGTGATTCGGGTCAAAGAAGATGGGCAAACATTGGAATTGCTTTGGGGCTTGGAAAATGGTGCAGTGCCAACGAGTGAATTGCCAAGTCATTTCATGAGTCATATCGCTCGCTTGTCGGTCGATCCAGAAAACCGAATCATCATGCATAACCACGCATCGCATCTTTTGGCCATGAGTTTTACCCATGAGTTGGATGAACGCAGTTTCACGCGGACCTTGTGGCAAATGTGTACGGAGTGCTTGGTTGTCTTCCCAGAAGGCGTTTCCATCATTCCTTGGATGGTCCCAGGAACGAATGAAATCGGCGAAGCAACGGCTGCTAAAATGAAAGAAACCCGTTTGGTTCTTTGGCCACAACATGGCATCTACGGTGCTGGCAAAGATATGGACGAAGTCTTTGGCTTGATTGAAACGGCAGAGAAAGCTGCGGAAGTGTACACCTATGTTAAAGCGCAAGGCCCAATCTTACAAACCATTACAGATGAAAATCTGAAAAAATTGGCTGACGCTTTCAAAGTCACTCCCCGAGCAGGCTATCTTGAGGTATAAGTAATGGTAGAAGAATAGAAAAGGCTTTCAGTCTTTTCTATTTAAACTATATTGTGAATAAACAAACAAATGGAGGTAGGAAGAATGGCGAATAGAATGATTTTGAATGAAACATCGTATTTTGGAAAAGGAGCGATCGAGAACGTACCGACAGAATTCAAGGCACGAGGGTTCAAAAAAGCGGCAGTGATCACCGACAAAGATTTGGTGAAATTTGAAGTAGCAACCAAAGTGACGAAATTATTGGATGAAGCAGGTGTCGACTATGCGTTATATGATGGGATCGTGCCCAACCCAACGATCCAAAATGTCAAAGACGGCTTAGCGTTTGTCAAAGAAGCCCAAGCTGATTGTATCATTGCGATTGGCGGTGGTTCACCGATCGATACGGCAAAAGCGATTGCGATTATTGCTACGAATCCTGAATTTTCCGATGTGATTAGTTTGGAAGGCGTGGCAGACACGAAACATCCATGCTTGCCGATTTTAGCGGTACCGACAACTTCTGGGACTGCAGCCGAGGTAACGATCAACTATGTGATTACAGATGAAGAAAATCATCGGAAATTCGTTTGTGTAGATCCTCACGATATTCCTCTAGTAGCCTTTGTGGACAGCGATATGATGATGGGGATGCCGAAGAGCTTGGCAGCCGCAACGGGAATGGATGCCATGACCCACGCCATCGAAGGCTTCATCACCAAAGGCGCTTGGGAAATGACTGACATGCTGCACATCAAAGCAATCGAGATCATCGGGCGCTCATTGAGAGATTCCGTGAATGGCGATCAAGCAGGACGAGAAGCGATGGCACTAGGGCAATACATTGCCGGTATGGGCTTTTCAAACGTCGGCTTGGGCTTAGTCCACGGCATGGCACATCCATTGTCCGCTTGGTACAACATTCCTCACGGAGTAGCGTGCGCGTCTTTGTTGCCAACCATCATGAAATACAACAAAGACTTTACGGGTGAAAAATACCGTGAGATCGCGATCGTTTTAGGCATTGAAGGGGCAGAAACGATGTCACTTGAAGACGTCCGAGATGCTGCTTGCCAAGCAATCGATCAGTTAAGCACAGATGTGGGTATTCCAGCGACCATTTCTGAATTAGGCGTCAAAGAAGAAGATATCCCAGCCATCGCCAAAGATGCCTTGAATGATGTCTGCACACCAGGCAACCCGCGGGATACGACTTTAGAAGAGATTATTGAGCTTTATCGTTCGTTGATGTAAAAGCTCAAATCGTTCCTTTCAATGAGCGTGCTTATTTCGCTTGCTGTATAGGCGCTCAAACCTGGATTGCTCCTTAACGACGGTTGAAGGGTTTCGATAAACGGCGTTTTCCTTCTCGTTTCATGGGAACTAGCAGCTTTTCTTATTCCAACAGTTGAATAATGAACATTGATGATAACACTGACTTTGTTACAGCCATTTTGAAAAATGGCTGTTTTTTTTGTCCTTAACGTTGTATTGTAATTCTTATTATTGATCATCTTTGTCCCATGAAGGGGACAAAGAATGATAGAACGCTTACATTTCCTAGTGCTATGATAAGTGTGTAGAAAGGAGAACGGTTACATGACTGTTATGGAACAACGAAAGAGAAAAATCATCCATATTCTTTCCAATACGAGAGAATTTGTCACGGCCGATGAACTATCCGCAGCGCTTCGACTTTCTACAAAGTCGATTTATCGCATCGTAAAAGCAATCAATGAGGATGCCGCGATTGACTATGTGATTCTCTCAGAAAAAGGGAAAGGCTACCGCTTAAGTTTCCATCATCAAGAAAAGTCCCAGAGTCAGAAAGCGGAAATGCCGAATGCGCTGACACCAGTGGAACGCCGGAACAAGGTGATGGAGGAGCTATTGCTTATTTCCCCAAAAAGAAAGAATATTTTTTCCCTGTATCAGCCTTTTTATGTGAGTGAAACGGTCATCAACAGTGATGAGAAATTAATTTCTGAAGCTTTGCAGCGTTTTGAGCTGACGGTTTCCCGCAAAAATAAAATGATCGGGGTGAACGGTGCAGAAAAAAATATCCGTCGAGCATTGCAGGAGTATATCCAGCAAACCCGCAATATCCGCTTGGATGATCTGCATGTGACGAATGAGGCGTTCAACCGTTATGATGCGGAGTTTGTTTTGCGACAGCTGAATTTGATTGAAAATCACCTAGGCTTAGTAATTCCTCATCCATACAACATCAATCTTTTTTCTCACCTGTATATCTTATTGCGGCGGTTTCGCAAAGTAGGGAATTCGTTTAACGAGGATATTTTAGATGAGAAAGAGAAACTGCAAATGCAAGAAAACCCAGAATTAGCCACCATCGCCAAAGAGATCATTGGCAATAGCGAACAATACTTGCATACGAAATTACCGGAAAACGAAAGCTATTATATGTATCAATACCTCGTCTCCTCACGGATGCAAAAGGCCACGGATGAATTAGAGGATCTGTCAGAACAAGTAAAACTAATTTCTAATGCATTTATAGAAAAAATGAGCACTCAGCTGCAGCGGTCATTTGAAGACGAGGAGTTATTCGGTAAATTGGCTCGCCATATCAAACCAATGATCAATCGGTTGCGACATGGGATCGAAGTCAAAAACAATCTTTTGGAGCAAATCAAATTAGAATACACAGATTTGTTTTTTGCTACCGAAGAGACTGCAAGAGAAATCTGCCAAGTGTACGATTTGCCAGCGCTCACAGAAGATGAAATCGGCTTTGTCACCCTTTACTTTGCTCAAGCGATCGAAGAACATCCTCAACAACTCAAGGTCATGATCGTCTGTACTACGGGAATCGGGACCTCCGAATTATTAAAAGTAAAAGTGCATAAGAAATTTCGTGAGTTGGCAATCACGGCTGTCCTACCTTCTCGTGATGTGGTAGCGGCTTTAAAGCAGCACCCGGATACGGAGATGATCATCTCAACCGTTCAATTAACGATCGACAGTCCAATTCCGGTCGTGATCGTGAGCGCCATGCTGACGATGGAAGACCAAAAACGCCTTGAAGCGATGATTGGGAGGGTGAGAAATGACTAAATTCCCTTTGTCCCTTACTTTAGTTTCAACAGAGGCTGGAGAGACGAAAGTCGATGTTTTAAGGAAGATTGCAGCTGTTAGCCAAACAATCGGGCTGACGGAGAGCAAAACCTTGCTATTTGAAGCACTGCAAGCCCGAGAAGCGAGCGGCAATACGATGATTGCTGAAGATTTTGCGCTACCGCACATTGAAAGTGCTGTGGTGAAAAAAAGCGGAATCGTCCTCGTCAGAGGTGAAGAAGTCCTTTGGCAGGAAACGCTGCAAGCAAAAACGATTTTTGCGATCCTGATGAAGACTAACGAAACAACCGCGGTGAAACAAGCAGTCATCCGCTTAATGAAATGTTTCGCCTATGAAGAAAATCTGCAATTCATTGCAGAAAAATCAAAAGAAGAAATCGAAGCCTTCCTTCTCAACCAATGCGGCTGATAGGAATGAATGGTCAATTCAGTAAGGCAAGAGGTACTCAACTAGAGGAGGAAAACGAATGGATATTTCAACAGTGATTGATCCAAAAATAATCAAAACCAACATGGAGGCCGCTTCTAAAGAAGAAGCCCTGCAGCAATTGAGTCAGCTTTTATATACCAATGAGTACTTGACGGATCAGGCAGCATTTTTAAAAGATGTCTATGAGCGGGAAGCAGTCGGTCAAACAGGGATTGGCAATTACATTGCCATTCCCCATGGAAAAAGTGCTCATGTGAAGGAGATCGGCGTAGCAATCGGGGTTTTAAAACAAGAGATCCCTTGGGAAACGTTGGATGGCAAGGGAGTGAAAGGAATTATCTTATTTGCCGTCGGTGATGACACGGAAGGGGCGCAAAAGCATTTGAAACTGCTTTCTTTGTTCGCTCGGAAATTAGGAAATGACGAGGTGACGGCTGCCTTGTTGAAAGCAAAAGAGCCGCAGCAAGTGATTGAAGCATTTCAAGGATAACAGAAAATTTAAGGAGGAATTATTATGAAAATCGTCGGAGTATGTGCATGTACAGTAGGGATCGCTCACACTTATATTGCGCAAGAAAAGTTAGAAAATGCGGCAAAAAAGGCAGGTTACGAGATCCATGTGGAAACACAAGGAACGATCGGCCGTGAAAATGAATTGTCACCTGAAGCGATTGCGGCTGCAGATGTCGTGATTTTAGCAGTTGACGTCAAAGTAGCAGGACGTGAACGATTTGAAGGGAAACGGATCATTCAAGTGCCGACCGAAGTTGCCATCAAGTCCCCAAGCAAATTGTTGGAAAAAGCCAAAGAGGTCGTTCAACAGCAGGCGGTCTAAGCAAACCGAAGGAGGAAGGAAACTATGGAAAAAATCAAAGCATTGAATTTAAAAGGACATTTGTTGACAGCCATCTCCTATTTGATTCCGATCGTCTGCGGTGCCGGATTCTTGATTGCCATTGGCATGGCTTTCGGCGGCACCAGTCAGGGACAACTGGTGCCAGGTGAATTTACGATTTGGGATGCTTTAGCTACGATGGGAGGCGCAGGACTCGGGTTGCTTCCGGTGGTCATTGCGACAGGAATTTCTTATGCGATTGCCGAAAAACCGGGGATCGCGCCAGGGTTTATTATTGGTTTGACAGCCAATGCCATTGGTGCAGGTTTTATTGGAGGAATCTTGGGCGGCTACTTAGCTGGATATCTAGTAATTGCTATTTTACGATTTATTAAAGTACCAAATTGGGCGAAAGGCTTGATGCCGACATTGATCATTCCCTTTTTGACCTCTTTGATCGGTGGTCTGATCATGGTCTATATTATCGGTACACCGATCACTGCCTTTACGAACTTACTGACGAACGCACTAAATAGCTTAGGCTCCTCTTCATTATTGGTTTTTGGTGCCGTCATCGGCTTGTTGAGCGGCGTTGATTATGGTGGACCAATCAATAAAACGGTCTTTGCTTTTGTTCTGACGATGCAAGCAGAAGGGATCAATGGACCGATCACTGCACTGCAATTAGTCAATACTGCAACACCGATCGGCTTTGGTTTAGCATTCTTTATTGCAAAACTGTTCGGCAAAAACATCTATACGCCTGTAGAAGTGGAAACGTTAAAATCTGCCGTACCAATGGGTGTGATCAATATCGTTGAAGGGGTGATCCCAATCGTTATGAACGATATCGTCCGAGGGCTGATCGCAACAGCTATTGGCGGCGCTGCTGGCGGGGCTGTTTCAATGGTCTTAGGGGCAGATGCAACGGTACCGTTTGGTGGTGTGCTGATGCTGCCGACCATGACTCGTCCGTGGGCTGGGGCAGTAGCTTTGCTGGTAAATATAGTAGTGACTGGGATCACCTTGGCTTTGATTAAGAAAAATGTCACTGAAGAACAAGTAGTCGCACAAGCAGAAGTGGAAGAAGAAGAAATCGATTTAGATGATATTCAAATTTTCTAAGAAAAGCGATTCAATTGGAAGAAGAATCGTTCCTCTCAGTAGAAGACTGATTGAGGAGAAAGGATAAGTCTATGAACAAAGTTGAATTTTCACCGTCATTGATGACGATGGATCTAGATAAATTTAAAGAACAAATCACTTTTTTGAATGACCAAGTGGACTCCTATCATATTGATATTATGGATGGTCATTACGTACCCAATATTTCCCTATCCCCATGGTTTATTCAAGAGGTCCGCAAAATCAGTACTTTGCCTTTGTCCGCTCATTTGATGGTCACTGAACCTGCCTTTTGGGTGCAGCAGCTGATCGATATCAACTGTGAATGGATTTGTATGCACGCTGAAGTTTTGGATGGGTTAGCATTTCGTCTGATCGATCAAATCCATGATGCTGGATTAAAAGCCGGGATCGTCTTAAATCCTGAAACGCCAGTATCGGTCATTTTGCCTTATATTGATCGTTTGGATAAAGTCACGATCATGACGGTTGATCCAGGGTTTGCTGGCCAACGCTTTATTGAAGGGGCGTTAGATAAAATTGTTGAACTGCGGGCATTACGGGAAGAATATGACTATCACTATGTCATTGAAATGGACGGTTCCTCCAATCGGAAATCCTTCAAACGGATTGATGAAGCCAATCCAGACATCTATATTGTCGGACGCAGTGGATTGTTTGGTTTAGATGACGACATTGCCAAAGCATGGTCGATCATGGTCGCAGATTATCAAGAAATGACTGGAAAAGTTTTGAGTAGCTAAGCAAAGCCGAAAGCAAAAGAACCGGACGACTCAAGTTGCGGACTGTTAAAAAGAGGAGCATTAGATGCCTCCTAGCCTGTAAACTTTGGGTGTCTGGTTCTTTTCTATTGTGAAAAGGCAGTGAATAGAAACATGCTGGCTGAAGAAAGTGAAGGAGGCAATTTAATTGAAAAAATTATTTGATAAAATCGATCAATTAGGAGTGAACACCCTTCGTACATTAAGTATCGAAGCCGTACAAAAAGCCAATTCAGGACATCCGGGATTACCGATGGGGGCAGCACCCATGGCCTATGCCTTGTGGACCAAACACTTGAAAGTCAATCCAACGACTTCTCGCAACTGGGTGGATCGTGACCGCTTTGTTTTGTCTGCTGGACACGGTTCGGCGCTATTGTACAGCTTGTTGCATGTGTCTGGTTACGATGTGACCATTGAGGATCTAAAAAACTTCCGTCAATGGGATAGCCGCACACCAGGACATCCAGAAGTCGATCACACAGACGGCGTGGAAGCAACCACTGGACCTTTAGGACAAGGGATCGCTATGGCAGTCGGTATGGCAATGGCCGAAGCCCACTTGGCTGCAACCTACAATCGCGACAAGTATCAAGTCATCGATCACTATACCTATGCCTTATGTGGCGATGGGGATTTGATGGAAGGTGTTTCGCAAGAAGCTGCATCCATGGCGGGTCACATGAAATTAGATAAACTGATCGTCTTGTACGATTCAAACGACATTTCCCTAGATGGTCCGACCTCAAAAGCCTTTACAGAAAATGTCGGTGCGCGTTTTGAGGCGTATGGCTGGCAACACATTCTCGTTGAAGACGGCAATGATTTAGAAGCGATCTCGAAAGCGATCGACGAAGCAAAAGCTGAAAGCGACAAACCAACCTTGATCGAAATCAAGACTGTGATCGGATACGGTGCGCCAAATCAAGGCACCTCTGCAGTTCATGGTGCGCCGATCGGTGCCGAAGGCATTTCAGCAGCCAAAGCGATTTATGGCTGGGAATACCCAGAATTTACCGTACCTGACGAAGTTGCCGCGCGCTTCAAAGAAACCATGATCGATGAAGGACAAAAAGCTGAAGCAGCTTGGAACGAAACCTTCCGTGCCTATGAAGCAGCCTACCCAGAACTTGCGGCGCAATTCAAACAAGCCTTTGCGGGTGAATTGCCAGCAGATTGGGATGCAGCATTACCAAGCTACGAAGTTGGCAGCTCACAAGCTAGCCGGGTATCCAGCAAAGAGATGATCCAAGCCTTATCCAAAGCCGTCCCTAGTCTCTGGGGCGGATCGGCTGACCTTTCTGGTTCCAACAACACGATGGTGGCAGCAGAAAAAGACTTTGAACCTGGCCAATACGAAGGCCGCAACATTTGGTTTGGTGTCCGAGAATTTGCGATGGCGGCAGCCATGAACGGCATCCAATTGCATGGCGGTACGCGAATCTATGGCGGGACCTTCTTCGTCTTCGTTGATTACTTGCGTCCAGCGGTGCGCTTGTCTGCGATCCAGCATGCACCTGTGATCTATGTCTTGACACATGACTCCGTGGCGGTTGGGGAAGATGGACCGACCCACGAGCCGATCGAGCAATTAGCTAGCGTCCGTTGCATGCCAAATGTCCAAGTGATTCGTCCAGCAGACGGCAACGAAACCCGTGCTGCTTGGAAACTGGCCCTGACAACAACGGATAAACCAACGGTCTTAGTCTTAAGCCGACAAAACCTACCAGTGATCGAAGGCACGCAAACTGGTGCGGATGAAAATGTCGCAAAAGGCGGCTACGTGATTTCAAAACAAGCCGGTGAAACACCAGCGGGGATTTTGATCGCCACAGGTTCTGAAGTGAATCTTGCGGTTCAAGCACAAGCTAAATTGGCAGAAGAAGGCATCGATGTATCGGTGGTCTCCTTACCAAGCTTTGATCTGTTTGAAGCGCAAAGCTCAGAATACAAAGAAAGCGTCTTGCCGAAAGCAGTGAAGAAACGGGTAGCGATCGAAGCGGCTTCCCCATTTGGTTGGGAACGTTACACTGGCTGTCATGGAAAAGTGATCGCGATCGATCATTTCGGTGCATCCGCACCTGGTGACAAAGTCTTAGCGGAATTCGGCTTCAGTGTTGAGAATGTCGTGAATACCTTCAACTCACTATAATCAAAAAACAGGCGATCTTTAGAGGGAACATTCCTTTGAAGATCGCCTGTTTTTGTTTACTAAAGAAGCATGGCCAAATCTGCGCTTAATTTTTCTCTATTGTTAAAAGGAGCCATGAAATCATCTCTCGATAGCAGTCATCAGCGATCGCATTTGGTGTCCGATCAAAGTCATGCTGTTCTAAGTCGAGCCAAAGTGTTTTGGCACGGGGGACTTGTGCAGCGAAAGCTTCGGAGGCGCTGAAGGGAACGTCTGGATCTTTTTTGCAATGAACGACAAAGCAAGGAGGAAAGTCTTTGTAAGCGGCAGCAGGAATCGCCAAGGCTGCCAGCTGTTCCCGATTGCCTAAATAACGCTGCCAGTTGCCATATTGACGGGCGGAAAGGTACAAAGGGAATCGTTTTTCTAACGTGCCGTGGGTGATTGGTTGGCTTTCGATCATAGCTTCGGCGTCGAGTGGCGGGACTTTCGGAAATTGCGTGTAAAAGCGTGCCGGCTGCAAAAATTCTTTATAAAACAACTCTTGGTATCCGTAAAATCGGATCAAGCCTTTTTGCTCCGGATGCTTTGTGCGTGCGGTCAGTAAGGTCGCTAAAAAACCGCCGGCGGAGCGACCGAATAGAATGTACTCATTTGCACCAACGCCGCTGAAGTGCCAGCCCTCTGTCAAAAACCATTCCACTGCCTTTTTTGTATGAAGGTAAATGTCGTTCAGCGCTACTTCGGGAGCCAGTGGATAATCAAAGAGATAAAGGCTAACACCGGCAGCCAGCAATTGGTGGACATAATCCTGCGGAAGGTCTTCTCGCTGACCATAGAGGAAGCCACCACCATGAAAATACAAAAGGCTGATCCGAGGCTGCGCTGCTTTTAGGATCGTCACTTCTAACGGCAAAGTGCCGTAGGTGTCAAATTGGATTTTTTCTGTTTGCGCAAAGGCATTTTTAGGATAAACCATTGTTTTCTTCCTTTCTCTTCTTCGATAGTATAAGGAAGAGTATAGGAGAAGGAAGCGGTTTAGAAAACAGCGTTATGACTAAAAATAGAAACGGTTTTGTCGAAAGTGAACAATGATGTCCTTCAGTAACACGCTTACAATAACCGTATAAATCAAAGGAGGCAGAACAATGGAGTTGAAAAAAGAAGTAGCGGCAATGATCGATGCATTATCTCAGATTGGGAGTGATCCAACTGGAGGAATGACTAGACTGCTTTATACCGATTCATGGAAAGAAGCGCAATCATTTGTAGAAAAACAATTAAAAGAAACTGGCTTAACGACGTCCTATGATGCAGTCGGCAATCTCTTCGGCAGAATGGAAGGCAGCCAGTATCCAGAAGAAACGATTCTTTCAGGGTCACATATCGATACCGTCGTCAACGGTGGCACATTGGATGGACAATACGGGGTCGTTGCTGCTGCTTTAGCGATCAAGTATTTAAAAGAGACCTATGGACAACCTTTACGCTCCTTGGAAGTCATCTCAATGGCAGAAGAAGAAGGCAGTCGTTTTCCAACCGTTTTTTGGGGAAGCAAAAACTTTGTCGGAGAAGCCCAAAAAGCCGATGTTGAAGCGATCGCAGATTTTGAAGGCAACAGCTTCGTGGCAGAGATGCAACGCCAAGGCTTTGACTTTCGCGACCCACAAGAACCGGTTCGATCAGACATCAAAGCCTTCGTGGAAATCCATATCGAACAAGGCAGTGTTTTAGAAAAAGAAAATTTGCAGATCGGTGTCGTCAATAGTATCGCTGGTCAAAAGCGCTACACCTTTGTTTTAAAAGGACAAGCCAATCATGCAGGCACCACACCGATGGGCTATCGCCAAGATGCTGTGTATGGTTTTGCCAAAATGTGTGCCGCAGTGATCGATCGTGGCTTAGAGCTTGGAGATCCATTAGTAGTGACATTCGGTAAAGTTGAGCCAAAACCGAATACGGTCAACGTGGTTCCTGGTGAAGTGTTGTTTACGATGGATTGTCGCCATACCGATGGGCAGCTATTGGATGCCTTTACTGCTGAAGCAGAACAGATCATTCAAGCGATCGCCCAAGAGCATGACTTGACAGTGGAGATGGATCTATGGATGGATGAACGCCCTGTGCCGATGGACGATACGATCGTTGCCACGGTGGAACAAGCGGTGAAGCAAACCGGCAAACGCTACAAAGTGATGCATAGTGGGGCGGGTCATGATTCCCAAATCATTGCACCACATTTTCCAACGGCGATGCTGTTTGTACCAAGTATTGATGGGATTAGCCACAACCCAGCCGAAGCAACAACTATCGAAGATTTAACAGCTGGGGTAGAAGTTTTAGCAGCTTCCCTTTACGAGCTAGCATACAAAGAATAGAAAGCAGGGACACACATGGGATACAAAAATAATAATACGGGCTATTTAGATGGATTGCTGCAATCACGTGCAGTCATTAGAAAAAATAATTTTGCGATCTTGCCGCATGACGGGTTAGTGAATAATGTCATTCCAGGATTCGAAAACTGTGAATGTTCGATACTCGGCACACCAAAATTAGGGGCGTCTTTTGTCGATTACATCATTTCATTCAAAAAAGAGGGCGCCAACCAATTGGGCTTCGGCGGACCAGAGATCGAGAGTTTCTTGTATGTCATCTCGGGCAAACTGGAAGTGAGTGATGGTAAAGAAACCCATACATTGACGGACGGAGGCTATATCTATCTGCCTGCTGGAGAAAAACTGTATATGAAAAATCTCCAAGAAGAAGCGACAGAAGTGTTCTTATATAAGAAGCGTTACCAACCGTTAGAAAATCACCAAGCCTACAAAGTAGTGGGGAATCTTTCAGAGTTGATACCGATCCAATACGAAGGGATGGAAGACGTCCTGCTTTGGGATTTCTTACCGAAAGAGTTGGGTTTTGACATGAATATCCATATCCTTTCCTTTGAACCAGGGGCAAGTCATGGCTACATTGAGACCCATTACCAAGAACACGGGGCGTACTTACTGTCAGGTAAAGGGATGTATAACTTAGATAATGAGTGGTTCCCAGTGGAAAAAGGCGACTATATTTTCATGAGTGCCTATGTACAGCAAGCGGCCTATGGTGTCGGTCGTGATGAACCATTGACCTATATTTATTCCAAAGATTGCAACCGCGATCCGGAAATTTAAAGGAGTTTAGAAAATGGAAGAGACGGTTATTGTACAGTCACAAGAGTTACAGCAATTGATCCAAAAAAAATTAGCGGCTGCTGGTTTGTCTGAAGCGCACGCAGCCATCGTTGCAGAGCATTTGGTCTTTGCCGATGCCAGCGGGATCCACTCTCATGGGGCTGTACGGGTAGACTATTACGCAGAGCGGATCGCTAAAGGTGGAATGAATCGCACTCCACAGATCACGTTTGAAGAGACTGGGCCTAGCAGCGGGATCGTTCACGGTCAAAATGGCGCAGGGCAGGTCGTTGTATTAGAAGCGACAAAGCATGCCATTGAGATGGCCAAACGTTCTGGGATCGCGGCGGTTGGTGTACGGAAAACGAGTCATAGTGGGGCGCTATCCTACTATGTCAAAAAAGCTGCAGAAGCTGACTTGATTGCATTATCTATGTGCCAATCAGATTCAATGGTGGTTCCTTTTGGCGGCAAAGAAAATTATTTTGGTACCAATCCAATCGCATTTGCCGCACCACGAAAACAGGGGGCACCGGTGGTCTTTGACATGGCAACGACGGTCCAAGCGTGGGGCAAAATATTAGATGCTCGCTCCAAAAATAAAGAGATTCCTGCGACATGGGCCGTGGATGCTCATGGCAAGCCAACGACGAATCCACATCATGTCCACGGCTTACTGCCGATCTCAGGGCCAAAAGGCTTTGGGTTGATGATGATGGTGGATATCTTATCAGGAATGCTCCTAGGGCTGCCTTTTGGCAAGCATGTTTCCTCTATGTACAACGATCTGACGAAAGGTCGCGACTTAGGGCAGTTTATTTTGCTGATCGATCCGCAACGCTTCACAGATTTAGACACATTTAAAGAGTCGGTGGAAACGATGATCGAAGAGCTGCACGCCATACCGGCTGCTGAACAGTTCCAGCAAGTCTATTATCCAGGCGAGATCAATCAACTAACCTATGAAAAATATATGGCAGAAGGCATTCCCATCGAGAAGAACATTTATCGCTATCTCATTAGCGACACGGTTCATTTTGACCAGTATTCTGGGTCAGATGCCTTTGCACAGACAGGAACAGGAGAGTGAGGAGACCCATGTTACACACTATTATTCAAAAAAACAATTACCAAGATTCCATTGTTTTAATGCTTTTGACCAATCGTCTACTGACGATCGAAGGGATCAACAACGCTTCGGTCATGATGGGCACACCTGCCAATAAGGACATTTTCAAGACGGGTGGTCTTTATACCGAGGAGATGAGCAATGCGACATCCAACGATATGGTGCTCGTTTTAGACATCGAAGAGGAAGAAATCATCGAAACAGTCCTGTCAGAAATCGATGCCTTCTTATCGGACCAAAGCAATAGCGCAGGAGAGGAAACCCAAAGCGTCAAAACTTGGGAAAAAGCCTTAGATCTTGGAAAAGATGCGAAGGTCGCTGTCTTATCGATTCCCGGTACTATGGCAGCACCAGAAATTGAAACCGCATTAGCAGCGGGCAAACATGTATTTTGTTTCAGTGATAACGTTTCATTGGAAGAGGAAGTTCGGCTAAAGAAACTGGCGCATGAAAAAGGACTTCTTTTAATGGGACCAGATTGTGGCACAGGGATTCTCAATGGGATACCAGTAGCCTTCACCAATGCCGTCCGTAAAGGGAAAATCGGTGTTGTCGGCGCTTCGGGTACTGGTATCCAAGAAGTCACCACTATTATTCATAAATTGGGTGCCGGTGTGACACAAGCCATCGGAACCGGTGGACGAGATCTCAAAGAAGCCGTCGGTGGGATAACCATGAAAGATAGCATTCTTGCCTTGGAACACGATCCTGATACGGAGGTGATCGTGGTGATCTCCAAACCACCTGCACCACGTGTCCGAGATGAAGTGTTGGCACTTTTAAGAAGAGGAACAAAACCTGCAGTCACGATTTTTCTTGGGGAAGAGCCAACGGACCACGAAGAAAATCTTTACCGAGCCTACACGCTGGAAGAAGCGGCTCAATTAGCCGTGCAGCTGCTACGTCAAGAACAGATTGGACTAGAGCCAGTGAAAGAGGAAACAGCAGCTGCCACTTTTGGACCTGAACAACAAAAAATCAAAGCTTACTATTCTGGCGGAACATTGGCGTACGAAGCAGCGATGCTTGTTAAAGCAGGATTAAATCTGGAACAAGAAGATACCCATCAGGAAGGGTACATCTTAAAAGCAGCTGGCCATGAGATCATCGATTTAGGTGATGACATTTATACTCAAGGCAAGCCCCATCCGATGATCGACCCAACAAAGCGGATCGAACTGTTGAAACAAGCGGGGGAAGATCCTGAAACGGCAGTGATTTTGTTAGATATCGTTTTAGGGTACGGCTCTCATCAAGATATGGCGAGTGAATTGGCACCGACCATCAAATCATTGAAGGAAGAAGCACAAGCAGCTGGTCGGGAGTTAGCGGTGATCGCTACGATCGTTGGAACTGATTTAGACCCCCAAGATAGCAACGAGCAAGCAGAGATTTTAACCGCAGCTGGCGTGATTTTGTGTCAAAGCAATGCCCAAGCAGTCAAAAAAGCTTTAGCAATGCTCGGCCATCCCTTTTCCCCAATTAGTCGTAAGCTGTTGCCAAAAGCAGTGACAACTGCCGATGGGTTGCCAGAGCCATCTGAAAAGAGCCGCGAATTGTTGTCGAATGACGCGTTCATCAATGTAGGATTGCGTAGCTTTGCAGAAGCGATCCAGACGCATCACGGTCAAGTCGTTCAATACGACTGGCAGCCAATTGCTGGTGGGAACGTAACGTTACAAAAAGCCTTACGTTTCTTAGCACAAGTGTCACTATCAGAGTAGGAGGAAGTTATCGTGTACGAAACTATTGAAGAAGCAAACCAAGCCGTTATTGCCAAGATCGTTGCCGGTTCGCCTTTTTTGTTGGATGTCGTTCCAGCAGTCAGTGTCATTCCAGAATTAGGTGAAGGAAAAGTCCTATTGCACGCAGGACCACCGATCCGCTACGACCAGATGATCGATCCGATTCAAGGCGCTTGTGTTGGAGCGGGACTTTTTGAAGGCTGGGGCGAAACGGAAGAAGAGGTACGTCATTTATTAGCATCTGGGGAAGTTCAACTGATTCCTTGTCACCACGTGCAAGCGGTTGGCCCAATGGGGGGCATCACCTCTGCCAATATGCCGGTTCTCGTGGTGGAAAACAAAACAGACGGCAACCGAGCGTACTGTACGATGAACGAAGGGATTGGGGCAGTTTTACGTTTTGGCGCCTATTCTCAAGAAGTCATTGATCGCTTGCATTGGATGAAAAATACGTTAGCACCAGTTTTAAGTGCTGCACTACAAACAAAACCCGATGGCTTGAACATCAATGTCTTAGTCGCAAAAGCAATCGCCATGGGGGATGAGTTCCATCAACGGAATATCGCTGCTTCGTTGGCGTTCTTAAAAGAAGTAGCACCAGCGATCGTTACCCTTGAAGGATTTGAAAAAGAAAAACCAGAAGTCATTCAGTTTCTAGCAGACACGGATCAGTTTTTCTTGAATATCATGATGGCTTCTTCAAAAGCGGTGCTTGATGGCGCCCGGACGATTGAAGAAGGAACGGTTGTGACAGCAATGTGTCGCAACGGGCATGAATTCGGTATCCGTATTTCTGGTATGGGGGACGAGTGGTTTACCGGTCCTGTCAATACACCAAAAGGGTTGTATTTCTCAGGATTCAGTGAAGAAGATGCCTCTCCAGATATGGGCGACAGTGCCATTACGGAAACCTTTGGTGTTGGGGGAATGGCGATGATTGCTGCCCCAGCTGTGACACGCTTCGTTGGTTCCGGCGGATTTCACGATGCGTTGAAAACCAGCAATGAGATGTTAGAGATCTCCATTGATACCAATCCGAATTTTCCCGTTCCTACATGGGACTTCAAAGGGATCTGTTTAGGGATCGATGCTCGGAAAGTCGTGGAAACAGGGATCTTACCGGTGATCAATACAGGGATCGCCAACAAACAAGCTGGACGGGGACAAATTGGGGCCGGGACAGTGACACCACCAATGGATTGCTTTGAAAAAGCTGTCTTGGCTTATGCAAAAAAATTAGGATTTGAAGAATAACTCAGGGTCTGAAAACGTGAAAAGGAGCAACCTAGCGATGATACAGGCAAAATGGATCGACCAAGCTTTATTTGAACCCGCATTTATCAATGGCACCTGGCTCGTTCACAGTGTGTTTCAGCATAATTTCAATCTGCAAGATCCTCGTCAGGATCAGCTGATCTGTGTCTCCAAACAAGCGGCTCGCGTGCCCAAAGGGATGATTTTAGCTGCCGACGATTATGCAGCGTTGGCGACCGACTTGCTTGCTGGTACCACTCTTTTGGTTCAGCAACGAGTGATCCATTTTCCGCATCATCGTCTGTCTTTTCAAAAGGCAGCCATGTTTACAACCACCTTCCCAGCTGGCACAGTCCCATTTGATCGAGAACTGTTTTGGTCAACCCTCCAACATGTCACGGAAAAGACGGGGATTCAAGAAGCTGTTTCACAAACCATCAGCAGCAATCATCCGTTTTATGACGCAATCGATCAGCTATGCACGCCTTCATTTAAAGAACAACGGCAAGCAGTCGCTTATTTAGTCGGACGGGGTGTCGGATTGACCCCCACAGGCGATGATATGCTAGTTGGTCATTTACTGGCTCGCCGAGTGATGGGGCAAGAAGATACCCGCTTGGTGGCTTATCTACAAAGAAGGCTGTTGACAGTCAATGATTTGACGACTGATGTCAGTAAACATTATCTTCTGCATGCGTTGACAGGCGCATTCAATCAATCGGCGTTATCCTTGACCAGGTGTACCGATTCAGCGGCTTTTTACCAAGTAATCAAAGAGATACTAGCGATCGGTCATACCTCGGGGGCTGACTTTTTGGCAGGGTTTGCTCGCAGTATCAATCAATTTCAAAACAATAGAAATGAGGAATTCATATGGCAAAACGAGTGGTCATCGCTCTAGGGGGCAATGCAATTTTAAAACCGAATCAACCAGCGACCGTAGAGACACAGCTTGCAAATATCCAGTTAAGTGCAGAACAGATCGCTAAAATCGAGAAACTTGACCATCAAATCGTTGTGACGCATGGCAATGGGCCGCAAGTCGGCAATATTTTACGACAAAATGAAGAAGCCAAAGAAGTCGTGCCGCCTTTTCCACTGGATGTCTGCAATGCAGAGTCACAAGGCTTTATCGGTTATTTGATGGAGCAAAGCATCAAAAATAAAATCGATCAAGAAGAACTGACCAGCAATGTCGTGACCTTATTGACTCAAGTGGAAGTGGCAGCGGATGATCCCGCGTTTGAAAAGCCAACGAAGCCGATCGGCTTGTTCTACTCAGAAGAAGAAGCAAAAACAATGGCTGAGGAAAAACATTGGGTGATGGAAGAAGATGCTGGACGTGGGTACCGTCGCGTCGTGCCATCCCCACAACCTGTGACGATCCACGGCGTGGAATCAATGGTTCATTTATTGAATCAAAATACCATCGTGATCGCTGGTGGCGGCGGTGGGATTCCAGTCGTAAAACAAGCGGAAGGCTTGAAAGGGATCGAAGCAGTCATCGATAAAGACCGAACTGGGAAAAAATTGGCAGAACAAGTGGATGCCGATGTATTTATGATGCTGACCGACGTCAGCAACGTTTATATCAATTACGGAACACCGGAGCAAGAAAAATTAACGGGATTATCCGTAAGTGAAGCGCAAGCATATTTTGATGCGGGGCATTTTGCAGAAGGCAGTATGGGGCCGAAAATGGAAGCAGCGATTGCGTTTGCCAAGCAAGGAAAGACGGCAATCATCTGCTCATTGGAAGAAGCAGACTTAGCATTGTTAGGTGAAGCAGGCACAAGGATCGCTGGGTAACACCAGCGATCCAACTGCTTGATTCGCCTATTAGTCGCCTTCTTCGGACAGCTCAAGGGCTAAGCGCAGATCCAGGCTAATGCTAGGATCATGCACGTTTTTTCCTAGTAGCTTTTGGCACTGTTCGATGCGGTATTTGATCGTATTGCGATGAACGAACAAGGCTTTGGCGGTGCGGGTGATCTCACATTGATAGTCCAAGTAAGCCCGTAAGGTTTTGCGCAATTCGATGGTGGCATCTTCTTGCGGAAACGCCAATTCTTTGAGGATCGTGCGGCAGAAATAATGGATATCTTCAGGGCTCATTTTTTCAAATAGACTCCGCATTCCCCGTTGATGGTAGAAAGAGACGATGGGAGAATCATGTTGGCCTCTTCGTTCTTCATAAGCAGTCTTTGCTTCAATGTAGGAGCTGGCTAAATCATTGATGCTTTCACAGACACTCCCTACACCAAAGGCCATTCGAAAAGGCAACCGATTGGTCAAAGCATTGGCGGTCTCAATCAAATGGTCTTCTAAGGCATCACACTTGTGCTGCACGAAAATCGCAAAGTGATTGCTGCCCTTTAAGCGAAAGAGACAAACATCTTTGATGCGATAAGGCAGTTGTTCACTAAACCACTGATAAACCAAGTCACTTTCTTCTTTTAGGTATTTGTCTTTGCCTTTGGTTTCTTTGGTTGGTTCGCAGGCACCATAGATGACACGATAATGGCGGGCTTTGACCAACCCATAAGTTTTTCCGAGATCTAACCAATCCTTTTGTTCTTGCTTGGTCGATTGCTGGTATTCGATCATTCGTGTTAAAAAGTCACTTTTTAAATCTTCAAAAGATTCTTGCACTTTTTGGTTTTTGTAGAGCATAAACGACAAGACCAATGCTGCTTGTTCCAGCGCAAAATCCGAGACAGGATAAGGAATCGCCTCAGGATTCAAAATGACTAAATAATGGGGGAAATAAGTGGAGGTTTCAATGGCATAATAAGAAATTTGTGACGTTTTTTCATGAAGATCTTTGATAGGGATTGCCCCGCTTTTTTCACCAGTAAAAACCCCTTTCGTTTGTCCTAATTGATGGATGTAATACTCCGCGGGTTTTGACATGCGGGTGAAATGCTTGGAGTGGGCAATCACTTGTTTAAAAGGATTCAACAAAATGATCGGTGTGTTGACCATTTGGCCAAAATCAGCGATAAAGCGAGCGATGCTGACATCCTTCATCAAGGAAGCAGAGAACCGTTTTTGAATGTCTAATGCATAACTCAGCTGCTCGGTTTTGGTGTTCCATAGCAAATTCAAAAGCTGGTGCATCAAACGCCCCAGCGGCATCGTGGCAGGTACTTCTACGATGGGGAAACCCAAGCTATCGGCGTAGGCGATGACTTCAGGATCGATGACATCCAAAAAACGACCAATCTTGATGCCTAATCCAGCGGCATTTTTGGCTACGAGAGAATCGATCAGCTCTAGAAGCGCTCCTTGATTATCTTTATAAACCATCGCCGTGCTTAAGATAAAGGTATGCTCAGGAATATAGTGGGCGATATCGGGGGTCTCGGTGATTTCGATACTGTCGACGGGAATTTCCGCAGTCAGGGGATCTGTCAATAAACGCAAATTGGAAAAGCGTGGTATAGCAAGCAATTCAGCAACTAACTTCATAGAGAAACTCCTTTTGGAATTGAACAAAACAAACAAAAACATGTCCTTTTTTAGCTTTATTGTACAACAAACTTGGAAACGTTGACAAGGCGTTGGACAGTGAAATCAAAAAGAGAAATGAGGGAAAAAGATGTATAAAGAGTTAACGATCGCACAACGTACGATCATGACACCTGGGCCTGTAGAAGCCCATCCAGCTGTTCTACAAGCAATGACCAATCGCATTTTGGGGCAGTTTGATCCGAATTTTTTGGCGATCATGGATGAGGTCAAAGAAATGATCAAACAACCGTTTGGAACCAAAAATAAAGAGGCATTTGCCATTGACGGGACTTCCCGAGCTGGTTTAGAAGCGGCGCTGATCGCTTTGATCGAACCAGGGGACAAAGTCTTGATCCCAGCCTATGGGCGCTTTGCTTTCTTACTGGGAGAAATCTGTGAACGTGCCCAAGCACAAGTCAAATATGTAGAAAAAGAGTGGACAGCTCCTTTTGCACCCCCAGAGGTCATCAAAGAAATCGACGCATTTCAACCCAAGATCGTGGCGATGGTCCACGGGGAAACCGCCAACGGGCAAATGCAGCCGTTAGCAGAAATCGGGCAGTATTGTCGCGCAAAAGATATTTTCTTTGTCGTTGACATGGTGGCGACTTATGGTGGCGTGGCCCTGTCAGTCGATGATTGGTGTGTCGATTTAGCGATTGCCGGCACTCAGAAGTGTTTAAGTGTGCCGTCTGGTCTTTCATTAGTGACCTACAACGATCGCGTCGAAGCCGTCCTTAATGCCCGTTACCAAAAAGAATTAGGCTTGAGTAAAACGGATCGAAACAAGCGGCACATTATGAGCAATTACTTGGATTTGAGTCAACTGCAACGCTACTGGAACAAAGAGCGAATCAACCATCACACAGAAGCGACGAGTATGATCTATGCGCTTCATGAAGGATTACGGATGCTGCTAAACGAAGGCCTTGATGCAGCCTATCAACGTCATTTGACGAATGAAGGCGCGTTGGTCGCTGGACTGGAGGCAATGGGGCTGTCGATTTATGGCGAAAAAGCAACCAAAATGCCGACAGTTACCCCTATCTTTATTCCAGAAGGTGTTGATGGCGAAGCTGTCCGAGAAGAGATGCTTCACTCCTTTGGTGTAGAGATTGCTAGTTCATTTGGTGATCTAAAAGGAAAAATCTGGCGGATTGGAAATATGGGCTACAGCAGCCGCAAAGAAAATATTTTACATGTCCTAGCCGCGTTAGAAGGGGCACTATTGTACCAGCAAGCACCAATTTCTGCTGGCAAAGCGCTCATCGCTGCGTTAAATTACTACCAAAAAACGACTTAAATTTTTAGCACAAATGCACAACGACTGAAAGCGCTTTGTGAAAAATGACAAATGCAATCGTCGGCAAAAAAACGTACACTAAGACTATCTTAAAGCGCTTTCGTTGGCGTGCTTCACAAACTTTACTTGTGTAACTGATGGAGGGAAAAAAATGGAAATCAATAAAGAACGTGGTGGGCTTGCCTACTGGAAACAAATTATTATCTTAATGTGTTCAGGCTGGGTCACTATCTGGATTTATCGCGCTGCGTTATCACCGGTCTATCCGCAAATCAATGAGTCACTTGGCGGCAATATTTCTGATACAGCATTAGGATCGATTGCCAGCTTTTACTTTTTCGGCTATGTGATCATGCAGATCCCTGCCGGCTTTTTAGTGGATAAGATTGGGAAGAAAACAGTTCTGCTTCCGGGATTTGTGGTATTTGCACTGGCAGCTTTACTGATTTCACAAGCCTCTTCAATCTCCATGATCTATACCGGTAGCTTTTTAGCAGGGATCGGCTGTGGATCATTTTATGGTTCCGCGTATTCTTTGACCTCACAGAACATTCCGAAAGAAAAGAAGAGCTTCTCAACAGCGATCGTCAATAGTGGTTCTGCCGTTGGTTCAGGGTTTGGGATGATCTTATCAAGCTTTATCGTTATTCAGATGAACATGCCTTGGCAAACAATGATGTATTTATCCGCTTTCTTGATCGTTTGTATGACGATCGCTTTCGCATTGGTGATCCGCAGCAACAAAGAAGACGTAGCTTTCTTGGAGAGTCAAGCAGCAGCTGAAGAAGAAACAACGGATCAGCCGAAAGAAAAAGTTTCCCTTTCAACCTTGTTCTCCCTGCGGATGCTCTTTACGTATGTGTTATATTTTGCGACGTGTTATGCCTACTATATGACGGTTACTTGGTTACCAAACTTCTTAGGAACAGAACGAGGCTTCCAAGGAGTCGCGATCGGCTTCTCTTCTTCATTGGTGGCATTTGCTTCGATTCCTGGGGCCTTGTTCTTTAGCCGCTTGGCAGACAAATACATGCATAAAAAAGTTACCTTTATCGTTATTTTAGAAGTATTAGCGGCGTTGATGTTATTAGTAACGGTGCAAGCAACAAATTCGACCTTCTTAATGATCGCGTTGATCTTGTACGGGTTCCTTGGAAAACTAGCGGTTGAACCAATCATCATTTCTTGGCTAGGGGAAAATGCACCAAAAGTTGGGGTCGGTACGACATTAGGGGTCTTCAACTTTTTCGGCATGATGTCTTCCGTTATCGCACCAACATTGACCGGATCGATCTCGGATGCAACAGGGTCAAAAGTAATGGGCTTTTATATCGCAATTATTTTGTTGATCGGTGGTACATTCTTATTCTTGACTGTAAACTCTAAGAAAACAGCAAAGTAGAAAAGTGAGGACCAACAGATGAAAAAACGATCCTTAAAAATCAGTTTGACCAACCAAATCATGATTGCAACGGTATTGGGGATTTTTTGGGGCGTTTCCTTTCCCGGTTTAGGTGATCAAATGCAGCTAGTCGGGGACTTCTTCTTGCGACTGATTCAAATGTCTGTGGTCGTGTTGGTCATGGGCTCGGTGATTGAAGCGGTGGGGGGACTTGATCCAAAAGAATTAGGTGGGATCGGCGGGAAAGTCTTCCTCTGGTTTACCGGTTCGACCCTCGTCGCCGCTATTTTCGGTCTCTTGTTCGCCTTGATCCTCAAGCCCGGCGCAGGCCTTGACCAGTCGCTGCTGCAAAGTACAGAAACTGCATTAAGTACCAGCAGCATAGAAGAAGTCATCTTGAACTTTGTTCCACTGAACATTATTCAAGCCATGGTGGAGCAGAATATGATCCAAGTGATTATTTTTTCGCTCTTCTTTGGCCTTGCCTTGAGCTTAATCAAGCATGAAAAAAAGAATCAGCTGTTTCTAGATATGATCGGTAGTTTTAATCATATTTTGTTAAAAATGGTCAGCATGATCATGAAGTTGGCGCCGATCGGGATTTTCGGCCTTGTTGCTTCCTTGGTAGAAGATACCGGCATTCGTGTGTTGGGAATGTTAGCCAGTTTTTTATTGACGTTAGCAGCGGCATCTTTGCTCTTTTTGTTTCTTTGGTTTCTCTTGACGTCGCTCTATTGCAAAGTTTCCTTGTTTCGTTTGATAAAGAATATGTGGCGTCTATCGGTGGTTTCCTTTACGACCACCTCTTCTGCTGTTTCATTGCCGTTTCAAATCGAAGATGGCAAAGAACGATTTGGGATCAGTGATCGAATCAATAAGCTCGTGATGCCTTTAGGCATGACCTTAAATAGCAATGGGCTCTCCTTATTTTTAGCCCTGGCAATCGTAACCGTTGCTCAGGCGTACCAGATCCAATTGAGCTGGGGGGATCTTTTGCAAGTGGTCTTGTTGTCCTCGTTGGCATGCTTGGGAACGATCGTCGTTCCAGGCGGCGGATTAGTCACACTGGCTACGGTTTTACCTATGTTAGGACTACCTAATGAAAGCATCGCCTTACTGGCAGGGATCGATTGGTTTTCTGGGATGTTTCGGACCCTCTTGAATGTTGACCCTGACGTCACGGTGGCGTTGATCGTTGCTCATGATGAAGGAGAACTGGATCGTGCAGTCTTCAATGGTGAAAAAGCCCAGGTCAAATTAGCAGAAAAAATCACCGATGGCGTATAAGACCAATCATTCTTGTGATGAAACTTTACTCTTTTTTGAAAACGTGCTACGATTGATTCGTTGATAGACTAAAGAAGCTTCCTGAAATACCGTAAACGGTAAACAGTAGCGGCTGATTTTCCGCTTGTCATTCAACAGACAACTACGACAAAAAGAGGAGGAAAAAACATGACAGCATCGATGAAATTGTGGATTGACCTTTTGAATAGCTAACTTAAATCTATTTCAAAAGTCTAGGCAATCGTGATTTCAAGGGATGAGTGTCCTCTTTTTTCCAATTTCTTATTAAAATCAGGGTATAGCGGTAGGCTATGCCCTTTTTTTGTGCTTGCGTTTTCCTAGACGGGAAGGACAGACTGATGGAACAATTAAGTGTAAAAATAAACAATCTAATCAAAAATTATGGGGCCAAAGAAGTACTGAACATTGAAGAACTGAGTGCCTATCAAACGGATCGTATCGGGATCGTGGGCGCAAACGGGCAAGGCAAGTCTACCTTGCTAAAATTGATTGCGGGAGTGATCGATCCTGATTCAGGAACGATCCAAAGAGAAAATTCGTTTCACTATTTCCCACAAATCGCTGAGGTGACTGAAAAGACGGAGGCCCTTGACTGGGCGCTGTTTGGTCGTTTTTCGATCCCAACAAATGAATTGGCGACACTAAGCGGCGGGGAGGAGACCAAATACCGGTTGGCACAAACGTTATCTTCCTATCAGTTAGGACTTTTGCTCGATGAGCCAACGACCCATTTAGACCAGCAAGGAATTCAAGTCTTGATTGAGGAATTGCAGTATTATTATGGTACCCTGATCGTGGTCAGTCATGATCGGTATCTATTGAATCAGCTGGCAACGAAAATCTGGGAAGTCGATCAAGGCAAAGTCACCGAGTATTCTGGCAATTATGACAGTTACCGACAGCAAAAAGAGCAAGCGGCACAGCGTGTTGCCTGGGAGGCTGCGCAGTATCAGCAACAAAAACAGCAGTTGACCCAAGCAATCCAAAAGAAAAAAGAACAAGCGATCAAGAGCAGTCGTATTTCTGAAAAAAAGCGGCAGCAGAACATCCGACCAGACCGTTTGTCGTCATCAAAACAAAAAGACACGGTGCAAAAGTCATTGCAAAAAACAGTCAAAGCCATGGAAAGCCGCTTGGATCAGTTGGAAGAAGTGAAGGGTGTTGCCCGGCAGCAGGTGATTCGTTTTCCAGTAGTCCCTGCAGTGGAGCTGCATAATAAACGACCGATTCGTGGGGAGCAAGTAACCATTCAAAGAGGGGCGAAACGTTTGCTAGACAGCAGCAGTTTCCAGTTTGCTGCCGGGAAGAAAATCGCTATCGTGGGTCCGAACGGTTCGGGGAAGTCGACTTTACTAAAAGAAATCATCGCAGGTGGAGAGGGAATCTATGTATCACCGAAAATCGTCTTTGCGGTCTACGAGCAAATGGGCTATCGAAAAAACAGCACCACACCGCTTTTGACGGAATTGATGGCTCAAACAGACTATCAGGAACCACTGGTCCGCAGTATTTTACACAATCTGGGATTTAGCCAGATTGAAGTGATGAAGCCAGTCAATGTGCTAAGCGGCGGGGAAGCGACACGGGTCGAGCTCGCACGCATCTTTACTCAATCTGCCAATGTCTTGATACTTGATGAACCGACGAACTTTATTGATCTACCGACAATCACCGTCTTGGAACAATTGATTCGCAGCTATCGAGGCATCGTTTTGTTCACATCTCACGATCAAGCGTTTATCGATGCCGTCGCGGATGATGTGTATCAAATCGATCATGGAAAATTAACATTGGTTTCCAGTAACTAGCAGCATTGTCGCTTTTATACCTGTATAGAGAAAAACAGCGCGGGAAAGGAAGCGACCGCCCAACGTTCGATCAACAATCGGCCGTTGAGCGGTCACTACAAAACCCGCGCTGTTTTTTTTTGCAATCATCGGTATCGCCTCGCTGTTGCTACATCGCTTAATAAATCTTTTTCGTAAAGTATTTTAAGATCAGGGGAGAGATCAAGGTACTCAACAAGACAACGATCACCAAAGGGGAATACAATGCGGATGAGATCAATTGGTTTTGTTGACCAATCTGCAAAATGATCAATGCCATTTCACCTCGGGAAATCATTCCAGCTCCCACCATCCAAGCACTGTTGTTTGAGAATTTCGCGATTTTCGCCCCGACATAGCCGCCGACCAATTTGGTCATGATCGCGACCACGGTAAAGGCAAGAATAAAGAATAATTGCTCATTTAAGCGGGAAAAATCAACTTCTAAGCCAACGCTGACAAAGAACACCGGAATGAAGACGGCGTAACCTAATGCTTCGACACTGTGTTCCACTTCCTCACGAACCTTCGTTTGACTGACAGCGATCCCTGCGAAGAAGGCACCAATGACCGAGCTTAACCCAACGAGGTCAGCAAGATACGCCATTCCTAAGCAGATGATCAGTGACATGATGATCACCGCGGAATTTGCAAATAGCTTTTCTGCAAGTGCCAATAAGAACGGAGCAATCCATTTCACTAATAGAAAAATCAACACAAAATAAATCAATTCTACCAATAAGGTGACCGGCAGTGGTGTTGCTTGGCTGCTTTCGCCTCCTAAAAAGGAAAGGCTGAGACTCAAAACCAACACGACCAAAATATCATCCACGACGGAAGCACCAAGAATCGTCGACCCTTCTTTCGTATTCACCACATTCAACTCTTTCAATACTTCGACAGAAATACTGACTGAGGTGGCAGCTAATACGATCCCGAAAAAGAACGCTTCTGTGGGACTGCTTTGAAAACCGACCCCCGTGGCATACCCGAAGAGCATAGGGAACACGATCCCCAAAAGGGCAACGAGCATCCCTGGACGAAAATAGCGTTTCAATAAAGAAATATCACTTTCCAATCCCGCTAAAAACATCAGCAAAATAACACCAATCTCTGAAAAATCATGAACCAGAATATCTGGATGGACCCAATTGAGTCCTGCGCCTCCTAATAAAACCCCCGCTAACAACTGCCCGATAACAGCAGGAACGCCCATCCGTCTCGCCAGATGCGAGAAGAGGGTCGTCGTGATTAGGATCAAACACAAAATCCCGACAAAATGCATAAAACCTCATCCTTCTTTCCTATAACATACTCCCCTTTAGTATAGCATTCTCTCTTGAATTGAGCCTGTATCAAGCCTTTTTTTATTAAAAGAGTTTCATTAAACCACACGTTTTTTGAGATAAGGAGGAAGCGAAGGCAATCAGAGTTTTTCTGTGCACTCGTCGAAATAAAAAAACATTATTTTCACTTTACTTGTATCAAATTATTGTTTGAGCCAACGGGCGAGCTGCTGAAACACCATTTGGACTTGCGGCTCCTCGACGTTTTTCAAAAAGTCGTGGGGCAAATCATAGACAGGGACAAATTTGCTTTTAGGCACTTTCTTCAAGCCTTTGCTGTAACGAAAAGGAACTTCCTCATCGGTACTGCTGGCACTGCTGAAAATTGGAGGAAATTGAGCAAGCAGCTCAGGATCAATGGCATAGTCAGAAAGAGCTTCAGCTGTTAGACCATAGATCGTGGTGAGTTCTTGCTGTTGAACCCAATAAACATAAGGCAAATAGCGCTGAAACTGCGGATCATCCCAAACGATCTCGGTTTGATCCAAAGAAGGGACTTGCTCTTTGCTTAAGAGCGGCTGCTGCAAGACTCGTTTGTTTTCAATAAAAGAAAGATCGGTATACCCATAAAAATTGACCAGTTTTTCAGGCAATCTCTGTTGTTCCTTCAGTAATTGCTGGGTCAGCGCCAGCATCAAATAACCGCCAGCTGAGCGTCCGCAGAAACAAAACGGGTTATCTTTAAGCACAGTTGCTTGCAATTCTTGAAAATTTTGCCAGTTCAGCGCCAAAATCTCCGCTAACGAGGAATTGGGCGCCAGTAAATAATCGACTGTGAGGACGCTGTATTGCTGCTCTTGAAATAGTGTGATCAGTGATGCGGGAATGTCTTGACGGGTTCCATAAACAAAACCGCCGCCGTGAAAGTAAATCACGTATTTCTCCGAAGCAGGATAAAGGGACACCGAAGCACCGGTGGTCAATTGCCATTCTTTTTTCATTTTGCTTGACTCCTTTTCTGAAGCTCTAATAAATAGGTGCCGATCTCGTAATTGACTAATTGGATCGGACTTGTCAGATCGATCTCTAGTAGCTGTTCGATTTTGCTTAGCCGATAACGAATCGTTTTGGCATGAAGAAACAAGGTTTCAGCCGTATTTTTGTAATTGCGATTCGTGATAAAAAAGGTATACAGCGTTTTGAACAGCTCTTCATTTTCTTCCGAGAGTTGATACAGCTTCGGGGGAATGCTTTGCTGCAGCTTTTCCAGTTGGTTCTCCTTGATAAAGGAACTAAAGATACCTAAGTCGCTATAGGCAATGATCGGCGCCAAATAAAACTGCCGATTGAAGCGGATCGCATCCAAACACTCTGGCAGGATCTCTTTGATCTGATCCTTGCGCAAGACTTCGCTGACCACCAAGCAGCCATGTTCATCGGCTAACAGGGCATCATCAAAATGTGTCTGCAGCATCTGTTTCGTCACCTGATGGGCGATCGATTGGAAATTATAGAGGATCACCAAATAATTGTGGTGTTCAAAAAAGACGTGGGGTGTTTTCAACGCCCGTAGCTTGTGCAAAACGACGGACTTACGCTCCTTATCTTTAAAGCTGTTGGAAGCAAAGGCAATGCCTTGGTAGAAATCGTAGCGATCCAGTTGCGCTTCTTCTAACAAAAGATCCAGCTCAGCCAAATTACTAGGAGTGTTTTGTAAGATCGCATCGGCAAGATTGTTCATGCGATTGTAGCGCTCTTTCTTCAACAAATACGCCATTTGGAGGCGTTCATAAATGACGTCGATCACATTTTCAATGATCATGACTTTTGCCTCAGGGATCTGCGAATCTTTCTGATAAACGATCAAGGTACACAGATCATTGTAAGGATTGATGATCTCTACTTTTATGGCAGTCACATATTGATTGTTCTCATGAGAAAATAATTCCAAATATTCGTAGTGGTTCTTGGTAAACTCGATGGTTTTCATGGGTTCTTGTTTGGTCACCACGAAATTCTTAAAGGATTGACCGACGGACACATGCACATCTAAATGGGGGATGCGCAACGAACAAGGCTTTTCGATCAATTGATAGAACTCCTGCATGATCTGATCGAAAGAAGAGTGGTTGCGCTCAACTTTCATGAAGCGCTGGCGAACTTCGTAATAGGTACGCAGCAGCTGGGTTTGGTGATTTAGCAATGGTTCGTAAACCGCTAGCATGATGGCTTCATAGCTGACTTCTTGCTGCACTTTGATCAAAGGGATCTTATAAGCAAAGCTAAGCTCGATCACCCAATCTGGGATCATAGGGATCAAGCGATCCACTTTGATCACTAAACCGCTGACACCGATTTGCTGCATTTTTTCAAAAAAAACACGCAGTTCCTCAGGGGATTGGTCTTTAAAGGCATAAAAAGAAGTCAAAATCAATTGATGGGCTTTGCTCCATTTCTCGATGTCCATCGCTTCCAGCACCATGACGGAACCGACGGAATTTGTTAAACCAATGGAGCCAGTCAGGACTTTACTTTTTTCAAAAAGCGGCAGTTCAACCAATTCTTTTAATTTCATAAAATGCTCCTTTTTTCTCTTTTGGATAAAAAGTATAGCATTTTTTTAGAACTTTATCCAATGAAAACGCAAACAAGGATCGTTAGAATGAGAGTGTAAGAAAAGGAGGAGAACAAATGCTGCACACAGTAATCTTAAAGAATAACTACCAAGATTCCATTAACTTAATGCTGCTGACGAATACGATCAATGATCTAGGCGATGTCGAAATGAGTCAAATCATGATGGGGACGGATGCAAACAAAGACATATTAAATAACACTGGCTTGCTTTCTAAAGAGGCGGAAGGTGCTTCACCCAACGATATGATGATCGTGGTCGATAGCCAAAACGAACAGATCATGGATCAAGTAATGCCAGCGATCGATTCATTTTTAGCTGATCTTTCAGCAAAAGATCAAAGCAAAGAAACGCCAGCGGCGGCTTCATGGCAAGAAGCCTTGAGCGCAATGCCGGATGCCAATGTTGCACTATTTAGTATTCCTGGGGAATATGGTGCTGCCGAGATGGAAAAAGCCTTGAAAAATGACTTGCATGTATTCTCGTTTACAGACAATGTTGCTATCGAAGATGAAGTGCGTTTGAAACAGCTGGCTCATGAAAAAGGCTTATTGATGATGGGGCCAGACTGTGGGACCGGTATTATTTCCAGCATTCCGATTGCCTTCACGAATGTCGTGGCACCAGGAAACATCGGTGTTGTTGGTGCCTCTGGTACGGGGATTCAAGAAGTGACGACGATCATTGACCGATTAGGCGGTGGTGTCGTTCATGCCATCGGGACCGGCGGACGTGACTTAAGCGACAAAGTTGGGGCGATCACTGTCAAAGATGCCATCGTTGCTTTAGAAAATCATGAACCGACAGATGTGATTTGCGTGATCTCGAAACCACCTGCAAAAGAAGTGCGGGATGAAGTCGTTCAATTGCTACAAAGTATCAGCAAACCTGTAGTAGCGATTTTCTTAGGAGAAAAACCAGAAGCCCATGAAGGAAAAGTCTATTTGGCACATACTCTGGAAGAAACAGCGCGCATTGCTGTTGATCTTGCCAATGAAGAACCAGTCAAGGCGAACTATTTTGAACGCGTGGAAACCCCAGATGTGCCCAAGCTCGCTGCCGACAAAGTGGTTAAAGGTCTTTATTCTGGCGGAACATTAGCTGCCGAAGCAGGAATGCTGATCTCCGAAGCCTTGAATTTAGAAGGCCTTGTAAAACAAGAAGGCTATATCTTACATTCCCACGGCTACGATGTGATCGACCTTGGTGATGATATCTATACCCAAGGCAAACCGCATCCAATGATCGATCCTGAAGTGCGTATCAAAAAAATCGAAGACTATGCGCAAGATGAGCAAACCGGGGTCATTTTATTTGATGTGGTGCTAGGTTACGGCGCGCATACAGATATGGTAGGAGCTTTGTTACCAGCTATCGAAGCTGCACAGCAAACAGCCCAAGCAGCTGATCGCGCGCTATACTTTGTTGCTACCGTCTGCGGAACTGGAAAAGATCCGCAAAACTACCAAGAAGCAGTCAACCGTTTGAAAGCAGCTGGCGTCTATGTGGCACCAAGCAATGCTCAAGCAGTGCAATTAGCCCTAGCTTTAAAAGGGGCGACTCTTTCTGAAGCAGACAAAACAGTCAATGACTATACTGGTAGCAAGGTTGAGGTGCCGACAGTCAGCGAGAAAGTAATGGAGCTGTTGACCACCAAACCACGGATCATCAATGTTGGCTTGCAAAGCTTCAATGAATCGATCCTGCAATATGGCGGGAAAACAGAACAATTCAACTGGCGTCCTCGTGCTAACGGCAACAAGAAAATGATCCGTATTTTAGACGCGTTAGAAGAATTTGACGAAAAAATCACAGCTGAAAACCAAGCAGTGACGGATAAAATCAAAAATGCCCAACCATTCTTGATCGATGTCGTTCCGGCTAAATCAGTGATCGCTGAATTAAACGAAAGTCAGAAAACCTTGCTGCATGCAGGACCGCCGATCCAATGGTCGGAAATGACGGGACCGATGCAAGGATCTTGTATCGGCGCTGCCTTGTTTGAACGCTGGGCGAAGGATGAAGACGAAGCCCGCCGCCTACTAGAAAGTGGGGAAGTCCGCTTTATGCCATGTCACCATGTCCAGGCAGTCGGTCCAATGGGCGGGATCACTTCAGGGAATATGCCTGTCTTTGTGGTTGAAAACCGCCTTGTCGGCAACAAAGCCTACTGTATTTTGAACGAAGGGATCGGTAAAGTCTTGCGATTCGGTGCTTATTCACAAGAAGTCATCGATCGTTTGGATTGGATCAAAGACGTCTTAGGACCAACCATTGCCAAGGCATTAAAACTAACTGAAGAAGGCATCAATTTGAATGTATTGATTGCCCGGTCGATCACAATGGGGGATGAATTCCATCAAAGAAATATTGCAGCATCATTGAACTTCTTGAAAGAGATCGCGCCGTTGATCATCCAAACAGAAATCGATGAAAAGCAAAAATATGAAGTGATCAAGTTCTTAGCAGATACCGATCAGTTCTTCTTGAATATCATGATGGCAACCGGCAAAGCCATCGTTGACGGTGCCCGTGTCGATGCCAAAGGAACGATCGTGACCACCATGACGAGAAACGGCGTCAATTTTGGGGTTCGTGTCGCCCAAACAGAAGACCAATGGCATACTGCACCAGTCAATACGCCGAAAGGTTTGTACTTTACTGGGTTTACCGAAGCAGATGGCAATCCTGATATTGGGGACAGTGCCATTACTGAAACCGTCGGTGTCGGAGCAATGGCGATGGTAGCCGCACCAGGTGTAACACGCTTTGTCGGCGCTGGTGGCTTTGAAGATGCGCTAGAAACTTCCAATGAAATGGCAAAAATCTGTTTCGGTCATAATCCGACCTTCTCGATCCCAACATGGGACTTCCAGGGGACTTGTTTGGGGATCGACATCCGGAAAGTCGTTGAAACAGGCATCACCCCAATCATCAATACTGGGATCGCCCATAAAGAAGCAGGTGTCGGTCAAGTCGGTGCAGGGACGGTGCGTGCACCGTTAGGCTGTTTTGAAAATGCCTTGACGGCTTATGCGAAGGATCTGGGGATCGATGTTGACTGAGAAAATCAAAATCAGTGATTATCTAGACCCATTGCAACGATTCGGTCGTACCGGTCGGGTGCATAGCGTGTTTGATCGTTCATTCAATGTGATGATCGGGCAGCAGCTGGTCAATATCAACAACTATCGCAACTATTTGACTGGCTTCGGAGTCTTTTTACCAGATGCATTGTTTGAGCAAGTCCTGCCTTTGATCGAGGTCGGCAATCGCGTGCAAGTCCGAGAGCATGGTCTGACCTTTTACAGCACAAAAGGAACATTTTCTCTTTCATTAGAGGAAAAAGAATTGGTTTCGCTGCAGGTGAAGGAGCTATCCTTCACCTCTGCGGAATTGCAGCTTTTGAAAGAAATCCTGCTTCAACAAAAACTAGAAACCAAGATTGGGTTGCCCGAAGATGAGAAAACCCAAGCAGTGTTTGCGGCATTGCGGCAGCCTGTCTCAGATTGGGAACCAATCATTGCTCACCTGATTGGCCGCGGCAAAGGATTGACACCTAGCGGCGATGATCTTTTAGTTGCCTATCAAGCGATGCTCTATGCCTTGCAGCAGCCGGAAGCTGACGCGTTAGCGCAAGCATTGGCAAAACCGCTGTCTACGACGGATGTCAGCCTTGCTTATATTCAAAGTGCCAGTCAAGGGTATGTCAATTCTCTGATGCTGCAATTATTCAAAGACTTAAAAAAGCAAAACCCACAAGTGATTGAAAAAGATGTGCAGCAGTTGATGTCCGTTGGTCATTCGTCAGGCAAAGATCTTAGTTTTGGGTTGTTGTTAGCGTTGGAGTCATTGTCACTTGAGGAAAAAGAATAGAAATGGGGAGAAATCATGGAAATCAGTAACCAGAAAGATGCGGTCAAAGTAAGCAATTCTTACTGGAAAAAAGTCGTTGCTATTTTCTTTGTCGGCTGGATTTTAATGTACGCCACACGGACGATCTTCAATCCAATCATGGGTGTGATCGGAGAAGAATTCAATTTAAGCAACACACAACTAGGACTTGCCAATAGTATTTTCTTTTTGACATATGCCGTTGCGCAAATTCCTTTTGGCATCATCGGCGACAAAATCGGTCGCAAATTGGTGATCGCCCTAGGTTTTGTTTTATTGGCGGTGACTACGTACTTCAGTGGGCTAGCCACAAGCTTCGTTTTGTTCTTAGTGATTCGTGCCATTGCAGGGATTGGTCAAGGTGCCTATTACGGTCCGCAATACGCATTGTCTACCGAAGCGATTCCCGACAACAAACGGACCGTCGGAAATGCCATTATCAACAGTGGGATGGCGTTTGGAACGTCTGGCGGATACTTGCTTTCTAGTAAATTGGTCTTGGATAATGGGGGCCATTGGAGTCAACCCTTCTTCCTAATGGCAATTCCGACCTTGATCGTCGGTGTATTGTTCTATTTTGTTTTGAAAGAAAAAGTGATTCGTCCAGAAGATGAAGGACAAGAAATAAAAGAAGAAGGGCCAAAAGAAAAGATTTCCTTGAAGCAGATTTTTTCAAACCGCAATCTCGTGGCAGCCTTTGTTCTTTGCTTTACCAGCATTTATGCAAACTTTGTAATCATTACTTGGTTGCCGCAATTCTTGATTGCCGAGCGTGGCTTTGAAGGGGCGAGTGTCGGCTTTATTGCTTCCTTAGTCCCATGGGCATCGATTCCAGGTGCGTTGATTTTTGCTCGATTGAATGATAAAACAGGCGCAACGAAAAAATTAGTCTATTTATTGGTCCCATTGGCGACCCTTTCCGTATTTGCCATTGCCTTTGTAACGGATCGTACCTTACTGATCACTGTTTTGATTTTGTATGGATTGACTGGCAAGCTGGCGCTTGATCCAATCGTCGTAACCTTTGTGACGAAAAACGCACCAAAAGGCGCCTTAGGAACGACCTTGAGTGCCTATAACTTTATCGGGATGTCGGGGTCGATCTTAGCGCCTTATGTTACTGGCTTTTTAGCCGATTCTTTAGGATCGATGCAGGTCGGGTTTTACCTGTCTTGTCTATTACTGCTGATCGGATTAGGTGTTTTTGCCGTATTAGCAAAGGAAAATCAGAAGGAGAGCATAAAATGAGTTTGAATGTGATCGCGTTAGGCGGCAATGCTATTTTAGATAAAGACCCCAGTGATGAAGGACAAAAAGCAGTCGTTGCGCAAGCAGCACGTTATATTGCCGATTTTGTCGAAAAAGGGGAAAAAGTCATTGTTTGTCACGGCAATGGACCACAAGTCGGCAACTTGCTGTTGCAGCAAAAAGCCGGGGAAAGTGAAAAAAATCCCCAATTGAAATTAGACAGCTGCGTAGCGATGACCCAAGGAAGTATCGGTTATTGGCTGCAAAATGCCTTGATCAATGAGTTTGCCACACGTCAAGCACATCCATCGGTAATCTCATTAGTCACCCAAGTTCGTGTCGATCCAGCAGATCCATCGTTTGAGAGACCTTCCAAACCAGTCGGACCTTTTTATAGTGAAGAGGAAGCCAATGCTGCGATGGCAGCCAATGGCGGGGTATATCAAGAAGATGCTGGGCGTGGTTACCGCAAAGTGGTTCCATCGCCGAAACCGCAAGAAATTGTTGAAAAAGAAGCCATCAAAACATTGGTCGATGCAGGTGTGATCACGATTTGTGCCGGTGGCGGTGGCGTACCTGTCGTTCGCAACGATAATGGGTTTACTGGCGTGGAAGCCGTCAACGACAAAGACTTTACCGCCAGTGTCTTAGCAAAAGACGTGCAGGCCGATCGCCTGATCATTTTGACCGGTGTCGACAATATCTACATCAATTACAATCAGCCGAATCAGCAAGCCTTAGGGGAAATCAGTGTGGCACAAGCCAAGGGCTACATCGAGGAAGGCCATTTTGCAGCGGGAAGTATGTTGCCAAAAATAGAAGCTGCGATTGATTTTGTTGAAGAAGATGCAGCCAGAACCGCGATTATTACCTCAATCGAAAAGTTAGCTGAACTAGATCAGCATACAGGAACCATACTTCGAAAATAAAGAGGGGATCAAAGTGAAAGCAAAAAAACTACCGATGGTGACGCAGATCGTTATTGCCGTTCTTCTAGGGATTCTTTGCGGTTTGTTCTTTGGGCAAGCCGCTTCATTCCTAAAAATCTTGGGCGATCTTTTCTTGCGTCTGATGCAAATGGCGATCCCGTTATTGATCGTTGGACAAATCATTCAAGCAGTTGGGGGGATTGCCCCGAAAGAACTCACTCGTTTGGGTGGAAAAACGATCGCTGTCTTTGGGATTTCCTCCTTATTCGCTGCTGCATGGGGCGTGCTGATGGCGCTCTTCTTTGCTCCAGGCAAAGGGATCGACTTTTCACAAGCTGCCGGCGAACCTCTGCAAGCACAAGAAATTTCTATATCAGAGACTGTGATCAACTTTATTCCCACGAATATTTTCGATGCGTTGAGTAAAGGGTCAATTATTCAAATCATCGTTTTTGGGTTGTTCTTTGGTGTTGCTCTCAATCGCTTTATGCAAAAGAAACCTGAGTCATCTCTTTATGGGCTGATCGTGGATCTAAATGAGGTTGTCATCGCTATCATTCGTTACGTGATGATCGTGGCACCAATCGGTATTTTTGCTTTGATCGCTTCAACGATCAGCTCCCTGGGCTTGCAGATCATTTTGCCATTAGGCAGCTATTTGCTCGTCTACGGTCTAGCCACCGTCACGTTCCTTGGGCTGTGGCTAGTCTTATTGACCGTTTATTGTCGGATCAATCCGTTACGATTGATCAAAAATATGAAGAATATGTCGGTCATGGCATTGGCGACGACCTCCTCTGCCATCACGCTGCCGATCGCTATGGAAGAATCCCAGAACAAATTAGGACTCAGTAGCCGCATCACCAATTTGGTATTGCCATTGGGCATGTCTTTGAACAGCAATGGGTCAGCGATGCATATGGCGATTACCGTCATGACAATCGCCCAAATGTATCAAATCAACTTTGACGGGATCCAAATGGTGACGGTAGCTGTAACTGCGACTTTCGTTTCTTTAGCCAATGCAGTTGTTCCCGGAGCGGGGTTAGTTTCCTTGGCAATCATCGTTCCCCAGCTTGGTTTACCAATCGAAAGCATTGCGCTATTTGCTGGTGTCGAATGGTTTGTTGGCATGCTGCGGACAATTTTGAACGTGAACTCAGACGTCTATTCAGCGCTGCTGATCGCTAAGTCAGCCGATGAACTGGATTATCGCGTGTTTAATCAATAAGAGAAGCCGTTGCCAAGCGTGCTTCTCTTTTTCTAAGGAGGAGAAAAGATGGAAGAAATGAGCAGACGTTCTCTGCTGGAATTAGAAGCATTGATGAAAAAGAAACTATTGGCTGCTGGTTTGCCAGAAGCCGCTGCCAGTGAAACAGCGGCGCATTTGACCTTTGCGGATGCTTGCGGGATCCATTCTCATGGTGCCGTGCGGATGGACTACTATGCCGAGCGTTTAGTAAAAGGTGGCATCACGCTGGAACCAAACATGTCTTTTGAAAAAACAGGCGCCGCTACCGGAATTTTCCACGGAGATAACGGCATGGGGCATTATGTGTGCAATGAAGCGATGGCGATCGCCATTCATCTGGCGAAAGAAGTCGGGATCGCTGCAGTAGGAATCGAGCAGACCAGCCATAGCGGGACGATGGCGTATTACGTCAAACAGGCTGCTGAAGCCGACTTAGTGGCGATCGCCATGTGTCAATCGGATCCGATGGCGGTGCCTTTTGGTGGGATCGAAAACTATTTTGGCACCAATCCAATCGCGTTTGCAGCACCACGAGCCAATCATCCGCCGGTAGTTTTTGATATGGCGACGACGGTTCAAGCGTGGGGCAAAATTTTGGACGCTCGCTCGAAGAAGCAGCAGATCCCCGATACTTGGGCCGTAGACGAGCAAGGCTTGCCTACCACCGACCCCTATGCAGTCCAAGGATTATTGCCAATCGCTGGTGCTAAAGGATATGGCTTGATGATGATGGTGGATATTTTAGCTGGCTCGATGCTAGGCTTGGCTTTTGGTAAACAGGTCACCTCCATGTATGCGGACTTGACGGAAAAACGCCGCTTAGGACAATTCCTTCTTGTGATCGATCCATCTCGTTTTACCAACACCGAAACCTTCAAGCAAAGCATCGATCAGATGGTGACTGAGCTGCATGCAATCCCGCCAGTAGAAGGGCAATCACAAGTCTACTATCCTGGAGAGATCAGCCAAATACACTTTGAAAAAGCCCAGCAAGAAGGGGTCATGATCCCCAAAGCGATCATCGATTATCTCGAAAGCGAAACCCTCCATTTTGATCGCTATGGTAGTCAAGATTCCTTTGCTAAATAAAAATCCGCAAAAGGCAGTTGGTTCAGAGGGGGATTGAACCAACTGTTTTTTTGCTGTCTGGAGCAAAGAGAAGTTTTCAGTCAGAAAATCGCACATTATTGGAAAGATTAGACGAATTCTTTGAGTTGGTTCATTTTGTTCAAAGCATTTCTTAAGCCATTCGACCTTTGATTGCTTGTTTTTTGGAATGTGGTAGAATAGGTCGCATAAGTTAAGATCACTCAAGAAATGAGAGAAAAGCGAGGATGCAACGTGGCAATGAATAAAGTGGTTCTTACTGGGAAAATCGCAGAGATGCCTAGTAAAGAAGCGTTTGATGCGGCGGACGATCAGGGCGTACGTTTTGATCTTGTCATTGTGTCTCAATGGCAAAACAGTGAAGAAGTGCACCATGAATGGTTTGCTTGCGTCATTCATGGAAAACAGGCAGAGACCTTTTTACGGTATACTCAAAAAGGGGCAAGTATCAAAATCAATGGACACTTGCAAGGCTGTCCTTATGAAACACCAGAAGGTCAGAGACTTTGTGCGGCAGAAGTGGTGGTGGATAGCTTCCAAATCTTAGAGTTGGCAGAAGAACCAGCGGCGCCTTTTCCTAAAAAGCGGCTATCGACACTTGATGAAACAACGCAAACAAAGTCGATCCGTAATGAAAAAGATCCCCTAAAAACACAGATGCTGGAGTTTTTAAAAGACAATCGATTATTTTAATGACGAAACATGCGGAAAGCAACGGCTTCTCGCATGTTTTTTTACGTAGAGAAAGTATTGGTAAAATTCAACTATATCTGACTAGCGGTGTTCTTTATTGCTTATCAAAGAGGGGGTTAAATAGAATGGTGATTGTAATAAATGATCGCGAAAGTGAAAATAGTGTTTCACAAAAAGTGCGGATTGGTTTAGAATAGTTGAAACATATCTTGAGAAAAAGAGCGGCGCTTGCCTTGTTCAACTGCTAGATACCGCTTTTTTCTGAAAAAATCGTTAATCAGGGAGGGAAGTCGATGGGCAAATCAATTATAGGGATCGCTGCGAATGAAGTGCAAGATGCTGGCGATGTGCTGCATCATTTGCCGATCGCCTACACACCATTAGGGTATGTGCGAGCGATCCAGCAAGCGGGCGGACTGCCATTGCTCGTGCCAATCAGTGAGCCAGCTGCAGCCAAGGACTATGTTTCACAGATCGATAAACTGGTATTAGCTGGTGGACAAGATGTTTCACCCAAGTTTTATGGGCAGGAGGCCCATCAGGCAACTGGAAGCGGTTTGTTGGCACGGGATGAGTTTGAACTAGCGCTGATCGATGAAGCGCTGCTGCAAAAGAAACCAATTTTTGCGGTTTGTCGGGGAATGCAGCTGGTCAACGTGGCATTCGGTGGCACGCTGCAGCAAGACATCAGTACCTTCAGTGAGATCATTCATATGCAGGCGCCGATTCCGAAAGAAGTGCCGACCCATGCCACCGTGACGGCTGAAAAAAGCATGTTGGCTCGTGTTTACGGTCAAAAAACAAAGGTTAATTCCTTTCATCATCAAGCGGTGGATCGATTGGCTCGTCCATTGCAAAAGACAGCTTGGAGTCCTGATGGCATCATTGAAGGCATTGAACACGTGGGTCAGCGCTTGTTGGCGGTTCAATGGCATCCTGATTTTGCCTATGATGCGCTTATACAAGAACAAGCGGTTTTCAAGTATGTCGTTGACGTATTGTAAGAAAGAGGATCACGCAAGGAGGAGAAAAATGAAAAAGAAAATGATGGGTATCACTGCTTTCACATTATTGGTTTTAAGTGCCTGCAGTACCACGAGCCCCACGACGGATTCTGGACAGCAAGAGGAGCAAGGAGCCGTTGCGCAAGAAATTCAAGTGTCAACCGCTGGCGCCTTATCAACCCTTGATAGCGGACAATACACGGATGTCAATAGTTCCGATATGATCGGACAAGTGGCAGAAGGGTTATACCGTCTGGATCAAGAGGGGGATCCTGAGCTTGCGATGGCCGCTGAAGAGCCTACGGTATCAGAAGACGGACTGGTTTATACCTTCACCATTCGTGATGCAAAATGGAGCAATGGCGATCCTGTTACTGCGGATGATTTTGTCTACGCCTTTCAATATGTTGCTAATCCAGAGAATGGTTCTAGTAGCAGTAATCAAATGGATGTGTTGAAAAATGGCAGTCAAGTGCGTCAAGGGGACGCTGAGGTGAGTGAGTTAGGTGCAAAAGCATTGGACCAGCAGACGTTAGAGCTGACATTGGCAAGTCCAATCTCGTATCTGGATCAAATTTTGGTCGGGACACCTTTTATGCCAAAAAACCAAGCGTTTGCTGAAGAAAAAGGTGCCGATTATGGGTTATCAGCGGAAAATTTTGTCGGCAATGGCCCATTCTTGATCGAAGGGTGGAACGGGACCAACGAATCATGGACGTTAACGAAAAATCCTGATTATTGGGATGCTGAGAATGTCCAATTGACCAAGATCGACGTGCAAGTAGTGAAGGAAACGGCGACTGGTGTCAGCCTTTTTGAAACAGGAGAACTGGACTACACCACCTTAACGGATACTTACGCGCAGCAATACCAAAACTCAGCTCAAGCCAACTATGTGCCAAAGGCGCTGGTGGGGTATTTAAGTGCCAACCAAAAACGAGAAGTCACAGGCAATGTCAAAGTACGTCAAGCAATTTTACAAGCCATCGACAAAGAGGCATTTGCCGAAAATATCTTAGGTGATGGGTCCACTGCATTGAACGGCTTTGTGCCAAGCAACTTTGCCAAAGATCCTGAAACAGACCAAGATTTTCGTGAAGAAAATGGCGATTTACTGCCGTACGATTTAACAGCCGCACAAGAGCTTTGGGCACAAGCCAAAGAAGAGTTGGGACAAGAGGAAATCACTTTGGAACTGTTGTCAGCAGATACAGCAGCAGCCAAGAAAACCATCGAGTTTGTCCAAGGGCAGTTAGAAACCAATTTGCCGGGATTAACCATCGATGCCAAGTCGATTCCTTTACAAAACCGTTTGGACTTGCAATCCCAAGGTGAATTTGATCTCGTTTTTGGGACTTGGACACCAGATTACGCGGACCCGATCAACTTCTTAGAATTTTATGATTCAACAGGTGGCTTGAATACGTCTGGGTATGCTAGTGAAAGTTACGATCAAGGGTTAGCAGAAGCACGGACGACTTTAGCAAACGACCCAGCTGCCCGTTGGGACTTATTGAAAGAACTGGAAAAACAATTGATCGTTGAAGATACAGCCGTTTTGCCGTTATATCAAGGGGTGGTGGCGTATTTGAAAACAGATCGTTTGCAAGGGGTGCAAGTGTTTCCTTTTGGACGAACAGTATCCTATCGCCTAGCATCTGTCACAGAATAAACAGGTAGTAAGAAAACAGAGGAACTTTTTTTCAACCAAGTGTGCTGATCAAACAGCGTTTGTTGAAGAGAAGGGCATCTGTTTTTTTATTTTAGCCAAAATCGTTGCAACTCTTGGGGTAAAACAGAAATTCGTTTTCAAAAAAAGGTTGTTAAAAAGGGCTGTTTTCACATCTGTGTTTTTAGAAAAGTCAATCTTTTTTAAAGAAAATTAATAAAAGTTGTTGCATTCTCAGAAACTTATCTGTAAAGTGTTAGGTGTAGTCAGCAAAATAAAAAGAGAAGGAGGGATTACGATGCAAAAAGTATTTGATAAAAAAACAACCAAATTGAATAAAGTGAATCCCTCATTCGGTAACCATTAGTGTACAGATAATGTCTATAATAACGACGTTTATGCTCTGTCCTTTTTCCGAAGGGACAGAGCTTTTTTGTGTGCTTTTTTAGAATGTGAGGGATAAAACATGAAGTATGTATTAAAACAATTAACAACGTATTTTAAAGAACATAAGGTGCGCTATACCTTCGTATTCGTCTTTATGGTGATTGCTAGTGCGATGTATGTCGCACCAATCTATATCTTGCGCTTATTCATTGATGCGCTGATCCAAGATAATTTTGATTATTCGGTACTGGTCCAATACGTGACCCTCTTTGCCGGAGCTATCTTGTTAGGATATCTGGCCGAATTTGTTTGGACGTTTAATTTATTTATTGGTTCTTACGATTTGCAAAAACAATTACGGGAACAATTGATGAGCCACTTTCTCAAAATGGGGGCGCCGTTTTACCATCGTTTCCGAACAGGTGATTTAATGACTCGTTCCAGTGACGATGTCCAAGTGATGGGGATGACCGTTGGGTATGGTCTGATGGTTTTCTTAAATACTAGTTTGTATCTAAGTTTTATCGTAGCGATGATGGCTGGGACGGTTTCTTGGCTACTGACCTTGATTGCCTTGATTCCAATGCCGCTTTTAGCCTATTACATTTTCAAATGGGGCTCGCAAGTCGATAAGGCGTTTACGGAAGCGCAGAATTCTGTTTCTGAGATGAACAGTGAAGTGCTGGAGATCATTGATGGCATTCGGGTCGTCCGAGCTTATGGACTAGAAGGAGCCACCACGGAACAGTTTCAAAAGAAAACACTGGAAACACGAGCGAAAAACAATATCGTTTCTGAGATCGATTCCCGTTTTGGGCCGCTGATTACCATCATCTTAGCAATCAGTTTCGTGATGAGCTTTGGTGTGGGGGCGTTTCTTGTTGCCAACCAAACGATCACCATCGGTGCGATGGTCTCTTTCCAAGTGTACTTGACAATGGTCGTTTGGCCGATGATCTCAGCAGGAGATCTTGTGAATGTGATGCAGCAAGGTGCCGCATCCTGGCGTCGGATCAATGAAGTGCTGCAGACGGGAGATGAATTAGAAACGCCAGGCGAAGCCGACCTGCAAGCCATCAATACGATCCGTTTTGAAGCATACCATTTCCAATACCCGCAAGCAGCTCGTTATGTGTTAGAAGGACTGGATTTGACGATCACTCGTGGAGAAGTCTTAGGGATCGTTGGGAAGACCGGCAGCGGAAAAACGACGCTGCTAAGACAATTCGGTCACCGCTATCCATACTCTGATCAAGTCCCCTTGATCAACGAGCAGCCGTTGACGGCCTATCAAACAACAGCAGTGCGCAACCACTTTGCAGAAGTACCGCAAGAACATACCTTGTTTTCACGAACGATTCGCGAGAACTTGTTATTCGGACAGCCAGACGCTTCCGAAGAAGTATTGTGGGAAGCACTGGAAGCTGCTTGCTTTAGCGAAGACATCAAGCGGATGCCAGAAGGGCTCGAAACGGTCGTCGGTGAGAAAGGCGTTTCCCTTTCTGGTGGACAAAAACAACGCTTGTCCTTAGCACGGGCGTTTTTACGAAACAGTGAAGTCCTCTTACTGGATGATGCCCTTTCGGCAGTTGATGCCAAAACGGAACAAGCCATCATCACGAATTTGAAAACGATGAAGCAGGCACCGACCTCCATCATCGTGACCCATCGATTGTCCGCCATCACCGAAGCGGATCAAATCATCGTCTTAGAAGACGGACGGATCACACAGCGTGGTACCCATCAGGAGTTGATCGAAACGCCAGGCTGGTACCAAGAACAGTATTACCATCAACAGTTAAAGGAGGACGATACAAGTGTTCTCAACGATTAAGCGTTTGCTCACGTTTTTGAGCTATTATAAAAAACAATTTACCGTGGGCGCAATCTTGCTGTTGTTGGCAGCAGCGCTCGAACTGACTTCACCACTGATTGCCAAACAGCTGATCGACCGAGTGATGACACCGGCGGTTGAAAGCAGAAACCTAAACACGATGCTTTTGATCCAATTGCTCGCTGGGTATTTGCTGGTCAATTTGATTGGTTCCCTCTTTCGTTATATCAGCTTGCTGCAATTGCGAAAAATGTCCAACAGTATCGTCAAAAAAATGCGGGATCAGCTTTTTGACCATATGCACAAATTACCCGTTTCTTACTTTGACCAAATCCCAGCAGGTAAAGTCGTTGCACGAATCACGAATGACACCGAAGTCTTGCGGTCGAATTTCTACGTGATCGTGATCAGTAATTTGTTAAGCAACATCATCCAAATCATTGGTGCGTTTATTGCATTGTTTCTTTTGAACCGCACCTTAGGAGCAGCGATGCTGATTTTGATCCCGATTTTAGGAATCTGGCAGCATTTTTATACCAAATATGCCTCTCGTTACAATTTAGCAATGCGGGAATACATCTCACAAATCAGTGGGCAGTTAAATGAATTTGTCCAAGGAATGGCGATCATCCAAGCCTTCCAACGAGAAAATCAGTTGCAGAAAGAATTTAATGAGACAGTAGAGAAATGGTTCAAAACCGGACGTAAATACCTCTTACTCGATTCAAGTATCGCTTGGGGATTAGGCAATTTGTTGCGAAATTCAACGATCTTGATTTTGATCACGACCTTGGCTGCCTTTTTCCTTGATGGCCGCTTGGCGATCTCAGCAGGCTTGCTGTATGCTTTTATTGATTACATCAACCGTCTGTATGATCCAATCGAGGGGCTTGTCCAAACCATCACCAATGTGCAGCAATCATTGGCTGCCGGACAGCGGGTCTTTGAGTTTGCTGATCAGCCGGTTGAAAAACAACAAAGTGAGCAGCTGACTGTCACGAATGGCGATGTTTCTTTCCAACAAGTGACCTTTGGCTACGATCCTGAGCAAGCGATCTTGCACGATATCAACTTTGACGTTGCCGCAGGAGAGACCATTGCTCTAGTCGGTCATACTGGTTCTGGAAAATCGAGTATTTTGAACCTGTTGTTCCGTTTTTATGATCCGCAGCACGGAAAAATCGTTGTGGATGGACAAGTGATCGCTGATTTTGATCGTCATAGTTTAAGAGATTCAATGGCGATCGTCATGCAAGATCCCTATCTATTTACTGGAACGATCGCCAGCAACATCGGAATGAACGATCCAACGATCACCGAAGCGATGATTATCGATGCCTTGAAACAAGTCGGCGCTGACTACCTTTTGAGCCGCTACGAAAAAGGCATCCATCATCCAGTCGTTGAAAAAGGCAATGAGTTTTCTAGTGGAGAACGCCAGCTGATCAGTTTTGCCCGTGCATTGGTGTTTGATCCGAAAATCTTGATTCTGGATGAAGCGACGAGCCATGTGGACACTGAAACAGAATCCATCATTCAAAAGGCGATGACCATCTTGCAAAAAGGACGGACGACCTTTATGATCGCTCACCGTTTGTCAACGATCAAACAAGCAGATCAAATCTTGGTCTTGGATCAAGGGAAGATCGTGGAACGGGGAACCCATTCGAGTCTTGTCCAAGGGCAAGGAATCTATCAGCAAATGTATCAAATGCAGGCAGAGCAGCTGTAATCAGCGGTGATTGCCGACAATGTTAACCGTAAAAGAAAATCCTTGAGCCTCCTGCATGGGAAGTGGCTCAAGGATTTTTTATATAATGCGAAGGAGCAGCCAATCATCTATGGGGAGTTGGAAGAGGAGGCCTTCGCTTATATATCACTAGGAAATGCTGTAAGATGATGCCGTAATTTTGCTAAGAAACGCTCGCCGATCACTGATAACGGGCGATCGTTCTTTTTAATGAGGATGATCTCACCCTCGGACGCGTCGATCAAAGGAAGAAAAGCCAAGCCTTGGCGTTCTGGTTGGGCAACGATCCCCGAGCCGGTTCCATAAAGATCCGTCTGTTGTAATAGCTGGACCATCGTGCCTCGATCGCTGACATGCACCACTTGAGGGCTTTGAGCGAAATCGATCAAATCTTCTGAGAAGAACGAATAGCGTTCATCTTCTTGCAAAAAGCGTACTTGTGGATAAGGGGCGAGATCTCTTAAGGAAAGCTGCCTTTTTTCTGTCAAGGGATGAGCTGCTCGCAAAAAGACATGGGGGCGAAACCGTCCCAACGCCTCGAAGGACAATTGGGCGCCTTGCAGCAGTCGTTCCAATCCTGCTTGGTTTTGCTCATTCAAATAAAGGATCCCAAATTCACTTCGATATTGTTGCACGTCCGTGATCACCTTTAAGGTCGTGGTTTCTAATAAGCGAAACTGGCGGCAGTCGGGAAATTCCTGCAGCAGCTCACTGAAAATTCCAGCCGTGAAATCATAGTGCTGGCTTGCGATAGCGAAGGTTTGACTCGCTGCTTGCTTGCTGGAAAAACGCGTTTGCAGCTGCGCCACTTGACTCAAGATTGGCTGGGCATGGTCTAGAAATTCCGAGCCTTCGGCAGTCAAGCGGGCGCCTTGATTCGTACGCTCGAAAAGCTGGACCTCCAATTCTGTTTCCAACTCTTTCACGGCTTGGGAAAGACTTGGCTGCGAAAGATACAGCCGTTTGGCTGCTTCACGAAAACTTCCATGGTCAGCGATCGCTTGCACGATGCGCATTTGTTGAATATTCAATTTTTGACCTCCTTTACAAAGATTCAGACGGGGAATGGTCCACTAATCAATAGTAGTCATGTCTTTTCCTTCTATAGTAATAGAAGCTTCTTTAAAAAATACGACGACAGTTGCTGCCTATTGCTACTTGTGAAGCGGTCATTGCAATTCTTCAGGAATAAACCAATAACCCGTTTGATTTTCTTCTGCCAGCAGTTCTTTAAAGGCTTCAGAATGATAAGCTGCCACCACTGCCTGTGCCCAGTCACTATCTTTGTTGGCTTTTTTTACCGTTGCCACCAGTTCATACTCTTGCAAAATGTCTTCACTTAATAAGCTTTCCTCTGCAGCGATTCCAGCACTGTAAACGATGCTGCCGGGAATCACCGCATAGTCTAAATCTGCTAAGCTGCGGGGGATTTGGGCAGAATCCATCTCGACGATGTCCAGGTCATAAGGATTGTTAGTAATGTTTCTCAAAGTCGCGTCAATGGGCGCCACTTCGGGGTCAAGTTCGATCCAGCCGGCTTTTTGCAGCAGCAACAGGGCACGGGCACTATTTGACGGATCATTGGGGATCCCGATGGTATCGTTTGCTTCAATCGCTGCTAAATTGTCCTTTCTGCCAGGATACAAGCCGGCTGGAACGGTAGGAATCGGTGTGATACCCACTAAATCGGCATCCGTGTTTTCATTGAAGTTTTCTAAATAGGCGGTGTGCTGATCGACGTTTAAGTCGATCTCGCCATCGTTCAATGCAATGTCCGCTTCCAAGACCCCAGTAAAGCCAATATCCGTCACAGTATAGCCTGCTTCTTCTAAAATTGGTTTGATTCCTTGAAGAAACAGCTCGCTGTAAGGCCCTGGTGTCGTACCAACTCTGATTTCTGTCTGCTGCTCTTCGGCATTTCCGGTCACTTCTTCTTGATTGCCACAACCGGCAAATAAAACTAAGGACAATAAACCAAAGCCCACACCCAATCGAATCTTTCGTTTCATAACTTTTCCTCCTTTTTTATAAAAAAAGCCTTCCCAAAGAATAGTCTTTGGGAAGGACGATCATTTCGCGGTACCACCTTCGTTTGTTTTTTGCTGAAACAAAAAACCTCAGTCAGTTCATCAAATAAACTGCATTGCGCTATCGGGCTTTCTCCGTCGGGGATTGTTCGTCCACGAATGCTCAAAGGTCATCTTCGGATCGTCTTCCTTACTCGTTTTCACCAGTTCCGAGCTCTCTTGAAAGAAAGGGGGGATCGTACTCTTCTTCTCACTGCATGTGTATGAAATTAGTAGTATCTTAGAACAAGATGAGAAAGTTGTCAATTGCTTTCGTGATAGGTGATTCCAATCACTACGCAGGTAGTAGGGGAACAAATGGACAAGGGCAAGAATAGACCTAAAAGGCAGGAAAAGCAGATGAATGGTCGAAATCGCTTGGTTGGGTTAGAATCGAAACACAAAACAGAAAAAGAGGCGAGCAAATGAAATTACTTTTGATTGGTCATACCGGCACACTTGGGCAGCTTTTAGTTGAAGGCTTTCAGCAGCTACCAGAGGTGGAGCTGATCACGGCTAGCCGTAGCAGCGGCGATCATCAAGTCGAAATTGCGGATGCAGACAGTGTCAGCCAGCTATTTGCAGCCACTGGGAAAGTGGATGCCATTGTTTCCGCTGCGGGAAGCACAGTGTTTAAACCCTTTGAGGAATTGACGCCAGCAGATATTCAACAGTCGGTGGCTTCAAAGCTGCAAGGACAAGTCAACCTTGCGTTGATTGGCCAGCATTTTCTCAATGAAGGTGGCAGTATCACGCTGACTTCTGGAATTATCAAAGACGAATTTATCCCAATGGGCACGCCTTCAGCACTGGTCAACGGCGGTTTAGAAGCCTTCGTGGCATCGGCAGCTTTTGAGATCGGTCAGGGGATACGAATCAATGCAGTCAGTCCCAATGCGCTTGTGGGCTCTTGGGAAACCTTCGCCGATTCTTTCAAAGGCTTTATTCCCGTTGGTGACGCACCCGTTTTTGCAGCGTATCAAAAAGCAGTCTTTGGAATCATGACTGGCAAGACCTTCACCGTTTATTAAGAAAAAGCAGAAGTAGAAAAAAACCGCCAAATCAAAGCTGACTTGGCGGTTTTTGTTCTGCTGAAAAAGAAGTAGCAAGCAGTTAAGAAGAGAGCAATTGGGTTTTCAGCTTGGGCATTTCTGCTTTGAGTTGTTGGCGAGCAAAAGCCAAGTCATTGATCCAAGAAGCAATCGCTTCTTTTTCTAAGAACAGAGGCATTCGATCATGGACTGGTTCAACAGAATCGTTCGCGGCAGTCGTTAGAATGATTGATTCGGTTTCGATCTGATCCTCTTTTTGAAGGATGCGATAAAAACCAGCAGCATAAATCACGTGATCTTGCGAAAAGAGGAACTTTTCCTTTTCATGATTCCATTCATAGAAACCAGACATCGGAAAGACACAGCGATGCTCTTGGAAAGGCTGGCGAAAAGTCGGTTTTTCTTCAACAGTCTCAGAACGCGCATTGATCATCAAATGCCCTTTTTTAAAGCCGGTAAAGCCCCATCTTGTCACACCGGCTACAACTTGTTGTTGTTGATTTGCACCGATGGTTACGACGTGATTGGAGGGGAAAACATCATTGATAGCGACAGTCTGTTGGCGCTTGCGGGCTTTCGCCGCGGCTTCTTGATAATATTCTGACAATTCGCCAGTTGATGGATCAAATAAGTATCGGCCGCACATGGACAGGTCACTCCTTTTTTTGGATTGGCTGGTGCCTTTGTTTCAGTATAAAGACTCAAGGCGTCAAAACCAACTAACTTGCTTCACAGCGTGATTCGACAAGGAAAGGATAGGGACGGTTATGTAAAAAGTTAGTACCGCGAAAAGAGTTGAAAGAAATCAGATAACAAAAAAAGGCAGTCACCTACTGAGGTTGACAGCCTTTTTTATTCTAGTTGGTTAGCCAATTTTTTTAACTCTCCCGCCGATTTTATTTGCGAAACGTTCAGCATCTTCTCTGCAAGTATAGGTCAATGCAATTGTTTTGTCCCGTGTTCTTTTTCCTTCGGCGGTTAGATAACCATGAAAGATTTTAATCGCATACAATCGATAAACACCTCCTTATCCTTCGTAATAATAACAAATTTACCGCTTACATTCAAGAGATATAGTAAAACTTTATTTTTTGTTAGTTATTTTATTAAGAAATTGTTCAAACGCTTAAGAAAAGATTGAGGGATAAAGGGAGGAGGTGTGGAATAGACCAATGCGCATTTGAAAGGAAAGGCGAAGGAACCTAGATGTATAAAGTTACTGCTACTTGCTTTCCAGCATAGAAGGACAGAAAATGAAAGCGTTTTTTTGAAATTTAAACAAATAGACCAATCGAGGAATAGCTAAGATAGTGTCAAAAGTTGAGAATAGAAGCTATTTTCGTTTTTTGCGTGTTATTGATACATTTTCCCCTCAAAAAATGATTTGTAGAAAGAAACGATGATTCAAGCATTATATAAGCACGAAGCTTGTTGTTTATTGTGTTGGCAAGTTGCTGGTTTTAGGGGATTAAAAAGCAAAAGTTATTCTTAAAATGTCCGTCTGACAAAGGCAGCTTTTGTGAGAAGCTCAACGGGGCTTAACGATCGTGTGAAAAAATTTAAGGAAGCGATTGACAAGTTTTTTTTGAAGTGCTATGATACCGATGTAATTAGATAACGGTTACAGAAGTGCTGTGACCAAGAGGCGTGTTACTGTAAGAAGGCAAACCTCATATTCCACCAAGGGTGGAGTATGAGGTTTTTTAGTGTTTTTAAGGTGGAGGAAATCATGAAAATAAAGAAGTTTTTAAATAATAATGTTGTCTTACTAAAGAAAGGCAGCAATGAAATTATCGGATTTTCTACAGGCATCAGCTTCAATAAGAAGGTAGGAGATGATGTAGAAGAACAAGATTTTGAAAAGATTTTTGTATTGGATACTCACGCAATGTTGGAACATTTTAGCTATCAATTAGGAAAGTGCGATCCGAAATACGTAGCGATCGTTGCTAAAATCGTGGCTTATGCCAAACAGAATTATCGCTTAGCAGTCAGCGACTATATTTATTTGACTTTGCTGGATCATATTGATTTCACTGTTCATCGTATCAAGCAGGAAATGACTTTTCATAGTCCTTTGCAATGGGATATTCGGCGATTTTATCCCGATGAATATGCCATTGGGGTGTATGCTGTCCAACTTATGGAGCAAGAACTAACGATCGATGTACCAACAGAAGAAGCGATCTCCATCGCATTGCATTTTGTAAATGTCCAATCACAAAAGAAGGATATGGCGGTTACCAATCAAATCGCGAAATTTATAGAAGACGTACTGACGATCGTAAAGTATGAGTACAAACAAAATTTTGATGAGAATAGTTTCCATTATTCTCGCTTTGTCACGCATCTGCACTATTTTGCACAAAATGTGATCAATCATACACTTCCCAGCTATGAAGCGTCGACGCTCTATGCACAAATTGAGAAGATGTATCCGCAAGCGTTTCACTGTGTGGAAAAAATCAAGGTTTATATCAAAAATACGTATGATATCAGCATCTCAGAAAATGAAGAAATTTATCTATCACTCCATATCCAGAAATTGACGGAACAAGGAGAAAGGGAGAAAAACAATGGACTATAAACAACTAGCCAATGAAATTTATGAAAATGTCGGCGGTGGTAAAAATATCCAGCACGTGACCCACTGTGCAACAAGACTGCGTTTCACGCTGGCCGACGACAAAAAAGCTGACAGTGAAGCAATCAAACAGTTAAAAGGAGTGACTGGACTCGTTCAGGGAAATGGTCAATACCAAGTGATTATTGGGCCAGATGTATCGAGTGTATACGCTCAACTACCGACGACAGAAACGACGGCTGATCAAAGCAGTAGCCATCAATCGATCATCTCACGACTCCTTGACTTTATCGCAGGCTGTTTTACACCGATGATTGCAATCATAGCAGCTGGAGGAATGCTGCAAGTGGTCCTTTCACTATTGGAGTTATCAGGAATTTTAGCTGCAACTGACGATACGTATCTCGTATTGTATCAAGTATCGCAAGCAGCCTTCTTTTTCATTCCCGTTTATTTAGGAAATTCTGTGGCCAAACGATTGAAAATTGATCCTTTCTTAGGAAGCTACGTCGGAGCGATTTTTGTGATGCCAGGATTGACGGCCCTTCTTAGCCAAGAAGGAGGAATCACATTATTTGGATTGCTCGTACCGAATGTGAGCTACAATGCCTCCGTTTTGCCAGTTTTATTAAGTGTCTGGGTTATGTCTTATGTCTATCGGTTCGCCGATCGGATTTTACCGAACAGTGTCAAATTTATTCTACGTCCATTGATCGCCATCATCGTGATCACACCGCTGGCTCTATTGCTAATCGGACCATTAGGTGTGACGATCGGCAACTATGTGTCACAGTTTTTGAACTACTTAACAAATAATTTTGGTCCGTTAGCCGTCTTGTTTATGGGTGCCTTTGCTCAATTGCTAGTAATGACGGGCATGCACACGACGCTGACCCCTATTTTATTAACTTCTCTGGCGACCTACGGGTATGATGATTTGATCGTCCCTGGTATGCTGCTTGGATTGGCTGCCGAAGCAGCGATTTGTTTAGCGGCTGGAATCAAAGCTAAGGATACGGAATTTAAACAAGTGAGTTTTTCATCGGCAATTACTGCCTTGATGGGTGTGTCTGAACCTGCTTTTTACGGAGTAACCTTACGTCTGAAAAAACCGATTGTCGGAATGATCCTGGGGGGTGCTGCTGGGGGACTTTATTTTGGTTTGATGAAAATCAATACGCCAGTAGTCATTGCTTCATTTGTGGCGCTTCCTTCATACAGCAGTGTGTTTCATGCGCTGATCGGCTCGTTGATTACTTTTGCGATTGCCTTTGCTTACACCTGGGTCATGGTCAAAGATGCAGATTTTCCTAATAATAATCAGCCGCAAGCAGTCAAATCTGGAGCGCAAGATGTGACACCCAAAGCAACTGATGTTTCTTCTGAAACGAAGAAAGAACAATCAGCGATTGAAAAAATTGTATTATCACCTTTAAATGGAACTGCCGTTCCATTGACAGAAACCAATGATCAGGCGTTTGCTTCATTGGCATTAGGTAAAGGAATTGCTGTTAAGCCACAAGATCAACAGGTGATTGCCCCATTTACGGGACAGGTTTCTGCCGTTTTTCCAGGAAATCATGCGATTGGACTTACCAGTACCGAGGGGATTGAACTTCTGATCCACATCGGTATTGATACGGTGAATATGCAAGGAAGTGCCTTTGAACGACTAGTCAATGAAGGTGATCAAATCACTATGGGAGAAACGTTATTGCACTTTGATTCAGAAAAAATCGCTCAGGCAGGGTATGAAGATACCGTTATGATCACTGTTACCAATACGGCAGACTTCTTAGATGTTGTGGCACTTGCCCAACATCAAGAAATTAAAGCTGGCGATCAGTTATTAGCCATTTTTTAACCATTAGAAAGAAGAAAGGATGACAGCAATGAGTTTCCCAAAACAATTTTTATGGGGCGGCGCTTCGGCGGCAAACCAATATGAAGGCGGCTATAATGAGGGCGGAAAAGGGCTCGCTTGTGCTGACTTGATCAGCGGTGGCAGCCATACGACTTCTCGGAAAATCACAGCAAAAATTGAAGAAGAGTTGTTGTATCCAAGCCACGAAGCAACTGATTTTTATCATCATTATCAAGAAGATATTGCATTGTTTGCAGAAGCTGGATTTAAAGCTTTCCGCATGTCTATCAACTGGACCCGGATTTTTCCCAAGGGCAACGACACTGAACCGAATGAAGAAGGCCTGGCCTTTTATGATCGTGTGTTTGACGAGTGTCGGAAGTACGGGATTGAACCAATTGTAACCATTGCTCATTTTGATGTTCCCGCATATTTGAGCCAAGAATACAATGGTTGGGCGAGTCGTGAAGTGATCGACTTTTATGCGAGATATGCGGCGGTGTTGTTTGAACGCTATCACGAAAAAGTAAACTATTGGATCACTTTTAATGAAATCAACACGGCCACCTTAAGTATCGGAAACTTTTTATCACTGGGACTGCAAGTTGGTGAATCTGAATTTATCAATCAGCCGGATAATCTACAGCAACGCTACCAAGCCCTGCATCATCAATTTGTTGCCAGTGCAAAGGTTGTCGCTTACGGACATAAACACTATCCAGATTTGAAAATCGGCTGTATGATTTCTTATATGCCACGCTATCCTTATACTAGCCATCCAAATGATGTATTACTAGCCAAACAAGAAGAAAATATGCATTCGAAATTTTGTGGCGATGTGCAGGTCAAAGGGAAATATCCTTATTATGCAAAGAAATATTTTGCTGATCATGGCTTTGCAATCGAGTTTGCACCAGAAGATCAAGCGATCCTAGCTAAGGGAACAGTGGATTACTACACGTTTAGTTACTATCTAACACTTTGTGTCTCTGCAGATGAGAAAGTTACCAAAAATGGACACAGTATGATTGGCGGCTCTGGCGTAAATAATCCTTATCTAGAGCAGACGGAATGGAATGCGATGATTGATCCAGTAGGATTGAGAATTGCGTTGAATGATATTTATGATCGCTACCAGCTGCCATTGATGATCGTGGAAAATGGGATCGGGGTTTCAGAAACTGTTGCTGAAGATGGACAGATTCATGATGATTATCGCATCGATTATTTAGAAAAGCATATTGCTGAAATGGAGAAAGCCATCGATGATGGTGTCGAGTTGATTGGTTACACGATTTGGAGTGCCGTTGATATTGTCAGTGCTTCTACAGGAGAAATGAAAAAAAGGTATGGCATCATTTTTGTGGATAAATATGACGACGGGACAGGGACTTTAGATAGAAAGAAAAAAGACAGTTTCTATTGGTATCAAAAAGTGATTGAACGAAACGGCTTATGATTAAATACTCCAGTACTTGCGGTGTACAAGTGCTGGAGTTTTTTTGCGTATCAATTTCAGCGCGTACAAAACAAAAACCACGCGTAAAACACGCGTGGTCCATATCAGGGGTTCATGTTAGTTGCCCCGATAAACAAATCGTCCATCAAATACGGTGGCTTCAACGGTCGTTTGAAGCAATTCTTCGGCAGTTAAAGGCAAGATGTTTTGTGACAAAATACAAAGATCGGCTAAACAGCCAACTTCTAATTGACCGATATCTTGCCGACTCAAGGCTTTGGCGGCGCCTGCGGTGTGGGCATAGAGGGCATCGGCGATGGTGATTTTTTCCTGTGGCATCAATCCGCCTGCTGGCTGGCCATTTTTTTCTTGCCGAGCAACCGCATAATACAGCGAGTCTAAAGGGGGCACGTCGATCACGACCGGCGTATCAGTCCCAAAAGCCAAGGTGGCACCTTGCTCTAGAAAGGATTGAAAAGGAAACATTTGACTGGCACGCTGAGGTCCTACTTCTTCATCGAGGGTCTCATAACCGACTAATAAATGGCTAGGCTGTACGGAGAGTACCAGTTGTTCTTGGCGAACTAGTGGCAAATCGGCGGCATCCATCACTTCCAAGTGTTCCAAGGTATTGGCTTTTCCTTTAGAAAGCGGGTGAGCAGCAGCACTTTCTTGATAAAAGAGGAGTGCCTGTCGAATCGCTTCATCACCGATGGTATGGATGCGCATCGGCCAGTCTTGCTGGTTAGCTTGTAATATAAAGCGGCGCATCCGTTGAACATCGATCAACGGCATCCCGACATCACCAGCAAAATACGGTGTTTCATATTCCGCTTTTAAAAAAGCGGTGTGCGTACTCGTCACGCCGTCAAAAAATTGTTTGACGCCGCCCATTTGTACTTTTTCGGAGCGATACGTACGGTAAGTTTCTGTTAGTTGTGTGATGTCTTCTCGCATGGCTGGATAAAAGACAGCGCGCAAGGTCGCTTCTGCTTCCGTTTGTCGATAAAGAGTGGGATAGACTAGATCGTCCCAGCTTTCTCCTGTCAAGGCAACATCGCCGATCGTCGTGATGCCGTATTGATTGAGCTGTTTCATATAGGTCAGAAAAGCAGCAGGGCTTTGCGCTTGGAACGACTGTAAGACCTTTGCTAAATAATGAATGGCGATCGCTTCTAAAAAGCAGCCGCTTAATTGTCCGCTGTTTTCGTCAAGCAATGCCTCCCCGCTGATCCCCGTTGGCAAGTTCTCAGGTGTGATCCCTAAAGCAGCGATCCCTTGGCTATTCAACCAAATGCTGTGGGCATCACCGGAAATCAGCATGACAGGCGTGTCGGCACAATAGTTGTCGATCGAATCTTTCGTTGGGTAGACTTGCTGACCGAAATCACTGCTGAACCAGCCGATGCCGATTTTCCATCCATGTGTGATGGGCAGCGCGGGCACTTGCTGGGCAACGGCTTCTTCTGTCACTCCCGTAAGATGGGTCAGTGCCCCTTGATGGAGTAATGCGGAAAGATAAAAATGAACATGAGCATCAATAAAGCCCGGGATGATCATTTGTTCTTTGAGATCAATGACCTGGGTGTCTTCAGCAAGTGTTGGCAGCGCTGAAAGAGGACCCACAGCCGTGATTTTCTGGTCTTCTATCAGGAGAAAGCCCGCAAAAGTCGTTTTCGTTTTGGTATCAAAGATGTGTTCAGATTTTAGTAATAGTGACAATTATAATCCCAACTTCCATTCAAGGAAAAGGTCGTTGTAAAGCTCAACCGCTTCTTTTCCTAAGTATTCATAATGTTCCATTTGTTCCATCGCACTTGGCTCAGGGTAGAAAGCTTTGTCAGCAGTCAGTTCAGCCGGCAGCATGGCTTTGGCCGTTTCACTCGGCGTGGCATAGCCCACGTATTCGGCATTTTGTGCGGCATTTTCTGGGCGGAGCATAAAATTGATGAAGGCGTAGGCTCCCTCAAGATTGCCAACGGTTTTCGGGATCGCAAAATTGTCTGTCCAAATCGCACCGCCATCATTGGGAACGATATAGGTGACGGCAGGATTTTCCGCCATCACATAAGCGGCATCGCCCGAATACCCGATTCCTAAAGGGGCATCATTATTGATCATCAAGGTTTTGATCTCGTCGGTCAAAACTGCTTTGACGTTGGGGCGGATACTTTCCAGCTTCTTCAAGGCTTTGGCGACTTTGGTCAGGTCTTTTTCATTTTGGGAAAGACCGAGCGTCTGTAACGCGATTCCTAAGGTTTCGCGAGCACCATCCACCATCAATAAATCATTTTTAAATGCAGGGTTCCATAAATCCCCCCAGCCATGGATCGAAGAAACATCGACTTCTTCAGTATTTGCCATGATCCCGATCGTGCCCCAAAAATAGGGGATCGAATAGGTATTGTTTGGATCAAAGGCTTGATCCATCAAAAAAGGCGACAGATCTTCCGTTCCCGTCAATTTCTGATGATCTAAAGGCACTAACAGTCCTTCTTCGATCATTTTCGGAATGATCGATTCGCTAGGGAAAACCAAATCATAGCGTGAGCCGCCTTGTTTGATTTTTGTTTCCATCGCTTCGTTGGAGTCAAATGTATTATAAATCACTGAGTAACCAGTCTCAGTTTCGAATGTTTTGATCAATTCGGGGTCAATATATTCGCCCCAATTGTAAATAATCACTGTATTTTTGTCGGACGACGTTGCTGCCCCCGATTCTTTCGTTAACACCGAAGCACCGAAAAACAGCAATGCGGTGATGCCGATCACACCGCCAAAAAATACCCATAACCTTTTCAATTCATCAATTCCTTCTTTCTTTACAATTTCGTATTTCTTGAGTAGCGTAATTGATTTTTAAAGAAAAGGCAATAAAAAAATGAAGAAAAAATAAACCCGTTTCTTTCAAGGCTTAGCAGGAGGAATGGCCAGGTGGCTGCGGCAGTTTCCAAACATATCATTTGTCAAATTCCCTCCTTTTGCCTAAGCTAGGGAAGTGAGAAATCAAGGGATGGAAAAACAGGAACCTCTCTTTGATGAAGAATGAATGTAAGGAGTGAAGCATCAATGGAAACACGTGCTGTCGTTATTGAAGCCTATGGTGGAAAAGACCAATTAAAAGAAGCAACGGTCCAATTACCAGAATTAAAAGCAAATCAATTATTAGTCAAAGTTGCCGCAACGTCCATCAACCCGATCGATTGGAAATTAAGAGAAGGCTATTTGAAACAAATGTTTCCGTGGGACTTCCCAATTATTTTAGGCTGGGATGTCGCAGGGGATATCGTAGAAATAGGTGCTGACGTGACAGATTTCAAAGTTGGTGATGCGATCTATGCCCGCCCTGAAACGACTCGTTTTGGGACGTATGCTGATTATGCCATCGTGGATGCTGAGTTAGCAGCGATTAAACCAGAAAACCAAAACTACGCAGAAGCAGCTGCAGTGCCATTAGCTGGTTTGACTGCTTACCAAGCGTTGTTTGAACACGGTCGTTTAAAAGAAGGGGAAAAAGTCTTGATCCATGCCGGAGCAGGCGGAGTTGGTACCTATGCGATCCAACTGGCCAAAGCAGTTGGCGCTTACGTCATCACGACGGCTAGTCCACGTAACCATGAGTTATTGCAAAAACTTGGTGCCGATGAGATCATCGATTACCACACGACAGATTTTGAAGAAGTCTTGCAAGACATCGATTTGGTCTTTGATACGATGGGGGGCGACACCCAGAAGAAAAGTTTCACTGTCTTAAAACCTAAGGGCCGTCTGATCTCGATTTTGAGTATTGAAGACGAAGACTTGGCAAAAGAAAAAGACATCTTCGCCAAAGCGGTTTGGTTACGAACCAACGGTAAACAATTGGCAGAATTGACAGAGCTGATCGAAGCAGAAAAAGTCAACAGTGTCATCGGTGCAACCTTCCCATTGACGGCACAAGGAATTTACGATGCCCACGCATTGAGTGAGACACATCATGCGGTCGGCAAGATCGTTATTGAAAATCAAGACAATTTCATCAGCCAAGACGCAGAATAAAGGAGGCTGAACCGATGCGCTTATGGCATGAAGCACTGATACCTGCTTTGCCTCGGCAGCAGCTGTTAGGCCAGCATCGTGAAACAGCAGCCTTACGGGGGTTAGGCTGGGGCAAGAAGCACGCAACCGTCGATTACGTTTTTACTCATCCACCCTATAAATTGTTTCAATACCATCAGTTAGTGCTGGATGAAATGACCCGTCGAGGCTATCGGCCAGCACCTGAATGGTACGATCCGGCGTATCGTGGCAAAAATCTGCCGCTGGAATCATCCGTTCAAGCCGTCCCTTTGACTACGCCGATCTATCCAGAACATGATGAAGCATACTTGGAAGAATGCTTAGTGAATCTCCATCGTAAGGGGATCTATCTTTAAAGACCAAACACTTTCCTGAATTTTTGTTCGGGAAAGTGTTTTTTTCGCTTTAAAATCGTTAACTTACAAAAAGTAAGCATATTGTTCGCAACTTTTTTTGTTCCTTGTTATAGTGAGAACAGAGAATCAGTAATGAGAAATGAGGAAAAGAAAATGACCATCAATCACAGAAATCTTGAATTTGGGTTAGATACTTTTGGCGATCTAGCCTTTGATGATACAACGAAAGAACGAATCAGTTACAGCGAATCGTTGCGCAATATCGTAGCAGAAGGAAAATTAGCCGATGAAGTCGGCATCGATGTCATTGCCTTAGGGGAGCACCATCGGGAAGAATATTCGATCTCAAGTCCTGATACGGTACTAGCGGCTTTAGCAATGGTTACCAAAACCATCAAATTAGGTACCGGTGTAACCGTCTTGAGTTCGGATGATCCTGTGCGGGTCTACGAACGGTTCGCGACCGTTGATGCGTTGTCGAACGGTCGCGCACAAATCATGCTGGGACGAGGATCTTTTACTGAATCATTCCCTCTATTCGGCTATGACTTGCAAGATTATGAAGAACTATTTGAAGAAAAAACAGCAATGTTCAGTGAATTGAGAAAAGGCAAACCATTAACTTGGGAAGGCAAGTTTACGCAATCCTTAAAAAATGCCGACGTTTTTCCAAAAATTGAGGGGCATCAACTAGATACCTATGTGGGTGTCGGTGGAACCCCTGAATCGATCATTCGTGCCGTCCGTTATGGGTTTCCTGTTATGTTAGCGATCATCGGTGGCGAACCCGCTCGTTTTGCGCCCTATGTTGACCTATATAAAAAGGCAGCGCAGCAACTAGGGCAACCGATTTTACCAATCGGCATGCACTCCCATGGTGTGATCGCCGACACCGATGAAGAAGCCTATGAAATCGGCTGGAACTACATCAAAAAGAGCATGGACAAAATCGGTCTTGATCGCGGCTGGCCAGCCATGAGCAAAGAGCGCTTTGACTTTGAAGTCGAACATGGGTCTTATTATGTAGGCAGTCCAGAAACCGTGGCGCAAAAAATCGCTCGTATGATGCCGCAAGTCGGAGTACAACGCTTTGATCTGGTATACGGTACTGGCGGCCAGCTGCAAAAAGACCGTTTCAAAACGATTGAATTGTATGGAACCAAAGTGATTCCACGGGTGAAAGAATTGTTGGCAGCAGGTGATGGCAATGCCTAAAACCATCGGTATTTTAGGCGCAGGCAAGTTAGGCTTAGCGCTCGCAAATCTTGGTGCCCAGGCGGGCTATCGGGTCTTGATCGCCAGTACGAAGCCAGCAGAAAAAATCGCCTTGTCCGTTTCTGTGTTGGCTCCGGGAGCGATCGCAAAAAATGCCGCTGAAGTGATGGCGGAAGCTCAAACGATCATTTTGGCAATCCCATTGAGTAAGTACCAACAGCTGCCGGCAGAAGCATTGGCTGGCAAGCTAGTGATCGATGCCATGAATTATTGGTGGGAAGTCGATGGCAAAGAAACAGAATACTCATCCATCGAGCAGACTTCTTCGGAACGTGTGCAACGCTATTTTTCCCAAAGTAAAGTAGTCAAAGGATTCAATCATATGGGGTACCACGACATCCAAGAGGAATCCTTGCTGACGAGAACGGCTGCTCAAGGAACTACCAAAAAAGCCATCGCCATTGCTGGTGATGACCAAACCGCCCTCGATCAGACAGACGAAATCGTTGCCGCTTTCGGTTTTGATCCCTTTCCTATCGGTGCTTTAGCTAATGGCATCATGTTAGAACCCGGCAGCCCTTTCTTCGGAGCCAATCAAAACAAAGAGGGATTGACGGCATTGATGAAGGAGTTTTGGAGCAGTGAGAAAGGGCAAGCGTTTCTGGCGCGTCCTTCCGCTGTGAGTAACAAGCAGCAGGCTTCGCAGTAAAAGAGCCGCCTCCATGTACGACTGGATACGATAAAAACAACCCTCTTCTCAAAAAAGAAGAGGGTTTTCCCATCCAGTCAAATCAGCACGTGGTCGCTAAAAAATACAATGTGATTGCTACGATTGTGATTCGTAAGCAGTGGTTGTTACGTTTACGTCTCTGCCAGACGTTCCATAGTGTACATATCAGCCTGTACCTGCTTTGTGCTCGCCTTTGACACCCACCCATATTGATTAAAGATCGACCAGCCAGTTGGTTTGTTGGATCTTTCCATCTAATTCTCGCAGCTGCTTGGCGGTCGCATTCAATTGCTCCGTTAGCGTTTTTGTATCGATCGTACGCACCAGTCGAATTTCGTTGCGACCTATTCGGGGAGCTGCTTTGGTTTCATCCAGTGCTTGCGTTAGCAGTGCATGCTTGCGGCGCAGCTGTTCTCGCTGTTCTAGTGCTTCCATCAGCAATAACGCACTATCTGCTAAAGAGGCAGTCGCATTTTTCCGATTGATGGCAACGACTAATTCTGAATATTGTTGATTGATCTCATCGTATTCCTTGAACAATTCTGTGATACTACGATCCAAGGTATCGCCTTCTTGGACTAACACACTGCTAGAGATCTCGTTACGTAATTGAAACAGACGATTGTTCAAATCCCGTCTTAAAAGTAACGCTTCTGCTAATTTCATTTTGGCACACTCCTTTTTACAAATGAGAACAGCTTATCTAGTTCTTATCCTAGAGAAGAACGTGATGAAAGGCAAGCAAGATGCAAAAAAAGGTCTGCCAGAAAAATCATAAAAAACTGAATATTCGCAATTCTTGTTGACTTCCAAAAACACCAATAGTATACTTTATAACAATCATGAAATAGACAAAAAAACGTCATTTACCTGTTTTTTAGATAAAAAGAAAGACGATGAAGAGAAGAGTAGCTTTGGAATCTGTTAGAAGAGAACCCGGATGGTGAGAAAGGGCAGCAGAAAAAAAGTGAAGATGAGCTCTGAGTGATCTGATTTGTTCACGCAAATCAGACGGAAAGCAGCCGTTATCGTGCCAAGTATCTTAGCGTACTGTTGAGGTGCCATTTGTGAGAATGGTGCGAAAAAGGGTGGTAACACGAAAATCTCGTCCCTTTGTTTGTCAAAATTGATAAGCAAAGGGATGAGGTTTTTTCTTTTTATCGATGAATGCGTTTTTTGCCGTCATGAAAAACACTTGCGTTGGTTGCGCAATCACATAGGAGGAAGAATGGAAATGATCTGGAAGAAGCGTTTATTGGTTGCAGCAGGAGTGATTGGGTTGACCCTTTCCGGCTGCACGACAACAGGAAATACCGAGGGATCAGAGGCTGAAACTAACGGAGCGCCGAATCAAGCGATTGCGGTGAGTCTACCGGCTGAGCTGACGACTCTCGATACGACTCAAACGACGGATAAAGCAACATTTACCATCGTTCAACATTTATTCGAAGGGCTTTACCGTTTCGATGAAAACAGTGAACCAGTTCCGGGCTTGGCAGAAGGAGTCGAAATCAGTGAAGATGGCAAAACCTATACCTTTACCTTGCGAGAGGATGCGAAGTGGAGCAATGGCGAAGCGATCACTTCAGCTGACTTTGCTTATGCGTGGAAAAAGTTAGTCGATCCAGCAACGATGGGACCTAACGCCTATTTGTTAGATAATGTAGTTAATAGTAAAGACATTCGTGAAGGCAATGCTGATATAGAAACGATTGGTCTGGAGACCCCAGATGACGCGACCTTTATCGTGCAGTTGGAGCAGCCACAGCCATCCTTTTTATCCTTGATTTCCATCGGCTGGTTGGCACCGCAAAACCAAGCCTTTGTTGAAGAAAAAGGTGATACCTATGCTCGTACAAGTGAAGATTTGCTGTATTCTGGTCCCTTTACCTTGACCGATTGGCAACAGACTGGGGATGAGTGGACATTGGTGAAAAATGACCAATACTATGATGCTGATGTCGTTCAATTGGAGGAGATCAAAGGCTCCACCATCAAAGAAGAAAATACTGGGATCCAATTGTTTGAAAGCGGCGACCTGGATCTGCAAAAAATCAGTGGGATCTACGTTCAACAATATGGAGACAATGAAGAGCTAGTTACGCAAAATGATGTTGCGAACTTTTTCTTAGACTTTAACAAAACGGCCAACGATGCCTTGGCAAATGTTCATGTGCGTAAAGCGATCGCGTTGGCGATCGACAAAGAAAGTCTCGTGGATAATGTGTTGAACGATGGAGCGAAAGTTTTAAACGGGCTGGTCCCCACCGGCTTAGCTACGAATCCAAATACTGGCGAAGATTTTCGAGCATATAGCGGTGATTACAACTTGTATGATTTAGAGGCGGCCAAGGAAGAGTGGGAAAAAGCCCAAGCGGAAATTGGCGAAAGTACGACGTTGCGTTTATTAGTGACAGATGATGACAATGGTCAAAAAATCGGGGAGTACTTGCAAAGCCAACTGCAAGAAAACTTGCCAGGCTTGTCGATCTCCATCAACAAACAGCCACGTGCCAGCTTGAATCAATCAAGAGCAAATAGTGATTACGAGCTTTCCGTTTCTGGCTGGATCGCTGGAAGTAGTGACATGGATATGTTCTTTATCTTATACAAAAATGGCGCTTCCTTTAACTACGGCGGCTATGTCAACGAAGAATATACGGCATTGACGGAAGATGCTCGCACCGTTCATGCCAATGACCCCGATCAATATTTTGAAGATTACAAAGCGGCAGAAGAAATTTTGTTGGAACAAGATGCTGCGCAAGTCCCTCTATACCAGGGTGCTTCAAATTATCTGATCAAATCAAATGTAAAAGACATCCAATTCCCAGCCTATGGCGCGCATTTCTTTTTCCGCACCGCCTATGTCAGTGAATAAGGAGAAAAATAGCTGAATGAAGAGCGCATGTTTATTCGATGAACATGCGCTTTTTGCAACAAAAAAAGCAGTTCAGAAAGCTGAACTGCTAAATGCGGAAGATGGGAGTTGAACCCACACGAGATAAACTCACACGCGCCTGAAGCGTGCGCGTCTGCCATTCCGCCACTTCCGCATAAGATAAAGATAATCCTTTCTAGGAAGAAATGCAAGTCCATTCTCACAAAAAGGAGCCCGCCAGCGGGGACTGGCGGGATAGGAGTAAAAATGAAAAAGTGTTAGGGTTGTTTGTTGGTATGCATTTATAATAGCGTGAAAATGTGAAAAAAAATTGACGAATCAAACAGAATTCTGAGAAGAAATCGCCAAGAAAAAGTGAAACTAGATAAAACAATCAGAAGACAAAAAGGAGCCCGCCAGCGGGGACTGACGGGATAGGAGTAAAAATGAAAAAGTGTTAGGGTTGTTTGTTGGTATGCATTTATAATAGCGTGAAAATGTGAAAAAAAGTTGACGAATCAAACAGAATTCTGAGAAGAAATCGCCAAGAAAAAGTGAAACCATGTAAAACAGTCAGAAGACAAAAAGGAGCCCGCCAGCGGGGACTGGCGGGAAGGAGTAAAAATGAAAAAGTGTTAGGGTTGTTTGTTGGTATACAAGTATCATACCGAGAAAATATGAAGAATTTTCGAGCGAAATTTAGGAATTGCGTGAATCTTTTGACAAATTATGCCTTCTGTTTGAATTTTTTCTTAAAAGAGAATTGACAAAAGGCACAAGCTTTGATAATTTAAATGAAACAAAATGCAAACGCGATGAAAAAGAAAGTAGAATCAAGGAAGTTGTCTAGCAGAGAGTTCCGGTAGGTGGGAAGGAACGACAACGAATGATTTGAAAATGACTTTGGAGCGGATTTTCTGACTAATTAGGAAAATACGGTTGCCCCGTTAACAAGCGACAGTCTCCGAGTGTTTTCGGGTACTGAATGAGGTGAAGCCTGTGAAGGTTTTGCAGATTAAGGTGGTACCGCAGGTGATGCCCTTAGCTTTGGCTAAGGGCTTTTTTTGTGTCTGCACGGTCAGCTGTTTCAAGCGCAGGTTTTGTTAAAAAGGAGAAAGGTTGTTGGGAGGAGAGAAAAATGCACAAATTAGTGGTTCAAACCGATTTTGGTTTGCAAGATGGAGCGGTTAATGCGATGTACGGGGTAGCTTATCAAGTGACACCAGAGCTGGTCATTGCTGATTTGACTCATGAGATCGAGCCATACAACATTCATGATGCCAGCTATCGTCTGCTGCAAAGCGTCACCTATTGGCCGGCAGGAACGGTCTTTGTTTCAGTGGTCGATCCTGGCGTAGGGTCTGATCGACGAAGTGTGGTTGCCAAGTTGGCGACCGGACAGTTGGTTTTGACACCAGATAATGGCACACTGACCTATTTAGCGACTTATATCGGAATCACTGAACTACGGGTGATCAATGAGGCAACTGAGCGGTTGGCAGGATCAGCCGAAAGCCATACATTTCATGGTCGGGATGTTTATATGTATAACGCCGCGCGTCTCGCCAGTGGCGCCATCAGCTTTGATGAGCTAGGAACACCCGAACCTAAAGAAGCGATCCAAGTCTTTGCCATTGAAAAGCCAAGCCAAACAGCAGAAACGATCACTGGCACGATCGATATTCTTGATATTCGTTTTGGTTCGTTGTGGACGAATATTCCCCATACGTTCTTTAAGCAATGGCAGGTACAGTACAATGAGCCGCTGCTCGTCAGTATTTATTACCAAGATACGCTGCGTTATCAAGAAGAAGTGCGTTTCGGACGCTCTTTTGCGCAAGTGTCGGAAAATGAACCTGTCTTATATGTCAATTCCCTATTGAATATTGGTTTAGGGCTCAACTTGGCTTCATTTGCTGAAACCTATAAAATCGGGACTGGCACGAATTGGAAAATTACCCTCAAAAAAAGGAGAAATGAAAAATGAATCAATCAAAATTTACAGTAAAACACATTGTTGCTATCGGAATCGGTGCTGCCGTCTTTTTCGTCTTAAAACGTTTCGTCACGATTCCGACTGGTTTTCCAAATACAGATATCGCCACAGCCTATCCTTTCTTGGCATTATTAGGCGTTGTCTACGGTCCAATCGTTGCTGGTTTAGCGGGCTTTATCGGCCATGCCCTAGGAGATTTGACGACTTATGGTCCGTGGTGGTCTTGGATCGCCGCCTCTGGGATCTTAGGGGTGTTCTTCGGACTTTTGACTCGTTGGATTCCAATCCAGCAAGGAACCTTTGGCGCTAAAGAAATTCGGACCTTCTTGATTGGTGAATCGATCGCAAATTTGGTCGTCTGGGTGATCATTGCCCCAATCGGTGATATTTTGATCTATGGCGAACCAGCGAACAAAGTCTTTGCGCAAGGAGTCATTGCGGGATTGACCAACACAGTCGTAACTGGGATAATCGGAGTGATCCTGCTAAAAGCCTATGCCCAAACCAAAACCAAAAAAGGCAGCTTGAGCAAGGAATCCTAAACAAAGAAATGTGTGAAGGCTAAAAAATGAAACAAAAAATCATTCAATTTACGAATTTTTCTTTCCAATATGATGCACAAGCGGAACCGACCTTGAAAAACATCGATCTAACGATCTATGAAGGAGAAAAAGTCCTGATCGTCGGTGCTAGCGGTTCTGGCAAAAGTACATTAGGAAAATGTTTGAACGGTTTGATCCCGCAAAATGACGAAGGTAGTAGTACCGGAGCATTGACGATCGGTACCAATGCCTTTGGGCAAGCTTCCATCTACGAGCTGTCTTTGACCGTCGGCACGGTGCTGCAAGACACCGATAGCCAATTTGTAGGCTTGACCGTAGCAGAAGATATCGTGTTTTCCTTGGAAAACGATCAGCGTAGTCAAGCTGTGATGCAGGAGGCGCTGCGCGTTTGGGCAGAAAAGACCGACTTAATGGATCATTTGGCAAAAAAACCGCAGGAATTATCGGGTGGCCAAAAGCAGCGTGTTTCAATGGCAGGTGTTTTGATCGATGAAACACCGATTCTACTGTTTGATGAGCCGCTAGCCAACTTAGATCCGCAAACAGGTGTGGAAGCCATCAAAATGATCGACCAGCTGTATCAAGAGAAGCGTTTTACCACCATCATCATCGAACATCGCTTAGAAGAAGTGTTAGCCGCCGCTGTCGATCGCATCATCGTGATGGAAGAAGGCCGCATCATTGCCGACAGTACACCGAATGAACTATTAAAAACGGACATGCTGCAGCAAGTCGGCATTCGTGAACCACTGTATTTAGCCGCCTTAAAAAAAGCGGGGGTTCCTGTGACCGATGCTGCTGATTTGGTCGCGGTAGAAGCATTTGCATCACCTGAGATTGCCGAAAAACTGACTAGGTTTCAAAAGGAATATCCGAAATCGGCACTTCCTAGCCAACAGCCGCCGTTGTTGGAAGCGAAGAATTTATCGTTTTCTTACCAAGTGGGCAAACCAATCTTGCAGGCACTGGATTTTACCATCCATCAAGGAGAAATGATTAGTTTGGTTGGGCATAATGGCGCAGGAAAATCGACCTTGTCCCATTTGATTACCGGCTTTTTGACACCGACTTCTGGCAAGTTGCTTTGGCAAGGAACAGACATGGGCAATGATTCCATCAAAGAACGAGCGCAAAAAATCGGGTATGTTTTGCAAAACAGCAATCAAATGCTGTCAAAAAACTTCCTGTTTGACGAAGTTGCCTTAGGCTTGCGCAACCGAAATGTCCCAGAGGCTGAAATCACAGAAAAAGTTCATCAGACCTTGAAAATTTGTGGTCTTTATCCGTTTCGCTCATGGCCATTGTCGGCACTAAGTCATGGGCAAAAACGCCGAGCCGCCATTGCAGCGATCCTCGTCTTAGATCCTGAACTCATTTTATTGGATGAGCCGACAGCGGGACAAGACTATCGCCATTACACCGAAATGATGCAATTTTTACAGGAGTTGAACCTGCGGGGATTAACGATTGTTATGATCACCCACGATATGCACCTGATGTTGGAGTATACACAGCGGACGATCGTTTTGACGCAAGGAACGATTTTGCTGGACGCACCGCCAGAAGTTGTTTTAGCAGACAAACAAGTGGTGAGTGCCGCGAACCTTAAAGAAACTAGCTTGTATATACTGGCGACCCTTAACCAGTTGACAGATACCGCCGCTTTTACTGCCGCCTTCATTGCCAGCGAGAAGGAGGGACACGATGGAGAGTAATCTAATCGGCTATCTTGACCGCAAAACGTGGATCCACCAATTAAGCGGTGCCGCAAAACTGATTTGTTTTTTGCTGCTATCCGTTATCGGGATGATCTCTTATGATACGCGTTTTCTTATTGGACTGGCATTGTTTTCGGTCTTTCTATTTGCCAGTGCTGGAATTCGCTACCGAGATATCGCTTTTGTATTAAAATTTATCATCTTCTTTTCGATTTTGAATTTGGTGGCGGTCTATCTTTTCGCTCCAGAATACGGGGTGGAGATCTACGGGACGCGCCACGTGATTTTCGAAGGGATCGGTCGGTATACATTGACCCAAGAGCAAGTGTTTTATGAGTTGAATCTGTTGATCAAATATTTTGTCACGATTCCACCAGGGTTGATTTTCCTGTTTACCACTAATCCAAGCGAGTTGGCGTCCAGTATCAACCGCATCGGGATTTCCTACAAGATCGCCTATGCAGTCGCACTGGCTTTGCGTTACATCCCTGATATTCAAGAGGATTTTCGAACCATTGCCAAAGCGCAGCAAGCACGGGGCGTGGAGCTTTCTAAAAAAGCACCTTTGCGCAAACGAGTGGCAGGCAATGTCGCGATCGCGATTCCTTTGATTTTTTCCAGCTTGGAACGGATCGACCATATTTCTGCTGCCATGGAGCTAAGAAGGTTTGGCAAGCATAAGCAGCGTACCTGGCTGAAAGCTAAGCCGATCCAAGGCAAAGATCTCTTGGCGATTGCTGTCGTTTGTTTGATCGTGGCGCTTGGATTGTTCTTGATGGTCCTTAATGGCGGACGCTTCTACAATCCGTTTCGTTAACAAATCAACACATGAAAACTTAAAAAAACGGACTCATTGTCAATAATGAAAGTGGGACGGATGAATCAACTCTGATTCATCCGGTCCCATAAATGATCGAGACAAAAAACGCAGGACAGTCAGTCAATTGACTTTAGCGAGTGCTACATTTGCTAAAGCCAGTTGCTGCTAGGTCTGCGTTTTTTTGCCGATAAAAAAAAGGAGCCCGCCAGCGGGGACTGGCGGGATAGGAGTAAAAATGAAAAAGTGTTAGGGTTGTTTGTTGGTATGTATTGATAATAGCGGGAAAATGTGAAAAATATCGGAAGAGAAAGTAATAGAAGTGTGTCAATCTTTTGATGATTTTCGTAAAACATTCCAGCGGAACCCTTTTAGGTCTTTGATTGACGGAAACACGAAATAAGGCTACACTGATGGCATCAAAGCAGTACAAGGAGGGGACAGGATGGATGCCATTACGATCAACGGATTAAGCAAACAATACAACAAGAAGTACGCCATCGAGAATGTATCATTGCAAGTGGCAGAAGGAGAGATTTTTGGCTTTATCGGACCAAATGGTGCGGGAAAATCAACGACCATCAAAGTATTGTTGAATTTTATTAAACCGGATGCAGGGCATGCGGCGATTTTTGGACGAGATTGCCAACAAGCAGCCAAAGAAATCAAGACGTTTACTGGATATGTTTCCAGTGATGTACGGTTTTATTCAAAAATGACGACAGCAGAATTGCTGGCATTTACGGCAGATTTTCATCAAGTCAAGCAGCCAAAAAAAGAGATTCAGAATTTGATGGAGCTTTTTCAAATTGATCCAAACAAATCGATCGCAGAACTTTCTTTGGGCAACAAGAAAAAAGTCGGGCTTGCGAGCGCCTTGATTGCACAACCGAGAATGTTGATTTTAGATGAACCGACCAATGGCTTAGATCCCTTGATTCAAAAACGGCTGTTTGAAGAGCTCCTTAGAAGAAACAAACAGGGGATGACGATTTTTCTATCTAGCCATGATTTGCATGAAATTCAGACCTATGCCCATCGGACCGCCTTTATTCGTGAAGGACAGATCATCACCGTGAAAGAACTGAGTGAGGAAGAAAATTTCGGCAAAGTTGTAACGCTCACGAATGAGGGGAGTCTCTCATTAGCCGGCTTGGAAAACGTGCAAGTTCTTGCTCAGGAATCACACAGCTTGCGTTTTTTCTATCAAGGGGACATGAATCAGCTGGCACATTTTTTAACCAATCCTGCCATTAAAGAGTTCACGATCGAACACCCAACCCTTGAACAGCAATTTATGCTGCTCTATGAAGGAGGTTCTCAAAAATGACTTTAATGAAAATCGACCTTAAAAATACCTTCAAAGGCTGGCTGGTCTGGACGATCCTTTTTGCAGCAATCATTTTTGCATTTACGGCTATCTATCCTCAAATGATCACGCCAGAAATGAAAACGTCCTTAGACCAGATGTTGGGCTCTTTCAGCCCAGAATTACTAGGCATCTTTAACATCCAACTGACAGGACCCTCAAGCTTGGTTTCACCGACAGGCTTTTTCGGGTACTACTTTCAATACTTATTTATCGCCGCGTGTATTTATGGGATGCTTTTAGGCTTGAACAGTCTGATCACTGAAGAATCAGAAGGAACGATCGAGTATTTATATGCTCAGCCTATTAGCCGCAGAGAAATCGCTGGGTGGAAGTTCCTCGCCCGATTGTTGCTGCTGACTGGCTTTTGGCTGATTGCCTATGGCAGTAGTCTGGCCTCGTTTGCTCTATTCAAACTACCAGGAGACGACCTGTCCTCTTTTATAGAAGAAATCAGCAAAATATTCGTTGCCGAGTATGGTGTCTTAGTCTTCTTCCTCTGTCTAGGTTTCTTTTTATCCACGATCTTGCGTTCCAGCAAACAAACCGCAAGTGTCGGCTTAGGCTGCGTGTTTGGTCTGTATTTGCTCGGCATCGTGGGGGAACTCTACGATAAATTGGAATGGCTGGCAGGACTTTCGCCTGTGCGGATGGCATTACCCGTCCAACTCATGGATAACGGCGCCACATCAATCCTATGGGTACTGCTGATCGGTGTATTGTGTTTCTTTGGCACCTTTTACCGTTACGAGCGCAAAGACTTGCAGGTCTGAGCACTACAATCAAAAGACGAAAAAGAGCCTGTCAGCGGGGACTGACAGGCAAAGGAGTAAAAATGAAAAAGTGTTAGGGTTGTTTGTTGGTATGCTTATATAATAGTCTCGAAATGTGAAAAAAGTATGACGAAGCAGGCACGTTTTTGCGAAAAAATCGTTGCGAAAGTTAAGAAAGCCTAAAGTGTCCCTTCACCAAAAGGCTTGAAGGGACACCCAGAACCTAAAAACACTCCGAAGCAGCAGGCGGTTCATGCTGTTACGGAGTGTTTTTTTAGTTGAAGCTACTTGCTCAAATCAAGGCTATCGACATTAAAGGTGTCGCCATGTGCTAAGTCACCATAACGATAGCCACGGTTAAACCAGTCCACGCGCTGCTGCGATGTGCCGTGCGTAAAACTATCTGGAACAACATAGCCTTGGTATTCTTTTTGCAGCGTATCATCCCCGATGGCATTGGCAGCCGTGATCGCTTCTTGAATATCGCCAGCTTCTAAAATCGGCTGTCCTTGATAGGTTTCGCCTTGCAAATATTTCGCAAAGGTACCAGCTAAGTAGTCAGCTTGCAACTCCAAGCGAACGCTGTACTGGTTGTACTCCTTCTCTGAAACTTGCTGGCGGATTTTTTCCAATTGTTGGGTGATCCCCAGCTCATTTTGCACATGATGACCGACTTCATGGGCGATGACATAGGCCATTGCAAAGTCGCCGCTTGCGCCATATTTATCAGAAAGCTCATTGGCAAAACTCAGATCAAGGTACACATTCTCATCTGCTGGGCAATAAAACGGACCAACCTGTGACGTGGCATAGCCGCATGCCGACTGGACACTTCCCGTAAATAATACGAGTGTTGGGTCTTGATAGGTTTCTTGCCGCTCTTGAAAAACGTCTTGCCAGTAATCTTCTAAATAGCCGAACACGACTGCGGAAAACTCTTTTTCTTCCGTGTACTCACTGGTGCCCACATTTTCTGTCTGGTAATTGGCTGCTTGTCCGCTGCCACCCAAGACATCCGGCAGCGAATTTAAATCACCACCGCTAAACAGGAAAAATAAAACAGCGATGATCACCGTACCGATCCCGCCACCAGCAGCCAACATCCCACCTGAGCCAGATGATCGCCCCGTTCGATCATCGACATTGCTGCTTTGTCTACCCCCACGCCATTTCATGTTATCTCCTCCTATATAAATCCTAGCTTAATTATAAGAGAAAGGCGGCAGATTGTGAAAAAAAGCGCCTTGAAATTGTTATAAAATGCCTTCAGGAGCCTTAAAAATCAAAGTGTACACTCCTTTTAATCATTCTTTAATCTAACAATTAGCCTTCTAATTTGGTACAGTAGCAATAAAATAGATGTAGAGGGTGAGCGTATGAAAATGAATTATTCGGGGACATCGGAACGAAGGATTTTGATTTTTAAACGGTTGATTGCTGGCGAGCACCTCAGCTATCAGCAGTTAGCAGAGGATTATTTCGTTTCCCGCAGCAGTATTGCAAAAGATATTTCTTATTTAAAAGAGCTGTTTCAAAAAGAAAGCTTACGTCTGAGATTTGATAATTCAGGTACATTTTTTGAAGGAAGTGAATCCCAGATCCATCGAGTGCTCAAACGCTTTTGCTTAATGATGCTGGATCAACCAGCGGCGTTTTCCTTGTTGGTGGAACCTGCGAAATACCAGGAAGTAAATCAGGCCTTTCGTCGAGCGTTAATGGAAAAACAAGTGGAAATGCCCGACAGCTATATCCAAAGTATTGTCCTTTCCATCGTGCTGCTGATCGAGCGGGCGAGACATGCGGAAAGCTTAGTGATTGAAGAAAACCGCCAAGTGGGGAAGCTGTTTTTGGAGTTCGACAAATATCCGTTAGTCTATGAGCTACTGAAAGAAATCGAAGAACAACACATTTATCAATTTTCACCAAAAGAAGTGCAATATCTAACCTACCTAATTGTAGGTAGCGGCTTGAAATTTTTTATGAAAAGTGAAAAAGTTCCTTTCGTATTTCGGGGAAAAGTGCGTAACTTGATTCAAAAGATCAGCGAAGGCTTAGGCACCGACTTGACCCAAGACAATCGTTTGGAAGAAGATGTGACGATCCATCTGTATCAACTACTGCTGCGGATCGAAGCGCAAACCACAGTCATCAACCCTTTGTTAGAAGAAATCAAACAAAACTATCCTGCCTTGTATGGCGTGGTCTGGTTCTCGCTTCATGATTTCTTGAAAGCGTATCAAGTGGGGATCTCTGATGATGAGATCGGATTTGTCACGATCCATTTTCAAGCAGCAATCGAGCGAATGCGCCGCATGAACAAAATCATTTTTGTCTGCCCCAATGGCGTCGGCACTAGCTCATTTGTCTCTGCGAAAATCCGTCGCATTCTGCCAGAGATCGACAGTATCGAAACCGTTTCAGTAGAAAAATTAAAGCAGATGGACATTTCGGCGATCGATTTTATTATTTCAACTATCGATCTCGTAGGGATTCAAAAACCTGTGGTGCGGATCTCGCCTATGGTGACCAATCGCGACATGAAGCGGATCATGAATCACTACATCGATTTAGTCATCGATAATGAGGCGGTGGTCGATCAAAATGGTTTACTTCTTCAAGCCCAATCGATGATCCAGCCAACCGTCTTTTTCGAGCGATTTGCCAGCAAAACAGAAGCCATCAATTTTTTGATCGAACAAACCCCTTTTAGTGATGAAAAACGAAAAGCGCAGTTTCGGCAATCCGTCATTGAAAGAGAGCAGCTACAATCAACCTATTTAGATAATGGCTTTGCCATCCCTCATGGCAATCCGAATTATGTCGAAAAAACAGCGATCTCGATCCTGCTTTTGGATCAGCCAGTAGAATGGGGCAACCAAAAAGCGGACATCATTATTTTATTGATGATCCGAGAGGATGAGACGCAAAAGGTGGAACCAATGATGAAATTGATCATGCAAGGAATCGAAAACAAAGAATGGTTCCTATCAAAAATGTTGGAGGTTAAATCAGAATGAAAGTGAAGGATTATTTGCCTGAGAAGCATATACAGACGGATGAGACAGTGGCAGATTGGCGCTCAGCCGTAAAATTAGCCAGTCAGCCCTTGCTCGATGAAGCGCTGATCACGTCAGAATACATCGAAGCGATGATTCAAAGCGTGGAAGAAAATGGTCCTTACATGGTGTTGGCGGATTACTTTGCGCTGATGCATGCCCGTCCTGGAGAAGGGGTTTTGGAGCAAAGTATGAGCCTTTTAGTAACGAAACAGCCCATCGATCTTGAGGGCAAACCGGTGCGGATATTTCTTGTCTTAGCCGCCGCAGATAGTGAAAGCCATCTAGAAAGCTTGAAAGAGATCATGGCGATCTTTATGGATGAAGAAAAATACAACGTGATATTAAACGGCGATCGGGAACAAATTTGTCAATTATTCCATTAGGAGGAAAAGGATATGAAAATTTTAGCAGTATGTGGATTTGGTGTAGGAAGCTCAATGGTATTGAAGATGACGATCGATAAGGTGATCAAAGAGTTAGGGTTGACGGCAACTGCCGAGAATACTGATTTATCAACGGCAAAAGCGACACCAGCAGATGTTTATTTTACGAGTAATGAATTATTGAATGAGTTAAAAGCATCCGTGAAAGCACCCGTTTATCCAATCAAAAAGTATATGGATAAAGAAGAAGTCAAACAGCAAATGGAAAAATTTTTAGCTGAAAGAGAGGGATAATCATGAATTTTGTTACGGATTATATTTTAAAAAATCCGCCAGTCCTACTGGGGATCATTGCCATGATTGGGTTATTGGTACAAAGAAAGCCCTTCGCAGAAGTCGTCAAAGGAACCTTAACAGCTTCCTTCGGGATGGTGGCATTGACGGCTGGGGTAAACATGTTGGTGGGAACGATCGCACCGATCAATGCTGCGGTTCAAACCCAATTAGGCGTTGCTGTGTCAGATGGACTCTCTGACATCACCTTTACGGCAGAATACGGCGGAACAGTTGGTTTAGCGATGTTTTTCGGCCTGATCATTCATTTATTGATTGCTCGCTTTACACCTGTGAAGACGATTTTCCTCACCGGTCACATGTTGTGGTGGTTCCCATTCGTCATCGTCGCTGGGGGCGTTGAAGGCGGACTTACCGGAATCCCACTGTTGATCTTAGGGGCGGTTCTATCTGCTTGTTACTGGTCCTTCATGCCATGGATCATGCGTAAATATGTGTGGGATGCCACAGGCGATGATTCATTCTTGATCGGTCATCCAACGGGGATCTTGTCATTGGTTTCAGGCTTTGTTGCAAAACGGGTCGGAAACAAAGAAAAATCGACGGAAGATTTGAAAGTGCCAGAAAATCTATCGTTTTTCCGTGAAATATCGATTACTGGCGCGTTAGTGATGTTTTTGATGAATATCGTTATCGGTCTGATTGCGCCCGTATTAGTTCCTGAAGGGGGCAACTTGGTGATGTTTGCGGTTAATGCTGGCTTGAACTTCGGTGCAGGATTATTGATCATGTTGTATGGGGTACGTCTATTGATCAACCAAATCATTCCCGCCTTTCAAGGGATCGCAGAAAAAGTCGTTCCTGGAGCAAAACCAGCTTTTGATGTGCCAATCTTGTTCAACTACCGTCCAAATGCTGTAATCATCGGCTTTATCGTGGCGATGATCACCTCAACGATTTTAGTGGTGATTGCCAATACCACCAACGTCTTTGGCATTTTGATCGTTCCTTTAGTCATCACCAGCTTCTTTGAATGTGGCGGTGCTGCGGTGATCGGTGAAGGACAAGGGGGCTTGCGAGGGGCCATTATTGGTACGATCACAGCTTCTGTCGTTATGGTAGCACTCGTTGGGATCTCTGCAGCGTTATTCTCAACGACGATTCAAAACTGGATCTTGATTTTCGGTGGGAACGATTTATCTCTATGGGGCATCCTTGGTGAATTGATCGGCAAGCTGTTTGGAGGGTTTTAAATGTTTCAATACTTTGAAAAAGCAAAAGAACTATTGTCTATTGTAGAAGAAAAAGAAGCACCAGCGATTGAGCAAGCCATTGAATTGCTGACGCAAGCCAACTTGACCAAAAAAGCCATCTACATTTTTGGCGCTAGTCACGCTGGGATCTTAGCCGAAGAGATGTATTATCGAGCAGGCGGCATGATGACGATCAACGCGATCTTTGGAAGAGAACTGATGCTTGATCGCAGCCCAATCACCTTCACTAGTAAAATGGAGCGCTTAGAAGGCTACGGTAGTGCCTTGGCGGCGACCCAGCCCTTTACAGCAGGCGATGTGCTGATCTTGCATTCGGTGTCTGGGCGAAATCCAGTTATCATCGATATGGCGCTTCATGCCAAAGAAAAAGGGGTCAAGATCATCGCATTAACGAACCTTACCTATTCGAAAACAGTCAGCAGCCGTCATACATCAGGCTTGCGTTTGTTTGAAACGGCGGATATCGTCATCGACAATCATGGGGAGATTGGCGATGCTGCGTGTACGATTCCAGACGTAGAACAAAAAGTCGGACCTACATCCACCGTAGTCGGCGCAACGATCTTAAATGCGATTATCGTTGAAGTTTGCCAAAAACTAAAAGAAGCCGGTGTCGACTATCCGCCGATTTTTTACTCAGCGAACCTAGACGGCGGGGATGAATTGAACCAGTCCCTGTTTGAAAAGTACCAAGAAGCGATCCATTATCAGCTGTGACTGTATAAGTAACTTATCTTTTTATTAGAACGATCAGAACGAAAAATTTGAAAACTACTAATAGAACGAATTTTCTTGGGGGAATCAATTCGTAAATGTAGTGGTCAAATCTCGTTCAGATCGTTTTTTTTTGTATTAGAATTTTAGAGCTTAATGAATTTTATTGGTACGATAAGTACCAGGTGTCGACCCTTCAAATTGTTTGAATACCCGAATAAAGGAATTGGTATTTTTAAAGCCGACTTTACTAGCAATTTCATTGATTGAACTTTCTTGTTCGCTCATCAGACGTTTGGCTTTTTCGACACGTAGTTGATTGACGTATGGTTTGAAGGACATGGACAGTCGTTCTTTAATCAACCGGCTTAAATAGGCTTCACTTAGATGAAACTGCTGGGCAATATCTGTTAAACTGAGGTCGCTGCAATAGTTGCTATTAATATATTGAATGATTTCATCTATTTTGGATCCATTATTTTTTTCCATGGTTTCGATCTGAGTGATCAGCGTGTCAAAAAGGGAAAAAATCGTTTTTTTCACATCGGGATCTGAAAACCCTTTTCTTAAATAAAGAAATTGTTTCTTATTTTGATTGTAGAATTCAGGATAGGAAATCTCTTTGATCACAGCAATTCGTTTTATTGTTAAGATCAGAGCGGTTGAAAATTCCTGAAGGAAGCCTAGGGAATGGTTGCTGGAAATATTGATCTCCACGATTTGTTGCAATAATTCTCTGGCATGGACAAAATCATCTACTTTGAAATATTGGATCAATAACTGTTCCTCATCAACGGTATAATTGATTTTATGAAGAGCATTGGATGTTGGAACCGGTATTTGATGGAACTGATCTTCGCCATTGCATTCATCTGACCACTGACAGGTTTCATGAAAGACTTCGATAAAATGTTCAAGAGAATGAAAAGGTTTTGATAGCAAGTAAGTCATTCTTAAGTTCAAACTGTCTTCGATTGTTAGTTTCAATTGATCGATCTCTTTCATGATTTGTGAAAATTCCTGATCATAAAAAAGAATGGCAAGGTGTTTTTCGGAAAAACTGATGATATCATAACACTTGATATGAAGATTTTTCTTGATCAACTGTTTTCGCACATGAATGATCTCTGTTTCATTAAAAGTGGCTTCTTCCGCCATCTCGCCTGAGAAGGTCAGAAAAGCAAAACTCCCACGTTTTTCTATGCCTTCAAGATGGAAAGTGGGCAGTAAACTCTTGCTCATATTGTACGTATATTTTCCGTAAAGCAGATTCTTCAAGAATAGTTCCTTTACTTCTTCTGAGACAGGGGATTGGAGCTGGTTGATCGAACTAGACGACTCGATTATCTGGTGCAAAGCTAAGTTGATATCATCAACTGTTAAAATATCAACATTACTCTTTTTGATTTCATCTAATATTTCTAGATAAGGTTTGTACATCCGCTTACTCAAGAAAATGACGATCAAAGCACCCAGTACGATCAAAACCATTAATGGAAGGAGAAAGGACGAAATTGTAGAGAGTGGAAAACTGCTTTGAATCGCGGTTGTCAATTCATAATTGGCAAAAGGGAGCACCTCTGAATTTTTTATAAAAACGATAGTATCTGATTGGATCTCTTGCTGAATGGTATTTTGTGTAAAATCAGTAAGTATCGGTGAACTAGTCTTACTAGAAGGATATTGTTGATCGATAACTTGTAGTCCTTGATTCATTGGAGACAGTAGTTCATTTTTTTTCCAGTAGGCAAAGAAGTAGAGGGTCTGATTCCCTACTTGCTCTTTATGAAGCATGATCAGCCGTTGATCAAAGGTTTCGAAGATGGAGGAACTGAAGCTGGCATCTGCCAGCATTTCGGAAAGAAGCCCGGATTTTGTTTCTATATTCAAGAAGGAAAAGAAATCATTGTAAACAAAATAGCCGTCAGAACTTACGATGATATGATTTTCTGGATTCAAGATTCCGATAGAGTATTCAAACTGATTCATTAATAAATAGTTTTCACGAATTTCATCATACATCGCTGAAAACAGCGCATAATCAGATTCAGTACTTTGGGAAAACAGTATAATACTTTCTTTTGTTGCTAAAGATTTCATTGAATTGAGGGCAAATCGAAGTTGCTGATCAATGCGAAAAGCACTGTTTTCTAGCGTCATAATACTTTGGGTAGTTTGTTCAGTTTTCCGCTGATTAACTTCATTATTGATGACAATCACCATAATAAAAATAGTATATGCAATGATTACCGTTAAAAAGGTTAAGAATATTTTTCGATATGTTTTTGATTTCATAAGTGCTCCTTTCTTTTTTTGGTAACGTTTACATTGATTATAGAGATAAATTAGCTTGAGTCAAATCATCATTATTTGTAGTTGTCTACAAAACTTGATATTAAGAGTAAAAAGTGTATATTTCAACGAATAATAATGATATTCAACAATGGCTAAACAGGCTATATTTAAAGCGCTTACTTTAAGCGATAGAAAATGAAAAAATTTAGGAGGAACGATTATGTCGATGAAAAGAAAAGCTGTATCATTACTGTCTCTACTGACACTACCAATGGTTTTAGCTGCTTGTGGGAACAGCGACGGCTCGTCAAATGGGGACGGGGCAGAGGGGAAAACCGAGATAAAGGTTACTTGGCGCAATACCGGTGAAAACGATAAAATGACCCAATATTTGGAAGAAACATTTATTCCACAATTTGAGAAAGAAAATGAGGACATTAAAATCGTACTTTCTCCGATTACCGCAAGTGAGGGAGACTATTTTTCAAAAGTTGCTCTTTCTATGCAATCGGAGAGCACAGCACCCGATGTAGTGGCAGAAGATTCCTTTATGTTGAATTCTGATGCAAATGCCGGTTACTTAACCAATCTTGATGAATATGTTGCTGACTGGGATCAATGGGATAAATATACAGAAAACTTAAAAGCTGGTGTCATTGCTGAAGATGGTAGTACGTATGCCATTCCAGGAACTTCTGATTCTCGCGGGATTTGGTACAACAAAAATGTCTTTAAGAAAGCCGGTCTGCCTGAAGACTGGCAGCCAACAACTTGGGGGGAGATTATTGAGGCAGCTGAAGCAATCAAAGCTTCCGATGAGAATGTGATCCCCTTAGGATTAGGTGTGGCTAAAGCCAATGGTGAGTCGGTTTCCATGCAGACTTTCCAGATGCTCTTATATGGTACTCAAGATACATTATTTGATAGTGAAACGCGTAAATGGCAAGTGAATACACAAGGGATTATTGACTCTCTGGCTTTTATTGATGAAGTGTATAACCAGAAACAATTAGGTCCTTCTTTATCCATCGCTATTAACAGTAATTATGGATCTTTGATGTTCCAAGATAAATTTCCTAATGATGAAGTCGGCATGCTTTTAGATGGATTTTGGAGTGCCGGTAACTGGGCCGAAAATGGGGCAACTCCTGTTGAGAATATGACAGAACGCTTTGGTTTTGCAGCCATGCCTACACAAAATGGTGGTGAACCGCCATTTACGACCATGTCAGGAGGCTGGACATGGGCCATTCCTGAAAAAGCACAAAACAAAGAAGCGTCTTGGCGAGTGGTTCAAGCACTCGGTGGAAAAGAACAGCAAGCTGCACGCGCAATCGCTGAAGGGAATTTAACCGTCCGAGACGATTCAGCAGAAATAGCTGAATATAAGGAGCAGCCTTTTATTGAACAAGCAACCTCTTTCTTACAATACGCTCATTTCCGTCCTGCAGATGACAAATATCCTAATGTTTCAGTAGAGATTCAAACAATGGTTGAAGCAGTTGCCACTGGCAGCAAGACACCAGAAGAAGCAGCTAGTGATTATGCCGCCAATGTAACAAGGATCGTTGGAGACGATGCCGTTAACTAAATCATTAATAAAGAGAAGGAATTGCAGCAAACAATCCGAATGGAGGCTAACGTTTCTTCTCTTTAAAAAAGAAAGGAGAAAAGAATGGAAAATTCGCTAAAACGAGAGCAGCAAATGTCCAATAGTAAAAAAGCGTTGATCTTTTTATTTCCCAGTTGGCTCTTGCTGCTGATATTTTTTGTTGGTCCAGTTATCTTAACTTTTATCTTTTCCTTCACGAACTTGGCTCTGACCGGTGCTGAAGCAAGTCAATTGCGGTTCATCGGCTTTGAAAATTTTGTGCGCATGTTCAATGATCCGGCTTTTCAAACTAGTGTCGTACGAACCTTGATTTTTGTCATTTTTTCTGCAGTGATCGGTCAATGTTTCTTAGGTTTTTTGATTGCATTTATGATGCGGGAGAAAAATCGAGCCTTTCGGCGAGTCGTTGGTCTGATCATCATTGCTGCATGGGTTACGCCGGAAGTCGTTGTTTCCTTTTGCTGGGTCGCTTTTTTAGGAGATAGCGGAACAGCTAATTGGTTGATGGGACTGATGGGATTTGAGCCGGTTGCTTGGCTGTTTGCGTTTCCTATGATAAGCGTTGTGGTTGCCAATATTTGGCGAGGAACCGCTTTTTCAATGATGGTGTTTCAATCCGCTTTAGATGAGATCCCTAAGGAAGTAGAGGAAGCTGCAGTTATGGATGGCGCCAGCCGCTGGCAAGTGATTCGAAAAATTACGATACCGATGGTCAAAGGTACCATTGCAACGAATTTGATGCTCGTCACTTTGCAGACATTGGGTGTCTTTACGTTGATTTATACTATGACTGGTGGTGGTCCCGGCAATCAGACTGCAACCCTGCCGGTCTTCATGTACAAACAAGCTTTTGTGAGCTATCAGCTAGGATACGGAACAGCGATTTCGCTGGTCTTGCTACTGATTGGTGCTGCCGCAAGCTTGATTTATATGAAAATGCTGAAAGTGAAAGTGTAGGTGAAAAAAATGGTAAAACGCAGTGAAAAATTGGAGACCATGATTCATTATCTGCTTTTGGCAGTATTAGCCTTATTGTTTTTGCTCCCATTGTTGTGGATGCTGATCGCCTCTATTGATCCGGGCGCTATTCAAACTTTGAAATTACCTGAAGCAGTATCATTTGAAAATTTTGCTTCGATCCTTTCTGATCAAACTATCATTCGGTCATTCGGAATCGGCTTGCTTTTGTCCGGCTGTCAATCGATTTTAGTTGTTGTCATATGTGTTTTGGCAGCATATCCCTTGTCGAGGTATCAGCTAAGATATAAAAAAAGTTTTTTGATGGCGGTGCTGTTCATGACCTCATTACCGATGACTGCTGTCATCGTGCCGGTCTATCAACTGTTTATCTTTTTGAAGTTTCAAGATTCGTTACTGGCGGTGACGTTCTTCTTGACGGCGTCCTCACTGCCTTATGGGATTTGGATGATGAAGAACTTTATGGATTCGGTACCAATCGACTTAGAAGAGTCCGCTTGGGTCGATGGGGCTTCAACATGGCAAGGGGTGCGAAAAGTCGTAGCACCGCTGATGGTTCCAGGTATTTGTACGGTTGGTATTTTTACTTTTACTGGAAGCTGGGGCAACTTCTTTGTTCCTTATATTTTGATTCAGTCACCCGAAAAAATGCCGGCATCAGTCTCGATCTTTCAGTTTTTCGGCAACTTTGGTATGGTCAATTATGGCCGTTTAGCCGCTTTTTCGGTGCTATATACCTTACCAGTCGTCATTTTATATGCTTTGTCACAAACGTATATGTCTAAAGGATTTAGCATGGGAGGAGCGACGAAAGGATGAAAGATCCATTTCATACGACAAAAAAATTAACGAAACGAATCGCTGAACTAAAAGCGTATCGTTTTCAAAAAGTACAAGACCTTACAATGTGGTCGGCAAAAGAAGATAAGTCAAAAACGGAAAAACACCCACCAGAAGAGTGGGACTTTACACTTTCAGTTAGCGATTTCTGGCAAGGGAGAGACCGTTATATTTGGGCTCATCATGAATTGACAGTTCCAGAGGAGGAAGACTTATGGTTACTGATCGATTTTGGTCGTACAGGTGGTGGCTATAATTCAGGCTTTGAGTCCTTGCTATTGATCGATGGTGAACCTTATCAGGGTGTCGATTCGAATCATACAGAGATTTTTCTGGCGGATCATTACCGGGGGACAACCATCCGACTTGATTTAAAACTATGGTCTGGCTTGGAAGGCGGTGGGGCTGAAGTCATTCAACGGCATGAGTTTCGGCAAGCTTGTTTGGCAAAGCGACACTTAGCTGCTGATGACTGTTTCTTTCTCGCTGACATGATGGCGAAAACTATCGATGGGTTACCGGAAAATGAACCGATACGATACAAGCTGTTGAATCTTTTAGATGATGCCTTTCGTTTGATTCAGTGGCAGGTACCCGGATCTATCTCTTTTTACTACAGCGTTGAGGAAGCGGATCATTATTTAAACCAAGAACTGCAAAAAATACCTAAACTTTCGGAGATCACTGTGACAACTATCGGTCATACACATATCGATGTTGCTTGGCTGTGGCGGCTGAAGCATACAGGGGAAAAAGCTGTCCGCAGTTTTTCAACGGTTTTACGTTTGATGGAACAATACCCAGAATATATTTTCTTGCAAACCCAACCTCAGCTATACAAATATGTCAAAGAAAGCTATCCAGCTCTTTATGAGAAAATCAAAAAGAGAATCAAAGAAGGCCGTTGGGAAGTGGACGGAGCCATGTGGCTGGAAGCCGATTGCAATATACCGTCAGGCGAATCATTGGTCCGTCAGATACTCCATGGGAAAAAATTTGTGAAGGAAGAATTTGACAAAGAGATGCATTTCTTGTGGCTTCCAGATGTATTCGGTTATTCTTGGGCGTTGCCCCAAATTTTAAGAAAATCTGGCATTGAGACGTTTATGACGACCAAAATCAGCTGGAACCAATACAACCGGATGCCCCATGATACCTTTTATTGGCGGGGAATCGATGGGACAGATATTTTGACGCATTTTATCACCACGCCAGTTGATGGTAAAACGGATGAATGGGCAGAAGAATGGTTTTATACCTACAATGGAACGCTCTCTCCGGGGACCGTTCAAGGAATTTACGACGGATATCAAGACAAGCGTTTGAATCAAGAATTTCTGCTGTCTTACGGTCATGGGGACGGCGGAGGCGGTGTCACTAGAGAGATGCTGGAAAATCGACGACGCCTTGACCAGATTCCAGGATTGCCGCAAGTCAAAACAGGAATAGCGAAAGCCTTTTTTGAACGACTGCATCAGACAGTAGAACGAAATAAGTCGCTGGTCTCTCGTTGGGATGGCGAATTGTACTTGGAATATCATCGAGGAACCTATACCTCGCAAGCGTTTGTCAAAAAAATGAATCGAAAAGCTGAAATTGCTCTACGGGAACTTGAGATTCTCTATACATGTTTAGCAGCCAGCAAAGAAGACGAGTATCCTAAGGATCCGCTTTTTGAAACATGGGAGACGGTTCTTCGTAATCAATTCCACGATATTATTCCTGGTTCTTCGATCAAAGAAGTTTATCAAGACCATAGAGCAGAGTTTGCCGTCGTGACTCAGACCATTCAACAGTTATTTGAACAATTAGATGGACCTGCTAATCAAAAGTATACAGTCAACAATACAGCTAGCTGGTCAAGGAATGAACTGATTGAACTTCCACTTTTACAAGAAGGTCGCTTTATTGATTCACAAGGAAAAGAACTTCCGGCTTATTTTGATGGAGAAAAACAGTCTGTTCTTGTGACAAATGTTCCGCCAATGAGTCAGGTGATGATAGAGTTTCAACCGATAGCAGAAAATAAAGACATCAAACCGCTCGCTGAGTTCACAGAGGGAGCGCTTGAGACCGATCGTTTGCGAATTTTATGGGAAACATCGGGAAATTTGATCAGCATTTTTGATAAGAAACTAGGTAGAGAAATGTTGGAAGGAAAAGGGAATGTTTTTCAGCTATTTGAAGACAAACCTTTAAATTACGATGCATGGGATATCGATAGTTTTTATCAAGAAAAAGCAACAGTGCTTCAAGCCGATCAAATACGATTACGCTCAAATAATGCGCTTTACGCTTCCGTAGTATTTGAGTATACGTTTGGTAATTCGCAGATACATCAGGAAATGCGGGTCTATGCTCATACACAACGAATCGATTTTTTAACAAACGTGTCATGGCATGAACGCCAACAACTGTTGAAGGTAAACTTTGATGCAGCAATTCGATCAACTGAAGCAGTATTTGATATTCAGTACGGAAATGTAAAACGAGCTACCCATGCTAATACCAGTTGGCAATTGGCTCAGTTTGAAACAGTAGGCCACCAATGGGCAGATCTTTCAGAAAAATATTGTGGGGTAAGTTTATTGAATGACTGTAAATATGGTTATGCTGTTAAGGAAAATCAATTAAGCTTGACCTTGCTTAAAGGCGCTATCTATCCTGATCCACTGGCTGACGATGGCGATCACAAATTTACTTACAGTTTTTATGCCCACGAGCACGATGCCATCGATGGGGGAACAATGGAAGAAGCATGGTCCCTCAACTCGCCATTAACGGTTATTAACGGAGAACATTCTTGGTTGCTTCCGTTGCAAATAGACTGTGAAACCTCAGTTACCATCGACGCCATCAAGCAAGCAGAAACCGGCAAAGGGTGGATTTTACGCTTACATGATCACACGGGAGGAACTAGAAAGGTTACATTGCAGTTGCCAAGCAGTTTTTGGCAAGAAACAGATTTAATGGAGATACCTTTAAATAATGAGCAGTGGAAAGATGAAGTCTCATTTACCTTGTCACCCTTCGAAATAAAAACATTTCATTTTGAGTTGAGATAAACTAAAACCAGCAGATTCTCCATTTATAGCGGAGAATCTGCTGGTTGTGTTTATTCAAATTCTTCATACTCATTTGGGTCTTGACCATCGATGCGGCCGTCTGCTTTGTTTAACTGATTGATTTGATTGATTTCATCTTCAGTCAGTTCAAAGTCGAAGATCGCAAGATTTTCTCGTTGATGGGCGAGGTTTCTTGATTTAGGTAGGGGCAAAATGCCACGTTCCACATGCCAGCGCAAGATGATTTGACCAGCTGATTTTTGGTATTTCTCAGCTAATTCAGTGATCAGTGGTTCTTTCAGGGCATCGCTGCCGCGGCCTAATGGGCTCCAAGCTTCCGTTACGATGCCGCGTTTTTTGTTCTCTGTAACCATTCGTTCTTGGACCCAGTAAGGATGGATCTCAATTTGATTTAGCGCAGGGGTCACACCAGTTGCTTCAATGATGGCATCCAAATGTTCTGGCTCGAAATTGGAAACGCCGATGGAACGGATCAAACCTAATTTCTGGGCGGTCACTAAGGCTTGCCAAGCTTCGACATATTTGCCGCGTTTTGGTAATGGCCAGTGGATCAAAAAGGCATCGAAGTAGTCGAGTCCCATGCGAGCAAGGGATTCTTGAATGCTGGTTAAGGCATCATCATAGCCATGGTATTTTCCCGGTAATTTTGAGGTGATATAAAATTCTGAACGTGGGATACCAGAGCGACGGATCGCTTTGCCGACAATGCCTTCATTGTCATAATTGGTTGAAGAATCGATCAATCGATACCCGTCAGCGATCGCTGCTTGCAGCTGGCTCAACCCTTCGCCACCGCGGATCTGATAGGTACCGATGCCCACGGCGGGGCGTAAATTGCCGTCGTTTAATGTCAGTAAAGGTGCTTTCATAAAATGATTCCTCCTTTTCTTTACATTCTACTCTAACGCTTTTTTGCCAGGAACGTAACCAACTTGCTCAGACAAAGAAAAAAGAGCAACGGTTTCTGTTTCAGAAACAATTGCTCTTTTTGATTAAATTATTTTTCAGGCGGTGTGCCATACATTTTTGGTGTGACTTGATCGAGTTTTGGCGCTTTTCCTTCGATCTTTGGTTCGTCTAGCCATTGGTATTCGCCTTCACCATCAAGGGCTTTGCCTTTCGCCCAAGAGCCTTCTTTACTTTGGTCGCCTTCTGAGAAGTTATAGAAATCATAAGCGATATCTAAGCGTTCGTTTTTGCGGTCAAAGGTAGTCGGCACTAAAATCGAGCCTTCGTTTTCTTCCAATTCTTTCACGGCAGCTGCCCAAAGATTTTGGTGGTAGCTATCACGCGCTAATAAGACCGAAAGTAAGTCTTTGACCCCACGGTCATCGATCATTTCATAGATGCGTGCTACTTGCAGACGACCTTGTGATTCTGCATTTAAGTTGGCACGGAAATCAGCAAGCAAGTTGCCACTAGCAATGATATACGCACCTGACCATGGATTGCCGACGCTATCAGCAGGACGTGGTCCTAAGCCGGCAACGATGGCATGTTGCGGATTCATTCCGGAAATGATCGCACCGATCGTTGGGTCTTTTTTCATGGCAGCTTCCTGATCTTCCACAGGTGCACCTTCCAGCAGACGTGCAACCATCGTTGCCAACATTTCAACGTGTCCAAGCTCTTCAGTAGCGATATCCATTAACATGTCTTTGTATTTTTCTTCCCCACGGCAGCTCCATCCTTGGAATAAGTATTGCATGGCAACACTCATCTCTCCATATTGTCCACCGATTAATTCTTGAAGGTATTTCGCAACTAACGGATTTGGTTTTTCTGGTTTAGCTTCAAACTGTAGTTCTTTTTGATGACGAAACATACTATTCCTCCTAAAATTTTTTATTGGGCCCATAAAAAGTTTCTCATGAATCGAAAGGTTCGTCTAATAAAATGCACTTAGTTCAAAATGAAAAAAGCTCCAAAAAGAAAAGCCATTTACTTTGACAAAAAGCGAGAAGCGTTAGATAGTTAAATTAAGAGAGAATTAGAAAAGGAGCGAGTCACCATGTTTCAGTATTACAAAATGGACGACCGAAAAATAAGGGAATCCTCGGAGGAAGATTACAATTGGCTGGTGGTTTCTGGGACAGATCCAGAGGAACAACGCCACTTGTTAGATAAGTATCAACTGCCCGAAGATATTTTTATTGGCGCCAATGAACCGGAAGAAGTCTCACGTTTGGAATACTTACGTAACACTAAGTTAAATCATCCGATTCTTTATACCTTGATCGATTTGTCAGAAGTGACACAAGACCGCATCGAAGATCGTTTAGAACCGGTGACGTTTATTTATACCAAAGATCTTTTAATCACGTATGTCTCTCATCAATCTACACTGATTAAACGCCTGATTGAAAAGCATGAGCAAGATATTCAACGGTATGAAGATATTGTTGCCTACTCGACGCTGATGATCTACACCCATTACATCAAAGGTCTGCAGGAAATGAAGAAACAGATCGATGCACTAGATGAAGCAGCCCGTAAAACGACGGAAAACAACGAATTGTTTAATTTAGCCGATACCGAACGAGACATGGTCTATCTGGATCACACCTTACGGGATCAGAACCATACTGTCGATCGTTTGATGGATCGCAAAGAATTTTTGGATCGTTTGGATAATGAAGCACTCGTTTATGACATTAAGCTACGACAGAAGTTTGCCATGAAAATGGTCACTATCTATCGCGACTTGTTAGAAACCATTGGTGGCTTGTTCTCCGATATGATGGACAACAATCTAAACCATCTGATGAAATACTTAGATTCTGCGGCATTGGTGGTGGCTGTGCCGTCCTTGATCGCGGGGCTATGGGGGATCAACACCGGGGGACTGCCAGGAAAAGACAATGCCATCGGTACGATCATTGTCTTTGGTTTGGCTATTTTAGTTGGGATATTAACCGCCATTTACTTGTCACGGAAAGACTTTTCAAAATAAAAAGCGCCGCTGCTCTGTGGCACCGTTCATCCATAAAAGGAGAATGGTGCGACGAAGCAGTTGGCATTTTTTTATTTTAACCCGCTGTCCAAATTGCTGTCGAGAATCCAGCGCTGAAAGGCGAGGAAGACCAGCAGCAAAGGCAAGATGTAAATTACCAAGGCAGCAATCAAAATCGTCCAATGGATATTTTCCGCGCCCACCAAGCTGCGGTTCGCCACTTGCAAGGTGTATTTTTTCGGATTATTCAAGACGATCAAGGGCCAGATATAATCATTCCATCGCTACTGGAAGGAGAAGATCTCCAGTGTCATAATGATTGGTCGGGCAATCGGCAGCATGGTGATGGCGATGATAGAGGAAGAAAAAAATGGCATCGTATTTTGTAAGCGCATAGCTGCAGTCGGCACTGACTAGAATCCTCAATAAATCCGCGTAAGGCAAATCAGGAACTTCTACAGTCACACCGTTTTTTTCTGAGTATTTTCCCGTCATTTTCAAATAAGTACCGCTTTCGCTGGGAGCTCTAGAAGCAAACATGGGAATCTGCGAAGACATTTCCAATCTGAAACGATCGAAACGTTCACTAATGAAAAATAGCTGAAGTGCTGAAAAGATAGCTGTCCTAAAACGCACTGAGGAGTAAAAAGTGCCAATTATCTGACAAAATGAGAGTGGCTCTCCCTCAGTTTAGCGAAGAAGATGCAAAATAAAAAATAAAGCGATTTCAAAAAATGCACGAATATTAAAAAAAACGAATTAAAGCTCTTACAACGATAATTAAGAAGTACTGGTAAACGTTAATATAACAAGGTTTGAAATTTTTTTTTGCAAATTGAGTGCAAATCTTTTGTCTAAAACGGGGATTAAGCGTAACATAATATGTGTAATAACTACTTAAAAGAAAGAAGGAGAAAAATATGCATTGGTTATGGGTATTAATCGTAGGAGCTATTATCGGTTTGATCGCCGGAGCTATCACAAATAAAGGTGGATCAATGGGTTGGATCGCCAACATCGTTGCAGGTTTAGTAGGTTCAGCTATTGGACAAGCAATCTTAGGTTCTTGGGGTCCATCACTTGCTGGAATGGCAATCGTCCCATCAATTATTGGTGCGGTTATTGTAGTTGCTGTTGTTTCATTCTTCTTAGGACGTTCAAACGGCTAGTCCATTCAGCAATTGTTTCCATTCATTTATTTCGGGTAGTAATTACCTCGAATAGACAGGCAAATCCAGATTTTTCTGGGTTTGCCTTTTTTGTTTTTAAGGAAGCATAAGCAATCCTTTTGTCATATCGGTAAATTGTCGTTACACTTGAAGTAGGTCAAAAAAAGAAAGGAAGAGGTTCAATGAAAAAGCAATATGAAACAGCGATGATCAATCGAGGCGGACGTGTCGGAGAGGTCGAAGCACCAAATGGCAGTTTTCACCTGAAAATCGACAAACCGGGTCTTCACAGTGAGGGCACAAACCCAGAACAATTATTTGCCGCTGGCTATGCTTCTTGTTTCAACGGTGCCGTACAGCATATGCTGAAAGAGCATAACATCGAATCCGAATCCGAAGTTAAAGCAAGAGTGTCTTTGTATCAGCATGAGGACGGCAGTTACCAAATCGGCGTGATTTTAGAAGTGTCGTTACCAGGCGTTGAAAAAGCCGAGGCAGAGAAAATCGCAGAAGAAGCCCATGATTTTTGTCCGTATTCTCGGGCAACTCGTGGCAACATTGATGTCGAAGTACAAGTAGTCTAAGCGTTATTGCAGCTAGACAAACAATAAGCGGCTGATGAATCAGCCGACAAGAGGGAATTCATCAAGGAGGCCAATCAATGAGACAAACAGAGATCTTGCTGCTTTTGGGCGTGTTTGTGGTTGGCCTTTTTGTGGTGTACTGGCTGAAAAAGCACCGACATGCGCGCCACAATCAAGCACTGGCAGCTCAGCTGAAGCGTTATCCCAGCGTGCGGAAAGCGTGGCTGGCAGCCGGGGCAAAAAGGGAAGCAGTCCTTTTGGTTCCCGGTTTAAAAAAAGCCACTGCCGCAGTTGCAACGACGGCAACGGCGAAAGCAGAAACGAGGCTGTACAAGCATGCGGATCAGTGTCAGGCAATGACTCCACAAGGGTTGGCCGTTTCGGAGGACTATTTGTTCCTCTCTGCGTACTGTTCGCAGCAGGAACATCACTCACAGCTTTATATAATAGAAAGAACGAGCGGACGGCATCTGAAAACGGTGGTTCTGCCAAAACGCCCCCATGTCGGCGGATTAGTCTTTGATCGAGCAACGCAAGTGCTGTGGCTAACCATCACTGGGAAAGGAATGGGACGAGTGGCGTGTGTTTCTTTGCAGACACTGCTGGAAGATGATTCCTTGGCAACCAGTCAGCCGATCGCTTATCAGCAAGTCATCGAATTGGCAGGCATCACTCACAGCTCCTATTTGGCAGCCGATAGCGGTGAACTTGTCTCAGGGACCTTTGCCTTGAAAAACGGTGGCGTGGTGGCGAATTATCCGCTGCCTGTTCTTTCAGACAGCGGTCGCAATGCATCTCCTCGCATCAAGCCGCGTAAGAGAAGGGTCACCACCACGAAAGTCCAAAGTGTCGCCTTTACCACTGAATACTTGTTGCTGGCACGTTCCTTTGGACCAGGGTCGGCTGAGTTATGGGTCTTTTCAAAGGATGCAACGGTGCTGACCCGCAAACATGCGTTGCGGCGCATCAAGTTTCCCCATTACCTTGAACAGATCGTGGTAGAAAAAGGGCAGCTGTACTGCTTGTTTGAAAGTGGGGCATGGGCGTATCGGCAAAAAGGCGGCAGCATCGATGAAGTCGTGGTATTGGACCTTGCGACCTTACTTCAGTAAAATCACTGCTTAAAAAGAAAAAAGACCAGCCTCTTAAGAAGCTGGTCGTAAGTGCAGTAATTATTCCACGATTGCTCGTTGGATATCTAAGACGGTGCCGGTATGAGCATCTGCCAAAAATTCATAGGTGACAAGCTGTCCGTCTTCGGTGCGGGTGATGCCGCCAGTATATCCTTGGGAAGTGATCGCAAATTTGCGCAAAGGTTGTTTTTCGAAATTGATCCAAGAACCTTCGATCGGTCCTTCTTTGATAAACGCCGCTTTTATATTGTCTAAGACATCATCGGCATTCATGGCTTGCCTTTTCTTCAACCAGATCGTTGAAAAAATCCCTCCTGCAAAGCCAAGACCTAAACCGATGGTCAGTCCATTTTTAAAATAATGCAATGGATGCTCATTCTCCATCTAATGTCCCTCCTAAAGTAAGTTTTCCCGAATGTTGTGAACTCGGTGAAAGCACAGGTTCTCTTAACAATAGTTTACCATAGTTTAGAAATATTCTATAAGAAAAATAACCAACAATAGAAATTTGCGCTATAATAAAGAATATCAGTAGGAATAAGGAGGAAGAGAGCACATCCGTTGTTTCGCCCAAAAATTGCTGGAAAACACAGCCACAGCAAGCCTTGCTTTTTCAAAAAAAGCAGCTTTGTTTCTTTGGGGCAGCAAACAACCGATACGTGTTTCTCGAATGATCATGGAAGAAAAAACATTTCAACGCATCAAAGAACTAACGGAGTTACAAGGAACCAGCGGGTTTGAACACGACGTGCGAGCGTATATGCGTGAAGCGATGACTCCATTGGTGGATGAAATCCAACAAGATGGCTTAGGCGGCATCTTCGGTTTGCGTCACCACCAAGAAGCAGATGCACCACGAGTGATGTTAGCTGCTCACATGGACGAAGTTGGTTTCTTATTGACGACGATCTCCGATCGCGGCTTATTCAAAGTCACTCCTTTAGGTGGATGGAACCCTTATGTGGTATCTGCTCAACGGTTTACATTGAAAACAGCGAAGGGCGATTACCCATGCGTTTCTTCTTCAGTACCGCCACATTTGTTGCGAGGAAGCAGCGGTCAAAAAAATGTCGAAGTGACAGATATTTTGTTTGATGCGGGGTTTGAATCAAAAGAAGAAGCAGAAAGCTTTGGCGTACGTCCTGGCGATACGATCGTCCCACAAGTGGAAACCATCAAAACAGCCAATGGGAAAAACATCATCTCGAAAGCTTGGGACAACCGTTACGGCTGTGCGGTCGTATTAGAAGCACTTGAAGCCTTGAAAGAGGAAACATTAGGCCATACGTTGATTGCTGGTGCCAACGTTCAGGAAGAAGTCGGCTTACGGGGTTCTCGTCCGTCTGTGACAAAATTCAAACCAGACTTGTTCTTTGCGGTCGATTGCTCGCCAGCGGATGACACAGTCACGAAAAATGGCACCTTTGGTCATCTAGGAGCCGGGACTTTGATGCGAATCTATGATCCAGGCATGATCATGTTGCCACGGATGAAAGAATTCTTGTTGGATACAGCAGAAAGCAACAACATTCCTTATCAATACTTTGTTTCAAAAGGTGGTACCGACGCTGGTGCGGCACACATGGCAAATGAAGGGATCCCAAGTTCAGTTATCGGTGTTCCTGGACGGTACATCCATACCCACCAAACCCTATTCAGTATCGCTGATTATGAAGCGGCACGGGAAATGGTGATTCAAGTCTTGAAAGGTTTGGATCGTTCAACCGTTGATACGATTTTGGCAGGACAATAAGCGAGAACGAACGAAAGCAAAGAGACAGCCACCCGTTGTCTCTTTTTTTTCTGCAGGGCTTTGCAAGATCAGCATGTCAGTTGGTAGTCCCTGAAAGAAAGGTGTATACTTAAAGAAAAGAAAGTGGTGAGTATTTGATTATTCCAAAAGATTTAGCAGAGTTAGCAACATATGTGGAGAAAGGCAAAAATGTCTTCTTTTTCACCGCCGATTGGTGTGGCGATTGCCGCTACATCAAACCGCAATTGCCTGAGATCGAAGCGGACTTTCCAGATCTTCAATTTGTCGAAGTCGACCGTGATGAATACATGGATGTAGCGGTTGAATGGAACATTTTTGGTATTCCTAGCCTCGTCGTTATCGAAGACGGCAAGGAGCTGGGACGGTTAGTTAACAAGGATCGCAAAACCAAAGAAGAGATCGAAGCCTTTTTAACCAGCGTACAATCAGCATAGGAGGGGAAAAAGATGGAAGCACAAAGATATCAAAATATTTTAGTAGGGATCGACGGTTCAGATCAAGCGATGTCAGCCTTCAAAAAAGCAGTGGAAGTCGCTCGTCGAAACCAAGGGAAGGTTTATGCCGCAACGATCATCGATCAGCAAGTGCCGACAATGATGGGTTATGCACCTTTGGATAGTTCCATCTTAGAACAAGAAAAAGACACGGCGAAAAATCTGATCGACGACTGCAAAGCCTACGCAAAATCAGTGGATTTTGATCTAGTAGAAGGCATCGTCGCTTACGGCTCCATCAAAGACGCCCTTGCCACCCAATTACCGGATCAATACGACATCGATTTGATCATGGTGGGGCAATCCGGGCTGAACGCCGTGGAACGCTTCATGATGGGGAGTGTCGCCAGCTTCGTTATCCGTGAAGCCCGGTGCGACGTGCTGATCGTATCACCTGAAGAAAACAAAGCGTAAGGTCATTTTGGAAAAAATAAGCTTGTCGTTGCCGTGTTCTTTTCCATAGTTTGCATGGTAGTAACAAGTGACAAAAGGAAGTTCCTGAGAACCAGCGGTTTTGCTCGCTAGTGAAGCATTGTCTTTAGCAAATGAGCAGTAGCTGGTTTTCAGGCTTTTTTGTCTTTGAAAATAACTAGAATTTCAAGGAAAACAAAGAAATTCCATGACGGATGCCGAAAAATTTGATAAGATTATGGGCGGAATGTGTAAGTACCTAAGGAGGAGAAAACGTGATTTTTGCTTATAACAAAGAATATGTCAGTGATACACTGCTTGCGATCACAGCAGATGATAAAGGATTAGAACAAACCGTCGAACGCAAAGGCAATGTTGCCCAAATCAAAAATGAAGAAGGCACGATCGTTGGCTGGAACTTTTTTGCGATCTCAGAAGTGATGACGATCGAAGACCGTGGTCAAGTGACGTTGACGAAAGAACAAATCCAACAATTGAACACCATGATCAAAGAAGCAGGATTCAGCGAAGAACTGCCTGCAGATACGGAACCAAAAATCGTCGTTGGCTATGTGAAATCTTGTGTAGAACATCCAGACAGCGACCATCTTTCTATCACGGAAACAGAAGTTGGAGATGGGAAAGTCTTGCAAATCGTCTGTGGCGCTGCCAATATTCGTAAAGGATTGAAAGTCGTTGTCGCAAAACCTGGCGCAATGATGCCGGATGGCTTGATGATTTGGCCGGGGACACTTCGTGGCGTAGAAAGCTTCGGAATGATCTGTTCTGCTAAAGAACTACATTTAGAAGGTGCCCCAATGAAAAAAGGCATCCTTGAGCTGCCTCAAGATGCCGTTGTAGGTGAAGCTTTTCCAGTCGGTAAAGCCTAAAAAATGAACTGCCGCTTCCTGTTTTTGCGGCAGTTCATTTTTTGATTGTTTCGATTGGTTTTGGTAATTAGTTGCTGCTGTCTGTTGATTGTTCGTTGATCGATGTATCAACGGAAAGTTTTACTTCTGCTGTTTTTTCTTCATCGCCACGATAGAAGGTTACAGTGATCGTGTCACCGACTTTGTGTTTGTACAACGCAGATTGCAGATCCGTTGTGGTGCTGACTTCTGTATCATCGATTTTCGTGATAACGTCATATTGTTGCAATCCTGCTTGTTCTGCTGGTGTTGCATTGTTGACTGAGTAGATCACAACGCCTGAAGTTACAGATGAAGGAACTTTCAAGATTTGTTCTTGTTGTTGTGATGTGATTGAACCTAAATCAATCGTTTGGATCCCTAGTGCAGGGCGAACCACTTTGCCGTCTGCTTCTAGTTGATTGATGATTTCAACGACATCGTTACTTGGGATCGCAAAGCCCATCCCTTCGACACTAACGCCTGAAGCAGAGCCCGAGGTGCTGGCGATTTTACTTGAGTTGATCCCAATCACTTGACCATCAACGTTGATCAGTGGACCACCTGAGTTCCCTGGGTTGATTGCAGCATCCGTTTGGATCGCATTGATACTGATCGTACCACCAGATTCGTTTTGGCTTGTTACTTGACGATTCAAGGAAGACACGATCCCTTGTGTCACAGAGTTTGCATAGTCAGAGCCTAGAGGAGAACCGATCGCGATTGCTGGTTCGCCGACTTTCAAGGCACTTGAATCGCCAAATGTTGCGGCAGTTGTAACTTTTTCAGAAGAGATTTTTAAGACGGCTAAGTCTGTGTAAGAATCGGTACCTACCAATTCAGCTTTGACTTTTGTACCATCTGCTAAGACAACTTCCAAACCATCTTGACCTTCAACTACGTGGTTGTTGGTTACGACATAGGCATCGTCGCCATCGATTTTGTAGATGACACCACTCCCTTCAGAAGAAGCTTCTAAGGCGCTGTCGTCTTCGCTTTGGCTATCGCCTTCACTTTGTCCACCTTGCTGACCAAAGAGGCTGTTCCAGTCGTTGCTTTGACTTTGTTGTAGATTAATGATGGAAACCACCGAATCTTGTACTTTTTCAACTGCCTCAGTGACATCGCTAGTCACATCAAGTTTTACATTGGATACTTGGGTTTGTCCGTTAGAATCTTGGACCCCGCTGTTGGTCGTGGTTTCTGGTGTTGAAGTCAAGGATGAACCCATTGCCAGATACAGACCGCCGAAGGTCAATAATCCGCCGACCATACCGCCTAAAATCCCAATACCTAATCGTTTTAATAAACCAGGAGAAGTTTTCTTACCTGGTGTGACATATTTTCTTGCCATTACTATTTCCCCCTTAATGAATAATTCGTTATAATCAGTATATTCCTTCTATCTGAGATTAGTCTACTAAGAGATTTTGAAAAAAATATGAAGAAGTTGCGTAAGAATCTGTTTCAAACGATGAAATTTTCTTCGTAAGACCCGTTCATTTTTGAATAAAAATAGCAGAGAAATCTGGGGAGAAGTAAAGGTCTTTTTATCCACAGTGTGTGGACAATCTTGATGGGGTTGGTTGGGTGGATGAAGAAATCGTTGAAGTGTCGCAGTTTTATAGATAAGATAGAAGGATTTCAAAGAAAGTCAAAGTGTGTAAAAGGTTGTGGATAGCAATGTCCACATTTTCATAAAATAAGGGGATAACGAGGAGAAATCTATGAAAATCAAAATCATCACGGTAGGAAAACTAAAAGAAAAGTACCTCGTTCAAGGAATCAACGAGTACGCCAAACGATTGGGGGCATACGCAAAGCTTGAGTTTATCGAAGTACCAGATGAAAAAGCACCAGAAACCTTGAGTGAAGCCCAAATGCTGCAAATCAAAGAAAAAGAAGGCCAGCGCATTTTAGCCAAAATCAAAGACACCGAATATGTCTTTGCCTTAGCAATCGAAGGCACCAATCCCACCAGCGAAGCCTTCGCCAAACAAATCGATCAACTCGGCATCCAAGGAAAAAGCCAACTGACCTTCGTCATCGGCGGCTCCCTAGGCTTAAGCCAAGAAGTCATGAGCCGCAGTGATGCCAAAATCTCCTTTGGCAAAATGACCTATCCGCATCAACTCATGAAGTTGATCTTATTGGAGCAAATCTATCGCGCGTATCGAATCAATACGGGAGCGCCGTATCATAAGTAAATATCTTAAGCAGTATAATAGAAAAAATTATCCACCGGTACTACCGGTAAAAAGGAGCAACAACCATGCGAAATATCAAACTAACGATTGAATACGACGGCAAGCGCTACTTAGGGTGGCAACGACTAGGAGATTCTGAAAAAACGATCCAAGAAAAAGTTGAAGGGGTCATCAAATTATTGACGGGAGAAGAAATTGAGATCGTGGGTTCTGGTAGAACCGATGCGGGCACGCATGCTCGAGGACAAGTGGCAAATTTCAAGACGACCCATCAAATGAGTTTGCCAGAGATGCAGCAGTTCTTTAACCGCTATTTGCCGCAAGACATCGTTGTCAACAAGATTGAAGAAGTGCCTGAACGATTCCATGCACGCTATCACGCCAAAGGCAAGCAATACAGCTATTATGTTTGGAACAACGCGATCCCATCGGTCTTTGCTCGCAATACCAGTTTTCATTGCCCGCAGCCCCTTGATTTGGAAAAAATGCAGCAAGCAGCTGAGAAGTTGATCGGCACCCATGATTTTATTGGCTTTTCTGCGTTGAAAAAATCAAAAAAATCAACGGTGCGGACGATCGATGAAATCACCATCACACCAGAAGGCGACCTACTGCGGTTTACCTTCAAAGGCAACGGTTTTTTGCATAAAATGGTCCGAATCTTGACAGGCACACTGATTGCCATTGGCGATGGCACACTGCCGCCAGAAGTGATCGATCAAGTGTTAGCCGATAAAGTACGACAAGCAGCTGGTGAAACAGTGCCTTCTCATGGCTTATTTCTAGATGAGGTGTATTATTAAAAGAAACATGGTAATGGCTATTTAAGGAAAGGAGATCATCTATTGATCACATTAAAATCCCCACGAGAAATCGAACAAATGAAAACTTCCGGTCGTATCTTGGCAAGTATTCACGAGCAACTACGGGAAAAAATCGTTCCCGGTATCACCACGAACCAAATCAACGCCTTTGTCCATCAACAGATAGAAGCTGCAGGGGCAACAGCCGCGCAAATTGGGTTTGAAGGCTATGAATTTGCGACGTGTATCAGTGTCAATGAAGAGATTTGTCATGGTTTCCCTTCAGAATATGTTTTAAAATCAGGCGATGTCGTCAAAGTCGATTTTTGTGTCGATTACAAAGGAGCAATCTCTGACAGCTGTTGGACATATGCTGTAGGAGAGATTTCGCCAGAACATCAAGCGCTGATGGAAGTAACGAAAGAAGCCTTAATGAAAGGCATCGAGCAAGCACAAGTCGGCAACCGCGTCGGCGATATTGGCTATGCGATCCAAAGCTTTGCTGAAGAAAAAGGGTATGGTGTCGTGCGGGACTTTATTGCTCACGGCATTGGCCCAACCATTCATGAAGAACCCTTCTTTCCTCATTTCGGGTTACCTGGCAAAGGAATTCGTTTGAAAGAGGGCATGACGATCACCATCGAACCGATGATCACGACCGGCACTTGGCGCATGAAGATGGACCCAAACGGCTGGACAGCACGCACGATTGACGGCAGTTATTGTGCCCAATATGAACACTCGATCGCCATCACCAAAGAAGGTCCAGTCATCACGACGTTGCAAAAGGAAGAAACGTCATCATCACTTAATGTCTTTGAAAAATAACTGTGCGGAACTTCTGTATCATGTAGATTTTCCACATCTCTTAAAAGGGCGTACCTAACTGATGGTACGCCCTTTCGATCTGTGCTTTTTTCAAAAAGATCGTAAAAGAACTCAGTAATCAACGAGTGCTTGTCTATTCATATTGGTATTTTTGATGGAGTCGTTCATATAGTATATCGTGTCCTTAGTTGTTTTGGGGTGATTTAAACAAACTAGAGAATGATCTTTTTTCTACTTAAAATGAAAATGAGATTGGAGAGTCAATTCTGATTCATCAGTCCCATAAATTATAGCGCCTTTTTTATAGATTAAGAAAAGAGGGGCAGAAACTTAAAATTTTGATCTCTATTTTATTAATATTTTCATAGATCATTAGTACTAGCGATCTATGAAAATATATTAACTTAAGTTTACAAATAATAATACTTTATATGTCAAATTTCAATAAAGCATAAAAAGACTAGCCATATAGAGCTAGTCTTTTTATATCTTATTTCTTGTAACCTTTTCTACTTTTAAATGATAAACCTAACAGACTTAGACTAGCCAAAACAAAACCAATGATTCGTAAACTTTCTTGAAAAGTAAAAGAGTCGGCGTCTCCTGTTTTAGGCATCATTGCTAGGCTTGAAGATTTTAAGAGTGTGGATTTCACGTCATGCCTTGAAGACCTAGTAGGCAGGGGAATCGTCTCTCTATTTACCTGATTTTCTTTTTTTGTTAAAGATTGCGCTGTTTGTTTACTTTCAGATTTCATGAGCGCTGTTTTGAATTGGATTGTTTTAATTGTTTGCTTTTCTTCAGAAGTCTTAGGGACAGGTCGGCTTGTTTTCTGTTCACTTAGTTGTTCCAATTTCATAATTACTGGTTTTTCAATAATTGGTACTCTACTAGCTTGAATAAACTGTTTATGATCAAAAGGGTTTAAATTTTTAGGGATATCTCCATCGATAAGTGATGGCTGTTTTTCGACTAGCACATTAGTTGCAGGAGTAATCTTTTCTGTATTTGTAGAGAATGTATTATCAATTATAGTAGTCGCAAAAGTATTGATTTCTTGCATAGAAAAATTAAAAGTATTCATTTGTGGAAATTTTTTAATAGGAACATTTATTGTCATTTCTGCTGGTTGGCTAGGTATCATACTAGGTACTTCTTTTAGCTGTTTATTTATTGGATCCTCGTATTTTTTATTCGGTACTTTTTGCTCAGAGACAGGTTTAACTGGTGCGATATACTCGGCTTTTGTAGGAACAGCAGGAGTAGCAGGAACCAATTGAACCGGTGTATTCGGCTGCAAATCAGGGACGTTTATCACAGGAGTTGCAGGTACAAAGGGCGTATTTGGTACTTTTTGCTCAGAGACAGGTTTAACTGGTGCGATATACTCGGCTTTTGTAGGAACAGCAGGAGTAGCAGGAACCAATTGAACCGATGCATTCGGCTGCAAATCAGGGACGTTTATCACAGGAGTTGCAGGTACAAAGGGCGTATTTGGTACTTTTTGCTCAGAGACAGGTTTAACTGGTGCGATATACTCGGCTTTTGTAGGAACAGCAGGAGTAGCAGGAACCAATTGAACCGATGCATTCGGCTGCAAATCAGGGACGTTTATCACAGGAGTTGCAGGTACAAAGGGCGTATTTGGTACTTTTTGCTCAGAGACAGGTTTAACTGGTGCGATATACTCGGCTTTTGTAGGAACAGCAGGAGTAGCAGGAACCAATTGAACCGATGCATTCGGCTGCAAATCAGGGACGATTATCACAGGAGTTGCAGGTACAAAGGGCGTATTTGGTACTTTTTGCTCAGAGACAGGTTTAACTGGTGCGATATACTCGGCTTTTGTAGGAACAGCAGGAGTAGCAGGAACCAATTGCACAGGCGTATTCGGCTGCAAATCAGGGACGTTTATCACAGGAGTAGCAGGAACAGCTGGCGTATTCGGTAGTTTTTGCTCAGAGACAGGTTTAACTGGTGCGATATACTCGGCTTTTGTAGGAACAGCAGGAGTAGCAGGAACCAATTGCACAGGCGTGTTCGGCTGCAAATCAGGCACATTTATCACAGGAGTAGCAGGAACAGCTGGCGTATTCGGTACTTTTTGCTCAGAGATAGGTTTAGCCGGTGCGATATACTCGGCTTTTGTAGGTACCGATGGTGCAGATGGGGTTTCTTGCTTAATAATCGGCGGTGTTTGATTAGGTTCAGCAGGCGTTAAAGACTGCTCAGGTTTTTGCTGACCGGGAGTATTCGGTGGTGTAATGATACCGTTATCCCCTGAAGTTTGGTTATACCATACATTATTATCATTAACCCAAGTTTCACCATTTTCACTGGTGGCTTTTTTTTGTGTTTGATCAGTTGTTACATCAACGCCATTGATGGAGTCTGCATTGGCTTGAGCCTCAGTCGCGATTACGGTAGTTATGCTAGCTAATATGATTGATGTGGCAATGATTTGTTTTTTCATGATTAAAATTTCTCCTCAAATTCGATTTGTGATTGGTTTTTCTCGTAGAAATACAAGTATCTTGTCTAAGAACTTAGAATAAGATAGTCAATCCACGGCAAAATAAAAGACAAATCTCCATGAACACCAGTGAAAATGGAAGTAAATACTGAATGGTATTTAAATTCAATGAATTATTTCATGAAAATTTCTTGATTCTGTCTGACAAAACTTATCATATAAGGTTTTGGCTTATTCTACATAGAAGGTCTTAAATTTAGTACCTCAATGATAATTATGGTGAGTGCTATTATATTATTTATTGAAATTCTTGTTCTAAAACAGCCCATTGTTTCTTCTTTTGTTTCTAGTAATCATATTCTTACTTGTATTCAAAGATAATAAGGACAAAATGGTTAATTAATTTTTCTGAATATGTGTGTACATAAAGATGATTAATATCTCTTTTGTAACTCAATTCCATGAATAACAATAAACTTCCAAAGTCATATGTTCTTTTATAAGTCCTAAATTAAAGACTTTTTTTTCTTTGACCAAATTCAAGAGGTAAAATAAATGGAAATTCGCAGACTGCTTTTAAAATGACAAGTAGAAGAGGAAACATTTTGAATAAACGAATAGGTATTGTGCGGATCTCTTAGAATAAATTTGAAAGGAGATAACAAGTGACAATAAAATCAGCTAACGAATATTTCTTATTTTTCGATGATTTTTTCGAAAAATATAACTATCCATTAATTAACGAGTACTATATAACGACAAAAGAAAATTTCATTAAATTGATTCAGAATATTTCTACCAAAAATGCGTTTGCAACCATCAAAGAATTGGTACGAATCGATGCTAAGTTGCAAATTTTATCTAGTTTAATTGATGACAATATTTTCAAATTATCTGAAACTGAAATAATAAGATTGGCAGAAATAGATAGCGGAACTTACTATGAAGAAATATTCAGGATGGATGGAATGACAAATATTAGTAAGATTCACTCACTTATACTTCTATAAAATAAATGACTTCAGGAGACTGTTCAAAGTGAATTTTATTCAGATAATATAAAAATTTAATATGCGATTTAAATATATATTTACAATAAAAAGACAGGACAGAACTTTACTCTCCTGACCTGACATTTTTATTTATGACGGGTTGCTTTTTTATTATTTACCTCAAAGTTTATTATCTATTGAGCATAATACTTTGAATAAACCTATTTAATGTTAGGGTTCATGATTTACAGTTTGATATTAGAAGAACTAAACAAATTTATGAATTACCTTGATTCACTTTTTCTGTTTGATTCTTATTGGCGTCATCGACAGCTTTTGCTGCATCATCGCTACCTTTTAATGCTTCTACACTATCTTTATTACTGTCAGGAAGCACATTGTGCTCAGACAGGATACTATCAACTGCAGTTTTAAGGGCGCCTAGTTGTTCATCTTTTGCAGCTGCTACGGCACTTCCTTTATCTTCAGCAGTTTTTTTATCAAGAGCTGCACTGGCTTGCGCTTCTGTGACAGCGTTATTGGCATTTGTAATTTGTGTTCTTAAATCAGTAATTGTGTTATTTGCCGTTTCGAGATTATTTTCGACAGCTTTCTTCTCATTCTCAGCTTTTATTTTATCAGCTTCTGCTTTTGCTTTATCTACTAACGCTGTTGCCAAGTCTGTCTTAGTGCCGCTTAAAGTTCGGGATAAGGCATGAACACCTTGGTAGATAGCTTCTGTAGTTGCCGTGGAGTCACGATAAAGTGCAGTGCTGGCTGCAAATGTTGTAACACTCCCGAATATTGTACAAAGTAAGCCAGTGGCTATTAAAGATTTTGATAATTGCTTTTTTTTCATGTTCTAAATTCTCCATTTATTTATTTTGTTGCAAAATCTATTTTAGGTTATTTTAGGTTCAAATAACCTAAAAAGACAGATATTTCATACTTCAAAAAAGTAAAATATAGGTACATATAATATAAATAATGATTTATCTATATGATCGTATGTTTCATTTTTAGCAAGCACGATAATGCTGGGAAAATTAGTTGTCCTTGGTATAGTATCAGTCTTTCTCAATCTTCCTGGTATTCAATATGAATATGGTATAATTAAAATACAAAACTTTACAAAATTTTGTATGAAACAGAAAATTAGTATGTATATTTATTTTTCCCGAGAAGGCTACCATGTTTGAATAGTTTTAAAATAATAATCAGATAAAAATAAGGAGGTTGGGTAAATATGAAAAAACAATCAGCTAATTTCTTGTTATTGACTACTATAGGAATTGCTTTGATTTATCAAATTTTATCTTTTATAAATTTTCCCGAGCTACTTCATGTCGTTTTTGGAACGGTTTGGAATTTAGTATTTGCCTTTATTGCCGGGTATTATTTATTAAGAAAGGACTTTCTAAATCAGTTCAAGCACTTCAACTTTAAATCATTCGCCTGGGGATTACCTCTTGTTTTGTTTTCTGGAATGCTTTTTTCATTCCTCTATTCATTAATTTTTGGGCAACCTACGCCGAATGCGATTAATGATACACTTTCAGTAAAAATGATTTTGTTTCAAGTGCCCTTTATGCTGATGGGAGAAGAACTATTAAGTACAAATATCCTAATCGCTCTTCAGAAAAAAGGCCTTTCTTTTTTCTGGTCAACAATTATCTGCAGCATTCTTTTTGCATGCTGGCACATTCCTGCGTATGGATTTCACCCTATACAATTAATATTCACCCTAGCACCGGCTAGGTTAGCACTAAACTATGTATGGAAGAAATCATCTAGTGTTTGGGTGAGTTGGATCTGTCATTTTATCTATGACTCGCTAGGCTTTATTATCTTTTTTCTCAAATAGTGTTTTTTTAATTCCTATATTGATATATAGACGAATAAGAGAATTAGCAAGAACTTGCTAGTTCTCTTTTTTTCTATTTATATAAAGAACCTTATTGTTCAATACATGACTCGTAATAGTTATAAAAAAATTATTGTTTCGAATTTTTCGGTCTCATATTTAATACCTGATGATCCAAAAAAAGAAAGATTACTATAATAAGAAATATAAGAAGTTTTTTAATACAATCTTATGATAGGAGGATAATAAATGTATGGAGAAACGTTAAGGAAAATTCGTCTGAAAAAAGGGTTAACTCAAAAAGAAGTGTATGAAAACATCATATCAAAATCATATGCAGTAGAATTCGAAAAAGGAAAGCATCAAATTTCTACTTATATATTGCTTGAAATTTTACAGAATCTATCTATAGAAATAGACGAATTTTTATTTATTGCTAATAACTATAATATGAACGAAAAAACGTATTATGATTGTACGTACAGTAAGCTAGCCAACAAGCATGATATTGAAGGTCTAGAAGATTTATTAAAAACATTAAAAAGTAGGGAAGGTAGATTAAATGATATTAGAATAGCTGAAGTAAGGTCTCGTCTCCGAATTTTACGAAATTTCAGAGACAATGGTGTTTATGATACAAATGTGATTTTACAAGAAGATAGACAGACTATTTTAACCTACCTAATTGAGAGGGAAAGTTGGACACTTCAAGAAATTAAGCTTTTCGCTAATACGCTAGATTTGTTAGACAATGAATCAATATTTATTCTTTTTAAAAGAGTTTCTCGTGTGCTTGAATATTATGCCGATCTAGAGAAGGGGAAAGAAATATATTGCGCATTGATTATAAATTTATTGGAATATACATTTAAGAAAAAGCAATACGACTATACAGAAGTATTACTTATCCAATTGGATCTTTTATCATCCAACTATAAAGAGTTTTTTTATAGAACCGTTTATAATTTTTTTGAGGGACTCTTGGTAATGAAAAAACTTGATCAAGAAAAGGGAAGAGCTATTGCAGAAAATATGTTAGATATTATGAAAAAATTAAACCAAGAACCACTAGCCAAGTTGTACGCCCTTTTATTGATTTAACGGATTTTTTCATAGATGATAATAAATCCATTACTTGTTAAACTGAACCAATCATTTAAATAAAGTAAAAAGCAGGAGGAATATAAAATGAAACAATTTGGCAGTTCAATTTTCTTTTTTTTATTAGCAGTAGTGCTCTTTATGGTTAGTAACTTGGTAGGGTCGCATCTGGACTCAAGAGGATTTGTTGTAGAGCCAGCATTCTTTTGTATACCACTAGGATATTTATCAATCTTTATTTCAATTTCTATAAGTACTACTAAGCTATTAAGAAATAAATTAAAGACTAAATGATACAGATGAGATGTTTTTCACGATTAGGACTTCTTGTTTTTAATCTAAACGAAAGAAAAAGAGGAGCGAATGAGATGTATCCAAGTCATTCACTCCTCTTTTTCTTTCATCTTATAGGTTAAGTCACTATAATGATCAGAAAACAAATTGTATAATAAGATCAAATATCCTTTCAAAGAAATTTAATGAATAATATGCTAGCATACATATTTCTTTGTTGATATGGATGAGAGAATCTTGAATGTGAGAGGAGTACTATATGTACGGAGAAACTATAAGGGAAATAAGATTAAAAAAAGGATTTAGCCAGAAAGATGTATATGGAAATATTATATCTAAATCATATGCTATTGAATTTGAAAAAGGAAAACATCAAATATCAGCCAATATACTGATGCAAATATTAGACAATATTTCTATGGACATTGATGAATTTATGTTTATTTCTAATGGATACCAATTAAATGAACAGAATAACTATAATTATATTTATAATAAACTGGCGAACAATCAAGATATCAAAGGACTCAAACATCTTTTAGAAGATCTGCAAGTAAAATCCGGCAAGTTAAATGGAATTAGAATTGCTGAGGTCTGATCTCGGATACGCCTCTTAGAATATTTTGAAGAGTATGGGGAATATAATACCAAAGTAGTTTTAGAAGCTGATAGACATACCATTTTAACCTATCTGATCGATGTGGAAAGTTGGTCTCTGCAAGAAATTCAACTATTTACGAATACACTCGAATTTTTAGATAGTGAAATTATTCTAGTTTTTTTTAAAAGAGTTTCAAAATTGATGGAACGTTATGTGAAACTTGAAAAAGGAAGAGAAATATATTGTGTTTTGTTGATCAACCTAATTGAATATACATTTAAAAGGCAGCAGTATGACTATACAGAAGTATTATTAACACAGCTAGATTTACTATCAACCGATTATAAAGAATTTTTTCACCGAACGGTATATAAGTTTTTTAGCGGGTTACTATTAATAAAAAGAGGGCCTGAGCAAGAGGGAAGAGATCTTACACAAAAAATGCTTCAGATAATGAGAGATTTAAATCAAGACTCTTTAGCTGAGCTTTATTCACAATTAGTTTCATAATTATATAGGGCATGTAGTTTTCGATTGTGCATCTATTTAAAAGTAGATATTAAGACTTAAATTAGAAAGCTATTTAAGTTTTAAAATACTATGGTTTATTTTTCATTCTAAATATGTTTACTAATTTGAATTAGAAGGTCAAATTAGATGAATTTGCCCAAATAGGAAGCTGAAGGTATTTAAAGAGAATTATGATTTATATTAATTAAAGGGATAATAACTATAAACATAGTTGTCAATAACTTATTTGGGGAATGAATATTTATATAGAAATTGTTGGGAAGTCCATTATATCGGACTTTTTTTATTTTCTTCTTAAATAGCCTTATTATAAGATTTACATTGTAAGGAAAGAGGAAATCAAATGGAAGAATTAACATATAAAACATACCGATGCGGATCCCTTAAGTTCAAAAGCCCAATCGATCAGAAACGTCAGAAAGAAATTGAGAGAAAATGTAATCGACAAGAGGTTCAAAAGTTAGCACAGATACTCTTGAAGCAAGAGTTTTTATTAATAGGAAATTAATCTATGAAAAAATCAACTCTTTCATCTGTGATTGTATCTGGTATAACTTGCGCATTGGTAATTTTATTTGGCTATGTCTTGGCAAAATCGGAGCACCCAATAAATCGGTTTGTCGAGGCGATGAAGGAACCAACGTTTATGGAGTCTATTGGGAGTACCGAACAATCAGGAAGGAGCACAAGCGAAACTATGGCGCCATCTACATCGGAGCCGCAATGGTATAACCAAGCAGAAAGTTTGATATCGGATTTTCATGAACGGATGACTTTGGCACAAAACCAAAACACTACTTTCAATATTGGCGCCACTGTCGACGAGTTAGAACATGCTATTCAACTGATGGCACGGTCTAATCAAGATAGTGGCATGTTATTAATCTATTCTAGGTAAATATTATATGACCACGGCTACCCTACAGATAATCCAAATTTTGTTGAAGACTTAATAACAAGAGCATTTCATAGTGCTGGGTGGCAAGTTGCGCCTAATGAAGAAGGTTTCACCGAATCAAGCAACTAATCATAGTATGATATTATACAATTTTGATTTTTAAGAATGCGACAGAGTCTAATTTATGTATTTTGTTCTTGTTGTGAGATAATATTGGTACAATATTATTGAGGATCAGAAACTTAATAATTTTTGATCCTTTTTCTATTCTTCATTTCAAAATTCCTTTAGTAGCTCAATTAGTTAGGATAGAAAGATCCTAATTTAGGACAGCAGAGTAAACTTTTAAGAACAATTCTTTTTAAATGAATTTAGGTGCTTCGACAAAAGGATAATTATGTATATACTCCGTCGTGATATATCTTATACTATGTATATATAGAAAGAGGTGTCGCGCATGGAAATGTTACCTATAAAAAAATGGGGCAATAGTAACGGTCTTAGATTGCCAAAGTACATTATGGAGTATCTTGGCATTCATACTGATGACAAAGTGAAGATAATACAAGAAGAAGTAAACGGGCATAAGCGACTAATCATCGAAGCGGCAAATTCAGAAAACGAGTTAACGATTGAAAAGTTATTTGAAAATTACACTGCTGAGAGAAATCAGGTGGAAATTCAACGTTTAGGTGAAGCCGTAGGGAATGAAAGGTGGTAAAAAAAACTAGACAAGGTGATATTTTGTTGTTGGATACAGCTCCTCGTTCTGGACATGAACAAACGGAAAAAAGGCCCTATATTGTTTTAAGTCATGACATGATTGCAGATTATAGTAACGTTGCCACCATTGCTCCGATTTCTAGTACAAGTAGAAACTATCCGTTATATGTAAGTATTGATCCAGATTATGGCATGAAAACAACAGGAAAAGTATTGCTAGATCAATTAACGACAATTGATTATGAGGCCAGAGCGTGTGTTTTTTTGGAAAAAGCGCATGAGAGATTGGTTGAGGAGTTATTGATGAAAGTTAGAACAATATTTCAAAAAGTAAGTAAATAAAAACAACATGGTCATCTTATCTATGTTGACCATGCTGTTTTCTTTTATTCTATAGACAGTGTGTCCGTAAACTTATACTCCTTTGTAATCTTTGAGATAGCAACGCCATTCTCAAAATCCTGAACGATTTATACGCTAACCTATACAAAAGCCAAAAACGTTCGAGACATTCTCTCGAACGTTTTTTGGGCATCAAATTGGGCGAATCGTCGAAACTATGGTACAGTGCAACCAAACAAGGAGTGAAAGCGGCTCGTTCATGAGGCAAAGGGGCAATGGTGATGAAGCAAACAACGATGGCGTGGCTGTCAGAAATCTATAATTTGATCTTGCATCCTGGCACGAGACAGTGGGAACGAGAACAACTGGTGCAAGCGAAAAATACCTTGGAAACCCAGCTGGCGACCAAACAAAAAGCAGGCAAACACGAAAAGGAATCGTCAAAAAGTCTTGAAGACCAACAGACCAGGCGGGTTTTGGAAAAATTAGAAGCGTCGTTGCGTCCTTTGGCACTGAGAAACAATCTGACCCCGAATGTCGCCGAGTTTTATCAAACAATCAGCCAGCCAGCACCGAAAAAGGCAATGAATGAAGAAACAAGCAAAGCCCAACCAGCAGAAGTTTCCGTGGAGCCGACCGAAACAGGTGGAAAAGCACAAGAAGTGGCTATTTTTGCTGGCGGCTGCTTTTGGTGTATGGTAGAGCCTTTTGAAGACCAGCCGGGCATTCTTTCCGTTTTGTCGGGGTATACTGGGGGAACAGTCCCGAATCCGACGTATGATCAAGTACTAAGTGGAACAACAGGGCATGTCGAAGCAGTAGAGATCATTTTTGATCCCAAAATCATCACCTATCAGGACTTGTTGCAGTTGTACTGGCAAGTGACAGACCCGACAGATGCTTTCGGACAATTTCAAGATCGCGGCAATTTTTATCGCCCAATCATTTTCTATACGACTGCTGAACAGGAAGTGTTTGCGCAAGGAGCCAAAAAGGAACTAGCCCAATCTGGTTATTATCAGCAACCCATCGTGACTGAGATCCGCAAGGCCACGCAGTTTTGGCCAGCGGAAAACTACCATCAAGCATTTTACAAGAAGCAGCCCAAGCGCTACCAGCGGATCAAGCGAGCGCGCAAGCAACTGATGCTTTTTTATAAACTGAAACGCTGGACAAACCGAGGGGAAAAACGATCATAGTCAGAAGATACATCAAAAAAGCGGGGCTCCGAGAAAAGGCCAGAGGATCAAATGAAGGCTCTTTTCTCCACAGGCCGCGCTTTTTTCTGCGCGTTTAGCCAATTGGATAAAAAACGAAGATTTATTTTAGAATAATGTCCAAAGAAAGCGTTAACAACAAGAATTATAATAGAGAAAGAAAAAGTGGCGAAAAAGGTCGAAAAAGCAGGTTCCTTTTGCTTGGTTCCTTTCTTCGAGGAAAGAAGGTGGGAAACACCAGAGAAAAATCAGCGGAAAAATCAATCAGCAACACCCCATAGCAACACAACATTTATTATATGAAGATTCATATAAGTTAGGAGAAATGTGATGAAAAAAAAGGGAACGTTCGTCTCACTGTTTATGGCTCTCATTCTTTTTATCTTTTCAGAAAGAACAGTGTTTGCGGCAGAAGCGATCAATGAGATCGTTGCACCAACTGGAGTCAAAGCATTTTTAGTACTGATTCCGTTAGTGTTAGTACTGGTTTTACTCTTTAAAAAAGTAGATATGATCATTGCTGGCTTGATTGCTGGGATATTGGCGATGATTATTGGCGGGATCAGTTTAGCTGAAGCCAATTCGCAACTGTTGGAAGCTATTCCGACGATGTTAAGTATTACGGTGCCAATCATCAATTCCGCTGTAGCGATGGCGGTCTTCAAAGCCGGTAGTTATACGGCAGCCTTAACTTTAGCCAAAAGAGGGACCAAAGGAAAAGTGGAATATGTGGCTGGTTTTATTGTCATCTTATTGGCAGCAGCGACTTATATGTCTGGGATCGGCGGCGGGAGTGCAATGGTGATCGCACCATTAGCATTTGCGGCAGTTGGGGTGGTACCCGAATTGATCGCAGCGATGTCGTTAGCGGCAGCTGTCTCCTTTACGACCTCTCCTGCCTCTTTGGAATCTAGTATCGTGTCTGAACTGGGCGGCTTTAGTGTCGCTTCTTATGTCGATCAAATGCGCCCATTTTGGTTGTTATTCGTTGGTTTGGCGATTTTATTGGCATTCTTCGGGACCAAGCGTCGTCATCTGGGCTTCAAAGAATCAGCCAACCAAGAGTACGAAAACAAAAGCAATGGCGAGTTATTCAAAACGACACTGCCTGCGATCTTCTTGCTTTTTGCGGTCATCTTTGGCCCGTTGATCAATGACCTGATCGGCTTTGTCCTCTTTACGCCGCTAGTTTATATGGTGGTCACGTTGGCGTTGATTTTTGTTTGTACCGACTTTTCGATGAATCAATCGGTGGAAGCGATGGTGGACGGATCCACGTATATTTTGACCCGCTTGTTCCAAGTGGGGATCTTTTTAGCCTTCATCAACGTGATCGCTGAAACTGGGACATTTGCTGTTATTGCTGGTGCGGCACAAAATGCCCCCGCAGCGATCGTCGTTCCCGTGGCGATCTTGACGGGTGTCTTGATTGGGATTCCCGCAGGTGCCTATGTCGGCTCCGTATTAACATTAGTGTTACCAGTTGCCGTTTCATTAGGCTTCCCAGTGTTAGCTCTTGGTTTTGTAACGATGGGGGTTGGACTCGGCAGTCAAATGAGTTTCGTCAACATTACGATGCAAGCTTTATCTTCTGGTTTCCAAATTCCGATTCTAGATGTGGTCAAAGGAAACGTGAAGTGGTTGAGTTTAGCAGCCGTATTATTATTAGTCATCGGCTTAGTGTTTGGCTGATGGATAGGAGGAAAACATGGATTTATTGATCAAGCAAGCACGTCTTGAAGACGATGCAGAATTAGTAGACATTGCCATTTCAGGAGGAAAAATCACCGCAGTTGCACCCAACATTGAAGAATCAGCAGCAAAAACGATTGAGGCGAAAGGCAAAGTGGTGATCCCCGGATTGATCGAAAGCCATATCCACTTAGACAAAGCCTTGATTGCCGATCGTGAACCTAATAATTCAGGTACATTACAAGAAGCGATCCAAGTTACGGCAAAGCTCAAACCGACTTTTACCGAAGAAGATATTTATGATCGAGCGAAACGTGCATTAGAAATGCTGATCGTACATGGTACGACTGCTGTTCGCACCCATGCCGAATTTGATCCGGCGCAAGGCTTCACTGGGTTTGACACCATCATGCGCTTAAAAGAAGAATACCGAGACCTGATCGACATTCAGGTCGTTGCCTTTCCGCAAGAAGGAATTTTTAAAGCACCCGGAACGGATAAAATGATGATTGAAGCGATGGAAAAAGGCGCCGATGTCGTGGGCGGCATTCCTTACAATGATGCGCCAGCCAATGAACACATCGACTTGATCTTTGAGATCGCCAAACAATTTGACAAAGACATTGACTTGCATCAGGATTTTGCTGACGAAGCAGACGATACATCGATCGTCTACCTGTGTGAAAAAACCATCGCAGAAGGCTACCAAGGTCGGGTATCTGTAGGACATTTGACTGCGCTGCACGCTATGGAACCGGATCAGCTGGCAGAAGTTATCGATTTGATGGTCAAAGCCCAAATCAATGTGATGCCGTTGCCTGCGACCGACTTACACTTAGGTGCTAGAAATGATGCCTACAACGTTCGTCGTGCCGTTACGCCGATTCGCAAATTACGTGATGCCGGTGTGAATATTTGCTTAGGCAGCAACAATATTCGTAACGCCTTTACGCCCTATGGCAACGGTGATTTGATTCAAATCGCTATGTTGGCTGTGCCAGTGGCGCATTTAGGCGGCGCCGATGACCTGCCGACAGTCTTGCCAATGATTACGACCAATACCGCCAAAGCATTAAATATCAAAGACTATGGGATCGCTGTTGGCAACCGCGCAGATTTGATTCTTTTAGATACCCAGAGAAAAGCCGATGTGCTGATCGATATTCCTGAACGTTTAGTGGTCATCAAAAATGGCCGCATCACCGTGGAAGTCAAAAAAGAAGTGACGATCCACCGTTAGCAACAGGTCATGTTTTCTTAAGTAGTACGATTTATTCGTGCTACTTTTTTTATCGTAATATAGTTGAAGTAACAAGATCATTTTCTAGTCATTTGTTCTTTTTTCATCTATGATAGAAAGAAAACCGCTATCACGGAGAGTTCGTTTAAGAAAAACCTGTCAAAACTGTTTGACAATGCCGTAATATCAATGGATTTGAGCAGCAATCACAGCAGGTCTGCGTTAAGGTAGAAGAAGGAGGCCAAGATGACGATTGGGGAAGCACTAAAGAACCATCGAGTCACACAACAAATGAGCCAAGAAGAAGTAGCAACAAAAATTTTAGTGACCCGCACATCGATCTCAAATTGGGAAACCGGCAAGACGGTCCCAGACAGTTTGAATTTATTAAAACTGAGTACCCTTTATGGGTGCAGTGTCGATGAGCTATTAAAAAAGGAGCGAGCAGGAATGAAAAAGAACTTTCGTACGATGACCTATGGTGCTGGATTGAAAGATGGAACGATGCGTTTGAAAATCGAGACCGATGCCAGCAAGTTTTTCCCACGAGGGGTTGAAGTCAAAGCATCCGTCGATTTAGAAACAGGAGAAGTGACCTTTTTTGTCGAGCAAGAGGATTTGGAAAAACTGAAAGCAGCTACTGAAGAAAAATAATTTTTTTTATACAGTTTTTTGCTAAATTTTGCTTGGGCAAGAGAAAAAAAGTGATGGATAAAAAAACACGAGCCTACCTGCATCGTGTTTTTTTATGTGGGATGAAAGAGGACTGAGGCAATCGATGGAAGCTGATTCTGTTTTTTCTTATCTGCTATTTTCAAAGTTTGTAACGTTTAAGGGAAAGCGAAAAGATGTAAACGGATATATACAATATATAGTGAATAGATCGATTTTTATCTAAATAAAGCACAATATGTAGTATTTACTTTTTTAATAGATTGTGTAAAATAGCAGGTGTAGTGAAGAAGGAGCTGTTGTTTTTGAGAGTAACTGTATTTTGCGGTACCCGTTTAGAAAATGAGGGAAAGTTGGCAAAGACCGCTCGTGCCATCGGCAATGCCTTAGCAAAAAATCACATCGAGTTGATTTATTGCGCCCCTTTGGCTGGCTTGATGAGGGAGATCGTTAATGGGGTCTTTGAAAAAGAAGGCGCAGTGACGGGGATCTATCCATCAGGTTCCTTTGCAGAAGATTTGCCGTCAATCGTCACTGGATCAAGCACATACACCGAGTTCTATACGGATACGAGGGAGGAGCAAACACAACAATTGCTGGAAATGAGCGATGCCTACCTTGTATTACCTGGTGGATTTGGTACACTAGAGGAGTTGTCATCAATATGCTCTTTTATGACTCTTGGGAAATTGCCAGTCAAGCCAATCGGTGTGTTGATGAACGAAGTCTTGAAGGATGGACTGAAGCCACTGCTAAAAATGTTTGAAGCTTCCAGCTTTGCTTGGGCTGAACTGCCGGAAACGCTCTTTTTCCTATCTGACGTTGAGTCGTTGATCCAACGATTGGCGGCGAAGGGGTCAGGAAAGGAGTGCTTGGCAGGATGAAGCATGTCTATTTAGCTGGACCGTTTTTTTCAAACGAACAAGTCGCACGACTCAAACAGGTAGAACGCAGTTTAGCTGAAAACCCACAGCCTTTGGCGGTCTATTCGCCGCGCCTGTATCAAGAAGGTTCATCTGAACCCAATACACCGGAATGGGCGAGAGAAATTTTTGAAAAAGACGTGCTGGAATTGACACGAGCCGACGTCGTCGTTGCCGTTTTGGATTACCATGAAGGAATCACTGATCCGGGAACAGCCTTTGAAATCGGCGCAGCACACGTACTAAATAAACCAGTGATCGCTTTTCAGGAAAAAGCCGCGGCGGTCAATCTGATGTTGACGGAGTCGGTACAAGCGTATTTGACTGATTTGACGGCACTAAGAGCGTATGATTTTGAAGAGATGGCGCACCGAGCATTTGTCGGTGACTATATTTAATAAAGGATGGATGAATGTGTTATTAATCGCAGGTACGATCGGGGCAGGAAAAAGCAGTTTGACTGATTTTTTATCGAAGGAAATGGCGTCGAAGCCTTTTTATGAAAACGTGGAGGACAACGATGTTCTGCCATTGTTTTATTCCAATCCAGAACGATACGCCTTTTTATTGCAGATTTTTTTCTTAAACAAAAGTTTTTTAGGGATGCGAGAAGCTTTGTCGAATGATGACAATGTCATTGATCGCTCCATCTATGAGGACAGTTTGATGTTTCATCTAAATGCGGATCTAGGTCGAATCGCACCGATGGAGGTCGAACAATACGATAACCTGTTGAATACGATGCTTCGGGAATTGGAAGAATCGGCGCCGTTGAAACATCCAGATTTAATGGTTCATATCAAGGTTTCCTTGAATACGATGATCGAACGGATCAATAAACGTGGTCGTTCCTATGAACAAATTGCCAATGATCCGACATTGTACGACTATTACAAAGAATTGAATCAGCGATACGATGAATGGTATGAAAACTTTGACGTTTGTCCGAAAATGCAAATTGATGGGGATCAATTGGACTTTGTTGCCAATGAAGACAACCTCATGGTGATCCTCGAGATGATCCAAGAAAAATTGGCAGAAGTCCGTCAGACCCATGGCAAAGGCCACTATTGTACGGACAAAGCCATCGCAAAAGGTGATTTTTCCAAGAAAAATTAAAGCAGAGAAGCAACCGATGAATCTTGCCAGTTGGGTGAAAAGCAGTCTTCCCTGTCAGCTTTTTTATGATTAATCGAAGTGCTTGAAAACGGCGATTTTACAGGATTAAAGAGCAATCCTTGTTGTCAAACCAATTATTCAATGGCGTTTGCAGTAAACAAAAGGAAATTGGTCAGCACCGAAGACGCCGTTTTCGGTGCTTTAGTGTTTCAATGATCTATTGAGAGACATATTCGCGCCAGACACCAGTAGCAAAGGCAATGACTCGTGTTGGTGTATCAAGAGTCTGTCCATTGTGGTCACTAGGGTGAGTTACTAGCTGATTGAGTGCATCAAGTGTTATTCAAACGGGTGAATGCTGCGAAATACTAATAGTTGATACAATCACCAGCACTTCATTGAAGAATATTTTGCCGAAAAGTAGAGAGATTCGCTTGTAGTCTATTGCCAAGCGAATGCTTCTCTTTTTTTATTGGTAAGGGCTGTTTAGTGTGAGCGTTTGATTTGATCAAGGGGCATCGTTGCGAGGATTTCACAAAGTTTCTGAAAAAAATTTGCATATTCATCTTTTGCTTCGTATACTAGTTTAGGACGTTGCTTATAAAACGGCTGTATCATCGTACATATTTTTTGATAGGAGGAATTGCATGAAAGACAAACGAAAAGTCTTGCGTCCGTTAGGATCAGGGTTTGCGATGGCGGTTCCTTTGTTTATAGGGATCCTCGTTCAGGACCCTTTGATAAGTTCTGTGGGGGCGATGGGGGCTTTTTCCTACTTGGCTTTTCAACATCGGTCCCTTTTTTATAATCTGCGCGCCATTTTGACCCACGGCGCTGCGCTGCTGCTGGCATTTATTTTAGGCGCTGGGACAGCACTGATTCCTTGGAGCGCGCCTTTTATCATCGGTGCGTTATCGTTTTCTGCGTTTTTGTTGTCAAAAGTGATGCGGATCCCCAAGCCGGATTATTTCTTCGTGTTGATGCTTTATGCCACCGGCTTTAACTTTCACGCCGTTCATCTTGGAGAAATCTTGCACCACAGTTCCTATTTGCTTTACGGCATCGCAGGCTCATTGCTTGCTGGACTGGTGATTTCGTTAGCTGAACAGCTACCGTTGAAAGAAGAAAAAACGGCCTTTCAACAACTGAGCTTGCACGAGAAATATTCGCTGGCATTATCTCAGCAACCAGAAATGGTCATCAAAGCACTGCACTTTTCTTTGATATTGTTTATTGCGACCTACATTGCCTATCTGTTGCGGGACAGCAACGGGTATTGGATCTTGATTTCCGCTGCTGCCGTATTGGCAGGGGAACATATGGAAAAAATCAAAAATCGCACGATCGGCAGGGTACTGGGAGGAATCGTAGGGCTGCTGCTGGGTTTCTTATTGATGTCCTTGCATATGCCCCTTGAAGCGATCACAGTTGTCTTGATCATTCTAAACATATTGACGGAGTTTTTTATGCCAGTCAATTATACCGTTGCTAATTTCTTTACCAACCCACAAGTCCTGCTGTTAATGACGATCGGTACTAGTTTTACGCCACTGAAATTGATCCCATTGCGTTTTTCAGGGGCATTGATTGGCAGCGTGCTGGCAATGCTGTTGATCTTTCTAATGGATTGGGCAGTAAAGCAAATGGAGCAAGCGCTGGGAAATAAGCCAGAAGACACGACGGATCAAACACAATAGAATGCACCATCATCGAAAAGCAAGAGCAGCTGCTCTTGCTTTTTTTGCATCTGATCCTCTATCTAAACGTTTTCTCCATCGGATAGGAAAAATAAGGAAAATATGAAATAATCGAGCAAAGATTCCTATTTCGAAATAGAAGCGTTTACATTTTTGCAAACTAAAGTGGCAGAAACATCTACTTTTTTTGTTGTAAGCGAAATCATATACTCAAATCAGAGAAGGAGAGAAAGTTGTGAAAAAACGAATCGTAGATGTTTTGCATCGCCTGTTGGTGACTGATTATCCACTATCCATCGAGCAACTGGCAGAAGAGACCGCAGCGAGTGGGCGGACGATCCGCAATGATTTGAATGAGATCAACACGTTTCTCGCTGACTTACACATCGGACCGGTCCAAACCCTTCGAGGAAAGGGCATCCTTTTGAAAATGCCCTCAAAGCAGCAAGCCATCGTTTGGCAGGCATTACAGGCACAACAGTCGGAATATATGACCCGTGAAGAGCGGAGTTTTGATCTGCTACTGCATCTGACATTTTCAAAAGAGATCCTGGTGTTGAATAAAAAAGAAGAAGCGTACCAGATATCGAAAAGCAGCATGGATGAAGACATGCGCCGTTTGCGGGCGGACATCAATAAATATGGCATTGAGATCATTAGTCTAGGAAAAAAAGGACTGCGGTTGAATGGATCGGAACGAGCGATTCGGACGATGATTTTTGACATCATCAATCAGCGGATCGGTAGGCTGCCACTTGATAAACAGACCCCAGATTTAGTCTTTACAAAATTGCTTTATCGCTATTTGCCGCAAAAAGAAATCAAGCAGATCCAACAAGTGATGCAAGCAGTGTTGCCGCCAAATCAAAATGAGCTGTACAGCAGCCAAATCTTATTGTTTACCGCCATTTGGCTGATGCGCATCAGAATGAAGGAATTTATCACTCGCATGAATTGGTCTACTTCCAGCAATCCGCTCCAAGGGTCAGCCTATATTCAGGCGATCGCTGAAACCTTTTCGATTGAGCCACCAGAAATCGAAGTCAACTATCTTTCTTTCATCCTCGAATCACTGAATTTTAAAGATTTGTCCAATTCCATCGAATGGGCGCATGCGCAACTCTTGTCGCTGCAGCTGATCCAATTTGTGGAATGCCAAACCAAGATCCCTTTTAGTAAAAAGGAAGAAGAGTTGTTAGAGGGATTGTATAAACATATGGCAGCGCTGATCGTTCGAGCCAAGAGCGGCATTCAAGTACCCAATCCGATCAAAGAGACCGTTCGCAAAAATTATGGACAAATCTACCAAGCCGTCAAGGGGTTCGCTCCTACGATCGAAGAGATCGTCGGTCAACCACTATCGGAAGATGAACTGACATTTCTCGTGATCCATTTTTCTACAGCCCTAAGTTCATTGAACCACGAGATTATTACGATCTATAAGGCGGTCGTCGTCTGTAACCATGGAATGGCAACCGGCAATCTGCTGGCAGCCAGCCTCAAGGAGAAGTTTCCAGAAGTAGAAGTTGCGGCAGTCTTGAATTCACAAGAAGTCAATTTGATCACGAAATTCGATGTGGATCTAGTTTTTTCAACCTATGAGATCGATTATCGAGAAAAGCCAGTATTACTGATCCCACCGATCATCAATGAAGAAAATCACCAAGTGATCCGTCGTTTCTTAAACAACAATGAAAAATTCAAACGGATCGCCTTTGACCAAAAAAATGCCACGCTGTTCTTCAATCAGTTGCTTACAGTCATTGAAGAAAGTGGCGGGACGGTCGATGCTGCCGCCTATCGCAAATTGACACACTTGTTTGAACAAAATCAATTAGCCATTAATGCAAGGGAGATTCAGCCAATGTTAAAAGATGTTTTATCCGCTAGTCATATTCAATTAAACGTTCCTGTTCAAAATTGGGAAGAAGCCATTGAACGCTCGGCGCAGCCGCTAGTAAAAGAACAGATCATCGAAAAACGCTATATCGAGGCAATGGTTGCTGCGGTGGAGGAATACGGTCCTTATATCGTCATTGGTAAACATTTGGCGCTGGCGCATGCCCGACCAGAAGATGGCGCCCAGCAGTTGGGTGTGAGTGTCCTCACCTTGGCGCCGCCAGTCGCATTTGGGAACCCAGAAATGGACCCTGTCAAAATCATTTTTTGCTTGGCTGCGGTGGACTCTTACTCTCATCTTGCCATCATGAAGGAATTGATCGAACTGATCAATGACGAAGAAAAAGTCACGCAGTTGCTGGCTTGCTCTACGATTGAAGCGTTTCAATCATTGCTATTTTCATAAAAAACAAGAAAAGGGGAAAAAATCATGAACAAATTATCGATCTTATTCGTATGCGGTGCAGGTCTTGGCAGCAGTTTTGCGGCTCAGATGTCAACAGAAGATGTCTTAACGAAATTAGGAGTGGAGGCGAAATTGGATCATGTCGATATCTCATCAGCAGTATCAATGAAACCAGACATCATCATTACGGCAGAGAATTTTCGGACGCAATTTGAAAAGTTTGCTTTGGACCCGACAACCGCAATCATTTATTTACGCAACATCGTTTCAAAACCAGAAATCGAAGGAAAAATCATCCCAGTATTAACGGAAAAAGGCGCACTGTAAGGAAGAGGCATGACGAAGGGAGTTTGAAAAAATGGGCATCATCAATTTTATCATTGATAATATTTTAACGCAGGCATCGATCACGATCGCTTTGATCGCGATGTTAGGGCTGTTGCTTCAGAAAAAGTCAGCAGGTCAAGTCATTTCAGGAAGTTTGAAGACGCTATTGGGCTTCCAGGTTTTAAGCGCTGGTTCTAGCATCATCGTCGGTAGTTTGACCTATTTCGGCGAGATTTTCACAGAAGGATTCGACATGCAAGGCATAATTCCTTCCATCGAAGCCATCAACGGGCAAGCGATGAATGAGTTGGGCTTGGGTCGGGACATAGCGCTGACATTTTTAGCCATCTTTGTTTTTAATATTTTATTGGCACGCTTTACAAAATGGAAATATATTTTCTTGACGGGTCAAGCCATTTTATGGATGGCGACCATGACGACGGTCTTTGGCTATTTCGCTGGTTTACGGGGCGTTGTCTTGATTCTTGTCGGTGGGTTGATTGGGGCGATCTTTGCCGTAGCGATGCCAGCGATGGCTCAGCCCATCATCCGCAAAGTCACTGGTTCAGACGACATTGCTCTCGGACATTTCTGTACGATCGGTTACCTCTTTGAAGCAGGCGTTGCCTATCTGTTTGGAGAAAGAGGCGAGAAGAAAAAATCGATCGAAGACATCAAACTGCCACGTTCTTTTGAATTTTTACAAGATACCTATCTTTCTGTCATGGTCGTGATGGTTCCACTGTATATCGTGACGGTCTTGTTTGCTGGAGAAACCTTTGCTTCTACGCTCTCTGGTGATCAAAATTACATCATGTATGCCTTCTTACAAGCCATTCAATTCGTGGTTGGGGTCTATGTTTTGCTAGCTGGCGTTCGGTTGCTCTTAGGCGAGATCGTCCCTGCGTTTCGTGGGATCGCCATGAAATTGGTGCCTGATGCAAAACCAGCACTCGATTGCCCAGTGTTCTTCCCATATAGCCCCAATGCAGTTATTTTAGGCTTCATTACTACAACGATTGGGACAGTCATCGCCATGTTCGTTTTACCAGTCTTTGGCTTGGCGATGATCTTGCCAGGGATGCTGACGAACTTCTTTGCAGGCGGCACCGCTGGGATCTTCGGCAATGCGGTCGGTGGACGTCGAGGGGCGATCATCGGAGGGATCTTTCACGGTTTCTTCATTACGTTATTGCCAGCCCTACTTGTAACGATCTTCAATCAAATGGGCTTTGTTAACGCTACGGCAACTGATGTGGATACCGTCACGGCAGCCTTGCTATATGCTTGGATCATCAGTCCCTTATTGAAAAACTTTTAATCGCTAGGAGGAAGACGCATGTTCTCTTTTTTCAAAAAAGAAAAAAAGCCCACAGAAACACCAGCGGTTCCTTTGACCGCTGAAGAAAGCCAAGAGGCAGAAGCGCTTATTGCAAATCTAGAAAGTCAGTTGCAAGCAGAAACCGACATCGACGAACAGGCAAAATTGTATGAAGCGTTAGGCTTAGCCCAGGCAAAACTTTCTCGCACAGAAGAAGCGATCGACGCATTGGAAAAAAGTTTGCAGGCGAAGAAATCGATCGGGGACGGCTACAAAAAACTGATGTCCCTTTACAATGCTCAGCGTGCCGCCGCCGCACGAAATGGCGACGATGCAAAGATCGACTATTACATGGATAAAATGGAAGAAATGCGGCAAATCGCCAAACAACTTACGATCAGCGGCAATTAAACTAGACGAGGTGGAATCAAGGATGTATACAACATTAAAAGAAGTAACGAAAACAGCAGAAGCATTGAATTTTACAGTGGGGGCTTTTAATACCCATAATTTAGAAATGCTGCCAAGCATGCTGCGGGCAGCCAAAGAGATGGGGGCACCTATCATCATTCAAACAAGTATCGATACGGCGAAATACATCGGCTATGATGTCTTGGTCAATGTCGTCAAAACGATTGCCGATCACGAGCTGGTGGACGCTGTCTTGCATTTGGACCATGCCAGAGATTTCGATGAGATCAAAGCGGCGATTGATAGCGGCTATAGCTCGGTGATGTATGATGGTTCGCATTTGCCCTTCAAAGAGAATATTTTGAAAACGCGCGCAGTCGTAGAATACGCCCATGCCCATGGGGTGTCCGTCGAAGGAGAACTAGGAACGATCGGCGGCACAGAAGAAGGCATTCATGTGGAAGAAGACGATAAAGTCTTCACACGCCCAGAAGATGCGGTAGAATTTGTCGCTGCTACTGGCGTCGATGCGCTAGCCATCGCTATCGGAACCAATCATGGCCAATTCCGCTCCAAAACCGAAGTGAATGTTGCGTTATTGAAGGAGATCCATGCAGTCGTCGACGTGCCGCTAGTCATTCATGGAGGAACTGGCGTCAAGGAAGAAGATTATCCTGAATTGATCAATAACGGCATTCGCAAGTTTAATGTAGGTACTGAATTGTTGGTCAACTGGACGAAGATTGCGAAAGAAAATTTTGGGGCAACGGAAGTCAACAAATCTTTGCGCCACAACGTGATCCCATCCAATGAAGCCATCAAAGAAATCGTCAAGCACAAGATCGGCCTTTTCATGAATACGAAAGCGCCGACTGCAATCGGCAAATAGATGGTACGCAAAAAGATGCTTGTTTTATTGGCAGGCAGCCCTGGAACTGGAAAAAGTTATTTATTGAATCTGTTGAAGACACGTTTTCCTGATCTTTTCGCTCTTACGCCAGATGAAATCAAAGAATGCTATGCCGAATCCCTCGGCTTTGATTCATTGGCAGAAAAAGCCCAGATCGAAAAGCAGTATGTTTGGCCTTTTTACTATCAGGCATTGGGCTTGTACATGTCTCTAGGAAAACGCTTGGTGGTCTCGGAATACCCCTTTAGTGAAAAGCAGAAGCCCTTGCTGACTTTTCTCGCTCAAAGTTATGGCTACGACTGCTTGACCATACGTTTGACTGCCTCGTTTGAAACCTTATGGGAAAGACGTTTCATACGTGATCGAGCGGATGACCGTCATTTGAGTTTTATCATGGAACGATACCATTACGGGGATGTGCTGGAAGATAGACAAGCTGCAACCAACCATATAACCAAAGAAGCGTTTCGGCAAATCATCACCGATCGCCGTTACGATGACTTTCAGTTAGGGGAGCTTATCGAAGTCAATGTGGAAGATTACAAGCAAGTGGATTATCGTCCGTTGATCGAGAGAATCGCAATTGAGCTAAGTAAATAAGCAAAGCAGTGGGCGTTATACCTGTTCTAGGTACATGCCAACTGCTTTTTTTTATGAGCTATTTCTCATGACTCAGCTTTTGGGGAAGTTTAGCTGTCACAGCAAGACGGATTGTTTCTTATGTCTCAGAAGACTTTCTTTTGCAAAACCGCCGATTTCCTCTAGAATAAGAAGCATAACAGAGAAATGGAAAAGGCGGGGAATGGATGAAAGATTATTTTGCGCAATACAAACGCCTGTTATCGATCGCTGAAGCAGGTTTGTACTATGGCAAAGATGTGTACGATAAGGAACGATACCAAGAAATCAAAGAGTTGGCATTGCATTTGATGAGTACCGTCGTGGATCAAGACGCAGCTGCGTTGACCCTCTTAACAGAAAAAAATGAGGGGTATCCTACACCTAAAGTCGACGTACGAGCATTGATCCAAAAAGACGAAAAAATCTTGCTAGTGGAAGACAGCCTGACGAAAGAATGGTCACTGCCGGGTGGCTATGCAGAGATTGGCTTGACGCCTCGGGAAAACATCAAAAAAGAAGTGCTGGAAGAAACCGGTTTGCTAGTAGAGGTGAAGGAGCTGCGAGCAATTTTTGATACGAATCTAAGACAAGACATTCCGCAAGTGTTTCAATACTATAAGTTGGTCTTTGAATGTGAGGTTCTGGCAGGGGACTTTATCAAAAACAGTGAAACCTCCAACAGCGATTACTTTGCGTTGAACGAGTTGCCAAAGCTTTCCATCAAGCGCACCACCAAGGAACAGCTGGAGCAATTGATGAATGAGAAGTCGTTACACGTTGATTAAAAACAGCTAAGGGTAAGATATTGGAAAAAGCGTTTTATTGGTTTTTTTAACCGGATAATATTTACTTGCAGATAAAGTTGGTTTATGATTGATTTCGTCGTTTTCATTATAAAAAAATCAAGCAATGGCGACACCTTTGCTTGATTGCTGGAGGAGTAAAAATGAAGAATCAAATCAATTCCTTTTTTGGGCTGGATGTCTTACAAACAACGGTTAAACGAGAAATCTTAGCTGGTTTTACCACCTTTATCTCAATGGCCTATATTCTATTCGTCAATCCAACGGTCCTTGGGGCATCTGGGATGGACGAAGGTGCCGTCTTTACAGCAACGGCGCTAGCCAGTGCATTGGGCTGTATCTTGATGGGGGTTTTAGCAAAATACCCGATCGCTACGGCACCCGCATTAGGGATCAACGCCTTCTTTTCTTATTCAGTTTGTATTGGAATGGGGGTTCCATGGCAAACAGCATTAGCGGGTGTGTTTGTGGCATCACTGATTTTCATCGTGATCACGATCTTCAAATTAAGGGAGCTGATCATTGATGCGATCCCTGCTGATTTAAAATACGCCATCTCTGGCGGGATCGGTCTGTTCATCGCCTTTTTGGGACTGAGCGAAGGCGGGATCATCGTTTCCGACGATTCGACCCTTGTGGCACTAGGCTCATTGAGTGTCGGTACGACGTGGCTGACGATTTTTGGTCTAGTGATCACTGCCGTCTTGATGGTTCGCCGAGTTCCTGGTGGAATTTTTATCGGGATGGCCGCAACAACTGTTTTAGGTCTTTTGACTGGCTTGATCCAAGCACCATCCAGTATCGTTTCTGCTGCACCAAGTATTTCTTCCACATTCTTAGTGGCGCTAAACCATGTAGGAGACATCAACTCCCTGCAAATGTGGGTCGTAGTACTGACTTTCTTACTCGTCACTTTCTTTGATACCGCAGGCACCTTGGTGGGGCTTGCCAACCAAGCAGGCTTCATGAAAGACAACAAAATGCCGCGGGTCGGCAAAGCACTTGCTTCTGACTCCACCGCCATGCTCGCCGGTTCTTTATTAGGGACCTCACCAGTAGGGGCGTATGTGGAATCTTCCGCTGGGATCGCCGTGGGCGGTCGTTCTGGCTTGACTGCTGTGACGACTGGAATTTTCTTCTTGTTCGGCTTGTTCTTTTCACCATTGCTATCCGTTGTCACTTCTCAAGTGACGGCACCAGCACTGATCGTCGTAGGCGTGTTGATGGCACAATCACTGCGAGAAATCAAATGGCACGAAATGGAAATCGCAATCCCAGCCTTCTTGATTCTACTAGGCATGCCGTTGACCTACAGCATCTCCGATGGGATCGCCTTGGGCTTCATCTTTTACCCAATCACCATGTTAGCAGCCAAACGCGGCAAAGAAGTCTCACCGATCATGTACGGCTTGTTCTTTGTCTTTCTTGGGTTTATGTGGATTTTGAATGTGTGATAGAGGCGTTTTAATGTAAACTTAGGATTGGATTTCTACTAATGAAAAACCAGCTAAGCGTGGCTTAACTGGTTTTTTTCTTATATGTCGCTTGCTATAAAGATGTTCAGAATCGAATAATGGTAAATATCTAATACAGGACGTCTTTTTTTGAATTTCCTTTCCAGACGAAGGGGAAAAGTCGATCCAAGCGATAGTCGCTTTTTGGAAATGTAAGTTTGAAAATTAGTTATTAAAAAATCATTCTCCCTTCAGATGAAAGGTCTTCCCACGCATCTTTTTCATAAAACTCTGATTCCTCTCCACCATGAAAAGGATCTTCAATTTTAGGAACAAGAATGATCGTCCCATCCTCTGCGTAGACAACAACATATTCTTGGTTTTCAGGCGGTTTTTTTCCGTTATCAGAAGGAAGCGTAACGACGATGGAATTGCCTTGTAGACTTGATTTAGTAATAAGCATAGTATCACCTCTTAGAGATAGTATACCTTGCAATACTATGGAAGGAGAAGACAACAGTGAGATTTAATGTATTTTGAACACATCAAAAGTTTAAAATTCACTTTACATAAGATAGATAAAAAACCGCAATGAAGTATTGTTTGAAAAGATGGATGAATATCTCAGAACAATTGATTTCAGCCTTTAAGCAGAATTACGAAGTTTTTAGATGGATCATTTATGGTGTACCAATGACCAGGGTATTGAACTGACGAAAAAGTGAAGCTTCATTCCAAAACCGCCCAACCCAACAATTTTTACGCAAAACCTGCGCTTTTCTTTCAGTTATTGTTATAATAAAAGAAAATGCAAAGGTGGGAAATCATGACAACGATCAAGGACATTGCTGAAAAGGCGGGAGTAGCGAAAAGTACGGTTTCCCGCTATCTGAACAATGGCTATATCAGTGAAGAAAAGCGCAAAAAAATTGATCAGATCATTGCTGAAACTGGTTATCGCCCCAATACATTTGCTCGATCGCTGAAAGCCCAAGATACGAAATTGCTGGGCGTGATCATTCCTCGATTGAATTCGCCCTCGACAAATGATGTGTTGAAAGGGATCGATACGACGGCTCGGGAAAACGGCTATCAAATGCTGATCACCAACTCTGATCAAAGCGATGAACGGGAACTAGAAAATATCGAAATGCTAGTCAAACAAAAAGTAGCAGGGATGATCCTTTTTGCGCGCAAAATCACGCCGCAGCTGCAAGCGGTGCTGGCAGAGGTTCCTATGCCGGTTTTATTGTTGGGCCAACAGTTAGCTGGCATTCATTCCATCGTCCATGAAGATTATCAAGCGGGCAAAACCATGGCAGAATATGCAGTCAGCGCTGGCCACCGACGTTATTTATTTGTTGGGGTCAGCGAGAATGATTATGCGGTAGGTGTCTTGCGAAAAAAAGGATTTCTTGATGTCTTGGCACAAACGCCCAACGTCAAAGTCGACTTTATCGAAACGTCTTTTTCAAGAAGAGAAACGTACCAAAAAGCCCTTGTGTTCTTGAAAGATCAACCGGCAACGTACATCGCCTGTGCTACCGATAATATTGCTGTTGCTGTATTGAAAGCCGCCCATGAACTAGGGTATCAAGTGCCGCAAGACTTTTCCTTGAACGGATTTGGCGGCTATGATTCGACGGATTATGTCTATCCGACCATCACAACGACCCAATATCCCTATGTCCAGTTAGGCATCGATGCCGTCTTAACGATCCAAAAACTGACGCAAGGGGAAAAGGTTCCTGAAGTGATCGAATTGCCGAATCGATTAGTGGTCAAACAGTCGACTGCCAAGCTTGACAAGCAGGAGCAATAAAGCAAACATTTTTAGAGAAAACAGGACGTCCAGTTGCGGCGTTCTGTTTTTTTATTTTCTTTGCTTGCAATTGCAAACGGTTTCTGTTAATCTACAGATGTAGAACCGGTTCCACAAATGAACCGACGATCAAAGGAGTGGGAAAAATGAAGGAACAAAAAACGATCGACCAAGTGTTAGAAGCTGTTGGCGGCAAAGAAAATGTCAAAAACTTTGAACACTGTGCCACACGTTTGCGCTTGATTTTGAAAGACGATCAGTTAGTAGATAAAGACAAAGCGGAAGCAGTTGAGGGCAGCAAGGGTTATTTTTTCAACACGGGACAGCATCAGTTCATTTTTGGAACAGGAAAAGTCAATGAAGTGTATCAAGCCTTCGCAGCAGAAATGGGCAATGACGCCTCCGCTGATAAAGCTGGCTTCAAAGACGATGTCTATTCGAATCTGTCACCCGTCCAAAAAGTTGTCCGCACGTTGTCAGATGTCTTGGTGCCATTGATTCCAGCTTTGGTAACGACGGGGCTTTTGATGGGGATTCGGGGATTATTGACCGAGTTGGGGGTCACCTATAGTGCTGACTGGTTAGCTATGTTTGAAATGTTAACGGATACAGCGTTTGCCTTTTTACCTGTTTTGATCGCCTATAGTGCGACGAAAAAATTCGGCGGTAATCCGATCATCGGAATCGTGGTAGGATTAATGATGGTGGCGCCGCAATTGCCGAACGCTTGGGCAGTTGCCAGCGGGGATGCAGAGCCATTGCACTTATTCGGTTTATCGATCTCTGGGTATCAAGGGTCGATTTTTCCAGCAATTATTGTCGGGATCTTAGTTTCTAAGCTAGAAAAATGGTTCCGTAAATTTGTTCCACAAATGATGGATTTGATCGTGACACCATTCTTAACGATCGTCATTACTTTAGGTTTGATTTTGTTTGCCTTAGGACCAATCTTGCAAGTAGCTGAAAGAGCAGTCATCAACAGTATCGTCTACTTGGTGCAAGCGCCATTGGGCATCGGTTATATCATTTACGGAGGGGTTCAGCAAGTGATCGTGATCACTGGATTGCACCATTCGTTAAGTATTATTGAGTTAGGGTTATTGAATACGACAGGCGAAAACGTCCTACAAGTCTTAGGTACAGCAAGTATGGCGGGACAATTCGGGGCTGCGATCGCTGCGGCATTTATTTATAAAAACAAAGTCAAACGCTCAAATGCCATCAGTGCGGCGGTTCCAACCTTATTTGGGATCACTGAACCTTTACTATTTGGGGTCAACTTACGCTCGATGCGGATTTTTGGCGCAGGCATGCTGGGGGGCGCAGTCGGCGGGTTTGCGACGTATGTCTTCCAATTAGCTGCCACTGGGATGGGCATCACTTTTATACCAGGACTGTTGTTGTATACTGGAGATTTCGGTGCCATGCTGAAATACGTTGTCGTGATTTTGATTGCCTTTGCAGTCGGTTTTGCTGGTGTCCAATTGCAGCGCAAACCGCTAGCCAAAGAGTTGAATCAATAAATAATCCCTTGCTGTTCATCGGCAAGAGAAAAGAGGTACCGCATTGTTAACGAAGGAATACTGGGCACAGCTTGCCCAAACACAAAACGAATTAGCAGAAAAAATCAGTGCTGATGCGTGGCGCTTGAACTATCATTTGATGCCAGAAACAGGATGGATGAACGACCCGAATGGTCTTTGCCAATTCAAAGGCGTGGTTCATTTTTACCATCAATATGTACCGCAAACGCCCCATGGCGGGGAACCACCTCACTGGGGACACAAAACGTCGACGGATTATGTCACGTTTCAAGAAGAAGCGCTGTTTCTTTCTCCCGAACACGACTATGACAAAGACGGGGTCTACTCGGGCTCTGCCTTTATCGAGAATGACGCGATCCATTTCTTCTATACTGGGAATGTCAAACATCCTGGTGATCATGACTATACCTTTAGTGGACGAGAACAAAACACGGTCCATGTAATCAGCAAAGACGGCTATACCGTCGAAAAGCAAGAAGTCGTGATTCCTCATGAGGACTACCCTGAAGGATTTACCGATCATATTCGTGACCCAAAGGTTTTTGCCCATGAAGACACCTACTATATGCTGCTAGGCGCGCGTACGTTGGAAAACGAAGGCAAAATTTTGATTTATGAATCGACGGATTTAAATGAATGGACCTATCGAGGAATCTTTTTCGGTGAGGACTATGCTCTAGGCTACATGTGGGAATGCCCAGACTACTTCCATTTAGATGGCAAAGATGTGTTGGTCTTCTCACCGCAAGGCTTGGCAGCCAAAGAACATGCCTACCAAAATATTCATCAATCAGGGTATCTGATCGGTGAGGTGGATTGGGAAACCCTGACGTTTAAAGAAACTTCTGCGTTCCGTGAACTTGATTATGGGTTTGACTTCTATGCCCCGCAAACCTTTGAAGATGAGCAGAAACGTCGGATCTTGTGGGGCTGGATGGGGCTAGGGGATACCAGTCCTGAATACAGCAATCCTACGATCCCTCGCGGCTGGCAGCATGCCGCAACGCTGCCAAGACAGCTTTCGGTCAAAAATGACCAGTTGTATCAAGAACCTTTGCCAGAATTCCAAAAATTGCGAGACAAGCAAGTCAGCCAAAAAATTGTGCTTTCAGAGAAACCGCAGCACTTGTCTTTCGATGAATTGGCATATGAGTTGCAAGTTACGGCGGAAGCCCCATTGCAGCAGTTCCAGCTTGGACTTTTGCAAGATACGACTTTGGCTTATGAAGCTGGCGTCTTCACGATCCATCATGGCGTTTCTGGCTACGGCCGTAAACAGCGCAGTGTCAAGGTCGATGAGCTGACGCAGCTGCAGATTTTTGTCGATACGTCTTCGATTGAGATCTTCCTAAATGGCGGGCAATATTGTTTGACCTCTCGCGTGTATCCAAAACGGACCGAGGCGATCGCTCTCAGCGGAACCGGCACGGTTACTGTCAATGCTTGGGCATTGGCGAAAAAATAAAGCAACGATCCGAAAACGACAGCAAACAGTTGGTTTTTCTTGTTGCACCCCCAAGAGTCAGCTTTTTCTCTGGCTTTTAGGGGGGCATCATACCAACTATTTCGCTGTCGTTATTTGCTTGTTACTGCTTTTGTTGGTTTTGGATAAAGGTCTGCAGTGCAGGTGCATCGATCCGATAGCCGTCAGCAGTTTTTGTGACTAGTTTTTGCGTTTTGAAATCTTTTAAGGTATACGTCAAATGGCGATAGCTCACGCCTAAGTATTCTGCGGTCTCCGTCAATTTTTCTTGAAAAAGATCATCGATCGAAGCTTCCAACAGTAGATGAGCAAGGCGCCAAGCTAAGGGATAGGTTTGATTGACGGAAAAATGATCCATACGCAGCAGCAATTTTTCACCGATAGTTTTGCCTAGTGTTTGTACGAAAGCCAGGTCTTGCATGAGCCCGTGAGCTGCTGCTTGCATCGGAATGCCCAGACATGTTGTTTCACCGATCGCAACCACGGTTTTCGGTACTGTTTCGGCGCCAATCAACGTGAGATCGCCAATGCAATCACCAGAATGGAGAAACTGCAGCAAGGCACGTTTGCCGTTTTCTTGCGTTTGAATGATCTTGGCTTTGCCAGTCAATAGGACGAAAAAAACCGACATCGGCACCGTTTCTTTTTGGATCGCTTCTCGATGATCAAAGGTCCAGAGGGCACTTTGTTGTAAAATCTCCTCAGGAATCGGCAAAGGGCAGCTTTCTTTGATTGGTACCTGCTTTATTGCCAAGGCATAAGCGGTTTTTTTCACTTTTTTCCTCCGAACTAGGAGAAATCTCCTATTTGTTTTTAGTCAGTATAGCACATACTTAGAAAAGCAAAAAAGAAAGTGTGGGAGAAAAAATGAATAAAAAGCAATGGATAGGATCAGGGATTTTTTATGGGCTGAGTGCATTCGGGATCAGCTTGACCATTAAAGCAGGCGTTGGGGTCAGTAGTTTTAATGCCTTGAATGTCACGCTGGCAACGATGTCAGGAATCAAAGTCGGCACCATCACAACAGCCATCAACTTGGGCTTTCTAGCTGCCTGTTGGCTATTGGATCGGCGGCAGACGCCCCTCAAACAAAAAGGCAGTGAGTACTTGATTATGTTTTTCGCTTTGCTGGCTTTCGGCTATTTGATCAATGGCTTTGTTTACTACTTCTTGGCATCGCTGCACTTGACGAATTATTGGAGCCAACTAGCTGCTTTGATCGGTGGGATCTTGATTTCTGGAACGGCGACGGGGCAAGTCCTACGGTTGCAGGTCTTGAAATTTCCAATCGAGCACTGGTGTCATTTGCTGGCGCAACGCAGTCGTTGGACATTTAAGCAGTACCGTTATGGCGTTGATGCAGTCTGTATTTCGGGGGCGCTCTTGCTAGCAATCAGTTTGGGCTTACCGCTAGCGGTGAGGGAAGGGACGGTCATTAGTTTCTTTTTGCTGTCAGGTGCCATCGCTTGGTCGAAGGAACGTGATTTGACTTTGGGAATACCGACTCGGCAAAAGCGTCAAGGGTAAATCCTTCAACGCCTTTTGATCTTACGCATCAAATTGCACAGTGATCCCAGATTTCGTCAATTGTTCCCATTCACGGATCGTTGGCAAGCGACCTTGGCAAAATAGCTGATCGTCGACATAAACGAGTGGCAGACAGCTGCGGCCATTGCTTGCTAATTGCTGCTTGACGGCTTGATTCGTATGAAAAGGGGCAGGATCTTCTGTAAAGAAGTATTCGTCGATCGTTAAAGGTTCGTTATGGAATGTTTGATGAGCCTGGGTCCTTTCTTCATTTATTTTTAACTGGTGAGTCAAGTGTGCTTCCCAAGTATCTTCTTTCTGGTCGGCATAAACAGCGATCGTTGGCATTAAATCAAATCCTTTCATGGCAGCTGATTTGTCAAAAGTATACCTGAATTTCTTGCCACGAGCAAAAAAGAGTGTCAAAAAGAAGTGAAAAGACAAAAAAGACGCATTTGCGTCTTTTTTGTTGTTTCTTATTCGTCAGCGGGTAAAAAATCGAAATTGGTCAACTCGTTGTAGGAATATGCTTTGTCGATTTGTCCTTTGTCTTTCGTCCAAGCAATGATCGCGTCGTATTGCTCTTGCGGTACAGCTTGGGCATAAGGATAGTCTTCCTGGCTGTCTAAGTAAGTACTCATAGCATCTGGAAATTGATAGTCTGCCAAGATGTCGGCATAGTCTTTTGCTGAATGAGCATTCATGTAATCAATGGCTTCGTTGTAAGCAGTATAAAATGCTGTTAGGTCTTGCGGGCGATTTTGGATGACTTCGTCCATAAATTGCAGTGTGCCGCCTTTGATGCCAGCTTCTTTAGAGCTGCCTAAAACAATCGCCCCTTGGGCAGCCAACATGCTGGCTTGCGGTTCCGTATAAACAGCGCCATCGACTTGGTCATTGAGCAATGCTTCGGAACGGGCAGAAAAAGAAGCGATATCCACGATGTCATAAGTAAAATCATTTTCTTGTGCAAATTGATCCATGATGTATTCTAAAATGAAATTCGGTACAAGGGTGATTTTTTTATCCGCTAACCCTTTCATCTCAGTAATCCCTGAATTCGGTGAAGCGAGAATCTTGAAGTTTTCCAAAATATCAGAAGTGATCGTCATATCGATGCCGTTTTGCTTGAAGGTCGCTTCTGTCATGACATCGCTGATGGTACCATCCAGCTCGCCTGCCTGCACCGCCACATTGCGGTCATTCGGGGAAGTGAAGGATTTGAGTTCCACAGTCAATCCTTGCTTTTCGAAAAAGCCTTCTTCTTTTGCTAGAATGATCGGAATCGCTGATTCTGCTGGTAACACCCCGATCGTCAATGTTTGATCCGTTACCGCAGCTTCTGTACTGCTAGTGCTGGAATTGCTGGTACTTGCTGTTTCGCCAGTGTTGCCGCATGCGGCAGCGCCAACAGCGAATAGTGCTAGGATACTTGCTAAAATCGTTTTTTTCATTGGTTCATTTCCTCGTTTCTAAATCGTTGTTCAAAAGCAGCCATTGGTAGTGAGAACGGGATGACTGCCCGATGGAGTTCCATTGGCTTGGTTTTTGTCGTATTGATGCCTGGTTTGGTTGTAAATGCCAGAACAAAGCCTTCCTTTTCTAGTGTTGCGATCGTCTGCTGATCATAAAAGCCAAAGGGATAGGCAAAAACATCCTTGATGGCCACGTGCTGATTGCAGCTTCGTAAGTCTTGCGCAAAGGCTGCCGGTGTTTCCCACATTGACCGCCCTTGCTGGTTCTTGCGTTCGTGAAAATGAGCGGTATGATTGGCATATTCGAAGACATCGCTCATTTCGGCTAATTCGGCACTGCTCAATGTCCGCGAAACTTCTGGTTCGTAAGGCTGAGGGGCATCAAAAAGCCAGCCGGTCACGACAAAGGCAGTGGCCTTGAAACCAGCTTCCTTCAACAGTGGGTAGGCATATTCTTTCATTGATTGATAACAGTCGTCAAAGGTCAGCAACACGGATTTTTCTGGTAGCGGCTGCTGCCGGAAATAAAAATCTTTGACTTCTGCAAGGGTCAACGTATGGTAATTTTCTGCTTTCAAAAAGTCGATTTGTTGTTTAAAATGAGAAGTGCTATTGAATAAGGGCAGAGGCAAGGCATCTTGATAGCCGTCTGCGACTTTGATCGGGCGCACCTGATCATAAAGTTCTGCTTCGGGACGTATTTCATGAAATACGAGGGTCTGAAACATCATAAACCATCCTTTCTTGTCAATCACGCAAAAAATAGTATAGCATAAAATGTGAAAACCAACACAAATAATTTTAAGAAAGAAGTTTATTCTCTGATGAGTATTCGATTCGATTCCGTTTCCTTTACGTATGGGGAAACCGTCATTTTTAAGGATCTTTCGTTTTGTTTTGAACAAGGAACGACCTATGTGCTGCTGGGAGAATCGGGGATTGGCAAAAGCACGCTTTTATCCTTGATCAAAGGGTTGCAGCGACCGCAATCAGGCACGATCACTTACCAAGGCTGTTCCCCTGACAACATCGAGGTCGTTTTCCAAGAACTGCATTTGTTTCCTTGGCAAACAGTTTACCAAGCACTGGAAATGCCGCTGCTTATCAATCAAACACCCAGTGAGAGCCGTAAAAAACGGGTCACAAGCTGTTTGGCGGAGTTGGGATTGACGCAGGTGCAGGACCGCTATCCACATCAGCTTAGCGGCGGTCAAAAACAGCGGGCTGCCATGGGGCGGGGACTGATCACACAGCCCGATGTTTTATTATTGGATGAGCCGACTGCTTCACTGGACCAAGAAACCAAAGCAAACGCACAAGCCATGATCGCTGCTCAACAGCAGCGTAGACAAAACAGCTTAATCGTGGTGACCCACGATCCAGAAGAGGCAGTGTTTTTGGGGCAGACGATTTTGTTGCTAAAAGATCAGGACGTTACGCCGATCAGTAATCCATTTTACGGCAGCCAGCTGGAACGAGACTCGTTGGCTTTTTATGAAGTCGTCTTGCAGTTGAAAGAACAAATGAGGGAGGCGAGGCAATGAAACCCATCAAATCTTTTGCTTGGGGCTTCTGTTCGTTTGTCGTGGTTTGGTGGGGCGTAAGCTGGGTGACCAACAATCGCTCACTGCCTAATCCTTTAGAAACAGCTGAACGTTTTTGGGCATTGCGAGAAGTCTTGCTGATCCACGCAGGTGCCAGTTTGCTGCGGGTATTTGCGGCGTTGAGTGGGGCGTTGCTAGTCGGGGTGCCGTTAGGAATCTTGATTGGGCGATCCCAAAGAGTGGATCGGCTGCTTGGTCCACTGCTTTACTTTTTATATCCGATTCCTAAAGTTGCGTTTTTACCTGTCTTTATGATTTTCTTTGGCTTAGGCAATCTCTCAAAAATTCTCTTGATTTTTGCGGTGATCGTCATTCAAGTGATCGTCTCGATTCGTGATGCAGTCACGAAGATCCCACCAGCGTATTTTCAGGTCATGAAAAATTATACCAACCAATGGCACCATGTCTTGCGCTTCGTTATTTTGCCCGCGCTCATGCCAGCACTTTTTGCCAGTGTGCGGGTCAGTATCGGGATCGCGTTGGCTTCCCTCTTTTTTGCCGAAAACTATAACACGACGTATGGTGTCGGCTATCTGATCTTAAGTGCGTGGTCAAAAATGGACTACCCGCAAATGCTTTCCGGGATCCTCCTGATTGCTTTGATGGGCTATCTGCTTTTTGCCAGTATCGATTGGTTGGAAAAAGTGGTGTGCCGTTACCGACAATCTTAGAAAAGAATGATCGATTGATAAATGTTTGCGGCAGTTCGTGTATTTTTGAACAAAATGATTTATACTAAGGATATCTTATTGAGAATCATTCTCACTGAAAGGAAGACCTTACTATGAAAGAAATCGATCTGTCAAAAACGCTCTATGAACTTGTGGCACAATACCCTGAAATACAAGAAATCATGAGTAAAATAGGGTTTACGGCGATCAATCAACCAGGGATGCTACAAACTGCTGGACGTTACATGACGATTCCCAAAGGGGCTCAGATGAAGAAGATCCCCTTGGAAAGGGTTTGTCTCGCTTTCGAAAAACAAGGGTTTCTTGTGAAAGGAGCGACGAAATGAAAACTAACAGTCAAAGACAAGAACGGATCGTCGAAATACTGAGTTTGCTTCACCAAGGCGGTTCCTTTGAAGAAGCTAAACGCTTGTTTAACGAAGAATTTGATGGTGTGGATGTGACGGAGATCACTGCTGCTGAAAAAGCTTTGATCCAAACGGGGTTGGACCCTTCTGAGATTCAGCGTTTGTGCAATATTCATGCTGCTGTTTTTAAAGGATCGATCAATGAGATCCATCACTCCAATGAAGAATATGGGCAACCAGGCCATCCTGTTCATACCCTAAAATTGGAGAACCAAGTCCTGCAATCCCTGTTGACCGATGAGATCGACAGCCTCTTAGCCAAAATCAAAACCGGTGATTGGACGCCTAAAAAGCGTCTACAAGCTGCCTGCAATGATTTAATGCAGATCGACAAACACTATGCGCGAAAAGAAACGTTGATTTTTTCTTACATGGAGAAGTACGGCATCACTGCACCGCCAAAAGTGATGTGGGGTGTTGATGATGATATTCGGGTTATGATCAAAGCGCTCAAAGAGCTTTTGGCATCCGAAAAAGCTGCCTATAATCCAATCGCTGTCCAATGGGAAGCAGTCAAAAACGAGATCGAAGAGATGATTTTCAAAGAAGAAGAAATCATGGTGCCCATGACGCTGGATGTCTTCAGTCTTAAAGATTGGGAACAAATTGCGGCTGACAGTTTTGACATCGGCTTTGCCTTTATTCCAGAACCGCTTCCTTGGAAACCGAGCCAAGAAGCTCTTGAAAAGGAACAGGCGGCAGAACCTGCAAGGCAAGCGGCGATCAAAGAAGCCCAAGAAACAACCGCCGCCATCGCAGCCGGTTTAGGATTCGATGAATTTCAAGTCATAGAAACGGAAAATTCGCCGCAAATTGCTGAACAGCCGACCGTTTCATTGCCTACTGGTAATCTGCAATTTGAGCAATTGGTGGCCATTTTTCAAATGCTGCCAGTGGACTTGACCTTTGTAGATAGTGAAGAGCGGGTGCGCTTTTATTCAGAAGGCAAGAGTCGCGTCTTTCCACGAACGAATTCGGTTTTAGGTCGTGAAGTCGTCAACTGCCATCCACCGAAAAGCATGCATCTCGTGCAACAGATTTTGGATGATTTTCGAGCGGGTACAAGGGAGACAGCTGAATTTTGGATCGATATGCGGGGCCGTAAAATCTATATTCGCTACTTTGCATTAAAAAATGAAGCAGGCATCTATTTAGGTTGTCTAGAAGTCACGCAAGACATTACGGAGATCCAAAAAATCGAAGGGCAAAGCCGTTTGCTGGACCAGTGAGCAGTTTGGAGAAAGGCTGATCCGTGTCTATTTGAAACGAAGCGAAAAAAAGAAAAATCAATAAAACGCTTGCAACGTTTCTAGAAAAATAGTATAGTAAAGGCAATCAAATGGGTAGTTACTGATAATGCAGGCTATACCTTTTTACGTGTGTATGGATCCTACACATGTATTAAGGTATCGCCTTTTTTCATTTTAAGGAGGTGAGAAGCGTCTTGAAGATCAAAAAAATCTTAAACAACAATGCAGTTTTGGTCGGACAAGATGGCAAAGATTTTATCTGGATCGGTACCGGCCTTGGCTTCAAAATGAAACCAGGACAAACCGCCGATGAATCAAAAATTGAAAAAGTGTTTGTGCTTCATAAGAAATCCTCTGATCGTTTGATGGAATTACTAGAGAACATTCCAATCCAATATGCGTCTCTTGCGGATGATATTATCCGTTATGGAAAGCAAGTCATTTCCTACCAATTAAGTGATTCCATTTACATCTCTTTGACGGATCACATCTATAATTTGATTCGCTTGAAAGAAGAAGGGATCAGCATCAACAATCGCTTGACTTGGGAAATCAAGCGTTTCTATCCCAACGAGTATGCAGTAGGAGAGCATGCGGTTCGATTGATTGAAAGCAAAACGCAATTCTCCCTAAATGAGGCAGAGATCAGTAATATCGCCATGCATTTTATTAATGCGCAAATCAATGACGATTCAGAGAAGATGGAAGATATCGAATTGCTGACACAAAAAATCAAAGACATTATTTCACTTATTCGTATTCACAATCGTGTGCACATTGATGAGAATAGTTTAGCTTTCGATCGCTTCGTCACCCATTTGAGATTCTTTTTTAAACGGATTGAAAACAAGGAAATCGTTGAAGGCGTCGGGAATCCTCTGTTAGTCCACGTGATTGATAAATATCCTAAAGCCTATGAAACCACCCGTTTGATTGGCGAATATTTAAATAAAACATTATATGACGATGAACAATTGTATTTAACGCTTCATGTACAAAAATTGATCGATCAATAATTCAAGGTGTTACTGGTAAAGCAGGCAAGACTTGACAAGGCTACAAGAAATGTAGTGTTGTTTGGTCTTGCCTTTTTTATTGGTTGTATAGTAGAGAAAGGAATGAATGAGATGCAATACCAAGAATTGAATGAACAAATTTTAAAGAATATCGGCGGAAAAGAAAACATTGCTGGATTGACGCATTGTATTACCCGTCTTCGGTTTAAACTTAAAGATGAATCAAAAGCCCAGACCCAAACGATCAAAAACTTGCCGGGGGTTGTCACCGTCGTCCAAAGTGGGGGACAATATCAAGTAGTTATCGGAAATCACGTAGCAGAAGTTTACAAAGAATTTACGGACATGATCGATATGAATACGGAAGAAACTTCTGGGCAAGAGGAAGAACCCAAAGGGATTCTAAATCGGTTTATCGATATTGTCGCTGGTATTTTTACGCCGATCATCAATGTCTTGATGGCAGCAGGGATGATCAAAGGGTTACTTGCTTTATTGACAACATTTGAAGTGCTGGATAAAGCATCAGGAACGTATTTGATTTTAAATGCGACAGGGGATGGATTGTTTTATTTCTTCCCACTCTTTCTAGGGTACACTGCTTCGAAAAAATTTGGGGGTAAACCCTTTATCGGAATGGCGATCGGGGCAGCATTAGTTTATCCGACGATCATAGCAGCAAATGGCGGAAGCGAAGCGATGTATACCTTATTTGCAGGTTCTGTCTTAGAATCTCCAATCTATATTACTTTTCTTGGAATCCCTGTTATATTGATGAGCTATACTTCAAGTGTGATTCCGATTATTGCAGCTACTTATTTGGCATCAAAACTAGAAGCTTTCTTTTCTTTATTGATTCCACGAGCAGTGCGGAGTTTCTTTGTTTCTTTTCTGACCTTGATAATCACAGTTCCATTAGTCTTTCTAATCGTTGGACCGATTACTACTTGGGCAGGATTACTATTAGGGCAAGCATTGTCAGCTGCTTACGAGTTTAGTCCGATTATCGCTGGTATTGTTATTGGGGGATTTTGGCAAGTCTTCATTATGTTTGGCCTGCATTGGGGTTTTGTGCCGATCGCTTTGAACAACTATGCCACACTAGGGTACGATGTCGTGATGATGGCTGGTCTGGCAACTCCCGTGGCGATGGCGGGAGTCACCCTCGCAATCTTTTTGAAAACTAGAAACAAAAAATTAAAAGAAATCGCCTTCCCTGCTTTTCTTTCGGCTATCTTTGGTATCACGGAGCCGGCACTGTATGGGGTAACCTTACCTAGGAAAAAAGCATTTTATACTACCTCCATCGCAGTCGCTGTTGCCGGAGGAATCATGGGATTGTTCAAAACGAGAGTCTACATCAACGGCGGGACAGGTATTTTCGCTTTACCACGATTTATTCACCCAGAAAATGGCATTGATAATAGCTTTATCGGGTTTGCCATAGCTAGTGCCGTTGCCTTTGCATTAGGATTTTTGATCACGTTCTTTTATGCCTATGATCCTAAAAGCGATGATGAACCAGCTAGTGAAAGCACCGAGGAAAAAAACGTGGAGCCATCGACACTGAATCATGAACTTGGACAAACTGTTCTCTATGATTTGGCAACACCGGTTAGAGGAACGATCATCCCACTAAAAGAAGTGAAAGACGAAGCGTTTTCCAGCGGATTGTTAGGGAAAGGATTAGCTGTCATTCCGTCAGAAGGAAAGGTCTACGCACCAGCAGATGGAATCGTTTCAACACTTTTTCCGACAAATCATGCAGTGGGAATCACGACCGCAGATGGCGTTGAAGTTCTGATTCATGTAGGGATGGATACAGTGAATTTGAAAGGACAGTATTTCCAGCCAGCAGTTGCCCAAGGAGACTCAGTAACGAAGGGACAATTACTTTTAAGTTTTGATAAAGACGCATTGGAAAAAGAAGGCTATTCCATCGTGACACCGATTATTATTTCAAACACGGCGGATTACCTAGATATTGTTGAAACAGACAAACAAGATGTTGAAAAACAAGATACCTTATTAACGGTCATCGGTTAGGAGGAAAGACAAGTTGAAAAAAAATATCTTTTTATTCGTAGCAGATCAGATGAGAAATGACGCACTCGCACATATGGGGAATCCCGCATCAATCACCCCTAACTTTGATGAACTGGCAGAAGAAGGGGTTTCATTTGAAAATGCCTACTGCCAAAACCCCGTCTGTGTGCCTTCTAGAAATAGTTTTCTGACGGGTTTTTATCCACATGTCAATGGGCATCGAACGATGCACTATTTGCAAAGAGAAGATGAACCCAATATTTTGAAAGAAATGAAGAATCAAGGCTATGAAGTCATCTGGATCGGCAGAAATGATGTGGTTCCGGGAGATAAACCAAAAACAGACTATTGTGATGAATATTATGACGGTGTGGTAGACGAAAACACTCGGGATGCACAAAACAGTGAAGTCAATCATTCCGCCGATATGAACGAAGCCAGTAAACAGCTGTACGACCAGATGCTTTCAGGAGATACGTATTATTCATTTTATATGGGAAAATTACCAGATAGTGAGGGTTATGGCAAAACGGATTGGAATTGTGTGAAAAAGGCGTTGGACTATCTTGAACGTCGCAGTCAGGAAAAGACAGACAAACCATTTTTCGTTTATTGTACGATCTCATTCCCACATCCACCCTATGCTTGCGAAGATCCATGGTATTCGAGTATTGATCGTCAGAAACTGCCGAAACGCCGACCGAACATCAAAGATATTCCTAACAAAGCCTCAATGCTGTATGGCATCAATGAGAAACAGAATTTGAACGGTTGGACAGAAGAGCGCTTTGATGAATTACGTGCCACCTATTTAGCAATGGTTTCGCGCTTTGATCATCAACTGGGCATGATCAAAGAGAAGCTGCGTGAAACAGGCTTTTATGATGAGACAAACCTCATTGTTTTCAGTGATCATGGGGACTATACTGGTGACTACACGATCACTGAAAAAGTCCAAAACTGTTTTGAAGAGCCGATCACGAATGTCCCATTGGTCATCAAACCTGCTAAAACGATTGAAAGTGTGCCGCGAATCACCAAAGCACAAGCGGAACTGCTAGATTTACCAGCAACGATCGCCGAAATGGCTGAGTTTGATCTTTCCTATACACAATTTGGAAAATCCTTGGTTCCTGTGATCAAAGGAGCCGAAGAGCACAAAGATGCTGTTTTTTGCGAAGGCGGACGCACTCATGGGGAGACACAAGCGATGGAGCTGGGGCATGGACCGAAATCTCCGTATTGGCCGCGGCTTGCGACACAGTATAGCGAAGGTCCGGAACATACAAAAGCAGTTATGTGCAAGATGGGAAACTATAAATATGTGATGCGTCTTTATGAGCATGACGAACTATATGATTTGGAAAAAGACCCGATGGAAATCAAGAATTTGGCGCTAGAAAAAGCATACGCCGAAATTGTCGAGAAAATGAAACAACGCGTTACTCGTTTTTATATGGAAACGACTGATTTTGTTCCGATGAAACGCGACAAACGCTAAAAAAGTAAAAAAAGAATCGAGGCCTCCACATGAAACACATCTCCGTATTGATCAAGCCAGCATCCTCTCTTTGCAATCTGCGCTGCACCTATTGCTTTTATGCCAACGTCAGTTCCTTGCGCGAAGTGCGTTCCTTTGGCAAAATGAAAGAGGATGTAATGGAAAAGATGATTGCAAACATCTATGCAGACTTAGAAGCTGGCGATCATTTGACGTTGGCATTTCAAGGCGGAGAGCCGACGATGGCAGGGCTGAGTTATTTTAGAAAACTAACGGCTTATGTTGCGGCGCAAAAAAAGCGAGTGACAGTACACTATGCGATCCAGACCAACGGCATGGTGATCAATGATAAATGGTGTCGTTTTTTGAAAGAGTATCGCTTTTTAGTCGGGCTGTCGATCGATGGGCATCCGCTTGCGCACGATCGGCATCGATTAGACGCCAAAGGGCGGGGGACCTTTGCGCGGGTTTTGCAGACCAAGCGGTTATTGGACGCCTATCAGATCGAGTACAATGTCTTGTGCGTGTTGACAAATCCATTAGCAAAGGAAGCCCAGCGTGTGTTTGATTTTCTCAAGGAAGAGCAGATTGCCTTTGTGCAGTTCATTCCTTGTTTGGCTGATTTGGATGCCACGTCAACGAACGACTATGCCTTGACACCAAGAAGCTTTGCGCACTTTTATCAGCAGCTGTTGGCGTTTTGGCTGCAGGAATTGACACAAGGGCGCTACCTAAGTATTAAGCTGTTCGATGATTTACTAAATCTATTGGTGCGGCAGCAAGTAACTGCCTGTGGGATTCTAGGCAACTGCCAAGTGCAGTATGTGATCGAAGCCGACGGCAGTGTCTATCCTTGTGACTTCTATGTATTAGATGAGTTTCGCATGGGCTATATCCAAGAGCAAACGTTGCGGGAATTGTTTTCTCAAGACTGTTCGCAGCAGTTTTTGTGCCAGAAAAAAGACATGCCTTCGAAGTGTACGCAATGTCCTTTCCAAAAAATGTGCCGAGGAGGCTGTAAACGAATGAAAGATGCAATGTACGTGGATAGTGAGGGGTTTTGCGGCTATCAGGAGCTGTTAAAAGACTTCACACCCAGAATCAATGAGATATTGGGGCTGTTGCAAGGGGTGAGACAATGATCGGACTGATTTATTTTCTCGTGATCGTCTTAGCAAATGCCGTAGGGGCAGTTTCCGGCATGGGGGGCGGCGTGCTGATCAAACCGATTTTCGATTTTATCGGCGCCCATTCTGTTGCTGCGATCTCTTTTTACTCGGCGACAGCTGTCTTCACGATGTCTATCGTTTCGACAGCTAGACAATTAGCCAGTGGACGGAAAATCAATTGGTCGATTGCCTTGTGGGTTTCTGGTGGTGCTGTGTTAGGCGGTGTTTTAGGCAATGTTGCCTTTGAACAGCTATTGCTGGTTTTTCGAGACGACAAGATGGTTCAGCTGATCCAAATCCTTGTGACCGTGCTGACACTATTGTTTGCTTTTTTGTATACAAAATATAACTGGCGCGGGTTTGCGTTGGAAAAAGTCGGCTGGTATGCAGCTTGCGGTTTGATTCTCGGTTTTCTAGCCAGTTTGCTGGGGATCGGCGGCGGACCCATCAATGTTTCTTTATTGATGTTGCTGTTTGCCATGCCGATCAAAGAGGCGACGATTTATTCAATTTGTACGATTTTTTTCTCGCAGCTGGCAAAAATTTTGACGATCGCTTTTTCGACAGGTTTTGGTGCGTATGATCTGCAAATTTTGTGGTTTGTTATTCCAGCCGCGATCGTGGGAGGACTATTAGGCGCCAAGGCCAGCAACGTCCTGTCACCGCAGCGAGTGACACTGGTATTCCAAACCGTGATCGTGCTGGTGTTACTGATCAATCTGTACAATGGCTATCAATTATTGTAAAAAGGAGGCAAACAGATGCCCACGATTCCAGCAGGAACTTATCGAATCGGCACGAATACGATGGACGGCTTTGCCGAGGATCTTGAGGGACCGCAAATCAGCCTCGACAGCCCAGCATTTGCCATTGATGCCACGACGGTGACGAACCAAGCTTTCCAAGTTTTTGTGGAAGCAACAGGATATGTCACAGAAGCCGAGCGCTTTGGCTGGTCGTTCGTTTTTCACTATTTTTTAAGTGAGCAAACGAAACACCGCAGTCAAAAGGTACCGAATATGGCTTGGTGGTACGCGGTTAGCGGCGCAGATTGGCGTCATCCTGAAGGACCTGATTCAACGATTGCCCAGCGGATGGATCACCCAGTGGTTCAGGTGTCTCGCAACGATGCGATCGCCTATTGCCAATGGGCAAAAAAACGCCTCCCGACAGAAGCAGAGTGGGAGATCGCTGCAAAAGGCGGGACAAGTTTTGAAAAATATCCTTGGGAAAGGGAATTTTTGGCAGAAAATACCTATCATTGCAATATTTGGCAAGGCGAGTTTCCAAAAAGCAACACGCGAGCAGATGGCTTTGCCAATACAGCGCCAGCGAAATGGTATGAGCCCAACGGCTTTGGTCTGTATCAAGTGATCGGCAACGTCTGGGAATGGTGCGTCAATCCTGCCCGCATCCCGTTGACGCAGTTTCAACAACAGACGGGACAAACCTTTTGGATAAGGAATCAAACACAAGATGATCAAATGTATGCGACTCGCGGCGGGTCGTTTTTGTGCCATGAATCCTATTGCAAACGATACCGAATTGCCGCTAGAAATGGTAATTCTGGGATGTCGGCAGCCAATAATTTAGGGTTTCGGTGTGTCAAAGACTTGGATCAGTAAACCGATAAAAGCAAAAGTGGCACCTATTCACAGGGATAGGTGCCGCTTGTTTTATTGCCATTCGGATTGATAATTTCCTTTGAGATCATAGACATAATTGATCTCGGTTCGATTACGAATCCCATTTAAACCAACGGTCCAAGTCCATTCGCCTTGGAAGCCGTTTAAAATGACGATGCTGACGCCAGGAACATAGTGATTTAGCTGAGCTGCTCGCGCCTCAGAATCCTTGATGATCTTGGGAATGACGCCCCAGTCGATGGCATCAAAGGCAATGGTATCTTCCATCGAAAGCTCGATCGTATCGTCGTCTTTTTTCCATTTGGTCAACAGATTTTCTGGGTAATACCAATACTCGTCTTGTAGGCCTGTGTTTGGATTGATCACTCGCGCAACTGCATAAATGCCGCTTTTTAGCGGGACATTGCGGATGTGAAAACTATAGCTGACCAGTTGCAGCTCTTTGTCCTTGAATGAAGATTGATTTGGCAGCGCCGCCATAATTTCTTTGGCACTGGTTTCTTCTCGAAAGAGTTGGCGGTCTACAGGTAAAAAGGTGGAAACTACGCCAATACAAAAGAGAATCGCTGGCAGCAAGAGCAATGAGAATAACCAGTAAAATGGCGACTTTTTGTGTTTTTTGAGACCGATGATCAGACCGATCAAAAAGACCAGCAGGATCCCTGCTACCCAAAAGTAGGGGAACAAACGAATGATCTGATGCCTGGTTTCAACGACTTGGTATTCATTCAGACCAAACCAATTTTCCGCGATGGTGAGGTTATTTAAAACAATAATTCCGCCAATAATACCTAGAATAAATAAGAAAATCAATAGCAAAAGCATCCGACCGAGTATCCGACGTATCAGCGAGGGTCTAGTAGGTGGGGTCATGAGTCACGTCCTTTTTATATTTTCGAAAATAGTAGGTTAAATACAAGAGTAGTACAACTGGTGTTTTTTTTCAATGATTGTAGACAAAAAAACTACATCCACAGATGCGACCTCAAAAAGTTAGACCAAAAATCTAACTTTTTTGGGGTCAGCACACCGCAGATGCAGGCTTTATTTTCATTTAGTCGAGTGTTTGTTGGCGGGCGATAGCTGGAAAGAATTTTAGGCTATACAATGCGCTGATCCCAACTAGAATATAAATGACGCGGGCAATGATCGACGTGCTGCCGCCGGTGATCGCTGCGACAAGGTCAAACTCGAAGGCGCCGACCAGCAGCCAATTGATCCCACCGATGATCAATAGTGTCAGTGCGATCCCATCAAATGTTTTTAACATAGGAAACTCCTCTCTAGTTGTCGCCCCATCAACTTTCATCGTCGGTGATGGTGACATCTTTTTCTTTCTCGCCTTCTTGATTGCGATCATTATAGATATAGACATGGCGAACGATTTTAATCAGCGGGCGAATGGTCAAAAAGACACCGCCGATCAAATAGGCGATCGTTCCGTAAATCGCAGGTAAGCTAGTTAATGAAACGATACTCCCGAAAATATAAAACAAGCCCGTCAAAATATCATTCGTAAGTGAGATCAACATGTAGCGATTTTGAAAGTAGATGCGAAAGCGACTTGCCTTGATGATCACATCTTCTTCTTTTCCAGGATCGAATTGATGTTCACTCCGTTTGATTTTTGGCATAGGTGCCATCACTGCTCCTTTATTTGTGCTAAGGTTTCAAGACAACTTTGATGTTCTTGTCTTCTTTTTTGTCAAAAATCTCATACGCTTTGGCAGCATCTGCTAAAGGCATCGTGTGGGTGATGATCTGTGACGGGTCAAACAAACCGTCCGCGATCATATCATAAATTTTTGGCATCAAATGGATCACAGGTGCTTGCCCGTGTTTGACATCAATGTTGCGCATAAAGAATTCTTGCAATGGATAAGAAGAAGCAGGTGTCATGTAAACGCCAGTGATTTGGACGGTACCAAATTTTTTGACTGCCTTGGCGGCCATCTGGATCGGTGAGATTGTTCCACTTTGCAAGCTGACTAGATTTTTGGCTTTTTCTTTGACGGGTTCTAAACCATCCATCCCAACACAGTCGATGATCACATCAGCGCCACCTTTGGTCAGCTCATACAATTCATCGGCACTAGTAGCCAGATCATCCAATTGGAATGTTTCGACTTGATTGTAGCTGCTGGCTTTTTCTAGGCGATGAGCAACAGGGTCCACGGCAATCACCCGCTTAGCGCCTGCCATCACAGCAAATTTTTGCGCAAACAAGCCAACTGGTCCTGAGCCTAAGACGATCACGGTATCATCTTTTTTGACGCCGGCATTTTGGACGCTCCAATATGCTGTAGGTAAGATGTCAGATAAAAACAATACTTTTTCATCAGGGATCGTTGATTCAGGTACGATAAACGAGGTGAAATCTGCGAACGGTACGCGCAAGAATTCGGCTTGACCGCCCCAGTGGTTGCCGTTCATTTTTCCAAAACCGAATAAGCCGCCATACAATGTATCTTCTGAAGAATTGTCGCATTGACTTTCCATCTCATTTTGACAAAAGTGGCAGTGACCGCAACCGATATTGAAAGGGATGACGACGCGGTCGCCTTTTTTTAGTTTCTGTATTTGACTGCCGACTTCTTCGACAATACCCATTGGTTCGTGACCAACGACATAGCCTTCTTCCAAAACCGAGCCGCCATGGTGGTAAAGGTGGAGATCAGAGCCGCAGATTGCAGTTGCGGTGATTCGGATGATCGCATCCGTCGGTTCTAAAATCGTTGGATCTTCTACACGGCGAACGTCCATTTTTTGATTTCCTTGCCAGGTTACTGCTTGCATCATTTTTCCTCCTTGTTTGTTCAGATAAGTTCGGACAATCACTAATTTTTCCAACAACATGTTTTTACTTTTCAGTAACAGATAAGTTAATTCTGCAAGGATTTTAACGATTTGACAACGAAAACGCTCAAAACGGTTGATTAGGATTTTTCTTCATCAATGGTTTAAAAAAAGAAAAACAGATGATTTGCTAAAAAAGTGAAAGCGTGACACTATTAAAGTGAAGCATGCATGTGTTACGAGTATCTACTGGAACCTGCATCAACCAGTGACAAGAAATGAGGAGGGATGATCATGGATCTAACGATTCGAGGAAAAGCTTCCTGCACCAATTGCAATGAAAACTTTGATGGGAAGCTAGTCGTTCATTTACAAGAAGACAGCGAGGGGCAATTAACCATGGTACCACCGTTGGAAACGAATGAATTGGCAGAAGATGAAATCGCTATTCATTATACTTACGGGGAAGTGAAGGAAGCCATCGAAGGAACCTTCGTATGTCCAAACTGTCAGACAGAAAATGAGGTTCGGATTGAAATTCCGACCGAGCTATTAGATGGCTCAATGAATTGAATGAATAATTAAATTGAAAAAGCTCTCTGTTCCTTGAACAGGGAGCTTTCGTTATTTATTGGTCATTGGTTTATTTTGTTCCATCAATGATTTGGACATTGAAGTCTCGTAAGATGTCGAGTCCTTGCGACTCGTGATTTTTACCGGCGACTAATGTTTTATTGATGGTGAAATCAGCGTCAGGAAAGGCGCTTTGGATCTCGATCGTATTGGAAAGGACGCAGATGTTGGTTTCAACACCGGTGATTTCGATTTTCTTTTCTTCTTCAGGCTTAAATAGATTTTTCTTGATGTCGATCAAGACTTCAGGTGGAATACTGTAATAGTATTTCTTGACGACTTTTTCATTTTCGAGAGGCTTAAGTTCTGGGATAAGCTGCAGGGCAGCGGCTTCTTCATCAGACGTTCCTTTGACTTCGATTGGGATGTCGCGGGTGTGTAAGATGTACTCCCCATTCGCCCGCGCTTGTTCTAGGCGCTTGGCGATTCGTTTGACGAGAGCGGCGCTATCTGGCACATACGCTTCGTTCTCTTCATCGAGAATTTGGTTTTGCATATCGACAATGACTAGCATGTGGTTACTCCCTTTCTATAAACATCGTTTTTCAAATGATCTAACGAGAGGTTGAAAAATAGGTGCTATTTCTATGATGCCCCACTTTTTTTAAATTTTCAAAGAAAACGCTCTTCTTATCGTGAAACGGTAAAAATGTTATTTTTTTATTCGAATAACGATGCTTTTTGTTTGCTGAAAAGAAGAAGTAGTGATAGCTTTTAAATAGTACATTAAAAATAAATGAAAGTAGGTTAGGTTAAATGAGAAAGTTATTTTATATGGGGACTTTGCTTTTTTCAGTTGGTGTACTGGCGGCAGGATGTGGCAATAGCGAAACCGCTGATTCCTCGGGGAATGAGTCAGCAGATGGCAAAACGACGTTGGATTTTTGGTCCTTCTGGGGGTCTGGTGCAAGACAAGAAGTAATTGAAGAAATTATTGATGATTTTAATGCGTCACAAGATAAAATCGAGGTCAAATACAGCTACCAGCCTTGGGGCGATATTTGGACAAAATCACTGTCGTCGATCACTGCTGGTAATCCGCCTGATGTTATTGTACAAGATATTAATTCTGTTGCTCAGCGGGCAGAAGCGCAGCAAGCAACAAATTTAAGCGAGTATATCGAAGAAGGCTTTTCTGATGAATTTTATCCGCAATTATGGGATACGGTGGAGTATGAAGGGGATGCGTATGCTGTTCCTTTCAATACAGATACGCAAGTGATTTTCTACAACAAGACACTCTTTAAAGAGGCAGGTATCAGTGAAGAGCAACTGCCCCAAACGTGGGAGGAGTTAGAAACAGTTGCTCGTAAATTAGATGTCAAAAACGGTGATGACTTTGAGCGGATCGGTTTTTACCCATTGTGGAATTTAGGCGCCGATGTGTGGGCCTTGAATGCCGACGATGGCGTCAGCTGGTTTGACAAGGATGAGAACGTCAAAATCGATACAGACAACAAAGTGGAAGCGTTGGAATGGATCTTAGACTGGCAAGAGTATTATGGTCAAGATACCATCAATCGGTTAGAAGCTGAATTTGGTTCAGGTGTTGCCGATCCATTCATTTCTGGATTAGTGGCGATGCGTGCGCAAAACATCAACTACTACTCAAGTTTAGCGGAAAATGCACCGGATGACTTTGAATTTGGGGTCATTCAAATTCCTGAAAAAGAAAGTGGTTCTGGTCACTGGTCATGGGGTGGCGGGTTCGTCTTAGAAGTGCCATACGGAGCCAAAGATCCTGAAGCGTCCTATGAGTTTATCAAATACTTGTCGACACCAGAAGTTCAAGAGAAATTTGGTGAGAAAAGCTTTGATATCATGGCGAATCGAACAGCCAACGAAAACTTGGTCAACAACGACAATCTAGATGAAAACGGCCAAATGATCTACCAAATGGCAGATGAAAACTTTGCCAATACGGTGATCACACCTGTACCATTGACAGCTCCTGATTTCAGCAGTCTTGTCAATGAACAGATCGACCAAATCATGCTGGGCAGCAAAACACCGGCTGAAGGGTTGGCAGATGCGCAAAAAGCGGTCGAAGATCTCGTTGAGCAAAACAAATAAATTTCAAAACGAGCGTTTTTAAAAAAGAAGGAAAGTCCAGTCGGTTAGCGGACTGGGCTTTGCTTTCTGCTTTGCGAAGCGGACGTGTTTTCTTGAATAAACAATGAGTAAAAATAGAATGGAGTGGAAGGAATGCCAAAGAAGCGTTCAAAAAGTAAACGGCAAGAAGCTCTTTGGGGCTACTTCTTCGTAGCACCATTTTTGCTTGGGTTCGTGATCTTTATGTTAGGGCCCATGCTGTTTTCCTTCGTAGGAAGCTTTACCGATTACAATCTGACTTCAAAAATGAATTTTATCGGCTTTAAGAACTTTACCCGCATGTTCACGCAAGATACCCTGTTTTGGAAATCTCTTTATAACACGGCGTATTTTGTACTCTTCAATGTTCCCTTAACCACGTTATTCAGTGTTTTTCTAGCCACTTTACTGAATCAAAAAATCCGCGGAATCAGTTTTTTCCGAACGACCTTTTACTTACCAGCGATCCTTTCAGGGGTTGCCGTCTACGTCTTATGGATGCAATTATTATCTCCTTCCGCAGGATTGATCAATACCTTCTTGAGCTGGTTCAATATCAAAGGTCCGGCATGGCTGTTTGATCCAGAATGGACGAAACCAGCGTTGATTTTGATGAAGATTTGGAGTTCAGGGGGCGCGATGCTCTTGTATCTAGCTACCTTGCAAAATATTTCGCCGACGCTGTACGAATCGGCTGAGATCGATGGAGCGGGGGTTTGGGCGAAATTCAAAAATATTACGATTCCTTTGATCACGCCGATCATCTTCTATGATGTGATTACTTCAACGATCGGTTCTTTTCAAATTTTCCAAGAAGCATACGTGATGACCAAAAATGGTACCGGCGGTCCGGCGAATTCGTTGCTATTCTATAATTTGCATATGTGGAACAAAGCATTTGTTGCCTTTGATATGGGTTATGCGATGGCAATGTCGATGATCTTGTTCTTGATCGTCCTAGTCTTGACCTTTATCAATCTCAAGCTGGCACCACGCTGGGTTCACTATACCGGAGGTGGCAGCTAATGGAAATGACGACAAAAACGCGAAGCAAATCAAGCCAACAGCGAGTCAAGAAAATCATCAGCTATGTGGTGATGTCGATCATCGGGATCGTGCTGCTGATTCCGTTGCTGTGGATGGTCTTTACGTCATTGAAACCGATGGAGGAGATCGTGCGTTACCCGCCGACCTTTTTCCCAGAAGAAATCAATCTTGGCAATTATTTGGAGACCATCAACGCCTTTCCTTTTTGGCAGTATGCAAAAAATACGTTATTCATTACTGTCTTAGTGGTCTTCGGGAATGTCTTATCAAATTCCTTCATTGCTTATGGGTTTGCAAAATTGGCCTTTCCAGGAAAAAATCTGATCTTTGCCCTCGTCTTGTCTACCATGATGATTCCTGGCTTTGTGACGATGATCCCGCAGTATGTTTTGTTTTCCAAAATCGGCTGGGTCGGCACCTATCTGCCGCTGATCGTTCCAGCGTTTTTCGGCAACGCCTTTAACATTTTCTTGATGCGGCAGTTTTACTTGTCCGTCAACAATGAATTGATCGAAGCCGCTAAGATCGATGGCGCCAATCATCTTTATATTTGGAGCCATCTAATGATCCCATTGACGAAACCCGCACTGATCACCATCGCCATCAACTCCTTCAATGGGGCGTGGAATGATTTCTTAGGGCCGTTACTGTATATTCAAAACCAAGAAAAGTACACGCTGCAGATTGGCTTGCAAGTCTTCCAAAACCAATCAACGACCCAGTGGAACTACTTGATGGCAGGAGCAACGCTTGTGTTATTGCCGACGATCTTGCTGTTCTTCCTCGCACAACGCTACTTTATTGAAGGAATGGATCTGACGGGAGGTTCCAAAGGATGAGAACAAAAGTCACGCCGCAACGCTTGAACCAAGGGCTGCTGACTGGCATCAATTGGCTCCCGCATTTGCTGGTTTTACAAGGCATGTGGCTGTTGTATTCCTTGCCTTTGATTACCAGTACCACTGCTAGTCGAGCATTGATCGGGACTTTGGTGGAACTGCGGAACGATGGCTTGGAAGCAAGTAGCAAAGCTCGTTTTCAGCAGGTGTTTCATCAACAGTGGGCAACGAGAAAAGGGCAAGATCGTTTGCTCAGTCTATTCTTTCTGCTGCTTTTAGTGGACAGTTTTGTCTTTCGCCGTCTGCAGCACCCGCTGTTTCAGATCGCTAGTTACGCGTTAGCGCTCACCTTTGGCTTGTTTTGCTTGGTCTTACTTTATCAAACGAGGCTGCTTCACACCTATCCGCAGCAGCCCATCTCATTGTTTTATAGTTTTTATCAGTTTGCGCGTTCACCAAAAAGAGTACTGGCGCATCTTTTAGTAACAGTGACACTTGTCTTGACCTTTTTGCTGTTTGGTCCTGTCTACTTATTGGTCTTAGGAATCAGCACCTTGTATTTGGTCAATGTCGTGCTCTGTGACAAAGCGTTCAAATAGAAAACAAACGGGTATCCCGGAACTTCTTTAGTGAAAAGCTAGGGAGTTCCGTTTTTTTGTGAAAAGAAGGTTGACAGGGTCGAAAATTATGCCTATGCTGAAGGTGAATTTAGTAAACAGTAAACAGATGAGGTGCAGCTATGGCAAGTATGAGAGATATCGCGAAATTAGCCGGGGTGTCGGTAGCAAGTGTTTCTAGAATCCTTAACAATGATGAAACCTTCAGTATCAATGAACACACGCGGCAACGAGTCATTGAGATCGCCAACCAAATGAACTATTCAAAAGAAAAAAATCAACCCCATTCCCGTGAAGTCGGCGACCAAAACACGATTGCCATCATTACCCGCCACGATCGAGAGTCGGAAAGAAACGATCCGTACTTTATGATGATCCGCAATGGGATCGAAAAAGAAGCGGCGAAGTGGCGCTTAAAAACGATTCGGGCCTTTTCCATGCGGGAGCCTCAAAAAGATTTGGCGCAATTGGCGAAGTATGGCGCAGTCATTATTATTGGAGAGATGACCAGCGATGCTTTGGCAGAGATCAGTCAGCAAAATGCCAATATTATCCTGGTGGATAATTATAGTGAAGCACCCAGCTACGATTGCATCCAAACCGATTTTGCCCAAAAGACCCACCAGATCCTCACGATGTTAAAAGAGAAGGGTCATGAGCATATCGCCTTTGTGGGTGGTGTTGCCAGCCGAGTGACGATTTCTGGCGAAGTCGTTTACGATGAACAAGAGATTCGAGCAGAAAACTACCGCCAATGGATGCTGCTCAATAAATTGGAAAAGTTCACAACCGTGCTGCAGGGGAAATGGTCACCAGAGACTGGTTTGCATTTTGGTCAGCAGATCGCGCAAATGAATCCTCGCCCCACAGCGATCGTCGTTGCCAGCGATCCTATGGCTGTCGGGGTTTACAAGGCACTCACTGAAGCGGGGCTATCGATTCCTAAAGATGTGTCAGTCGTTAGTTTTGATGATATCGAAATGGCGCAATTTATGACGCCCGCACTGTCTTCCGTCAAGATGAAAGCTGAAGAGATGGGGCAGATGAGTGTCGAATTAGCGAAAAATAAAATCCTTGGGGTGCGGACGATGCCGGTTCGCGTCGTTTGTGGCAGTGAATTGATCATTAGAGAATCGATTGCCGAAAAAGATCAGTGACGTCTGATCTTTTTTTATTTTAGGGATTGTGTAAACATTAACTAAACAACTATACTGATTGTAGTAAACGTTTACAGTTAAAAATAAAGGAGAAAACGAAATGAAGTTTATTGATAAATTAGCCGAAAAGATGGTGCCTTTTGCTCAGATCATTGCCAACAACAAATACTTGTTAAGTCTGCGTGATGGGTTTATGGTCGCTTTTCCTGCGACAATGTTTGCGTCAATTATGATTATTATTCAAAATCTGCCTGCTACTTTCGGACTCTCGGAAAAACTTCCAGAGGGATTCATCACGTTTCTAAACGACTTTTTTGGTCCTATCGGAAATGCAACCATGAGTATCACCGCTATTTTCGTTGTTTTTGGGATCGGCTATCAGTTGGCTGGCAAGTATGGACAAGCCAAATTATTTGCGGGTGCCATCTCACTGTCTTCGTTTTTGATGCTGCTGCCTTTTGGCTCATCCGAAGAGTTAGGTACAGTGATCCCCTTGTCGAAATTAGGGGCTGAGGGAATGTTTGTTGGAATCATCACGGCCATTATCGCTACGCAGATCTATTGCAAAATCAGTGCGGCTGGGCTGACGATCAAAATGCCAGATTCGGTTCCGCCAATGATCGCAGAATCATTTGTCGCCATCATTCCTGGTGCGGCACCGTTGTTCCTTTTCAATTTGATCCGCTACTTGTTCACCTTTACTTCATGGGGCAATGCCGTTGATTTCGTTTATGAGATTTTGCAAAAACCATTGATGGGCTTAGGCGGTACGTTGCCAGCAGTACTGATCGCCGTCTTGTTCACCCAATTCTTCTGGTGGTTTGGGATTCACGGGACACTAGTGGTCAATGCGGTGATCGATCCAATCATGAATGCGTTAGCGATTGAAAACTATGAAGCTTACAAAGCAGGGGCTGAACAATTGCCCCATATCATTAACACTACGTTTATGGGCGTGTTCGTCAATCAAGGAATGCAGCTGGGGATCTCGATTACAATGGCCTTCTTTATCGCTCGTTCGATTCGGATGAAAAAATTAATGAAGACGGTGATCGCTCCATCTGTTTTCAACGTATCTGAACCGATGACCTTTGGTTTACCGATCGTCTTGAACCCGATCGCTTTTGTCCCATGGATCTTAGCGCCATTAGCCAGTACGACGATCTCTTACTTTGCGATCGCCGCAGGCTTGGTGCCACGACCAATTGGAGCAACGGTGGTTTGGACGACCCCTGTTTTCTTATCTGGTTGGTTAGGCACGGGTTCTGTTGCCGGCGCAATCTTACAGTTAGTGACGGTTGCCGTAATGACCTTGATTTGGGTGCCATTCTTGATCGTAATGGATCGCGGGTACTTGAAAGAAGAAAAAGCAGAAGCGGCATTAAATGAACAAGCGGCATCTGAGACGATCAATCAAAGGGTAGAAGAAAGATAAGCCCAGAAACGTAAAGGAATGCAATAAGCGCATCCTTTAGAAAGGAATTTGTGATGAGAACCGATACATTGTCTTGCAGTTATCAAATGAATACCACACCTACGGACTTTTCCCGTGTGTTATTGGCGGAACAAGAGAAATTCTTTCTAGCCAAACAAGCCCAAGAACCGTTCGGGGAAGGTTGCCGTATTGAAACGATGATTCAAACCAAAACCGCTCCGCGGATGGTACCAGCCGTTATGACGGTCAAAAAAATTGCCGCGGATGCGCTGTGGCTTTGTACGACCCATGAAGAAGGAGCGATCGATCAACGGTACAGTTTTGCTCCAGGACGAAAAGGGAAGCTGCAAGTCACGTATTCGGAACAAAGCCGTTTTGAGCAGCAGAAAACAACCTACAGTTTTATGCTGGCGGCGCTGTTTTACAAATTCTTTTTCAATCGTGGTGTCAAAAAACGCTTGCGTTATCTTGAAGCAGCTTGTCAACGAGCAGGGACAAATGAAAAAAATGGGGAAAATTGAGGATAGCAATGATAGAAATAAAGAACGAACAACTCTTTCACTTATACAATGAAAAAATCAGTTATATCATAAATGTGTTACCAAATCAGCAACTGGGTCATGTCTATTTTGGGCCATCTCTAGGCACACTGGCGCCGTTTGATCAAGCGTACCTTGAGAAAAAAGAGAATAAATCGGCAGGAACCGTCAAATTTTTTGAAGCAGACAATCTTTTTACCTTGGCAGACCGTTTTCAAGAATTGCCAACGTATGGGACTTCTGATTTTCGAGAAGGGGTAGTGTCGGTTTTTGAGGAAGAAACCCCACTTTATGTTGATTTTAAACTTGTGGCTTTTCACTGTTTTGAGGGCAAAGAACGAAAGCTGGCGCAACCAGCCAGCTTCGCGGCTGCCGATGAAAGCCAAAGCATCGTCTTTGAATTGGTAGATCAAGAGCGGCAGCTGGAACTGGCGATCACCTATACGATCTTCAAAGGATCAGGTACCATCACGCGGCAGCAAACACTGACCAATACGGGGAGCAAGCCTAGAACCATCCAGCGCTTTTTGAGTGGTGTCTTGGAGCTGAAAAATCGTGATTTTGAACTGCTGCATCTTTCAGGCGCATGGCTGAAAGAACGACATATCAAGACGGTTCCTTTGACCCAAGGGACGATCAGTGTCGGCTCGTTAAAAGGAGCGTCTGGTCATCAGCACAATCCTTTTGTTGCCTTAAAAGAACAGCAAGCCACCAATGACACTGGTCACGTCTACGGTGCCAACCTGATTTATTCTGGTAACTTTTTGGCGCAAGCAGAAATGGATGAATGGGACAACGTTCGATTGATGTTGGGGATACATCCTGAACATTTCAGCTGGCAGCTTTCACAAGGAGAAACCTTTGAAGCGCCGGAATGTCTCTTCACCTTCACCGCTGCTGGCCTGAATGGTTTGAGTCAAGAATCCGCCCAATTTATCGAAAAGCATGTGATTGCCCCTTATTGGCAAAAGCGGCAGCGGCCGATCGTCTTTAATAACTGGGAAGCGACTTATTTTGATTTTAATGAAGAGAAGCTGTTGACCTTAGCCCAAGAAAGCAAGGCGTTAGGGATGGAGTGCTTTGTGCTGGATGATGGTTGGTTTGGAAAACGCAATAACGACCGCAGTTCATTAGGCGATTGGGTGGCGGACCCTGCCAAATTTCCAAAAGGAATCGGGTCTTTTGCTGAGAAAATTCATGCCATGCAGCTGCAACTGGGGATTTGGTTTGAACCAGAAATGGTTTCGCCAGATAGTCAGTTGTACCAAGAGCATCCTGAGTGGGTAGTCAAGCATCCTTATGAGCGGATCTCTGTGGGGCGCGGACAATACGTGTTGGATTTTGCCAATCCAGCAGTGGTCGAGGCAATTTTCGAAGCGATGCAAAAAGTGATCCTTGAAACCAAGCTGGATTACATCAAATGGGATATGAACCGCAATATCACGGAAGCTTACTCTCCTTACTTAGCGGAACAGGGAATTTCTCAGACGGAGTTTTATCATCGTTATATTTTAGGCCTTTATCGCTTATATGAAAAAATCTTAGCGGCGTTTCCGACCCTTTTGATCGAAGGCTGTGCTGGCGGCGGGGGCAGATACGATTTGGGGATCTTGTTTTACAGTCCGCAGATTTGGCCTAGTGATGATAGTGATGCAGTGGAACGTTTAGCCATCCAAAGCGGAACGTTGTTAGGGTATCCGTTGTCCTCCTTCAGCAATCACGTGTCGGCGGCACCAAACCACCAAGTCGGCAGGACAACTTCTTTAGCCTTTCGGCAAACCGTCGCAATGTTCGGGCCATTGGGGTATGAACTCGATCTCTTTCACTTGTCTGACGCTGAAAAGCAGGCAATCAAATCCCAAATCGTTTTTTATAAAAAGCAGCGGCAATTGCTGACCTTTGGCACTTTTTACCAGCTGCAGCAGTTGGACCATGGCAATGAAAAAACTTGGGCGGTGTATGATCCGCAAAACGAAGAAGCATTGGTTGCTTTCTTTCGCGTGTTGGCACAAGCCAATCCGACGGCGGAAGACTTTTTGCCCGCAGCCTTTCTCGATGGCCAACAGGTGTACCAGGTCAATGGCGAACCCGTCTCTGGTCAGCTGTTAAGACAATTAGGGTTGCGTAAACCCTATCAGTTTAATGCCGTCAACCATGGAACGGCGCAAGTCACTGGCGATTTTCAATCATTTGTATACCATTTACATGCCAAAAAAGGAGCAGAATGATGAGCAATCAATTTTTTGATCAGCAGTTTATGCATGGCGGGGATTACAACCCCGATCAATGGCTGGCTTATCCAGAAATCTTGCAAAAGGATCTTGCTTATATGCAGCAAGCCCATGTCAACACCGTCACATTAGGGGTGTTTGCTTGGAGTGCCTTAGAGCCGCAAGAAGGCGTTTATCAGTTTGACTGGTTGGATCGTATGTTTGATCAGATCCATGGCATCGGCGGCAAAGTCATTTTGGCCACTCCTAGCGGTGGACGTCCGCAATGGTTGAGCCAAAAGTATCCCGAAGTCAATCGGACCAACGCCCAAGGGCAAAAACATACCCATGGGTTTCGCCACAATCACTGTTACTCTTCACCGATCTATCGGGAAAAGGTAACGCAAATCAATCAGCAGTTGGCAAAACGTTACGGCAAGCATCCGGCATTAGCCATGTGGCATATCTCCAATGAGTACTCTGGTGAATGCTTTTGTTCCTATTGTCAAGAAAACTGGCGCAGTTGGCTGCAAAAGAAATATGGTGATTTAGCCACGTTGAATCATGCCTGGTGGACTTCTTTTTGGAGTGGTACGTACTCCGATTGGTCGCAGGTTTTACCGCCTTCGCCTCTAGGAGAACACAAAGTGCATGGCATGGATCTTGATTGGAAACGATTTGTTACAGATAGGACGATCGATTTTTATTTGCATGAATGTACGCCGATTCGCCAACTGACACCGGACATTCCTGTGACGACGAATTTTATGGCGGAAGGACATGCTACCCAAGATTTTATTCCTTTAGAAGGCATTGACTACAGCAAGTTTGCTCGTCATGTGGACATCGTTAGCTGGGATAGTTACCCTGATTGGAACAACAACTTTGAATCTTTGGCAGCGACAGCAATGAAATCTGCCTATGTGCATGACCAGTACTGGTCTTTGAAGAAACAGCCCTTTTTAGTGATGGAATGCACGCCGAGTTTTGTTAACTGGCATTCCTTTAATAAAGCGAAAAAGCCTGGTGTCCATCAGTTGAGTGCCATGCAGCAGATCGCTCACGGCTCAGATAGTACCTTGTATTTTCAATGGCGCCAATCCCGCGGCAATTCAGAAAAATTCCATGGGGCAGTCGTGGGACATGATGATTCCACGGAGAATCGGGTCTTCAAAGAAGTTGCGGCTTACGGCAAGCGCTTGGAAAAAATCAAAGAGATTCAAGGAACCACAAGAAAAAAAGCAGTGGCGATCCTTTTTGACTGGGAAAGCAACTGGGCATTGAAGCGAGGCGGCGGGTTTGGTCGACCAACCAGACGGTATCCGCAAACGTTGCAGGAGCATTATCGTTATTTCTGGGAACAAGACATCGCTGTCGATATTTTGACGCCAGAGCAAGATTTTTCTGACTATCGGTTGGTGATCGCTCCGATGCTTTACTTGATGTCATCGGAGACGATGGCAAAACTTTGCCAGTACACGGAAGCTGGTGGTACCTTGATTTCCAGTTACTTTAGCGGCATGGTCAATGAAACCGACCTGTTGTATATGGGGGGCTTGCCACAGCCGTTGCGAGGGTTATTAGGCATCAACGTGCTGGAGCTGGAAACTCTTTTTGACACTGAACACAATCAAGTGGTTTTTCAAGGACAGCCCTTTGAAACACGGGACTATTCTGCAATCATCGAAGCCGAAACAGCGGAGGTACTAGGGGTGTATCAAGCGGATTTTTACCAAGGAACACCTGCGATCACCAAACATACCTTTGGTGCAGGCACCGCCTACTATCTGGCGGCTCGCACCAACTATGACTTTTTCGAACAGTTTTATGCCTCTTTGGTCCGTGAGCTGTCCTTGGCAGAGGAAAGGATCGCGCATGCCAATCCTGCAGTCTCGATCCAAGGCAGGATCAGTCCAGAACGAACGTACTTTTTCATCATGAATTTTTCTGAGAAAGAGCAGACACTACACTTGATCAAAGAAGTCGTTGATTTAGAGACCAATCAAGCAGTTCCTCCAACAGCAACCTTGGCGCCGTATGAAGTGCGAGTGGTTTATTTTAACAATTAACTGACCATTGGAAAAAACGTCCCTTTCGACAAATGCAGAAAGGGACGTTTTTTTGGTGAATGGTTTATAAGAAATCATTCGGGATCAGATGCTTGGTGCTTTTTCATCCATTGAGGCAATGCGGCACTGATTTGTGTCGGCAACACGACATAGTGCTCTTTTGCCAAGTCTTCGCCAATCAGGCTATGGAGATAGACAGCCGCTTGGATCGTTTCCTCTGTTTTTTCAAACTGTGCCAAAAAGCTGGTGATCATGCCTGCCAGCGTATCCCCCATGCCGCCGGTCGCCATTGCGGGTGTTCCTAGGGGATTTTGGGCGATGCTGCTACCGTAAATTTGCGTGCGATGGCTTTTTAAGACCACCAGACTTCCGAGTTTTTGTTGGGCTTGCTGATTGTTTTCTTCGGTCTGGTCGGCAATTGCCAGTCCGCTGAGCCGTTGCCATTCCATCTGATGCGGCGTGAAGACGACTTGTTCAGGAAAGGGGATGATCAGCGGATATTTGGCAGCCAAATTGATCGCCGAACCATCGATCACCAACCATTGGTGTTCTTTTTGGGCAGAAACGATCCGCTGCAGCAGATCAAAATTGCTTTTTCCTTCTCCTAATCCGGGACCAATCAGTAGGACGTCCGCCGATTCGGTGACCGTATCGATCAGTTCTGTTTGCTGCCAATCGACAAACATCGCTTCAGGCAAGCGGGCGTGCAGGGCGGTTCGGTTGACGCCATCGGAGATCACAGTGGTCAAACCAGTTCCCCCATATACACAGGCTTGCGCCGCCATTAAGATCGCCCCACCGAATTGGCGGTTGCCCCCTACTAAAACGGCCCGGCCAAAGGTACCTTTGTGGCTTTTTGTCGGGCGCTGTTGGATCACTTTGGATAAAATCGCAGAATCAAGTTGCTCCATGCAATGACTCCTTTCGTTAATCAAAATCGAGTTATATTTATTATACCTGTTTCCTAGAAATTTCATAGAAAAGACCCATGGAAAAAGGCGCAATTTTTTTTCCTTTTTTGGTTTAAGAGTGTTATCATAAATAGCGAGAACAGAAATGGAGGGAACACTATGACAATCGATTGGAAAAAAGAGGTCGAAGCCCGCAAAGACGATTTGCTGAACGACTTGATTGATCTATTGAAAGTGAAAAGTGAAAGAGAAGATGATAAAGTGACTGCGGACGCGCCATTTGGTCCTGGACCTCGTGATGCGTTGCTACACATGCTAGCTTATGGCGAACGTGATGGCTTCACAGTCAAAAACGTCGATAATTACGCTGGTCACATCGAATTTGGTGAAGGAGACGAAACATTAGGGATCTTCGGTCACATGGATGTTGTTCCTGCAGGTGACGGCTGGTCAACCGATCCTTATGATCCAGTCATCAATGACAACAAAATCTATGCTCGTGGTTCTTCTGATGATAAAGGTCCTTCAATGGCCGCCTATTATGGGATGAAAATCATTAAAGAATTGGGCTTGCCATTATCGAAAAAAATCCGTTTTGTCGTTGGTTCTGATGAAGAAAGCGGCTGGGCAGATATGGATTACTACTTTGAGCATGAAGAAAAGCCTGATTTTGGCTTCTCGCCAGATGCCAATTTCCCAATCATCAATGGAGAAAAAGGAAATGTGACATTAGGGATCCATTTCCAAGGCAACAATGAAGGAGACTTCACGCTACAAAGTTTCACTGCTGGCTTGCGAGAAAATATGGTACCAGGAACGGCAACGGCAAGCTTCATTGCTCCATCAACAGAAGAAGCATTAGCGATCGAAAAAGCCTTTTTCGATTACGTTGAAGCCAATCCAGTGACGGGCACAATTGAAACAGAAAATGAACAAGTGACGATCGAATTAGTCGGTAAAGGTGCCCATGGTGCCAGCCCACAATCAGGAATCAATGCGGGAACCTTCTTAGCTGTCTTCTTAGATAACTATGCCTTTGGCGGCGGCGCAAAACAATTCATCCATGCAGCAGCAGCCTATGTCCATGAAGATTTCTACGGTGAAAAATTAGGTGTGGCGTACGAAGACGAAAAAATGGGTAAATTAACTATGAATGCTGGCTTGTTTGCTTTTAAAGCGAACCAAGCAGGAACGCAAGCAGACAACTTTATCGCCTTGAACTTCCGTTATCCTAAAGGTGTAACTGCGGAAGGACTTGAAATCGGTGTGGAACGCACCGTCGGTATGGAAGGGGCCACCGTTACTCGCAATGACCGCAACATGGAACCTCACTACGTGCCAGCAGATGATCCATTGGTAGAAACTTTATTGGCGGTTTATGAAGAACATACCGGCGAAAAAGGCTTTGAACAAATCATCGGCGGCGGCACATACGGCCGTCTATTGAAACGCGGCGTTGCCTATGGCGCAATGTTCCCAGGCTATGTTGACACCATGCACCAAGCCAATGAATTCATGAGCTTGGATGACCTATTCAACGCAGCGGTGATCTATGCAGATGCTATCTACCGTTTGGCGAAATAAAGAGACATTGATACCGTCTATTCTTTTTTTAGCTGAGTCGATTTATTGATACTTAGATGAATAGAGGTAATAAAGGAATAGCAGTACGACTGATTGTTTCAATCATTTTCGTACTGTTATTTTATTACTTTAGAAAATAAATATTTTATTTTCGTTGGGTTATTTTATTATTGACATCAAATCATCCGAATGATTTACTTTTTGTAAGGAGTTGAAAAGTGATGCCTGATTTGGTGAAATTTATTTTGGTCATTCTGGCGATTTGGGTGGTTTATCAAGTATTTACGACGGTTTTATTTACCCTTTCTCAAAAAGCAGTTGCCAAACAAATCAAAAGCGGGAAGATGTCTGATCAGCAGTTGGCGAATTTGTACCACGCTGTAGCACGAGCAAATCAAGGAAGCAATTTCCAAGCGATTTTCTCTTATGGGCTCTTTTACCGCAGTCATGCAAAGCAAAGTGATGCGGTTTATGAACTGTATCGCACGGAAATGGCGAAAAGAAATCTGCTGTAACCAACTGTGAAGCAACTGTTTTCGAGAAAATTGCTCGAAGTAGCAAAAAAGCCCAGGTCCTGTACAACAAGTGCAGAACCTAGGCTTTTTTTGTATTTACTGGGCAGCAAGCTGTGACAGATAAACACAGCTCTTTGCTTCAGCTATTTCTTGTCTTTGTTGCTTTTTTGATCCATACCGGCACCGATCGCTACACCTAGTGCGATGCCTAAACCCATGCCTAATGCCAGGTTGTCAAAAAACAGCATCCCAAATGCAGCACCTAAGGCCATTCCGACACCGATCCCCAATCCCATATTGTTAGAAGCGGCTTCTTTTTCTTCAGACGTTTGCGGCGGTTTTTTCGTCATTGTGAAAAACCCCTTTCTTTTTAGTATAGAGGGGTTTTGTTTTGATGACAAACATTCGAACTGCTGCTCAGTGATTTTCATGAGGAGAGAGCAGCCGCTTGGTACAGTAAACGGGGGTGGGGACCATTGGTCTATCTTCCGCCGGGCAAATAGTTACGCTCGGGGTTGTAGCGGCGAATGATCTTATTTTCAGCAAGTACGTGCTCATAATAATAAACAGGCGCATCCTTAGTCTCTAGTCGAAAAACAAAGACGAGCGGAACCTTTAAGACGGAATAGCGCGCGGGGATCGCAATATATGATTTTTGATTGCGCTCCATCGTCAATGCGAATTCATCAAACAAAAGCGCCACTGGTGTGGGAAAGTTTACCAATTCATAATAGTGTTTTTCAAATGCATAGGTTTCTTGTTTTGCATAAGCGATTTTTGCAGCTGGCATACGCATTCACCTCACTTGAATTATACGAACGTTTGTTCTGTTTGTAAAGTGGAAAATCACCAAACGAGGAAAAAGGGGGAGTTCTCTATGAAAAAGATGTTTTGCTAACAAGAAATTTGCTACACTAGAGGAAAGAAGGAATCAAAAAGGAGCAGATACCATGGATTATGAACGCTTTGCACGATTACAGGCACGCTTTACCGATGAAAAACTGCTGACCAATGAAGGGGTCTATCGGTTGCGCTTGTCAGGGAAGGCGCAGTTCGAACTAGCCTTTATCAAAACTGGACCTTGTGGCGAGTCTGTCTACCAGCCGCTGATCAAGGGCACTTTTTCTGAAAAAGAAGCAATCCCTACCTATTTGCTGGATCTTGCGGCGCAACCTATGACGCAAATCAGTCAGCGAACCTCCGAAAATGCAGCCGTGTTAGATAAAGCATTCGTAGAATTAATGGAAAAATGTGAGCAGGCAGTTGCCGTCAACGAAACCGCACAAGAAGCCGCACGTTAATTAGCGCGACAAAGATACAAGAGCAGCCTGAACCTGATTTTTTACACCAAGTAAAAAAACGATCCTGACAAGATTCCTTGCCAAAGATCGTTTTTTATTTTCCCGTGGTGATTAGTGTCCTCATTCGCCAAAGTGGTCTGAGAAGCCTTGTTGCTTCATAAAGGCAGCGACATCTGGACGTCGCGGTTCACGGAAAAATTCCGTCATTTTCGTTTGCCAATTGGTTTGCTGTTGATTGCTGCTGCGTTGTGCATAATAGGCTTCTGTCGTTTGGTTGTACTGGGCTGTTTGCTCCTGCGTCAGCGGTTGATACTGATCGACACTTACGATCGCTTCTTGGGGCAAGCGGACTTTCGGCTCATTTCTGTGTTGCGGATAGCCGATCGTTAAACCGAATAACGGAAACGTCAATTTTGGTAAGCCGACGAGTTCTGCGATACGAGGCAAATCATTGCGGATGCCGCCGATGTAGCAAATTCCTAAGTCTTGTGCTTCAGCATATGCTACCATATTTTGGGCAGCGATCGTCGTATCAACGACTGACACAATAAATGGTTCCATCGTGGTTAAGTGGGTATCCGGCAATCCTGCTTGGGCCAGCAGCTGCTGATGCTTATGTAAGTCGGCGACAAAAAGATAGAAGACCCCCGTTCGAGTGATGTAGTTTGGGGCACCGGCAATTTTTTCGATAGCAGCCAGTTTTTCAGGATCACTGACCTCAATGATCGAATAAGCTTGAACAAAGTTCGAACTGGAGCCGCTCTGGGCAACCGTTACTAATTTTTGCTTGAGTTCCTTTGATAGTGACCGGGGTTGAAAATCTCTGACAGAGCTGTGGCGGGTAAAAGTATCAAAAAGATCCATCGTTTTTCCTCCTGTAACGTACAAATTTCTTTCTTCTTTAGTGTAACAGAAAAAAAGGAATGGGAACAAAAAGAATGTTTTCAAAAAATTTTCAAATTGATGTTTTATAGTTGCCAAGCACAACAGTTTCCGTTATGATAATGATACATTCTTATTATTATTCCTTAGGGGAGTAACCGGTGGCGCAAGCTGCGATAATATCAACAGTAAGTAAGCTGGCGACAGCTTTCTGGTATTATTTGAAATGGTGAGACCTAAGACAAGCGTATACTTGTCTTAGGTCTCTTTTTTTCTAGCAGAGTGCCTAAGGAAAATAAAATTAAAAGGGGCAAAAAAATTGGCGAAAGAAATGTATCAAAAAGAAATCTCGGAAATTATGGCAGAGGTCCAGAGCAGTCCAGAGGGGTTGACGCAGCAAGAGGCAGCCAAGCGGTTAGAAAATGGCCTGAACCAGCTGAAGGAAGCACCTAAGAAATCTAGCTTTGCCTTATTCTTAGATACCTTCAAAGATGCGATGGTGATCGTCTTGTTGATCGTGGCAATCATCCAAATGGTTATGGGTGCGCACGTTGAGTCCATCGTTATCTTCGCAGTACTCTTGTTGAATTCCGTCGTCAGTGTGATACAAACGAAAAAAGCCGAAGGATCGTTAGACGCTTTGAAAAGCTTGTCAGCACCAGATGCTAACGTCATTCGGGATGGCAAAGAACAAAGTGTGCTGGCGAAAGAATTGGTTGTCGGCGATATCGTTATTTTAGAAGCTGGGGACTATGTACCAGCAGATGGTCGATTGATCGAAGAGGGTTCTTTGAAGGTCGATGAAGGAATGCTGACTGGGGAATCAACGCCAGCGGAAAAAGAATTAGGTGTGATCGATCGTACCGCACCGATCGGCGACCGTGACAATATGGTCTTCAGTGGAACGATCGTCACTTATGGGCGTGGTCGGTTTATCGTAACCGCGACTGGTAATGTGACGGAAATCGGTCAAGTGGCTGGCTTATTGGAAAGTACGGTTGAACACAAAACGCCATTGCAAAGAGGACTGGACAGCTTCAGTAAAAAACTGAGCTTGGCAATCTTGGTCCTTTCATTGATTATTTTAGGGGTTCAAGTCGCACGGTTGTTCTTAGGTGACGGAACAGGTGATATGACGGAAGACTTAGTCAACGCCTTTATGTTTGCGGTAGCCGTAGCCGTAGCAGCGATTCCAGAAGCATTGCAATCGATCGTGACGATCGTCCTTTCGATCGGAACAAAACAAATGGCGAAGCGTCATGCCATCATTCGAAAACTACCAGCGGTTGAAACATTGGGTTCAACGAGTATCGTTTGTACAGATAAGACAGGGACCTTGACCCAAAACAAAATGACCGTTGTTGACTACTATTTACCAAATGGACAAACGGGCACGTTCCCCGATGAGCCAACTACCTGGACATTGCCTGAAAAACGCTTGGTAGAAATCAGTGTCTTGGCAAATGATGCTGCCATCAGTGAAGATGGGGCGAAGCTAGGCGACCCTACTGAAATTGCTTTTCTGGATTACAGTGAGAAACTAAATCAGCCATATCGGGCGATTCGTCAACAGTTTCCTCGTTTGCAAGAATTGCCTTTCGATTCTGATCGTAAATTGATGTCCACCTTACATGAGATCGATGGCGAACATTTGTTGTTGACCAAAGGTGGTCCAGACATCGTCTTTGGCCGCAGTAACAAAGTCTTGATCGATGATCAAGTCGTGCCTTTAACAGATGAAATCAGAAATAAATTGCAGCATCAAAACGAAGAATTCTCAAAACGGGCATTACGGGTCTTGGCGTTTGCTTACCGTCCATTGACCGATGCCCAATCACGAGAATTGACACTTGAGGATGAAAACGAGCTGATTTTGGTTGGTTTGATGGCAATGATCGATCCTCCTCGTAAAGAAGTCAAACAAGCCGTAGCAGATGCCAAATCTGCCGGTATCAAAACAGTGATGATCACAGGGGACCACAAAACGACAGCCGTGGCGATCGCACAAGAGATCGGTATTTCAGCTGAGGGCGACTTAGCCTTGACTGGTACGGAATTGGATGCTCTTTCTGAAACCGAACTAGCGGATCAATTAGACAAAATCACGGTTTATGCTCGTGTTTCGCCGGAAAACAAAATCCGTATCGTGCGGGCTTGGCAAGACAAAGGCAAGATCTCTGCCATGACCGGAGATGGAGTCAATGATGCACCCGCCTTGAAACAAGCGGATATCGGGATCGCAATGGGAACCGGAACGGACGTTGCCAAAGATGCAGCGGCGATGGTCTTGACGGATGATAACTTTGCCTCGATCATTCGTGCCGTAGAAGTTGGCCGAAACGTCTTTGACAACATCAAAAAAGCCATTTCGTATTTGTTTGCTGGAAACCTAGGTGCGATCATTGCGATCGTCTTTGCCTTAGTGATGGGTTGGGACAATCCATTTACTGCCTTGCAGCTACTCTTTATCAACTTAGTCAACGACTCATTACCAGCAATTGCTCTGGGAATGGAAAAAGCCGAACCAACCATCATGCAACGTCAGCCTAGAGATCCAAATGCAGGTATCTTCACTGGAAAAACTTTGATCTCAGTAACGTATCGCGGTATTTTGATTGCCGCTGTCGTGATTTTGGCACAATGGTTAGGGATGAGCCAATCACCTGAGTTAGGTGTAGCGATGGCCTTCTCAACACTTATCTGGAGCCGGACATTGCAAACATTGCCAGCACGCTCAAATACCGAGACTGCTTGGCAAGCTGGCCTTTTTGCCAATAAAATGGTGTGGTTGGCGATCGTCGTTTGTGGTGGACTATACAGCATTACCTTGATTCCTGGCATCCGTGAAGTCTTTGCGATTCCAGCAACCTTCACTTTAGGACATGTCGGTCTATGTATCGCAATGGCTGCTGTGGCAGTTGTTTTGATGGAAATCACAAAGTTGATTATTATTGCCGTTCAAAAACGTCAAGGAAACGCCTAAAGCAAAAAACGTATCGATCCTTTGATCGATACGTTTTTTTGTCGTTTCTCCTCACTGCTTAGTTGATTTTTTTCAGCTGACTGATTTGGGCAGCGACTTGCTTCAAGAAGGCTTCTTGACCAGCCGGCTGTTCTTGGCTGTAAAGGTAGGCTTCGTATTGCTGCGTCAAGCGGATAAAATCACCATGAAACAGTGGATAGAATGCTTCGAGTCGTTGGGCATAATCGATCAACGGCTCCGCCTCGTTACGGTACAAAACTTTCGTCGTTTGCCTTAAAAACAAAGGATAGGCAGTAACTAGCGGCTGTTTGTTAAAGCGGCAGATCAACCATAAATGAATACGGAAAAACGAATGGCGGAAATAGAAAAGCAGGCCAAGTCCTAGGAGAGCTAAGCCTCCAAAGAAGCCATTACGCAGCGTTTGTTTCAGCTCCTCAGTCAACCAAACATCATCGGTAACCGCGGCTGTTGCAGAACTGCTGGTCGTGGTTTCACTACTTTCTGTTTCCGTGCTGCTCGTTGGTATTGTCTCGCTGCTAGCGGTCGGCGTTTCTTCGGAGCTAGTAGATTCTTGCGTCAACACGGGACGATCTGGATTTTGGAAACTAGGTGTCGGTTCAAAAGGCACCCAACCGTATCCGTCAAAGTAGACTTCCACCCACGAGTGGGCATTCAAGTTGCGAACGGTATAGGTAGTGATGCCGTTTTCTGTTGTAGGAGAGCCGGGAGAAAAGCCTTTTGCCCAGCGAGCAGGGATCTCTAAACTCCGTAGTAGAACGACCATTGCCGTGGAAAAATTGTCGCAGTAGCCGACTTGTGATTCAAATAAAAATTGATCAACGTAATCTTGCTCTTCTGCAGGCACGACGGCATCGGTCTTGGAATAGCGAAATACGAGCGGATCTTTCAAATAGCTTTCAATTGCGGTGACTCGGTCAAACAGACTGTTGCTGTCAGTGGTGATCTCAGCGGCGAGATCTCGTACCCGCTGCGGCAAAGAATCGGGTAATTGGATATAATCGATCGGAGAATCCGGATAGATCAAAGGCAGATTTTGAAGATTTTCTGCGGAAAAATCTGGATGGTCCCAATCGAGGGTCAAGGCCGTGTCTGGTAGCGAATCAATCAAATCGACCCGTTGAATAGCGTCGCTGATTTGAAAGCCACGTGCGCCGCTTTCAAGGGATAACCTACTGCGGCCATAGGGCAATGGCACATAGTCTCCATGGTTTTGGAATTGGATCCGCACTTGTTCATTCTCAGGATAGGTTTGTTGATAGCTCTGGTCAGCGATGGTGACATCGTCTGCTTCCAAGCGAACGTCTTCGCGGCTCGTACTGATCCAGCCTTTACCAGAATAAAAGTCTTTGCTTTCCACCCGCCAGTAATGCGGGGTTTCTTGTTGCGCTTCAAATAAAATCGTCGCATCATCAAGTAGTGGTCCGCCTAATTGACGATCATTTTCACTGAAACCCGTGCGAGAACCAGTGGGGGTGCCATGTTCTTCAATAAATTGATAAAAACCCAGCTGATTCAGATTTGTCCGTATAGGCGTGGAACGGGCTGCCAACTGATCCCGCACGCTCGTCTGCGGCAAGTAGACAGCAGTGACGGCTAAGCCACCAATCAATAGCATCACGCCAAACCAAGGGGCGATCGTTTGACTGGATTGAAAGGCACTGCGCTGGATCATGGAAGAAGCCAGCGCGCAAAGAAAAATACCGATCAAATGCCACGTCAAATCAAATTGATTAAAAATCACGACTGTCAGCAAGTAGCCGATCATGGTACCGTAAATCAAGAAAAAGCGTTGATAAGCAATCGGTAAGATCGCTAAAAACAAGACCCAACTAACGATCAATGTCACCGCCGCCAGTTCGGTGATATAGCCGACTTCACCGCTGAGGATCTCTTGAAAGGCACGGTGCAGATCTAGCCAAAAACGCAGTAGCCAATCAAAAGAAAAGGCAGTCCCATAAGGAAAGATCCGATACAAGACGATCAGCCAAGCGGCTGCCAGCAAAGGCAAACTGTAACGGACTTTCGGTACGACGGTCAAAATCAAACAGACACTAAAGGCATAAGTTAAAAGGGTGAACTGATTGCCAAGGTCATAAACTGCGATAAACGGCAAGATCACCAGTGATAGACTGAGAAAGGTCAAAAGACCAATCAGTGTTTTCTTAATAAATCTCATCCTACCACCTCCTCAAGTTCATTCAACTGCCTCATTAAATCAGCGTAGGTAAACACTTGGCAGCTGTTTTTTGCTTCCAACTGACTGAGGTAGTTTTCCAGTTGTGGGGTGAAAACCGGGGTAATGAAGATAAGATGGCTGCCAGTCAAGAGCGGTACCCCTTCAGGAACTTTCTCGAAGGGAAGGATCTGGGCATAGGCAGCGGCATCGGTTTGGTAAGGAGAAGTCAATCCGTCACCAATCAAGAGCGGCTGAAAAAGTCGTTGATTTTGTGAGAAATGGTGGATCGAATAAAACAGTGTCAAGGTCTCTTCAAAAGCAGGATGATCTTCTCCCCAAAAGAGCAGAAAGATGTCTTGTTCTTCTTCGTATTCTCGTTCGCGATAGATCAATTCCTGTTGTTTGCTGGATAATTTCCAATCGATATTTTTTAATGAATCCCCTAACTGGTATTGACGGAACTGTCGAATAGAAAAATTGGGTTCCCCATGGGTTTGGCTGCGGACTTGCTGTTTAAAAAATGGCAATAGGGCAACGGCTTCTAGCTTCAATTTCGGTAGGATCAAAATCGATTGTTTCGCACCTGCAGCGTAGCTTTTTTCAAAAAAGCCAAAGAGATCATGGCTGTACAATTGAACGGGCAATTCTTCATAGCTGCCGCGCTCCTTTGGGGTCCAAGGCAGCTGGAGCCGAATCAGATTGCCTCGATAAAAGGCGCTGTGATGACTTTCCTTGAAACGATCGTCAAACTGCAAGGTGAAATCGACCAGCGGCAGCAGCGTCGGGCGATACTTGAAGACTTGCAGCGGTAAGGTGATCGCTGTCTGTGTTTCAGCTTGGATCGATTCTTCTAAAACGATTTGGACCTTCTTGAGGGAGGGCAGCAAGAATACTGCGTCAAGCAACAATAACAGAGTCAGTAAAAACCAGAGGCTCCAACCGGCATTATTATTAAAGATCACACAGTAAGCCAGCAGCAAAAAATAGGCAGCGCTAAACAACAGGAGGCGCAGCACGCGTTCAAGCTTTTTTTTCTTCATCGCTATTTCCTCGTAGGGACAGGCACCCGTTGGATCATCTGTTTCATCAAATCTGAAAGGGTCTCCGCGCTAGCATGAACGCCGCCTTTCAGTAATAAACGATGACCGAAGACTGCTGGTAAAATTCGCTGCAAGTCTTGCGGCGTGACAAAGGTCCGTCCTTCCGTCAACGCTAACGCTTTTGCCCCTTTTAAGAAGGCGATCCCACCACGAGGACTGATACCAAGGTCAATGGCATTATGCTGGCGGCTCGCTTGAACCAGCTGCAATGCGTAACGGGCGACCCGCTCATCGACATACACGTCGTCCACCATCGCTTTCAAAGCGGTCACTTCATCAGCATGTAAAATGGTTTGGATCTGATCCAAGCTTTGCTGTCGTTTTCCAGTCAAGAGGGCGAGCTCATCTTGAAAATCTGGGTAACCGATATGCAGGCGGAACAAAAAACGATCCAATTGGGCTTCAGGCAAAGGATACGTTCCTTCATATTCGATTGGGTTTTGGGTAGCTAACACAAAAAAGTGGGGACTCAATGGGTACGTTTGATTGTCGATGGTGACATGATTTTCTGACATGGCTTCTAAGAGCGAGGCTTGCGTCCTTGGTGTGGTTCGGTTGATCTCATCTGCCAAGAGGACGGAGGTGAAGATCGGGCCGGGACGAAACTCGAACTGGTGGCTTTGGGAATTAAAAATCGACACACCTAACACATCGTTAGGCAAAAGGTCTGGGGTAAACTGTACCCGTTTGTAGTCACTTTGAATGGCTTTGGCTAATGATTTGACCAACATCGTTTTCCCAACACCGGGGATATCTTCGAATAAAACGTGTCCGCCAGCAAGCAGCGCAGCCACGGTAAATTGGATCACATCTCGTTTGCCTAAAATCACTTTTTCCACTTCTGCGATCAAGGCATCTATTTTTTGTAATTCAGCGGTCATCTGATAACCTCCCTACGTTCGTTTCTTCCATTGTAACGGTTTTCTAGGACTGTCGCAATTTTCGTGTAACAATTAAAGAAAATTTCAAGAATATTCAAAAAAAAGGAAAATCCTGCCTGCGGGTTTGCGGAAGAAAAGCAAAAAACTTCCGAAGCGTTTCCTCGGAAGTTTGCGTTTGATAGAAAAGAAGTGACTAGAAGGTGTGGTGCAAGAGGTCAGCGGCGATCTGGTCCGCCTGCCGTAAATTCCAAGCATCGGTTCCCGGCTGAGCAGTGGCAGCCGTCAGCCAGTGGATGCCTTCTGTGGGAATCCCGAAACAATAGAGGGCAGTGTAGGGGCGTTCATCTAGTCTAAGGACCTGATTGGTCTCAGGATCGATGGCGATAGCACCCATCTCAAAAGGCTCCTCATTGGGGATCGGCAACTGGTGCGGGTGAATGATCCGATCGTTTAGCAGTTGCCGCAACAAGGAATTGTTGGTTCGACGAATCGCTGTCGATGGAATGCGGGCCTCAATTAGTTGCGTCGCGTGATAGCGTGTGTCGGGAAATCGCTTTGAATACGTACAATAAGCCTCCTCAATCTCAACAGTCATGTCAGGACCTAGTAAGGTCACCACTCCGGCTTCCATCAAGGCGACCAGTTCCTGCAGTCGTTGAACCGGCGGACCGATCGATAAAAAGCTGTTAAAGGGAACGAAAGACTGCCAAAAGAGTGTTTTCAGGTCTTTTGCTGGCATTAGCTGATGATCGAGAACAAACCGAATCGGGTCACGCAGATCTTTGAAGACTTCCAAGGCACTGCTGATAGGTCCTGTTAGATTGCCTTTTTCGGCATCTTGGATTTGGGTACGTAATAGCGCAATGAAAAAGTCTTGCAAGGACTGCTGCTCTTTCTGAGCAAAGGGATCGGCTAGTTGGTGCCATGACCACCATTCCCTCTTAGGAAGCTGCCATTTTTTTAGCAAGTCTTCAGATCCTTCCGTGGCAACAAAGGCGGTGGTAAAAGCGTCAAGCTGCTCTTTGTCAAGCCGCTGTTTTTCTAAAAGCAGCGTCTGATAATAGACGAGTTCTGCCTCTTTCTTTAAATAGAAGAGCAGTGTCTTGCCAGCAACCGTTTTGGCTGCTTGCCAAGCAGCTAGGCGTTCAGGGGTCAAAAAAACGGGCTTTCGCTGCTGCGTTGGTGTTTTTTGATTGCGGCCACGAGGATGATACGGGACACCCCGACGAGAACCGGCGATGATTTGCGGTTCTTCACCAGAAGGTTGATAGACGAGGGATTCATTGACTTTGACGAAGGTTCCGCCCCGACCACTGGTCAAGCGGGTGACGTAATCGTAAAAGGCAAGTCCTAGTCCCCGTAAAATCACAGGTTCGCCAGCTTTCACAGCCGTTAGATCCGTATCTGCCGCATTGGCTGGCGGTGCATAAAACCAGCCATTATTTTCTGCGGCAGCCGCCAATTGTTGTTCCCCTGATGACAGTTGGGCTTGTGAATGTCCTGTAGCTAAGACGACGGCATCAACAAGGAATGTTTGGTGAGCCGTCGTCAACTGGTAGCGATTTTTGGAAAGAGGGGTCAAAGAGCTGACACTATCTGACAGATGGTTGACGGTAATGGATTCAGGTAGCTCTATTAACAACTGCTGATAAAACCACTGTTGATAGAGTCCATATAACGCCCGCGAGCAATGCCCGTTAGGATCAAGTGAATCAAGTGCTGTGCATTCCGCAACGAGCTCAGGGGCATGGATGGCTGCGAAATGTTTCCCTTCTGTCACTGCCCATTCGTACAAGGTAGGTCCTTTGACCACGGGGCCGCCGGTGCTTAATGTGTCATCCGTGAAAAGGGTGACTTGGCTGGTCACAGAATTCAATAGCAAATCTGCCGATTGGTCCGTGCGCCAAACTGCCCCAGGAAGAAAAGGATCAAACAGCAGCAAGTCGATGGCTTGTTTGTTTTGTTTGCTATGAGCAATCAGCCGTTCTGAAAGTGAAAGTCCACGAGGACCAGCACCAATGATCGCTATTTTCATATCACACCACCTCAATTATTCTATGGTCTTTGTGTCATCAACGGGCTAAGTCAAAAGGTGTCTTGCGGAAAATCAGCCAGTGCATGCCTAGCACCATGGCTTCATCGATAGCATCGATATAATGGAAAGCGGGCTGATTGGGTTGTTGCTGCAGCAATGGATTTTTTTGGATCGCGTCTAGGAGATCGGTTTTTACTGCATCACTGCTGGCTAAAATGATACAGTGGGGGGCAAAAGCTGCATTGTAAAATGGCAGTATGCTTGTCAGGCGCTGGACCAAAGCCGTGCGGTCTTGCGGTGCACCTTGATCCAAGTAGCCGGGTAAAAATTTTGCCTCTCCCGCTAGGGCATCTTTTCCTTCTAAAAGCGCACCATTGACTAGGAGCGTGATACCGGGCATGCTTTTTTCAGGATTGTACATGCCAACGATGGTTTGCTGCAAGGAGATCTGTTGGGCGATGCAATAGCCGATCGTTAAAATATGGGCATCGTTTTGACAGTAGAAGGGCAGTGCAGTGACCTCTGCCACGAGGGCTGCCAGCTGCCAGCCGTTAAATTTTTCATACCAGCTGGAAGTCACGGTTCCTCCACTGATTTTTCCTGGTAAAAAGAGGGCGATCTGTTCCACAGAAGGAAATAATGCCAGCTCGTTCGTTACACATTCTTGAAAGCGATGAGGGGCAACATCAGGAAAGGGCTGGTCGTGTTTTGCCAAAACCTTCCCCTTGCGGTCGATCAGCATGGACCAAAGAGCCAAGGAGCCATCGTGATCGATAAAGCTAAGCAAAAGAGAATGACCTCGGTCTTGATTTAGCTGATAGGTCACTGCTGGTCGTCCTAGCTCTTTTTGCTCCAGCGGACCTTTCGTGATTTCCCCCTCTGTTAACAATTCTTTTAATAATGAGTTAGTGGTGACCATGCTGATGCCGGTTTTCTTCACTAAATCGGAGGCGAATAATGCCCCGTTTTGAAACAAAGTTTTTAAAACCAGCTGTTTGTTTTGCTGGCGAATGGTATGGGTGGTAGAAGCCATAAATGTTCTCCTTAATGAAGTGATTTAATTAAGTATACCGACGGGATGAAACGATGTAAAGTTTTTAAAAGACTGACTTGACGGAAAACTTGAAAATAAGTATACTTAATTAATAACGTTAATTAAGTGATTTGGAATGAAGAGGACACGAGGTAGAGGGGAAGAGAAACGTATGATCAAATTAGTCATCACAGATTTAGACGGTACATTTTTGAACAGCCAAGGCAGTTTTGATCGGCCTTATTATGAACAAGTCAGCCAACAAATGAAAGAAGCGGGTGTTGCTTTTGCTGCGTGTACCGGCAAACAGTGTGAACGAGTGGAAGAACTGTTTGGTGAAGCAGCAGCGGATGTTTGGATTCTTGGGGATAGCGCGACCCGCATCAAACATCAAGGAGAGTACATCTTTGAATCGCTGCTGCCAAACGAATTAGGGCGGCGGATCATTGCGAAGCTCGCTGCGATTGCGCAAGATCATGTGATCATCGCTTGTACACCGACTGCGGCGTACATTGCTGACACAACCAATGAAGCGGATGCGCAGAAAGTGCGTGGCTCTTATCGGGTGGTCAAAACGGTGGCGGATTATCAAACTATCACAGAAGATTTTGTGAAGCTCACTATTTTTGATCCCAAACTACGTTGTTTTGAGCATGTCCAACAGTTAAGCGAATTTACCAATGAAGCGTACATCGTGGCTTCGGAAGCCGCTTGGATCGATATCACCAATCAAGGCGTCCACAAAGGAACGACTGTGGCACACTTGCAAGAATTGCTGCACGTCACACCCGAGGAGACAATGGTTTTCGGCGATGGCTTGAACGATTTGGAGTTGATGGCAGCTGGCACGTTTAGTTTCGCCATGAGCAATGCCTTTGAGGAAGTCAAGGCAGCGGCAGCGTTTGTGACCAAATCAAACGATGAAAATGGCGTGCTGAAAACTATCGAACGTCTGTTACCGCTACAAATGAAACAATAAAAAAATCGCTCCCTGGCAGGGACAGCGTGCACTTTCAATTGACTGAAAGTAGACTGCTGCCTGTTGCTAAGGAGCGGTTTTTTCGTTATGCATGTGGTTGACTGACGCTATAAGGATAGGCATCGGCTGACCACTCTTTGCTGCGAGGGACGATACCTAGCTGGAAGTTCAATGTACCACCGGCAGTCAATTCTTGGTGGGTGAAAAATAATCGCTCGAAGGGTTCTTCGTTCAATGTAATTTTATCCACGAAGAGCTGTTGCGGCGCATTGGGCGTGCTCTTGATCACTAAGTCTTTGCCTGAAGCAAGATGCAGTGTTGCTTGATCAAATAAGGGCATGCCAATGACATATTCGCCTGTCCCCGGTGTGACTGGATAAAAGCCCAAGGCATTGAAGATGTACCAACCAGCCATGCTGCCGTTGTCTTCATCGCCAGGAAAGCCTTTTGGTGAGTCATTGAAGCACTGTGTCAGTAGCTGCTTGATCAAGGGCTGTGCCATTTCTGGTTTGCCCAAATAGCTGAATAGATACGGATAGTGGAAGCTTGGCTGATTGGAGATCGCCAGCTGACCAAAATCGAGTGCGGCCATCTCACTCATTTCATGGATCTCGAACCCGTAACCTTCTGTCGTATAGCGAGGTTCTTGATTGCACAAGTCAATCAGTTTTGCTTCAAAGGCCGCTTTGCCGCCGTGTGCAGTGATCAAGCCAGCGAAATCATGGTAAACAGCAAAACTACTTTGCCACGCACTGCCTTCTGCATAATCCAAGCCCCAGCGTGTGTCACTAAACTCTGGACGAAAAGCGCCATCTGGGTCTTTTGCCCGCATAAAGCCGGTCTCCTGATCGAAAATGTTGCGGTAATTTTGCGATTGCTGCTGATAATAGTCTGCTTGCTCGTCACCCAGCTGTTGCGCGACTTGTGAGATACAAAAATCACTGTAACAATAATCAAGGGTGTGATTGACCGATTCATGATGCGTCAATGGCACATACCCGTAAGTCAAATAGTCCGTCGTGCCGCGCCGACCATAATTGGGATTTTCACTTTGGACGGTGGCACCTTTTTTCATCGCTGCTAAAAATTTGGGCATCAAATCGGGACGGATACCTTTTACTGCGGCATCAGCGATCACGGCATCGATCAGCGTCCCGGGCATCAACCCCCGCTCATCAGGTGATAGCCATTTTGGTAAAAAGCCGCTTTCGCGATAACTGTTCAAAAAGCCTTCCAGCATGTCTTCCAATTGTTCGACAGCCAAGAGTGAAAAGAGCGGGTAGACAGTTTTATACGTATCCCAAAAGCCGTTGTTTGTGTACAGTGGTCCTGGTTTGATCGCTTTTGCCAAGGTATCCCAGTGCACTTTGCAACCCTCTTGATCGATTTCGAAGAAGGTTTGAGGAAACAAGAATAAGCGATAAAAATTATGATAAAAAGTAGAAACTTGTGCTTGATCGTGATGCTCGATCTCGATTTTTTGCAAAAAATGATTCCATTGCTGTTGGACAGAAGCCAGATAATCGGCAGGAGCCCATTGCTGTTCCCGCTGCAAGTTCAAACAAGCTTGTTCGCGACTGAGAAACGAGGTTGCAAAACGGATCGTCTGTGTTTGGCAATCATCAAAGCGGAGAACGACGAAGGCTTCTTTGCCTGTCAAGGCACCTTCGATCGCCGTGATGGGTGTTTCAAAACGATAGACGAAATGGATGGTGAAGCTTTCGTCTTCGCATCCTGAAAATACGATCAGTTGACCAGCCACTGTCTGTTCATCCAACTGTTCTAAGACATAGTCACCCGGCAGTGACAAGCCAAGACCCGGCTGATCCCCGCAGTTTTCAATAGACAGCACACCGCCATACATACTGGGAATCAACGTCGTTGTTGTTAAATACCGCTGCGTCTTGATTTTAAGAAAGGCTGGATTAAAGGTGCTTTCTTCCGGACGATACGAGCTTTGCGCATGGAAAAGGGTATTTTCAGAAAGCGTGCCGTTTATCGGCAGCATCGTCAGATGGCTGAAATCACCCATCCAAGGGCTAGGCTGATGGGTGATGCGAAAGCCCTGAAAGGTTCGATCTTCTGGATGAAACCACCAACTGCCTCGTTGATCACTGGTTTGCGGGGCAAAGTAGTTCATGCCAAAAGGAACCCCTGTATAAGGCAGGCAGTTGCCATGGGAAAAACTATATTGGTTGTCTGTTCCGTGTCGTGTGTCGATCATTGATACGTTCACTTGGTTCACTCCTTTAATTGGGTTGATTCTCTTTTGATCAAAGAAACAGCCACTAAATGGGTGGTCGTCTCCATTGGTACTGGGGGTGCTGCCTTCGCAGCGTTGATTTTCTCAATCACTTGGTTTCCTGCCAAGCGCCCCATCTCCGCAAAATTCTGCCCGATGGTCGTTAGTGCTGGATCAACGAGGGCAGCGGCTTGGATATTATCGAAACCAACCAGGGAAATGTTGGCAGGGACGTGCAAATCTGCTTGACGCAGTGCACGCATCAATTCGATGGCGATCAAGTCATTTTCACAGACGGCTGCCGTGACCTGATGTTCTTCCAGGTAGGCAAGCGCATTTGCGATACTGGCAGCTGTGTCGTCGAGCTTGGTGCGAAAGGTTCTTTGGGCTTTTTTCAGCGCATCGATGTAACCTAGATAACGCTGACGGACGGATTGTGGATGATGGGTATCACCAAAAATATAAGCGATCCGTTGATGCCCCAACGCAAGTAAATGCTCCGTAGCTAGCTGTCCACCTTGAAAGTTATCTGGCATGACCGCTGGAAAATCAAACTCATGCAGCTTTTTATCTAAGGTCACGATAGGAAAGTGTTTTTCAGCACATTCGAACAGCAAGTCATAGTAAGAAAACGTATTGCTGGCGTAATAGATCAGGCCGTCGAATTCTTGCATCAGCTCAGCTGCCGTCGTTTTTTCCAAATAATCCACTGGTGTCATCAAAAGTTCAAAGCCGTGTTCTTGCATCACGGGGTAAATGCCTTCGGTAAAGTTTCCTAAAGAGAGATCATTGGCAAAGGGCAAGACAAACAAAATACGTCCAGTCGCTTTTTTTTCCTTCAATTCTCGGACAAAGCTGCCGCTGCCTTGCACGCGATAGATCAGCTGATTTTGTTCCAGTTCCGTCAAGGCTCTTTTAGAGGTGATCCGACTGACTTGGTATTGTTCAGATAGTTCTTTTTCAGTAGGGACACGACTGCCCGGAGCTAATCGCCCTTCAACGATGGCTTCGTGAAGCTCCGAGTAAATTTTTTTATATAATGGTTGTTTCATAAGAAAACCCCTTTTGATATATCATATTTGTTAGCATACCATAAACCGATAAAAATGAAAACCCTTTAATTATTTTGAAAAAGCGCTAGACATTCACATGATTCATGATATACTAGGTTCGTAAATTGATATATCAAATCAGGGAAGGTGATGGAATGGTTTATAAAGAAATACCAACTTCAGTAGCAACATTTATGGAAACGATTACGGATCTATGCGGAGAAACGCATGCCGATTGGGCGAAAAATTTTAATGCAGCTTTTGCTAATACACTATTAACGACGGTCAAGCGTCATGAGGATGGCACGACCTTTTTACTGACGGGGGATATTCCAGCCATGTGGCTGCGAGATTCCACTGCGCAAGTTCGTCCGTATTTAGTGATCGCCAAAGAAGATGAAGACTTAGCAAGTATGATCAGCGGGTTGGTCAAGAAGCAATTCTACTATATTACGATCGATCCTTACGCAAATGCCTTTAACGAATCAGCCAATGGCGCTGGCCACCAAACAGACGATACAGAAATGAACGATTGGATCTGGGAACGCAAATATGAGATCGATTCTTTGTGTTATCCGATCCAACTGGCCTATCTGCTATATAAAAACACAGGCAGAACAGATCAGTTCAATGATGATTTTGTAACAGGCATCAAAAAAGCCTTGGAGGTGTTTGTAACAGAACAAAACCATGAGGAATCCCCGTATCGCTTTGAACGGGATACCTGGCGAAAAGAAGATACCTTGACTCATGACGGCAAAGGCGCGCCGGTGAAACCCGTTGGCTTGACTTGGTCAGGTTTTCGACCAAGTGATGATGCCTGCAAATACGGCTATTTGATTCCCTCCAATATGTTTGCGGTGGTGGTCTTAGGCTATATCCAAGAAATCTTTACGACGGTTTTAGAAGACACAGCGATCGTGGCACAAGCGAAAAAATTGCAAGCAGAGATCGAAGCAGGGATTAAAGCATACGGGTTGACCAAAAATCAAGCTGGCGAAGAAGTCTACGCGTATGAAGTGGATGGATTCGGCAATGGCACACTGATGGATGACAGCAACGTGCCGAATTTGATCGCCGCCCCTTACTTGGGGTATGGCAGTATGGAAGATCCCCTTTATCTTCAGACCCGTAAAACGTTGTTGAGCAGTGAAAATCCGTATTTCTATGAAGGCAAATACGCTAAAGGCATTGGCAGCTCTCATACGCCAGAAAATTATGTGTGGCCGATCGCCATGGCAATGGAAGGCATGACCGCCACTGACAAAGAAGAAAAGAAACGAATTTTGGATCAGTTAGTGGCGACAGATGCGGGTACAAATTTGATGCATGAAGGGTTCGATGTCGATGATCCTTCGCAATACACGAGAGAATGGTTCTCTTGGGCGAACATGATGTTTTGTGAATTGGTCATGGATTATTTCGATATCCGAGTGGAAAAATAAGCAGCACGACCCACGACCGTTCGAGTGACACAAAAAGCAGTCCAACGACGCAAACAGCGAGGAGTAAAAATCAATGAAGAAACAAGTTTATATCATCTCTCACAGCCACTGGGATCGGGAATGGTACATGCCTTACGAACAGCATCACATGCGGCTAGTTGAATTGATGGATGATCTTTTAGAGTTAATTGAAAATGACCCTGAGTTCCACAGCTTCCATCTAGATGGGCAGACGATCATCTTGGATGACTATTTAGAAGTGCGACCTGAAAAACGCGAAGCGGTCAAAGCGGCCATCAAACAAGGAAAATTACAGATCGGTCCGTTTTATATTTTGCAAGATGACTTTTTGATCAGTGCTGAATCAAACACCCGTAATATGCTGATTGGAATGGCAGAAAGCAAAAAGTGGGGCACCCCTGTTATGTTGGGGTATTTCCCAGATACTTTCGGCAATATGGGGCAAACCCCGCAAATGATGCTGCAAGCCAATCTTGAAAGTGCTGCATTTGGACGTGGCGTCAAACCAATCGGCTTTGACAACGAAGTTTTACCCGATGATCAATTTACTTCCCAATATTCTGAAATGCATTGGGAAGGACCAGATGGCAGTCAAATCTTTGGTCTACTTTTTGCCAACTGGTACTCCAATGGCAATGAGATTCCGGTGGATAAAGCAGAAGCCGAAGCTTTTTGGACGCAAAAATTGCAAGATGTAGAGAAATTTGGTGCCACCAATCATTACTTAATGATGAATGGGGTCGATCATCAACCTGTCCAAAAAGACATTTCGGCAGCGATTCGTACAGCTAACGAGCTTTTCCCAGAGTATGAATTCAAACACGCCAGCTTTACCGAATACCTTGAAGCGGTGCAAGCAGATCTGCCAGATGACCTAGGAACTGTCACCGGTGAATTGACCAGTCAAGAAACCGATGGTTGGTATACTCTAGCCAATACCGCCTCTTCCCGAGTCTATCTGAAACAATGGAATACAAAGGTTTCCCGCCAATTAGAAAATGTCGCTGAACCATTAGCAACTATGGCTTATGAAGCAAGCGACAGCTATCCTCACGATATGTTGGATCATGCGTGGAAAACACTGATGCAAAATCATCCTCACGACAGTATCTGCGGCTGTTCAGTGGACGAAGTACACCGAGAAATGATGCCGCGCTTTGAAAAAGCCAATGAAATTGGTAAGTTCGTGGCAGATGAAGCGTTACGCAATTTAGTAGCCGCCATCGACACGAGCAGGTTTCCTGAGGAGAGTCGTCCCTTTGTGGTCTTCAACACCACTGGCAGCACCCGTTCTGGTTTAGTGGAAGTCGTGATCGAACTTGAGCGTAAAACATTCCGTGAAGGATTGCCAAGCAAGCTTTACCACGAATTATTGGCGAAGCCAAAAGGTTCTTATTCGGTGATCGATGAACAGGGGAAACCTGTTGCTGCGATCATCAGTGAAGAAGAGGTCCTTTTTGACTATGAATTGCCTAAAGATGCCTTTCGGATTCCTTTCATGAAACGCTTTGTCACGGTCCAAGTAGAAGCAAACCAGTTGCCGGAATTCTCATGGCAGACCTTTGCCCTAGTGGAAAAAGCCGCTACGCCAGTAGAGAGTGCACCGATCGTTTCAGAAGGAGGGCGTAAACTTGCCAACGCACATTTGGAAGCCGTCATTACTGAAAACGGCAGCTTGACGATTACAGACAAAGCAACCCAAAAAACGTATCGCAATTTACTGGTTTTCGAGGATGTGGGGGATATCGCCAATGAGTACATCTTCAAACAACCAGAAGGGGATCAAGCAATCTTATCGACGCAATTTCCGCATCAGGTGACGATCGAACAAAACGATCCGCTGGTGGGAATTGTGCGACTGACACAAGAATTACAGATTCCTGTTTCAGCAGATGACCGTTTGTTAGAAGAACAAAAAGCTGTCGTCGATTTCCGTTTCCGTAAAGCACAGCGGAGTCAAGAATTGGTTGCTTTCAAGATCGAGACGGAGATTCGCTTAGAACGAACCAGCAACCGCCTGGCATTTAAAACCACCGTCAACAACCAAAGCAAAGATCACCGACTGCGGGTTTTATTCCCAACAGGGATCATCACGGATTTCCATGAAGCTGACAGCATTTATGAAGTCGTAAAACGGCCGAATCAGGTTTCCAGTCATTGGGAAAACCCAACGAATCCGCAGCATCAACACGCCTTTGTCAACTTGCATGATGAAACAGGCGGCATGACGGTTTCTAATTTTGGTTTGAACGAATATGAAATCGTGAAGGATCAGATCTGCTTGACCTTGTTGCGCTGTACGGGAGAGCTAGGCGATTGGGGCTACTTCCCAACACCAGAAGCGCAATGCTTAGGCAGCCACACCTTTGAATATGGCGTAGCCTGTCATGGGGCTCCTGAAGAACGTTATGAAACGTATCGCCAAGCACAAGCTGCCCAAGTTCCTTGGACGGCAAGCCAGACCGACAAGCATCAAGGCAAGCTAGCCAGCAGCAACCAATACATGGAAGCTCATGGAACAACGGTAGCTATCACCGCCTTAAAACGCAATCGCCAAGACCAGCAGATCGTTTTGCGGGGCTATAATTTGGCGGATCAAGCCACTGCCTTTCATGTGCAAAAAGAGCAGGCGACACTCTGTCTGTTGAACCTATTAGAGGAAGAACAAGCATCGTCCGTCAATGAGCAATTACACCCATATGAAATTCGAACCATTGGAGTAAAGGAGTGAGAAATGATGGTTTACGGAGGAATTGAAGCCGGCGGCACAAAAATGATTTGTGCCGTTGCCGATGAACAGCTGACGATCATCGCCCAAGAGTCGATCCCAACGACAACGCCAGAGGAAACGTTAGCGGCGATCTTTGCCTTTTTCGATCCCTACGATCTCGTGTCATTAGGGGTCGGTTCCTTTGGTCCGATCGGGATCGATCCAACCCAAGCGACCTATGGCCACATACTAGCCACGCCGAAACAGGGCTGGCAGCAGTTCGATTTTCTCGGTGCGTTGAAGAAGCGCTACCCAGAGACAGCATTTGCTTGGACAACAGATGTCAATGCTGCCGCTTATGGAGAATTACGCCAAGGAGCGGCACAAGGCAAAGACAGCTGTGTCTATTTGACGGTCGGGACCGGCATTGGCGCCGGGGTCGTTCGTGAAGGAAAGATTTTCGAAGGGATCGGTCATCCAGAAATCGGTCATACCTATGTCAAACGTCACAGTGAAGATATGTATGCTGGTACATGCCCGTATCACGGCGACTGTCTGGAAGGATTAGCCGCAGGGCCTTCTTTGGAAGGACGTACGGGGATCAAAGGACAAGACTTGCCGCAAGCGCACGAGATTTGGGGGTTGCAGGCCTTTTATCTAGGGCAAGCGCTGGTCAATATCACGTTAACTTTAGCACCTGAGATAATCATTTTAGGCGGTGGGGTCATGAATCAGCCGCATTTACTCGCTCAAATCCAACAAGCCTTCCTGAAACAAATGGCAGGCTATATGGAGACACCACCAGTGGAAGACTACATCGTCACTTGGGGCTTGCCGAACAAAAGTGGCATTATCGGCTGTCTCTTGTTAGGCAAAGAGCAGGTGACTGCCCATGACTAACCTGCATTTTCCTAAAGATTTTTGGTGGGGAGCCGCTGCCAGCGGTCCGCAAACTGAAGGACGAACGGCCGATGATGGCAAAGGCGATTCGATTTGGGACTATTGGTACGCAACGGAACCAGAACGCTTTTATCAAAAACGGGGACCCAAAGATACCGTCCAGCTGCTGCAGCGTTACCCAGAAGATGTGGCGCTGATGAAAGAGATCGGTTTTAATTCTTTTCGAACCTCGATCCAGTGGAGTCGCTTGCTGCCAGAAGGAAGAGGGGCGGTCAATCAACAAGCGGTGACGTTTTATCGCGAGTACTTCGCCACTTTGATCGATCATGGCATCGAGCCCTTCATCAATTTGTATCATTTTGATATGCCGATGGCACTGCAAAAAGAAGGCGGCTGGCTCAATCGCGAGACTGTCACAGCATTTGCAGATTATGCCGCTTTGTGTTTTGAATTGTTCGGTGATCAAGTCCGCCGTTGGTTCACGCAAAATGAACCGATCGTGCCAGTGGAGATGGGGTATTTGTATCAACAGCATTACCCAGCAGAAATCAACTTGGCACATGCGGTGCAAGTCGGCTACCATGAAGCACTCGCCAGCGCTTTAGCGATCCAACGCTTCCGTCAGTCTCAGCAATCAGGCGAAATCGGCATCATCTTGAATTTGACACCGACCTATCCGAAAGATCCGAATGATGAAAAAGATGGCCAAGCGGCGCAACTGGCAGATGCCTTTTTCAACCGTTCCTTCTTAGATCCAGCGGTCAAAGGCACCTTTCCGGAAGAATTGATCACTGTCTTAAACGAGTTGGCGATCATGCCAGAAACCAGAGCAGAAGATTTGCAGATCATTAAAGAAAACACGGTCGATCTCTTGGGGGTCAACTATTATCAGCCGCGGCGGGTGCAGCAAAAGCGTTCTGCCAAAACAGCGGACACTCCAATGCCAGAAGATTACTTCGATGTTTATGATTGGCCAGAAAAGAAAATCAATCCCCATCGAGGCTGGGAAATTTATGAACGAGGCATTTATGATACCTTGATCAACCTACGAGACAACTACGGCAATATCCCTTGTTATATTTCAGAAAACGGCATGGGAGTCGAAGATGAAACACGCTTTATCGATGCCAGCGGTCAGATCCAAGATGAGTACCGCATCACCTTTATCAAAGATCATTTGCGGTATGTTCACCAAGCAATCCAAGAAGGCAGCCGGTGCCGCGGGTATCACATGTGGACTTGCATGGATAATTGGTCTTGGCTGAATGAATTCAAAAATCGTTACGGGTTTATTGCCGTTGATTTGGCTACCCAAAAACGCACCATCAAAAAGTCAGGTGAGTGGTTCCGTGAAGTGATTCAGCAAAACGGCTTTGTCGATTGATCCTTTGTAAAAAACAACTCAATGAAGCGTCCTATCTTGCAAAAGGTAGGACGTTTTTCTGGTTTTTAGAGAATAAAAACAAAATATAAACAAAGACCTTTAATTTGTTTCATTTTATCTTTAGTTTGTTCCTTATTTTTTAGGGATGAAAGCGTTATTCTAGTAGCATGAAGGAGATGATGAGATGTGAAGAAAAAGGGGTTTTGGAGGAATGTCTGGCAATACAAAGCGTTAATATTGATGGCTTTGCCAGGTGTTGTCTGGTTTATCTTTTTTTTCTATATACCTGTATTCGCAAATGTGGTGGCGTTCAAAGATTTCCACATTTCACCAGACGGCTTTTTTGCCAGTTTGAAACAAAGCCCGTGGGTCGGCTTTGATAACTTTAAATTTTTATTTGCATCCAATGATGCTTGGCTGATCACTAGAAATACGTTACTCTACAATATCGTATTTTTAGCATTCAACCTATTCTTTGCGATTGCCTTTGCCATTATAATGAGTGAGCTACGCAATAAGCGTTTGGTAAAAGTTTATCACACGATGTCACTGTTGCCGTACTTCCTTTCTTGGGTGGTTATTTCGTACTTTGTCTATGCCTTTTTGAGTCCAGACAAAGGGATCATCAACCAATGGATCACGGGTATGGGCGGTGAAGGAATCAACTGGTATGCTGATCCGAAATGGTGGCCGTTTATTTTCGTCTTTATGAATGTCTGGAAGAGCTTAGGTTACAACAGCATCATCTATTATGCGTCAGTGGTCGGGATCGATCAAACGTATTACGAAGCCGCGATGGTCGATGGCGCCAGCAAATGGCAGCAGATTAAAAATGTGACGTTGCCACAACTGATTCCAATGATTTCCGTCTTGTTGATTTTGAACATCGGTGGGATCTTCCGTGCCGACTTCGGACTTTTCTATCAAGTCCCACGAAACTCTGGGGCGTTGTACCAAGTCACCTCCGTTTTAGATACGTACATTTATAATGGACTGACTGCCACAGGCGACTTCGGGATGACCGCAGCTGCCGGCCTTTATCAATCAGTGGTTGGGGCATTATTATTACTAACAGCGAATTTGGTTGTTCGTAAACTAGAACCAGATTCAGCATTATTCTAAGGAGGATGGATAAATGAAGAAAAAAGTAACGAAAGTCGAGATCCGCTCCTTTAACCCAACGGTCAACCTGATTTTTAATATCGTGATCGGTCTGTTCGCGATTTCCTGTGTCTTGCCGTTTCTCTTTGTGATCGCGATCTCATTGACCAGTGAAACCTCTTTGGCAGAAAACGGCTATCGCTTTTGGCCACAAGAATTTTCGTTCGCAGCATATACCTACCTGTTTAGCGGACAAATGAGCAGCAAAATTTTCCAAGCATTTGGCGTATCTATTTTTATCACTGTTTTTGGTACCTTCGTCAATGCAACGATGACTTCACTATATGCCTATGTCATCTCTCGCTCAAATTTTCCATTCCGTCGGTTCTTTACGATCTTTGCTTTGATCACCATGTTGTTTGCGCCAGGGATGGTTGCCAATTACTTAGTGATGGTCAACTTGATCCAATTGAAAGACACGATTTGGGCGTTGATTTTACCCCTTGCCTTAGGGCCTTTTAATATCCTTGTTATGCGGACCTTCTTTAAAAAGACGGTACCAGATAGTATTATAGAATCTGCGCGCATCGACGGTGCCAGCGAAATGAAGATTTTTCTGTCCATCGTGTTGCCCTTAGCGGTTCCAGGGATCGCAACGATCAGTCTATTTGCCGCTCTTGGCTATTGGAACGACTGGTTCAATGCATTGTTGTATATTCAAAAAGACTCTTTAGTGCCGTTACAAGCACTTTTGATGCGGATTCAAAGTAACTTGGACTATCTAGCCAAAAGCTCTGGTATGGCTGCCCAGATCCAAGGTGGTTTGGCCGCTTTGCCAAGCGAAACTGCTCGCATGGCAATCGTTGTTGTTGCAACCTTACCGATTGCGATCACCTATCCATTCTTCCAACGGTATTTTGTCGGTGGTCTGACAATTGGTGGCGTCAAAGAATAATCAAATGAGTATAGGGAGGAAACAAAAATGAATTTGTGGAAAAAAACAGCTTTTGCTGGGATGGCCGCAGCGGCAACTTTGGGAATGGCTGCCTGTGGGTCGAACGGCGCAACATCCGATTCAGAGAACAATGCAGACGGCGTAACGACTTTATTGATGTATCAAGTCGGGGACAAGCCAGAAAACTTTGATCAATTAATGGAGATCGCTAATAAACGCATTGAAGAAAAAACCAACGCTCGCATCGATCTGCAGTACATCGGCTGGGGAGACTGGGATCAAAAAATGAGCACCATCATTTCATCGGGTGAAAACTACGATATTTCTTTTGCCTCAAACTATGTTGCCAATGCGCAAAAAGGCGCGTATGCAGATTTGACGGAGTTAGCACCAAAATATGCCAAAGAAGCGTATGATCAATTAGACGAATCTTATATCAAAGGCAATACGATCGACGGAAAATTATATGCCTTTCCAGTCAACGGCAATATTTATGCCCAACAAGTCTTGACCTTCAATAAACAATATTTAGACAAATATGATTTGGATATCAGCGGGATCGAATCTTATGCAGATGCCGAAGACGTGTTGAAGAAGTTCAAAGAAGAAGAACCAAACATCGCACCGTTTGCGATCGGACAAACCTTTAATGTTTCTGGAAACTATGATTATGTGATTGGGAAAGATTACCCATTTGCTGTCAAATTGGATGGCGATACAACGAAGATCATCAATCAATACGAAGATGATGAACAAATGGAAAACTTGAAATTGATGCACAAATGGTACAACGAAGGCTTGATCCCAACCGATGCAGCCACCAATACAACTGGTTACCCATTAGAAGGCAACACATGGTTCATGCGTGAAGAAACCCAAGGACCAATGGATTACGGTGATACGATCTTAAGCAATGCCGCAGGTCATGAATTGGTTTCACGTCCAATCACGAAACAATTAAAATCAACCGGACAAGCGCAAATGGCAAACTTTGTCGTAGCGAATGTTTCGAAAAACAAAGAAAAAGCAGTGGAAGTGTTGGGCTTGTTGAACAGCGATCCTGAATTGTTGAATGGATTGGTTTGGGGTGTCGAAGGTGAAGCATGGGAAAAAATCGAAGGCCAAGACAACAAAATCCGTCTCCTTGATGGCTACTTGCCAAATACCCGGATGGCTGCTTGGAACACTGGGAACAACATGATCCTTTACACACAAGAATCCATCACAGACGATATGATCAAAGAGCGTGATGAAAACATCGCTAACGCGGAAGCATCACCAATCTTAGGGTTCAACTTCAAGACTGATAACGTGAAAACAGAAATCACGAATATCGCCAATGTCATGAACCGTTACAAAGCAAGTTTAGCAACCGGAACGATCGATCCAGAAGAAAATGTTCCGAAACTAAACGAAGAATTAAAAACCGCTGGCTGGGAGAAGGTCCGCGATGAAATGCAAAAACAATTTGATGAGTACCGCGCAAGCCAAGAATAAGCAACAGGTGGTTCTCATAAATCAATAGATCAAGCAAGCCGGAGGCTAAACGCATCAGGACCAATGGTTCCCACGTCTAGCTTTTGGCTGCTTTTTCTTTTAAAGTAAATAGCAAAATCTTTGATAAAAAACGTTACTTTTGTTTTTAACGTTCAAACAGCAAGCATGTTGCATCTAAAACGTACATAGCATTAAAAGATTCTCAGGTAGCTTGAGTAGGAAGCTGAAATCATGCTACATTTTCGGTAGGGAACAAATAAGGGAGGAATTTTAAATGGAAGAAACAGCAAATAGCGGGTTGGTCAAGGGCTTTCGCTTGATTTGGGCGATCGTGAAGTTGAATTTGTTTTTTGTCGTATTGACGCTTGCCGGTGGGGGAATCTTAGGGATTGGTCCAGCGTTTCATACCATCAGTGCTTTGATCCACGAAGATGGACTAAATTATGAGAATCAAAGTTTTCGTAGCGCATGGCGCATTTGGCGCAACGTCTTTGTCAAGGCCAATAAGCAGTTTTATCTGTTCTTCCTACTGACAGGGTTCTTAGTGTATAACCTGTATTTAGCTACCCAGATCCAAGGCTTGATTTGGTTGATGATCTCTTTTGTTTTAGTTGTTGTCAGTGGATTGAGTATTTTACTGTACCTGTTAAGTGTGGTTTTTGACACGTCTTATGAGATATCCTTGTGGAATAACCTGAAATTGTCCTTTGTGTGTCTGTTTCTTCATATGGCGACCTTTCTAAAATTGCTGGTTGGGATCGCTAGTATTCTAGTTTTTACTTGGATGATGAAAGGGCTCTTGCTCTTTGGAACCTTCAGCTTACTGATTTTATGGTGCCATGTGGCGATCAGTCAGGAAAAAAACGTCATTGATCGGGATTTGGCACATGACTAAGTGGCGTTTTCGTTTGTTCAAACACGATTTTTTGATCAATCAGTTGATGCAGCTGTACAGTGTACTCTTGGTGATCATCTCCATCATTATTATGTTGGTCCTGACCGCTTATACCGGAGCGGATCGTTTTACTACGAGTGAACGTTTAGTGGAGAGCACAAGCTTGCAGCTGGATGCTTACGTGCAAGATCAAAATACCGTTGTTTCAACGGTACTTGGCGAATTTACTAGTTCAGATACCGCCTTTGAATCATTACGCAACTATTTGCAGCTTTCATTGCCAGATTATTTTTCCTATAGTAATGATATTTTTCGCCAGACGGGACAGAGTGTATACTTGCCCAATATTCTCTATCGTTTGATTCGTAATCATCCTAGTATCGAAGAGATCATCATTCAATTGGATGAAAGCAATGAGACATTAGTGGCAACGCCGGATACACCTTATGGAGAAAAACACAGCGGCAAACAGATTGATTTAAAAAATCGTCTGTTTTTTGTTCGTTCGATCGCCCAACCAAGTAATTATGCCCAGCCCTTAGGACAAGTCTACGTGATCTTTCGTTCAGACGATGTTTTAGCCAATCGACAAGAAGACAACCAAGTTCATGGAATCAACAGTTTTTTGTTTACCTCAAATGGTCAGCGCCTTTACAAGGATGCCACGAACCTCAGCAAGGAAACTTTAGCCAAAATTGATCAGGCGGTTGCTCACGGAACCATTCACGACACTCTTTCGAAAGACTTTTATATCAAAAAACAAACCACTGTCAGCGGAGAAGTGTCCCTTGTTTTGTTGTCAAAAAGGGTGATTTGGCGGGATATTTTTTCCAGCGCCATTTGGATCTTTAGTTTTGGGATTGGGATTCTATTATTGGTCCTATGGGTGCTTCATCGCACCTTTAAGCGCTATACATCGCAAGTAGAGCAGATCGTCTATGCGACGAAAGAAGTCAGCCAAGGGAATTTTGACAAACGGATCGATACCGCCAATGTCCAACAAGAACTGAAAGAAATCGCAGAAGCCATTAATCAAATGACTTACAGTATCAACGAGTACATCAAAGATATTTACACACTGGAGATCAAACAACGGGATGCCGACATGCGGGCATTGCAAGCCCAGATCAATCCGCATTTTCTCTATAACACCTTAGAATACATTCGAATGTATGCCTTGAGCCGCAACCAAGAAGAGCTGGCGGATGTCGTCTATGCTTTTTCGGCCCTATTACGGAACAACACGACGCAAGAAAAGACGAAGACCTTAAAAGAAGAAATCGATTTTTGTGAAAAATATGTCTACTTGTTTCAGATGCGCTACCCAGATAAGATCGCCTATCATGTAACCATCGATCCGGCATTAGAACAGTTGGAATTGCCGAAGTTCACACTGCAGCCACTTGTCGAAAACTATTTTGTTCACGGCATCGATTATCAGCGCAATGATAACGCCATCAGTATCAAAGCTTATAAAGAAGCCGGTCAAATCGTGATTGAAGTCAAAGACAACGGCAAAGGCGCAGATCCGCAGCAGTTAGGGATGATTCATGAAGAATTGCAAAATCAGGAGATCGGAGCCCAAACCTCGATCGGGATCAAAAATGTTCACGAACGGTTGCGGGGGATGTTCAACGGCGCCTATCAAATGGATGTTACGTCTCAAGCAGCCGCTGGGTTTACGGTCAAGATCCGTCTAGATGAAAACAGTTTGCAAAGGGGGCATGAGGCAGATGTATAAAGCAATGTTCGTTGACGATGAATACATGATCTTGCAAGGGCTGCAGATGATCTTGCCTTGGCAAGAGCTGGGCTTTGAGGTGGTGCATACAGCGAAAAGTGCTAGTGAGGCTCTCGAGTATCTACAAGAACATTCCGTTGATTTGCTGATCACGGATATTCGGATGCCAGAAATGAACGGCATCGATATGATCCGCCAAGCGCAAGCGTTTGGGAATCGATTCTTCTCGATCATTCTCTCAGGCTATCAAGAGTTTGCCTTTGTCAAACAAGGCATGGCGTTAGGTGTGCGTAATTATCTGGTCAAACCTGTTAACAAAGAAGAACTGCGTAGCAGTGTTCAAGCAATTGCAGCTGAGTTAGAGGAGCAGCAAAAACTGTTGGCAGAAAAAGAACTTTATCAAGAATCAAGCCTGCTGCTTTGGTTGAATGATGAATTGAACGAAAGCGAGTACCTCCATTTGCTGGCGCAGCAGAGGGTGCCGTTAGCAGCACCCTTTACCGTTTTGCAGTTCAATGGGACTGCCGAGATCTTACAAAAAATCACGACGTTTTTTCAGCAACACGATCAGCCATTGATCTTACCAGGGCGATTAGATGAAAACCAAGTGATCATTACCGCAGCCGGACCAAGACAACAAATCAACGCTGTCTTAAAAGCATTAGCCCAGCAACTTAATAGTAAAGACTGGCAGTTGATCATGAGCGAAACCATCAACGAGTGGGAGAATTTGTATAAAGCCTATGAGAAAATCAAGCAAGTTCAATCACTGCAAGCCTTCTACCCAGATCTGTTCTTACAAGAACAGACGATCCACGTGGATATATTAGAGCGAAACGAAGAACTCCCGTTTCTATCTTTTAACAAAGCACTGACCATCGGGGATGTTAAAACGATCCAACATGAGTTGGATAAAATGTTCGCTATTTTGGAACAAACCCAAGCAGACCCTGAGCATGTTCGTTATGTTTCTTTTTTATTGTTCAATGATATTTATCGGCAACTGCCGGTGCTTTCCCAAGAAAACCATGAGCAGATTTTAGCACGAATCCGCGAGTCCAATACATTGGCAGATTTGCGGCAACTCTTTGATGATGTGCTGGAATTGGCTAAATCACAACCGCCGCAAAAACGTTATTCAGAGATCGTTCAAAAGACGATCCAGCTGATTGAAGAAGGTTATACCCATGATTTGACGGTCAAATCAGCGGCAGAAGAACTGCACGTTAGTGTTGTTTATTTGGGGCAGCTCTTTAAGAAAGAAACGGAAATGAGCTTTAATCAGTATGTCAATCTGGTGCGCATCAAGCAAGCCCAACAGCTGCTGCTTCATTCGAAAGCCACGATCAGTGAGATCGGGGATCGCATTGGTTACAACAATACCAACTATTTTTCCAAAATGTTTAAGAAATTGAATGGTTTGACCCCCAAAGAGTTTCGCGATACCTATGAACAGCATTATGAATCCCTTGATTGAATTTAGATTTCTTCAAAAAAAATCCGGTTTTTGTGATTAAATGATAGTAATTGTGACGCTTTCACGGTAAACTAAGAGAGGAAAAATAAAGAAGAGAGCGTGATGTTGTGAAAGAAACCAAAAAATTTGCACAAGTTTTGATAGGTACCGGGCTGATTGCGTTAGCCATATCCTTATTGATCACTGCCCATCAAGGATATGATACGATCAGTACGTTTTTGTTAGGAATTTTGAATTTTATCGATGTCCCTTTTTGGATAGCCAGTTTGTGTTTTAACATTGTTGTTTTGTTGATCGTTGCAGTCTTTGATCGTGCCGAATTAGGCATTGGCAGTTTTATCAATGGGATCGGCTTAGGCTTGTTGATTGGGATCTTTGAACCAGTGATGGACAAAGTATCAATTCATTTGCCTTTCTACCCATGGATCGCTATTTTCGCTGCACCGATCTTATTTGGCATCGGCGCCGGCATTTACGTTTCTTCCAACAAAGGTTCAGCGGCGTTAGAAGCCTTGACGGCCTTGATCTATAAACGAAGCAAATTGACCCAAAAAACGATCCGTATCGGCTTGGATGCTGCGATGGTCTTGATCGGTTTTGCGTTAGGCGCCAGTGTTGGGTTAGGTACTCTCTTGTGTATCGTCTTTATTGGCCCAATCTTTGAAGCCACCATGAAAACCATCGCTGCCCGAAGGAAAAACGCCTAGCCTTGAGAATAAGTCGGAAAAAGCTGTCTGTGAGGGCAGCTTTTTTGCTGCTTCCATTTAAGGAAATCATCTGAAGAAAGAGGAATCCTGATTTCCTTAAGATTCTCTGGGTAAAAAAAGTGTTTTCTCCATGGTTCCCGGCTGATTGGACTTGGTATACTGATAAGACGAGTAAAGGAGAAGTGAAAATGAAAAGTTATCGTTCGACGATTGCGGCTTGCTTTGTAGGGTACATCGTTCAAGCCGTGATCAATAATTTTGCCCCCTTATTATTTTTGACCTTTCAAAGCCAATACCAGCTACCAATCAGCCAGATAACTTTGTTGGTCAGTTTTAACTTTTTGACTCAGTTAGCCGTCGATTTTGCAGCAATCTTTTTTGTAGACCGTATCGGCTATCGTATTTCGATCGTAGCGGCGCATTTTTTTGCAGCGATCGGCTTGATTGGTTTAGCCATTTTTCCCTTATGGTTTCCGACCCCGTTTAGCGGATTATTAGCAGCGGTTTTGCTGTATGCCATTGGCGGTGGCTTGCTGGAAGTTTTAGTCAGTCCCATCGTTGAAGCCTGTCCAACGGAACATAAGGAAAAAACGATGAGCATGCTGCACTCGTTTTATTGCTGGGGGTACGTGGGGGTCGTTTTGTTCTCAACGGCGTTCTTCATGGTGTTCGGTATTCAACAGTGGCCGATTTTAGCGATCGTCTGGGCGCTGATCCCGTTGGTCAATTTGTTTTTCTTTACCAAAGTCCCGTTGGCGCCAATCGTTGCCGAAGGAGAACGAGGGTTGACCACTCGGCAGCTCTTTTCCTTGAAAAGCTTTTGGCTGTTTCTGGTGATGATGGTCTGTGCTGGAGCCAGCGAACAAGCAGTCAGCCAATGGGCATCGACCTTTGCTGAACAGGGCTTAGGTGTTAGTAAGACACTAGGCGATTTGGCAGGACCGATGGTTTTTGCCTTGATGATGGGGATCTCCCGCTTGCTTTACGGCAAATTTGGAGAACGAATCGATTTGAAACGCTTTATGTTTTTGAGTGTTTTGCTTTGCCTACTGGCGTATATGATGATCGGCTTTGCTTCATTGCCATTGATCGGGTTCCTTGGCTGCGGCTTAAGCGGTTTTGCCGTAGGGATCATGTGGCCGGGGGTCTTTAGTCTTTCTGCGCAATACATTCGCAACGGCGGGACGGCGCTATTTGCTTATTTGGCATTAGCGGGAGATCTAGGATGTTCAATCGGACCCGCTGTCGTCGGTAGCATCGTCGAATGGACGGGACAACAGCTGCAGGTTGGGATTTTAGGTGCGATCATTTTCCCGATCATCTTGCTGGCAGGAATTTATTTGGTTCAACAAATGCACAAAAAACGACAGCTTCCGTTGCTGGTTTTTCAAGAATCCACAAAAGAATAAAAAAATTTTGGAGCAAATGCCGTCTTTTCATGGTATTTGCTTTTTGTTTTCTGAAATTCCTCTAGTCAAGATAGTTTCTATCCGCTATACTTTGACTTATTCATTTAAAAAGGAAGTGATGTTGTGAAAAGTCAATTGAAAAAAGAAATCAGTTTTTTTGGGGCATTATCGACAGTAATGGGAACGGTGATTGGCGCCGGCGTGTTTTTCAAAGCAGCGGCTGTGGTCCAGCAGACCCAATCGACTGGATTGACCTTGTTGGTTTGGCTGCTTGCCGGCTTTCTAACGATTTGCGGCGGTTTGACCGTGGCAGAGTTAGCGACGGCGATTCCTGAGACCGGCGGACCTATTCGATATATCGAAAGAATTTATGGGAAATTACCCTCCTTTTTATTAGGCTGGGCACAAAGTATCATTTACTTTCCAGCGAACGTGGCGGCTTTAAGTATTATTTTCGCAACACAATGTTTGAACTTATTTCATCTACCTAGCAATTATTTGCTTCCTTTATCGATTTTGACCGGAACGAGTGTGACCTTGATTAATCTTTTGGGAACAAAAGCTGCAGCTCAAGTCCAGTCCGTCACCTTAGCAGTCAAGCTGATTCCGATTGCGGTGATTATCGTGGCTGGCCTGATGACACCAGGGCAAGTATCGGTCTCATTGGTGGATTTTTCTTCCAATACTCAAGGCTCCCTTGCAGCTGGTATCAGTAGTGCCCTCTTAGCAACCCTTTTTGCTTATGATGGCTGGATGGGGGTCGGCAATGTCGCTGGAGAAATGAAGCGACCCGAAAAAGATTTGCCTAAAGCCATCATCTTTGGGTTGAGTTTTGTTACCTTGGTGTACGTGTTGATCAATGTTGCTTTTTTAAAAACATTGCCGATCGATCAAATCGCTGGTAATTTGAACAGTGCCTCAGAAACTGCGATGGCCTTGTTCGGCAGTTTTGGCGGAAAACTGGTCACGATCGGTATCTTGATCTCTGTTTATGGCGCATTGAACGGCTATACAATGACTGGCTTGCGGGTCCCATATGCGATGGCGTTGGAAGATGAGATTCCTTTCAGCAAGACCTTTGCCACTTTAAGCAAAACCACCAATGCACCCTATGCGGCGGCCTTTTTACAATTAGGGATCGCTTGTATCATGATGCTTTTAGGCACCTTTGATCTTTTGACCGATATGCTGGTTTTTGTTATGTGGTTCTTTAGTGTATTATTGTTTGTAGGAGTTTTTCGTTTGCGAAAAACAGAACCACAGATGAAGCGTCCGTATAAAGTTCCCTTCTATCCAATCATTCCCTTGATTGCGATTTTAGGTGGCTGTTTTATCTTGATCATGACCTTGATCACTGACACGTGGTTAGCAGTCGTGGGAATCGGCGTGACATTACTAGGAATTCCCGTTTTTTATGGAAAAGCAAAAGGAAAAGCGAGAGGGGCGAAAGAATGAAGATCGTTGTACTTGATGGCTATGCGTTGAATCCAGGGGATTTGGCTTGGCAAGGGTTTGAAGAATTAGGAGAGGTGACGGTGTATGATCGTACCTCATATACAGATAAACAAGAAATAATTGAGCGAATCGGTGATGCCGAAGCGATTTTGACAAATAAAACACCGATCACCGCTGATGTGCTCAAAGCATGTCCGCAATTGACCTACATTGGGGTACTAGCAACTGGATACAATGTCGTTGATTTGGCAGCAGCGAGGGAACAAGGAATCACCGTGACCAATATTCCTAGCTACAGTACCAATGCAGTGGCACAAGCGACCTTTGCTTTGCTGCTGGAAGTGACGAACCAAGTGGGACACCATAATCGTTCCGTGCATCAGGGTGACTGGCAAACCAGCAAAGATTTTTCTTATTGGCAGACGCCATTGATGGAATTGGCAGGCAAAACGATTGGGCTGATTGGATATGGTGCGATCGCTCAAGCAGTTGCCACGATCGCACATGCGTTTCAATTGAAAGTAATCTACTTTAATCATCGACCAAAACCAGCACAAGCTGCTTGGGCAAAACAAGTGTCGTTGGCGGAACTGTATCAAGAAGCAGATATCATTAGCCTTCATGTTCCACAGTTTCCTGAGACAGAAAAAATGATCGATCGCACAGCTTTGGCACAAATGAAACCTTCTGCGATCCTGATCAATACCTCGCGTGGCGGCTTGATTGATGAAGCAGCAGTTGCTGAAGCGCTGAAAACCGGGCAGATTGCAGCCTTGGCGGCAGATGTCGTCTCGAAAGAACCGATTGCAGCGGACAATCCCTTGTTGCAAGCACCAAATTGCTATTTGACGCCGCATATCGCTTGGGCGCCCGTCGAAACCCGACGTCGTTTGATGGGGATCGCTGTGGCGAACCTAAGCGGCTTTAAAGCAGGTACAGCGCAAAATGTCGTGTAAGCAAAACGAGCAATTAAAAGGACTTTGACAAAGCAGGCGACTAGTAAAGCAGTTAGTCTCGCCAACACAGTAACCATTTCGACCAGTCATCTAGCCTCATAAGGTGGTCGGTCGTAGGACTGGTGGTTTGTCTAAGTCTTTTTTTGCTGAAAAAGAAAGGAGACGGTCTTGAAAAAGTATTATTATCTAGCGGTCTTTATCAGCTTGGTTGTCTTTAGCTGGCTGATCCAAACCCAAAGTAGCCGCTTTTATGCACAGCCGATTATAGAAGTACAGACGGTTCAAGTCACAGCCGATCAGCAGCAGATTCAAGGGATCCTTCGCAACGGAGAAGAAGCTGGGGTACTGCGGACAGTCACTACGCAATACACCCCCAACGGTGCGATTCATCCGTTGTATCAGAACGGACAACAGCTGCTTTTGCAAAAAGAAGGGGATGGCTGGCAGGTACAAGCAAAAAAACGGGATGGGTATCTCTTTTTCTTCCTTGCCTTATTCCTGATGGCAGTAGTCGCAATTGGTGGCAAAAAGGGCTTACGGGCTTTGCTTAGTATCTTTGTGAATACTGGCTTGCTGCTCCTTTTTCTTTGGTTTCACAAAGGCAACAGCTCCTTTTCATTGGTCTTTTTGATGATCGTTTTTACGATCGTCTCGTTGGTTTTGACGATGGGGATTTCCTATGGCTTTCGTACGATCGACAGCCGCAAAATCATTGCCTCGTTAGCCAGCGTCCTCTTGGCGTTTTTTCTCTGTCGGTTCGCCATGGATCTTTTGCAAGATCATGGGTTGCGCTATGAAGAAATGTCGTTTCTGACCCGTCCGTATCGCAGTGTCTATCTAGGGAGTCTGCTGATTGGCGCGATTGGTGCCAGCATGGACAATATCGTCATGCTGATTGCCAGTTTAGATGAGATCCAACGCATCAATCCCCAGACGAGCCGCAAGGAACGATTAGCGATCGGTCGGTCCATCGCGCAAGATACGACTTCTTCGATGATCAATGTCTTGTTGTTTGCCTATTTAAGTGGGAGTATGCCAGCGCTATTGTTTTACCTAGCAAATGGCTGGCTGCTGTCGCAAGCATTGCCGATGCATCTTTCTTTAGAAATAGTGCGTACATTATGCGGCGGCTTTGCGCTGGTTTTATCGGTACCGTTGACGCTTCTTTGCTTTGAACTACAAAGGAGGAAAGCAAAATGACTGTTTTGTTTGTGTTGATCTTGCTTTTTCTCTTGCTGACTTTCGCTGTTTTTCGGATCGAAGGGCTGTTTCAAGTCACAGGTCTGTTTATGAATGTGGCCGTCTTTCTAGCGCTACTGGTCCTGATTGACCGAGGGGCACCGATTTTACCAGCGGCTTGTGTTGCCTTTTTAGCCGTGGCGGCGATCACCTTGTTTTTCGTGAACGGCGTCAATCAGAAAACCAAAATTGCCTTTGTCTGTGTGTTGGTCTTTCTAGGGCTTTTTCTACTATTATTTCCTCTTGTGCTCTCTGCAATGAATCTTCATGGGTTTTCGGCAGAGGAACTCGATGAGTTGGCGATGTATTCCTTTGATGTAGCTATCGATTTTAAGACATTGATGACTGCGATCATTTTGATGAGTTTTTCGGGGGCGGTGGCAGATGGGAGTATGGCGATCAGCACTGCGACCTATGAACTTTTTCAAGCAAACCCGCAAGTCTCAATCAAGGCATTAAGTAAAAGTAGTATGACAGTGGTATCAGACGTATTGTCTTCGACGATCAATACCTTATTGTTTGCCTTTATGGGAAGTAATCTGGCGTTGATTGCGTGGTTTCAAGATTTGTCGATCTCCTTTGGTGAAATGATCAATTCAAAGGCGTTCGTCTCAGAATTGATCGTTTGTTTGATCACGGGGCTGGCAGCGGTGATTATTTTACCCATCACCGCATGGTCAGCGAGTTGGTATTTTTTGAAAAGAAACCGAATGGAATAGGAAGGAGCGCAACCACCATGGAACCACTAATTGAAACTAAGCGATTAGTGCTGCGAGAAATGAGTCATGACGATCGACCAGCGATTGAAAAGATTTTGCAAGATCCAGAAGTTATGATTGCCTATGAAGGACCCTTCAGTGAGCAAGAAGTCACTGGTTGGATCGACAAACAGCTGCAACACTATCAAAACGATCACATTGGCTTGTGGCTAGTGATTGAGAAAGCATCCGGGCAAGCGATCGGTCAATGCGGGTTGACATGGCAAGACGTCAAGGGAGAAGCCGTTTTAGAAATTGGGTACTTGTTTCAAAAGAACTTCTGGCATCATGGGTTTGCCACAGAAGCCGCCCAGGCCTGTAAAGACTATGCGTTTGCAACGCTGAATGCCGCCATTGTTTATTCGATCATTCGTGAGACCAATCAAGCCTCCATAAATGTGGCATTGCGCAATGGAATGAAGCTGGTGGATCGCTTTGTTAAACACTATCGACAAGTGGACATGCCGCATCTTGTGTATGCTGTGGCGAAAGAGATGTGAAAAACGAAAGAATGCTTTTTTCGATTTAGACAATGAAATGCCCCTAGGAAGTTAGCTTTTTCTAACTTTCTAGGGGCGTTTTTTATGCTTGCGTAAAGCTTTTTCGTTCGATGAGTTCAGCCCCTAAAAGGACTGTTTTGGTGATTGTTCGAGGATGAACGATCTGATCCACCAATAAATCGATCGCGGTTTTGGCGATTTCCTCCACATCGATGTTAAACGTTGTTAGTGGGGGAGCCACAAATTTTGCGATCTCATTGTCATTGATACTGATTAATTCCAAGCGATCAGGAATGATGATAGATCGTTCATTTAACGCTTGGAGCACACCAACTGCGACGGTGTCAGAAGCCACAAAGAGCGCCTCTGGCAAATTGTCACCAAGGGATTCCACCATTTTTTTCGCCAAACGATAGCCGGTTTCAACGGAAAAATTGCCACCAGTAAACAGGAACGCCTCATCGAACGCATCTCGACGAGCCAGCGTTTGACGGAAGATGATCTCGCGACTATCCATTTCTGCACGTTGAGTATCAGGGTTTAGATAAGCGCCACCAATAAAGCCGATCTTACGGTATCCTTTTGTTAAAAACAGATCGATCGCCAGTTGCGTCATTCGATCAGTATCGGGTTTGACCGTATCGAACAGCTCTGGACAGGGGTTGATTTCCAAAAGGACACCATAGGGGCAAACGGATTTGAACTGCTGCGTTTCTTTCTCAGTGAAAGAGCCAATCCCAATAAACCCGGCGACCTCTTGCAATGTTTCTAAAACATCATCTTCATGGGTGATCAGTTGAATTTCCAAATTGTTGATTTTCGCATATTTTTCTAAAGAGATTCGCAATTGTCGAAAATAGACATCTTGAAGCTCTTCTTGTTCTGTCAGCCAGAAAAGGACGGCGATTTTTTCTAGTGTTGTTTTTATTTTTGAGCGATCATAACCTAGTGATAAAGCGGTATGAATAATTTTTTGACGCGTATCGGCTGCGATCGACAACGATTCGTCGCCTTTCAATAATCGGGAAACAGTCGCTTGTGAAAAGCCTGATTGCTCGGCAATTTTTTTTATTGTAACCAATCTTCTTCACCTCTTTCTTCTAGTATACGCTAACAACTTTACCAAGTAAATGAATTTACTAAATATATTTACTGAATAGTGGAAGTTAATAACATAGAGGTATTTCGAAAAAAATATTTGTGTGATAAACCTTGATTTTATCCGTTTATTTACTCCTTTGAAGAAATTAATTTAGTAAAACTATTTACATATTAAGTAAAATAATTTATTATAAACAAGAAGATAGCGTTTGCAAAATAAAGAAAAGGTGGAGAAATGATGATGAAAAAAATGTCTCGAGTTCTTTTTTTAAGTGTAGCAGCTTTAGGATTAGGTGCTTGCGGTCCACAAAGTGAAGGGACAGATAGTACTGCAGCAAATAGTGGCAGCGATAAGGACTATGATCTATTGGTCTGGGAAGACCAAGCAAAATCAGCTGGGATTGAAGAGGCAGTCAAACAATTTGAAGAAGAACACGATGTGACGATCAAAGTGGTCGAAAAAGCCTATGGTGGACAGATTGAAGATTTACGATTGGATGGACCCGCTGGTACAGGTGCGGATGTCATCACAATTCCTGGTGATCAAATCGGTACAGCAGTTACCGAAGGGTTGTTGAAAGAATTAACAGTCGATCAAACGCTACAAGATCTGTATACGGAATCAGCAATGCAATCGCAAATCGTTGATGGCAAAGTTTACGGCTTACCAAAAGCGGTTGAAACACAAATTTTGTATTATAACAAAGAGCTAATTTCCGAAGAAGACTTGCCACAGACAACGGATGAGTGGCTAGAGTATTCTAAATCTGTTTTAGGTGCTGACAGTTATGGGTTACTGGCATTATGGGATCAAATTTATTACGCACAAGGTGTATTGAGCGGTTATGGCGGTTATGTTTTTGGCGAGAATGCCGATGGATCCTATGACCCTGAAGATATTGGATTAGCTAATGAAGGTGCGATCGAAGGAGCGGACTATATCCAACAGTTTTATGATGCAGGTGTTTTTCCATCCGGATTGGTCGGTGAACAAGGAATCAATGTGTTGGACTCTTTATTTACGGAAGGAAAAGCTGCAGCTGTCGTCTCGGGACCATGGAACTTGTCTCCTTATAAAGAAGCGGGCATCGACTATGGTGTGAAAGAATTGCCATTATTAGGGAATGGTGAACATATGGGCTCCTTTATCGGTGTCAAAAGCTACAACGTAAGTAGCTATTCCCAAAACCCTGAATTAGCTGAAGCGTTCGTGAAATTTATCAGCAATGAGGAGAATTCAAAAGTCCGTTATGAAAAAACACAAGAAGTACCAGCGGTTGCTTCTTTGGCAGATGATCCATCAGTTCAAGAAAGTGAAAGTGCTGCAGCCATCGCCGCTCAGTCCCAACACGCAGAACTAACACCAGGGATCACTGAAATGAATTCAGTATGGGAACCAATGGATGCCGCATTGCAAACCATTGCTACTGGAAAGGCTGAACCGAAAATAGCTCTACCACAGGCAGTCGATCAGATCAAATCAGCCATTGCAGCAATTCAAAACTAAAAAGTCGTTACGAGGACAAACGTTTCGGATGGTGATTCAGCACTAGGAATCAAGTAATGCCGAACGAAACGTTTGTCAGCGGCTTTTTCTTACAGGGGGCGAAAATGTGAAAAACACGCAGTCGTATGCAAAACGAGCAATGCTATTCTCGATAATACCAGGATTCGGTCAATTTTATAATCGGCAAAAAAGCAAAGGCGCTTTATTTTTCTTCTTTTTTGCTATGTATCTTGTCGTCTTTAAAGATTTATTTAATATGGGACTTTGGGGCATCGTGACATTAGGCGTGGAAGTGCCGAGAGACAATTCCATCTTTTTATTAGCAGAAGGATTAGTTGCCTTGATCGTCATCGGTTTTGGTCTGTTGTTCTATTATTTAAACATCCGTGATGCCTATAAAAACGGCGAATTAAGAGACAATGAGCTACCAGTCAACTCTATCCGTGAAAGCTACCAGGCACTATTAAGAGAAGGCTATCCTTATTTAATGAGTAGCCCAGCATTTTTCTTACTCGTGTTTTCTGTTATTTTTCCGATTCTCTTTAGTATCGCGTTAGCTTTTACGAACTATGATCTCTATCATTCTGCACCTGCCAATTTAGCAGATTGGGTGGGATTAGAGACCTTTAAGAAGATTTTTACTGTCGATATTTGGCGTAGTACCTTCTTCAATGTTCTAGGCTGGACAGTTATCTGGACCTTGATCGCCTCAACGTTACAAGTTTCTATCGGAATATTTTTAGCGGTGCTGGTGCATCAAAAAGAACTACGATTCAAAAAGTTCTTTCGAACGATTTTGATCCTCCCATGGGCAGTTCCGGGATTTGTTACGATCTTGGTATTTTCAGGAATGTTCAATGATTCCTTTGGTGCGATCAATAATACGATTTTGAATTTCTTCCAGATTTCACCGATTCCTTGGCTAACGAGTGCGAATTGGACCCGTTTAGCTTTGTTACTGATTCAAGGCTGGCTAGGCTTTCCGTATATTTTTATCGTGACTACAGGGACGCTGCAATCCATTCCTGATGATTTGTATGAGGCGGCGACCATCGATGGTGCTTCAGCTATGCAAAAATTCCGACGAATCACATTGCCATTACTGCTTTATGCAATGGCACCAATTTTGATTACGCAATATACGTTTAACTTCAACAATTTCAATATCATTTATCTGTTTAATTCTGGCGGACCGGCAGTTCCTGGTTCGACCGCTGGTGGTACCGATATTTTGGTTTCATGGATCTATAAGCTCACGATGCAAAATAGTCAATATGCACTAGCAGCAGCATTGACGATTCTCTTATCGATCGTCGTGATCGCGATTGCTTTATGGCAATTCCGCCGAACAAATTCATTCAAGGAGGTTGGATAACATGAAGGCAGCAAGTATGAAAAAACAAAAATTTGTCCGCCTATCCTTGACATATCTTGTACTGATTTTTACGGTAGTGGTGATCGTCTACCCTTTACTATGGACGATCGGTGCTAGTTTTAATCCTGGGAACAGTTTAATAAGTACGAGTCTGATTCCGACGAGTCCGACATTAAGTCACTACACGAAATTGTTTGCTGGTGACAACTCGCTATATTATAGTCAATGGTATTTGAATTCATTGAAAATCAGTGTATGCACTATGTTCCTGTCACTGATCTTTGTCTCCATGACGGCTTATTCCTTTTCACGGTTTCGTTTTACAGGCCGTAAAAATGGATTGATGCTGTTCTTACTACTACAAATGATCCCGCAGTTCTCTGCCTTGATCGCAATTTTTGTACTGGCGCAAATGCTCGGCTTGATCAATAGTCATTGGTTGCTGATCTTGATTTACGTTGGGGGTCAGATTCCCATGAACACGTACTTATTGAAAGGATATTTTGACTCGATTCCGTTAGATTTAGACGAGAGTGCCAAGATAGATGGTGCAAGCAATACGCGAATATTCTGGCAAATTTTGATTCCATTATCTCGACCAATGCTCGCAGTGGTTGCCATGAATGGTTTCACCGGACCACTGGGAGACTTTGCCCTGTCTTCAGTGATTTTACGTAATCCTGAGTACTATACATTACCCATCGGGTTATACAAATTAGTCACGGATAAAATGGGTGCCAGCTATACGACTTTTGCGGCAGGGGCCATTTTGATCAGTATTCCGATCGCGCTCGTCTTTATTGCATTACAAAAACATTTTGTCACCGGTTTGACCGCTGGCGGCACAAAAGGATAGGAAGAGAAGATGACAAGATATAACTTAGAAGAACGCTTTTTACATGGTGGGGATTATAATCCTGACCAGTGGCTAAATTATCCCGAGATCTTAGCCAAAGATTTAGAACTAATGGAAAAAGCTCATGCTAATACATTTTCCCTTGGTATTTTTGCTTGGAGTGCCTTAGAGCCAGCAGAAGGGGTGTTTCAATTTGAATGGTTAGACAAAATCATGGATCAGCTCGCCGAACGAAACAGTAACGTCATTTTAGCGACGCCAAGCGGTGCGCGTCCTGCCTGGTTGTCTAAAGCATACCCTGAAGTTCTCCGGACCAATGAAAAACGGGAAAAAATGTTACACGGTGGGCGACACAATCACTGTTTTTCTTCGCCAATCTATCGTGAGAAAGTGGCGATCATCAATCGGAAATTAGCTGAACGCTACCACGATCACCCAGCACTATTGATGTGGCATATTTCCAATGAGTATTCTGGAGATTGTCATTGTCCTATTTGCCAAGAAAACTTTCGTCAGTGGGTCAAGCAGAAGTATCAAACGCTAGCAGCCTTGAATGAGGCCTGGTGGGGACCGTTCTGGAGCCATACGATCACCGATTGGTCGCAAATCGAATCTCCTTCACCGATCGGCGAAATGCAAGTTCATGGACTAAATCTAGACTGGCATCGTTTTGTAACCGATCAGACTATTGATTTCTATGAACATGAGATCAAAGACATTCGTCGTTTGTCTCCAGATGTGCCGATCACAACGAATTTCATGGCAGATACCCGTGATTTGATTCCCTTTTATAGTCTTGATTATGGAAAATTTGCCCAGCATGTGGATGTCATTAGTTGGGACTGTTATCCTGCTTGGCATAATGATTGGGGAACGACAGCCGATTTGGCAAGTAAGGTTGGGTTTATCAATGATCAATATCGTAGCTTGAAAAAGCAACCATTTTTGATCATGGAATCAACCCCTAGTGGTGTGAATTGGCATCCAGTCAACCGCACGAAACGCCCCGGGATGCATCTGTTGTCTTCTATGCAATTTATTGCTCACGGTTCAGATAGTAATCTTTATTTTCAATGGCGAAAATCTCGAGGCTCATCTGAGAAGTTCCATGGGGCCGTCGTGGACCATGACAACGACGAGCAAAATCGTGTTTTTCAAGATGTAGCAGAAGTGGGGAAAGCCTTAGAAGAAATCAAAGAAATCAAAGGATTGCACAAAAAAGCCAAAGTGGCGATCATCTATGATTGGGATAACAATTGGGCGCTCAATGATGCGCAAGGTTTTGGTTTAGAGAGCAAACGCTACCCACAAACGTTGCAAGAGCATTACCGCTATTTTTGGGATCATGACATCGCGGTTGATGTCATCACGAAAGATCATGACTTTGATGCTTATCAATTGATCATCGCTCCGATGCTTTACCTCTTACCAAAAGAAACTATGAAAAAATTTCAACAGTATACGAAAAATGGCGGGACACTGGTTTCCACTTATTTGACGGGGATCGTGAATGAAACGGACTTGACCTATTTAGGAGGATGGCCCCAAGAGTTAGAAGAACTGTTTGGTGTGTCTGTGAAAGAAATCGATACGTTATATCCGAAGCAAAAAAATCTGCTTTTAATGAAGGAACAGCAGTACCAAATTCATGATTATTGTAGTATTGTCCAAACAAACACCGCCCAAACGTTAGGGGTGTACAGTGCAGATTTTTATCAAGGTCAAGCTGCAGTGACCGTAAATGATTATGGTGAAGGAAGTGCCTACTATCTTGGAGGACGGACGGATCAAGCCTTTTTGGAAGACTTCTATCAAGAAGTAACACAACAGCTTCGCTTACAAAATGAGTGGGTCCGCCAAGGTTCAACGAACGTGTCGATCCAAAGTAGAGAAAGTCAGCAAGAGCAGCTCGCTCCGACCACCTATTATTTTGTGATGAATTTTTCCGAAGAAAATCAAGAAGTAGAGGTAGCAACTTCAGGAATCGATTTGCTTACTGGAAAAACGACAAGCCAACTTCTTCAGTTGGCGCCTTATGAGGTGCAGATCATCAAAGTGACAGCATAAGATCAATAAAAACTATTGTGTCAATTATATGAGAAAAAAGAAGTACTAACGCTGATGAAAAGCGTTAGTACTTCTTTTTTATAGAGAATGGTTTAATTTTCTTGCGCAAATTCGGCAGCTTTTGTTCCTGCTTGGCGTCCGAAGATGATGATATCGGCAACTGCATTTCCGCCAATTCGGTTTTCACCATGCAACCCACCAGTTACTTCACCGGCTGCAAAGAGACCTGGAATGATCTCGTTATCCGTAGCGATCACTTCTGTGTTGGTGTTGATCTTCACGCCGCCCATCGTGTGGTGGATACCAGGAGCGATAGCGATGGCATAGTAAGGTCCTGTTGACAAATCGTTGTCCATTGCTGTGCTGCGTCCAAAGGCTTCGTCTTCACCAGCAGCCACACTGCTGTTCCAGGTAGCGATCGTTTCAGCAAGCGCTGCTTCTGGCATGCCCAATTCTTTTGCCAATTCTTCGATCGTGTCAGCGGATTTGACTAATCCTTGTTGCTCGTAAAAATCAATGGCTGTTACGCGTTCTTTGACACCTGCATCAAAAACTAACGTTGCTGATTTTTCAGGCAGGGCAATGATCGCTTCAGAGACTTTGTCTCGTGTTTCCATTTCATTGAAGAACCGTTCGCCTTCTTGATTGACCAAGATCGCGCCTTCTCCACGGACAGCTTCAGTGATCAACAGTGATTTAGACTGATCCACTGTTGGGTGAATTTGGATTTGTTCTAAATCAACCGTTTGTCCGCCTAATGCTTCGATCATTTTGATTCCATCACCAGTCGAACCCTCTTGGTTCGTTGTCACGTAGTCTGCCAATTCTGGTTTGTACTCGGTGATCATGTCGAAATTGGCACCGAAACCGCCTGTTGTAACGACAACTGCTTTGGCATCAATGGTTTGTTCGTTTCCTTCTACTTCAACGGTCACCCCGTTGACTTGACCATCTTCTTCATTGATTTCTTTGACATCGGCATTTACAAAAATTGGGATTTCCAATTCATGGATGTTGCGCATCAAGCCATCAACTAAGTATTCCCCAACCGCGGAACCATCAGATGGACGGTGCGTTCTTTTTTCACTCATCCCGCCAGTCGTTGTTAAGTTGTCTAAAGTGATACCCATGGAATCTAACCAATCGATCGCTTCTGCTGAATGATCCACAAAGTAGCGCAACAATTCTTCATCATTGGTGTTGTGACCGCCAGCTAATGTTTCTTCATAGAATAGATCGTTTGAATCTTCAATGCCTTCTGCTTCTTGGAATTTGGTTTCTGAAGCGTTCATTCCTGCAGAAGATTTCAATGTATTCCCACCAGAAATTGGCATTTTTTCTAAAATAACTGGGTTTGCGCCAGCTTCCTTTGCTTGGATCGCAGCGGCCATTCCAGCGCCACCCGCACCGACAATCACGACATCGTAGCTGTCTGCAAGTTCGCTAGGGTCTGTGTATTCTTGACCAGATGCAGCGGAAGTTGCATCTGTTTCTTCATTAGCAGATGAACCAGTACTTGTGCTGCTGCTTGTTTGTGAATCAGCGCCACAAGCACTCAAAGTTGCTAACGAGGTTAGGACTAATAGTGTTTGGAAAATTTTCTTCATTGTTTTTATTCCTCCTAAAACTTTTTCCAAATCAAAGACTAACATAGTTGTCATGTTATTTTTAGGTTTTGTTCGAAAAATCACATAATAATTAGAAAAGTTTAATTTATAAAGCGTTTTAGTCGAGATGAAAGGGTTTCTTGGTCATCATAAAAAAGAGTAGATTCGTGAATTTGTGGAAATAGAAGAATTACTGATTCTTTGATTTGTTTGGTATTAATCATGAAGGGAGTATGAAATGAGATTTAATTTTTCTCTTTTCTGTTATTGAAAAAAAGTACGTCACTGAGGTGCCGAGGAACGATCTCTTTTATTGAAAATAAATTAAACGCTTTGCGATCAAAAGATAGAAAGAAATTAGTGGAATCAGTATTTGTGGTCGCCAATTTTTATTCAATAAATAGAGATAGAATCTTGGGTTTCAAGAACCATTGCCAAAAAATTGCGGTGTTTCTTAAAAAAATCAAGAGAACTGTCTTGCAAAACCAATCCTTTCTTGTATAATAAAAATAAGTTAGGTCTACCTAAAAAATAAATAAACTATCCTTAACTATGGAAATGGAGTGAAAATAATGATTACTTTTTCAGAAATATCCGCAGCCTATGATGGCAATCATCAAGTGATCTCGGATTTGTCGTTTCAAGTAGAGAAACCAGCGATCGTAGGGATCATCGGACCAAATGGGGCAGGGAAGTCGACGCTGATCAAAGCGGCGTTGAAGTTGATCCCTTCCAGTGGGAACATGAGTGTCAACAAAAAAGCGTTAAAAGACTTTCAAAAGGAAATTGCCTATGTCGAACAAAAGACTGCGGTTGATTACACGTTTCCGATCACAGTCAAAGAAGTCGTATCTTTAGGCTTGTATCCTAAGATGCGCATGTTCCAAAGAATGTCAGCCAACGATTGGCAGAAAGTGACAGCCGCTCTGGCAGCGGTAGAAATGGAATCCTTTGCGGAGCGTCAGATTGGGGAATTGTCCGGTGGGCAGTTTCAGCGGGTCTTGATTGCTCGAACGTTGGTGCAAGATGCTAACTATATCTTCCTCGATGAGCCCTTTGTAGGGATCGATGCCACCAGTGAAGCGATCATCGTCGGCCTGTTGCGTAACTTGCGAGATGCCGGAAAGACGATTTTTATCGTTCATCATGATCTGGGGAAAATCACCGAATACTTTGATTACTTGGTTTTTCTCAATCAAACCCTGATCGCTGCGGGCCCAGTGAGTGAAGTCTTTACCGAAAGCAATTTGAAGCAAACATTTGGCGATGCGATCATCGTGAAAGGAGGCGTTTAACATGTTGACAAGCTTTTTTACCAGTTTAAGTAACTATCATTTCTTGCAAAATGCCTTGATCACGGCAGTCGCGATCGGAATCGTCGCAGGGGTGATCGGTTGTTTTATTATCTTACGAGGGATGTCCTTGATGGGGGATGCAATCTCTCATGCGGTCTTACCAGGGGTAGCCTTGTCTTATATCTTCGGCGTTCATTTTTTTGTCGGGGCAATCTTCTTTGGGATCTTGGCTTCCATGATTATTACCTATATCGCCAATAACAGCCTGATCAAAAGTGATACGGCGATCGGTATCACCTTTAGTTCGTTTCTAGCTTTAGGGGTTATCTTGATTGGGGTAGCAAACAGTTCGACTGATTTGTTTCACATTTTGTTTGGGAATGTGCTAGCGGTACAAGATAGCGACAAATGGCTGACGATCGCTATCGCTATCCTTGTGCTGGCAGTGATCATCCTTTTCTTCCGTCCACTGTTGATCACGTCTTTTGATCCGATGATGGCAAAGGCTTTTGGGATGAAAGTGCAAGCCTATCACTACTTATTGATGTTCTTATTAACTTTGGTTTCAGTGACAGCGATGCAAAGCGTCGGAACGATCTTGATCGTGGCTTTATTAGTCACTCCAGCAGCAACGGCTTATTTATATACAAAACAATTGAAGCATATGATGATCATCGCAGGGGTTTTAGGTGGTCTCGCCTCATTTATCGGCTTGTTTATCGGGTACAGCTTTAATATTGCCGCAGGATCAAGTATCGTTTTGACCGCAGGAGCCTTTTTCGTGATCGGTTTCTTGTTCTCACCAAAACAAAAGACCAGTCCAGTCAAGCGCTGGTCAGCGACAGCGGTTTTAGCAACGGCAGCTGTAGCCGGTGGCTTCTTTTTGGCACAGCAAAACGGACAGATGGCCCAAACAGAAGGGAAACTTTCAGTAGTAGCGACCAATTCGATCATTGCTGATATTACGGAAAACATTGCCGGTGATCGAATCGATCTTCACAGTATCGTACCAGTGGGGCGTGATCCCCATGAATATGAACCTTTAGTGGAAGATGTTCGAAAAGCGACCGATGCTGATCTTATCCTTTACAACGGCTTGAATCTAGAAACTGGCGGCAATGGCTGGTTTACCAAATTGATGAACAATGCCAATAAGGTAGAAAATGAAGATTACTTTGCCGTCAGTGATGGCGTGGATGTGCTTTATTTATCTGATGATGAAGACCACAGCAAAGCCGATCCTCATGCATGGTTAAATCTAGAAAACGGCATGATCTATGCCCGTAACATCGCTCAACGCCTGAGTGAAAAGGACCCTGACAATCGCTCTTTCTATGAAGAAAACCTTGAACGCTACTTGGCTTCATTAGAAGAACTGGATCAGCAAGCGAAGGAAAACTTCCAATCGATTCCTGAAGAGAAGAAATTGATCGTCACCAGTGAGGGAGCCTTCAAATACTTCTCTAAAGCCTATGGTGTACCGTCTGCCTATATTTGGGAAATCAATACCGAAGAAGAAGGTACCCCTGCGCAAATCAAAAACTTAGTGGATCAGCTGCAAAACTCAGCCGTCGCTTCCTTGTTTGTAGAAAGCAGCGTCAATACTCGTCCAATGCAAAGTGTTTCTCGTGATGCGGGCATTCCGATTTTCGGAACCGTCTTTACCGATTCGATTGCAGAACCGGGAGAAGAAGGCGACAGCTACTATAACATGATGAAGTGGAATCTCGAGACGATTTATCAAGGCTTGAATCAATAATACAAAAACATCCTTAGCTCGTTCTGGCTAAGGATGTTTTTTCGTCGTATTTTTGTGCTGGAGAAAAGCAAAGAGATAAAATCCGCAGCCCATCAAGGCAGCAAGAAATGCGATGACAGGAAAGTACAACCCCTGACCGTAAACATAGGCTGTATAAGCAAAGAAGGCGATCAAAAACCAGAGTGTTCCTGAGATGACCATTTTTTGGTTCCTCCTAATTGTTTAAAAGTATTTATTTGGTATATTTTAACACGATAGGGGCAAAAAGAAAATCAGCGAATCGAACGTTTGCTGAAACGATTTGCTGATTTTTTCCCAATTACAACGATGAACAGTTAAGAAACGTTCAATTGCTGTTGCGGTTCTAAATGGTAATAAAGGATCTCTGGCGGGACGCCGAGTCGGGCGGGAATCTTGGTCATACCGACCCCACTGGAAACACTCAATAAGGTCTCATTTCCTAAAAGGTAGAGCCCATCGGTATATTTCAACGCGCCCTTTGTTTTCGCATAATAAAAAGGCAAGCGAATCTGCCCGCCATGGCTATGGCCAGAAAGAATCAAGTCGTAGTTTGGCAGATTGGTGATCCGAGAAACATAATCGGGTTCATGGAGCAAAAGCAGCTGCCATTCTGCTAAGGTTGCTTCATAGGTAAAACTGACTTTCGGACTTTCTATATCGATACCGACAATATTCATCGACGTCTTGTCATCAGAACCAAAAACCGACTCATTATCAAGTAAGGTAAACCCTGCATGCTGGTATATTTCCTTAACAAAGTAATGACCGTCATTCAAATGGTCATGGTTCCCCATAACTGCGATCTTACCCAGAGGCGCTTGCAATTTTTTCAACTTTTCGATCAGTCGCTTGGTTGAACGATGCGGCCATTTTTTATAATTATCGATCAGATCCCCCGTGATGATGATCAGATCCGGCTTGTTTTGGATCGTTGATCGAATGATGCGATTCATTCGTCTTGGTTTAAACCAACGAGAAAAATGGAGATCACTGATATGGGCAATCACGATATTGCTTTCTGCTTGGTAAAGGTCATAAGCTTTTGAAATATCTAAGACGGTGCGCTTGTCTTTTTTTATGAGATAATGCCGTTGTTTGAGAAGATGCGGTTCAATAATAAAGGAGTAAACTAGCAAGCCCGTAAGGAGGAATGCAATAAGAATGAGGGTGTACATGGCGTGGCTCCTTTTTTGATTTGCTAGTTTCTAGCATAGTAGATTCTTACAAAAAAAGCAATCATACGGAAGCAAAAATAACAAAAAATATCCATCGTATTTCGCTTGATTTTTCCATTAAAAAAGATACAAAAGAAGCTGCAACAGCCTATCTTTTGTATCCTAGATCGCAATTATTTGATTTTCACCAATCGTTTGAAGCGTGCCTTGTGTTTGACAGGGATCAAAGCCATGACACAATCATAAGGGACAGAGATGATCGCCCATGCGAGACTTTTACTTGAAGCAAAGGGATAGTTTTGCTGTAAGACAAAATGGCCACTGATCAAGGCAAAACCGATACTCCCGACCCACAGCCATTGCGGGTCCCAATTCGTGAAGTGCTGGAGGGCTGTGATGACAAACGGATAGCCGTAAAAGTACAATGCAGTCAAAACGAAAGTGACATTTTTGGTTAATTGACGCAAGGTCAGTAAGAAAAACAAGCCAGAAAGAACGATACCCAATGGAGGAAACAGACTAACTAAGAAGGAATAAACGATGCCCCATAAGATCATGCCTGGGCCTTTGACGAGAGCAGCTATGACAAAGACAAAAAGTAGGAATAAGAGCTGTTGCGAAAAACTTGCTGCCGTCAAAAGTCCGAAGAAACCAACCAATAACCAGTGAGAAAAAGTCGCTGTTTGATTCTTTTGTGGCGTCTGCTGCTGCAGTTTTAGCCATGTAGCAAAATTGGGGAAATCTTGCTGGAAATTTCGCTGAAAATCGCTATTGAATGCTTGATGGGCATTTTGCTTCCGATAGTAGTGATATTGATTTTTTAACGTGCCTTTAGTTGCTGCTTTTTGGCCAGAAAAAAAGCGGCCGGGATCAATTTTTGATCGTTCCATATTTCCACCTCCATACGATTTCGTTACCCTCAGTATAGAGAAAATAAGCTTCGGCGTCCTCCAACTTTGGGCGGATTTTTTTTGCTTGCTGAAAGTTTTCTTAAACTGCTGAAAAAAGCGGAGAGGATTCGTTTCTTAAACCGTCAAAATATGCTAGAGTATAGAAGGACTAAGGAGGAGATTTCATGATTTTTGATTCTCATACACATTTGAATGCAGAACAGTTTAACGAAGACATTCCCGAAACCGTCGCCCGTGCGCATGAACTAGGAGTAACGGAGATGGCGGTCGTCGGTTTCGATCAGCCAACGATTGAAAAATCGTTAGCATTAAGCAAAGAATATCCTGGCATTTACAGCATTATCGGTTGGCATCCCACCGAAGCTGGTTCTTATACCCCACACGTAGAAACCTATTTGCAAGAGCGCTTGGAACGACCAAAAGTCGTTGCCTTAGGTGAAATCGGTTTAGACTACCATTGGATGGAAGATCCGAAAGAAGTTCAAGAAAAGGTCTTTCGTCGGCAAATGGCAATCGCTCGTGAACATCAGCTGCCCATCAGTATTCATACCCGTGAAGCCTTAGAAGATACCTATGCGATCTTAAAGGATGAAAAAGTCCAAACAATCGGTGGTATTATGCACAGCTTTAGTGGAGACGGAGAATGGGCGAAAAAGTTCTTGGATCTAGGAATGTACATTTCCTTTAGTGGTGTCGTGACCTTCAAAAAGGCCACGGAGGTACAAGAAGCTGCACTAGTCGTACCACAAGATCGGCTACTCGTTGAGACTGACGCGCCGTATTTAGCCCCTGTTCCTTATCGCGGCAAACGCAATGAACCCGGCTATACCCATTATGTGGTGGATAAAATCGCGGAGCTGCGGCAAGAAGCGGTCGCTGATGTTGCGGCCTACACGACAAAAAATGCCCACCGCTTGTTTAGGATCAATGACTGATAAACCGAAAATCGAAGAAATCATTGTCGTCGAAGGCAAAGACGACACCCGTCGATTGCAAGAAGTGTTCGAAGTAGATACGATCGAAACGATCGGTTCAGCGATCGATGATACGATCCTTGATCAAATCGAGCATGCCCAAGAAACACGAGGGGTCATCGTGTTTACCGATCCCGATTTTTCGGGAGAAAAGATCCGCAAAATCATTATGGAAGTGGTTCCGGATGCCAAGCATGCCTTTTTACCGCGCAGTCAGGCAGCACCGAAAAGCAAAGGCAGTTTGGGCGTGGAACACGCCAGCCATGAAGCATTGAAAGAAGCCTTGCGAAAAGTCGTAACCCCGATTGCTTCAAATGAAGTCAGTGAAGGAACCATTGATCGCCAACAGTTATTAGCGTATGGCTTGATCGCAGGCGCTGGAGCAAAAGAGAAACGAGAGCGGCTAGGAGATCTTTTACGCATCGGCTATACGAACGGCAAACAATTAGAGAAGCGGCTGGCAATGTTTCGTATCACCGATGCAGAGTTGGCAGAAGCTATGAAAACAGTGGAGGAAGAATTGTGAAGGAAGAACGGGATATAGCAACCCCCTCAAGAACCAAAGAGATTTTAGCGAAACATGGCTTTACCTTTAAAAAAAGTTTAGGACAAAACTTCTTAACAGAACCGAATATTTTACGGAAAATCGTAGAAACAGCAGGCATCGACGAAACGACAAACGTCATTGAGGTTGGACCTGGAATCGGTGCGCTGACCGAACAGTTGGCAAAACACGCCAAGCAAGTGTTGGCGTTTGAAATCGATGATCGGTTGATCCCTGTATTAGCTGATACGATGCAGCCTTACGCAAACGTAAAGATCATTCATCAAGATGTCTTGCAAGCAGACCTATCAACGACCATTCGGTCAGAATTCAGCGATACGGCTGCTTCATTAAAAGTTGTCGCAAATCTGCCTTATTATATTACTACGCCTATCATGATGCACTTTTTAGAGTCTCAGGTACCAGTAGATGAAATGGTCGTGATGATGCAAAAAGAAGTGGCTGATCGAATCTCAGCAGTTCCCGGGACCAAAGCCTATGGCTCGTTGTCGATCGCTGTGCAATACTACATGGAAGCAAAACTGGCATTCATCGTCCCGAAAACCGTTTTTGTACCCCAACCGAATGTTGATTCGGCTATTTTGAAATTGACGCGCCGTCCACAACCAGCGGTCGCAGTCACCGATGAAAAAGAGTTCTTTAAATTAACGAAAGCAGCCTTTCAGTTGCGTCGTAAAACCCTTTGGAACAATTTGCAAAATAGCTATGGAAAAGATGAAGAAACCAAACAGTGGTTGGCAGACAGTTTAGAAGCAAGTGGGATCGATCCGAAACGTCGTGGAGAAACGCTGTCGTTAGCGGAATTTGCCAAATTAAGCAATGAAATGCAAGCGCGCAAAGGATAACTTCTATAAAAACGGATGTTGAATAAACATTCGTTTTTTTGTGTCTTGACACCTTGTGGAAATACCAGTAGAATAAGCAAGACAGAACTGTCATGACACATTTAAGGAGAGAGTATAAATGAAAAATCATTCCATCCGCCATTTAACGATCGCTGCATTGTTAATCGGCATGGGAATCGTCATTCCCATGGTAATGCCCAAAATCGTCATCGGACCTGCGTCTTTTACCTTAGCTAGCCATGTTCCCGTATTTGTGGCGATGTTCTTTTCACCAGCGATGGCGATCGCTGTAGCTTTAGGAACAACCTTTGGCTTTTTCTTAACACTACCACCAATCATTGCATTACGGGCATTGTCCCATGTTGTTTTTGCAGTCATCGGTGCCTTTTATTTACAGAAGCACCCAGATATTTTACTGAAAAATGGCAAACCCTCTTTATTGAATATCAAATTTCAGAGCTTTAACTTGATTATCGGACTGATTCATTCTGCCGTTGAAATGGCAGTCGTTGCCGCCTTTTACTTCACAGGAAATGTACCAGGGACAGCATTCGATGGCAATTTCTACTATTTCTTGTTCGTTTTGATGGGGATCGGTGGCTTGATCCATAGCTTGATCGATTTCAATTTGGCTTATTTTGTTGCAGGTGCCTTAAGCAAACAATTTGATATTCGTTCGTTTTCAAAAGCAAAAGGACGCTTTATTCAGAAACAGAAGAAAGCGGCATAAGCGCCAGTTTGAATAGACCCGCTGCGTAAACGGGTCTATTTTTTTGTATTCAGATTAAGAAAATACTCCTTCTTAAAACGTTTATTATAGTGAAATAATAAACAGAAATAAGTTATAATATAAAAGAGGAGGAAGTAGATGAAGAAGAAAAAGTTAAAACGGTTACTTTTAGGTATGTTCGTCTTGATGCTCTTCTTTCTGCTGATTTTTTATGACAGTAAGAATGGGCAGTCCCCCTTTGAAAAGATAGAGGATGAATTGACACTAGCACTTTCGGATGAAGAACAAACACCAGAGCCTGAATACAGTGACGTTATTCAATTGGACGTTCCGTTAGAAAATCAATTCGATGAAGTTACGTTAGGAAATGGTTGTGAAGTAACGGCTTTATCGATGCTCTTGAATTTTTACGGATTTGATACCAATAAAAATCAATTGGCAGAAGAATTAGTGTATGTCCCACTTTATGAGGATTATAATCACCATGGAGATCCGCGAGAAGGCTTTGTTGGAAACATCTATGGCGGCGATAGCGCGATGGGTGTTGACGTAGAACCGATCACTGATGTCGCCGAAAGTATTGTAAAAGAGCAATATGAAGTCGTTAGTGGACGAGACAAAAGTTTTGATGAGATCGTCAAAGTCCTGCAATCTGGGAAACCAGTTTGGATGATCGCGACGTTAGAATTACAAGTACCTACCGATGCTGATTTCTTTCAATGGAATACCCAAAATGGCGAAATCCTTGTGACTGCATTGATCCATTCGGTAGTGATCACTGGCATCGATGGTGATACGATGTATGTCAACGACCCTTATGGGCATAAGGATCGCGAAGTCAGCAAAGAAGACTTAGCAGCGATCTATGAAAAAATGGGTCAGCAATACTTATATTTAGAAGAAATCTAAGAAAAAGTCTCAACTTGCCGTTGACAGTAAATGAAAAAACAATTATAATTTTTTAAAATTAAACAAAGAATTCGATAACGTTGAAGAGAAGAGTAGCAGATCAACAAAGGTACAGAGACTCCGGTTGGTGAAAAAGGAGACATGCGGTGATCAGTGAAGATGAGCTCTGAGTTTTTTTGTTGGTTCACGCCAGCAAAACGGCATGCGCCCGTTACAGCGCCAAGTATCATAGTGTACTGTTGAGGTGTTATTTGTGAGAATAGCACGAATTAGGGTGGTAACGCGCATCAAGTCGTCCCTTTTATCCATAAGGATAAAAGGGCGGCTTTTTTTGTTTTTCACAGCCGAAACTGTTCGCTTTCTCTTCAACAAGAAATTTATCTGTAAGGGGTTGAAGCAATGCCAATCATTATTCCCAAAGAATTACCCGCTGCAGCGGTCCTGCAAAAAGAAAATGTCTTTGCCTTACTGCAGCATAAAGCGGCGAAGCAAGAGATCCGTCCCTTGAAAATCGCGATCGTCAATTTGATGCCGAAAAAGATCGCTACAGAAAATCAGTTGTTGCGTTTACTTTCCCAAAGTCCACTGCAAATTGAGGTGACTTTACTAAAAATGAAATACCACGAAAGCAAAAACACCTCTGTCGATCACATGGAAAAGTTTTATCAAGAATTTTCAGTGATCCAGCCGCAACGATTCGATGGCTTGATCATCACCGGAGCCCCAGTTGAAAAAATGGCATTCGAAGCCATTGACTATTGGCAAGAACTACAAGAAATCATGGATTGGAGTCAGACGAATTGCACTTCAGTCCTACATATTTGCTGGGGGGCACAAGCGGGGCTTTATTACCATTACGGCATCGACAAAGTATTGTACCAAAGCAAATTGTTCGGTGTCTTCGAACAAACAGTCACGCATTTTCATCCACTGGTTCGGGGCTTTGACGACGTCTTTTATACACCGCATTCGCGCTATACTGGCATCGATGATGTCCAGCTGGCCCAAGCGCCTTTAGAAATATTGGCAGCGGGCGTTGAAACAGGGCCTTCCATCTTCGTATCAGAAGATCATAAAAATGCCTTCTTGCTAGGACATTTTGAATACCATTCAACGACCTTGAATGAAGAGTACTTGCGAGACATGGAACGGGGCTTAGCTACCGCATTGCCCAAAAATTACTTTGCCTATGACCGCTTAGGCGGAAAAATCACCAACCGTTGGCGAGGACATGCCTCTTTGTTTTTCAGCAATTGGATCAATGAAACCTATTTGCGAACGCCGTATGACCTGTCCGTCACGCCCACGAAAGAAGGCTATCGGATCGGTAGCGAGCCAGAAGGTCGGGTGAGTATCAATGACGATTGAGCATTTTCTCTCCCACTATGCCAGGCAGCGAAAAGGCACCAATTCTTTAAAATGGGATCTTGTCGATCAACGGTTCCAAGGAGAAAAGCTTTTGCCTTTATGGGTAGCTGATATGGATTTTGCGGCGCCAAAGGCAGTGGAAGAAGCCTTGCAGCAACTGGTTGCTCAAGGAACCTTTGGCTATGCGATTCCCCCCTCAGGCTATTTTTTAGCCTATCAAGCTTGGCAAGATCGCCACTGGGGGACGAAATTCGAAGAAAAATGGCTCTCGTTTTCCACAGGGGTCGTCCAATCTTTGGTTGATTTGCTTCATTGTTTCACAGAACGAGACGATGGCATCTTGATCCAGCCGCCCGTCTATTATCCCTTTTTTGACAGCATCAAAGAGACGAAAAGGTGCTTGATAGAAGCACCCTTGCAAAAGGTGAAGAATTCCTATCAAATCGATTTTGCTGCTTTTGAAGCCAAAATCATTGAAGAAAAAGTGAAACTATTTATTCTCTGCTCCCCCCACAATCCAGTAGGGCGGGTCTGGCAAGAGAAAGAATTGCATCAGTTATTGGCCATTTGCCAAAAACATGAGGTTGTCGTGATCGCCGACGAGATCCATCGTGAACTGATACTCGGTGAGCAGCAATTTGTTTCAGCCGTGACAGTGGCACAGGGGTTCGGCTTTGAGAAGCTGATCGTTCTGGATTCGCCCTCAAAAACCTTCAACTTAGCAGGATTGTTACTCTCTCATGTTTGGATTCCTGATTTAGAGATGCGCAGAGCCTATCAGGCTTGGTGCCGACAATACAAGCAGACGGAAGTCAATCGTTTGGGATTGGTGGCTGCGAAAGCCGCGTATGAATCGGGGGATCAATGGCTAGATGACCTGCTTTTGGTGATTGCTGCCAATGAACAAATGGTCCGCCAGCAACTGCAAGAAGCATTTCCCAAAATTGAGCTCCTGCCATTAGAAGGAACCTATCTTCTCTGGGTCGATCTGAGGCAAGTCATCGCCAAAGAACGAACCAAGCACGTGGTCCAAGATACTGCCGGTCTCGCAGTCGATTATGGGGAATGGTTCGCCAAAGACGGTCAGGGCATGATTCGTCTGAATCTTGCGACAACACCAACGATCATTCAAAAAGCCCTTGATCGTTTGATCGAGGCAATCAAAAAGGAGGAACGACATGACCATTGATACAGCAACTTTTCTGGCCCAATTAGGCAATCATTCGGATCAGCAAACCGGGGCGATCAGTCCGCCAATTTATCTTTCCACGACCTTTGCACATCCTGAATTGGGGCAAAGTACCGGCTATGATTATACTCGGACCAAAAATCCGACCCGGGATATTTTAGAAGCGGGTCTTGCCGAATTAGAAAAAGGAGCTCGGGCAGTAGTGACCAGCTCTGGCATGAGTGCGATCGCTTTGATTTTTGACTTATTTACCAGCGGGAGACGCTTTTTGGTTTCTCGTGATTTGTATGGCGGCAGCTTTCGCTATTTTGCGGAACTGGAAAAAAGCCAACGGGCATTCTTCGATACCTTCAGTACTGTAACAGAATTAAGTGAAAAATTAACTGACGAGGTAACGGCTGTCTTTTTAGAGACCCCAACGAATCCTTTGATGACCGTGACGGATATTGCTGAAACCGCCAAGCTTGCTCACGATCATGGGGCACTATTGATCGTGGATAATACCTTTTTGACGCCGTTACGGCAGTTGCCATTAGAAGAAGGCGCGGATCTAGTGATCCATTCAGGCACCAAATTCTTATCTGGTCACAATGATATTTTGGCTGGTGTCGTGATCGCCAAAGATGCGCAAGTAGGGGAGCGTTTGAATTATTTAGCCAATACTTCAGGCCCGACTTTGAGCAGCTTTGATACGTGGTTATTTATCCGAAGTTTAAAGACGCTGCCGTTGCGCTTTGAACGACAGGAAGCCAACGCCAAGGAAGTCGGCCGTTTTTTACGAGCCCATCCGGCGATCAAAGAGGTGCTGTACCCGAATGCCGGCGCGATGATCAGTATTCGGGTGCTTGATGAAACCAAAATCAGCGGCTTTTTAGCAGCATTACAGGTCTTTACCTTTGCGGAAAGCCTAGGTGGTGTGGAAAGTCTCATCACGTATCCAACGACACAGACCCACGCGGATATTCCTCAAGAGGTACGAGAATCTTATGGGTTGACGCCGGATCTTTTACGGATCTCCATTGGGATCGAAAGTAGTAAAGATTTGATCGATGACTTAGAAAATGCACTGAAGATATTCAAATAACCCGACCACAGATCAGCTAGTTAAAAACTTACTTTTGTAGAGTAATTTTATTGACAGTTTTAGTTGTATAGGATAAAGTTACACTACATATGAATAGTGAGTCCGATGTTTTCAGTTGACGGCAACAGGCATTTGCCATTTCTCCTTTGAAAAAACAATTTGTTTTGAGAAACAGAGGTGAAATTGGTCTAGTTGAGCAATACGTCAAGAAAACGGGACGATTGATCTGAGGAGGGAACAAAAGGGGAAAAAGGGATGAAAAGAAACGTAGTAAAGGGATTGGCAACAGGGGCTCTTGGATTGCTGGCATTGTTCAGCTTCGCCGCTTGCGGCAGCAGTCAAGCAGATGAGGAAGCCACCGTTGTCAAATTGGGTGTCGTGGGTGAGCAAAACGAAGCCTGGGAACATGTGCAGGAAGAATTGAAGGAAAACGAAAATATCGACTTGCAATTGGTGAAATTCACCGATTATCGTCAGCCAATCGTGGCGCTTGAGGATGGCTCAATTGACCTTCACGCAGCATTGACGGAGATTTTTATGGACAATGTCAACGAAGAAAGTGGTTATTCCAACACGACGATTGCCTATACGACATTAAACCCACTTGGTATTTATTCCGATAAAATCACCGATGTCAACGAATTGGCAGATGGTGCTACGGTGGCTTTACCCAATGATGTCTCAAATGAGAGCCGTGCACTATTACTCTTACAGACCGCCGGTTTGATCACTTTGGATGAATCAAAAGGTTTACTGCCAACAACCAGTGATGTCATTGACAATCCCAAAGCCCTGAAATTTGAGCTACTTGACTCCAATCAAACTGCTCGGGCAATGACCGATGTCGACATTTCTTTGATCAATAATGGCATGGCCGTCGATGCTGGTTTGGTTCCTACAGAAGATGCGATTTTCTTAGAACCTGTGGCTGATTCCTCCAAGCCTTATTATAATGTGATCGCTGCGCGAGCAGACGAAGCAGACAATGACGTTTACCAAACGGTCGTTCGATATTATCAGACCGATGAAGTAAAAGCAATCATCGAGGAAGTAACAAAGAAATCTAGTATACCTGTATGGGAATAGAAAGTTAAAAACGACTATTACTATATAGGAACAGGAAGTAGGATGGAAAAATGATAAATTGGAAAAAAGGTTTAGCAAGTGTTGCCGTCGTTGGACTAGGATTTGTTCTAGCAGCCTGCGGTGGATCAAATACAGAAGAAACGTCAACCAGTAGTGCAGCTGGAGCTGGGGATGATTCAACATTCACTTATGCGATCAGCGGGGACCCATCGTCCACTAACCCGATCAACACCAGTGATCGTTGGGGATTGACAGTGACAAACATGATCTATTCTCCACTAGTTACAGTGGAAGCAGACGGAACAACACAAAATGCGTTGGCAGAATCAGTGGAACCAGCTGAAGACGGCCTTTCATTGACAGTACATTTGAAACAAGATGTGAAATGGTCAGATGGCGAAGACTTTACCGCCGATGACGTTGTTTTCACATATGAACAAAAAGTCAAAAAAGAAAATGGCAATGCCGATTCCCTTTGGGTCGACGACCAACCAATCGCGATCGAAAAAGTGGATGAATACACCGTCAAATTCGTGTTGCCGACACCGAGTGCGGCAGCGATCAGTAATATTGCAACCGAAACATACATCATTCCCGAGCATATCTTTAAAGATGTTACCGACTTCTCTGTCAGTGAACTGCCTGAAAAACCAGTCGGCACTGGTCCGTATCAACTGAAAGAATACAAACGTGGTGAGTACTTTACTTTTGAAGCCAATGAAAACTATTATGGCGGCAAGCCTTCGATTCAAAATGTGACGTTGCGCATCATCGAAAGTACCGATACTGCGAAAGTCGCTTTGCAAAAAGGGGAAGTGGATGCAGCCGTTGTCTTGCCTTCAGATATTGAAGACTTAGATGATGAGCAGATCTCTGTTTATCCTTATACTGAAAACCGTGTTGGTTATCTAGGCTTGAACACTCACTCAGATGCTTTGCAAGATGTGAAAGTTCGACAAGCAGTTCTCTATGCGTTGAACAAAGATGAATTAAATCAAGCAGCATATTTAGATGAAGAGTATTATGCAACACCATATTCATTCTTGCCACCAAACAACCCATACGTTACTGATGATGTTGAAAAATATGAGACGAATGCTGAAAAAGCAAAAGAACTTTTACAAGAAGCTGGTGTGACTGATTTGTCATTGAATTTGGCTTTCAACTCAACCGATCCAGCCCAAACGATCCAAGCTACGTTGATCCAACAACAATTGCAACAAGCAGGCATAACGGTTACACTTGAAGGTGGCGATGGTACAGCGATCTTTACCGAGTTGAAGAAACCTGATTCAACGAAGTACAACTTATTCCTTGGCGGGTATATCATGGGAAATGACCCTGACTTATACGGCAGTCTATTTGAAACTGGCGGTAGTGCCAACTACTTCCAAAGCAATAGCGAAACCATTGACAATTTGTTTGCCCAAGCAGCAGTTGAATTAGACACGGACAAACGTGAAGCATTGTATGATGATTTGCAAAAGGCCATTGCTGATGAAGCGATCATTTACCCAATCGTTGACAACAAGAAAATCCTAGCGGTCAATAACCGAATTGGTAATGTAGAAGATGCAGGTTTGATCCCAATCTATACATTCGAAGATATGTCTAAATTGACAATCAAGTAAATCCATTGGCTGTGATAAAGAGGAATCTTTTTTATCACAGCTTTTTTCTATGAAAAAGAAAGTAGGTCAGTTATGTTTCGATACATTGCAAAACGAGTATTGCAAGCAATCCCTTTGCTGTTTGTGATCTCTTTTATCGTTTTTTCACTTATACATATCGCACCGTATGATGTGATCGACTCCATCACGACACCCAATATGTCGCAAGAGCAAATCGATCTTTTGCGGCAGCGCTATGGCTTGGATCAACCCTTTTTGGTTCAATATTTTCTTTGGATCAGAAATATTCTTACCGGTAATCTTGGCTTTTCTTTGGTGTCTCAAAGTAGTATTTCACAAGAACTTGCGACTCGGATTCCCAATACCATGCGCCTAGTGATCCCCGCTTATTTGACTGCCTTGTTGTTGGCCATCATTTTGGGCCTGTTGGCTGCTGCCAACAAAGGAAAGATTTGGGATCGGATCATTGACGCTGTGGCATCTCTAGGAATCGCTGTGCCGACCTTCTGGTTTGCGATGATCTTGATTTATGTGTTTGGTTACTTATTAAATATGTTTCCAATCATTGGCATGTATACGGTCGGTAAAGAAGGGGATTTTGGCGATTTTCTGCAGCATTTTATTTTGCCTTATACCACATTGACTGTCGCCTTCTTCCCAGATTTGACGCGGTATATTCGGGCATCAGCGACACAACAAGTTTCAGAAGACTACGTGATGGTGCAACGGGCATTTCATGCCAGCAAATGGCAGATTTTCAGCCGTCATATTAGTCGAAATATTTTGATTCCCGTTGTCACCCAAATCGGCTTGGCGTTGCCGATGTTAGTTACCGGTGCGATCATTACAGAAACGATCTACGGCTGGCCGGGCGTCGGCCCTTACTTGATGAGTGCGACGAAAAGCCTCGATTATCCTGTGATCATGGCCATCATGCTGTTGTCAGCAACACTGGTCATCTTAGGGAATTTGTTAGCGGATGTATTATACTCCGTGGTTGATCCACGTATCCGTAAAGGAGGGAGTAAGTAATGAAACGTTTCAAAAAAATCAGTGAAGTCATGCTTGCTTCGCCCATCTATACCTTTTCTGTCGTTTTCCTGACGTTATTGATTATTTTGTCGCTTGTTGCACCTTTGATCCCCATCGATCCTAATGCAACGGATGTCAGCAACATGTCACAGCCGCCGAGTTGGTCTCATTTATTTGGAACCGATGAAGTGGGGCGAGATTACTTTATTCGGGTCGTCTACGGCGGTCGGGTATCATTGTTTGTAGGTGTTTTGGCAATGATCACAGCGACGTTTATTGGGACTCTTGTCGGTCTTGTTTCTGGCTACTTTGGCGGTTGGATCGACAACCTGCTGATGCGGCTCGTCGATGTATTGTCATCGATTCCTTGGTTGGTGTTAGTGATCGTTTTGAGCGTCTTTTTACGTCCCGGACTAACCACGATTATTATTGTGATCGGCGGCTTCTCCTGGATGAACATCGCTCGTTTGATTCGTGGTGAAACGTTAGCGGCGAAAGAACGGGAATATGTCGCATACGGGAAATTTATCGGACGTTCTTCATTTAGTATTATCGTGAAGCATGTTTTCCCAGCAGTGCTTCCTACCTTGATCGTTGCGGCATCTGCAAGTATTTCAGGAGCGATCATGACCGAATCGGCTTTGAGTTTTCTAGGCTTAGGAATACAGCAACCGATGGCTTCGTGGGGCAGTCTGTTGCAAAACGCGCAAAACAGCTTGCAGCGGGCACCATACATGGCGATTCTTCCAGGGCTCTTTGTTATTTTCACCATCTATTCCTTTAACAATATCGGCGACATGATCAAACATGTCTTGCAGAGAGAGGTGTGACCGATGAAGACAGAGTTATTAGCGATCGAAGCGTTGAATGTGACATTTCAAAGCAAAACCGGTCCGAAACCGTTAGTAAAAAATCTTGATCTGGTAATTCCTAAGGGCAAAGTCGTTGGGATCGTTGGCGAATCTGGCAGCGGCAAAAGTATGACCATGAAAAGCGTCATGGATCTTTTGCCTGATAAAGTGATCGATCACTATACCAGTTATACATTTGAAGGAGCAGCAGTGACCGATCGTCGAACATTACCGATCGCCATGATTTTTCAAGACCCGATGACTTCGTTAAATCCTTTGCGCACGATTGGCTATCATTTGATAGAAGTGATTCGCCGCTCACAAAAAGTATCGAAAAAAGCAGCACAAGAAATCGCCGTCAAAGAGTTAGAAAAAGTCGGCATACCTTTTCCAGCACAACGCATGAAACAATATCCTCATGAGCTATCTGGGGGGATGCGTCAGCGGGTGATGATTGCCATGGCTTTGTTGGCGCAACCGAAATTGCTGATCGCAGATGAACCGACAACGGCTTTAGATGTGACGATCCAAGCACAGATTTTGGCATTGATCAAAAACCTGCAAAGAGAGAACCAGCTTTCCGTCGTCCTTGTGACCCATGACTTTGGGGTCGTTGCAGGAATGTGCGACTTTATTAAAGTGATGTATCAAGGCCGAGTCGTGGAAGAAGGAACCACGGAAGAAATTTTTTATCAGCCGGAACATCCTTATACGAAACAATTATTGCAGGCGGCCCATTTAGGCGACAAGCATGCCGAATTAAAAGTCTTTGACTATCATGAGACATTGGCAGATGAACTGCAAGAAACGCAACTATCTAAGACACATCGCGTCTGGCGCAATCAGGAGGTGACAGAATAATGGAAGAACTGATTCGCGTAGAACATGCGACGAAAATCTTTCGCAGTAAAAACTGGCGCGGCACTGTCAGTGAAGTCCGAGCGGTCGAAGATGTCAGCCTAACGATCCATCGGGGCGAGACATTGGGGCTAGTGGGGGAATCTGGGAGTGGGAAAACCACTTTAGGACGCAGTATTTTAAATTTAGAGACCTTAACAAGCGGGGAGATTTTCTTTGAAGGCAAAGAGATAACAGCATTGACGGCAGAAGATCGCAAAGCAGCGTACCAGCAAATGCAGATCATTTTCCAAGATCCGTATTCATCATTGAATCCCCGTATGACAGCACTTGAACTGGTGATGGAGCCGTTGTATCATGAAACGAAAGATGCTGCTCGAGCGAAAGCCAAAGAAATCTTAGCGATCGTCGGGATCACCGGTGATGACGTCCATAAACTGCCTCGCAGTTTCAGCGGCGGACAACGGCAACGGATCGGTATCGCTCGTGCGGTGGTCAATCGCCCGGCGTTCGTCTTGTGTGATGAACCGACTTCGGCATTAGATGTCTCCATTCAGGCTCAGATCATCCAATTGCTGCTGCGTCTACAAAAAGAGTTTTCATTGTCTTATTTATTCATTTCCCATGACTTGTCCGTGATTCGTCATATCAGTGATCGAACAGCCGTCATGTATCAAGGGAAATTAGTTGAATTGGCACCTACCGATCGTTTGTTTGAAAATCCGCTGCATCCTTACACGAAGAAATTATTAGCAGCAGCTCCGATCGCTGATCCTGTGTTAGCAAGAGGTGCGATGGAACAAACGGAAATTCAAAGCACGATTACTTTGACACCATTGTATGAATGGGTCGAAGTTGAACCAGATCATTTTGTGAGGAGAGAAAAACGATGACAGTAGAAACATTGACGATCCATCAAGGAAGCGACAAATTTGAAATGACGACCCCAACTGGCAATTGGGTGTTAGCACGGGAAAAAGGCTATTCGCCTGTCCAAATGCTTGTGAGTGCGGTAGCTGCTTGCGGCGGCTATGTATACGCATCTGTCTTAGAGAATTCAAAGGTTGAAGCAGAAATCGAAAAGATCGAAGTCAGCTATGACCGAGACGACAATAAAAAAGCCCAACCAGTCAGTGCTATCCAAATTCAGTTTTATGCGAAAATCGCCGAAGCTGATCATGACAAAGCGACCCGTTGCCTAAAACTCGTTTCACCAAATTGCCCCGTGATCCAATCGTTAGATCCAACGATCGAAGTGACGGAAACAGTGACGTTTATTTAAAAAATAATATTCATTTGTGAAACTCTGCTTCAACTGTTGAAGCAGAGTTTTTTTTTATTCTTTAAAGATTTGTGTTCTTAAATATCCTTTGACACACAAAAAATCCAATTTTTTTTGTGTGCAATGAATATATTCTTTCTGATGAAATTATGGAAAAATACTAATCAGAGGTGAGAAAGATGAAGAAAACAATGATCGCAAAAAGTATGTTTGAAGTTGGTGCACTAGCAATTGTTCGCACTGAGAGTTTTGAAAGGGCTTGCGAAATTGCCGAAGCCTGTATTCGTGGCGGAATTCCTGTAATGGAGATGAGCTATACGTTAAATAGCGCTGGAAACATGATAAGGCAGTTACGTGAAAAATACAAAGATAAACTGATCGTTGGCGCTGGGACTGTCCTGGATAGCGAAACAGCTCGTCATGCTATTTTAAACGAGGCACAGTTTATCATAGCGCCAAATTATAGTGAAGAAGTCGCAAAAATATGTAATCGATACCAGATTCCTTATGCTCCTGGATGTACAAGCTTTACTGAAGCGGTTGAAGCATTGACTTTAGGTGCTTCATTTATTAAAGCGTTTCCGATATCCGATTTTTACGGTGAACGTTTACCCAAAGTATTTAAGACGCCTTTATCTGATATGCCTATTCTAGCGAGTGGAGGAATTGATTTGAGCAATTTGCGAGATTGGCTTGCAAACGGTGTCGATGTTTGCGGCTTTGGTTCTCTTTTGACGAAAGGTTCATCTGAGGAAATCGAAACAAATGCCAAAGAGATTTGCAAAATTATTGAAGCAAATAGAAAGATACGAAAAGAGGGATTTAAATGATCGCACTAACAAGAGTAGATTTTCGATTGATTCATGGACAAGTAATTACCCGTTGGCTTAAACAATGTGACATTAATGAAATTGTGACGATTGATACACAGCTTAGTCAAGATACCTTTATGCAAGATGTATTTAAAATGGCTGCGCCAAAAGGTGTTAAAATTCGAATTTTGTCTAGCGAACAGGCAGTTCTTGCTTTTCAAAATAAGGAGTTTGATCGTAATCGGATTATGCTTTTATTTAAAAATGTGCAAGAACTTTATAAAACAGTGATGAATGGCTTAGATTTAAAAGAAATTCAAATTGGTGGTTTAGGCGGAGGTCCGGGCAGAAAAGCAGTGAATAATGCCATCACTTTAGATCAGACCGATGCAGACCTACTTTTGGCTTTAGAAAAGAAAGGGATTTCGATTTATTTGCAAACCACACCAGATTATCCATCAGAACCACTAAAAAAAGCAGTCGCAAAATTATGACATAGGGGGAAATAAAAATGTTGATACCATCGATTTTAGTAGGTCTTACTTATTGGTTGGCAATGGGAAGAGCACAGTATTATTTTTCGTTTGCTTTTAGAAACCCAGTTGTACTCGGAGTAGTGATTGGCTGGATTTTTGGCGATGTTTCAGCTGGATTACTTTACGGGGCGACGATCCAGCTTCTTTACATGGGAGGGATCGAGGCTGGTGGAAACATTCCCAGTGATCGTGCCTTAGCTGCTTGTATTGCTATTCCTGCAGCTCTACAAAATGGGCTAGATCCAAACACAGCAGTTGCATTAGCGGTTCCTTTTGGTGTACTGGGTGTGTTGATAAATAACGTACGTAGAACCATTAATTCTTTTTATAATACTCAAGCGGATAAATTTGTTTCTGAGCATCAATATGAACGGTTATCATTGTTTTCATTCGTCATTCCTTGGTTGACTAATGGTTTACTGTATTTCACTCCCGTATTTGTAGCGACTATGTTTGGAGCAAATGTGGTTCAAGCATTTATTAATATTATTCCCGAATGGTTGATGAATGAACTTTCAAATGCTGGTGGTATGCTACCTGCATTAGGATTTGCGCTAACGCTAGTTGTTATGGGGAAAAAGCAATATTTGCCATTTTTTGTCATTGGTTTCTTTGCTTATTCCGTTTTGGGCTTTTCTATGCTGACGGGTGCCGTTTTTGCTGTATGTATCGCAATGATTTCTTCGTTATATAAACAAAGTTCTGATGAGGAGGAATACGCATGAATCAAGATGTAGTCATTGAAAAGAAAATTACCCGCATGGATCTGCTTAAGGCATGGTGGAAATGGTGCTTAGCAGTAGAAGTACCTGTTAGTTTTGATAGGATGCAAGCATTAGCATTCAGTTATTCTCTAAATAAGATTCTAAGAAAGCTATATGCAAATGATCCTGATGAATTGCAAGCTGCTATGCAACGCCATGTTCAAATGTTTAATACGAATTGTGACTGGGGAAGTATAATTCATGGAATTGTTATCTCTCTTGAAGAGCAAAGGGCAAATGGAAATGAAGAAATAACACCGGAAATCATCGAGTCTTTAAAAATTGGATTGATGGGACCTTTGGCTGGTATTGGGGATAGTGTGGATCAAGGGATTGTAGCAACCATCCCATTAGCTATTTTTGTTCCGATGGCTCTTAATGGTTCAGTTATTGCTGCTTTTATTCCAGGATTGATTTATCTTGCCTGGTCGTTTGGCTGGTCTTGGCTTTTGTTTAACAAAGGATATACATTTGGAAAGAATTCCGTGTTGAATATTTTAAACTCTGGAATGATCAAAAAGGTGATCGATATAGCAAGTATTGTTGGGCTCTTTATGATTGGTTGTCTTTCGGCAGCCTATGTCAATTTCTCCACAGCGTTGGAATTTGTCAGCGACACAGAGACGGTTAAAGTACAAGAGCTATTAAATGATATTTTGCCAAATATGTTGCCGTTTTTCTTAGTAATGGCTATGTACTTTTATATTATTAAACGCGGCCCAAAATATTTGCAGATCATTCTGGTAACAATGGTACTTGCTATTTTACTGACATTTTTGGGAATTATATAAAGGAGAATCAAGATGAAGCTAGTCATAACGCCTAGAGGCTTTTCGTCCTATGGTTTAGAAGAAATAGTAGTTTTAGAAAAAGCTGGTTTTACCGTGGATTACAATGATACTGGAAGAGCGTATTCCAAAGAAGAACTTCTAAAAAAATCCCAAGACGCTGATGCGTTAATTGTGGGAGTGGACGACATCGATCGTTCATTTTTAGAAGCTTGTCCCAGACTACAAATTATCTGCAAATTTGGTGTTGGTATTGATAATATCGATACTGATTTTTGCAAGGAGAAAGGAATCGTCGTAGAAAGAACTTTGGGAACAAATACGAATGCAGTCGCTGAACATGTTGCTGCATTGATGTTTTTGGATGCGAAAAATCTCTATAGAAATATCGCAGAAGTCAAGGACGGTTTTTGGAACAAGCCGACAGGATATGAAATTTCAGGCAAAGTTTTAGGAATTGTTGGTTATGGAGCGATCGGGAAAAGATTAGCTGAAATTGCCTTGAGTTTAGGAATGAAGGTTCTCGTTCAAGATATTCTTCCAATCAAAGAAAATGAATTAAAAAAATCAGCGGTTAATGAGGCTTCATTTGAAGAAATACTTTTACATGCGGACTATTTGTCTTTACATCTTCCTCTCGTAGACGAAACTAAAAACATGCTCTCACAGACGGCATTTGAAAAAATGAAGAAAAGTGCTTGCTTAATAAATACGGCTCGGGGAGGAATTGTTGATGAAGAAGCCTTATATGAAGCCTTGACACAGGGTAAAATTCGCAGCGCTTGCTTTGATGTTTTTTCAAAGGAGCCCCCGCAATGTGGATATAAATTAGTAACACTTGATAATTTTTATCTTACTTCTCATATAGGAGCACGAACAGAAGAGGCAGAAAAACGAACCTGTAATTTTTCGGCAGAAAAGATTATTAATCATTTCCAGTAATATATGAAAGAGGAGAAAGAAATGAACATAATTATTGCAACACATGGAAAATTTGGTGAAGAATTAAAAAATTCGGCAGAAATGATTTTAGGTAATCTTGAAAATGTTTATTCAATTTCACTTCTTCCAGAACAATCATTTGAAGACTTTATGAATCAAGCTGATTCTTTGTTAAGAAAAATGTCTGGAACCACAATTGCTCTAGTGGATTTGTTTGGTGGCACCCCATCAAATGTGTTGACTGTTTTAACCAGAAAATATGGACATCATGTAATCGCAGGACTTAGTATGCCGTTATTCATTGAAGTGTATATGAGTAAGGATCAGCAGTCAGACACTGAAATCATGCAGCAATTTATTGCATCGGCACAGCAAGCCATTATCTATACAAATCAAGTAGTTGAGGAGGACTAACACTATGTTCGAGGGCATCATCACTCCAATTTTAACCCCTTTTTACAGAAATCCAGAACAAGCGATTAACTATTCGGCAGCAGAAGAACTAATAGAGCATCTTATAAGTTGTGGTGTTCAAGGGATTTTTCCCTTAGGAAGCAATGGTGAATTTCATCTACTATCTAGGGAAGAAAAAAAAGCATTTCTAAAATTTGTTGTAGAAGTAACCGATCATCGCGTTCCTGTATTTGCTGGAACAGGATCATGCGCAACAAAAGAAGCAGTCTGGTTGTCCCAAGAAGCCGAAGCTTTAGGAGTCGATGCATTATCTATTATCACTCCTTATTTCATTACACCGAGTCAACAAGAGTTACTGGGTTATTTTAAAGAGATTGCACAATCGGTTCGAATACCTATCGTTCTTTATAACATTACCAAGAATACAGGCTGCAATATTTCTCCCTCCTTGCTCGAAGAGTTGAAAGCTGTCGGGAATATTCAAGCAATCAAAGACAGTAGTGGGGACTTAGAAACATTAAAGTCGTTTCTGTCAGTAGGCAAAGAAACTGGTATCGATGTTCTAGTGGGGTCAGATTCGAAAATTAGTGATGGGTATCAATTAGGCGCATCAGGAGCTATTGCAGGAACGAGCAATCTTCTAACAAAAAGCCTTGTTCAGTTAGATAAATCTTTAAGAGAAGGCAATGAGACAAAAGCCCGAAACTATCAAAATCATATAGAGTCACTAAGAAGTATTTTGCCTCTTGGAAGTGTTCCTTCGGTATTGAAGTATGCCGTAGAACAAGCAGGCATTGCACAAGTAGGCCCAGCAAGAAAACCTGTAAATGAACTAAGCGCAGATGATCAGAACAAAGTCCAGACGTTGATTGAGGAATTTCGCAATCAAAATATTTTATAGTATTAGCAAGACACTGTTGCAAAAATGGTAGAATGTTTAAAACCTATTATTTCATGAAACAGGGTGACGAGAGTGAAATTAGAACAAATCTTTTATGAGTTTATTTTAGTCGTCAAAGACTACCGCAATTACGTAATCGGCTTGCTAGATGATTCTGGAAGGATCAAATTCAGCAGTGAAAAAAAATTGATTGGAAATATTATTCCTTTGCATAGCGCTGATAAGAGAAATCTCGTATTCAAAGTTCATGTTAAAAAGCAGAATTTTGGTTATCTTTGGGTCTATAGTGAAGACTCTGAAATTGAAATTGTCGGTAGATTACTCGCACAGTCCTTAGCTACTCGAATAGAATATGAACTAGCTGACGAATTTTTACAGATGAATGCTAGTTTAGACGAACAGCTTATCAAATTATTGCTTGATGAAGAGAAGATGGATTTGCAAGCGACAAAAGAATTGATGCAGGAAATGAAAATTGACTGGACGCTTCCACGAGTGGCAGTACTGATATGCAGTAACCGAGGGTTTGAAGCAGAAGAAGTGAAACGTCTGAAATATCGAACAGAGCATAAAGGAACGATTCTAGCACTATTAGATTCAAAAAGGCTCCTACTTTTTAAAACCTTACCTCAATCAATCAAGATGGGAATGGTAAAAGAAGTAATTACTTCCTTTATTGAGGAATTAAAAGATTGGGGACTCGCAGAGTGCAGGTATTATGTAGGATCTGTTCAAAATAAACTCTCCTATTATAAACAGAGTTATGAGGCTTGCTTGTGGCTAACCCATCAAAAAAGAATAGCGGTCAATCAAACTGTCTTTTTTGAAGACTATCAAGTTGATTTTTTTGTTTCACATTTAATTGAAAGTAAAGTAAATCAAAACTTTAACTATTACTACGAAACTATTTCAACAAGTGAGATTGATGAAATGGTGATGATTGCCGACAGTTTGTTTCAAGCAGACTATAATGTCACACAGGCTGCAGAGAAACTTTTTGTTCATAAGAACACACTCGTTTATAAGCTAAAGAAATACGAGGAACAATTTGGACTTGATATAAGGGGAACGTTTCAAGGGAAAGTTCTTTTTTACATGCTTTCTAAGCTGTTTAAGAATGATCAAAAGCAAGAGCAGGCAGGTGGGCAGCTATGAGCGGGAAAGTAAAGTTAGTACGTGTCGATAATCGATTGCTTCATGCGACAGTAGCGTTAAATTGGAGCAGGTTTGTCAATGCGAGTCAAATTATTATCGTTGATGAAAAAAGTAAAGGAGATCTATTTTTCGAACAAGTACTTCAGTTATCTTTACCTTCAACAATCAATGTAAAGATACTTTCTGCAGATCAGTTATTATCTTTTCATCAAGAATTAGAGAGGGATACCGATGCGAGAAAAATAAACATCATATTGCTGTTCAAAAAAATTTCGGATGTTTATTCCGCTTATCAAAACGGCTATCCGCTTAAAGAAGTACAAATACCATATCCAGCAAGTAGGTTTTTGATTAGGAAGCTAGATTATTATTATGATCATAAAGATTTGCAGAAAATACGCGAATTACAGAAAAATGGTATTCGTTTTTACTACCAAACAACTCCAATGGACACAAAGGAGTATAGTATTTTTGAACAAATAAAAATTTAGGGAGGTGAACAACGATGCTGAAGGAATACAAAGAAAGTGCCCAGCTGGCAATAAACAGTGTGATTAGCAACGTGAACGATTCTGATTTGAAAAAAGCTGTCCAAGAAATATTGGGATGTGAGTTGCAGAATGGAAGGATTCATTTAACAGGAATCGGAAAACCTTCATATGTTGCTGCCTATGGCGCATCACTATTGTCATCCACTGGTACACCTGCTTACTACTTGGATGGTACGGAGGCGGTACATGGTTCAAGTGGGCAGGTTGCTGAAAATGATGTTGTGATCGCTATTTCAAACAGTGGAGAAACGAAAGAAATGATTGCTACTTTGCAAGTGCTAAAAAATAATCATGCCAAGATTATAACAATCTCTAGTAATGCATCTTCTTCAATGGCTAAGTTATCGACACATGCGATTACTGTAAAAGTAGTGAGAGAAGGGGATGATTTAAACAAACCGCCAAGAGCTTCGATTCTTGCTCAGATGATGGTTATCCAAGAGTTATCTATATTACTGCAGGAAGAAAAGCAATTAGATGCTCAGACTTATTTAAAATGGCATCCTGCTGGAAGTATCGGGGAACATTTATCGAAAAAGAGCGAATCTTGTATCTACTGAGAAACTAATTAGTAAATACAGCGATACACAAATACCATACAAGGCACAACATAGCGATGATGAGTTTACTCATTGCAGTGTTGTGCCTGTCATTTTATATGCTGTTACTATTTAGTTTCCATTTATAGCTCATTCACACTAAAATCAATAAATAATATTCTCCCGAATAAAGTCGATATCGGTCACTAATAGTTTGCGATCGACACTCTTTAGAGCACCAGATTCTCGTAATTTTTGCATCATTCGATTGACACTGCTGGCAGAGGTAATGCCGCAAAAGCGAGCGATCTCTTCATTGGTGACTTCAAAGTCGATCAAGACGCCCTCTGTTGTTTGAACCCCAAAAGTTTCATAGAGCTCATTGATTTGGGTACAGACAGCACCGAATTTGCCGTTCATCAGCATTTGCTGCATCTTTTTCATCGTATCCATCAAGTTTCTCCGATAATACTCTTTGACATAATCCTGTAGCAGACGGTCACGATTGACATCTGCCCAAAATTGATCCCGCACGATTTTGTATAATTCGGCTTCTTCTGATTCAACCCGCACATTAAAAGGGGCTTCGACTTCTTGAGAGGATTCGTCTTTAAACAAAGAGACAATCTCGAAATCCGTCAAATAGCGCAAGTTGAATTCGCGCCCTTCATGGGTCACTACGCTAGTTTTGATGATGCCTTTTTTTAAAATATAGACGTACCGATCCGGGATCCCCTCATACGTCAAGTAACTCTTTTTCTTACGGATAACGATCGGTATTGCTTGTTTTTCTAAATAATCACGTAATATCTGTTTTTCCACCCGCGTTACTCCTTCACTTGATGCCAACCCAACATTTTCTGAAAAAAAGATGAAATATCCTCTATTCAAGCTTCATTAAAAGACATTTCTAGTGAAAAAGCAATAACAAATGTTAATGTTTCTTGTTAATGCTCTTTTTTAACAGCAAAAGCGCATTTCAAGTAGAGGAAGTTTCGGTATAGTAAAACGCATCACAGCACAAACAGGAGGAATGGAAGAAACATGTCAGACAGGGAAACCAATCAAGAAGGAATCGTCAGCTCGACGCCGTCAACCAAAAATGAAAAACTATGGAACAAAGGGTTTATCACGATTACCTTGATCAATTTTATCGTCTTTCTCGTGTATTATTGTTTTGTCGTCATCACTGCGAAATTTGCCACTCAGGAGTTAGGGGCATCCACCGCACAAGCTGGCTTGGCAGCGGGGATCTACATTATCGGGACCTTGATCGCTCGCTTGTATGTTGGAAAAATTTTAGAATTAGTTGGTCGTAAAGCTGTTTTGCGCTGGGGGATATTGTTTTATGTCATTACCACCGCTGCTTATTTGGTCTCGGTCAACATCTACATTTTAGATACCGTGCGCTTTTTCAATGGCTTTGCTTATGGTGCTGTCTCAACTGCGGCTAATGCGATCGTCACAGCATATATCCCAGCTTCCAAACATGGCGAAGGGATCAATTACTATGGATTAAGTACCAGTTTAGCAGCGGCAGTCGGGCCTTTTATTGGCATGCTATTATTACCGACCGTCGGCTTTGATTTCATTATTTGGTTAGCAACCATCTTATCAATCGCAACAGCCATCGCGTGTTTCTGGTTCCCAGTCAAAAACATCCCATTAACAGAAGAACACAGAGCACAACTAAAAAAATGGTCCATCAAAAGTTTTGTCGAACCAAAAGTCTTTTTCATTTCCGGGATTGCCTTTTTGATCGGGTTGGCTTACTCCAGTGTTCTCGGCTTCTTGTCGATCTACGCCAGTGAGCTTGGGTTAGAAACGGCCGGTGCCTTTTTCTTCATCGTCTATGCACTTTCCGTGACCTTCACACGACCAATGACTGGCAAACTATTTGACCGCCATGGCGCAGATGCGGTCATGTATCCTAGCTTTCTTTTCTTGACTCTTGGTCTTTTCCTATTGAGTATTACCGGCAACAGCTGGATGTTGTTGCTTGCGGGTTGCTTTGTCGGCTTGGGCTATGGCACCTTCATGTCGAATGGCCAAGCCGTTTGTCTAAAAGAGGTCGATCCTCACCGTGTCGGCGTAGCGCTCTCCACCTATTTCATCGGGCTGGACCTCGGCTTAGGCGTAGGTCCCTATGCATTAGGAAGCTTGCACGGTCTGTTTGATTACTCGCAGATCTACATCTTATGCGGACTGATCCCAGTCGTCGTTCTTGTTTTATACAAATTGTTTTATAAAACGAAACGCGCAGTTGCCGCCGTTGGTACTTTGAAGCAGCCAATCAACGAAGAAGAATGACCTCAACCATCACAAAAAGGAGTGTTTCACCATGGATAACAATCAATTGATTATTGAAGCATTGAACAAATTAGTGACGAACATCAACGAATTAAATGAAGAAATGCACGCTATGAAAGAGGTCACCGCAACGATGACCCATGAACAACTTGCTATCGATCATCAATTACGCGACATCAAATCGGTATTGATCAATGACAATTTAATTGGATAAATTGTCATAAGGCATAAAATGAAACAAGAAACAGGAATGAACGCTTTTTTTGAGAATGTTTGTTGCTCACTTACTAGTGGCAGAAAAATTCACATAAGAAAAGCGTTTTTTTTGATGCGCAAAAAAGAAAAGCGAACATTGCAGAGTTTGTACAAGAAAATAAGCAAGAAAAATTGTGGCAGTCCGCGCTTGTATGCTATAGTGTGTCTGGGTAGTAATACCTAATAAAAATCAGAGTAGGAAATAAAGCGTTAAGTGCTGAAAGGATGGGATGTTGCCTTTCGGACGAAGAACGGTCATTCGTTCGCGGTTTTATTTTCGCATTCGCTGCATGAATTTGTAGCAACTCTAAAAGGAGATGCTCGCTATGAAAAGAAAAGTCGATGCACACATGATTGCGGTCATGGGACTTTTGATTGCCTTAATGGTGGTCTTGTCGCAAATCTTGGGGTTTGAAACCTCCTATATCAAAATCACATTTTCCTTTGTACCACAGCTGATCATGGGTATGCTGTTTGGTCCGTTTTGGACCGCAGTTGGATCGTCATTAGCTGATATCGCAGGAATGGTGATTTTTCCAAAATCAGCCTACTTTTTCGGCTTTACCATCAATGCCTTTGTTGGTGGACTGATTTATGGCTACTTCTTCTATCGGAAAGAAGTCACATTAAAACGAGCGGCAACGGTCGTCTTGTTAAATACTATTTTGATAACCTTGATCTTAACTCCGATCTGGTTAGCCATGATGCTGAATATTCCTTTGACAAGCTGGGCCATCTGGTCGGTCCGCTTGCTAAAAGCAGTCATCATGTTCCCGATACAAACTGCGTTGATTTACATCGTAGGGCGTGCGGTACCATACAAACGGCTGATCCGACGGTTCGTTTAACGAGTAAAAAAGAACGATAACATCCATTGAAGTGAATCATCTGCGAATATTTCGTCAGTGGTTCACTTTTTTCTTTCTAAGGATGGGCTTAGTCATTCTCAATAACTTGTTTAGAGGGGAAGGTGAACCTATGAATAAAAAAGGACTCGCTATGGGACTGTTTCTTTTCTTAGTCTTAGCAGCAATGGGAGGGATGAAGTGGGTGATAGAACAGCAAAAACAGCAAACGGAGGAGTCATCCGTGATCCAGCAAAGCAGCTCGAGAGACGAAACAAAGGAAGAAAGCAGTGCAAGCCAAGAAACCACCTCAGTTTCCACGTCACCTTCTGTTTCCACTTCCACGCAAGAACAGTCAGAAGAGGCAATAGAAGAAAAAATCGCCACGATGAGTTTGGAGGAGAAGGTCGGGCAATTGTTTTTTGTGCGTGTACCTGAAAGCAATCAAATCGAAGAACTTCAAAACTATCACTTTGGCGGCTATCTGTTATTCGGCCGTGATACCGAAAATGAGACGGCGGAGAGCTTGAAACAGAAAATTTCAGATTACCAAGCAGCCAGCGCCATTCCGCTGTTGATCGGTATGGATGAAGAAGGGGGCACGGTGACTCGCATCAGCCGCAATCCGAACCTTACGGATCAGCGTTTTCTCTCACCACAACAGCTATATGCCCAAGGTGGATGGTCGGCGATCGAAGAAGATATAGCAAAGAAAGCGGAAATTTTAAAAGCGTATGGCATCAATGCCGGGCTGTTTCCCGTTGCCGATGTTTCCACTGATCCGCAGTCCTTTATCTACGACCGAACCATTGGCATGGATGCGCAGGGCACGAGTGCGTTTGTAGAACGTGTGGTTCATGTTTTGCAGAAACACCACGTGGGGTCAACCTTGAAGCATTTTCCCGGCTATGGCAACAATCGTGACTCGCATGTCGCCATCGTCACCGATGACCGCCCGCTATCTGCACTGCGGGAAACGGATTTTCTGCCTTTTGCCGCAGGGATCAAGGCTGGTGCCGATAGTATTTTGGTGGCCCATACGATTGTCAATAGTATCGATAACACTGTACCCGCCTCTATTTCAAAACCCGTGCATGAGCTGCTCCGAAATGAATTGCATTTTGAAGGGGTCATCATGACGGATGACTTGGATATGGCAGGACTTTCTGAGTTCATTCCGCAAAATGAAGCCGCATTACAGGCGTTGCAGGCGGGAAATGATCTAGTGATCTCATCTACCTACCAAGAACAGATCCCCTTTGTCGTACAAGCGGTTGAAGATGGCCGCTATTTGGAAGCTGATTTGAATGCTTCCGTCAAACGAGTTTTGCTCTGGAAAGAAGCATTGCATTTACTTTAAGAAAAAATAAACCTGCTGTTTCCTCCGTGTAAGAGAGTCGTTCTCTTACTGAGAGGAAGCAGCAGGTTTTTTTTAGATACTATGAGCCAGTACCTCTAATTCTTTGGCAAAGGCTTCTTGTCCAATAAATCGCAGATAGTCCAAGGCTTTTTCAATCGTGGCCATTCCCAGCGTACGATCTCCTTGGAACAAGGCGTAAATGCCTTCGAAATAACGAATCATCAGGCGGATACGATCATTGTCCGGCGGCAGGTGATCGGCTAGATACGTCAGCACATGCGCCAACTCGGCAGGTTTTTTGCGATCGATAAACAAGAAAGCCGCATTCGTCAGCAATTTTGTGTAGATTTGATAATTGATACTTAGCGTATTGCTGTAAAAAATTTTTTTATTCAGGTGTTTCATTTGATACAAGATGTACTCGTCAGAAAAAAGGAAAAGCAGATTGGTAAATAAGGAGATTTCAAACTTTCCCCACGTGTCGATTCGTTCCAAGTATTTCTTGATGGTCGCTTCGATGATGCAACGTTCTTCCTCGTCGGTAACTACGCCTTTTTTCTCTAAAATCAAAAAGAATTGACTATACAATACATAATAGAAAAAATCCTTCGTGGTTTTATACAGTGCTTGGGCTTTGTTGATCAAAGAGAGTACTTCAGAATAATTGCTTTCATAGTAAGCGGTGGTCAACTGTTTGGATAGCTGTTTTTTCTCGCTGACTTGATTGTCATCCAAGCGATACTCAAATTCCTCTAAGGTGACATTTAAGCGGTCCAAATATTGGTGCAAAATATCAAAGGCGATGCGATGCCCTTTTTGTTCAAAGGTTGCCAGTGTACTGCGTTCTGAAATGTTCTCAACCAATTTTCGCTGTGAGATATTTCGTTCCGTTCGTAACTCTTTTAACAAGTCATTGGCCTTCAAAAAATCCCTCCTAAAAAAAGTGGACGGAAAAATAGTCCAAATATGTTACAGCTTTATTTTGCGGGTAAACTTGAAGAAAGTCAATTAAAGGAGGAGAAATGGATGTTTGATTTTTTTAGTTTTCCCTGGGAAGTTGTAGAACTAATGGCTAACGTTTTTTCTTTCTTCAAATAATCGATCCTTTGTGATTGGTTAGCAATTGATTTTTTAACAGGAAAAAAGTATAAGTGGTTTCACGTAATAAGTTACTGTTCATTCGCGCATTCAAACGCCCTCTCCCCAAACAGCTTACCCTGTCAAGGTGCGTAGGTTTGCCGAATCCCTTTTAAAAAAGGAGCAAACACAACAGCGAGTGATTGCTCTTTTTTTGTTGGTCAAAAAACCTACATACGGCATCGCAACAGTCAGTTTTGCTTTTTCTTAAACATTGGTTCATTCGGATCAGAATAGTAATCAGGATTGAATTCATCATCGATCGATACCCCGAAAAGAGAAACGAGACTGGGAAGAAACCCAATCACGCCGAGGACGACGGCAACTGGAAGGTAGAATTTTTTACGCTTGTACCACGGAAGCTGCGATTTCTTTTCCATAGGAAATCCTCCTTTTCACTTAGTGTAACATGTTCTGAGTTAGGCGTGTTAATAATTACCTTCTATACTTAAAAATATACTAAAGCGGTGTATTGGCACATCTGATGGGGCAAAAAGTTTCGCTAGGTAAATCTAGGAAAGGGTCGTTTTTTTTGTCATTGCTGCCAGAATCAAGTTTTATAAAAAAGGAACCGAGTAAGAAAGCCATCCTTCTTACTCGGTTCCTTTTTATTGTAAGTAATCCTTGGTTTGGTCCATCAAGGCTTGAAAGTCTGATTCGTTTTTTCTTATCGCCTCTGTTAGGGTAAACAAATAACCGTTGGGGTCTTTGATGGTCATTTCAAGGGCATTCCAAGGCTTTTCCATCAAAGGTTCCACGATCCACTTTTCGGGAATTTTCTGAGCGATATTCTGAAGATCAATCATCGCTACATTCAAAATTGCTCCATCGCCAACAGTGAACGAGTCTGCGGCAATCAGCATCAAATCTTGGTAGTCAGCAAGACGCAGATGGTCCATCGTCACTTGATTTTCTTGATTGCGAAACTGATACAATGACTGGAACCCCAAGATTTCTGCAAACCATTTTGATGATTGTTCAATATCTTTTGTCTTCAATTGGTAAAACATTGGCATAACATATACTTTCATTTTGACACCTCCTCTTAATTAGAGGATACCGCTTGACGCAGCGTCAAAGTCAATAGACATTTTCGTATTGAAGCAAAGCTTGAAAATGGCGTTTCTTTGGCACTTAAGTCAAGGAAAAATGGGCAATAATTGTTTGACTTACTTCATCAGGTGATAAGTGGGTATTGTTGATTTTCAGCGAAGGAATCGTTGGGAAAAGGGTAGTTAATTCCTGTGGCAGGCTTTCTAAGCGATAGTGTTCATACGAAGACAAAAGCTCATTTCTAGAAAAAGCCAGCGCTCTTTTTGACGGCTTTGCGGCTAAACGGTCCTCATGGCAATTGCGCTTTAAACGTTCCTCAATATCAGCCACTAATTCGATAAAATAGACCTCTTGTCGGGCATCGGTAAATAGCTGGGCGATCTCTTGTAAAAAAGCTAAATCTCCCGCTTGATCGAAATCAATCAAGACCGTAAAGATGATTGATTTTGTCGTATTATTGGCTTCATTATGAACAAAGGCTTTGAAGAGTTCGATCCGCGTTTGATTAGACAAAGCAAATGCTGCTGGGCTATAGCCAAGAAAATTCGCAAAAAGATCAATGGTCTGGTGATTGAATAATAGTTTTGCATCCAATCGTTTTTCCAGTTCTTTCCCCACAGTCATTTTTCCTACCGCTTGCGCGCCAATCAAGACGATCAATGACATCACAACACATCCTTTTTATCAATCGTAACAAAGGTGGGCTATCGTGTAAATCGGTTCTTAGAAAGAAACGATTGAGAAGCTGGAGTTTTTTATGTGGAAACCAAGGATGCTCTTTTTTTAGGTAAAAAGGAATGAGCGAAATTTCTCCGAGACAGGAAAAAAGATCATACAGCATAGTAGCACGGTCTGGAACAACAAAATGACTAGTAGATTGATCGTTTCAAATCGTGAATAAAGATAGAAGTGGATCAGCCATTCGAAGACATTGACAAGGACTAAATAAAGGTAGTGCGCTTTTTTGACCTTGCAGTTTTTCAACCAATAATAGCTTAAGTAATAATCCAACAAGACCATCAGCAGTAGAAAAAGTTTACTGAAAGCCGTCAGATTGTCATGCTGGGAGGCGAGTTTTTGAAAAAACAACAAAAGTGTGGGAGTTGGAATATAAATGATCAATAAGGATAGAAAAAAATAGACAATAAAGGGCATAGGCATTCCTCCAAGATAGTGATAAAAAAAGCATAGATAAATTAGCAAATTTGACAGTACTCGTCAATTGGTTTTGTTATCGAAATTTTCGATAATGGATGTTTGGTATTGATTGAAGGAAAAAGGACCATAGGAAAGTCGATGGCTATTGATTCAGCAAAGCGCTGATAGCGAAGGAGTAATTAAGGGACAGGAAAAAAGAAATACTCCCTTTCTTTAATCGAGAAGGGAGTGCTTGATTGATCCGACGGAAACATCTAACCCTATGTCTCATTGAGTTTATCCGCATAAAACAAAAGTGCCTGTCGGTAAGACTGGATGTCTGGATCGCTAGAGGTTTCGGCAAGCAGGGTCAATAATCGTTCAGCGGCTTGCTCATACTCGGCTAGATTAAACAGTGTCATGGCATAGAAGGTTTGCAAAGCATGATTTTTTGGAAACAGCTGTATCGCGTGTAAAAACACTTCTTCGGCTTTTTGATACTTGCCGAGGGCACGATAGGTGCTGCCTAGACCTAGGTAGGCATCTGGCAAGTCGTTTTCTGATAAACCTAACGCGATTGCTTGTTCATAATAAGGAATTGCCTGTTGTTCTTCCCCTAAAAGATCATAACTCCAAGCCGTTTGGTAGTGGACAAAGGCATCTTGGGGATTTTCGGCAGCTAATTGAATCAATTGTTCATTTGATTGTTGCAGCTTTTTTTCAGCCCGCAGTTGGATCGCAGCAGCTAGTCGTTCATTCATTGGTTCGAAGCTCCTTTTCAAATAGTAGAAAATGACACGGATAACTTGCGAGCCTAGCTAAGGGGAAAGATCAGCCCAGCTTTCACCTGCAAAGGAAAAACCGCATGCTTCATACAGCTTGTAGGCTGGCTGATTTTCAACCGTCACTACCAGATAAAGGTGAGTGAGTCCCATGGCTTTTGCTCGTTGGATCACTTCATTCATCATTAGCTTGGATAAGCCTTTGCCTTTAAAGGCTGCGCTCATAACAACAAATAATAGCAGGGGAAGCTCTTGAAACGTGCTGGTTACTACGGCACCGATAGGATAATTATCCATTTGCAACCGAAAAGAAAGCTCTGGACTCAAGGGACCGTATTTTCCGTCAGCAGTCTCTCTCAGCTCTCTTTGCCAGTCAGCAATCGATTCCCCTTCGTCATCCGTCGTTTCATGATAGGCCGAATAAAAAAGTTCTGCGACACTTCGAGAATCCGGGATAAAGGGGTCAAAAGAAAGGGCGGATTCTTGTAAAGCTTTGGGGGTATGTTGTAAGTCACAAGCCATAATGATTCGTTTCATAGAAGCACTCCTCTCTGCTCGTTTCATTTATTATAGCAGAGCAAAGCTTTCTCAAGATCGTTTTTTTCTAATGAAAGCCCAGATACAACGAATTCCTTCGTAGATTGCAGTAAAGACAGCAACCAGAAACAAAAACGACATGTAATGGATCAAAAAAGCCAGTTGAAACCACAAGCCATAGACCATCGGCAGGACGACGAGCAAACAAATTCCTAATTCGATGTTTCGCTTTCTTCTTATTTGAAACCAACGTTCATCTGACATCCTTTTTTCCTCCTGTTCATTCTTTACACACGCTCTCGGATAAATATCCATCTTTTTATAAAATATTCAATATAGTTGCGATATTTTGATTAAAAACTAGAAAATTAGTTTATTTTTTGGTAATCTTGAAGATAAGATTAGAAATAGCTGTTGTTTTTTATTTTGACTTATTATCCCACGAAAGACAAGGTGAGCTCAATGGAAAGAAAACCGATGTATTTAAAAAATGGGCTTCCCCTAACAATGGAGCCCGGTAAGATTTATACATGCCTTTACCGAGGCGGTTATTTCATTTGTGAAGAAAAGGGCCAACCGCTGCCATCGATAAAAAGAGAAGCGAAATAAGCGAACTTCTCACTTAAGATTTGTCAGGGATCGAACGGGTTGTTGGAATTGTTATCTCCTTTTTGGTACCAATCAAATGATGTCTAGCATTTTCAAAAAATCTCAACGTTCTTCATTCAGACCATTCTAAGGCTTAAATTGATTTTGACCGATTTCAATTTAGTAAGAACAATCCGATCACTGACAAATGTTAGGTGAAAAGTCCCCAAGAGACTGAACGAATAGTAATGGTTATTCGGACAGCCAAGAGCAGTGGAATTACGAGCGAACATACAATAGTAGAAATCGTCTTTTTCTCATAAAAAACGATTCTACTTGAAGGAAACATTTTTTTTTGCTATAATAGTTCAGGAATTGAAAAATAAAATAGATAAAGGTTGAGCATTTTTTATGCTTCAAGGATCAGGTTTGCCAAGGGGTGAGGCAAACATTCTTGGAGGAATGCTGGCCTTTTTTTTGTTATCAGCATACTTCTTCGTGAGGTATGCTTTTTTTGTTTATTTTTCAGTTGGGAATATAAATCACTATGGGAGGGAAATCGATGAGAGAAGCTTTGACTCGTTTACGAGAAGCAGAAGAAGCCAATGAACAGCAATTGCTCGCTTTGAAAAAAGAACTGCAGTCGGAAGAAGCGCAGCAGCAACAAGCATTGCAAGAGCGGGCTTCCGCTTTGGAAGAAGCCCTTGCTCAGGAACAAGCAACAGTCGAAGACCAGTTGCAACAGTCACTAGAAGCACAAAAGCAGCAGCTGGCAAAAGAGACCCAGCAAGTGTTAGATCGTTACCAAAAAAATATGCAAAGCTTCCAAGAGCAAGCGGTTCAACAGATCGTTGAAGGAGTGATCGGAACTTATGGCAGTAACCAAACTAAATAAACTAACGTTGATCACCCCGAAGCACTACCAAGAAAGGTTATTGACGAAGCTGCAAACGATGCAGTTTGTTGAAATCGAGAACGTATTTGAGCAGGAAGCGAACGAAACTTGGCTACGGGAATTTTTTGCAGGAGCCACCCCAGAAGGTGCTTCTCACCAACCAATGATTCGTCGACTGCAAGAAGCAATCCGCTTTATTCGCCAAAATGGTGATGCGAAAAAAGGCATAGAATGGCAACGAGATGCCTTGCGGCTGTCGGACTTTGAAACAAGCTTCGATGAAGCAGCAGCATTGACGGAGCTGGTTGAAGTCGAGAAGTTGCAAGAGCGCTGGGTAGAGACGATCGAAGCGATCGAAGCAGCGACGCAGACGGAAGAATGGGCGACACAGTGGCAAAATCTTGACGTGCCGTTGGAGATCGAAGCACCTGCTCATACAAGTTTTTTTGCTGGGCGTGTCGAAGGCCCACGCTGGGAAGATCTAGCTGAAGCCTTGCGACAATTGGAAGAGGTTCATATCGAAGTGATCTATTCTGAGCCAAAAAAAGTCAATTTCAGCTGCCTATTTTTAGCAGCGATCGAAGAGCAAGTGTTCCAATTGTTTCACCGATATGGGGTGAAGAAAGAAACCGGTCTAACATCCGAATCACCAAAAGTGGTTTTGCAAAACGCGAAACAAGCGTTGACTTCCTTGACCCAGCAGCGCAAAGAACTGATTACAGAAATCAGTCAGCACAAACAACGGCTGATCCTGTTACAGCAAGCGGAAGAACTGTTTTTGACTCGTGAGAATCGGGCAATGATGCAACAGCGCTTAGCAGCTGGTCAGACCTTTGCCCTCTTGCGCGGCTGGATCGCAGAAAAGGATCAACCGTTAGTGGCGGAAATGGTCCAAGAATCCTTTGCCAACGAGATTTACTATTCGTTTGAAGAACCCACTTCAGAGGAGATCGCTGCTAATCAAGTGCCAACGAAGCTAAAAAACGCCTCGTTTATTCAACCCTTTGAAATGTTGACGGAGATGTACAGCCTGCCAAAATACGATGAGATCGATCCAACCCCATGGATGACGCCCTTTTACTATGTTTTCTTTGGTATGATGGTGGCTGACTTAGGTTATGGTGCATTAATGGCTGTAGCGACCACGATCGGGCTGCACGCCATGCGTTTGCCCAAAGGGACCAAACGGTTTCTGAAATTGTTCCAGATTTTGTCCGTGCCAACTATGATTTGGGGCGCAGTCTACGGCTCTTTCTTTGGCGCTACATTGCCCTTCCAACTTTTATCACCCTCCGAAGATTTTATGGCGATCTTTGGTCTATCCATGATTTTTGGTGGGATCCAACTGTTTACAGGCCTTTATTTAGCAGCCAAAGAAAATATCCGCAAAAAGGATCTTTTAGGTGCAGTCAACGATGGCTTTGCGTGGCTAGGACTTTTGAGTGGTCTTTTAGTGGCAGCCGCAGGCAATCTTTTGATCGATGTCCCAGCACTAACAACCGTCGGCTTGATTTTAGCAGGCTTTAGTGCCTTATTGATCATCGTGGTACCGATTCTGAAAGGGAAAACCAAAGTGGGCGGCTTCTTTTTAGGGTTGTATGACTTATACGGTGTGACCAGTTACATCGGCGACTTTGTCAGCTACAGCCGCTTGATGGCATTAGGGATCTCCGGTGGGAGTATCGCAGCAGCTTTCAACTTATTGGTGGGCTACTTGCCGCCAGCCGCTCGTTTTTCTGTAGGCATTCTCTTATTGGTTGTCCTACAAGCTTTAAACATCTTTTTATCGTTACTGAGTGCATATGTGCATGCCGCACGTTTACAATATGTAGAGTTTTTCGGAAAATTTTTCACTGGTGGGGGGCGCCAATTTGAAACCTTCAAGCCAAGTGAGAAATACGTTGATTTTGATAAAGAAAATGGAGGAGACAATAAATGATTGATTACTTAATTAATAATAATGGTGGTATGGTGTTTGCAATTATCGGAATGGGGATCGCTACGATCTTTTCTGGGATCGGTTCAGCCAAAGGGGTGGGCCAAACTGGTGAAGCAGCGGCAGCCTTAACGACGAATCAGCCGGAGAAGTTTGGACAAGCCTTGATTTTACAATTACTTCCCGGAACGCAAGGGCTATACGGATTCGTTATTGCGTTTATGATCTATGGTAGCTTAAGTGGTGAAATGTCGACAGTGACTGGTATGGCGTATTTGATGGCCTCACTGCCAGTTGCCTTTACTGGCTTATTCTCAGGAATGGCCCAAGGGAAGGTCGCTGCAGCTGGGATTCAAATTTTAGCGAAGAAACCAGAGCATTTCTTTAAAGGGGTCATGTTCTCAGTAATGGTTGAGATGTATGCCATCTTAGGTTTTGTTATTTCTTTCTTACTTTTAGGAACGATTTAAAGGGGGCGAAGGTATGGACGCAATCGACAAAATGATTGCTGAACTAGACCAAGAAGCGCAGACAAAACGGGAACGTTTGGCTGCCGCTGAACGTGCTAGGATCAGTGAAACGATGGCACGTGACTGGGCGAAAAAAGAGTCGGACTTGCAGCTTCGTGCCCAGCAAGCAAAAAAGCAAGCCGAAAAACATTATCAGCAAGCCCTGAATCGCCAAGCAAGTGCCGCTAAGCAGCAGCAAATGGTGAAACAAAACGAATACCTGACACAACTTTTTGAGCAAGCGTATCAAAAAATGGTTGCCTGGACGCCAGAAGAGCTGCAGTCATTTGCTGAAAATGTGCTGCAGCAGTTGCCGATCAGTGGGACGGTGACCTTCCACGCTGGTCCTGAGCAAGCAGCCCATCTAGATGCCGCTTGGCTTACGTCTTGTCAATCAAAACTACCGTATCAAATCAAAGCAGGCGCACCATTGACAGAAGCGGGCTTTTTGGTAGATGACAACGGCATTCAATACAATTTTACCTATCAGGTACTGCTTGATGAATACAAGAAAGAAACCCGAGAACGGTGGTTGCAGATCATACAACAAGGAGGTTGATCCATGAGGAACTATCATCAATTGAATCCAATCATTCGGCTGAAAGAGATGACGTTGTTAAAGTCGCAAGAAGTCGAGCAAATGATTGCGGCAAAAGGGTTTGCTGAAGTCGAAGCTGTCTTGCAGCAGACCCATTATCAACGCTATTTGAAGCCAGATTTTCATGAACGATTCGAAACCTATCTCGATGAAGAATTGTTAAAGACGATCAAAGAATTGGCCGAGCTGGTTCCTGATCAAGAGATCCTCCGACTGTATATGATGCCTTTTACTTTCCATAATCTAAAAGTCTTGACCAAAGAGTCAGTCACTGGAAAAGATTATGATCATCTACTGATCGAAGACGGTTTTTACACGATCGATGAGTGTCGGACCGCCATCAAAACGGGAACCTCAGAGGTATTGCCTGAGAAAATCGTGACTACGATCCAAGAGGTGCGGGAGTACTTAGAAGGCGGCGCCGTGCTGCAAGGCATCGATATCATTTACGATCGCCGGTATTTACATGAACAACGGCGACTGGCAGATGAAATCAAGATCCTTGAGCTACAAGAAGCTGTCATCAAAATGATCGATCTGACCAATCTAACGATCGCCGCTCGTTGTGTACTTCAAAAACGATCGCGCAGTTTTATGGAGGCAGTCCTAGTGAGTGTCGGCAGTATACCAAAAGAAGAATTTTTAGCGTTTGCGGATGCGTCCTATAGCGACTTTTTAGCCTTCTTATTAGAAAGTGATTATCAGGAAGTATTGCGGCCTTTGATTCATGAACAGGTGATCGACTTTGCTGGCTTGGCACTTTTACAAGACAATTTGATCACAGAAAGCTATGGTCAAGCTCAAACGGATGCTTTAGGACCACTGCCTTTACTCGCATTTTTGAATGCTAAGGTTTTGGAACTGCAAAATCTGCGTATCTTGCTGGTAGGCAAACGCAGCGGCTTTACGGAAGAACAAATCAGAGAAAGGATGCGGCACTATGACTCATAAAATCGGCGTGATCGGCGAGAAAGAATCCGTCATTCCTTTTCAACTATTTGGCTTTCAGGTCTGCTATGCCTCGGAAGAAAAAGAAGTGAAGCAGGCGCTGGCAAAATTAATGAAGAACAGTACGATCATCTACCTGACTGAAAAATGTGCAGAGCTGATTCCCGATGAATTAGCAAAAGTCCAACAAAAAATGACACCTGCAGTCATCTTGATCCCTGATTACGATGGTTCCCGAGGAATCGGCAAACGAATGATTCAAGAAAATGTCGAAAAAGCAGTTGGGCAAAACATACTATAGAGAGGAGCCGATGTTGTGGAAAAAGGAACAATTATTAAAGTATCCGGTCCATTGGTGTTAGCCAAAAATATGGGCCATGCAAGTTTAGAAGATATCTGTTATGTAGGAGATTTAGGCGTGGTCGGTGAGATCATCGAAATGCGCGGCGACGTCGCTTCGATCCAAGTCTATGAAGAAACGTCCGGGATCGGACCTGGTGAACCAGTCGAAACCACCGGTGAACCGCTATCCGTAGAATTGGCGCCTGGGATCATGTCACAAATGTTTGATGGCATCCAACGTCCCTTAGAAACCTTCATGTCTGTCACCCAAAGTAACTTCTTGTCGCGTGGGGTGCAATTGCCTGCGTTGGATCATGAGAAAAAGTGGCCTTTTGTACCGACCGTGGAAGTCGGCGCAACAGTCAGTACCGGGATGGTCATCGGCACCGTGCAAGAAACACCGTTGATCAATCACAAGATCATGGTTCCTCATGGCGTTTCAGGAACAGTCAAGGCTGTTTATGCGGGGGAATTTACGATCGATGAAACGATTTATGTTTTAGATACCCCCAAAGGAGAACGGTCTTTCACGATGCTGCAAAAATGGCCCGTTCGTCATAGTCGTCCTGTAAAGCAAAAACTGAATCCAGTCGAACCAATGATTACTGGCCAGCGAGTGATCGACACCTTCTTTCCAATCGCTAAAGGCGGGGCATCAGCCGTTCCAGGACCTTTTGGTGCAGGGAAGACTGTCGTTCAGCACCAAATCGCCAAATGGGCGGATGTCGACCTAGTCGTCTATGTCGGCTGCGGCGAACGCGGCAATGAAATGACCGATGTAATGAACGAGTTCCCAGAGTTGATCGACCCTCGCAGTGGTGAATCTTTAATGGCGAGAACCGTGTTGATCGCTAACACCTCCAATATGCCGGTAGCCGCTCGGGAAGCGTCGATTTATACTGGGATCACGATTGCGGAATACTTCCGAGACATGGGGTATTCCGTGGCGATCATGGCGGATTCCACCTCACGTTGGGCAGAAGCACTGCGGGAAATGTCTGGTCGTCTGGAAGAAATGCCCGGGGATGAAGGGTATCCGGCTTACTTAGGCAGCCGCTTGGCAGAGTATTATGAGCGTTCTGGAAAAGCGATTTGCTTAGGTTCTGATCAAGAAGGCAGCATCACTGCCATCAGCGCTGTTTCACCATCAGGCGGTGATATTTCAGAACCAGTTACCCAAAATACGTTGCGGGTCGTTAAAGTCTTTTGGGGCTTAGATGCCACCTTAGCGCAAAAGCGTCATTTTCCATCGATCGATTGGTTGAAGAGCTATTCTTTATACGAAAACGAATTGGGTGCCTTTTTGGACCAACAAATGCAAGTAGATTGGTCCAAACAAGTAACAGAAGCCATGCGGATGCTGCAAAAAGAATCTGAGTTGTCAGAGATCGTTCGACTTGTCGGCATCGACGCTTTATCCGAAAAAGATCAGTTATTGCTGGAAACCACCAAGTCTTTGCGAGAAGATTTCTTGCAGCAAAACGCTTTTGACGACGTCGATACGTTTACCTCTCGTGAAAAGCAGTTCAAAATGCTGGAAACGATCTTGCTGCTCCACAAAGAAGCGGAAGATGCGTTGACGCTAGGTGCGTATCTTTCAGAAATCTATGCAGGAACCGAAGAATTGCGAGACAAAGTGGCACGTATGAAGTACCTGCCTGAAACGGAATTAGCAAAAATTCCTGCTTTGCATCAAGAGATCAAAGCAACGATGAAAGAAATTTTACAGAAAGGAGACCGCACCGATGATCAAGGAATATAAAACGATTGGAGAAGTCGTCGGACCATTGATGGCCGTCGATCGCGTCTCCGGTGTCAAATACGAAGAGTTGATCGAAGTCCGCATGCAAAACGGCGAAACGCGGCAAGGACAAGTACTGGAGATCCAAGAAGACAAAGCGTTGGTCCAAATTTTTGAAGGAACCGGCGGGATCAATTTGCGGGAATCTGCGGTGCGTTTCTTAGGACATCCTTTGGAATTAGGCGTTTCCGAGCAAATGATCGGGCGAGTCTTTGACGGTTTAGGTCGGGTCAAAGATGGCGGAGTAGAGATCGTCCCAGAAAAATTTATGGACATCAACGGCGAAGTGATCAATCCAGCAGCGCGGGATTATCCTGATGAGTTTATTCAAACGGGGATCTCATCGATCGACCACTTGAATACGCTCGTTCGGGGACAAAAGCTGCCGATTTTTTCTGGTTCTGGTCTGCCTCATAAAGAATTGGCTTCGCAAATTGCGCGTCAAGCACAAGTGTTGAACTCGGAAGACGATTTCGCTGTTGTGTTTGCTGGCATCGGGATCACCTTTGAAGAAGCAGAATATTTCATGGAAGATTTTCGTCAAACTGGCGCCATCGACCATTCTGTCGTCTTTATGAATCTAGCCAATGATCCAGCGATCGAGCGGATCGCTACTCCCCGAATGGCACTGACGGCAGCCGAATACTTGGCTTATGAAAAGGGCATGCATGTCTTGGTGATCATGACGGATATGACCAACTACTGTGAAGCTTTGCGGGAGATCTCCTCTGCTCGTCGTGAAGTGCCAGGACGTCGCGGCTATCCTGGGTATCTATATACCAATCTATCCACGTTATATGAACGTGCTGGACGGATTCGCGGCTTGAAAGGCTCAGTAACCCAGCTGCCGATTTTGACCATGCCAGAAGATGACAAAACCCATCCGATTCCCGATTTGACCGGCTATATCACCGAAGGACAAATCATCTTGTCTCGTGATTTGTATAAAAACGGCATCCAGCCGCCCATCGATGTCTTGCCGTCATTGTCACGGTTAAAAGATAAAGGGACCGGCGAAGGCAAGACACGTAAAGACCATGCCGCAACGATGAACCAGTTGTTTTCTGCGTATGCTCAAGGAAAGCAAGCCAAGGAATTGGCAGTCGTTTTAGGAGAATCGGCATTGTCGGAAGTAGATAAAACCTATGCCAAATTTGCAGAACGCTTCGAAAATGAATATTTGAACCAAGGGTACCGCACCAACCGTTCGATTATCGAAACCTTGGAATTAGGGTGGGACTTGTTGGCGATGCTGCCAAAAGTCGAACTGAAGCGGATCAGCGATGCCTTACTGGCGGAATACTTACCGGGAGAGGAGAACAATGGCGCAAAAAAACGTTAATCCAACCCGCATGGAGTTGTCGCGCCTCAGCAAACAATTGGCGACAGCCAAACGCGGACATAAATTATTAAAAGACAAACAAGACGAACTCATGCGTCAATTTATTGAATTGATCAAAAAGAATGACCACTTGCGTAAAGAAGTAGAAGAACAATTGCAGCGTGCCATGAAGGCATTTCGCTTAGCCAATGCCACGATCAATGAAAAATACATTGAAGAAATGTTTATTTTACCAGCAACTGAGGTCTCCCTTGAGTTATCCACGAAAAATATCATGAGTGTGGAAGTGCCAGTGATGCATTTTGATTATGACGATACGGTGATGCAAGCGCCGATCGAGTATGGCTTTTTGAATTCCAATGTTCCGTTAGATAATGCGGTCGCCCGTTTTACCGACGCCATGCCGAAGCTGTTGGAGCTAACGGAAATCGAAAAGACCTGTCAATTGATGGCAGGGGAAATCGAACGTACTCGCCGACGCGTCAATGCCCTAGAATATTTGACGATTCCCGAGCTGGAAGAAGCCATTTATGGAATCAAAATGCGGCTGGAAGAAAATGAACGAGCAAACGTAACAAGAATGATCAAAGTGAAGAATAAATCAAAATAAAATGGTATGATAAGTGAAAAACAACTGCAATAAACTAGGATTACCAAGCCATTGGTTTTTGCAAAAGGTCAAAGGAAATGAAAATGAAAAAAAGAAATCGTTTGAAAAAAAAGCTGGCATCGCAACGCTTTTTGATTCCGCAGATCGTCACACTGGTCTTCGTTTTGTTGATATTGGCAGGAACTGGCTTACTGATGCTGCCGGCTGTCACCCAAAGTGGTGAAGGTACCAACTTTTTAGATGCACTGTTTACTGCCACATCGGCTGTTTGCGTGACGGGTCTTTCGACCTTGACAGTAGCCGACCATTACAATCTCTGGGGCCAAGGGATCTTGCTGATGTTGATTGAGATCGGTGGGATCGGCTTCATGTCGATTCCCGTCTTCTTTTACATCTTGGCGAGAAAAAGAGTCCATCTTAGTACCAGGATGATTTTGCGGGAATCATTGAATCTGGATCGGATGTCTGGAGAGATTCATTTGGCATGGTACCTGATTCGGATCGCCTTTTTGATCCAAGTCAGCGGGATTATCTTACTGGCTTTTGCATTCGTGCCCCGTTTTGGTTGGGAGCAAGGCCTTTGGTACAGTGTTTTTCATGCGATCTCGGCCTTTTGTAATGCTGGGTTTGATTTGTTCGGAAACAGCATGGTAGGGTTTCAAAATGACCCGTTTGTGCTGGGGATTATCAGTTTCTTGATCATTGCCGGCGGTCTTGGGTTTCTCGTTTGGTTCGATCTCCTGCATACGGCGTCCAAAAAACGGTCCCTGCATAGCCGCTTGGCATGGATCGCTATGATCGTTTTGGTGGTTTTTGGAACGGCAGGGTTCTTTTTGACCGAAGCCAATTCACAGTTGATCACGGGTGACTCGGTCATCGAACGTTTTTTCCAATACCTCTTCTTAGCGGTCACCCCAAGAACCGCGGGATTTTTCAGTATTGATTACGGACAAATGAGTCAAGCAGGCTTGATGCTGACGATGATTTTAATGTATATCGGCGGGACCTCGGGATCAACGGCTGGGGGATTGAAGACAACGACGTTTGCAGTCTTGATCATCAAGATCCGCAGTTTATTGAAAGGGCGCAGTCGAGCGGAAGTGTTCGGTCGCACGATCAAAGAATCTGCTGTATCGCGTGCCTTTACGTTGTTCTTCCTTACCTTGACGTTATGCTTCGTAGCGATTTTCTTATTGTCGATCACTGAGCGTATGCCGCAAACCCCAAACTTTGGGTTGCCAACCATTGCCTTTGAAGTTTTTTCCGCTTTTGGAACCGTGGGGTTGACCATGGGGTTGACGCCTTACTTGTCGGTTTTTGGCAAACTATTGATCATTTTTTTGATGTTCATTGGTCGAGTTGGCATCATGACCGTTGCTTTTTCACTGATGAAAAAAGCCAACAAACAAGAAGCCGGCTACAAATATCCTGATGAAACCGTGATGATCGGGTAACGAAACAGGGAAACGAAGCACGCTTCGTTTCCCTGTTTTTCGTTTATTGAAGTACTTCTAACATCACATCTCGTTGGTCATCGCTGACATTCCCCGCATAATTTGGTGTGATTAAAGATAGACCACCCTCTTTATTTGTAAATAGGTACAGGTTTTGGTTAAAATCAGGATTTCCATTGGAAGTGATCCCTTTCGAAAAGGTCAACTGAGTGTTCACTTTTACTGTGCGAATCTCATTGTTTTTCGCAGAAAACACGCGAATCTCTTTTGTTGCGATCGTATCGACTTGTGCTTCATAGCTTGCGCTGTCGCCGATCGAAATGATCAATGGGCTCGTATTTTGAATCGTGACAGCATCTGGTACATTGACGCCATGGAAATAAAAAGTCAGTGAAGGGCCATATTGGGAAAGATCAACGGCATATGGAAACTCATTGGTGGATACTGAGCTTGCTGTTGTTTGCGTTGCGTCAGAGTGATCCGTCGATTGCTGGCTTGTGGTTGAAGTTTTTGAAGTAGAGGTTGAATCGAATGAACTACTTTCAGTCGTTTGCGCCGTCGTGCTTTTTTTGCTTTCAGTAGACACACGACTCTGACTTAGCTCGCTTGTTGATTGCGCGGTATCTTTTTCGTTGTTACAGCCTGTCAAAAGCCCCAGACTGACGAGCGTCAGTGTGCCAATCAAAGAAAATGTTTTTTTCATTGTTTACTTCATCCTTTCCTTAGAATACTAAAGCATCTAAAACAAGCAAACTATTGTAGCGAAATGCACAATTTTGCTGACATAGCGTTTAAATATTCTTTAATGTTAAAGATATTTTAATCCAGAACACTGAAAAAGAATAGGAAGTTTTTGCTGAATTTTTCGTCAATTCTATCATAAAATATTCATTAACGTCCGCAGCAGCTGGCTAGTTTTGTATAATAAAGTTTCAGCCATAGTGGCGAAGCTTTCTGGCGGCTTGCGTAACGCAGGGATCTAGATTAAAATACCTTGGTATAGGAGAATGGGGTGGTGAAGAGGATGGAAAAAGAACGGATGGGCCAATGGTTAGCCTTCACGAATCAGCATCAAGCGATCGAAGCTCGCTTGGAACAAGCCCTCAAAGCAGAAAGCAATCTGTCTTTGAATGAGTATTACGTGCTTTATTACTTAGAAAAGACCCCCAATCATAGCATGCGCCTCAACGATTTGATCGCCCATTTTGATTTGAGTCAAAGTGCGATGTCACGCATGATCATGCGCATGGAAGACAACCTGTGTGGTGTGATCGAACGGCATTCTTGTCAAGAGGATAAGCGGGGGATCTATATTGATTTGACCCAATCAGGGGAAAAGAAACTGCAGCGCTCAAAAGTCGTTTTTGAAAAAGTCTTGGAGGAAATGCTAGACTAAAGATGTTTTCACTTGTTTTCTCCTTGATTCTTTTGTAATATAGATGCATGTGCATGTATATTTTGGCAAAAGAGAAAAAAATGCACCGATTTGCTTTAGGGATCTCCTTAGGTAACGAAGCCAGTCAGATTTACAAAGCGAAATGAATCCAATGGAAAAGGTGGGAAACCCATGCGAAATGTAACAGACAAAGCAACATTTAAGCGCGGATTACAGTTGAAAAATCGAATCATTATGGCACCAATGACGACCAAGATGTCCTTCTTTGATGGGGTGATTACGAAAGATGAGTTGGCTTACTATGGCTTACGCTCTGGGGAAGTCGGAGCAGTCATCACAGCGGCAGCCAATGTCCAAGAAGATGGCAAGGGCTGGGAAGGGGAATTAGGCGCTTATGACGATGCCTTTTTACCTGGATTAAGCAAATTAGCCAGCACCATCAAAACAAATGGGACCAAAGCCATTTTACAGATTTTTCATGCCGGTCGGATGACGGATGACTCAGTTCTACGAGGCACACAACCCATATCCGCCAGCGCGGTTGCAGCTGAACGACCAAATGCCCAAGTTCCCCGAGAAGTTACGGTGGATGAGATATTAGCGATTATTGAAAACTTTAAAAAAGCTACCGAACGGGCGATCAAGGCGGGGTTTGATGGCGTAGAACTCCACGGAGCCAATACGTATTTGATTCAACAATTCTTTTCTCCTCACTCAAATCGTCGATCCGATGAATGGGGTGGCTCACTAGAGAACCGTTATCGTTTTATTGAGAAGCTCGTCGATGAAGTATTGGAAACAGTAGACCAATCAGGTGTGAAGGAGTTTATCGTCGGTTATCGGTTTTCACCGGAAGAATTCGAAGAACCAGGGATTCGCTTTGAAGATACGTTGTTCTTAGTGGACCAACTGGCAGAAAAAGGATTAGACTATCTGCACATTTCTCTTGCGGATTATACCCGTAAATCGATTTCAAAAGCGTATCAAGAAAAATCGATGTTGGCGTATGTCTATGAAAAAATCGCTCAGCGGGTTCCTTTGATTGGTGTAGGGGATGTCCGAACGTCGAAAGATGCCGCGGGCTTGCTAGAACATGCAGATTTTGTTGCAGTGGGGCGGGCATTGTTGATCGATCCTCATTGGGGACAAAAAGTCTTAGACGGTCAAGATGAGTTGATCCGCACCACGGTTTCTACTTACGAACGTGAGGAACTCGTATTACAAAACGGCGTTTGGGGTTTTATGGAAAACATGATGCCAGATCGACTAAATGAAGAAAAATAAGTAGACAACCACCTTTGCCTTGGGCGAAGGTGGTTTTTTGTGATCGCTACTCATTTGTGACACATTGAGAAGAGCTGTTTTTTCTCTAGTGAAACCTTGTTAGCTTCAAAATAGCGAATCAAGAGAAGAATGTGAGAAACAAGCCTGTAATCGGAAGAAAGAGCGTGGAAAGATTTTTTTAGTTAAAATACACGAATGAATTTTTGTTTTATTTTAATAAATAGTCAAACAATTCAGAATCATTCATTTTTCTTACAAAAAGATAGCGCAAGTCGAGTTGATTGATAAAAAAACAATCAGTTGTTAGACTGAATACAGGTTAAAAAAACAAAAAGGGGATGTAATGATGAAAAAAGGATTCAGAAATTATTTAGGTTCAGATGAGCGGGAGGCAGGCTATAATTTGTCTTGGGGTTCTATCTTTGCAGGGGTCGTAACATTTATCGCATTGTTCATGACACTGTCAATGATCGGCTCAGCAATCGGTTTTGGTTTGGTGGAACCAACATCAAATAATCCATTAGATGGTGTGGGTACAGGATTATTGATTTGGACAGTCATTACCTTTGTCTTGGCATTATTCGGTGCTGGTTTTGTTTCAGGTGTGGCGGCTCGACGTGTTGGATTGGTTCATGGTTTCTTAACATGGGCAACTAGTATGATCGTGATGATGGTTATGCTCTCTTACTTAACGATCGGTGCATTTTCTGTAGTCGGTTCACTTTTAGGAAACGTTGCTTCTGCTGTTGGCAGTGGCGTTGAAACAGTTGCCTCAGGTGCTGGCGATGTCGCTTCAAAAGCCTTCGATGAAATAACAGGAAACATGGAAGACGTCAATACAGATGAATTACAAGCGAATGTCAATGATGTTTTACAAGATACCGATGTTCCTGAATTGCAACCAGACTACTTGCAAAATCAATTGTCTGATGCGACGAACGACATCAAAGATGCCGGCAAAGACATTGCAACCAATCCAAATGATGCGGATAAAATCATTGATGATTTAGCAAGCAAATTACAAGATCGTGCTACAACGATCGGTGATTCAGTCGATAAAGAAGCAATCACAAATGCAGTGGCTCAAAACACAGATCTAAGCCAACAAGAAGCGGAAGAAGCAACGAACAATATCGTGAACGGCTTACAAGATGCTTCTGATGAAGCACAAAAACAAATCGAAAATGCACAACAAAATCTTGAACAAGCCAAACAAGACATTGACCAAGCAGTGGAAGACGCTCGTCAAAAAGCGGAAGAAGCAAGTGATGCAACAGCCAAAGCGTCTATTTGGGGTTTTGTGGCAATGGTCTTAGGACTCGCTCTTACGTCAATCGGTGGTATGGTGGGAGCAAACTTAGTTAAAACTGCTGACCACGAAAACCGTATCTAATTTTACCTCTCATCAAGAGAGCTAGTGATTTATAAACCAGTGAACAGCGTTCTGCCAAAGAGTCAAATGGCAGCAGCGCTGTTTTCTGCTTTTAAACAAGCGGTTGAAAATCCCCATTGACGAGTGATTTTTCTCATGCTACACTGGCTCTGAGGATTGTTACCGCTTTAGGCGGGCTATACCTATTTTTTTGTGTGAAGAAATCTAAAGAAGAATAGGGTCGTTAAAATGAACGTAACAAAAGTGATCAATAACAACATTGTGATTTCTGAGAATGAGGAAAAACAAGAATTGGTCGTCATGGGCAAAGGCTTAGGCTTTAAGAAAAAGCCGGGCGATGCGATCGACGATACCAAGATTGAAAAAGTCTATCTCAGTACACAAGAGTGGAATGTCACAAAACTAACCCAATTACTTTCTTCTATCCCTATCGAACATATTCAAGCAGCGAATGAGATCATCAGTTTTGCAAAAGTTTCCCTTGGGAAAAAGTTGAGCGAAAAATTGTTTCTGACGCTGACCGATCATATCAATTATGCTATCGAGCGCTATCAAAACGGCATGGAAATTAAAAATGCCTTGCTATGGGAGATCAAGCGGTTTTATAACCATGAATACCTCATTGGCAAAGAAGCGTTATCGATCATTAAAAATCGCTTGGCGATCGAGCTGCCGGAAGATGAAGCCGGCTTCATTGCTCTGCACATTGTCAATGCTGAGTTGGATATGGCGCAGGTCAGTCAAGTATCGGAAATGGCGAAGATCATTCAGCATATCCTAAACATCGTCAAATATCATTTTTCAATGGAGCTTGATGAGTATTCATTGAACTACGAACGCTTTGTGACCCATTTGAAATTTTTTGTCCAGCGCTTATTCAGCGGTACAAAGCTCGATGATGCAGGAACCGGCAGTTTTATTTTTATGTTGAAAGACCGATACATGAAGGAATATGCGTGTGCGTTGAAAATCAGTGACTACATCAACAAAGAATTCGGTAGACCGTTAGAAGAAGACGAATTGATCTATTTAACTATACACATCAAACGAATAACAAGTGCTTAGGATTGTTACTGGATTGGCAGGCTATACCTAAATGAACTCCCAAGGGGTTTGTTTAGGTATTTTTTTATGGTTTGACACACAAAAAACAAGCGAAAGACCAAAATAGGAGGAACGACATGAATTACAAAGAGTTAGCAAAAACGATCATCACCAATGTTGGTGGGGAAGAAAATATCCAAAGCTTGACCCATTGTGCGACACGCTTGCGCTTCAACTTGAAAGATGATAGCAAACCCCAAGAAAGTACTTTAAAACATACACCAGGGATCATGGGTGTGGTCAATAAAGGTGGGCAATACCAAGTAATCATCGGTAGTGATGTTGGCAATGTCTACAACGAAATCACTGCCCAAACCAATTTGACTAGTGACCAAGAAACAGTAGAAGACGATCGCGGACGTGTTGCGAAAGTCATCGATACGATCACCGGGATCTTCACTCCAATATTACCAGCCATCACGGCAGCTGGGATGCTAAAAGCGGTTCTTTCATTGCTAGTGGTCTTCAATGTCTTGACGGCAGAGAGTCAAAGTTACCAAATATTAAACTTTATGGCGGATGCGGCGTTCTACTTCTTGCCGATTTTGCTGGCTGCTTCTTCTGCACAAAAATTCAAAGCCAATATGTACTTAGCTATGATGGTAGGGGGGATTTTACTCCATCCGAACTTTATCGCGATGGTGACAGCAGTCAATGAGGCAGGTGGCGGCATCCATTTATTCGGCTTGCCGATTTCACCAGTGAGTTATTCATCATCGGTTATCCCAATCATCTTGAGTGTTTGGTTCATGTCTTACGTTGAACCGATCGCCGATAAAGTCTCGCCAAAAGCAATCAAATTCTTCAGCAAACCGTTGCTAACGATCTTCGTCGTAGGGACAGTAGCATTAGTTGCTTTAGGCCCTCTAGGCTACATGATCAGTGAAGCGATCTCTACAGGGATCCAAGCCTTAGAAACGGTTAGCCCATGGATCGTTCCATTACTGATTGGTGCCTTCACGCCATTGTTCGTGGCAACTGGTACCCACTATGGATTGGTTCCTATCGGTATCAACAACCGGATGACCACAGGTTATGACACAGTGATCTACCCTGGCATGCTGGCTTCAAACGTCAGTCAGGGAGCTGCAGCTATCGGCGTTGGTTTTAAATCAAAAGATTCTACGATCAAACAACTGGCATTTTCTGCTGGTCTGACTGGGCTATTCGGCATTACTGAACCGGCGTTGTATGGGGTCAATTTGCGGTTTAAAACACCCTTGTATGCAGCAATGATCGGTGGCGGATTTGGTGGTCTATTTATGGGGATCATGCGTGTCCGCAATTTCTCAGGCGGATCACCAGGCCTGTTGACTTTGCCAAGCTATATCGGCGATGACACCTTACGTCATTTGACCAATGCTTGTATCGGTGCGGCAATCAGTATCGTGATCACATTTATTGCGACATTATTCTTATACAAAGACCCTGTCACAGAAGAAGCACCTGAAGCAACACCGGCAGACAAAGAGCAAGAACCCGCACATCAAATCAGCGGCGCAGAGATCAAAGCACCTTTAAAAGGGGAACTAAAAAGCTTGCAAGCAGTCAATGACGGCATGTTTTCGGAAGAGATTCTTGGCCAAGGGGTAGCGATTGAGCCAACCGTCGGAGAAGTGCTAGCTCCAGTAAACGGGACTGTCACAGCAGTCTTTGATTCAAAACATGCCATTGGCTTGACTAGTGAGGAAGGCATTGAGCTGTTGATCCACGTGGGGATCGATACGGTGCAATTGAATGGCGAAGGCTATGCCTATCAAGCAGAAAAAGGGCAAAAAGTATCAGTCGGGGATCCATTGATTACGTTTGATATTGAATTTATCAAAGAAAAAGGCTATCCAGTAATCACGCCGATTGTTATCACCAACAGTACTGAAGTGGGGGACATTTTGACGGCTAACAGTGGCCCGATTACGTTTGGCGATCAAATCATCAAAGTGATCGGCTAAAAAAGGAGAATAAGACATGGGATTTCCAAAAAACTTTTTATGGGGCGGTGCAACAGCCGCCAATCAATGTGAAGGCGGGTTTGATCAAGGCGGGCGTGGGCTTGCCAATGTCGATGTAATTCCGACTGGCAAGGACCGCCGAGCAGTTATTACCGGCAAGCGTGAGATGCTTGCCTTTGAAGAAGGGTATTTCTATCCAGCCAAAGAAGCGATCGATATGTACCATCATTTCAAAGAAGATATCGCCTTGTTTGCGGAGATGGGCTTTAAAACCTATCGTTTATCGATTGCTTGGTCAAGAATTTTTCCGAAGGGGGACGAAGAAACCCCTAATGAAGAAGGCTTGCGCTTTTATGAAGAACTATTTTTAGAGTGCCGGAAATACCAAATCGAACCCTTGGTGACGATCACGCATTTTGACTGTCCGATCCATTTGATCAAAGAATATGGCGGCTGGCGCAACCGCAAGATGATCAGCTTTTATGAAAATCTTTGTCAGGCAATCTTTACTCGATACAAAGGATTGGTGAAGTACTGGCTGACCTTTAACGAAATCAATATGATCTTGCATGCCCCGTTTCTCGGTGCAGGGCTTACCTTTGCTGAAGGCGAAAATGAAGAACAAATTAAATACCAAGCTGCTCATCATGAATTAGTCGCAAGTGCGTTGGCAACAAAAATCGCCCACGAGATCGATCCAGAAAATAAAGTTGGCTGTATGCTGGCTGCGGCTAGTTATTATCCTTACAGCTGCAATCCGAAAGATGTCTGGGAAAGCAAAAAAAGCGATCGCGGCAACTATTTCTTTATCGATGTGCAATCGCGAGGAGAATATCCAAATTATGGTTTGAAGATGCTAGCTGATAAAGGAATCACTTTGGAACGAACCGCCGAAGATGCGGCTTTATTAAAAGCCCATACCGTCGATTTTATTTCCTTTTCATACTATGCCTCTCGGGTTGCTGCTTCAGAAGATTCCGGTGTTGAGAAAACGGAAGGCAACTTGTTCCCGACCATTAAAAACCCGTATTTAGAAGCGTCAGAATGGGGCTGGCAGATTGATCCGCTTGGTTTGCGAATCACGATGAATGATCTCTATGATCGTTACCAAAAGCCGCTTTTCATCGTCGAAAACGGTCTAGGAGCGGTGGATACGCCAAACGAAGATGGAAAAATCAATGATGTGTATCGCATCGACTATCTACGTGCGCATATCGCTGCGATGAAAGAAGCGATTGACCAAGACGGTGTGGAACTGTTGGGCTATACTTCATGGGGCTGTATCGATTTGGTTTCTGCAGGAACCGGAGAAATGAAGAAACGCTATGGCTATATCTATGTCGATCGCGACAATGAAGGCAATGGCACATTAGCCCGCAGCAAAAAGCAATCCTTTTATTGGTACAAAAAAGTGATTGCCTCAAATGGGGAAGACTTGGCTTAAGCCAGTTAACTAACGATTATCATTAAGGAAAGAAACGCCAGCGGAACAGAACTGCTCATGGAAGCAGCCTGGTTCTGTTGGCGTTTTTCTTATTTAACGAAAGAAATTATGCTGCTTCCTCCCGCTGGATCGGCAGCAGCAAGCGAACGGTGGTTCCTTCGTTGATGCGTGATTCTACAGTCAATCCATATTTCTCCCCATAGAGCAGCTTGATACGCTGATCAATATTGTCTAAGCCAATACCCGAATAGTGTTCAAAGTGGTTCGCGGAGCTGGTTGGGTGCTCTTCATTGAACCCGATGCCCGTATCGATGATCTCAATTTTCAGGCCTTCCTTACTGATACGAGAAAAAATCTGGATCAATCCTGAATCCTCTTCGGGAAAGGCATGCAGGTAGGCATTTTCGATAATCGGTTGCAAAATCATCTTCGGTACGAGAATATCTTCGCAGCCATCTTCTGAAAAAATCGTTGACTGGATGCGATTGCCGTAACGTACGTTCATTAACACGAGGTATTCTTCCACGATCGCTAGCTCATCTTTTAAGGGGACGATCTCTTTGCGGTTAAAGGTGTGCCGCAACAATTGGACAAAGCTTTCAATCGCTTGGGTGGCGGCTTCTTGTTCGTTTTGCCAGATCAAAAACTTGATGGCAGTCAATGTGTTGTAGACAAAATGCGGTTGGATCTGCATTTGCAACGAGCGGATCTCGAACTTGCGTTTTTCGGATTCTGTAACCATTAAATGATCGACATAAGATTCCAAGTCCTCTAGCATCAAGTTATACGCACGCCCCAATTCTCGCGTTTCATACGTCCCGTTGATGGTGACTTTATCGCTGAAATCGCCTTGCGTGACCGCCGGCAGCTTGGCGATCAGCTGATAAATCGGTTGGGTGATGTTGCGGATGATCCAAAATGCCAGCAGACTAAAGAGTAAAATACTGACGACAGAAATCAAAAGAGCTGGCTTGATCAGATTCATATTGCGTACCAGATGCGATTCATCCAAAACATCATAAAAAGTAAAGTGATACGAATAAAGGGGCAGCTGATTGATGCTAGTATCTCTTTTGACCGTGACGAGACGATCCTCAAACGGCATGCCTAAAAGGCTCGGATCAGAAGTGGAGAGAATTTGATTCTGCTCATTGACGATATAGATCGAGTGAAGACTGGTATCTAAGAGTTGACGATAGATCGAAGAAAAATCAGATTCCTTTAAGAAAATCAGGGCATAGCCGAAAATCGTTTCTTCTTTCATTAATTTGCGCACGTACATCAAGCCGGAGGAGTCGCTGGTGGAGGTACTTAAGCCTTGGTCCAAGAAATAATACTGACTGATGGCGTCATTGTCATTGATCTGCTGGATAAAGGCACTGGCGAGAAAATCATCCACCGATTGATTGCGAACCGCATCGTTTTGAAAAAAAGTACCTCCGTTGACCCCTATCAACACTAAATTCGAGGGGATGTCTTGAAACAAAGAGCGCGTGTCTTTTAATTGCTCGTTTAATTCTAAAATCGTACGGCCTTGATTCATGTCGCCTTCTAAGTATGTTTCAACGGCTTTGCTTTCATCGACGATATCAAAAATTCGATGGATATTCTCGTTCAGACGCTCATAATCTTCTTGGATTTTTTCCAGTAGCAGCTGATTGGAACTCTGGTACGAAGCAACATAGGCATCTTTCGAGCGACCATAGATCACGACGACGGTTAGCAGACAAACACTAATGACCCCGACGACAACAAAGAGGAAGATCCGACTGAATAATTCATTTTTCTGAATCCATTGGTTGATTTTCATAATTGATTCAACCGCCGATACTTCGATGGGGTGACTTGGCATTCTTTCTTAAAGATGCGAGAAAAATAGCTGATATCCGAATACCCGACCGCTTCACTGATTTCAGATAGATTCAGATCAGATTGTGTCAGTAGTTCTTTGGCTTTATCCAAGCGGGTTTTCTTTACATACTCAGAAAAGCTCATTTTCAGTTTCGCAGAAAGAAAAGCCGAAAGATAGGTGTAACTAAAATGAAAGGTTTCAGCCAGTTCAGACAAAGACAGACTTTTGGTGTAGTTGTCTTGAATAAAGCGCTGGATCGCAACGAGTAGATCATCTTCATCCAGCGGTGATAAGGTCGTCAGCTGTTGACGAATATCATCAATGGTCGCCAACAACAAATCAGAAAAATCTTCCAAATACTGCACGTGACCGATGGCATGCAAAAATTCAGCTTTTAAGCGGCTAAAGCGGGGAGCAGTGGGAAATTCTTCTTCCAAGCGGGAGAGTAACGTGTAAAAAATACTGCTGGCCTGCTGTTTTAAAAATGTCGGATCGACATTGGATAAGATCATGTCATTAAAATATTCCTCAATTCTGGTGATTCCTAATAAAAAGTTGTTGTCTAACAAAGCCCGTAAGAACTTCTTCGTATCAAAGCGATCACTTTCAATGTACAAAAAGAGTTCTTGTTCTGGCACCAACCGTTGACGTTTATAAAAAAACGATTGTCCTTGGCTTTTGGCTTTGAGGGTCACAAAATGGTCCCGCAACTGTTCAATCTTTTGAAAGGGCACACTGAGAGTAAAGAAGGCGTCTGGCTCGGTAAAACGCAATTGTTCCAACGTTTCTTTCAAAGAGGAATAAACATCCGTTCCTTCTGGATAACTGATCACTAAGCCGGCATCTTTGTTACTGGTTTGAAAAAAGAGCGTCTTTACCTGCGGTTGTGATTGAGTAAATTCCGTTAATGCATGCAGCAGCTGATCATTGGCACGAAAGCCGCTAAAATTGGTGGTCAAAATTTGGGCTTGCTGTTGCGACTGATCTAATGCAAGGTAGTCCGCCAAAGGAGCCAACGGTTCTTCATACCCTGCTAAATAGCGATTCAACGATTCTTGCAGCTGCGTCTCCTCAGTCACGGAGCCTTTTGTATGTGACAGCTTTTGTGTGATGTTGTGTAGCGTCTTCAACAAGAGTGTCGGTGTCAGTGTCGGTTTTAAAAGATAATCTACGGCACCATTTCTAAAAGATTGACTGACGTATTGGAAATCATCGTAGCTGCTCAAGACCAAAAAATGGACTTCTGGATATTGTTGTTGAATGATCGTTGTGAGTTGAAGGCCGTCCATTTGTGGCATTTTCAAATCCGTAATCACGATGTCGGGATTCAGCTCATGGATCAGCGCCAATGCTTCTTGCCCGTTCGCTGCATCGCCTAAGAGACGGAACCCTTCTTGCTCCCAACGTATCATATGTTTCAATCCATCTCGGATCGTTGCCTCATCATCAACGACTAAGACCGTGCGTAAAATAGTCATGGTATCCCCCCTATATCTCTTCTTTATTATAAACGCTTTCAAAAAAGAAAGGTATTGTAACTTTTTTCTATTTTTGGACAAATTTAGTAAGCTCTTTCATAATCGTTGAATACGGTTACAAAATCAGTGTATAGTTAGCCTTGTAAATAAAAGGAAAGAGGGATAAAAATGAAAAAACTACTTGCATCGATGGTAACGGCGGCTGCAGTGCTGACTTTGGCGGCTTGCGGAAACAGCAACACAAGCTCTGGGGATTCCGGCGAGTCCTCAAACAAAGTCACGGTCTGGGCATGGGATGAGACCTTCAACATCAAGGCAGTCAATGAAGCCAAAAAAGTGTATGAAAATCAAGATGTCGATGTGGAAGTTGTGACGATGTCGCAAGATGATATCGTCCAAAAATTAAATACTAGTCTGGCATCAGGAAATACGGACGGACTGCCAAATATCGTCTTGATCGAAGACTACCGCATCCAAGGGTACCTTTCTTCTTATCCAGATGCGTTTAGTGATCTAACGGATATCGTGAATGAGGAGGATTTCTCCAGCTATAAATTTGCGGTCAATAAAGTCGACGATGTCATTTATGGGGTGCCATTTGACAGTGGCGTCGCAGGACTATTTTACCGCACAGATTATTTGACCGATGCAGGCTATGAGCAAGCGGATCTCCAAGATATTACCTGGGATGATTTTATCAGCATTGCCAAAGATGTCAAAGAAAAAACGGGTCACGCTATGATGTCGTTAGACCCAAGCGATCTTGGCTTGGCACGAATCATTATGCAATCGGCAGGCGAATGGTATACCGGTGAAGATGGCTCCACCGTGACCATCAAAGACAATGAATCCTTCAAAGCCGGTCTAACTGTCTTGGCAACATTGTTGAATGAAGGCTTAGTTGAACAAGTTTCCGATTGGGATGGCGGGGTCAATGCTGTTCAATCGGGGAATGTTGCGTCTGCGCCAACCGGTGCGTGGTATTCTAGCACAATTCAAGGCGCTGAAGATCAAAGCGGCAAATGGGCGATCGCTCCGATCCCATCCATCGCTGGCGATAGCAATTCAGTCAATGCTTCCAGCATCGGCGGAGCAGGCTGGTACGTGATCAAAGGGGTTGACGGCGAAGAAAATGCCAAAGACTTTTTAGCCAATACCTTTGCTTCAAACAAAGAATTGATGGGTACATTAGCTACCGAGATCGGTTTAGTTTCAACCATGAATGCTGCAGAAGAAACGGAAGAATATACGTCGGGTCTTGATTTCTATGGCGGTCAAAAAGTCTTCCAAGATTTCTCACAATGGTCACAAGAAATTCCAGCCGTGAACTACGGCAATCACACCTATGCCATTGAATCCGTCTTGACTGAAAGCTTGCAACGAGTGATCAACGGTGAAGACATCGATAAAGTATTAGAAGAAGCACAATCACAAGTGGAAGCACAAATTGCAAACTAATCGAACAACTTTGCAGAAACTCGTGAGCGATCGCGAGTTTCTGTGTTAAGGGGGAATTACAATGAAAAACAAAACAAAAAATTGGTTTGCAAACGGCAATGCCTTTATTACCTTACCCGTCATTTTGATCACGATGCTGGTCTTTATCCCGATGGTCTCGGCATTGTTCACGTCATTCCAATCAGGACCACCGACAGCGATGACCTTTAACGGTCTTGGCAACTATCAGCGGATGTTGAGCGACTCAACCTTTAAAAAAGCCTTTGGCAATACGTTTTTATACTTATTAGTCCAAGTTCCGATCATGCTCTTTTTGGCGCTGATCGTATCGAACATATTGAATGACAAAAAATTGAAATTTAAAGGGCTGTTCCGCACCGCCTTGTTTTTACCATGTATCACATCTTTGGTTTCTTATTCCTTGATCATGAAAAGTCTCTTTTCGGCAAACGGGTTAGTCAATAACTTTTTGACGCAGCTACATCTGATCGATGCGCCGATCCAATGGTTGACAGATCCTTTTTGGGCAAAAGTACTGATTATTTTTGCCATCACGTGGCGTTGGACCGGCTACAATATGATCTTTTTCATCTCAGGCATGCAGAATATCGATCCAAGTATTTATGAAGCGGCAGAGATCGATGGCGCTTCAAAATGGGATCAATTCTTCAAAATCACGATTCCCAACTTGCGTCCAATCATCCTATTTACCACGATCACTTCAACGATCGGTACGCTGCAATTATTCGATGAAGTTCAAAATATTACTGGCGGTGGACCAGCCAATGCTACGACGACCTTGTCACAATACATCTACAATTTAAGTTACAAATTCACGCCAAACTTTGGGTATGCCGCTGCGGTCTCCTTTGTTATCGTGATTGCAATCGTGATTTTATCGATCATCCAAACGAAAATAGGAGGAAAAGAAAATTGAAAACAATCTCACTCACTTTAAAATACGTCTTTCTGGCGATTTTGGCTTTCATCTCTATTTTTCCATTTGTTTGGATGATCCTAGGGATGACCAATCAAACCTTTGATATCGTTGCCGGGAAAATCATGATTGGGGATCAATTGGTGATCAACTTCCAAAATCTTTTTTCTTCCGATTTGAATTTTACTCGGGCATTAGGAAACTCAGCGGTGATTGCCGTGATTACGACCTTCTTTGCACTGTTGTTCTCCTCCATGGCAGGGTATGGCTTTGAGATCTATCGGACGAAAACCAAAGACCGTATCTTTAATATTCTGTTGCTGTCGATGATGGTACCTTTTGCCGCGCTAATGATCCCGTTATATCGGATGTTCAGCAAGCTTAGCGGCACACCAATCGGGATCAATACCTTCGCTGTCGTGATTTTGCCCTCGGTCTGTACCGCCTTTTTGATTTTCTTTTTCCGCCAAAACATCAAGGCATTCCCTAGAGAATTAGTCGAAGCTGCTCGGATCGATGGCTTGAATGAACTGAGTATTTTCTTTAGAGTCTACATGCCTACGGCTAAAAATACCTACGCAGCTGCCGCGATCATTACGTTTATGGGCAGCTGGAACAATTATTTGTGGCCATTAGTTGCCTTGCAATCACCAGACAAACGGACCGTTCCACTGGTTCTTTCGGCTATGGGTGCTTCTTATACACCTGATTATGGCATGATGATGTGCGGCATTGTGATCGCCACACTGCCAACGGCCATCATTTTCTTCGTTTTACAAAAACAATTTGTCCAAGGTATGCTGGGATCCGTGAAATAAGCGGGGCATCAGCGAACAATTATAAAGTAGAGGGTACGATATGATTCTTTTTGACAAACAATTAAACGTCTTTCATTTAAGCAACGACCAGATCAGCTATCTCATACAAATAGAAGAAGGGGGCAATGTGGCACACCTTTATTTTGGAAAAAAAATCGCTCATTATTCTGGCGGCTATCGTTATCCACGTCTTGATCGGTCCTTTTCGCCCAATCCCCCAGACAGCAGCGACCGACTTTTCTCATTAGACACCTTGATGATGGAATTTCCTGGCAACGGCTTCGGAGATTTTCGAGAAGCAGCTTATAGGATTCGCCAGTCTAACGGTAGCCGAGTCAGCCATTTTGTCTTTAGTGATTACCAGATTCAACAAGGCAAACCCGCCCTAGCAGGATTGCCTCAGACCCATGGTGCCGTCGACGGGATCGAAACACTGATTCTGTCCTTAAAAGATGATGTGACGGGACTCGAACTGCAGCTGTTTTACACGATTTTCGAGGATGCGGCAGTGATCGTCCGCTCAAGTAAAGTAATCAACCACGGAAACCAGCCTGTTACGATCGAGCAGCTGGCGAGTCAAGCGCTCGATTTTCCTAACCGTCCCTTTGATTTGATCCACTTGCCGGGGGCATGGGCGAAAGAACGCCAAGTCACCCGAGAACCAATCAATCGCGGCATCAAGCGTTTGGACAGCAAGCGTGGTTCCAGTAGCCATCAGCAAAATCCCTTTGCCGTCATACTGGAACCTAATGCTACGGAGTTTGCTGGGGAGTGTTTTGGTTTTAGTTTGCTGTATAGTGGCAACCATGAAATTATCATCGAAAAAGATCCTTACCATCAGACTCGTGTGATAATGGGGATCAACAGCCATCAATTTGCCTGGCAATTGCCGCCAACTGAAAGCTTTCAAGCCCCAGAAGCCGTGATTGCTTATAGTGAGGCTGGCTTGAACCAGCTGTCAGCCACCTATCATGACTTTTATGATGAGCATTTGATTCGGGGCAAATACAAAAAGCAAGAACGGCCGATCCTGATCAATAACTGGGAAGCAACGTACTTTGATTTCAATGAAGAAAAACTGGATGCCCTCGTTGATGAAGCGAAGGAGCTGGGAATCGAACTGTTTGTTTTGGATGACGGCTGGTTTGGTCAGCGAGAAGATGACCAAACCTCATTAGGCGATTGGTTTGAAAACGAAGGCAAGCTAGCTTCTGGCTTGGCAGGATTTGCCCAAAAAGTCCATGACAAAGGGCTGCAATTCGGGCTTTGGCTGGAACCAGAAATGATTTCTGGTGACAGTGAACTAAACCAACAGCACCCTGATTGGCTGTTACAAGTACCCAATCGCAAGCCAGCGCTTAGCCGCAGTCAGTATGTGTTGGACTTTTCTCGACAAGATGTCAGAGACCATCTCTATCAGCAATTATCCCAACTGTTTGATACGGTTGCCATCGACTATATCAAATGGGACATGAACCGCAGTCTGTCGGATGTCTATTCCTTGCTCCTCGATCCTGCCCAGCAAGGGGAGGTCGCGCATCGCTATCTGCTGGGCTTGTACGAGTTCCTCGAGAAACTGACCACTGCCTATCCGACGATCCTGTTTGAAGGCTGTTCTGGCGGTGGCGGGCGCTTTGATGCCGGTTTCTTGTATTATATGCCGCAGATTTGGACCAGCGACAACACCGACGCCATCGCCCGCTTGAAGATCCAGTACGGAACCAGTCTGGCCTATCCGCCATCCACCATGGGGGCACATGTCTCAGCGATCCCGAACCATCAGACCCAACGGGCAACGGATCTAGCGATTCGCGGCAATGCTGCGATGTCTGGCTTGCTGGGCTATGAGCTTGACTTAACACAGCTGACAGAAGAAGAAAAAGCGCAAATCAAAGAACAAATCACTTTTTATAAAAAACATCGGCGCCTGCTGCAGTTGGGCCGCTTTGTTCGACTGCTCAGCCCTTATGAAGGCAATGACGCCGCCTGGCTGTATGTTTCTCAGGATAAAAAAGAAGCGATCGTCTTTTACTTCCGAGTTTTAGCTGAAGCCTCTGCACCATTGGTTACTTTAAAGCTGGCTGGTCTTGATCCTGACCTCACCTATCAAAGTGGGGGAGAGAACTTCGGTGGCGATGAATTGATGCAACTCGGGTTATATATCGATCCTCATTTAGCCGGGGATTACGCCACGCAGCGGTTTCATTTTGTTGCAAAAGTGCCCCACGAATGAAAAAAGCGTCCCGTCAAAGCAGCATGTTTTGACGGGACGCTTTATTGTGCTGCCGTAAGCTTTTGGCTAATGATCGGCAACTGAGAGGCTATTTTAGAACAAATGATTTATTTTTTTCTCGAGAAGTCGTATGATGAAGGAGGAGGCAGGCAGTTTGCTTCTGACAATCAGTAAGAGGAGGGTGTTCAACATGGACGAACAGCCACTAGCGAATGAAACAGAAGAAGGGTTGATTGCTGCAGGATATCGGAAGTATCGTGGTGAAGCGATCGATATTTATTACAACAAAGAGATCTGCACCCACAGCGGTAATTGTGTGCGGGGCAATCCCGCCATTTTTGAAGTTGGACGGCGTCCCTGGGTGATTCCTGATAATGGGGAAGCAGCCCAAGCGGCACAAGTGATCCATACCTGTCCAAGCGGTGCATTAAAGTATGTGTTAAAGGAGGAACAATCATGGAAATCTTAGAAGAAAATGCTCGATTTGTGTTAAAAGACGGTGATAAAGAAATTGGTGAAATGACGTGGTCAAAAGCCGGTGAAACGCGTATGATCATTGATCATACCTTTGTCGATCCTGCTTATCGGGGACAAGGACTCGCCGAAAAATTAGTGGCAAAAGGGGTGGAAAAAGCCCGCAAAGAACAAAAGAAAATCATTCCTTTGTGTCCCTTTGCCAAAAAAGAATTTGAACGCAAACCAGAATATGCCGATGTTTGGAACCAATAAATCAACCAAAACAACCCCCACCAACTCAAGAGGCTCTCTTTGAGGTGGTGGGGGTTGTTGTATGACTGATCAATGTTGGAATTGAGCATGGTACAGGCGATAGTAATAGCCTTGTTCTGCCAGTAATTCTTCATGGGTTCCTTGCTCCACGATTTGACCGGCATCCATTACAAGGATCTTGTCTGCTGCTCGAATCGTTGATAACCGATGGGCGATCACAAAGCTGGTTTTGCCTTCCATCATTTTCAAAAAGGCATCTTGAATTTTTTTCTCAGTCAGAGTATCAACCGAACTGGTTGCTTCATCCAAAATCAGCATTGGTGGGTTACTGATCATCGTGCGGGCAATCGTCAATAGCTGTCGTTGTCCGTCAGAGATCTTGATGCCTTGATGACCGATCGGTGTATCTAGTGTTTCTGGTAAGCGCATCACATATTCATACATATAGGCATGCTTTAGGGCATCATAGATTTCTTCATCTGTGGCAGTGTCATTTCCGTATTGCAAGTTTTCTCGTAAAGAGGCATCAAAGAGCCATGTATCTTGCAAGACCATTCCGAAGCTTTGCCGTAATTCTTCTCGTTTCAACTGACGAATATCGGTGCCATCGATCTTGATCACGCCTTTATCGACATCATAGAAACGCATCAACAAATTGACCAACGTCGATTTACCGGCACCGGTTTTTCCGACGATTGCGACGGTTTCTCCAGGTTTTGCAGTAAAAGTGAAATCTTCGATCAATTTTTGACCAGGATCATAAGCAAAAGACACCTGCTCAAAGGCAATCTCGCCTTTGATCTCTCCCAGTGATTGAGATTCTTGATCATCGGCTGTTTCTGGCTCTTGATCCAACAGCTCAAAGGTTCTTGAAAGTCCAGCCAATGCCGTTTGGATCTGGGTCGTAATTCCTGACAATTCAATGAATGGTTTCGAAAACTGACTGGAGTAGATCGTAAAGCTGGAAATCATCCCAACCGTGACAGCACCTGAACCAGAAAAGTAAAGCAGACCGCCGACAAAGCCGACTGACAGATACGCCAAATGATCGACGAATCGTGAAAGGGGATTGGTCAAAGAAGAAGAAAACTGTGCCTTTTGCCCCCGGACATTCAATTCTTGGTTGATCGTTTCAAAACGGTTTTGGTTGATGGTTTCTCGATCAAAGGCTTTGACGATTTTTTGATTGCCGATCATTTCCGTAACAAAGCCAGAAATTTCGCCGACGATTTCTTGTTGCCGAGCAAAATGCGATTGTGACGTTCGTGCCACGATCCAGTTGACCAAAAAGATGATCGGGGTCGAAACCAATACGACCAACGTTAAGGGCACACTCATTTGCAGCATGACGACTAAGGCGATCAAGACGACCGAAATACCAGAAAACAGCTGGTTGAAGACTGCAGCGACGGCAATGGAAATATTATCCATGTCATTGGTAAAACGACTGACGATGTTGCCGTGGGAGTTTTGGTCATAATAGCGCAAAGGCAATGTATTGAGATGCGCAAAACCTTTTTTGCGCAAATCGGCGACAGATAAATACGCCACGCGGTTACCCAGTCGCTGGATCAACCATTGACTGACCACAGTCACTAAAACCACTCCGGCAAACAGAAGCAAAATACGATAGAGAGTGCTAAATTGCACTTGATCAGCACCTATCAGCTGATCGACGGCTTGACCAATCTGATACGTCATATAAACCGAGGAGACGCCAGCAGCGATCCCGAGGACAACTGCTGCCCAAGTTTCCTTCGCATAGGCAGTCAAATAAGGGAGGTAGCGACGAAAGGCCGACCAATCGAATGATTTCTTTTTCATGCTTCTTCCTCCTCTGCCTGTGATGCCACGATTTCTTGGTATTCTTTTGAAGATGCCAACAGCTCTTCATGGGTCCCTTTGCCTACCAAATTCCCTTGGTCTAAGACTAAGATCTGCTGCGCATCTTGAATGGAGCGAACCCGTTGAGAGATAATGATGACCGTGCCACGAATGCTTTCTTTTAAAGCCATCCGCAAATCAAGATCGGTTTGATAGTCAAGGGCGCTTAGGGAATCATCCAAAATCAAGATATCTGGTTTAGCAATCAACGCTCTGGCGATCGTTAACCGTTGTTTTTGTCCCCCAGAAAAGTTCTTGCCACCTTCAAAAATCGGGGTATCCAGTTGCTGCGGCAAGGCTTCAACGAAGTCACGGCTTTGAGCGATCTCTAAAGCGCGCCAGCATTCTTCATCGGTGGCCTCTTTTTTGCCCCATTGCAAGTTTTCCCGAATCGTCCCCGTAAACAGCACGGCGGTTTGAGGCACCATAGCGATTTTTTGGCGTAATTGCTGTAAAGGCCATTTCCGTACATCGTGACCGTCAACGATCACTTTGCCATCTGCTACATCGTAGAAGCGGGGAATCAATTGGGTCAAGGCAGATTTCCCACTACCGGTTGGTCCAGTGATACCTAAAATAGACCCTGGCGCGACTTGGAAATCAATGTTTTTCAAAGCTAATCCGTATTCTTTTGAAAAGCGGAAATCAACATGTTCAAAGCGAATCGCTCCGACGTTGTTTTTCGGCTGATCCATAAAGACTTCTGAAAGTTCATCGCCGATCGACGGCTCAGTGGTTAAAACTTCGTTGATCCGTGAACCTGATGCTGCCGCACGGGTAAAGATGATCACTAAGTTGGAAACCACGATCAATGCTAAGAGCATTTGATTCATGTAATTGACCAGTGCCAGCACTTGTCCTTGCTGCAAATTGCCTATATTGACTTTGAATCCACCGATATAAAACAACGCGATAATGCCGACATTCATGATCAAGGTGGTGGCAGGCGTCAATAAAGCAGACAGGTTTGTCACCCGTAAATAGACATCACTTAAATCATCAGTTGCCTTATCAAAGCGTTTCGTTTCCGTTTTTGTGCGGGCAAAGGCACGAATCACCCGAATCCCGCTTAAATTTTGACTAACTAGCTCATTCAACTCATCTAAATGGACTTGAACTTTCTTATACAATGGCACGGTTTTGGCGATGATCCAGAATAAGACGATACAAAAGAGCGGTAAAACGAGTAGGAAAATCAAGCCAGCTTGCCAATCAATGACAAAGGCCATAATCACAGAACCGATGCTTAAGAAGGGCGCCCGGACAACCAGCCGAATCAGCATCGCCAAAGCAATCTGCATCTGATTGATGTCGTTGGTCATTCGAGTAATCAACGTATCAGTACCGAATAAGTTCAGTTCGCTATGGGAAAGGGTGTTGATTTTTTTCATCAAGCGATTGCGTAATTCTGTCCCGAATCCTTGAGAAGCGACGGAAGCATAATACTGACAGATGACTGCACAGATCATCCCCACCACGGACATCACAATCATCCAGATCGTCATTTCAACGACCTTCGACCAATTGTTTTGCCGTAGCCCCTCATCGACTAAAGCGGCCATCTGCAAAGGCAGGACCAATTCAAACACCGCTTCTAAAAATTTGAAAAACGGACCAAGAATAATCTGTTTGCGATAATCCTTGGCGTAGCGTAACAAGCTTATCATAAAAAACCTCCTAAATTATTTCGGATGAGCAGGATATTCACTGGCTAAACAGGCAAAAACCAAACTATCGGTCCATTCCCCCTTGTTCCACCAGTCTTGGATAAAATGTGCTTCTTGGCGCAATCCAATCCGTTGGCAAAGCTTGGCTGAGGCCTGATTGCGGGCATCTAGCGTCGCTTGGACCCGATGGATCTTCTGACTGGCAAACAACCAGTCCAACAACTCTTTCAAGGCTTCTTGAGCAAACCCTTGTCCGCCAAATGACGGATGGAAGGCATAGCCGATTTCAACGGAAGACGGCTGACCAGTAGACCACACCGACAAATCGCCGATGACCGTTTGATCGTGTAGTACCGCCAAAGAAAGACCTGCTTGGTCCGTCAAGGTGTGCTGTTGACATTTTTTGGCAAAAGACGCCGCTGCCGTTTCTGTCTGCCAAGGCTCATGAAGTAAGAAACGGCAAACTTCCGCTTGCTGATAAATAGCAAAGGTATCGGCAAAATCACTTTCTTGAAACGGACGGATCGTTAACCGTTCACTTTCCATACATACCATAGACAGCCTCCATTTCTTTAGGGACATCTTACCATAGAACGAAATAGCCGAAAACATTATCAGAAAAATACAACAACTTTCTTGTAAAAGAGTGTAAATTTCATGAAAATTCTTTCTTTTACAATCAGAACTTGCCAGTTGCTGCCTACTTACCACGCCTGCCAGCGGGCAAGAAAGGTTTTTTGCCAATCGCCCAAGGGCAAAATCACTCGCTGCATTTGAAAACGGTAGGTTTCCCCTTTATAAGTAAAGCGAATCGGGACGAGCATCCCTACAACAGGATCTTTGTGCTGTTTTTTTAGCTCAGCAAGCGGCAAGATTTTGTGCTGCAGGACTTTTGTCGAGAAAAGATTCAATGCCAAAATCGTCAATTGCTGATCATCTAAGACGAGCAGGGTACGGCTGGTGATGGCATTGAAGGACTGCCATTTTGCATAGCCGATCACAGCTCCTTCCGTCAAATAGGGGGCTGCCAACGCTTGGAAGGTTTTTTTATTTAAAAGAAACATGGGTAGAAAACTCCTTATAAGTAAGAATCGTTTTAGGCAGAGTGTCAACCATCATCGAACAGCGTGAAGACGCTTAGTCAGTTGTAAATGGCTGCAGCATCCGCCGAACTTTTTCAGTATACGCCTGTTTGAGGGCTAACGGTTCGATTTCTTTGATGGTTGGCCCAAATTGCAAGAGAAAGTCAGCTAGAAAATCAAGCTCATTTTCGCTGATATAGCCATCCAAACAAAGCTCACTAGAGCGTTCGGTCACTCTCATGTCAGGATATCGTTCTTGCATAACTCGTTCTTTCACTTGCGGTATCAAGCGGATCTGATAGGCCAATGTTTGAGTTATTACTCGCTGTTGCGTCTGTTTTCTGGCTAACTGATCTAAGGGATAGCCCTTTGTTGTCGTTACAACAAGTCCCTGCATTGTATCACAGCGATAGCGGCGAAAGGCCTGCTTTTGACAATCAAAGGCCAAACAATACCAGTAACCAGCACGAAAATCCAGCTGAAAGGGTTGTACGGTCTTGTTCGTTTTTTGATAACGCTGATAGGTAAATTGGATGACCTGTTCTTGTACGATCGCTGAAAAAAGCGCTGAGAGGATCGGTGCACTCGTCAATTGAGGCACCCCTTGAAATGAAACCGCCGTCTCCATTTTTTCTAACCAGTCGGTATCTCCTTGATAAAAAGACTGCAAAAGTTTTCGCCGCAGCCCTTGATAGCTCCGATCAAAAGGAGAATCGGATAATTTTTGTAAGAGCTGTAAAGCAAAGAAAAGGGTATAACGTTCATTTTTGTCAAAGTACAAGGGGGTCAGTTGATTTTTTAAGATCTGATAGCCGCCATAACGACCGGTTTCTACCACGAGAGGCAATCCCAGCTCTTCCAACGATTGGACATCGCGGACGGCTGTGCGTTTTGAAATCGCAAAGGTTTTCATCAAATCAGCTAGATGAAAAGTGGTTTTTCCTTGTAAATACAATAGCTCCTGAGTTAAACGTTCTGATTTTTTCATTTCTTTCTCCAATGGTGCCAAGTTTTGGCAATATTCACAGTTACACTTATGGTAACAAGAAAAGGAGGAACCAACAAATGATCGAACCAAAAATCGCTTTATTTTTAACCTTAGACGGCAAAGCCCAAGAAGCCATCCACTTTTATCAGGAAACATTAGACGCGACCCTCTTATTCGCCATCACCAACCAAGAATATCAAGAAAAACTTGATCCAACACTGGAGATTCTTGCAGGTCAAGAACAGTATCTTTCTCATTCCATCCTACAAATCGGAGATTTCCAGTTGCAGCTGGCTGACAATCCATTGATCGAAGGGGAGCCCATTCAAGCAGGGAATCACTTATCCTTGAGTTTGACGATAGACGACACCAAAACAGCTCAAAAGCTTTATCAACGACTAGTGGAAAAGGGCAGTCAGGTGATCCAGGCACCTAGTGAAAATCCGTTTGCGTTTTTTTATGCAAGTGTTCGCGATCCATTTGGTGTAATTATTCAGCTTACTGTCGAAAAAGAAGTTGATCCATCAAAAAAGGGTGAATGAAAAAAATCGTTTTTTAATAAAATATCCATAGAAGTTGACTAATTATCCAGCTTTCTTTCATCATCAGAATTATTTTTAAGGAATGTTTAAAGGACTTCACAGAAAAAGAATAAAACTTCTTAAAAAAATAGGCGGATCGCAAAAATTCTGGTACAATCGGGGAGAGCAATTCAGGAGAAATGAAGGAGGCACTATGGATAGAAAGACGAGATATAAACAGCAAAGAGCCCACAAAGCGCGCAACAAACGCGTGATTATTGGAGGAATCTTTCTTTTCGCCATTGCAGGCATCGTTTTATTTGCCGGCTATACGTATTATGCAGCAAAAAATTCAGTGGATAAAATGTTTAAAGAATCCGCTGTAATCAGTTCCAATAAAAGTAAAGAAGACAACTCATTGAAAGCTTCTGATGTTAATTCAAAGTTTGGGATCTTGCTGATGGGTGTCGATAATGACGCGGAACGTGAAAAGACAGAACATTTGGACAGTGCCCGTACCGACAGTTTGATTTACATGGTATATGATGGCGAAAACAAGAAAATCGATATGGTTAGTCTCCCTAGAGATATTTGGACCAATATTTATGATGGAACAGGAACTGGGACAATTGCTACTACAGCCAAGATCAATAGTGCATTCACGATTGGTGAGGAAGACGCAACGATTGAAACAGTCCAAAACTACCTGCAATTGCCAATTGACTATTACGTAAACATCAATTTTACAAGTTTTGAAAAAATAATCGATGCGATTGGCGGAATCACTGTTGATGTGCCTTACGACATCAACAAGAAATATACTTCAGACAACACGGGAGAAACGTTGATTCCAGAAGGACGTCAATTGTTGAACGGTGAACAAGCCTTGATTTTTGCCCGTATCCGGAAAATGGATACTGATGTGGATCGAGGAAACCGTCAGCAAGAAGTTATTGAAGCAGCGATCCACCAAGCTTTGAAAATCAATAATGTCACCAAGTACCAAGAAATTTTAGATTCTGTCAGCGAAGATGTGAATACAAACTTTAAGTTTGAAGACTTAGTATCTTTAGCGGGCAATATGTTGTCTGGGTTCGATATTCAAAAACATACCTTTGAATGGTACGATGGGGAATCTTATGATGGACAATCGATCGTATATATTCAAGACTATTCTTACAATGAAATCCGTAATGATATGCTGAAAGCCTTAGGTCAAGCACCAGCAGATTCGCAAGCAGATGCCAATACAGAAACACAAACCGGTGTTGGAAACGAGACAGGTGCAGGAACTGGTGACGGATACGGCTCGGATGTCGTTGATGACGGAACCGGCTACTAATCAAGAGAAAAAAGTCAGGAACATTCCTGACTTTTTTTATACCCTCAGACCTTTAAAAATCGATTGAAAACAAGTTCAGTCTCTCAAGCCGCTTTCGTTTGCATCTCAGAAGTGCAGTGCTATTCTTAAGAAAAGAGACAACTTGTTGCAGCAAGTCATACACTGGGGGAGGAACCATGATGGAAAAACAGCAAGAACAAAAAGCCCGTAGAATCGTTTTGCTGACCCACGTCTTAGGGTTGATCATGAAAGCCAACGGCTACTTCTTTAGCGGCAGTGCTGTCTTGATGAACGAAAGTATCCATAGTCTGATCGATTGCATCAATCAAGGACTTCTAGCCATCGGTGAAAACCGAGCACAGCGAGGACGCAGTGAACTGCATCAGTTTGGTGAAGGACGAGCGACCTATTTTTTTAGTACCGTAGTTGCCATGACAGTTTTTTTAGGCGGTGGGATTTTAGCGGTTGTTGAAGCCAGCCGCGATTTGCTGGACCCAACCCACGAAGTGGAACAGCTCCAGCTGGTGGCAGCGATCTTATTTGTCAGTTTGTTCATTGAAGTGACGGCTGTACAAGAGGGATGGCAAGAAGTCAAAGAACAAAACAAGCAAAACCAGCCCCTCGTCCGTTTCTTAAAAGAAAGCCGCGATTCCGATCTGCTTTTAGGCTTCACGGAAAATTTGTTTGCCTTAGGTAGTGTGACGATCGCCATCGCAGGAATCTCATTGACTGCTTTGACAGGCAATCCGGTATTTGATTCCCTCGGGGGCATTTTAGGTGGATTGTTGTTGATAGCTGCTGCTGTCTTTTTAGCCAAAGAATTTTATAGCCTTTTGATTGGCGAAGGGGCATCCGCATCAGATTTAATGGCGATCAAACAAATTTTAGCCAACCCTGCCATCATTCAAATCAAAGATTTACGAACCCTCCATCTAAGCCCAGAGGAACTTTTGATCGTCGCCGACCTTAGCTTGAAACTAGCGCCGGATGAAGAACCAAGCACGTTTATTGATACCATTGAGCAGCAAATAAAACAGGCTTTGCCTGAACTGAGGGTCTATTGCTATATCGAGAGTGAGGAAGTTCCCTCATAAAGTAGAATAAATACGAAGCATTCTTCGGTTGGTGATTCACAATTCAACACAGGAATGCTTGTTTTGGGTAGTGGTGAGCTCGTGTTGAATGAACACAAAGGATCAATGGCTTGTTTTAACTTTAGGCTTTTTTGACGATCAGGAATTAGATTGTAAGCGGAAAGATGCAGCGATTTATCTATTTTTTTAGCAGTAAACAGTTTTTTTGTTCAAAAGTTTGTGTTTTTTTGTTAAAATAAAGTAAGGACAATGAGCGTTCTCTTTTTAAAGTTATTTTTTTGCTAGAGTTGTAACATTGTAAATCACAACATAGCGAAAGCTCAGGTTATTAAGAAAACGCCGAAACGAGTGCCTGTTTGCCATTACTGGCACGCTGTCAAATCGACACCAAAAGCTGAGGTGCTAATTTTGTCACGACTGTTTTTTTACTTTACTTGTGAAGCAAAATCCTTTGCGAACATCTTCATCCATGATAGGTTAGAAATAGGCCGAATGGTTTTTTCACAAAGTACGTACATAGAAAGATCACTTGCGACTACCAAAAAAAGTTACTTCACTGCTCGCAAAATGATCGATGCTCATCACACATACCTTTTCCCTCAGCCAGTCAATCTGCGCTTGCTTTTCTTATTGGTTATATTCCCTTCAATCAGCAATTGCCTGAACCGATTAAAAATCAAAAAATGACTGTGCAAGGTATCTGTACCGATTTATCCCTTCAGAAACGTGGAAACCCTCGGCAAGAAGTTTACAATTAAAAGGAGGAATTTGATGGAAAAATTTTACCAGCAAAAGACTGAAGAGACCTTGAAACATTTTGAAAGTGACCGCAAGCAAGGCCTAAGCGGGAAAGAAGCCGACAAACGCTTAGAAAAATACGGAGAAAACACGATCCAGCAACAAGAATCCCTTTCTGTATGGGAATTGCTGTGGCATAACTTGAACAACTTGATTGTTTATCTCTTGCTAGCAGCTGCGTTACTCTCTTTTGCGATGGGGGAAACGGTTGAAGGAATTGCAGTATTGATTGCCGTGGTGATTGCTGTAATGACCGGTTTCATTACAGAATTACGAGCACAAAAATCAATTGATTCACTTCAAAGCATGATTTACACTACCGCAAAAGTGATTCGTGATGGAGAAGTAATGGAGATCGAGTCGGCAAAGATCGTTCCAGGCGATATTCTCGTTTTGGAAGAAGGGGATGCTATTGCGGCAGATGCCCGCTTACTTGAAACGAGCAACTTTGCCTGCATCGAATCAGCGCTGACCGGTGAGTCAGAAGCTGTTGAAAAAGATGCACGAGAAACTTATGAAGAAGATGTTCCATTAGGCGATCGCCGCAATGTCGTTTTCGCAGGAACTGCGGCAACTCGGGGAAATGCCTATGCAGTAGTGACAGAAACCGGCATGAAGACCGAGGTTGGAAAAATCAGTGACATGCTGACGGGTGACAAAAAACGTCAAACGCCGTTAGATATCGAATTGGACAAGCTAGGAAAAGCAATCATTATTGCAGCGCTCTTTGCTGCGGTGGCAGTTTTGGTCGCAGGTATTTTGACGAATCAGCCATTTGTCGAAATGATCCATATCTCGATTATTTTAGCGGTCGCAGCGATACCTGAAGCAATGCCAGCCGTTTCGACAATCACATTGTCTCGAGGCATGCGGACGATGGCCGAGCACAAAGCACTCGTCAAAACGTTATCAGCCGTAGAGACTCTTGGCGCCACCAGTATCATTGCCAGTGACAAAACGGGGACGCTGACAGAAAACCAAATGACGGTTGCTGAGATCATTTTAGGTTCAGGAGAAATGTTCAAAGTGACAGGAAATGGGTATGAACCCAACGGAAAATTCTATAAGGCAGACTCGGATGATAATTCCGAGATCGATGCAGCCAATCATGATGCGCTGCAAGGGATGGTTGCAAATGGCGCTTTATGTACCACCGCCACTTTACGTGAAAACGAAGGGCAATACGAGATCCTCGGTGATCCAACGGATGGAGCGTTTGTCGTTTTAGGTCAAAAGATCGGCATCGATCGGCAAAAAGAGCAGGACAGCGGGCTGAAGAAAATCGCAGAAATGCCCTTTGATTCCGACAACAAATACATGGTGACCGTGTATGAAGGAGAGCAACGGACATTGATCATCAAAGGGGCACCAGATGTCTTAATTGATTTAGCTGATGCTGATGCCACAGAAAAAGAACAACTTCATGAATACAATGACACGTTAGCCAGTCATGGGCAGCGGGTGATCGCTGTCGGGTGCATCAAGGATTATCAAGGTGGAACGGACGAAGCAGAGCTGAAAGCAGCACTGCAGGAAATCAAGATCCAAGGCTTTGCGGGCATCGTCGATCCGCCACGAACAGATGTCAAAGAAGCAGTGAAGGTCGCCCAAGAAGCGGGGATCCGAGTGAAGATGATCACGGGGGACCATCCGAAGACCGCATCAATGATCGCCAAAGAAATTGGCTTAAAAGATCATGAAAAAACCATGACAGGTCGCGAGATCGATGAATTGGCAGGGCAGGAAGGCTTTAACAAAAAAATCGAAGAAGTCGCTGTCTTTGCTCGAGTCTCTCCAAAAAATAAATTACAACTTGTGGAAGCCTTGCGTGAAGAAGGCGATATCGTTTCTATGACTGGCGATGGCGTTAACGATGCGCCGGCACTCAACGGCGCCGATATCGGGATCGCCATGGGGATTCGTGGGACAGAAGTAGCCAAAGAATCTTCCGATATGATTTTAACGGATGACCGTTTTGGAACAATCGTCGATGCCATCAAAGAAGGACGCATCATTTTTGACAACATCAAAAAATATGTTTCTTTCTTATTCTCATGTAATATGGTTGAGATCGTGACGATCTTTTTAAGTGTCATCTTCTTGATGCCAATGCCGATCCAACCGCTGCATATCCTTTTCTTGAATCTAGTCATCGATATTGCGCCAGCAATGGCGTTAGCCTTTGAACCAGCAGAAGACGATATCATGAAACGTCAGCCACGGTCGAAAGCTGATGGCCTCGTCAACAAACGCTTCTTAGGACGCATCATTTTAAGTGGTGTTGTGATTGGTTTGGTGGCGTTTGGCTTCTTCAATTTCTTGATGTTGACGGATCACGAGTTGCTTTATGCACAAACAGCGACCTTTACCTTTATGGCAGTAGCACAATTGATGCATATTTTCAACGTTCGTAAGAGCAGCGGTTTTGGCTTAGACAAAACTCTCTTGAAAAATAAACCGTTGATGGGGGCATTGCTCCTTTCCGTAGGCTTGCAGCTTTCAGCGGTCTATGTACCGTTTATGAATGAGCTATTAGACACGATGCCAATTCAAGCCGGCACGTGGGGGATCATCTTCGTTGCTGCAGCGATCTCTACACTGATTGTGATGGGCTTGAAGAAACTCTTCCAATTAAAATAAAATAAATTCTCCAGTATTTTCTCAATACCGGAGTAACGAAGACCTGCAGCCTAATGGCGCAACTTCGCCAAAGGATTCTTGATTCGATCCTTGATGAAGTTCGCCTAGCTGCGGGTCTTTTTTGCTTACTCTTTACAAGCAAAAGAAAATGATTTATACTTGACTAGTCAACAGTTGACAAGTCAATGATGAAAGGAGCGGTTTATGCAATGAATTTACGTGAGCTAAGCGGATTGCTGTATCGGATGAAAATCGTGAATCAAGAATTAACGGCGATCTTTGAAAAAGAGACTGGCTTTAGTCTGACCCGTTATCAGTTGCTGCAGTTTTTGAATGAGCAAGGACGCTGTACCCAAAATCAAGTACAGAATGAATTGAAGATCGATAGTGCAGCGGTCACTCGGCATTTGAAGATTCTCGAAGAAAAACAATTTGTGACACGGGAACGAAACAAAGACAATAACCGCGAGATTTTTGTTTCTTTGACACCGAAAGCACAAGCCGATTTGGCTAGTTGTGCTTCAAAGCATGCCAGCTCTGAGGAGTCGTTAGGCATCAATTTGACCGAAGAAGAAGAAGCACAGCTTCTAACATTACTTATGAAATTAGTTCCATGAAAGAAGGCAAACCCATGACAGAATACAGCAATAACAATTTTTCAGAGATCACCTTTGGCCGAAAATCGGTTCGTGTCTATGATGAAACCTACAAAATCCCCCATGAAGAAATGTTGACCATGATCCAAGAGTCAACGACAGCACCTTCCTCAGTCAATATGCAGCCTTGGCGCTTTGTCGTTGTGGAAAGCGATGAGCAAAAAGCAAAATTGAAACCGTTGATTCGTTTCAACGTCCGACAAAATGATACATCTTCTGCAATGGTCTTGATTTTTGGCGATATGCTTTGTCATGAACTAGGAGAAGAAATTTATAACAAAGCAGTAGCAGAAGGCAAAATGCCAGCGGAAGTACGTGACCAACAATTAGCAGCGATCATTCCTCATTACGAAAATCTTACAAAAGAACAAATGAATGATGTGGTGAAGATCGACGCTAGTTTAGCAGCGATGCAATTTATGTTAGTTGCGCGGGCGCATGGCTATGAAACCAACCCAATCGGCGGCTTTGAAGCAGATCAATTAGCAGAAGCTTTTGGCTTAGACAAAGAACGTTATGTTCCTGTCATGATCCTTTCAGTCGGAAAAGCCAAAGAATTAGGCTATGAATCCGTTCGGTTAGACGCAGAACAAATTACGACATTTCTATAAGAGGAGGGAAAACGATGGAAATCATCAATGCAACGTTTTACATCAAAGAAGAAAAGCGGGCAGATTTTTTAGCCGCTGTTACCCCATTAATAGCATCGGCAAGAACTGAGGATGGCTGCCACGGCTATCATCTCTATGAATCATTGGAAGAAAACAATCGGTTTGTCATGGTCGAAAAATGGGCGAGTCAAGAAGCGATCACCGCCCACAATCAAAACCCGCTGCTGCAACAATTATTCCAGCAAATGCCTGACTTTGCAGCCAAACCGAGCGAGATCATTGTCGCTCAACAAGGAGAATAAAGATGACGATTTTATCGACGATTTTAATTGTACTGGTTGCCTTAGAGTTTTTCTATATTCTCTATTTAGAAACATTTGCCACTACGTCCAAAGCAACGGCGCGGGTCTTCAACGTGACGAAAGCAGAACTTGAACGACCGATCGTTGTGACCTTGTTCAAAAACCAAGGGGTTTACAATGGACTCATTGGTTTGGGGTTACTGTATAGTATTACCTTTGCTTCAGCACCATTGGAAATCAGTCGCTTGTTGCTGATCTACATTATCTTAGTAGCTGCATATGGCAGTGTGACTAGCGACAAGAAAATTATTTTGACCCAAGGCGGTCTAGCGATCCTTGCCTTGCTGTCCACCTTTTTTTAACCAATAAAAGAAGAAGCCCCCTAATCTAAGAAAGCCTTTCTATACAATAGAAGCTTTCTTAAATCGGGGGCTTTTAATGTTTGGGCAAAGAGTACTCAGAACGTGAAAAAAATGATAGGATAAGAGAAGGGACTAACGATTTTCTGGACGTAAACTGGTTGCCGCAAATAAGGCTTTTACTAGAATGGGTGTTAAGATCGCAGCTGTGATCACCTCAGAGATTCCATTTGTTATAGCAATTCCACCGAGGGTCACGAATAAAGCCGAAGCATCGACACCATAGGTATTGGCAACTAAGCCAGTATATAAGGTTCCCATTAGGGTTAAGACCAAAACTGTATTTGTGATGGTCCCAAAGATTGCTGCAACAATCGAAGCAGCGACGACTTTTTTGGTCTTTTTGTAAATGATCGTAAATAAGAGACCAGCCACTAAGCCAACCAACACACGGGGGACCACCGAGATGATTGGGTTGGTGAAAACGGCAATGTCCAAGGGCGTTGTCGGGGAGGTAAACGCACGGATCATGGTAAAAATGCCCCAGACTAAGCCAATGAACATCCCGTCTTTTGTCCCTAAAACGATGGCAGCGACGATTACCGTGATATGGATGATCGTCAAACTAGTGATACCGATCGGAATAAATCCAAGGAAAGGCACCATCGTCTGTAAAATAATAATAGCAGTTAAAATGGCACGAATGACAAGGCGATAGGTTTTGCTTTTTGTATTCATTGTAAAAACTCCTTTTTTTATAATGACACTTGTGTCATTTTTAAGTTAGGTTGATTATACAACAAAATGACACGAGTGTCATTAATAATGTGATGAAAGGAGCCAAAAAAATGGCGAAGAAGCAGCAGAGCGAATTGACTACAGCGGAAAAGAAAAAACAACAAAAGCGTGATTTGATTCTTGAAAGTGCCAAAGTCGTCTTTAGTAAGAAAGGTTTGATTGATGCGACAATGAAGGACATTATCGAAGAGTGCGGCATTAGTCGCGGCGGCATTTATTTGTACTTTCGTTCGGTGGATGAGATTTTTTTGGCAGTGTTAGAGCAGCGTTCCAAACGAAAATTTGATGATGTACGAGAGATGATCATGGAGCAAGTACCCTTTGAAACGATTTTAAACAAATATTTTTCCGACCATCGCAAGCGTCTACTCCACAGCATTTCTGACGGTATGCTGCGAGCCGTCTACGAGTATTACTATACGCATAAAACCGAAGCCTCCAGTTCACTGCAGCAAGCTCAACTCGCTGAGACGAAACGGACGATCCATGAGATTTTTCAAGTGGGCGTTCAGCAAGGTGTATTAAAAGATGAAAACTTGGCAGTGATTGCAGAAAACTATATGTTCGTGATTGAAGGATTAGGGATTTTGGCTCTGACCGGTCACATCACAGAACAGACCATTGATGACCAAATCGCCGTAATGAGACAACTACTCCCTTATCGTGAATAACACAGACAAAAAAACTCGCTCTTTTCTAGAAAACACTAGGAAGGAGCTTTTTTCGTCTGTTTATAACTTTGTGAATCAAGCATATTTTGCAGAAAATTAATGTAATAAAAGTGAAATCTACAACATTATTTATTTTTTCTTAAGAAAAAGGACTTTTTCTATGAAGTTTTCTTGAACAGTTGATACATAGGGATTCACTCGGCGTGTCGGTGGGATAGGAGTGGGGAACATGTAATAAAAAAACAGAGCTTATTTATGTAACTAAAATGTAAATCGCTTACGGATTGGGTTTGTTGCTGAACTATGGTAAAATGAAAATGGTCAAATAAATGAAAAAAAAGTTTTAAAACTGAATTTGGAGGATCAGATGAAGAAGAAAATCTTTGCAACAGTGTGTATGTGCGGCATTGTATTGTCATCATTCGGCGGACCTGTGACCGTTTTTGCTACGAATCACGATCAATTGATCGAACAAAAAAATAACGAAATTGATCAGTTGAGACAGCAACGTCAAAGCGTACAAGGGGAAATTGACGGATTGTCTGCAGAAATTGATTCGTTAAATCAAGAAGCAGCAATCATTTTAGCGCAGCAAAGTGATTTGTTGCAAGCGATCGAAGGATTGGATCAGGAAATCAGTCAGTTAGAAGAGCGCATTGCCAAACGCTCAGAAAACATTGAAAAGCAAGCCAGAGAAACACAAGTTAATGGAAAAGGCGACCATTTTCTAACAGCGGTACTAGAGGCGGACTCTGTCAGTGATCTAGTCGGTCGTTTGCATGCGATGACGACGATCATTCGAGCGAATAATGAAGTGATCGAACAGCAAAAAGCCGACCAACAAGCTGTTGAACAAAAGCGTGCGGAATCACAAGAAAAAGTGGCAGAATTGCAAGCAGCACAGAGCCATCTGGAAGCACAAAAAGGTGTTTTGGAAGCAAGCCAAGCAGAATTAAATGTCTTAGTTAGTAATTTAGCCTACGAAGAAGCAACGAAAGAAGAAGAAAAAGAACAGCTGCGTGCGGAAAAAGAAGCCTATGAAGCGGAGCAAGCAAGAATTCGTGAAGAAGCTGCCCGAGTAGCTGCTTTACAAGCCCAAGCGGAACAAGCGGCGCAACAGCAGGCAGAACAAGCTGCAGCGGAAGAAGCAGCCTTGAATGAAGCAGCTGTTCAAGTAGAGAGCACAGAACCTGACGCAGAAACAGAGAGCCCAGCGCCAGTGGAAGAGCCAGAAGCACCAGCAGAAACGCAACCAGAGGATACACAAGAATCTGAACCGGTTGAAACACCAGAGGTTCCAGAGGAAACACCAGTAGATACACCAGAAATTCAAGAGCCAGAAACACCAGTGACACCTGCAGCACCGGAGACACCAGCGGACAGCGCACCTGCAGTTCCTGCACCGACGCCCGTTACACCAACACCGGTGCCAACGCCTGCTCCGTCACCTGCACCGATCGTGACGCCGCCAGCACCTTCTGCACCAGCATCAACAAATGGTGCTGCAATCGTGGCAGAAGCTTATAAGCATATCGGAAAACCCTATGTGTGGGGTGCCAAAGGACCGGACAGCTTTGACTGTTCTGGGTTTACTCGCTATGTCTTTTTACAAGTAACAGGGAGAGATATTGGTGGATGGACGGTGCCACAAGAAACAGCCGGTACAGTGATTTCCGTTAGCCAAGCACAACCAGGAGATCTTTTATTCTGGGGTTCATCAGGTAGCACCTATCATGTAGCCATTGCTTTAGGTGGCGGACAATACATTCATGCACCACGCCCAGGACAAAATGTTTCTGTTGGCAGCACCGCTCATTTTACACCTAGCTTTGCAGTAAGAATGTAAGAAGTAGCTAGCTGTAGTTTTAAGGAGAGACAAATGGAAGAAAGAAAACAACTTCGTTATCGTGCGAAGAAACAAAAAAGAGGGCTTCTTTACCGTAAAAGTGCGGCGGCAACCGCTGCACTTGTTAGTACGGTGAATATTTTGCCGATGAATGTTTTAGCAGATACACTCGAGTCAGCAGAAGCCCAAAATGGTGTTCAAGTAGTTGAAACAGCAGAGTCAACCCAAGACACATCGACGCATGATTCAGTGAGCATTGTAGAAGATCAAGAAGTGAACGAAGGATCACCAGCAACTCAAGATAGTACCGATCCATCAGAAGCTGAAAGTGCGGATGGAGTAGACATCCAAGAGGTACCCGAAAATGCACCAGCAGATGATGCTTCTGAACAGAATAAAGCAGAAACCGATAGTGATATTCCTGTTCTGTCAGAAGAAGAGCGGATCGCCATTGAAACGAAGGTCATGCCCAACTACAACAATCCAATGGCACGTTCCAACAATCAGCAAGCATTTATTCAGCAAGTAGGACCAATGGCACAAGAAGTTGCCGGGGCAAATGACCTCTACGCTTCGGTCATGATTGCCCAAGCGATCTTAGAATCGGGTTGGGGGCAATCCACGCTGACCACTCTTGCAAATAATATGTTTGGTATCAAGGGATCTTACAATGGACAATTTGTAGAGATGCAAACCATGGAAGATGACGGGAATGGCAATCTCTATCCGATTATTGCTAGGTTTCGTAAATACCCCTCATTAAAAGAATCTTTTCAAGACAATGCACACGTTTTGAGAACTACCTCATTTTCGCCGGGTGTTTTCTTCTACCATGGGGCATGGAAGTCTAATACAAATTCTTATCGTGACGCGACTCAATGGCTGCAAGGACGTTATGCCACCGATACTTCTTATGCAAGTAAGCTAAACAACTTGATTGAAACGCACAATTTGACCCAGTACGATACATCAAGTGGTGGCGGTTCAAATGATAACAACAATAACAATTCTGAGCAGGCGATCAATAAGCAATTCAGAACAAATGCAGCACTCAATATCCGTTCGGATGCTTCCACAAGCGCCTCGATCGTTGGTTCATTGGCTGCCAATGCAACATTTGAAGCAGTAGCGCAAAAAACTGGTACCAGTGTGAACGGCAATACGACGTGGTATCGAATTCAAGGACGTGGCTGGGTAAGTGCTGCTCACGTGACGGAGATCTCATCGAATACGGGTGGGAATGATAACAACAATAATAATGGTAACAACAATAACAACAATAACAACAATGCCGAACAAAGCATCAACAAAGAGTTCCGCACAACTGCTGCCTTGAACATCCGTTCAGATGCATCGACTAGCGCTTCTGTTGTTGGCTCCTTGGCAAGTAATGCGACATTTCGAGCAGTCGCTCAAAAGACGGGAACGAGTGTCAACGGAAACAATGTGTGGTATCGAATTCAAGGACGCGGCTGGGTGAGTGCTACGTACGTGACAGAAGTGAACGCTGGAAGTAATAGCTCTGAGCAAAGCATCAACAAAGAGTTTCGTACAACCGCAACATTGAATATTCGCTCTGATGCGTCTACCAGTGCCAGAATAGTTGGTTCTTTGTTAAACAACTCCTCTTTTCGCGCGGTTGCGCAAAAGACCGGAACCAGTGTGAATGGCAACAACGTCTGGTATCGAATTGAAGGGCGTGGCTGGGTAAGTGCAGCGTATGTTCAAGAAACGAACACTTCCTCATCAAACAGCACCACCTATACCGTACGTTCGGGAGACACTCTATGGGGCATTTCGCAACGCTACAGTGTGACTGTGAATCAGTTGATGCAGTGGAATAATCTTTCTGGCTCATTGATTCTTGTAGGACAGCGTCTTGTAGTCCGTAGATAAAATGAAAAAACATCTGGAACCATTTTTGCGGCTATTTGCCAAAATGGTTCCAGATGTTTTGTTTATTCTTCTTTGAAGCTGTTCATGATCGCTGTTAGCTCGTCTTTTGAAGAGTCGTATAAGCTTTCTAACGTCCAACCATACAACTGAACATAATTATTGTCGGTTTCAAGTACATAATAAATATAGTGGATATTTAGCCCTTCAACTGTCGCTGGGAAATCAACGAAATAGGCCTTCGTGTCAGGAATTGGTAAAAAGGTGGCGGTCGTATCGAAGCTTGTTGCCAAATTTTCTTGAACCAATCCGAGATAAGTTTCTAAATCGGCAAAATCTTGTTTCGATTCAACGACTGCAGCTAAGTATTTCGTTTCTAACGCATCTGACAACATGAAATCATTGTCAGGATTCAATGAAGTGAAATCGGGTACCTCTTGCCAATTACTAGGCAAATCGATGGTATAGTTTGTTCCACTCACGCCTGTGATGGTTTGTTCCGAACTCGGTAAAGACGCTTCGCTGGAAGAGCCCGTCGATTCTTGCGCGACTTCTGTTGACGAAGTCATAGATAAGCTTGTAGCGCTTGCATTTTCCGTGCTTTCTGAAGCTGGTTTCTCCTCTTTTGGCGTACAGCCAGCAAAAAGAAGTGTGAACCCCAATAAACTAAAAACAACACTTTTTCTCATTATTCTCACGTTCCCCTTTGTTTTCTATTTTCAAATAACCAACATTATTTAGTTAATCGTATAATAGGAAAGGAAATAACGCAATAAAATATTCTCAGTTACTGCATGAAAAGAAAAAAATAAAGGATTGTTAAATAATAAATTTAAAAAAATGAAGCCGAAATAACTGACTGTTACCGCTTATTTTCACTTTTTTCTTAGATTGATGCAAAAGTTGATTATAAATACGGGGCGACTTTTGCTATGCTTTAGAAAAGAAAGGAAGCATTAAAAGAATAGTGAAGTTAAAAATTGTGTCGGTTATATCTATAAAATAATAGTGTGTTTTTTATTTATCTATTTGTTTTGAATAATTGTCAGAATTTTGTTGCGAAATACTATGGCTTCTTTCGATACAAAAAGTAGGGCGACATCAGCGACAGCCGGATAGAGAAAGATAGCTCAAAGCGGCGAGGAATAGAAGAAACATAAGATCTACGTTTAAAAATAATGGAACTAGGGGGAAGGAAATTGTTTTATCAATCAGTAAATGAGTATCTAGTAAAAATGAGAGAAGGATTATCTGCTGAAACCATTAAAGGTGAAATGCCATCAGTCTATGCGTACTGGTTAGCACAGGAAGCAGAATTGAAAAAAATATTGAAAAACAAAGACATGGCTTTTTGGATGGATATCCAAAGAGTTCTCTTGATCGATGCAAAATTAGTATTACTTCGCAGTTATATCAATGACTACGATTTTCACGGATTTTCCGAAGATGAGATCATTGCAAATGTGGAACAAGATCATTTTACCTTTAACAAAGAACTGTGTGGCTATAGTTTGAAAGAACAAGTGCACCCATCAATTATTTTTGGTGATCAATAAGCAACGAAAAAAGAACGTTCAAACAGGGAATAAGCTACTGCACTGATTCAAAATAAGACTGATTGATTTGTGGTATGATTGTGATGACAAGTACGATTGCACAGATCATTGTGACAGTTTGAAAAGGAGCGGATAGGTATGGTTCAATTTGAACGGATCATTTTATTATTTTTCTTGTACTCATTTATCGGTTGGCTTTGGGAAACCATTTATTGCTCACTAAAAGCCAAGCACTTTGTTTATCGGGGCTTCCTTGTTGGTCCCATCACACCCATCTACGGCTTTGGGATTCTTGGCGTTGTCTATTTATTGCGGCCATTGCATGAGCAAGTGATTCCACTGTTCTTTGCGGCAGCGTTGTTGGTTACCGTGCTTGAATATGTGACAAGTTATTTACTTGAGCGTTTTTTTCATGCCTCATGGTGGGATTATAAAGAAGTCCCATTAAATATCAATGGAAGGGTGGCATTGCCGATTTCTCTTTTTTGGGGCGTGTGCTGTGTGCTCATTGTTCGATTTGTTCATCCGCAAATGCTGGAGATTGTTCAAACATTGAGTGCTCGCGTAGGATTCTTATTACCAGTTTTCTTATTAATGGTTCTCTCTTTTGATATGGGCTATACCCTAGCTAACTTGGTTGCCTTTCAGAAAGCGGTGCAACAGGTCAATCAAGCCTTTGAACAGCACAAAAAAGAATTGGCTGAAAATATTGAGCAATATAAAAACGATTGGCAAGGGCGCTTCGCAGCGTTTCCAGAAGAATGGCGCGTATTAAAACAGAATCTACCGAGATTGAATTTCCATCAAAGAAGACTCTTAAAAAACTTTCAAAAGTTAGAAATCAATCAGATAAAAAGCAGTCAGGAATTGTCTCGATTTATTGAAGCGATCCGTAAGAAAAAATAGGTTTGTTACGGTAAGATTACAAAAAATAAACCCTTATCAATGCTGATTCTTCCCACTTCTGACTGATTTTAGTTGAAACAGACGATTAAAACACCCACTATTACGATAATTTGTAACAAATTGTAAAGGTCCTGCAATAAAATTCTTCTTAAGAATTTGTATAATAGGATATGTTGGAAAACATAGTGAGAAGTGAGGGAATTTTTTGAAGGCAAAGAAACTACGAACAATCGTTGTCGCTGTCTTTGCGGCAGGAATCGTTTCTCCAATCTTTGCGCAGGCTGAGTCACTTGAATCATTGCAAGAGCAAGAAAGTGCCGTCATGCAGCAAAGTCAGGAAATCAGTACGGAAGTACAGATTGCATTGACTGATGTGAATGCGAAATACAGTGAGGTAGAAGAGCTAAAAGCTCAAATCGCTGAAAATGAAGAATCATTAGCAACAACCAAAGCAGAAATCAAAACTGCACAAGAAACAATTGAAAAGCGTGAAGCAGTCGTTGCGGAACGTATGAAAGACATCCAAGTCAATGGCGGGGCTACCAGAGACTGGACGGTACTGTTAGAATCATCAAACATCCAAGATTTTATCAATCGTGCCTATGCGATGACGATGTTACAAAACTTGGAAAAAGAAAAGATCGATTCATTAACAGCTGAAAAAGAAAAGCTAGAAGCTTTAGAAGAAAAAGCACAGTCAACACAGCAATCATTGAAAGAAAATCAAACCGCATTAGAATCAGAAGCCAAAACACTGGATTCAAAAATTGCGAATCTACAAGCCCAATTGAAAGAAAACGAATCAACCTTGGCACAAATCGCTTCAAGCAAAGAAGCTGAAACAGCTCGCTTAGCTGCTGAAAAAGCAGCAGAAGAACGAGCAGCCAAAGAAGCGGCAGAACAAGCAGCGAAAGAAAAAGCAGAAAAAGAAGCAGCCCAAGCTGCCGAACGTTCAAGCGCTTCTGAATCACAAGCGGCTGCTTCATCGAGCAGCAATACGACTGAAAGCAGCACCTCATCATCGAGCAGCTCTTCAAGCAGTAACAATAGCTCAAATAGCAGCTCAAGCAATACAAACACTAACAATAACAATAGCAACAACAGCAATACAAGTAGTGGTCGGACATTGATGATGGAATCAACTGCCTACTCTTATAAAGAAGCTGGCTCCAGTTTCTTTACAGCAAGCGGTACAGACTTACGTAAAAATCCAATGGCAGTTGCCGTGGATCCAAGCGTGATTCCGTTAGGCACCTTAGTCAATGTTGAAGGCTATGGCGTAGCACTAGCGCTTGATACTGGTGGCGCGATCAAAGGAAATATCATTGATGTTCACTTTGATAACGTAGCACAATGTATCCAATGGGGACGTCGTCAAGTAAAAGTAACGATTCTTGATTAATCAATCAACTAGCAAGAAGCAGCTCACTGAATGAAGTGGCTGCTTCTTTTTTTGCTTTTAATAGAATAAGGCATAAGTAGAGAGCGTATCGCTGTGTCAGTGCCGACCCGAACGATACGCTCTATTTTGATTTAAATTGCTCACAAGTCCTTACAATCGTTCTCTCAGTTATTTATTTTGTGGTGATCTAATCATACTAGAGAACGATATGTTTTTTAATACCTAAAATGAAAATGGGGCTGAAGAATCAGTTATGATTCCTCAGTCCCATAAAATTAAAGGGCCAAGATTTTCGTTTATCAAGGATTGAAGTTGGCATTCAGTTTTTCTTCTAAAGCTTCCCAGTCGTGTTCATCGGGAAAAGTTTTGAATAGCAAATAATCAATGTCTTGGGCATATTCGGTAATGTATTCCGTATAGTTGGTGACGATCAAGTCAATTTGATTTTTTTCCAAATAGCCTGCCGACAATTCATTGGAGTCTGGAAAATAAAATGTCCGAGAGCTGCGCAAATAACGAACAGATTTGCATTTTAATAATTGGCATAAATAAAAGGGGCCTTCAAACAAAAAAGCGATATTCTTCTTTGCTTGCCAGTACAAAGATTTAATAGAGGTAACGTACATCGTAAGACTCGTTCCTAAGTGTTCCAGTGTGATACTGTCCCAAATTTCTCTGGCTAATGGTTGCGTCAACAGATAGTTTTTAAATAGATGGTAATCATCCATATACGCCTCTTCGACAAAATGAACGGTATCCGAAATCATATGGTTTAATAAGGGGGATAATAATTGCTTGATTTTTGCTACCGTAAAAAAGGATTCTACTAAGAGCCGGTCACGAGCGCTATCTTGAGTATCTGGCAAACAATCCTTGACAAAGGCTGCAGCAAGCTGCTTAATTTCAGGCCAATGATTATACTCTTTACAAAAGGTTTGTTCGATCGCCAAATTGCTGATCGAGCGACGGGTTTTCACCAATAAGAACAAATAAAGGACTTCCTCATAGGGAAGTTCTTTTTGGTATTGTTCACTCATTGCCTCGTTGATTTCAGAAAATAGCCGAAAATCATTATATTGCTCAAATATCTTTTTTATTTGCTTAGGCAACTCTATACCTTGACCCGCACAATGGCGCTCAAAGGTGATATACAAGTAATAATTGAATTCACCAAATGAACAAGCATGCTGGTCAAGTTGATAACATCTAGAAAAAGCGCTAGCAGTGATATTTTGGATGGCGATCGGCGGAAAAATCGTATGGGCAGTAATTTCCGATTCGTAATAGAAATCATGGAAAAACTTGCGAATATTGATCTCCTCACCAATAAAGCAAATAGGATTGGTTTGGATCTCCAAACGATAGAAAGAAAAAATCGGTTGCACTTTCCGCAAATAGCGAAGAACAGTGCTTTCTGATATATGGTATTTCTCAGCCCATTCAGATGAGCTATAAAGATCATTGTGGAAAATACTTTCGATGATATGGAACAGAATCTCATTGGCAATCAGTGCACGTTTTTTCGTTAAATACACAGCGGAATGTTTGATCGAAAAAATATAGCCCTTGTGAGAAGAGTCGATCGATAAACAATCGCCAAAGTACTCTTTTAGATCCGTCACATCCGTAACGATCGTTCGCGTGGTACTTCCTGAAATTTTTGCCAAACCTTGAGTCGAACATTGATAATTTTTCTCGAATGCCCTCAAAATTTTCAGCCATCGAATCGTTGCAGTATTAGTAATAAAATTTATTTGAAAATTTCTCAAGACGTGGCTCCTTTCATGAACAAAATCGCAAATCTTACTTATTCATCTTAAAGAAGATAGGGAAGAAAAAACAAATCACGTATTTCATCGATTGGTGAAATCTATACCTGAGTCTATGCGAGATTTTTTGCATTTTCTATAAATCAACTGACGATCGGCATATATATAGGTAGAAACACGTTTTTTCCAGCATGTCGAAGAAGATTGATGGAAATTGAATAGCCAGAGAGTGGGCGAGACGATAAGTTTTTAGTGGTGGAATAAAGATTAAATGATTATTGTTTTTCGGGGGGCGATTGAATATTAAGGGGAACAGAATTGAAGAAAAAAGTCACTTTGCGAAAGACAACTTATAATTTTAACAGGAACGATTGACGTAAATAAATAGCAGCCGCAAAGGAAACCCTAAGTGCGCCAAGAAAAGAATTCAGCTTTGCCAAATTAATTTATAATAACAAGAAAAGTGTATAAAAATACTTTCTGAATTTCTTATCTTTTCTATTTATAATGAAAAGATGTTGAGAAAGTGAACGAATATAATCTCTTAAGGTTATTTTTCTATGATGTGACAACCTTCAAAGGTGATGAGAACAACGATTATAACTGAATTATTCATTATTTAAAATGAGGGTTTAAAAAAACTGTCAAGTAAAGTAGACGTTATTTATGGTTTTTTAAAATAACTGATGTTTGGCATTATATAAGTCTTTTATTGACGAAAAATATACCTTAATAAATAAAAAACGGGAATTTCCTTTATTTAATGATACATTTCTCTTATAATAAACTAGAATTGCCTTTATTATGTGAGAGGAAGGCAGAATGCTTAAACAAGCACAATTGAAGTAGGGAGTGTGTTCATGGGAAAGCCGTTAATAAAGACTTTGACTGTTTTAGCCGTTGGTATTGGCGCCGTTACAATTTGTTTTATTGGTTACCGACAAAATAACCAAAGGCAATATCAGCAGCGAGTCGAATATGCACAGACAGCGATTGCAAGCGAAAAAGATCGCATCAATGAGTTGTCAAATGAAATTGCTGAATTTTACAGCAACGAAGATCAAACGTTTTTGCGGAAAGATCTTAAAGAAGAAGACGTTCTTAAAACAGTCGCAAAACTTTCTGCAGTGAAAGTATCTGCAGATGATTATGGGATCGATGATGATGCACTACCAAGTGAGTCAGTGGAGATCCAACAAGAAAAAACCGCCCTTGATGATCAGCTAAAAGACATCGAGGCAAAATTAAAAGTACAAGCGGATACGGAAGCCTTATTTACTGAAGGTGTTTCAAATTGGCAAAGTGCTGAAAATGATGTCACCATTAGAGCTGATCTAAAAGAAACGGATGTTGGGAATGTCCGTGAAAATCTGAGCTTTTTTGAGGATAGTAAATGGAAAGAGTTAGTTGTTTCCTATTTAGAATATGCGGATACTCAATTGGACCGCATTGCAAAATTACAAGAAACTTTTGATGAAATGCTTGATGGGGATGAGGTGACAAGTGAAGTCACCTTAGAAAAATACCTGAGTGCAGTCGACAGTATCAGCAAAGTTCGCAACGAAGAATTGAAAGAGAAATTCACCGAATTAGCAGATAAAGTCGCTACCCAAATGGGGTACACAGGATACAGCACGTATACACCCCCCGCTTCAACGGAAAGTTATTCAGAGGATACATCCGCAGGAGATGGCACCTGGACAGATCAAAGTTCAGACACTGTTTACTAATTTAAAGATGTATCGAAGAAAATAGAGATAACTGGAGGAAAGCAAATGTCAAAAGGAAAAAAAATCTTTTTAATCATCTTTTCAATCGTTGCAGTTTTAGTCATCGGAATGATCGGTGTCGCTGCAAAATTATATTTTGATGTATCAAACTCAATTCAAGAAACCTATCAATCAGTCGAACGTGATCGAGAAGATCGTCTACGTGAAAATGATGTCGACCTATCCCAAAAAGATTCCTTCTCGGTTTTACTGATGGGGATCGATACCGGTGATTTAGGAAGAGTCGAACAAGGACGTTCTGATACCATGATGGTGGCGACCATCAGCCCACAAGACAATCAGACGACGGTGGTGAGTATTGGAAGAGATTCCTATGTTGATATCGTTGGACATGGGACGACAGATAAAATTAATCATGCCTATGCTTTTGGTGGACCAGCGATGGCAATGAATACCGTAGAAAAATTCTTGGATATTCCGATCGATCATTATGTATCAATCAATATGGCTGGTTTGAAAGAATTAGTCGATGCGGTTGGCGGCATTGAAGTTGATAATGAAATCACCTTTTCGCAAGACGGCTTTGATTTTGCTATCGGACGTACATCACTAAATGGCGAACAAGCCCTTGCCTATTCAAGAATGCGTTATGAAGATCCAAACGGCGATTATGGGCGTCAAGAACGCCAACGTAAAATCGTTGAAGGGATCGTTAAGAAAGTCTTGAGTCTTGATGGAATCACCCAATATCAAACGATCTTAAATGCCGTTGAGCAAAACATGAAGACAGATATGAGTTTCGATGACATGCGAACCTTAGCATTTAACTATCGCAGTGCCTTTCAAACGATCAAACAAGATCAGTTGCAAGGGGAAGGATTCATGCAAGACGGCATCTCATATCAGCGTGTGAGTGACGAAGAACTAGCAAGAGTTCAAAAAGAGTTGAAAGCTCAACTAAATCTAGAGAATGAATAGGAAAGTGGAGAAAAGATGGAAGAAACAATTAGCTTAAAAGAAATATTCGCAATTCTACGGAAACACTTAGCTGCTATTTTTATTTCAATGTTTGCTGGTTTAGCTTTAGCAGGGATATTCACCTTCTTTGTCATTACACCGAAATACAGTTCACAAGCTCAGTTGATTGTGACATTGCCTCAATCCGAAACTACCAATGCCAACGATGTGAATACAAACTTGCAAATGATCAATACGTATAAAGATATGATTGTCAGTGACTTGGTTATGACACAAGTAAAGGATCGTTTGGAGTCTGAAAATAACCTTGACTTGACTGTCGGACAATTGAAAGAATCCATTTCGATCAACCAGTCACAGAACTCACAAATGTTTTCCATTCAGGCAACTAGTACAAATGCAGTGTCAGCGCAAAATATTGCCAATACGACAGCATTGGTCTTTCAAGAAAATGCCCAAGATGTTATGAATGTTGATAAAATCTCAATCATTTCAAGTGCGGTAGCTAGTACTACACCAGTTTCACCTAACAACAAACTAAATTTAGCCATTGGTCTGGTATTAGGGATCATGGTCGGTGTCGGTTTAGCCTTCTTATTGGAGCTACTAGATCGAACTGTCAAAGATGATAAATTTGTAACCGAAACATTAGGCTTTACCGTATTGGGTACTGTACCCCAAATGTCACCAAAAGAATTGGCTGCAACCATTCAGAAAAAGCCAAGCGCACCATTTATTAAGAAACCGCAAGGCGACAAAACGGCAGAATCACGCCGTAGTCGTAGCCGGGTCTAGGAGGGAACAATGATGGCAAAAAAACAAGAACGTACTGGGACACAGACACATGCAGTAAGTTTGATCACGCTAATTGATCCTTCTTCACCAATCTCAGAGCAATATCGTACGATCCGTACAAATATTCAATTTGCGTCTTCAGCAGATAAACAAATCAAGACCATTGTTGTTACCTCTTCTGGTCCAGGTGAAGGGAAATCGACAACTTCAGCTAATTTAGCGGTTGTTTTTGCAAAATCAGGACAACGAGTATTGTTAGTTGATGCCGATATGCGAAAGCCTACTGTATACAAAACATTTAGCTTAAACAATGCGAGTGGATTGAGTACCGTATTAAGTACCTCAACGAGCGTCCTTGAAGCAGCTCAAAAAACGGTGATTGATAATTTATCTGTCTTAACCAGCGGACCAAAACCACCAAATCCATCTGAGCTACTTGGGTCAGCACGAATGAACCAAGTGATGGAAGAAGCGAAAAACCTTTACGATGTGGTTATCTTTGATATGCCACCAGTTGTAGCAGTCACCGATGCACAAATCATGGCATCTAAAGCAGATGGGACGATCTTAGTGGTTCGAGAAAATGTTGCACGTAAAGAATCCTTAACAAAAGCGAGAGATCTTTTGAATATGGTTCAAGCAAGAATCATTGGGGTGGTCTATAACGGTGCCGAACACTCGAAAGATTCAGGTTACTACTATTATTATGGAAATTAATTAATTTGAAGGAGACGAGAGAAATGATTGATTTACATTGCCACATTTTACCAGGAATTGATGATGGGGCTGAAGACATCAATGCGAGCATCGCTATGGCCGAAAAAGCGATTAGCCAAGGAATTACGCATATCCTTTGTACCCCACATCATAACAATGGAAAATACCGCAATCCGAAGTCAGAGGTCATTTCTCTCGTTACCTCTTTACAAGAAGAATTAGACGCACGGAACCTGCCCTTGACAGTTCTTGAGGGGCAAGAGGTTAGGATAACAGGAGATTTAATTGAGGATATACAGAAAAATGACATCCTTTTTACAGATCTTGATGATACGTATATCTTGATAGAATTTCCTACGATTGAAGTGCCTACGTATACAGAACAAATATTCTTCGATTTACTACAGCTGGGAAAGATTCCAGTCATTGTCCACCCTGAGCGGAATGCTCATTTTAGAAAAGACCCTAACAATCTCATCCCTTTTTTGGATATGGGCTGTTTGGCACAGTTAACTGCGCCAAGTTATGTCGGCGTATTTGGAAAAGAAATCCAAAAAACAGCAAAAACAATGGTTGAACATAATCTTGTTCAGATGGTCGCTTCGGATGCTCATGGCGTTACAAAACGCACCTTTAATTTAAAAGAAGCTTATGAGCAAATTGAGCAAGATTTTGGCATGCTCAAAGTAACATTGATGAAACAAGTAGCAAAAGATTTGATAAACGGGGATCAAATCAGTTTTCCAGCTTTTACAGAAGTGAAAAAAAAGAAATTCGGGTTATTTTAGGGGGCAACTGGGTTGTTTGAATTAACGAGAAGAAGAAAAATTGTAACTTTGATAGTTGTAGATAGTTTATTGATCATAGCAGCGAATATAGCAGCAGTTTATTTTATGAAACCCTTTGTGGCGATTCCAAAAGAATTTACATTGATGTCGGTGAGCCTTTCTGTCGGTTTCTATCTTTTTTATGGTTCCGTGTTTCGTGTTTTTTCTCGAATCAATCGTTACACGAACTTGAAAGAAATGATTGCTATCTTCTTGGCTGTATCATGCAGCGCTTTTACTTGTAACGTGATCTTGTTTTTCGGTGATGAAACCTATAGCGTGCGCTTAGTGATCTTTACGTACTTTCTTTCGCTCTTTTTGATTATTGCTAGTCGATTGATTTGGCGGATCTATATTGAAAGAAAAAACATGAGGGGGACGTCCAATGAGGTTGTCAAAAATACCCTGATCGTCGGTGCAGGAGAAGGCGGCCGTATTCTTTATAATAGCTTTGTAGGTTCGAAAACGGCAAGTGATATTAATATTATCGGATTTGTCGATGATGATCCGAATAAACGAAACACTTATCTTTCTGGGAAAAAAGTCTTGGGTTGTATCAGTGATTTACCTGATTTGATTCAAAAGTATGAGATCAATATGGTTACGATCGCTATTCCATCCTTGTCACGGAAAAAATTGCGGAGTATTTTTAGCTTAATTGAACCTTTGCATGTCAAAGTCAACACGATGCCATCAATGGAAGAAATCGCCTCTGGAAAAATCAGCACATCACGTTTGAAGAAAATCGATGTCGTTGATTTGCTAGGCAGAGACGAAGTCAAATTGGATATCGACTCCATCAAAGATCAAATTACTGGAAAGACGATATTAGTGACTGGTGCTGGTGGATCGATCGGTTCCGAAATCTGTCGCCAAGTGATTCAATTCAATCCTAAAAAACTAGTTTTGTTAGGACATGGAGAAAACTCGATTTACTTAATTGACCGTGAGTTGAAAATCAATTTTAAAGATAATATTACCGAAATCGTTCCTGTTATAGCCGATATACAAGATCGAGAAAAGATGTTTGAAATCATGAAGGAAGTCGAACCGGATATCGTTTATCATGCGGCAGCACATAAACACGTACCGTTGATGGAATACAATCCTAAAGAAGCAGTTAAAAACAATATTTACGGAACGAAAAATACCGCTGAAGCTGCCAAAGCTGCGAAAGTGAAAAACTTTGTAATGGTGTCTACGGATAAAGCCAATAATCCACCAAACGTCATGGGGGCAACAAAGCGCATCTCTGAGATGATTGTTACTGGCTTAAATGAAAAAGGGTGCACGAAATTTTCTGCTGTGCGTTTTGGCAATGTCTTAGGTTCAAGAGGCAGTGTGATTCCAGTATTCCGTGAGCAAATAGCAAAAGGCGGGCCAATCACAGTGACTGATTTTCGCATGACTCGCTATTTCATGACAATCCCAGAAGCTAGCCGCTTAGTTATTCAGTCAGGGGCACTTGCTAAAGGTGGCGAAATCTTCATTTTAGATATGGGCGAACCGGTGAAAATTGTTGATCTTGCGAAGAATATGATTCGTCTAAGTGGTTATAGCGAAGAAGAGATTGAGATTATTGAAACAGGGATTCGGCCTGGTGAAAAATTATACGAAGAATTATTACTAGATAAAGAACGGAATGATGAAGCAGTCTTTGAGAAAATTTTTGTTGGAAATATCAAAGGATATTCATTGGAAGAGGTACTTTATTTTGTAGAAGCACTTCCTAAAGAGAGTGCTTCATTGGCTAATGAAATCGTGAAATTTGCAAATGAATCAAATAAATGAGGTGATTCAAACGGAATTGATTATAGTTGGTGCTGGTGGATTTGCAAAAGAAATCTTATTTTTGTTAGATAGAGTTGGAACTTTTACAGTTTTGGGTTTTGTTGATGATAATTATCAATCTCTCCCAAAAAAAATGCTTGGCTATCCCATTCTTGGAAATTTAAATTATTTAAACAGGATAAGTAAAGGTACTGCAATTGCTATTGGAATTGCAAATCCTAGAATCAAAGAAAACATTTATAATCAACATAAAAGCAATGAAAATTTGTTTTTTCCGAATATCATCGATTCTACAGCATTAATTGGGAAAGATGTTAAGTTTGGAATTGGAAATATAATTTCACCTTATACCACATTTACTGCAGGAATTCGTATTGGGGATTTTAATATGATCAATATTCATTCTACAATAGGACATGATTGTGAGATCCAAAACTATAATTCTATTTATCCAAATGTTAATATATCAGGCAATGTTAAAATAGGATCATATAACGAAATTGGTGTTGGAACAAAGGTCATTCAAAACATTAAAATAGGAGATGAAAATATTTTAGGGGCAGGTAGTGTAGTAATAAAAAAAGTAAATGATAAAAAAAAATTAGTGGGAGTGCCTGCGAGAGTTATAGAAAGTTGGGATTATAATGGGCGCAATTGATAAATTAGTAAATTGGAAAGAACCCATTGGTGTAGCTATTGGAGTCGCCTCACCTAAAATTAAAGGGATAATTCTAGAGAAATTAAAGAAAAACAAAAATTTAAAGTTTCCAAATTTAATCGATCCTACAGCATTAATAGGATTCAATATCAAGTTTGGTGAAGGTAATGTAGTAATGGCTAATACAACTTTTGTTGCTGATATTAATATTGGAAATTTTAATATGATTAATATCGGTTCTACTATTGGACATGATTCAACAATTGGTGATTTTAATTCTATATATCCAACAGTAAGTATTTCCGGACACACACTTATTCAAAATAATATAGAAATTGGAGTCGGAGCAAAACTTATTCAAAATATTTCTATTGGTGACAGTTCTATTGTTGGTGCGGGTAGTGTTGTTATTAGAAATATTGATAAAAATACAAAAAATGTAGGAAATCCTACACGTGTAATAGAAAGTTGGGAGTAAGAATGGAAAAAGAAAGAATTTTATTAGCATCACCTCATATGAGTGATAAAGGATATGAACAAGAATTTGTAAAGGAAGCATTTGACACTAACTGGATTGCTCCACTAGGCGCAAATGTAAATGGGTTCGAGCAGGAATTAGCTTCGTTTGTAAAAATTGGACATGCAGCTGCATTAGCTTCAGGTACTTCTGCTATCCACATGGCTCTGAAAGCGGCGGGGGTTGGACAAGGTGATATTGTTGTTTGTCAATCATTGACTTTTTCTGCGACTGCAAATCCAATTATTTATCAAGGTGCTACTCCTGTCTTTGTAGATAGTGATTTAGAAACTTGGAATATGGATCCTGTAGCGTTGAGAAAAGCATTAGAAAAGTATCCAGAAACAAAAGCTGTCATTGTTGTGCATTTATATGGATTAGCTGCACAGTTGGATGAGATTCTTTCTATCTGTCAAGAATTTGATGTGACATTGATTGAAGATGCGGCAGAATCTTTGGGAACCACTTATAAAGGGAAATATACAGGTACTTTTGGTAAATATGGTATCTATTCATTTAATGGAAATAAAATTATCACTACCTCTGGTGGTGGGATGCTTGTTTCTGAGGATGCGGAACGAATTGAGAAAGTTAGATTTTGGTCAACTCAAGCAAGAGATAAAGCACGTCATTATCAACATAGTGAAATAGGCTATAATTATCGGATGAGTAATATCGTGGCTGGAATTGGAAGAGGACAGTTAAAGGTTCTTAATGACCGTGTTGCTAAGAAAAGATACATTCATGACTTTTATAAAGAAGAATTAAAAAATCTGACACAAATAAACTTTATGCCGGAAAATGATTATAGTGTTTCTAACTTTTGGCTATCCGCAATCACTCTTGATGGAATAGATCCAAACTATTTAATGGATGAATTAGAGAAAGAGAATATTGAGTCTCGTCCTATTTGGAAACCAATGCATCTACAACCTGTATTTGAAAAATATGACTATATTGGAAATAATGTAGGACAAAAATTATTTGAGACAGGTGTTTGCCTGCCTTCAGATACAAAGATGACAGATGAAGATTTACAACGAGTAATTACAACAATTAAGCGAGCGATTAAAAATGCATAATTCTTTAGGAGTATATGAAAAATATTTTAAAAGAGGTTTGGATGTACTTTTATCGGGGATAGGGTTAATAGTATTGAGTCCTGTTATGCTGATAGTTGCTATATTAGTTCGAATAAAGTTAGGATCACCGGTTATCTTTAAACAGCAGCGTCCAGGATTAAATGAAAAAATATTTTCAATGTATAAATTTCGAACAATGACTGATGAAAGAGATTCTGCGGGAAATTTATTATCAGATGAAATCCGCCTAACTAAATTTGGAAAACTTCTGCGGGCAACTAGTTTGGATGAACTTCCAGAATTGATAAACATTTTAAAAGGTGATATGAGCATTATTGGACCGCGTCCGTTGCTTGTGGAGTATTTAGAGCTTTATAATGCAGAACAAAAAAGAAGACATCTAGTACGTCCGGGGTTAACTGGGCTTGCACAAATTAATGGCAGAAATGCAATTAGCTGGACAGAAAAGTTTCAGTTAGACTGTGAGTATGTCGATAGCGTGACTTTCAAACAAGATATTATTATTTTCTTTTTAACTATTAAAAAGGTGCTAGTTAAAGAAGGTATTTCTTCGACAACCAGTTCTACCAAAGAAAGGTTTACTGGTAACGAAGAGTAAAGTGGGGGAATTATGAAAATCTTATTTTATCTATTTCTAATATTAATTGTATATACCATGATAGGTTATCCTATATTGCTTGAACTTTTGAATAAATTTATCCATAAAAAGCAAGTCAAATTTGATGATAGTTATCGTCCAAGTGTATCTATAATAGTTCCAGCCCACAATGAAGAATCTGTCATTGAAAAAAAAATATTAAATTTGTTGAGCTTGGATTATGAAGCTAATAAACTAGAAATAATCGTTGCTTCTGATAATAGCACAGATACAACGAATGAAATAGTTAACCAATATGTAGCAAGATTTCCAGAAATAGTTAAGTTACATGTTGTGAAAGAACGAAAAGGAAAAACAAATGCACAGGATGAAGCAGTAGAAGTAGCTCAGGGGGAAATTATAGTTTTTACTGATGCTAATTCTATGTTAGAAAAAAATTCAGTTACCGAGCTTGTGTTATCATTATCAAATTCAGAGATAGGATATGTAGCAGGTAAACTAGTTTACACTAATAATAGTGTAAATTCAACAAGTGAATCAGAATCCACCTATTGGGATCTGGATCTTAGGATGAGAAAAATCGAATCAGATTTAGCCTCTATAACAGCTGGTAATGGAAGTATATATGCTGTTAGAAAAAAAGAATATATGAAAATCAATCCAATTTATAGTCATGATAGTATATTTCCACCTAAATTTGTTAATTTAGGAAAAAAAGCTTTTTACAATGAAAAAGCAATAGCATTTGAAAAAGCAGGAGAAACAGATAATGATGAGTTTAATCGGAAAATTAGAATGTCACGTAAAATAATAATGATTAATTTTATTGATCTCAATAAATATAATTTCTTTGACCATGGATTATTTACTCTTTTTTATATCTCACATAGAACACTTAGAAATAATCTATATCTAATGCATGTAATTGTTTTTATAACAAATCTGTTTTTAGCAATTGACAGTTTTAACTCAATATATGTTTTTTTGTTTATTCTACAGCTCATGGCATATTTACTAGCATTAGTTGGTCGAAATTCAAGTAATAAATATTTAAAATTTCTTTCTTACTATGTAATGACAATATTGGCTCAGCTAATTGGTGGCTACAGAGAGATTACTGGAAAATCCAAACCATTTTGGGAAAAAGCAGAAAGTACAAGGTAGAGTAATTATTATGGAAGTTTTAGTATCAAGTATGAATAAAGATATGTCTTTATTAGAAAAAATGAATATTCAAACAAATGCAGTTGTCATTAATCAAACCCCAAATATATCAGAAAATTTTTCATATAAACAACAAGTTATAAATGACAGGACTTGGAAATTCTATTCTATGTCTGAAAAAGGAGTAGGTCGTAGTCGAAATAATGCCTTGATGAGGGCTTCTGATGATATCATTGTAATGGCTGATGAGGATGAAGTTTTTGTGGATGGATATGAAAAAATAATTAACGAAGCCTATTCAAAATATCCAGATGCAGATATGATTATATTTAATGTTAGAGTTCATCAAGGAAATAAAATCCGAGAAACTACAAAAAAAGAAGGAAAAGTAAAGTTTTATAATTCACTGAAATATGGAACTGTCACTTTTACATTTAAAAGAAATAGCATACTAAAAAAGAACCTATCTTTCTCACTATTATTTGGTGGAGGAACACGATACGGTTCTGGAGAAGACACACTATTTTTATGGAGTGCTCTAAAAACTAAATTAAAAATTTATTCAATCCCTATAACAATTTCTGATGTTTATAATGACATGTCTTCGTGGTTTGAGGGATTCAATAAAAAATATTATGTAGATAAAGGAGCATTATACCAAGCTCTTGGTGGAAAGTTATCTTTTTTCCTTATTTTACAATTTTGGCTGAGAAGATACGATAGTAGTAATAACGTAAAGAGAATAGAAGCATTAAAATATATGTTGCAAGGAGCGAAAAACTTTAAAGAGTAAAGGAGGTAAGAGCTAGTGAATTATCCTAATGTGACCATAGATAAATCCATAAAAAGGGATATACCCGTGCTGAATAAATTTTCTGAAACTATGGCCCATCTTTCTATACATTTATTATGTCTTTCATTTTTTCTAAATGATTTGATGCTTTCTCCTACATTTGGAGGAACTTTCTCAGATATTTTTTTGATCTTGGGACTGATTTGCTCAAGCGTATTTTTCCATAAAATTAAAATTTCTCAAATATTTATTTTTATTTTATGTATTTCAATTGTTATTACTAACATATTTTATGGAATAAATATATCTACTACTAATTATGATTTAAATAGTTCTTTGATTTATTTGATAAAAATACCTGTCTTTTTACTTTTTACATTTAATGTATATAATTTTGTAACCGAATTTAATTTACAAAAAAAAGTAATTGAGATATTTATTAACTATACATTGCTAATGTGTATTCTCTCTCTCTATATATACGTAGCTCAATTAATTGGGTTGCCTTATAGGGCTCTCTGGTATTTTTCTAGACAGGATGCTGAAAGTTATACTTATCGTGGAAGTTCAATTATAAGATTGCGTGGATTATCAAATGAGCCGCAAGGTTTAGGGATGATGTTGACGGTTTCATTAGCTCTTTCATATTTTAATCAGGTAGGCTTTAGAATTAGTAATAAAAAAAATTGGTTTATAATTTTTTGTTCATTACTTACGTTTTCGTTCTCTACGATACTAACTGTAGCAATTCTTCCCATAATACAAATGATAAAATCAAAATCATTTAAGAAATTATTCAATAGAAAAATTATTTTATTTTTTATTGGTATTGTTGTGTTAATTTTAATATTCAGAGAAGAGTTAACTCAAACGATAATTATTAGATTTAATGAAATTATAAATGGTAACGATGGTTCTGGAACGGCTAGGATAGTGGGTAGTTGGCAATATGTTTCTGATTATATTGGAGGGATTGGTATTGGCAATTCCCCACCTATTTTTAATATATTTGCATATTTATTAACAGAATTAGGACTGATTCCACTTATTCTTTTTTGTTTGTTGATTTTTTATATGGGGAAGACAAACTTTTGGTTAGCCTGTATGCTTACAATCTTTTCATTTCAAAGAGGTGGCTATCTTTCAGCAGGGTATTGGTGTACTATCTTACTGCTCTTTATTGCTAGGAAAAATGTAAATAATCAATTAAAATAGGTGGTTATATAAATTTTTCATGTATAAGAATTTAATAACGTTGTTGTATAATAATTAATCTAAAAAATCGTTACTATTAAAAATTCAAAAATAGCTATCTTGAAGATAAGCCACTCAAAATAAATGTAAGGTAAGTATTTTCATCAAACGAAAGAATGATAAAAATTTAAGTAAGTTCATTTTTGAACAGTGCTTTTTGTAATAGTTGAATTATTTCTTAGGATTCTTAGAAGAATTAAAATTAAGAAAGTACAAATATTTTTTTGAATGCTAAAAAATAAATAAAGTCTTTTCAAAACATAAAGCAAAGTATTGTAATAATTCTGTATTAAAAATAAAAGGAATGATTATTAACTATGATATTTGTAGCAAATTGGGATAAAAACAAAAAAAAAACTTGGTCAGGGACGACATATTCTTTAAAGGAATCGTTAGAAAAAACTAACCAAATTAAAAATATCGAAGTACATCAAAGTTCAAAGTTAAATAAAATTATATTTGGAGCTTATTCTTTTATTAAATATGGAGAATTTGAGAAAAATATGAATTTTAACTGGCCTTTTTTAAATAAGGTCTCCAAAAATATAAATAGAGAAATAAAAGATAATAAAGCAGAGGTATTTATTTTACAAATTGGTGATCTAGCAGAAATTGAAGATTCTTACATTTATCAAGACTTATCTGTAGGATTTTTACTTCATGTTAGAAAAAATGATCCTGAAGCTTTTAAATATAGTAATTTTCAAGATATCCCAATTGCTAAATTAGAAAAAAGAGATCAAATACAAAAAAAAAGGTATGAAAAAGCTAAAGGAATCTTAACAATGTCTAAAACACTTGAAGATTTTTTGGTTAACGTAGAACAAATTCCTGCTGAAAAAGTTTTTCATGTTGGAGGGGGAATTAATTTACCTTTGCCTCTAACTGTCAGAAAAAAGAATAGACGTAGAATTTTATTCGTTGGTCGTGATTTTGAGAGAAAAGGCGGACCAGTCTTAGTCCAAGCCTTTAAAAAATTAAAAAATGATATATTTGATGAACTAGAACTTTATATAGCAGGACCTAAACATTTAAATGGTTATGAATTGGATTCAAATATCATTTTTTTGGGAGATTTAAGTCAAGAAGATTTAAAATACTATTTTGAAATATGCGATATATTTTGTATGCCTTCAAAGTTTGAAGCGTATGGTTTAGTTTTTATAGAAGCATTAAGCTTTGGCTTGCCTTGTATCGGTACGAATAAATTTGAAATGAGACATTTTATTCAAAATGGAGAAAATGGATATTTACTGGAAGAACCTGACTCAGCTGAAGAATTGTCAAATAAAATTCAACAATTGCTAACAAATGAAGAAATTTTTTCTAAGGTTAGACAAGAAGCCGTAAAATATCATGAAGAATATTCATGGGAAAATGTTTCAAAAAAAATTAATCAAATTAGTATGTTTAATAATAAACCATAATTTTTATTTTTAAGCTCATATTTCTGAAATTTTATGAGATTAACGGTTCATAGGGATTCCAATAGAAATAAAAAACCCTAAATATAAAATATAAGGTGGATTTCCCTTGAATATAATGATTATTTTGAACTACAATGATTGGTTGATGACCAAAGAATATGTAAAGAATATAGAGAAGTACAAAATTTTAGATAAGATTATTATCGTCGATAATAAGTCTACTGATAATTCGTATGAATTTTTGACTAGCATGTCTAATGATAGAATAGAGGTTCTTTCAACTCAAGAAAATAGAGGGTATGCAGCAGGAAATAATTTTGGATTGAATTATGCTTTAAAAAATTACGAGGTTAATAATTTTATTATAAGTAATCCAGATATAGAAGTTGATGAGAATACAATTAGGAAAATTTGTGAGTGTTTAGATACTAACAAATTTGTTGCTGTAAGTGGATTGATAAAGAATAAAAGTGGGGAAATTGCTAAAAATTTTGCATGGAGGCTTCCAAAGTACTACCATATATTATCTGAAACTTTCGCTTTTTCAACATTTCTTATGAATAAATTGAATCTCTCAAGATTTTACGATTCAGATTTTAATTCAGATATCAAAGAAGTTGACGTAATCTCAGGGTGTTTTTTTGGGATTAAGGCTTCTGTTTTTCAAAGTATCGGATTGTTTGATGAAAGAACTTTTTTATATGGTGAGGAGAATAATCTTTTTTTTAAACTTAAAAAAAAGGACTATAAAGCTGCTATTATAGTTAAACAGCAAGTAACACACTTTGGTGGGAATACTGTTAAAAAAAATATAAAAAGCTTTTTTAAACGACAAAAAATTATTAAATATTCTGAAATAGTCTATTTAAAAGAATATCTGGGAATAAGTGTTTGGAAACTAAGCGTTTATAAAGTTCTTTTTTCAATGGGTACTTTAGAAAAGTATATTATATTCAAACTAACTAATAGAATTTAGATGATAATAGTAGATAACTAAACTACTATTAATAGGAGTGAACATTTATGAAAATTTCGGTTTTTGGACTAGGTTATGTTGGTTTAGCAAATGCACTTTTAATGAGTCAAAAAGAAGAAGTAAAGGCATACGATATCGTTGAAACAAAAATCGATATGCTGCAAAAAAGACAATCACCTCTGGAAGATAAAGAAGTTCATGAATTTCTTGAACGAGATGATTTGAACGTAGAATTCACTAAAGATTTTGAAGAGGCTGTTTTATTTGGAGATTACTTAATTGTCGCAACACCAACGGATTACGACGAAAAGAAAAACTATTTTAATACATCTACAGTAGAAGATGTCATTGAAAAAGCTTTATTGATTCGTCCAGATGCAACATTTATCATAAAATCTACTGTACCGGTAGGATATACATTGGAATTGAAAGCAAAATTCCAAACTGAAAATATTATTTTTTCTCCGGAATTCTTACGGGAAGGTAAAGCATTGTATGACAATTTGCATCCTTCACGGATTGTTGTTGGAGAGTATTCTGATCGTGGACAAGAAGTTGCGAATATGTTTAAAGAGAATGCATTAGACGAGGATATTTCTGTTTTGTTGACACATTCAACAGAAGCAGAAGCCATCAAACTATTTTCAAATACGTATTTAGCTTTGCGTGTAGCTTATTTTAACGAATTAGATACCTATGCAGAGTCTCGTGGTTTAGACAGCCGACAAATCATTGAAGGAGTGGGATTAGATCCACGTATTGGATCACATTACAATAATCCTTCATTTGGTTACGGCGGTTATTGCCTACCTAAAGATACGAAACAGCTTCGAGCAAATTATGAAGATGTACCAAGCAACATTATCGGAGCCATTGTGGAAGCAAATACAACTCGTAAAGATTTCATAGCAGAACAAATTATTGCTAAAAATCCTAAAGTGGTCGGAATTTATCGATTAACAATGAAGGCCAATTCTGATAATTTCCGTTACTCATCAATTCAAGGTGTTATGAAACGGATCAAAGCAAAAGGAATCGAAGTGGTTGTTTATGAACCAACATTAGATGCGGAAGATTTCTTTAATTCTAAAGTGGTTAAAGACTTTGAAGAATTTAAAGCTATTTCAGATGTGATTGTATCAAACCGTGTTGAACCTTTGCTTAAAGACGTAGAGGACAAAGTTTATACGAGAGATATTTTTAGAAGAGACTAATCATAATAGCTTGATTTTTAGGAAGAGGAAATAATAATGAAAGGTATAATCCTAGCAGGTGGTTCAGGCACTCGTCTGTACCCATTAACTAAAGCGACATCGAAACAACTAATGCCCATCTACGACAAACCAATGATCTATTATCCGATGTCCGTCTTGATGTTGGCAGGGATCCATGAGATCTTGATCATTTCAACACCGCAAGATACACCAAGATTTCAAGAATTATTTGGTGATGGGAATGAATTAGGAATCCATATTGAATACGCAGTACAACCAAGTCCGGATGGTCTAGCCCAAGCTTTTATCATTGGAGAAGAATTTATCGGCAACGACAGTGTTTGTCTGGTATTAGGTGATAATATTTATTATGGTGGTGGCTTGTCACAAATGCTGCAACGTGCAGCGCAAAAAGAAACGGGTGCCACAGTGTTTGGCTACCATGTAAATGATCCGGAACGGTTTGGAGTTGTTGAATTTGATGACCAAAGGCAAGCCATCTCGATCGAAGAAAAACCGGAAGAGCCCAAATCAAATTATGCGGTGACAGGTCTTTACTTCTATGATAACGACGTGGTAGAGATCGCGAAAAAAATCAAACCATCGCCTCGTGGAGAATTAGAAATTACAGATATCAACCAAGCTTATTTGGAAAAAGGTAAACTGTCTGTTGAAGTAATGGGACGCGGCTTTGCTTGGCTAGATACCGGAACCCACGAATCATTGTTGGAGGCTTCGACGTTTATTGAAACGATTGAGAAACGACAAAATCTAAAAGTCGCTTGTTTAGAAGAAATCGCGTATCGGATGGGCTATATCACTAAAGAAAAACTGGTAGAATTAGCACAGCCATTGAAAAAAAATCAATACGGACGCTACCTGCTCCGTTTAGCAAATGAGGCGTAATCATGGGGAAAATCAAAGTAACCACTACCAAACTAACCGATGTGAAAATCATCGAACCTGCTGTTTTTGGCGATCACCGCGGCTTTTTTACAGAAAGTTATTCAGCGGTCGATTTTGAAGAAGCAGGTATTGCCTATGACTTTATTCAAGATAACCATTCTTTATCGACACAACCAGGCGTTTTACGTGGGCTTCATTTTCAAAAGGGTGAAGCGGCTCAAACAAAATTGATTCGTGTAGTGACTGGTGTGGTCTGGGATGTGATCGTTGATATCCGCAAAGGCAGTCCTACCTATGGGCAATGGGAAGGGTATCTTCTTTCGGAATACAATCACCGTCAATTACTGGTACCAAAGGGCTATGCGCATGGTTTTGTGACACTGACTCCAGATGTGAACTTCCTTTACAAATGCGATAATTATTACAATGCTGAAGCGGATGGTGGAATTGCCTTTGATGATCCAGATCTAGACATTAATTGGCCGATTGGTCGTGAACAAGCGATTATGTCGGAAAAAGATCATCATCACCCAACATTAAAAGTGTTCGAAGCAGAAAATCCATTTGTATATGGTGAGATCTAGAGTGAGGAGCAAGCTGAAATGAAAAAAATTATTGTTACTGGAGGAGCTGGGTTTATCGGTTCTAACTTTGTTCATTATGTCGTTAACAATCATCCGGACGTTCATGTGACGGTTTTGGATAAGTTGACCTATGCCGGCAATAAAGAAAATCTAGCCGGATTACCAGAAGACCGGGTAGAATTGGTGGTTGGTGATATCACTGATGCACCATTGGTAGATAAACTTGTTCAAGATACAGATGCTGTAGTGCATTATGCGGCAGAATCTCACAATGATAACTCATTGAAAGATCCGTTTCCATTTGTACAAACAAATCTGATCGGTACGTATACTTTGTTGGAAGCTTGTCGTAAGTATAATGTGCGTTACCATCATGTATCGACGGATGAAGTTTATGGCGATCTCCCACTGCGAGAAGATCTTCCAGGTCATGGAGAAGGAGCAGGAGAAAAATTCACCGCGGAAACAGCGTATAATCCTTCAAGTCCTTATTCTTCTACGAAGGCAGGTTCAGATCTTTTGGTTCGTGCGTGGGTTCGTTCATTTGGCTTACAGGCGACGATCTCTAATTGTTCCAATAATTATGGTCCATATCAGCATATTGAAAAATTTATCCCTCGTCAGATTACGAATATCTTAAGCGGTATTCGCCCTAAATTGTATGGTGAAGGAAAGAATGTCCGAGATTGGATTCATACAAACGATCATTCTTCCGCTGTTTGGTTAATCCTAACAAAAGGAAAAATCGGGGAAACTTATTTGATCGGTGCTGATGGTGAACAAGACAACAAGACTGTCTTAGAAATGATTTTAGAGGCTATGGGACAGCCGAAAGATGCTTATGATCAAGTCAAGGATCGCGCAGGACACGATCTCCGTTATGCCATTGATTCCACAAGACTCCGTGAAGAGTTAGGCTGGCAGCCAGAGTTTACTGATTTCCGAGAAGGCTTGGATGCTACCATCCAATGGTATACTGAAAATCAAGCATGGTGGCATGCGGGAAAAGCAGCTGTAGAAGCGGCTTATGCCAAGAACGATCAATAAAGAGCAACAGCAAATAAAGCAGGAGTGATCCTGCTTTTTTGAAAGGATGGGAAAAATGTTTTTAATCACTGGCAGTAATGGACAACTAGGGACAGAATTACGTCATCTGTTAAATGAACAGATGCCTCAACAAGAAGTAGTGGCGACGGATCGAGATGAATTGGATATCACCGATGCCCAACAGACAAAGACATTTATTAAAGAATTGAAGCCTTCAGTCATTTTTCACTGTGCCGCTTACACCGCAGTAGACAAAGCTGAGGACGAAGGCAAAGAGATAGATGAACGAATCAATGTCGAAGGAACGAAAAATGTTGCTTTGGCCGCAAAAGAAGTCGGAGCAACATTGGTGTACATCAGTACCGATTATGTGTTTGACGGCACGAAAAAAGACGGCGAGTATCAGGTCGATGATCCGACACATCCATTGAATGAATATGGCCGTACCAAGTTGTTAGGAGAACAAGCTGTTCAAGAAACCTTGGAGGATTATTATATCATTCGAACATCATGGGTATTTGGTCAGTACGGACATAATTTTGTATTTACCATGCAAAAACTAGCGGAGTCACGGGATACATTAACTGTGGTCAATGACCAATTTGGGCGACCAACATGGACCAGAACTTTAGCGGAATTCATGCTTTTTGTCATTGAAAAGAAAGCGCCATATGGTGTGTATCATTTGTCAAACGACGGGGTGTGTTCATGGTACGAATTTGCTAAAGAAATCCTCAAAGACAATCAGAAAGTTACTGTTTTGCCTGTCACCTCTGAAGAATTCCCACAAAAAGCAGAACGTCCACAATATTCAGTGATGGATCTGAGCAAAGCAAAGAACATAGGTTTTGAGATACCTAGTTGGCAAGAAGCTTTGGCGAAGATGCTTCACCATTGAGGATGATAAATATAAATGAATAATAAAGCAAAAAATTTATTTAGAAATCTTAGATATACAATATCGGCTAATTTATCGATATTAATAATATCAGTAGTTTTAAATTTATTTGTTCCTCGGATTTTGGGAATCAAGGAATATAGCTACTGGCAATTGTATGTATTTTATTCAAGCTATGTAGGTTTTTTGCATTTTGGTTGGCTTGATGGAATATACCTAAAAATAGGTGGGGAAGAGTATGACAATTTAGATAAGGTTAGTTTAAATGTCCAGTTTTGGTATTTATTTGTATCGCAAATATTTATTGCTTTCGGAATCGTCCTATATGTATTATTAAGACATGACTCTGGAGAAAAGAGTCTAATCTTACTCTGTACAGCTGTAGTTACCATCATTACGAATTTAAGAATGTTTATCTTATATATTTTTCAATCAACGAATAGAATTAAAGAGTATGCTAACCTTTCTCGCTTCGATAGATATATATATATAGTCTTTATTTTTATATACTTGTTTCTAGGGGGAAGAAGTTTTGTTGTTTTAGCAGTAAGTGACATATTTTCAAGATTAATAGTAACCTTATGGGGAATATATCAGATTAATGATATTGTTTTTAATAAGGTGAAAAGGGGGAAAAAATATTTTTCTGAAATACTTGAAAATATAAAAATTGGTAGTAACCTAATGATTAGTAATATTGCAAGTATGCTGATTATTGGGATTACAAGGTTACTTGTGGAAAATAAATGGGATATAGAAACTTTTGGTAAACTGTCATTTACTTTAAGTATTTCGAATATGTTTATGACTTTTATAAACGCTGTTGGTATTGTGATTTTTCCTTTATTACGACGTACGAATCGTAGTAATTTAAAAATTCTTTATGAGCAAATCAGAACAGTATTTGTTCCACTTACTTTTTCGTTGTTACTCTTTTTTAATCCTATACGAATAATTTTAGAAAACTGGCTCCCAGCATATAAAGACAGTCTAAGATTTATGGGCGTTTTATTTCCAATGGTTATTTATGAAGGAAGAATGTCTCTGTTAATAAATACCTATTTAAAAACAATCCGAAAAGAGAAATATATATTGCTGGCCAATATGGCTTCTTTATTGTTAACTATAGTTCTTTCAGTGATTACTATTTTTTATTTTAACAATATTGATTTAGTAGTTTTAGGAATAATGATCTGCTTAGCTTTCCGATGTATTTTAGCTGAATTATTGTTAAGCAAAGTACTAGAGATAAATATTGTGGGTAATCTTATTCAGGAAATAATTATAACAATTATTTTTATAGTATCAAATATGTTACTTTCTAATTTAGTAAGTTTTATTTTATTTTTGATTTGCTTCTCTATTTATATTGCCATTAATACTAATAAAATCAAAGTTAGTTTCAAGCAGTTAGTATCGGCAATACGTGGATAATATAAGGAATTTATTGATGTAACGCTACATTTTTATGTGAGAGATATGTTTTAAACTAGTTGAAAAAAGACCACGTTGAATACTCGATGATATGCTCCCCCTATATAGGACACTGAAATATAAAAGTCCTGTATAGGGGGTATTTTGTATGCCAAAAAGAAAGATGAAACTCACTCTAGAAAAACGAGTAGATGGAATGGCAACAGTTTTTTTGACAAATTTTATAAGGTGCAGAACTTCTTTCCGTATGCTATTCCGATTGTCCTTGACAATGAGCCTCCTCGGATGTGACGATCTTCGGCAGGAGCTAACAGTTAAAGTTAGACTGCCTCGCTAGCGTTAGCACATCCGAGCTCATTATCAAGGATTCGCTGCGCCAATCTCTGGTTACGGTAACCAACCGGTGTCTCGTAGCCAAGTGTACCGTGCAACCGAAGGTGGTTCCACCAATTGACATAGTCAAATAACTCCAAATCCAATTGTTGTAAGGTTTCAAATGTGTATTGATAGACAAATTCTACTTTCAACGACTTGTAAGTTGGTTCAGCTACGGCATTATCAAAAGGACAGCCTTTATGACTTAATGATCGATTGATATCAAAAGTTGTTAATAATTCATCAATAGCTTGGTTATCAAACTCTTTTCCACGATCAGTATGAAAAATCTCAACCTCTGTCAGAGGTTGTTTGATACGGCTAAATGCTTTTTTTACTAGAACGGCATCTTTATGTTCTCCACAAGAATAGCCGAGAATTTCTCGATTGAACAGATCCAAAATGAAACAGACATAATTCCATTTTTTCCCGACTCGTACATAAGTCAAGTCTGTTACGATCGCTTCTAATGGGTTGTCTCTTAAGAATTTACGATTCAATACGTTTGTCGTTTTGGCTTCATTGCAAGTAGAATGATGTACTTTAAAATAAGCAACAGTATAGCTCGATTTTAATCCTCTATTTTTCATGATTCTACTAATTTTTCGTCGGCTGATCTGAATGCCTCGTTTTGATAAGGCTTTTTTTATTTTTCTTGAGCCGTAGGCCTTTCGGCTGCGGATAAATTCTTCAGCGACTACTTCTTCAAGTTCTGATTCATCTTTCTTTGGTTTTGATTGATAATAATAGGACTGACGTGATAGACCTAATATTCTGCACATCGCTGATATAGGGTAAAGATGCTTATTCGCATCGATTACTTGTCTCTTCGTCCGAATATCAGCGCTGCTTGCTTTAAAATATCATTTTCCATTTCTAATTGCTGGTTTCTTTTACGTAGTTCTAACAATTCTTTTTGTTCAGGCGTAAGATTATCTTTTTCTTTGAATGAACCACTCGTTTTAGATTGCTTTACCCATTTGTCAAATGCTGAAGCCGTTAGTTCATATTCTCGAATGATTTCTACACGTGGCTTTCCAGCTAAGTAAAGATTGACGATTTGTTGCTTGAATTCTTGTGAAAAAGTTCTTCGTGTTCTCTTAGACATAAAAATTCCTCCTGGTATGTTTTCTTCTAGTCTACACACCTTAATTTTTCTGTCTAGTTAATTGTAGCCTATCCAATTACCAAAAAACAGTAAAGGTGTGTTTAGCGAAACAGCGCAAACAGTCACCTACATCTACACAAAAAGTCCGGTACCAGCAGCGGATGTAACGGTGGAGTATGTAGACACAGAAGGTAACGAAATTCATGCTTCCCAAATCCTATCAGGAAATGTAGGCGAACCTTACGATGCTAGCACAGAAAAATACTAAATATCAATCAACGACTACGTCTTAGATCGAAGTCGTTTGCCACAAAATGCGAAAGGAACATTCGGCAAGCTGGGGGCAACTGTGACGTACGTTTATACAAAAGAACAAGCTGCAACAGTTGATAGTTCTGATAATAGAGAAAAAGCTCCTGTGCAAACTGTTGTTTCGAAAAAAAGCGCTTCTGCACAAAGATTGCCGCAAACCGATGAGCAGGGGACGTTGTTCCCATTTGTAGTTGGTTTGTGCTTTATCGCCACGGCAAGCTGGCTTTATTTTAAAAAGCGAAAGTAACAATTGATTAAATCATCGGGGAAAGGCGTTACTGACTAAAAAAAGGACAGCTGCGATTCAGCTGTCCTTTTTGTTGCTTATTTACCTAAAAATGAAATGAACCCAAGGGAATCATAAAGAAAATGGCAGATCCAGCTGACCCATACGCTATTGGATTTTTTCCAAACGTAGTTGAGTGCCAATCTGGCAGGCATCAAGGTGATCAATAATTGTGCTGGATGAAAACCGTACGCTGGGATGTGCCACAAAGCGAATAGCACACTGCAAATGACGGAAGACCAGAAGAAAGAGAGTCCTTTTTTCTGTAAAGCCAACAAGAGATTGGTGCTAAGCAATTCTTCCCCCATGAGCATGAAGGGAACTTGTAGAAAGACCATTTGGACGGTGATAGTCTCGCTGATCGAATTAGTTGTCGGTTGTCCAAAAATAGCGGCATAAATAAAGGAAAAGAACACGCCAGTCAAAATGACGAAAGGCACACCCCATAATAAAACAATGAAACGAAAATGCTTGAATTGTTCCAAAAAGGTCCTTCGTAAGAGGAAGTACCCTGCACCAAATGCCAAAATCACATTCCATACAGTACCAACGATGGATAAAACGGAATCGCTTAGGGGTGTATAGGGAAGCATTTGATAGGTTAAACCGATGACTAATGTGAGAATAAATAAATACATTGCTGACTTGTGTTTCATTTTGAACACATCCTTTAAAGTAATTGCCACAAGCTGAATTATAAACAGAAAAAACATCAAAGTACAAAAAGATATCTCTCATTATTTTTAAACGAAAATAAAAAGGAGTGAATACGATATCATGACTGACAGGCTTGATTTTATTAGTATCAGAATAAAAGATTTCTAAGAACAATTCTCAAAAATGGTGAACAAAAAGAGAAGTTTATAAGAATCTCTGTAACACTGTTGAAATATTATTACGCTTATGTTACATTTTGTTTACGTTATTATGTTTTAGGGAGAATGTTTATGAAGAAATCAAGCAATTATTCAAATAATTCACAACATAAAGAAGCGATGTCTGAAAAACAAGCACCTTTTTCAAGGGTCGAATCACATCAAAAGCAAACAACGGGAACGGCAAAACGCACGCAAACCACCAATCGTCAAGTTTCTAAAAAGAAGCCAACCCATCGTAAGTATCTCTTTTCATTGATGACGCTTCTGACAATTGTCATTATCGCCACTGGCGGCTATATCGCCTTTACGTTGAAGCAGCAAGAAGCCTTGGCACGGGAAAAATATGAGGCTGCTGCTGAAAAGTTATTGGCATCGATCCAAGAAGAACAAGTTAAAGAGGGAATCCCAGCAAAACTCGAAACATTGTCTAATGGGGACAAGAAAGAATTGATTTTCCGACCAAAAGAAGAAAGTACGATTCCTGTCAAAGATGCAAGCAAGAAATTGTCGACCATGGCGAACAAATTATGCAAAAAACACACCGACAAAGAGACAGTCACTGTTGCTCGGATTGAAGCACAAGCTGTCGCATCGAAAGTGTCAACCTATTCTTTAAAAGCGGACAGCTATGTTTGGAATCGGGAAACTGGTCGCTTTGAAGATGCGGATAGCGTGGTTGCCGATCCAATTTTTATTTCCGAGAAAACCGGCAATGAATTATCCTTGAAAGACTTGGTTCCAGACGAGGGCAGCTTGCTAGGGATCCAGCAAGTCATTCAGCAAAAGATTTTAGACCAAGCCAAGGAACCTGATAAAGTCATTGATGCGGTCTTGGCGATGGATCGAATCACCTATGAGTCGAAATTTACGTATGATCCTGAAAAATTAACGATCCAGTTGCCCCAAAATCAAACTGGCGTATCTGAGATCACGTTGGCGTACAAAGAGATTGCACCGTTTATTGATCCGGAACTTGTTAATGCGGATCAATTGAAAGAGCAACAATCGACATTGGACCAAAACAAAAAATATGTTGCACTGACTTTCGATGATGGCCCTAACGACACAACCACATTAGATCTTTTGAAGATTTTAAAGGACAACGATGTCAAAGCAACGTTTTTTGAATTAGGACAAATGGTGGATCGATATCCTGAAGTATCGAAAAAAGTCCATGAGGAAGGGCATGAAATTGCCAGTCACTCCTATTCACATCCGCAATTAAATACGTTGTCGCCGGAGGATGTCAAAGCTGAAATAACTAAGACCGACAAAGCAATCTATCAGGCAACAGGAGTCTTACCTAAGAATTTGCGCCCGCCGTATGGGGCGATCGATCAACAGAGCGCCCAAGCGGCAGGAAAATCGATCATTCAATGGAGTGTTGATACCGAGGATTGGAAGCTAAAAGATCCGAACAAAATTTTGAAGGTCGTACAAAATAATGTCTACGATGGTTCAATAATTCTGCTCCATGATATTCATCCGAAATCCGTTCAAGCCGTACCTGGTATTATTCAAACGCTGAAAGCGCAAGGCTATGAATTTGTGACGGTGGATCAATTGCTCAATGGCAACCAAAAACCAATGTATCAATACTTTGGAGCGACAGACGAACGTAGTGTTAGCTAATAGCTGAAAAAGGAAGTGATGATTGCCATCACTTCCTTTTTTTATTAACGAACGCTGCAGTTGCCGCTTTATCACTCGGAGGAGGCAAATGCTTGGAGATAATCTTCATCCAATAGCAAAGCAAAATCATCGGCAAGGGCTTCTTGATCCAGTTCTCGCATAATAGCCAACATCTTTTGCGTGATCGTTTCACCAGCTTTTTGATCGCCGGTTCTTATGAGCAACACGCCTTGGAAAAACTTGCAGACGGTTTGGTGGAAAAATTCTTTGTAGTCTGTCGCTAAAAGTTTCAATTGGACAACGAGAACTTCCGTCGCATCGTACTGCTGGTGTTTTAGCGTATATTCAATCAAATTGATCAGCAAGGCGCAGTAGATTTCACGACCTTTTTCCATATCGATGTAGTACTCGAGCATCTTGGATACTTTTTTGAAAAAGAGGAAATTATGGTCGTTGTCCAGAAGATCGATGGTGTTGCCAAATAGTTGGATTTCTTGTAACGTCCAGCTCTCAACATCAATGAGGTAAGAAGTGATCGTTTGGCGATCGCATTCTAAAACAGCACTTTGTCGATAGACCCCATGTTTTGCCAAGCATTGTAGCATGCGAATTCGCGAGCGAACCTCTGCAATACGGATATTGTTCAGTCTACTAGTGGTTTGTTGTAGTTCCTGTAACAGCTTTTGTAAATTTGGCAGATCGTGTTTGTTTGAATATTGATTATACCGATGATTATAGCTGTTTTGCTCATCCAGGCGATAGCCATTCGCGATATAGAGAAATTCATCGATATCCATTGAGAGATTTTCTAAAATTTGCAACAGCAAGTTGGCAGCAATTTGATGCTTGCCTTTTTCGAACTCGATGGCATAAGACTTTGAAATAATCGTGCCATAGACTTCTTTTTGGGTGAAGCCTTTTTTCAATCGAATTTGTCTGATCGTTTCGCCATACATAAGAAAGCCTCCGCTCTCGTTGAATTAATGAAATCATGTATCCTCATTATAGTAAAGTAAAGCCAATAGAGGAATCTAAAAGGTCTTTTATTTCAGACTTTCCTTGATTTGGTGGAAGAAATCGTTCAGTAATCTTTGTGATAGAGGATCCTCAAAGGGGGATCGTAGAAAAGCGTGAGAACATTCGGTTCTCACGCTTTTTTTAGACAAAACTGAGGCAGATCAATAGAAAAATCATTACTAGCCAATGCATCGTTTATTGCTCCTTAAGTCGTATTAGAAGAAGCCAATTGGGCAGCGGTGTTTCCTTCTTACCAACAAGTATAACCGCTTAAAGTAGAATGAACGTTTACGTCCGAAATGTAGGACCAAATAACTAGGTGAGGATGAAAAGCAGTGAAGAGCAACTGAAGAAATAATCGTTCATAATAGTGCAACGTTGATTTTGATAGAATAGTTTCATTCTTTTTTCACAGAACTTTCTGCCAGCGTTTCGATTCCTTTTTTTCGTTAGCAAGAGTTATTTTAGGTGATATCGTGAAAAACGTATAAATTATTTTTGTTTTTTTATTTGCGGAGGTAAAAAACGAGGTTAAAATCATGAAAAACACAATCATCATTTTTCTCTATCCCAGTGTATAAACATGCAATTGAAATCGTATTCATTATATTGATTAAATATAAAAAAAAGAAAGGTTAACTGACGAAAAAAGGCAATATTTTATCATTATACATTTGTTTATAAGATAAATATAAATAATTTCTGCTTGTTTATAAAATAAACCTTTTGTGTTTTGAAAGGTGAAATTCAGTGTTTTTTTAATTATTTATCGTGTTTATAATTTGTTGGAAAGAAATAAATTTGCTAGAATTTTGGTACACAGTGTGTTCGTTTAGTTATTTTATTTTTTAGTTTCACAAGAGTGAGCTAATGTGCTTCTAAACTATTTGAACAAAAATCACTGGGTTTTTCAGAAAGCATGCGAAAAAATCTTCGCCTTGCGATCGGTTACTTTTTGTTTTCTCTCTATGCCTTTTGGTGTTGGGTTGAAATAGATTTTCATCTGGTTTTAAAGGGGGAAAGAAGGATTCCAGAGATCATCAGTTTTATCTTTTGTCGGTTAAATTTTTTTCGAACAGGAGGAGAATGAATGAAAGGCATTAATTATAAAAAGCTCATGGATTCAAAGAAAAACACACGCGTTCGAACAAAGAAAAATATTATTGCGAATTTAACTGTCAGTGGAATGTTGTTGACAAGTACGGTGGTTGTGCCAGCAAGTTTGTTATGGGCACCAACGACGGTTGAAGCTGCTTTGGTTTCAGCTGAACTTTTCTCAGATATCACAGCGTCTAATAACTCAGGCACGAGTGCGTCTGCACCTTATGCAACTCCTGGTGCAACGAACCAAGTCAATTTCTCGATTTCTGGATCGAATGCAGTAACGGTTGATGTCTTGAATGGGGATAAAGTCGCGGTTGTTGGGGTTCCTCAAGGCCTTACTGGTTTGGTTCAACCGGCAGGGAATGCATCGATTTCCACCAATGTGATACTCCAACTGGGGAATTTCCCAGCCTTGCAAACATTGATCGGTACAGTCACACCAGCAGTCAATACCTTGATCAGCACGGTGGATGGAATCGTCAATCAAAATTTAGCTGATGCACTTGATATTCCGCCAACAATCGTTGGCGGCTTGCCAAATCCGTTGTATACAGCGGCTTCAATCGTGGATGTTAGCCAAGTGATTTCCGTCAACTTAGATGAAATCACTACCCAGTTAGACTTATTAAATCAACTTGGACAATTTGGCCAAGCGAATTTTGAAGTTCCAGCTGGATTAACCGATAACGAACGTGCCCTGATTGCCAATGTGGATGATGGTTTATTTATCGTTATCAATCAACGCATCAATCAAATTCTCGATAATTTACAAGCAGCCCAGATTCAAGTCAGTATTTTGGATGGTGCAAGTGGGATTCCAGGCATCGGTACCTTGATCGGTCAAATCAATACGTTGGTACAAAGTACCGTTAATACAGCTAAAGCCACTTTAAACGCAACGGTTGAAACGGCACAAACAGTCTTCAATGCAACGACAGATTTAGCAGATCAAATCGCTTCTGCATCTGTTTTAGGTCAAACCAATGTAGTCATTCCAACGAATGTCACCAGTCCGACCTATGCACAATTGGTTGAAAACGGCGTGGCGAATCCATCTAATCCTTACGAAGCCCGCTTCGAAGGAACGATGTCTCAACTTGATTTGATCACCATTGATTTATTTACGGATGCTGACGGCAATAACTCGATTTGGTTTGCGCCAGATACACCAGAAGATCAAACCGATACACCAACAATCAATCCATTGACAGCAGGGGAAACGACGATCAGCGGAACAGCTGAGCCAGGCGCAGCCATCACATTGGCGATCAACGGCGGTGCACCTATTACCACAACCGCAGATGGTGACGGCAATTGGACGACCGATGTCCCTGAATTGGTAGAAGGTGATACAGTCACAGCAGTAGCGGAAGCGGATGGGGAATCAGCGAGTGAACCTGCGACGGCAACGGTAGCAGCACCAGTGGTTAATGCCCCAACGGCTTCGATTACAGGAAACAGCACCGATGGGTATCCTGTGACGGGGACAGCCGCAGCAAATGCAGCCATTGAAATCACCAATGCCGAGGGTGAAGTCGTTGGCACTGGTACGGCAAATGAGAACGGCAACTACAGTATCACGTTGAACCCAGCAGATGTAGCAGAAAATGAAAACTTGAATGTTGCTGCAATCGTTACTGCTGGCGGTCAAACTTACCGCAGTGGCAATACGCCAATCGTCGTTCCAGCAGACGATGCCGAGCAACAAACGGGAACACCAACGATCCAACCAGTGACTGCCGGGGATACAAGCGTCAGCGGAACGGCTGAGCCTGGTGCCTCGATTACTGTGACGGTCAACGGTGCCGATCCGATCGTGACGGAAGCCGATGAAGAGGGCAATTGGCGTGTTGATGTGGACGAAGTGTCAGAGGGCGATACGGTTTCAGCTGTCGCCGAACTAGCAGGACAAACACCAAGTCAGCCAGCAAGTACCACCGTGTCTGCCTTGACGGTCAATGCCCCAACAGCTTCGATCACAGGAAATAGTCAAGAGGGCTATCCAGTGACTGGAACAGCTGCACCAAATGCGGCCATTGAGATCACCAATGCGGATGGCGAAATTGTCGGAACAGGTACCGCCAATGAGAATGGTGTTTATACAGTCACGTTAGATCCAGCGGATGTTGACGCGGAAGAAACCCTGAATGTGACAGCGGTTGTGACCGCTGGCGGCGAAACCTATCGAAGCAACCCAACACCTGTTGTGGTGCCTGCAGATATCCTGCAGACGGAAACACCAACGATCGATCCAGTCAGTGCTGGAGATACGACCGTTAGTGGGACAGCGGAACCGGGGGCAACGGTAACGATCACGCTTCCTGAAGGCGATCCAATCACGGCTGAAGCCGATGATGAAGGCAACTGGGAAGCAACGGTTCCTGAATTATCAGAAGGCGATTCCGTGACCGTCGTAGCTGAGTCTGAAGGCAAAGTTCCGAGTGCCCCAATCACCGTGAGTGTAAACGGTTTAACCGTGGCGGCGCCAACGGCTACGATCACCGGAAATAGCACAGATGGGTATCCAGTAACGGGAACAGCGACTGCCAATGCAGCAATTGAAATTTTGAATGAAGCAGGAGAGGTCGTTGGTAGCGGAACAGCTGATGAGGATGGTAACTTCACGATCACCCTTGATCCTCAAGAGGTGACAGCTGGCGACAACTTACGAGTGGAAGCGATCGTGACGGCTGGTGGTGAAGATTATCGCAGTACAGGCACACCGCTTGTAGTTCCTGCAGATGATGTAGAAAATTTAACTGAAACACCAACGATCGACCCAGTAACAGCTGGGGATACGACCGTCAGCGGAACGGCTGAACCAGGGGCAACTGTGACGATCACGCTGCCTGAAGGCGATCCGATCACGGCAGAAGCCGATGACGAAGGCAACTGGGAAGCGACGGTTCCTGAATTATCAGAAGGCGATACGGTAACAGTCGTTGCCGAAGCTGAAGGCAAAGAGCCAAGTGCACCGATTACCGTGACCGTTGATGGTGTTACGGTCAGTGCACCGAGCGCTTCCATCACAGGCAATAGCACGGATGGTTATCCAGTCAGCGGAACAACGACACCGAATGCGGCCATTGAGATTTTGAATGAAGCAGGCGATGTTGTTGGTAGCACGACGGCGGATGACACGGGTGCTTATACCGTGACCTTAGATCCAGCCGATGTGGCGCCAGAAGAAGCCTTGCAGGTGGTGGCAGTTGTGACAGCGGGCGGTCAAGACTACCGCAGTAATGCCACACCAATCACGGTACCAGCAGACATTGAACAAACAGGGACACCAACGATCGATCCGGTCACAGCAGGTGATACCACGATTAGCGGAACGGCAGAACCAGGGTCGACGGTTACTGTGACGATCACCGATCAAGAACCAGTAACGGCTGAAACGGATGACGAAGGAAACTGGCTTGCGGAAGTGCCAGCAGTCTCTGGTGGTGATACAGTCACAGTCGTTGCGGAAGCCGAAGGCAAAGAGCCAAGCGCGCCAGTCAGCGTTGGAGTCAATGGAGTCACCGTTGCAGCACCAACAGCGATCATCAGCGGCAATAGTACCGATGGCTATCCAATCACGGGGACTGCTCCAGCGAACGCAGCGATCGAAGTGTTGAATGAGTCAGGCGATGTGATCGGTACTGGGACAGCCGATGGGGATGGAAACTATACGGTAACCATCGCACCATCCGATGCAGCACCAGAAGAAACCTTGTCTGTCGTTGCGATCGTTACAGCAGGCGGAGATCAGTACCGCAGTCCTGCCACACCGGTGACGGTCCCAGCAGATGAGCTTGAACAAACAGCATCACCAACCATCGACCCAATCAATGCCGGGGATACGACGATCAGTGGGACCGCAGAACCAGGCGCTACGGTGACGGTAACGATCCCAGGTGAAGAACCTGTTACTGGTGAAGCCGATGACGAGGGGAACTGGACAGTTGAAGTTCCTGAAGTTTCTGAAGGAGAAACCGTCACAGTGGTCGCACAAGCACCAGACAAAGACCCAAGTGCACCGATCAGTGTTGGAGTCAATGGGTTGACGATCGCTACACCAACCGCGACGATCAGCGGCAATAGTACCGCAGGTTACCCAGTAACGGGAACGGCACCAGCCAATGCAGCCATCAAAATCTTGAATGCCGATGACGAGGTCATAGGTACTGGCACCGCCAATGACGAAGGCCAATATACGATCACGTTAACGAGTAATGACGCGTCTCCAGCTGAAGCCTTACGGGTGGTGGCGGTAGTCACAGCCGGTGGTCAAGAGTACCGCAGTGCGGCTGCACCAATCACAGTACCTTTGGATCAAACTGCAGTCCCAACGATTGAATCGGTGACAGCCGGCGACACGACCATCAGTGGTACGGCTGAACCTGGCGCGACAGTCTCAGTCACGATTGGTGACGCAGAGCCAGTCACTGCCGAAGCGGATGACGAAGGCAATTGGACGGCAACTGTGCCCGAGGTTTCTCAAGGAGAAATTGTTTCTGTGGTAGCGACCCTTGATGGGGAAACACCAAGTGATGCAGCTACGGTCGTCGTAAATCCACTCACTGTGGCGACACCGACAGCAGCGATCAGCGGCAATAGTTCGGAGGGGTATCCAGTAACCGGAACGGCCACGCCAAATGCAGCGATTGAGATCTTAAATGCAGCCGGTGAGGTTGTTGGTAGCGGTGAAGCAAATGAGGAAGGTGCTTACAGCATCACATTGAGCAGCGACGATGTTAATCCTTCAGAAGCACTTCAGGTGGTGGCAGTGGTAACAGCTGGCGGCGATGAGTACCGCAGTGCGCCGCTCTCCATCGTGGTACCAGCAGACCAAACGACCACCCCAACGATCGATCCAGTGCAAGCAGGTGATACATCCGTCGGAGGAACTGCCGAACCTGGTTCAACGGTGACGGTAACGATTCCTGGAGAAGATCCAGTGACTGCCGAAACGGATGAGGAAGGCAATTGGACAGTCACCGTACCAGAACTTTCAGAAGGCGACACGGTCACAGTGGTTGCTGAAGCTGAAGGCAAAGACCCAAGTGCACCAATCAGTGTTGGTGTCGGTGCCTTGAACGTGGCTGCACCAACCGCAACGATCACGGGCAACAGTACTGACGGCTATCCAGTCACAGGAACAGCACCAGCCAACGCAACCATTGAAATCTTAAATGCTGCCAATGAAGTGGTAGGCAGTGGTACTGCCAATGGAGACGGTGAGTATACGATCACCTTGACAGAAGGTGTTTCACCAGCAGAAACCTTGCGAGTGGTGGCTATCGTATCAGCCGGCGGTCAAGACTATCGCAGTCCGGCAACTACTATCGTGGTGCCAGAAGATAACGCAGAAGACCAAACAGCGGCACCGACTGTCGCACCAGTGATTGCTGGGGCTACAACCGTTAGCGGAACGGCTGAACCTGGGGCAGATGTAACGGTTGAACTACCAAACGGCGATACTGTTACAGTGGCAGCGAATGACGAAGGTGAGTGGACGGCAACTGTGCCGACGGTTTCTCTGGATGATGTCTTGACAGTTACTGCCTTGGCAGACGGCAAAACAGAAAGTTTACCAGTAACAGTGACGGTGCAAGGGCTGATCGTGGCAGCACCAACGGCAACGATTTCTGGCAATAGTGCAGATGGCTATCCAGTAACTGGTACAGCACCAGCTAATGCGTCAATCGAAATCTTAAATGCTGATGATCAAGTAATTGGCACAGGGACGGCCAATGAGAATGGTGTTTACACCGTTACCTTGACCAGTGAAGAGGCATCAGCAGGAGAAACGGTCCGTGTCATTGCCATCGTTTCAGCAGGTGGGGATGACTTCCGTAGTCAACCAACGGCTGTCGTGGTACCTGCGGATCAAACGACGACACCAACGATCAATCCAGCAGTTGCCGGCGCAACAGAAATTAGCGGGACAGCCGAACCAGGAGCAATAGTCAATGTGACGGTCGGTGAGCAAGACCCAATCTCAGCCGAAGTTGACGAAGAGGGCAATTGGCAAGTTGATGTGCCAGAGCTTTCCGAAGGGACGACTGTTACGGCAGTAGCAGAAGTAGAAAATGAAACACCAAGTACACCAGCAACGATCACAGTCGGTGCATTAACGGTGGCGGCTCCTAGTGCGTCCATCAGTGGCAATGCAGCCGAAGGTTATCCAGTGACCGGAACAGGACCAGCGAATGCGACCATCGAAATCTTGAACGAAGCTGGCGAGACAGTTGGAACGGGTACGACCAATGATGCAGGGCTTTACACGATCGATTTGACCAGTGAAAATGTCTCTCCTGAAGAAAACTTGACGGTAGTTGCGGTGGTCACAGCTGGTGGTACAGATTATCGTAGTCCAGCGACACCAATCATGGTGCCAGCTGAACCGGGTGAAAATCAAACAACGGCACCAACGGTTGATCCAATCAAAGCAGGCGATGAAACAGTTAGCGGAACGGCAGAACCAGGCTCAACTGTGACTGTGACACTACCTGACGGCACAGAAGAAACCGCCGAAACAGATGATGAGGGCAACTGGAGTGTCGATGTGCCTGAATTGTCTGAAGGGGATACCATCACAGTCGTCGCAGACAGTGACGGCAAAGACCCAAGTGATCCAATCACTGTCATCGTTGAAGGAGTGACTGTCGCAGCACCAACAGCTTCCATCAGCGGCAACAGCACGGATGGCTACCCAGTGACTGGTACAGCACCAGCCAATGCAGCGATCGAGATCTTGAACGCAGACAATGAAGTCGTTGGAACAGGCACTGCTGATGGGGACGGCAACTATACAGTGGCCTTAACTGCTGAAACTGTCGATCCAGAAGAAACCTTAAACGTCGTTGCCATCGTTACAGCTGGTGGGAAAGAGTACCGCAGTAATCCAACAGCGGTCATCGTACCAGCGGATACGGTAGTGGATCAGACAGCAGCACCAACGATCGATCCAATCACGGCGGGGGATACCAGCATCAGCGGAACGGCTGAACCAGGTTCAACCGTGACGATCACCGTACCAGATGCGGAACCAATCACGGCTGAAACGGATGACGAAGGCAATTGGACGGCAGAAGTACCAGAAGTTTCTGAAGGCGATGCAGTCACTGTTGTGGCACAATCACTTGACAAAGAGCCAAGCGCTCCAGTCACAGTTGGTGTGGGTGCGTTGACGGTCACTGCTCCTAGTGCAACTATCACAGGCAATAGCACGGATGGCTATCCAGTAACTGGAACGGCACCAGCCAATGCCACCGTGCAAATCTTGAATAGCGATGGACAAATCGTCGGTTCAGGAACTGCAGACGCAGAAGGAAGCTACAGCATCACTCTTGAACCAACAGCTGTTGCACCAGCGGAAAGCCTAACCGTCGTCGCAGTTCTGACAGCTGGCGGCAAAGAATACCGCAGTAATGCGACACCGATCGTGGTACCTTTGGATCAAGAAGAGCAACAAACTGCAACACCAACGATCGATCCAGTCAAAGCTGGCGATACGACGATCAGCGGGACTGCCGAACCAGGTTCAACGGTGACGGTAACGATTGGTGAAAATGAACCGATCACAACTGAAACGGACGAAGAGGGCAATTGGACAGTCGAAGTACCTGAAGTTGCGGAGGGTGATACCGTCACTGTTGTGGCACAATCCCCTGAAAAAGACCCTAGTGCACCAATCACAGTGAGTGTGGATGGCATCACGGTTTCAGCACCGACCGCTTCCATCACTGGCAATCCAGAGGATGGTTATCCAGTGACGGGGATGGCAGCACCAAATGCGGCGATTGAAATCGTGAATGAAGCGGGGGATGTCGTTGGATCAGGCAATACCGATGAAAATGGCAACTACACCATCACGCTCTCTGGTGAAGATGTTTCTCCTGAAGAATCATTGAACGTCGTTGCGATCATTACAGCCGGCGGCAAAGACTACCGTAGTAATGCGACACCAATTGTAGTGCCCGTTGAGAATACGATTGATCAAACCGCCACACCAATCATCGAACCAGTCACAGCTGGTGATACGACCATCAATGGTACTGCTGTACCGGGATCGACGGTCACCGTGACGGTAACGGGCGAAGAAGCGGTTGAAACCGAAGCAGATGAAGCAGGAAATTGGTCAGTGGAAGTTGCAGAAGTTTCTCGAGATGAAATCGTAACAGCAGTGGCGCAAAGTGAAGGAGAAACCACCAGTGAACCAGCAACGACCGTTGTTAATGGCATCACGGTCAACGCACCTTCAGCGTCCATTACGGGTAATTCCCAAGAAGGCTATCCAGTAGCCGGGAACGGGCCTGCCAATGCAGCGATTGAAATTTTGAATGAAGCGGGGGATGTCGTTGAAACAGGCACGACCGATGAAAATGGTGACTATACGATCACATTGACTAGTGAGGATGTCGCACCAGAAGAAAACTTATCGGTTGTGGCGATCGTCACTGCTGGTGGGGATGACTACCGCAGTAATCCGACACCAATCGTCGTACCTGTCGATGATGAAAGCATCAAGACAGATACACCAACCATTGACCCAGTTACGGCTGGTGATACAACGATCAGCGGAACGAGTGAGCCAGGTGCTACGATCACCGTTACCATCAGCGATCCGTTAACAAGTAGATTCCTGACCATCTTCGCGGCTGAAGGACCAATCACAACGATCGCCGATCAAAATGGTGACTGGGATGTTGAGTTATCCGCGGAAGCGACGGAAGGCGAAACCGTTACGGTTCTTGCTTTAGCCGAAGGCGAAACCTTAAGTGATCCGACGACGACCGTAGTCGGTGCCTTGACGGTTGACGCACCGGTTGCCACGATCACTGGCAATCCTACCGATGGCTATCCAGTCTTCGGGAATGGGCCAGCCAATGCGACGATCGAAATCTTGAATGAAGCGGGTGACGTTGTCGGAACTGGAACGACCAATGGGAATGGTGCCTTCAGCATCACATTAGACCCAGAGGATGTTTCACCAGAAGAAACCCTTAACGTTGTGGCTATCGTTACAGCAGGTGGCAGAGAATACCGCAGTGCAGCAACACCAATCGTGGTACCAACGGGTGACAATGGTACGGATGGTACCGACGGCACGGACGGTAGCAATGGCACGGACGGTACCAATGGAACGAATGGTACCGACGGAAGCAACGGCGCTTGGGGTAACTGGGGCAGTTGGGGGAACAACAACGGCAACGGTAGCAATAACAACCAAAGCTGGTGGGGAAGTAAGTACCTACCGAAAACGGGATCTGAAGGAACTTGGTATGCTTCACTGATTGGGGCAGCAGTCTTCGTTGTAGGAGGAATTGGTTTGTTCTTCAAAGCAAGAAAGAAAAAAGACCAACAAAAATAGCATGACTTTACCAGCGGAGTGGACATCCTCCGCTGGTATCTCTAGTGAACAATAGTTTTGAAGCAATGATCATCGTTTCGTAAAGAAAGGGTTAGAAATGGTATGGAAAGCAGAAGGAGGGGAAAACGTCTTTACAAATGGACGATCGCTCAGTTGATTTTCTTGTTGACCAGCATCAGTTTCGTCAATTTGTATCTTTTAACAACGACAATAAAAGCCGAAGCAGCAGTGAATGTTTTAGATGTGGAGATTTTAAGCAATTTAACGAGTGCCAATACAAGTGGCACCTCAGTAAGCGTTCCATGGCCAGGTAGCGTGACAAATCGACCAGTGACTTTTTCTATTAAAGGCAACGGCGGGTTGAACGCTTCTGTCAATGTCAGTGGGGAAGATAAACTTGCTTTATTAGCGATCCCAGCAGAATTGAGAACTAGCATTAGTGCCAATGGATCCGCATCGATCAAGACGTCGACCACAGTCAATATTGCCAATGTCCCACTTTTGAATGCGATCTTAACAGCGCTTGATTCCTTGACCAGTTCACTAAATCTCAACCTTGGGATTGTTCAAATCGATTTGACAGCGATCAATCAGCAGATTTCTTTACTAAAGACTGTCGGAAATATTGGGAATGTTGAATTTACCAGTCCGTTGCAGTTTACGACCCAGAAAGAAGCTTTATATGCCAATATGAGTTCGAACCTTGGTGTCGTCTTAGGAACCAATGTCCCGCAAATTCTACGGAATTTAAGTACCGCGATTCAAAATACCCAGATCCGAGTGATCGGCATCGATATTGGCGGCGTCGTGCGCGCATTGCTGCAAGGGTTGCTCAATACTCTGCTTAGCACCGTGAACTCAGCGTTGAATGATTTGACAACTGTCCAAGAACAGCTGGCGGATGCAGCTGTTTTAGGAGCAACGGATGTTCAAATTCCGACGTTACTTTCAGGTCCGGGTCAGTTGACTGCAAATTGGACCGCTAATTTTTCCGCTTCTGTTTTGAAAGCAAAGCCGACGGACATCAATCTCTTGAACTTTAGTGCGCTAAATATCAGCAGTCGCCAAACCATGATTTATTTCATGGTCGAAGCACTGACGATGGATCGGACGAATCTACCGACTCAGCTGAATTTTGGCCGACATGCCATTCAAACGAAAAAGAGTGAGACGTGGCGGGCAACCGCCAACGGCGATCAAAGCGCAGCTGCTACAACTGGGATTTTACGGATCAATGATACCCGCAATCGGCAGAAAAAATGGCAAGTAAAGGTCAGACAATCCACCAATTGGGTCAATGGGACACGCACATTGCCAGCCGCCGAATTAAGGGTTCAGCTTGGCACTGTCAATTCGACCTTTACGGATGGTCGAGTGGTTTTACCTGATAATGCAACGATTGCCCTGCAGCAAAATGTCGAAAAAAATGTGGTGGCGTTGGAAAATGCGGCATCGACTGGTGGACTGACCGTTAATTTTTCCCAGTTCAATTTATTTGTACCTGAGAAAACACCTAAATTTCAAGGTCAGTATCGCGCCACAGTCGTGTGGACCGTTTCCGATACACCTTGAAAAGGAAGAGCAGAATGAAAAAGAATTCCCTTGTGCTGCTTCTGATTTTGATGATCGGCAGTTTCTGCAGTTTCGTTCCATCAGCAGTAGCCAATACGACGACCGGCAACATTGAGTTTTATGAAGGACCAACGGAAACAGCTAGCAGTGATTCAATTGATGAAGAAATTGAACCACCGCCCAGTCAAGAAACGGTCACTAACGTAGAAGAACCACTGCCGCAGCTTGCTGAAACCAATCACTTTTGGCTGCCCTTAATAGGTGGATTCTTCATTAGTCTGACATTGATCATTTGCATCAAAAAAAGGAGGATGGCAAAATGATTTCAAAGAAATCGGTAATAGGCGCATTGGGGGTATTGACCGCCCTTAGTATTGTGACCACGGTGCAAGCGGACGATACGACCGGTGTCGTAGAATATACCTCTGGTGGCATCGTGTTTGACCCGGATAAAGGCGGGAGTGATCCCAATACGCAGCTACCAACGAATTTAGATTTTGGGGCCCATGAGATCCAAACAGAAAATGCCGAAACGTGGGTGGCTACTACGGATGGGACTGGACTACCTGGCGATGGGTCCACGCTGCAAAGAGGGGCAGTTGCAGTCAGTGATAACCGAGGACAGGCAAACTCTTCTTGGGCAATTAAAGTACGGCAAGCAACCCAATTTACGGCAGGAGACAGTACGTTGGACGGTGCGGTATTAACGGTAGATACGGGTACATTGACCAACAACTTAAGTTCGCCGCCAACCGGAACCAGTGATATTGCCAATGGCGAGCTTGATTTTGCGGCGATCAACAATGAATATGCTTTCTTGACCGCCAATGCTGGTGAAGGGATCGGTGAAACGTCGATGCCTCTAGAACAATTTACCCTTTCGATCCCAGCCAATACGGAAAAACAATCGGCAACCTATCAAACGACCCTCGTTTGGACGATCAGCAGTGCTCCGACGACCCCATAGGTTAGTAGTCATTGCTTAACAGTTAGCAGAAAAAAAGCAGCTTGCCTAAGCGGCTGCTTTTTATGCTAGCTGATTTTTCTTTCCTATTTTGTGTAGAAAGGATCTGACAGGATGCATCAGAACAAACTTCGAGGCAAAGGATTTCAGTATTGGGTAGTAAGTATTCTAACGGTCTTATTTTTCATTGGTACTAGTAGTACGGGGGCAGCAGATTCACTTGATACCTTCGATGTTCAAATCAAATTGCCGGAGTCACAGCGGGACAAAGAGTTAATGTACTATGATTTGTTGCTGGAGCCCAAGGCAGAAGAAAAACTAGCAGTCATGGTTTCCAATAAAAGCGAGCAACCAATCAATCTACAGCTATCGTTTAATCGAGCGGTCACGAACATGACTGGCGTCGTTGAGTACTCTGGGGTAAATGAGGAAGCAACGCCTTCTGCTCCGTACGCGATCGAAGAACTCGTTACTTTGAGTGATGAAACACTTTCATTAGCCCCTAATGAACAAAAAGAAATCACCTTGACAGTCCGGATGCCATCTAAATCCTTTGATGGGATTTTGGCAGGGGGACTATACGTACAGCAAACCGGCAGTGAAGAATTTCAAGGGAATGTTCAAAACCTATTAGCAAGAGAAGTGGCGGTATTGCTCCGAAATAAAGAGTCAGACATCCCGCCAGCGGTCCGAATTGAAGAAGCCCATTTGGAAGAGATCAACCGCCGCAATGTCATCATCGTAGCGGTGGAAAATGCAGCAGCCGATTATCTCAGTAAAGCCACGCTTGCTTATGAAGTGTTTCATGAAGGAAAAGCAACAGCCATCAAAGGAGAAAAAGAGATCCAATTAGCGCCCAATGCATTAATGAATTACGCACTTCCGCTGGATGGAAAGGAACTGCTATCAGGAGAGTATGAAATAAAAGCGACCCTCAAAGCAGCCGATCAAGAATGGCAGGGAGAGCCGACCTTCCAAGTTGCAAGGCAAGAAGCGCAAGAAAGAAACGAGCAAGATGTCAGTATTGAAGAAACCGCTTCGCCGATCCTTCTCTATCTATCGATTGGTGGTGTTTTATGTTTGATCATCGCTTATCTGATTTGGCATAATCGAAAACTAAAACGAGCATTAAAAAAAACAGATGATAAAACCCCATGAGCACTTGTAAGAAATTCCGTATTAATATAGAAGGAAAAAAAGAAAACAATTAAAATTCACGGGATGCATGTAAATCAGAAGCATAATAAAAGCAGCAAACAGGCCATTTATTGTTCGAAATAAATGGTTTTTTGTCGTGTTCATGAAGATTCGATATGGTAAATTAAGTAGAAAATTTTTTTTGATTGCATCTTGCAGCAGCGAACGATCACTTTTATTTTGATGGAAAATCTTCAGAGGAAACAGTTGATTACCCTTAACCGGACTGCCCAAAGAGAAGGGTAGCTTTTTTTTGCGAAAAAACGAAGAATAAATAACGATTAATATTTTATTTGAACGAAGGTTATTTTTTTGAAAATCATTAGAAAGGTTGGGCAGTAGTCGGTAAGTTTTGGAATATTTAACTAGTTAAACTACTTAAAAAAACATAAGTTTTTATTGTTGTTTGCGCTTTCTGTCTTATAAATGTGTTAAGAAAGCAGTACGACGGGAACTCCTTTACTATAATAGGTTTAGACCAATTATAAAGTCTTTTCTTACTTTGTTTTTAATTTAAACTACCGTTTTTGCATAAACGTTTCGCTAATTCGTTTGAAAGTGCAAGCAGGCATTTTTAATTAAGAATACAATTAGAAATGATGTGAAAAGGAGAATTAAGATGTCTGCAAATTTGAGCAATTTCGCTGTTTATATAGTAGATGACAACTTTTTTAATGGAAATTTGATGAAAAAAATGATCACTGAAAGTCATGTTCCTTATTCTATGGTGGAGATCATTTCACCGGAAGAACTAGATTCTTTTCTTGAAGGGTACTTAACAGATGTGAACGATTTATTTTTATTTTCCATTGAAATGATGGGATTTGATCGAAGTTTTCAATTAGCAGGGCGATTGAGGGAGCAGTGCAAAAAGTGTCAAATTGCTTTTTATGGTGCCTATGCGTCCAAAATCGAAATCAAGAAACTGAATCTTATCTGTCCTTTAGGAATCATCGATACAGAAGAAAAGGATGTGGCAATGCAGTTAAGAAATTTGTTAACAGAAGCAATTGAAGTGAAACGATCATTGCTGGGAAAAAAACACTTATTAAAAATTGTTAGTAAACGAGAGTTGATGATCGTTGATGCAGAAGCAATCAACTACATAACAACGATCAAAGGTGAGCGAAACCGAATCGTATTCCATCAAAAGAAATCAGTTGAGTGCATTGAAACTTCGTTAAAGGTCATCAAACAGCTAGATTTGCCTGAGTATTATAAAGTATTCAAATCGTACATTATTAATGCGCGACAAATCAAAATGATTGATCGAACAAACAATGTTCTTTGCTTTTTTAATGGGGAAGAATTAGAAGTTGGAAAAAAAATCCGTAAAGCAATCAGTTAAAACTACATATATTTAATGGAGGAAAAAAATGAAAAAGAGAAATAAACGAATTCGTCATGGCATTGTTGTTACCGCTTTAGGTCTGTCCCAAGTGATCACTCCGGTCATGGCGCTTGCGGAAACCACGGAACAGGAACAGACCATTCGTACTTTAGATAACTCAAATCATCTGCTGGAATCAACCAGCGGCGTTGCCAATGAAACAAACACAAGCGACGCGCAAACAACTGAGACTACTCAAACGGATCGTTCTTCAGAAGAAAGCGGCGAAGCAACCTCCAAGACGGATGCAGCAACAACGAGTCAAAGTGAAACGCCTGCTACAACTTCATCAACGCATACAGCAGATACTACAGATTCGACGCAAACAAGTTCTTCAGAAACTGAATCGAAAGAGGCAAAAGGAGCCGAAAAGAGTTCCCGTGTCAGCACCCGCATCAATGGACAAGAGCTTTTAGAAAAAGGCACATTACTGACGATTGCTGGTGAGGAGTTCAGTCAAACGGAAGAAACGCGGATTTTAAACAATAGTCCGGTGAAACTGAAATTAGACTTTGAAATCAATGACGAAGACTACTTAGCCGGTACCACAGCTGTTTTTGACCTGCCGGAAGGCCTTGGTTTTAGTGATATGCAAGGAACAAATGAAGCAATCAATGCTTCGTGGGCAGTAGATAGTCGCGCCCATCAATTAACGATCACCTTTAACCAATCCATTCATGATGCATCGTTTTCGATCGAGTTGACCAGTTATCTTTATTCAGAAGACAAGCCTCAGCTAACCATTGAGATGGGCGATCAAAACCAGACAAGCTACGCCATTGATTTGTATGAAGAAGTTGACCCGATTCAATATGTGTCAGAAAAAAATGTCTTTGGGATGCAAGGAATGGTTTACTACAATACCGATCGGACATTATCTGGAACGGGAACTCTTTCACTGCATTTGGTTGATACGCCGGGGGCTTCCTTCAAAAAGATTGAGACCCAACCGTTAAAAGTCTTCAGCTATGAAGTGGATATCAAAGGAAAGATCAAGCCAGAAACACAAACAGCATTGACTGAAGGGACGGACTACACAATCACCTCAAATAGTCTCTACAATACTGCTGTTGAAGTCAAACAAATGGACAAGCAAAAGGCCTATGGTGTTTCTTATCAATTCACGATGAGTTTGACCGCGTTGACGGATTATACTTCTTCTTTTTCAAAAGGGTATCCGACGACCGGATTTGGTTCGGTACAGCTAAAACAAACAGCTGCCCAAAACAGAGGATTTTCCTTTACCGCAGCAACCAGTAAAGATGAAAAAGAAGTCGATTCTAGGTATTATATGGGGGTTGCTTCTGCCAGTTTTATGAATGGCCTTTCTAAAGGAAACTACTATGTATCAATTCATCAAATGCCGACGGAGATGAAAGCAGGTCAACAAATCATTCTTTCGAGTCAAAACGGACAGCCGATCACGGCGAAACAGTTAACAGCAAGAGACGCCTTCTATCAAAATGTGACTTTTACGGATTATTTTTCTGTCGAAAATAATGGGGACAAACTGATTGTGACGGCCACAAAAGACAGCAATCTCACTCTTGGTTCCACGAACATAACCGTACCCTTTGATCAGAAAGATATCATCCTCAATGTCTCGACACCGTTAATTGCTAATAAAGAATTCAAAATCGTTGAAGACAACTACGTCGAACCAATCAGTGTTCTTAATCCCAATAACGCTGAAACTGCTTGGGGAAATTATGATCAAAATGGTGCCTATGCCAGTGACACTTCAGTCAATATCGAAGGCAGCACCTCACAACCGATCGAAAATTTACAAATGTTTATTGAACATCCCGAGTATCTTTCTTTAAGAAAGGTACCAAAAGTCGGCTTCTATTATACTTTAGGAACTGATTATACGATTGAAGAAGTAGCAGGCGGAACGATGGTCACCTTTACGTCGCCCATTACCTATTCTGTTCAATTTGATATTGGCTTCAATTATGTGCCAGATAGTTTAGCACCGACAAAATCAATTCCTAACGATACAATTCCAATCACTATTTCCGCGACAGGACTTGACACGGTTCATACCTCCGTCTATACCGGAAGAAAATTGTATTCTGAACGCACGCTCCAAAGCAGTAAGAATCAGTTTTTAGTCAACGCTCGTCAAGATACCATCAGTGATTTGACTGTTGAGACCCATGTTCCGAAAAATACGGATGTTGTGTTTTCGATCATCGATGTTTCCAATGAACAAGTCAGTGGCATTTATCCACAGTACTGGGATCGTGGTTATTATGATAATCAAGCCATGAAAGAAAGCGATCCGAATTATCCAACGATCACCCATGATGAGGCAACCAACTATTATACCTTTGATTTTGGGACGACTAACCATCGCTACATCATTTCCTATAAGTACGCCAATGGTTGGCAGGAAATGAGTACGATTTATGTACCCGGTTTTGCAAAAGAGCCGCTATCAAATAATCAGCAAGGCTCAACAACCGTTTCGGTCTCCAATACAGCGACGGATATTATTGGGATTACTCAAAATACCGTGAATAATACAAAAAACATGACTCAGGTCAAGGTCACAACAAAAAATATCGATGATGGCTCGAAAAAAGTAGCAAATCCAATGATCCTTCTAAAATCATTGGGAAATACCAATGGTGAAATCGATCTTAGGTCAATCAATGTTTCAAATGTGCCAGACGATAGCTACGAAATCAAAGAAGTTGACGGAGACGTACAGCTTGTCTTTTCAAACTATGTTTTAACGAAAAATATCGAAATCAGTTACAACGTACTTTCACAAAACGCCGGCCAAATCTCAGCTTCAGCAACGATCGTTTCTGATACGATTGATACCTTGTCGGAAGCCAAACGGACGGCTACTTCGACGGTGACTAACCTGCAATTTTCGGCAGGTGATTCAAACGGGATCATTTACAAAACTAGTGCGTCACTTGATGTTTATAATACCGAAGAACCAACTCAGAAAATTGCAGGCGTTACATTGATGCTTTGGAATCAGTTGACTGGAGATGTTATTTCTGTTGTAACGGATGAGAAGGGAGAGTATCAATTAGCTGATATTTATACAGGGACCTATACGCTTTATGTTTCTTACGTCCCAGAAGGCTACGTTGTGCCCCAGGAGCTTCAACTCGGAAAAGAAGTCCAAGTGAATCGGACGGGCAATCATTTCTCTGTGGGCATCACGCCAGAAGAAGATTTATCAACGATCGTCACGAAAGATAGTACAATCTATGTGGGAGACGAGTGGCATGCTGTAGATAACTTTGTCTCAGCAACAGACAAGCATGGCAATGCGTTGACCTTCTCGGAAATTACCGTCAACGGTGAGGTCGACACATCTAAAGTCGGCACTTATGAAGTCAAATACATGAATGGCAACGTGAGCGAGACAGCGACGATCACTGTGGTGGCCAACCAAGAAACGGTGGCAGCCAAAGACAGCACGTTATATGTGGGCGATGCATGGACAGCAGCTGATAATTTTCTAGCGGCAACGGATAAAGACGGTAACACAGTGGCAATCACAGAAGTGACCATCACCGGTGAAGTTGACACGGATACACCTGGAGAATACCAAGTAATCTATCGTAACGGCAAAGCCGAAGCAACAGCTACGATCACGGTCTTAGCAGACCAAACTTCGGTTAAAGCCAAAGACAGCACCTTATACATCGGGGACGACTGGCATGCGGTTGATAACTTTGTTTCGGCAACGGACAAAACAGGAGCGAACGTTCCATTTTCAAATGTGACAGTTAGTGGAGCCGTGGATACTTCCAAAGAAGGCCAATATTTAGTGGTTTATCAAAATGGCAATCAAAAAGCAGTCGCCACGATCACCGTGGTTGCCAATCAAGAAACAGTCGTTGCCAAGGATAGTACACTTTATGTTGGAGATGCGTGGGAGCTTGCGGATAATTTTGTTTCAGCAACGGATAAGAAGGGACAACCGTTAAGCTTGGCAGAAGTCACCACCAGTGGTGACGTGGATACGAAAGTACCAGGAGAATACCAAGTAACCTATCGCAATGGCAAAGCCGAAGCAACTGCCACGATTACCGTGTTAGCGGATCAAACGAGCGTTCAAGCTAAAGACAGTACTTTATATGTCGGTGATGAATGGGAAGCCGCCGACAACTTTGTTTCCGCAACGGACAAAACCGGATCAAACCTACCATTTTCAGGAGTGACGGTTAGTGGGTCAGTCGATACCTCCAAAGCAGGCGAATATCCAGTGGTTTACCAGAATGGCCATGTTAAAGCAACGGCGACGATTACGGTCGTTGCCAACCAAGAAACGGTAGTCGCCAAAGATAGTACGATTTATGAAGGCGATGACTGGCAAGTCGCCGATAACTTTGTGTCGGCAACAGACAAAGACGGTAACGCAGTAAAACTGGCTGATATCACAACGATAGGTACAGTCGACAGCGCCATACCAGGGAAATATGAAGTAATTTATCGCAATGGCAAAGCTGAGGCGAAAGCGACGATCACCGTGTTAGCTGAGCAAACATCAGTTAAAGCCAAAGATAGCACCTTATATGTCGGGGATGACTGGCAAGCAATCGACAACTTTGTCTCAGCCACAGACAAAACCGGAGCAAACCTACCATTTTCAGGAGTGACGGTTAGTGGGTCAGTCGATACCTCCAAAGCAGGCGAATATCCAGTGGTTTACCAAAATGGCCATGTCAAAGCAACGGCGACGATTACGGTCGTTGCCAACCAAGAAACGGTAGTCGCCAAAGATAGTACGATTTATGAAGGCGATGACTGGCAAGTTGCCGATAACTTTGTGTCGGCAACAGACAAAGACGGCAACGCAGTAAAACTGGCTGATATCACAACGATAGGTACAGTCGACAGCGCCATACCAGGGAAATATGAAGTAATTTATCGCAATGGCAAAGCTGAGGCGAAAGCGACGATCACCGTGTTAGCTGATCAAACAAGCATTAAAGCTAAAGACAGTACCTTATACGTCGGCGACGATTGGGAAGCTGCCGACAACTTTGTCTCAGCCACAGACAAAACGGGAGCAAATCTATCGTTTTCAGGAGTGACGGTTAGTGGCACAGTCGATACCTCCAAAGCAGACGAGTACCCAGTGGTTTATCAAAATGGCAATGTAAAAGCAACTGCGATGATTACCGTGGTGGCTGACCAAGAAACGGTAGTTGCCAAAGACAGTACGATTTATGAGGGTGAAGACTGGCAAGCAGCCGATAACTTTGTGTCTGCAACAGATAAAGACGGCAACGAAGTGCAACTGACTGATATCACAACAGTAGGTACAGTTGACAGCACCACACCAGGCAGATACCAAGTAACCTATCGCAATGGCAAAGCCGAAGCCACTGCCACAATTACCGTGTTGGCAGACCAGACCTCTGTGACTGTGAAAGATAGCGTGATTTATGTTGGTGACAACTGGACAGCTGCCGACAATTTTGTCTCCGCTACAGATCGTGATGGTAAGACACTTACGTTGGAGCAACTGTTGGTGGACGGTTCGGTTGATACCAAAAAAACCGGAACCTATCAAGTCACCTATTCAATCGTAACCGATGAAGCAGCAACTCCTAACTTTTTCGCACGCTTATTTGGTACTGACTCACAAGAAGCAGTCACCGCCACAGCGACGATCAAAGTCATTGAAAAAGCAGAAGAACCAGAGGAAAATGATAAGCAGCCAGAGAAAGATGATTCTAATAAAGGGCAAGAAAAACCAACGGATGCAGGACAGCCTGATAAACAAAGCAAAGCGACCGCAAAGAACAAGCGGGTGTTACCAAAGACCGGTACAGCCATCACTCAAGGCTATTCGATTGCAGGAGTGAGCCTTATTGCACTAGCGGGGATCGTCTTCTTTCGTAAGAAACACACGAACAAAAGCAGAAAAACAAAATAAGTCTCAATGACTCTAACAGCGGATATCCTTCACGATATCCGCTGTTTTTGTTTTTTTTCTAAAAAAAACCTGCTGTATTGCGGTTTTCTTGTCCGATAAGCAGCCGTATAAAGAAGATATAAAGATGCTAGCAGAAGATTTACACTATTTTTATTTCTTTTTGCGTATGCTTACGTCATGAAGGAGTGAAGAATATGAATCTTGTTTTAGGAATAATCGGAGTGATCGTAATGATCTATCTCTTTTGGTACTTGTTTGAGGGGGGAGAACGATGAGTAGCTATTTTGTGCAGGGCTTTTTATTTTTACTTATCTTACTAGCAGCAGCGGTTCCTTTGGGCTGGTATATCAAAGAAATCATGCAAGGAAAAACACCGCGGTTTGTCCGCTTTATTCAACCCATTGAACGGTTGACCTATCGAGTGATTGGTTCGGTCAGCAAAAAAGAAATGACCGCCAAAACCTATCTATTTTCCGTCTTGGCCGTCAGCGTCTTTTCCATCATCGGATTGACCGGATTATTGATGGTCCAGCACTGGTTACCGCAAGGGGCGGCCGTTGAGAATTTGTCCTTTGACTTAGCATTGAACACAGCCGTCAGTTTTGTAACGAACACGAACTGGCAAGCTTACGCTGGGGAAGAAGCACTGACCAATCTTTCCCAAGCATTAGGATTAACGGTGCAAAATTTCTTATCTGCGGCAGTAGGACTAGCCGCACTTTGTGCCTTGATTCGTGGGCTGCAGCAAAAACAAAAACGAACAGTAGGAAATTTTTGGCAAGACATCACCCGTTCCTTGCTCTATATCCTTTTACCACTCTCATTGATTTTAGCAATCTTGCTCCTGTCTCAAGGCGTCGTCCAAACGTTGAGCAGCGGCATTGAAGTCAATGGATTTGAGGGAGAATCCTTTTGGATGGCGCTCGGACCGGTAGCGAGTCAAATCGCCATCAAGCAATTAGGGACCAACGGCGGCGGTTTTTTTGGTGCCAACGCTGCCCATCCATTTGAAAACCCAACGATGTTCAGTAATTTTTTAGAAAACTTAGCGATCTTGTTGCTGCCAGCTGCTTTGATTTTTGCCTTTGGCTTTTGGATCAAAGAGTGGAAACAAGGACGTACGATCTTGATCACCGCAACCGTCTTTTTGATCCTTGCTTTTATTGGCGTAGTGATCAGTGAAGCCTATGGACCGCAATTCAGTCAAGTGCTTGGAACGGCCAATCTAGAAGGCAAAGAAGTACGTTTTGGTATCGGTTGGTCGAGCCTCTGGGCAGTGAGTACCACCGCCGCTTCCAGTGGATCAGTCAATGCCATGCTGGATAGTTTCACACCACTCGGGGGTGCGATCCCAATGTTCTTGATGCAGCTGGGGGAAATCATCTTTGGCGGTGTCGGTAGCGGACTTTATGGCATGATCGCTTTTCTATTATTGACGGTCTTTATCGCTGGTTTACTCGTGGGACGAACACCAGAATATATCGGCAAAAAAATCGAAGCCTTTGACATTAAAATGACGAGTATCGTTATTTTGACGCCATTGCTACTGACGCTTTTCGGGGCTATGTTGATGACCTTGCATCCTGACATCATGAGCTGGCTAACCAACCAAGGCGCCCATGGCTTTAGCGAACTATTGTATGCAGCAACTTCCTTCAGCAACAACAACGGGAGTGCCTTTGGCGGCTTGACCGCAGATACTGTTTTCCTGAATAGTTTGGGTAGTATCTTGATGTTCGTTTCACGTTTCGTTCCCATCGCAGCCATCTTGTATCTGGCAGAAAACATGGGTGCCAAAAAGAAAACCGTTCGTAATGAAGGAACCTTGTCAACCACGAGTCCAGTCTTTGTCACGATGCTGATTATTGTGATCATCGTGATCGGTGCACTGAGCTTTTTACCAGCGATGGCTTTAGGCCCAATCGCAGACTTCTTTACAACGAAATAGGAGAGAGAAAAAATGAAAAAAATCTATCAATGGGCGATCGGCGAATCCTTTAAGAAATTGGATCCTCGCCAACAAATCAAAAACCCCGTGATGTTTGTGGTTTACCTAGGGGCGATCTTGACAACGATTTTATGTTTTCAAGAACAAACGGTCCCGTTGTGGTTTAGCATCAGTGTGACCGTCTTCTTATGGTTGACTATATTGTTTGCCAATTTTGCCGAAGCAGTGGCAGAAGGGCGCGGCAAAGCACAAGCGGATAGTTTGAAGCAAGCCAAAAAAGACATCATGACCTACAAAGTCATGTCCTTGGAAGATGTCGCCAAAGAGGCTTTTATCGAAGTCCGTTCCTCCGATTTGAAAAAAGGCGACTTGGTTTATGTTCCTTCTGGCGAACAAATTCCTGCCGATGGGGATGTCGTGGAAGGTGCTGCTTCGGTGGACGAAAGTGCCATCACAGGAGAATCAGCACCTGTCATTCGTGAATCTGGTGGCGACCGTAGTGCAGTCACGGGAGGAACCTTAGTCGTTTCCGATTACTTGGTCATTAAAGTGACCGCTGAAAATGGTCATTCTTTTTTGGATAAGATGATTGCGATGGTGGAAGGGACACAGCGGAAAAAAACACCCAATGAGATTGGCTTGCAGCTGTTCTTAGTGACACTGACCATCATCTTCTTGGCTGTTTCCATCACATTGATTCCCTTTACTGATTTTAGCAGTCAGTTATCTGGTCGGGGAACGGCGATTTCCAGTGTGATCGTGATCGCTTTACTGATTTGTCTCGCACCAACCACGATCGGCGCCTTGATTTCCTCGATTGGGATCGCTGGAATGAGCCGTTTGACCAAAGAAAACGTCATCGCCATGAGTGGACGCGCGATTGAAGCTGCAGGAGATGTGGATGTTTTGCTGCTGGATAAAACAGGAACCATTACTCTGGGAAACCGCCGTGCCAGCGAGTTCTTACCGGTACCGGGGGTCACCGCCAAAGAGTTAGCAGATGCAGCGCAGTTGGCATCTTTTGCCGATGAAACGGCAGAAGGACGCAGTATCGTAATTTTAGCCAAAGAAGCCTTCAATATTCGTGAACGGGTATTTCAGCAAGCTGATGTCCATTGGATCGATTTTAGTGCCAAAACACGGATGTCTGGGATCGATTATCGTGGCGATGAGATCCGTAAAGGAGCTGCCGATACGATCAAGCAATATGTGACGGCAAAAGGGCAGACCTATCCCACTGCGTGTGACGAGATCGTAGAAAAAGTCGCTAAGGCTGGTGGAACCCCATTGGTCGTAGTGAAAAATGGCCAGGTACTCGGAGTCGTTTATTTAAAAGACATCGTGAAAAACGGCGTCAAAGAAAAATTTGCCGACATGCGCAAGATGGGCATCAAGACGATCATGATCACCGGAGACAACCCCTTGACGGCAGCTGCTATTGCTGCGGAAGCGGGCGTCGATGATTTCTTAGCCGAAGCAACACCAGAAAACAAAATGAACCTGATTCGCGAATATCAGGAAAAAGGGCATTTGGTGGCGATGACGGGGGATGGAACCAACGATGCACCCGCACTCGCCCAAGCCGATGTGGCAATGGCGATGAACACTGGTACACAAGCAGCCAAAGAAGCGGGCAATATGATCGACCTTGATTCCAGCCCAACCAAATTACTGCAAGTAGTCCAAATTGGTAAACAGCTGCTGATGACCCGTGGGGCATTGACGACCTTTAGTATCGCGAATGATATCGCCAAATATTTCGCAGTGATCCCTGTCCTGTTTTATGCGATTTATCCAGAACTTGCAGCGCTGAATATCATGAATCTTGGTAGTCCCTTAACGGCGATTTTGTCCGCAGTCATTTACAATGCAGTCGTGATCATCGCCTTGATCCCTCTGGCGTTAAAAGGGGTCAAATACCAAGAAAAACCAGCCAGCCAAATGCTGCGGCACAATCTTGTCGTCTACGGCCTAGGCGGCATCATCGCACCATTCATTTGTATCAAGCTAGTAGATTTGCTTTTGTCAGCTGTTCTACTATAAGAGAAGTCCATCAGAGTCAAAGAGTCATTTAGGAGGAAAACATGATGAAGAACACCCTCTTTGCTAGTATCAAATTTTTACTATTTAGTACCGTGCTATTTGGCGGTCTCTATACATTATTGGTCACCGGTGTCGGACAAGTCTTTTTTGCCCATCAAGCCAACGGCAGTCAGATCGTGGAAGGTGGAGAGGTCAAAGGGTCTGAGCTGCTTGCACAACCCTTTGACCAAGCAGGTTACTTCCAAGGCCGTGATCAAACCTTTTCACAATTGTCGCCCTATGATCCGACCCAAAAAAAGACTGTAGCTGAGCGGACAGCGGCGTTACTGGCAGAAAACCCAACCCAAACCAGTGTGCCGATCGATCTCGTGACCGCTTCGGGTAGTGGCGTTGATCCTGATATCAGTGTCGAAGCGGCACTTTTTCAACTGCCGCGGATCGCTGACACAAGAGGCATCGATGAACAAACAATTCATGATATAATAAACAGAAATAAAGTAGCTGATCTGTTCTCCACGAGAGAATATGTCAATATCATGACCTTGAATCAGCAGCTCGATCAATTACCCGAAGAATAGGGGGAAGCATCTATGAGTGAAAACAACCAGCAGACAATCCCAGAAGAGATGCTGCTGCAAGCCGGATTTGGCCCCAAACGTGGCAAGCTGCGGGTATTTTTCGGTTTTGCTGCCGGTGTCGGAAAAACCTATACGATGTTAACCGAAGCCCATGAGTGTTTGCTCATGGGCAAAAATGTGGTGATCGGCTATATCGAACCCCACAAACGTCCCGATACCAATCGATTGCTTGAAGGGTTACCACAAGTACCATTAAAGCAATACCAGCACAAGCAATTGACCCTATATGAGCCGGATATCGATCGACTGATCCAACTAAAACCAGATATCGTCTTGATCGATGAGTTAGCACATACCAATCCCATTGGTGCGCGAAACAAAAAACGTTACCAAGATGTTGATGAACTTTTGCATGTAGGAATCACCGTCTACACGACCATCAATGTCCAGCATATCGAAAGTCTGAATGACATCGTGGAAAAGGTCACGGAAGTGGAAGTCAGAGAAACTGTACCCGACACCTTTTTCCAGCACGCCAGCTTACGAGTGGTGGACGTTGAACCAGACGAACTGATTGATCGGTTGGAACAAGGCAAAATCTATGCCGATGAAAATGCCAAGCGGGCACTAAAAAACTTTTTTACGCCAGAAAAACTTGATCATTTACGTGGATTAGCGATCCAAAAAGCTTCCAATCATATCAATCAAATGAACGGCGGTCGAAAACGAGTCCAAAGCAAGCTTTTGACGATTATTGATGATCGCTTGCCTAAAATGGCAGAGAAATGCATTCGTTGGACCGCCCGCTTAGCCCAAGGAGTGGGGGCGGAATGGACGGTGATTCAAGTTCGATCGTTAGATGATACACCTACCGAGGTGCCATTGGCAGAGCGTTTGGGAGCAGAAGTCATCAACATCGAAGCGGATGACAGTTTTGAGACCATCGTAGAGTATGCCAAAATGACGGGTGCCAGTGACATTATCATGGGGAAACAGGTTTCTCAGAAGTGGTTCCAAAAATTGTTTGTCGAGGATTTGGAAGACCGCTTGATTCGGCGCCTTGATGATATTGAGATCCATTTGATTCCTTTTAAAGAAAAAATGCAGCGACCACGGCTGAAGTTTTCGCAATTATTTGAAGGCGGTGGTCGAGATTTCACCTTGACCTTTGGGCTGATCATGCTCGCTACCATAGTGACAGAAGGCATGCAGTACTTACATTTCGGCGATCAGAATTTGATGCTGGTTTATATCTTTTTTGTTCTCTTAGTGGCACGTTACACAAGTGGCTATCTTTGGAGTGCCATGGCATCGATCATTAGTGTCCTTTCTTACAATTGGTTCTTTGTCGAACCCTTGTATTCCTTGACGGTCTATAAAGCAGGCTATCCAATCACATTAGTGATCATGCTGATCGTTGCCTTAATGATCAGTAATTTGATGGTTCGATTGAAGACCCAGGCAGAAAATGCCAAGGAAAAAGAGCATCAAATGGAGATATTGTATGAGTTGAACAAACAATACATGGAAACGCGGAATGAGCAAGACATTTATGAAAGTACGACCACCTATTTGGCACGCTTACTCCAGCGAGAAGTGGCGTTATATGACAGAGAAGGTCACTTGAGAAGTCTGCATTCTTCAAGAGAAACATTGTCTCAACTAACTGGCAAGGATGAGAAAGCCGTCGCTTTTTGGGTCGTGAAAAATCAAAAAGAAGCCGGTCGCGGCACAGATACTCTGATTGGTGCCAATGGATTTTACTTGCCGATCGTTTTAAACGGCAAACCACTAGGCGCCCTTGGGGTAGAACGCAACGAGGAGCATCAGTTGGCCAATAGTCAATTGAATTACTTGCGCCTTGTGATCACCCAAATTGCTACCGTGTTGGAGCAAGTCTCTCTGGCGAGTGAGAAAGAACAGATCCAATTAGAAAACGAACGGGAAAAAGTCCGCAGCAATCTACTGCGTGCGGTTTCTCATGACTTGCGGACGCCACTGACGACGATTTCTGGCATTGCCGAAACATTGAGCGAAACCGAAGGCGCGATCAAAAAGGAAACGAAACAAAAGCTGCTAGGAGATATCCAAAGTGAATCCCAGTGGTTGATCCGCATGGTCGAAAACTTACTGTCGGTGACCCGCATCAATTTGACTAACATGGCGGTCAAGCGCAGTGAAGAACCAATCGAAGAAATTATCGAAGCGGTTTTAACGCACCTAAAAAAAGTCTATCCGCAACAAAAAATCATCGTGAAGATGCCCGATCAGCTGATTTTTGTCCAAGTCGATCCCATCTTGATCGAACAAGCCTTGTTTAATTTGATTGAAAATGGCGTACGCCATGGAACCGCCGATACACCGATTTTCTTGCGGGTTTTTCAGGAGCAAGAAGTGGTCATTGAAATCGAGAACCAAGGGGAGATCCCCCTAGGGCAATACCAAAAAATCCAAGCGAATTTGACCAATGACACCGAAGTGCCGGTGGATTCCAAAAATGGACTAGGCATCGGACTGAGTATCGTTAAAACCATCATCCATGCCCATGAAGGCAAATTGGCGATCGAAACGAAAGCCGGCAGTACCATCTTTCGTATTTATTTAAAGCAGTAAGGAGGAAGAACATGCAGCGACATTTTTTATTGATTGAAGATGATTCGAATATCGTTGATTTTATGGAGGTCGTCTTGCAAAGAGAACACTACAACTTTACGTCAGTTGGTACGGGCATGGAGGCATTGATGCTCTTGCAGGAAGAAACTATTGACTTCATCTTGCTGGATCTGGGCTTACCGGACATTGATGGCATGGAGCTGTTAAAAATCATTCGTAAGCGCATGAACACACCGATCATCGTGATCTCTGCCCGCAAAGATGAACAAGACAAAGTGCAAGCGTTAGACCTCGGTGCCGATGATTATGTAACAAAGCCCTTCAGTACCAATGAATTATTTGCCCGTATCCGCACGGCATTGCGGCACAAGGAGTCAGCTGCCTTTAGTAGCAGCCCGATTCTCGTAAACAAGGAGTTAACGATCGATTTTGAGAAGAAAATCCTGTACAAGAATCAAAATGAGATCCATTTGACCAAAAACGAATACCGTATCATGGCAGTAATGTTCAAGAATTTAGGCAAAGTCGTCACTTACGATACGCTCACCAGTGAAGTCTGGGGACCTTTTGCAGCGGATGCACAAACCTTACGAGTCAATATCTCAAACATTCGCAAAAAAATCGAAACCAATACGCTACAGCCAGAATATTTGATCACTGAAATCGGCGTCGGGTATCGCTTGCGGGAGTATCCAGCAGAATCTTCTGTATAAGTTCGATTCAATCCTAAACAGCCTCCTCCTAAAATTTAGGAGGAGGCTGTTTACTTTCATTGCATCAATGACCATAGTATCCACTGCTTTATACCATTTGACAGTGCCAATCCAAGGGAAGATGGGACTGCACGAAGGGAAAAATAATCAATCATGTTGCTCATTCAAATTTTGTATATTTGTCCTATATGTATTGCTGGGAAATATGTTGTTTGATCAGTTATACTTTTTTTATTAAACAGTTTCCAAAGGGTTCGTTAACTAACAGGTAGAAAAAAAAAGGAAAAAGAGCAGCATCAACGATGCCACTCCATGGTGTTTTCGATTTCATTGGTATCAGAATCCAGTTGTTCAGAAACGATGGTAAAGCCGTTTTTGAGATAAAACGCAATAGCAGCTGTATTTTTTTGGTAGACATTCAGAGTCAGCTTCTCGTGTTCTGCTTGTGCTTTTTGTAAAAGCTGCTTGCCAATGCCGTGGGCACGATAGTCTTTCAAAACGAAAATACCAGCGATATAATCACCCAACATCCCGATGAAGCCGACGGGCTGATCATCCACCGAATAGGTGTAAATAAGGGCATCAGAGAAGGCTTTTTTCACAAAATCATAGTTATCTTGCCAATGGGCAGCCGAAATAAAGTCATGGGCATCCAAATTACTTTGCAGCCAAATCTGGGCGATGGTTTCTAATTCAGAATCAGTAAATTGGGTCACTTGTTGTATCATGAGAACCTCCGTTTTTATTCAGTATAGCATAGGTCCAGTACTGATTGCTGCGAATCGCGGCACTTTCGTAGACAATCGGTCAGGAGACGAACCGCTTGATAAGTAACGAAGGTTAAATGACGAAGAAAAGCAATCTTTTTCGTTGAAATATTCTAACAATTTTGTTTCAGCTAGATGTCAATTTCTTGCAGCCAGATGTTATTTGTGTGAAAACAGCCCCAAGAATGAAATCTTTCGGTATGCTAGAGAAAGCGATAAGACACATCTAGTTAAGGAGAAAAAATGAAAAAGACACTTTTGGTTGCAAGTTCACTTGTTTTGCTGACGCTGCCTGTCGTGACGGTATCCGCAGACAGCTTTGATCAGAAGATCCAGCAGCAAAATGAAAAAATCAGTGACATAAAAAATGAATCTACCTCATTAGAATCACTGAAACGATCCACAGAGGCAGAGATTCAATCGATTGAAGGAGAAATCCAAGCAATCCTACAAAAGAAAACGACGACGGAAGAAGAAGTCAATGCCTTGGCACAAGAGATCCAAGTCCTTGAAGAAAAAATCATCAAGCGCACAGAGGTACTGGCGAATCAAGCGCGTGACATTCAAACGTCGGAACCTTCCAATCGGTTGTTCCAAAAAATCGTTGATGCTGAATCCATCGGAGAAGCCATTCAACGGGCGATTGCTTCAGTAACGATCATGAATGCCAGCAATAGCATCGTCGAACAACAGCAAGAAGATATCGCAATGAGCCAGAAATTGGAAAAAGAGTTGCAGGAACAATTGGTTGCGATCGAAGAGCAGTCAAGCGCATTGCAAGGAAAACAAGCGGAATTAGCTGATGTCAAATTGAATCAAGAAGTTGAACTAGCGGACCTTGCCTTGGCATTGAACACCGAAGAAGAGAAAAAAGACCGATTGGAAGCGGATCAAGCAGAAGCAAAACGGCAACGAGAAGCAGCGTTGAAGCAACTGGCTGAGCAAGAAGCACAAGAAGCAAAAGCGCGCAAAGAAGCAGAAGAAGCAGCAAAACGCCAGCAAGCAGCAGAAGCCGAGTCAGCTAAAACTGCTGAAAATCCTGCCGTTCAACAAGCAGCAGTGACAGCAGCACAGCCGAAGACGGAAGCAGCAGTGGCACCAGAAACATCGGTGGCTCCAGAAAAAACTGCAGCTACTCCTGCACCTGTGCAGCAAGCAACTGAGCCAAAAGAACAAGCAAGCACAGGTGGATGGCAAATGCCAGTCGATTCGGTTCATATTTCGAGTCGTTTTGGGTATCGAACAGATCCAACAGGGGCATCAGGAAATCAACATAATGGCATCGACTTTACCGGGGGGACAGGAACACCGATCTATGCGATTCAAGCAGGCGAAGTTGTCGAAGCGGGCTATGGTCCGTCAACTGGTAACTATGTGATCATCAAACATGCCAATGGCATTTACAGCTACTACATGCACTTTAGTACATTGCCAGCTGTCTCGGTCGGACAAAGCGTCTCAGCTAGACAATATGTAGGCGGTATGGGAACGACTGGAAATTCAACTGGCGTCCATCTACATTTAGGGATGTCAACAAGCTTATGGTCAGGATTCTTTGATCCGGCACCAGAATTGGGCTTATAATAGTCAGAAAATCCGCAGAAGCGAACAGGCTTCTGCGGATTTTTTGGTTGCTATTCTTTTACGAAGTCTCAATTGGCTCAGCGCCAAAAGCGGGTCATCTCCGCTTTGTCTTTCAGGTTGAAAGCGATCATGTCTTCAATCAATGCTTGATCGATCGGCTCAGTCCACTTGATGCGAAAAATGTTATCCGTATGGCTGTAGCCAGCTTTTTCAATGGCATCGGTAAACTGTTCAAGACACTTGGTTTCTGGAGAGACAGAAAAGTGCGGTTTTGAAACGCTGAAACCGATAATAAAGGTTTCATGGGCGGTGAACATCGGCTGATTCCATTTAATGACTGGAACGAGGTCAGGAAATTTCTTGGTAATAGCGGCAAATAAGGCACGGAGTTTTTCTTGTTTTACTGGATCTTCAATGCTGGTTAAGTAAGTTTCTAATACATCCATTGGGAGATCTCCTTTCGTTTTAAGGAACGAGTACAGGCAATGTCGATTAATAAAAATAACGCATGTTTGAAATCAACTATTTTGTTACTTAGAGTGTACTGTAAAGTTAGTAAGTTGACAAACCTGTTGCCTTGCATGGGGGATAAAGCCTTCAGAAACAAACATTTTTTGCAAAAAGTAACGCTAAAAACAACTTTTTTTCTGCTCGAACAAAAGCCAAACATCAGGAACATTCCAGTATTATCCTGCACGGTTCCTTGAGATCAGCTTAACTTTTCAGAAATAACAAATGAAAAAGCAGATTATTTTCAGAGGAAACTTTCAAAAAGAAATCGGTTGCATTCAACAAGAATTCTGCTAGAATATAACTTGTTCGAACAAGTTGTTGAGCGAAAGCAAAAAGAAAGGAGGAGGACTTGTGACCAAAAGGAAACCGGTAACCCAAGCAGCCAAGAAAGAATATGCAAACAAAAGTATGCGGTTTAATCGTTTTTTACTTTTTCGTTATATGACTGCGATCTTTTTCTTTGTCAATCTTTATTGGACCATATTGAGTCTGTCTCAATGGACATGGGCTGGTTTGATTCCCATTGCCTTATTGATCGTTGATGGACTTATACTTATTGAACAAACTCAAAAATATTGGCAGCAATCGAATCGTTTACTGGTGACAAAAATCGGATATTGGCTCCAATTCGGTGTCAATCTGATTGCAATTCTATTTATTTTGATCGGACAGCAAGCAACATTGATTCCTTTTATGAATCAATCGGGTAGAGGCATCTTACTTGCCTTGTTTACTGTCGGCATGATCGCGTGCCTGTTCATCCAGCGTAAAGCGTGGTTGATCGAGCATGACCGCGACAAATATTTCACGTATTTGACTACATTTGAAACTCAAGGAGGAACAGTCAATGGATTCAGAAAATAACAAAATGTTTGCCTTCTTGGACCGCTACTTAATGGGTCCAATGGGGAAAATCTCACAATTACGGATCGTTCGTGGGGTCATGGCAGCCGGGATGGCGTCGATTCCTTTCACTATTGTAGGATCAATGTTCTTGATCGTCAGCGTTTTACCACAAAGCTTCCCTGCATTAGAGAGCATTTGGAGTGCGTCATTCGATAAGATCCAAAATCTTTACATGTTAGGTAATACCGCAACGATGGGGATTTTAGCACTTTACTTCTGTGTCGTGTTTGGTTACGAGTACACCAAAATCCAAGCACAAGAAGAAAAAATCGTTCTTAGCCCAGTCAATGGCGCGTTGCTTTCAATGATGGCGTTCTTTATGTGCTTGCCACAATTAGTTTTTGAAGGCGGTATGGCAACATTAGTCAATGTCATTTCTGATGACCAAAAAATCATCGATGGTTGGGAAATGGCTGGCGGGGTGACTCGTTTAGGAACAACTGGGATCTTTACAGCGATCATCATGGCGATTATTGCCGTAAAAATCTACGCATTCTGTGTGAAACGCAATATTGTCATCAAAATGCCTGACACAGTGCCAACAGGAGTATCTTCCTCTTTTACAGCATTGATCCCAACGGCACTGACTTCATTAGCTGTAATCGTCATCAATGGTGCATTAGTCGCAATGGGCACAGATATTTTCAAAGTCATTGCGATTCCTTTTAGTTTCGTGACGCAATTGACCAGTACCTGGGTCGGACTACTTGTTATCTACTTCTTCATGCATGCGCTCTGGATCGTGGGTATTCATGGGGCAACGATCGTGACCTCATTCTTGACGCCAATCGTATTGTCGAATATGGTGGAAAACCAAAATGGTGCCAACATTGCCTTTGCGGGTGAGTTTAACAATAGTTTCGTAACGATCGGTGGTTCAGGAGCGACGTTAGGAATGGTGATTTTCATCGCCTTCTTTGCAAAATCAGCGCAGTTAAGTGCTTTAGGAAAAGCAGCGATCGTGCCATCCTTCTTCAATATCAATGAACCGATTTTGTTCGGGATGCCAGTGGTATACAACCCGTACACGGCGATCCCATTCTTCTTAGCACCGATGGTTTCAATGTCCGTTGCTTATTTTGGCATCAACTTAGGCTTTGTTAACCCACCGATTGCCCAAGTAGCGTGGCCGACCCCAATTGGCTTATCCGGCTTTATTGGTTCAGGTGGTGACTGGCGTGCCTTTGTCTTAGCAATCATCTGTGCAGTCGTTGCTTTCTTGATTTGGTTCCCATTCATCAAAATGTATGATGGCAAATTATACAAGGACGAACAAGCAAACGCAACGAAGGCATAATCTTTCCGTTTTTTTGATAAGCCGGCTATGAAAAATAGCTGGCTTTTTTTACGCCAAAGACGATAATAGTAGTAGAGAATCGCAAGGAAAGGAGTAGGCAGATGACGAAACTCAGTATTGAAGACTTAGCAGCAGAATTGATCAGAAAAATCGAAGCTGGTGACATTGGAAATGAGCAGGGGAAGATGCCTAGTGAACGAGAGCTTTTGGCAATTTATCCAGTTTCTCGTTATACGTTACGCCAAGCCCTCAATAAGTTGAGCAAGATGGGCTGGATCTACCAGATGCAAGGCCGCGGCTCGTATATTCGTTTTCATAACAACCAAAAACCGACCATTGAACAAGGAGATCTTGGCTTCAATGAAGACTTGACCCGGGGCGAGAAAAACATTCGAACGGTCAAAGCCTCAAAGCGACTGGTCAAAGTATCAGAGGCGTTGTTTCTCCCAAGCCAAAAACAATTTGCGAAAGATCAGCACTTTATCGAAGTCCAACGGTTTCGCACGCTAGATGACAAACCGTATTTGATTGAGCGTTCCTATTATATACCTGAAATCGTAGGGGAGATCTCCGAAACAATGATGGAGGGGTCAATGTTCCAAGCTTTGGCAGAAGAAAAACAACTGACAGTCGCCTTCATCGACAAGTTCATTCAAAGCAAACCGCTATCACAGGAACAAGCTGCGTTTTTTCATCTAGAAGAAGGCATGCCCGCATTGATCGTACGAGACGACAGCTATCTGAGAAATGGGGAGCTATTAGCCTTTTCGATGATCCATTATGATTATCGGATGGCGACATTATACATGCATAAAAAGTTGTTCGTTTAAAGAAAACTGATTTTCAAGAAACGGTTCTTTCTTTTTTTGAAGGCAAGAGAAGAGCAGCCCATTAGGGAGAAAAAAACTTACAGTTGCGGATCGGTAGACAGGAACCGGCTTTCAAACTGAGAGAAAAGGGATCGCTTCCAATAGATGAAAGATGACTGAGCAGTAAAACTATATAATAGGTAAAGAATCGATCAGCGACCTTGGCTTATAAGGTCGCTGATTTTTTTTGAGGGGATTGATCGGCGGTTAGGAAGGCGTGATTGTTGATTTAAGATAAAGATCGTTTAAAGAAGACCATTCGTTTCCTTAATACGAGGATATTTTGCTCAATTTTTAACAATATCATGTGGATAACCGACTCGCTCTGACAGATATTTCATCAAGTGAAGAAATATCTGATTTTTCAATCTGTTTTTGCTTTGATACTATCAAATAGACAACAGATGTTCTGCGAACGGAAGCCGTCTTTTCGTTTAATGGCTATTTTATTGAGAAACAGGCCGATTCACTGACTTGATTTCTATCCTCCAAAATAAATGGAGGTCGTGAAAATCAAGGGGTGTGGTGGTTTTTGCTTTCTTTTTTTGAACGAATGATGGCAAGAAGGAAACGGACATCACTGCTCAAAAGGTCACAGCAGAAACGTCAGCTCGTTTGAAAGAACGACCGCGGATAGAACAGCGAAAGTGCAACTTTTCACGAAAGCAGACGAACAAGCAGACCAATTTGTAGACACACTAAATTGTTAACGAATCAAATCATCGATGAGTGAGGAATCAGGAGGGGTAACATGGCATTATTTCGCAAAAAGAAAGATGAAGAAACTTACGAAGGCGTTCATGTCTACGACGAGGAATATGATGAAGAAGAGTACGACGAAGACGAGTACGATGATGAAGAATATGATGACGATGAGTATGACGATGAAGAATATGAGGACGACGAGTACGAGGATGAAGAATACGAGGAAGACGAGTATGACGATGATGCCCAAGAAGAGCTGCTGGCATTAGAAAATACCGTTTCACAACTGACCAAGACCGTCGAACATTTGACCAAGCAATTGGAAAACAAACAAGAATCCATCAATCGGATGGCTTCGCAAGCGACGCAACAAGAAAGTATCATTTATGAAAACAAGCAGCTGCAAATGCGCTACAACGAGTTACAGCAGCAGTTAAAAGAAGCAGAACGTCAACAAGAAGCCCTCAAAACCAATTATGAGCAAGAAATTGAGCAGTTGACGAGTCAAGAAGACGAATTGATCGAAGTAGAAGAAGAGCTCGAACAATTGCGTCAAAGAGAAGATGAACTGCTAAAAGAATTAGAAGAAAAAAGCAAGCAAGTCCAGGCTTTTGAAGAAAAAGCGATTCATTTAGAAGAAAAAGCGGCGATAATCGAAAACTACAAATTAAAAGAAGTCGAAAGCATGCGGCGGATCACTTCGCTTGAAAATGAAAATCAACAGTTGAACTTGCGCTTGCAAGAAGCGGAAGCGAAATATCGGGATCTCGAACGTTCAAGAGTCGAACAATTGGCAGATAAGAATGTCTTACAGCGTGACTTGGAACGTGAGCTGGCAAAGGTCGAACAAATGAAGGACGAGCTGGCGACGATTTTGATCGAAGCAAAAGAAAAAGCACGGGAAACCGCTGCTGAAGCAGAACTGGAAGCCGACAGAAGACGTCAAATGGCGGAAAATGAAGCCCACAAGATCATTTCAGAAGCATCGATGGAAGTGATGAAAATCCGTCAAGAGATCAAGCAATACCAAGAACGACTTACGACGTTTCATCATGAATCGAAAGGGTTGTTTGAGCAGTTGATCCAGCATAGCAAAGTGTTGAATCTGCCAGACTAAAAAGAAGGTTATGAGTCGGAATAGACGAAAAGGTCTGCTAAATAATTTCCGAGAGCGACACGACAAAGGAGGGAAACCCACTAGGACCATATATGCTGTATAAGAAATCACAGGCAACAACTACGACTTGATTTCTTATGAGAATGTTGGTCATTGGGACGAATGTGACGAATGATATTTTAAAAATTGCCATCTATCCAACCTTGAGTCCAAATCTTGAGGAATTATTTTACAAACAAGAGGCACTTCCATCAGTAATCACTGCCTGTGACAACCTCTATCAAAAAAAGTGGCCGCTCAAATCCTCGATTCGCAAACAAGTGACGCATTACTTTGAGCAATTTTATTCCATCGAAGCCTTCACCCATCATATCGAGATGGAGATCTTACGGAAAAAAATCGATTACTCAAAATTACGCATTCCCTTGGAACAGCAATTTCCTCAGTTTGTGTGGACGCAAATCGGCATCAATCATGTGTCCGATGAGAAAAGCAATTTGTTTTTGGAGTTTGTACCAATCGCATACACCGAAGAAGAGTTTCCCTTTACGATGCAGTTGCATGCTAGCTTGCAGCAGCAAGCCCCCGCTGGTGTAAGTGATGCGAACGACTTTAAAGAGCAACTGGTAAAAATCGTACAAAGCGTGATCGACGAACAAAATGTCACGTTTGTGAGTCGCCCGAAAGCGCAAGTCCATGAAGAAAAACGTCAGGGCAAAACCAATGCAATGAAAAAAGAACTGGAAGACACGCTCGAGTTCCAAAAGGTCAGTGCGGATGAGCCACCAAAGTTCAAAAAGAAAGTTCGAAAAAAAAGCAGCAAAAAAAAACAGTCAAAAAAAGCCAAGCAATTGTCCAAAGTCAACGCCAATGAATTAGCGTTGGAGGAAGAGGCGAAACGAGAACGAGCAAGCAAAGAGCGCTTGCGCTTGGCCAATCAAAAGCTTGAGATCTACATCGAAAACTTAGAAGCCTCTTTGATCAAAAATAGTATCCACTATTTAAACAGCTTGACCGATGAAGAAGACGAGAACTGGCATACGCAATTGAAAATCAGCTTACGAGAATATACCTATCTTTTTCAAAAAGCCAAATACCTCGAACAGGTTTGGCGCATCAATGACAATCTCGTACAAAAGATCGAAAAAATGACGTTGAACGAAAAAGAATTGACCTATGAGAGAGGGCAAGTGCAGCAAGTGGTCGACAACAACCTATCTGCTAAAGATATCAGTTTAGTTTTTTATGAATGCAGCGTGATTGAATCACGAGTCAAATTGTATGAGCGACCATGGTTTAGAAAACCTTACGCACGCATTATGAAGATGGACTATGACAATCTTTTACGAAAAGCCGCTTACTTTGATCTTCTCCAAAGCGAAAGCTATCTATTAGAAAAAAAAGCATTGATCGAAGGCAATACAGACGTTAGGAGCAGTCTATGAGAACCCAAAAGCAAAAACAACGATTCTTATTCTTATACCGCATCTACTTTATTGCTTCTTTGATCCCATTAGCGGTATTTTTGCAGCTGACCGCCTATTTTTATCTCTCTGCCTTTCGAGAATATGTCACTATCAGTCACTTGTTTTTACTCGCTCTTTTGCTAGGTTTTACGATGTATTTGCGGAACAATGCCTTTCATTATCAATTGCTGCTTGTGCAGCTTGAGAAAAATGAAAGCAAAGACCATGAACGACCAAAAAAAGGCACCAGCAAGAACAGCCCCAAGGAGGAGGATCAAGAAGATGAAAAAGCCCAGAAGAAACGTAAAAAGTCTGTTAGCGATCGGAGCATTTATCGGAATCATCAATAATCAAACGATTTCTGAAGCCATGGTTCGATCGATCTTAGGTGTAGAACCATCTACTTATATGGAAACCATCGATGCACAACGAGAAAGTCGTGGGCAATCGATAACGGATGCCCTCCGACCGGTCTCTTACGAAGGAGCTGACAGGATAACGGAGCAACTTGATACTCCTCCAGAACAAACAAAAGAAACCCTTCCAGAAGAAGCGGAGCAGGGCGAAAAAGGAACGGAAGTCCAAGTCGTAAATGATGTGGAACGACCGGCAGACGAGGGACAGACAGACGAGGAAGAGATGGAGAGCGGCACGGATGAAACAGAAAATCAAGAGGCCGAAGACGTTCCGTCGACGCCAGATCCTTCAGAAGGCGATCAACAGCCGAATCAGCCTGCTGGACCTGAAACGAATGAGCAAGAAACCAACGATACCAACAGCAGCAACAATAGCGGAAACAACCAATCAAATGGGAATCAAACCAATCAGGACAAAGAAAAAGAGCCCGATCCAATCACTGAAGAACCCGAATCGCCGATCGATGAAGAAGAGCGGGAAAGCAACTTTCAATTTTCGGTTTCTCGTAATCTAACGACACAACAATTCATCAATGAGATTGGTTCTGACGCGCAGGATGTTGCCTATAACAATGATCTTTATGCTTCAGTGATGATCGCACAAGCCATCTTGGAGACTGGCTCAGGAAATAGTGCCTTATCCAGTCCGCCAAACCACAATCTCTTTGGCATCAAGGGCAGCTTTCGTGGGCAAAAAGTGACCTTCAATACGCAAGAAGATGATGGAAGTGGTGCGTGGTATACGATCTCTTCCAATTTCCGTAAATACCCAAGTTACCGTGAATCCATCGAAGATTACGCTCGCTTACTAAGAGGAGGCATCACAGGCAACCCGCGCTTTTATGCCCCCGTTTGGAAAGAAAATGCCCCAACTTATCGGGAAGCAACTGCGTGGTTGACAGGGCGCTATGCTACGGACATCCATTATGACCAAAAGCTGAATGCGTTGATTGAGGCCTATGATCTAACCATTTATGATAATGAGCCGACCGAAGAGATTTTGGAAGAGATTGAACGCACACGTGCACAAGCAATCGAAGCAGCCCGCAAGGAAGAAGCGGAGACGACCCGTTCGTTGTTTGAAGACTTGCAAAGAAGCGCGGCAAATCGTCGAGGCTCAGGGAATTTGCCAGCGTCCATTCGGACCGTCAAGGATCGCTTGCAGGAAAATGCCAATGCCAATACTTATGCAAACCAATTAAGAGGGATGGAACGAGCGGGCAGCGAGGTAGATGCCAATGAGTAATCAGTCGCAAGCACCTAGAAGAAAAAAACGTCCGCCACAGCCTGCCAAACGTGAAAAAAAACGAGACCAATCAGAGGATACACCGAGAAATCCCCGAATCGAAAAGTTTCAGGCGCAAGGAAAGCAAGCCAGCCCTTCTAGTGGCAAGAAACGACCAAAAAAGCCGACCCAAAAAGAACCGACAGGACAGGCGCCTGTGAAAAAGAAACGAAAAAAAGCGGCTGGCACAGCGAATCGCCCCAAATTACCGACCGAAAAGCAGCATCCTAGCAAGCAAAAAGAAAGAGCAGCTGCCAGTACGACCAGTGAAGCACCACGCAAAAAGAAAAAGCGTCCACCGCAGCAAGCACGTCCAAGTCAGCACAACGAGCAGGGGAAAATCAAAAAATCAAGTCATCCTAATGCCAAATCAAAAGGGACCCACAAGCACGGAAAAAAACCAGCGGAAGTTTCCCAGAAACGACGTCCCCCGCAAAAAGGCAAAGCCGCGACGAAGAAACCAACAGCCAAAAAGAAATCTGGCAATCTCGTACTGAAAATCATCTATCTGATTTTCTTGGTTTGTAGCATGACTGTCCTATTTACGTTTATCGGCTTATATGTGACTGATCAAAACGAAATGACAGTTTTTAATCATCGGGTGGTGCGTTTATCAGATAATGGGATGGCGAATCTTGACAGCTCCGCATTACGCACACAAGATTTGATCATTTTAAGAGAACAAGCCTTCACTCAAGTACAGCCAAACGGGCTCGCGGTCTTTACAAATGGCTCAGGAACCGGCTATATTGCTCGCCGAGTACTATCGATCGAGGCTGACGAAGAGCAGGGCTATCATTTATCCGTCATTGGTGATGGACAGGCATTTGGGGAAGAAGCCATCGAAGCAGACCGTTTCGTTGGAGAAGTCTCAATGAGTATCAACCATGTAGCAGATGTGTTTCGTTTTATTGATCAAAACTTGATATTATCCATCATCTTCTGTGTATCATTGATCGCCTTATTCATTCTATTAGGCATTTATCTCTTTACTTGAGAAAAGAGGAAACAAGGGTGCAAAAAAAATTGTGTTAAGAAATAGTATCGCGGGTCTGCTTTTCTTTCTTTTGTTGCTTAGCATCTTGATTTGGCAGAATAATCAGTCTATTCATATTCGTCGATTAGCGGATGAAAATGAAGTGTTCGAAAAAATCGAGATTTTGGAAGAATGGCAGGAACGAATGACCCTTACAGGGACGACGATCCAACGATCCGTTCGGGTAATGAACGCTAGTGAAGTGCCAGTCTTTGTCCGAGCAAGTTTTGAAGAAGTGCTGCGCTATATCGCGCCAGACAGTGAGGAAGCAGCTTTTGAGCAGGCGGCAGATGCGAGTGATGCGCCAGACTTATTACCAGTACTGTCTCGCTTTGATGAAAACGAAATTTTAGCAAGGGGGTATCAGAACGTGACCCAGCAGATCCCAGAACTCATTGGAAATGCTCTTGATGGTCAAGTGATGGTTTGGATCAGCGATGAGACGATCGAAGAGTTGGCACCCACGCCTCCCTTGGATGCCTTCGATAGTGAAGAGATGCAGGAGTTATTGGGGGAACTAGACGCTGAAGAACAGGAAAATCCTGAGAACTTCTACGATCGCACCGAAGGCAATGAAGAAATGGAGGAGCCACCGTCATCAGACTTGATCGATGGTCCACCAGATCTCTGGCAAGAACCGGTCCTTGTCGAAGCTCACTTCAGCTATTCCTTTCGACGAAACCAACAACCGGTCATGCAGAAAATGAGTGGGGAACTGCTGCTGCTCAATCCTGCTGATCCGGTTGCTGAGTGGACCTTTGAAGCAGCCAACTTGACCTATAGTTATTATCTTGAAGGGTATCGTTATTTTGTTCGAAACTGGGCGGAGTCGCAGCTAGCCAGCCCCTTTTCCACCAGTGAGGAACCTACGGGATTCACGTATCTCGGAGAACAGGGAACGATTGACCAGTCGTCATTTGATTACACGACGACAGAATCTGGGTTAGGCAGTGCCTTTCACTTGCCAGAGATGATCAGTGCGTTTCCCGATGCTGCTGGCTTGTATCCGACCCAAACGGTGAAAACGCTAAGCAGCTTTGTCTCTGAAAGTCCCGCCCAGATCGATTCAGAAGCCATTATGATCGAATTCGGTTCTTTGAGCGATTACCGTCAGATTGATCGAAATACTTGGATCTATAATCCCGATGATGGCTGGTTTTATTATAGTTTCCCTTTGGACCGATCCTATCAAAGTGAAGACGGTTATGGCGTCACCCGTTCACTGATCGAACAAGTGATGATCGATACAAGTGTCGCAGACGATAGCCATCTTGCCTACGAACTTTTACCGAAAGTCGAAGTCATTCAGGCTTCTGATCGACAATCATTAAAGGAGGTCTTTCAGTTAGACAATGATCGGCCAGAGAGTGCCACTGCGATCATCTATCGGCATTTGCACTCACTTCAATAAGTTGCTAGAAAATAAGTCAAGGAGAGATTCACGTGAAAATGGTCATTGAAGAAATTGAATACCGTTATTTTCTTCAATACGGGAAGTATTTGGATTATTTCTATCAACAATACATGCAAGCGAATGTCGAAGATCCTGATGTTGAAAAAGGGATCGCCGAGATTCAGCGACTGGTTGAAGAAGAAAGGTATCATTATATCAGGGAACGAATCCGCATCACACGCAAAGCCAAAAAAAGTATTCCATTAGCTGACTACCCTGATTTCAATAAACTGATTCACTGGGGGTTTACCCTTAGCAAATTATCTTTTCTTGACCCAGATACAAGTATCAACCAGCTAGAAGAAAAGGATTCTCCTTGATCGGAGGCTAGGCAAAAAGCAGGTGATAAAACTGAAAAACGGCAGACATGCACATAGTGTACTTGATGAATCGGGGTTCAGCCTGGTTGAGATCCTTGGAGCGATCGTCATTCTCGGGATCGCAATGGTCATGATCGCCATGCTGATCATCCAAAATAACCTGATCCTTAGCTACAATACCCGAATGGAAGAAGCCATCGCAGCACGAGATGATGTCAAGGAATGGCTAATATACCGGGCACAGACTCAAGACTTGGCGGATTTGAATATCGGGATCTTTACGGCTAGACCTTCTTGGATGATGGTCGATCCAGATGATCCCTCAGAAGTTCGCCGACACCATTTGGTCCTCGATAATTCAGGGATTCAATACAATGCGCAAGGGCAACCGATGTATGAAGAAATCCCGATTGCTGTAGATGATCTCAATCGGGGCCGATTTATTCGCAAGGTGGTATACGATCATTCTGGCGCTCATTTGCCGCAGCCCTTGGTAAATTCGGAAGAAAATCGCCTCTATATGGGAACGTACTTGTCGGAGAATGAAGAAACCACCAACTATTTGGTCAAGGTCTCCATTCGCGAAGACCCCAGTCATGGACTGCGAGAAGACAGTTACGACCGTCGTCAGCTCGGGCTCGGACTTATTATTCAGGTCTTCGATAAACAAACGGGCGCATTTTTGACAGAAACGTATCTGCATTGGGTAGTAGACTATTGAAAGGGCTGGCTGTTCTTGCGGAGTTGCAAAGGAGGGGCGCAGATGAAGCATCGATTACAGGATGAGCAAGGAATCACGCTTGTCGAATTGTTAGGGGCGATGGTCATATTCGGCATCATCATTGCACTCTTTTCTGGGACACTCTTTTTGATCGTCCAAGCTTCTGTTCGTCAAGGTCGAATTGCTGCCTTTCAAGGGATAGCGAATGAAATCTTGGCGCAAGCAGACCAAATCGCCAAAATTGATGGTATCTATGAACATGCGGGGTATTTAGGAAAATATGATAGTCTTCTTTTCCACGAGGAACATATTGTCAAAACAATGCCCGAAGGAACCTTAGGGGCAACGATTACGGAAGAGGGCAGTCCGCGAATGGTTGTGACGGATATCACAGATACCAACAATATTCGTGCCAGAGTCTATGATACGAAAGATCCTACGATTAAGTTAAAGATCATTCAACAAAAAAATGAGAATGAAGCGACGTTGACCCATCACTATACGCCAAATTATCGCGATACGTTCAGTATCCAGACCAAGTTTTTCGTTTTATTTTACACGGAAACGATCAACTTTGCGGATTATTATGATGATTTGACTGGCTGGTGGCAGATGGAGGAGCTGGTCACTGATTACCACAAGCAGATTATCTATAAACGAGAATTTACGATCAATTATCGTGACAATGAGAAAGCAAGAGGGGGGGTACCCGGGAATGGAAGATGGTAGACAAAATGAAGCTGGTTTTGCGCTGATTTATGCCCTCGCGGCGATCATTCTTTCCTCTTTGATGATTGGCTTGGTCTTCCTTGTTGCTCGAAATGTCAATTCACAAATTCGAACGATAGATAGCTTCCGTCGAGTGGAAGATGTACACGAATATTCCTTTCAACTCGCTTCTCAGGAGCTAAAACTGAGAATAGATGATTTCATCACTCGAACCATGCAGAATGGCGGCTTCTATTCTAATAATAATGACTGGCAAGACCATCTAGATAACGAATTGAGATTTGTGCTGGACGAAGTCGATGTGAATGAGACCATTGATGATACATTTTCTTTTACCTCCTCTGTCGTTGACTATGAATATAATGAGATCGCCCCTTATGTAATGACCAAATCTGGTGGGGAGCAAGGATGGATCCAATCCGCCTCGATGCTGCCAGATAAAACCAATCTTCAAATCATTATTCGAATTCAATCGCAAGTCACGGATCAGACGCAATTGGCTGAAGGGCAACCGCGAGTACATACAGCTTCTGCCGAATATATCTATGAAATGCAGCTTGAAGAAGAAGACCTCGAACAAAGACAAACACAGCTGGATATTTGGCGAAACATTTTTTATCCCTATTACTTACCCTCTACAGCAGGGCAAGCTGTATCCGCCGATACTTGGGTTCGAAAATTGTTTGAAGTCGCCGATTTTCAACGCGTACGTCCATCGTTTGATTATCTCGCTTTTGAATCGGATGACTTCTTGCAATTCGGGTTTGCCAACAATGTCCTGCAAGATTTTCAAGACGGCAGATTTTTAGATTTTCGAACAAAGCCGATTCTTAATTGGCTGCATTTCGATGGTTCCTTTTTCTTTAATCATGGGGTCCAGATGGAAGGACAGGGAAGCGGGCAATTTTCGGCAAAAAGTCTGCTTGCGATCCAGAATGATGGCGGACAGCCTAGTAACGGGTTGAACGTGATCAAAGACATCTTCTTGCAAGCCGGTTTAGGAATGTATATCGATTTGGGCAGTCGAGCTGGCAGTCGCTTGGTCCTCTCACAAGCATATACGGATATCCTTGCTGGAAACGTATGGATCAACAACACCAATAGTTCGGCTTCGAGAGTTGAGCAAGAAGGGGTTCTCTTTGCTGAAGGCCATCTGAATGTTTCCGTAAATTCACCGGATGCGGGCACTGGGTTAGGCGAATTAAATACCAATTATTTTAATTTTTATCATCGAGAAGCTACGAAACAGAACCCTGCGGCAGATGATAGTTTGACGTTTATGAAGCCGTCGATGGTTCTGACGAGCAGCAATTTTTATGCGGGACCAGTCACGGAAGGCTCGATCGTGCATAGTACCGAAGATACGGAACGAAGGATTACTGTTTATGGTGATTTTATGCTGACGAATACGATGATGCCTAGTGGTGGAACGATCGATGATTTCTCGTATTTTCAGAATCAAAATCAATTCACAGTGCCCCATGACCCGTCAAGAATCACATTGGATGGCAGCAATACCATAATGGAGGTTCACGGGCTTTCATTTATCGATGCGCCGAAAACTGCTCGTAGATTGGCATTAGCAGAAGCCGGCAGTTCAGCGGTTTTTGATTCTTATTATGGAGATCCAGCGTATTGGAATCAAATCACCTTAAAAAATGGTGCCCAGCTGATCTTGGGTCATACAGGCGTTGAACCCTTTCATTTAGCTGTGGATAGAGAGTCGACCTTTGTCATGGAAATACTGCCAGATTTGGCATTATTTGACCCGACATTTTTAGCAACAGGGGCTCATAACCGTCGTCTTGAAGGAACGGTCGTTCTCGTACCTTACTATATGGATGACCAGGTGGAACTAGAAAATCAACTGCAACAATTAGGCGTCAATTATCGCGTCCGCGACTTTGAAAGTCAGGCGCAACCGGGGGAGGTAACGATCCTCAGAAGTTTTTTGGATCGAAACATGTGGTCTGATGATGAAGCATATTTAACCGTTACACGAATGTTTGACTATATCAACAAACTCGATTATTGAAAGGAGGGCGCCAGTTGCCGCAATCAAGTGAAAGAACGCCACGTAGAAAACCTAGAAGGCCTCTCAAAAAGTCTGAGAGTAGTCCAAGTTCAACCACCGCTGAGAAAACACAAACAGGCAACCTGTTTGACTTAGAGATCAGCTCAGAGGTTTTGTCCCTGATCCCCCGCTCGTTTGCCAAACAGCACAGCGTCTTTCCATTAGAAAAAAAAGGCAACCGCTTGACCGTTGCGATGGCAAACCCTGGGGATTATGCGGCGATCAATGAAATGCGTTTGATCACTGGGTTATTGATTCGTCCGCAAAAAGCCCACAATGCCGATATCCAACAACTGATCGTTCGCGATTACCCTTCTGAGATCAGTTTGGATGGCTTGAGCGACTCTCTCGTTGAAACCATCGATCCAGAAGGCGACTCAAAATTAGATGATTCGCCAATCGTAAAATTGGTCAATACCCTGCTGCAAGATGCAGTGGATCGGGGCGCCAGTGATATCCATTTCGATCCCCAAGAAAAAGGATTAGTTGTTCGCTTACGGGTCGATGGGGAGCTTCGTACCCATGAAAACTTGCCTAAGAGTATTCAGACTGGTGTTACTTCACGACTGAAAATCATTTCCTCCTTGGATATCACCGAAACACGTGTGCCACAAGATGGTCGGGCAATGATTCGTAACGGGGGCAACGTGGTTGATTTGCGGGTCTCGGTTTTGCCTGTCATTCATGGGGAGAAAGTCGTGATTCGGGTGTTGGATCGCTCCAGTGGCATTCGGCGCCTAGATGAGTTTCGCTTTGAACCGAAGGTATTGGCGACCTTTAAAGCGATTTTGCATAAACCCCATGGAATCATTCTTGTCACAGGACCGACAGGATCAGGGAAATCATCTTCCTTGTATGCGGCGCTGCAAGAGTTGAACACGCCGGAGATCAATATTATCACCGTCGAAGACCCAGTAGAGTTTCAGCTGCAAGGCATCAACCAAGTGGCAGTCAACAGCAATGTCGGTTTGACCTTTTCCGCTGGATTACGGTCGATCTTGCGACAAGACCCCAATGTCGTGATGGTGGGAGAGATTCGAGATGGCGAAACGGCGGAGATTGCGATTCGGGCTTCCATGACCGGGCACTTGGTATTATCCACCCTGCATACCAATGATTCCGTCAGCACCATCAATCGCTTAGTCGACATGGGGGTAGAACCGTTTCTGGTTGCCAATGCGTTAGAAGGCATCTTAGCTCAACGGCTCGTCCGAACCCTTTGTTCTTCTTGTAAGACAGTAGGACCAGCCAGCGACAAGGACAAGCAGTTATTTGAATCCTATGGCATCACGGTTACGGAACTGGCACAACCCGTGGGCTGTCCAAAGTGTGGCAATACGGGATTCAAAGGGCGAATGGCCGTCCAAGAGCTGTTGACGATCGATGCCAAGCTGCGCCGTATGATCACGAACAAAGCGACCAACGACCAGCTGATGGATTATGTTCAGGAACGAAAGATGCGCTTTTTGTTGGATGATGGGTTAGACAAAGTGCAACAAGGCTTTTCCACCATCGAAGAAGTCTTGAAGGTGGTCGCTGCAGAAGAGTGAGGCGCTGATTGATTTATCGGTGATCCAGGGATCACCGGAGAACTACATACATTGTTTTAGAAGGAAATGCACATAGAAAGGGGCTGGTTTAATGGATCAAACGAGAGTGGCAACACAAGAGCGAGCAACCAAAAGGGCGACGAGAGAAAAAACAGCTCCGACCCGTACCCGCATTCGGGAAAATCGTGAACTGAGAGAAAAAAAACGTGCCCACAGTCGCCAGAGCGATCAAGACCGATCTGTCTCGACGCGGGAGATCATTCAAAAAGCAGAACGGCAAGCAGTGACAAAAACGACGACTGCCAGCAGTACACAGGGCGTCAATCGCAACGAAGCGGCGCAATTTGCTGCCATGTCACCTAAAGAGCGGATCGATCATTGGTTGATGATCGCCGTCGAACAAAAAGCATCGGATATCCATTTAGTCGAAGGCGTACCGCCGATTTTTCGTCGCCACGGCGACTTGCTACCGATCGAAGGGGTTCCGACCATCGACACCAAGGACATCGAAGCCATTGCCGAAATCCTTTGCAACCAACGGCAATGGGAGGAATTCAAGGGAAAAGGCGAGACCGACTTGGCCTACGAACTAGGCGACATCTGTCGCTTTCGGGTCAATATTTTCCGCCAAAAAGATACCGTTTCGATCGCCTTGCGGCAGATCCCCATCGAGATCCCGAAGCTAAGCAAACTCGGTATGCCGACCGTCTTGCGGACTCTGATCCATAAAAGCCAAGGCTTGTTCTTAGTTACAGGGCCGACCGGTTCAGGGAAATCAACGACACTGGCTGCGATGCTGGACTATTTGAATGATACCAAAAAGACGCATATTTTGACGTTGGAAGACCCGATTGAGTACATCCATAACCACAAAAAAAGCATCGTTGCCCAGCGCGAAGTCGGCAGCGACACCATGTCCTTTGGCAATGGCTTACGAGCTGCCCTGCGTCAAGATCCAGACGTCATCTTAGTAGGGGAGCTGCGGGATTTTGAAACAATCTCGATTGCTTTGACGGCAGCGGAAACGGGACACTTGGTATTAGGAACCTTGCATACGTCAAGTGCCCCAGCGACTATTGAACGGATCGTCGATGTCTTTCCTGCCGATCAGCAGACTCAGATTCGTACACAGCTTGCTGGCGCATTACTAGGGATCTTGTCCCAGCGCTTGCTGCCAACGATCGATGGCAACGGACGGGTAGCAGCAACCGAAATGATGCTCAATACCCGAGGGATCGCCAGCTTGATCCGTCAAGGGAAAACCCACCAGATCCATAATATGCTGCAGATGGGAAAAAACGAAGGCATGCATACCATGAGCGCTTCTTTAGAAGAACTCGTTGCTGCGGAACGGGTCGATGCCGATGTGGCAGATAACTTGATGGAGGAAGGGGGCGAATAGCCGATGGCACTCTTTGCCTATCAAGGCACCAATGTCCGAGGCGAAACGTTTTCTGGCAGCTTACGTGCCAATTCCTCCGTTGAAGCCCGCCAAAAGCTGCGCCAAAAGCATATCAAAGTCAACAGTTTGATCGAACAGCCAGAAACCTTGGCGAATAAAGAGATTCAATTGTTCAACAAAGTATCTCTAAAATTATTAGTTGCATACTTACGCCAGTTTTCGACATTGATCGCTTCGGGGATTACGATTGTTGATGCTTCACGAATGCTGGAAGAACAGCAAAAAAATCCGAATTTCAAGAAAATTCTTGGCGAAGTTCGGGATGAGATTGATGGCGGACGACCACTTTCAGAAGCCTATAAAGCCCACCCAAATGCTTTTCCAGTTTTGTTGACAAGCGTTATCGCCGTTTCGGAAATGTCAGGATCTTTGGAAAAAAACTTAACGGATATGGCGGATTACTATGAGAAAAGTGCTGAAAATCGGAGTGGTCTCGTAACAGCGATGGTTTACCCAATCATTTTGATCTTGATGACGTTTGTTGTAGGTATCATTTTACTAGTTATGATCGTCCCGATGTTTGTCGAAGTATTTGAAAGTTTTGATACAGACTTACCAAGAATTACTGTGATTACCATGGCTATCAGTGACTTTCTTCAAACTAGAGGATGGGTTTTAGCAATCTTTATTGTAGGCATTATGATCGGCTTTTGGCTCATCCGTCGAAATGAAAAAATCGATTTTGCCGTTCATCGTTTCATTTTAAAAATACCATTATTCGGTGAATTAGCGATTAAAAATAATTATTCACTGTTTATGACAACTTTGTCGACTTTACTGGGTAGTTCGGTTGGTATGGTCACAGCGTTGAATATGAGTCGGGATGTCGTGTCCAATAAATCTATCAAGCGAATCATTGATAATTGTGCCTTTCAAATAGAAGAAGGGGGCAAAATGAGTGATATTTTTCGTGGAAACATTAACGTTCCTTTATTAGTCACTCAGATGGTAGAAATCGGGGAAAGTACTGGTTCCCTTGAAGATATGCTGAAAAGACTAAGTATTATCTTTCAAAAAGAAGTGGACGAGTCCAGTAAACGAATCAAAACAGTTCTTGAACCGACAGTGATATTAGTTATTTGTGTCATTGTTGGATTGATCGTCGCTGCGATCATGGTACCGATGTTTGATCTTTTTGGTGCTATTCAAGGATAACAATTTGGATATTAACAGAGTTCCTAGACATTCTGTTTGATATATATTTTTAGGAAAAGTAGGAGGAGTAAATAAAGTATGCTTAGTGCAATTTTAGTAGAAGAAAAAACAGAAAATCGTTTTAACAAATTAATGAAAGATGAGACAGGTTTGTCGCTGGTTGAGTTACTTGCTGTTGTTGTGATCATTGCGATTCTATCAGGGATTGGTGTGATTGCAATCGGAAATATTATTCAGAACGCCCGTGAAGATGCAGCGATTTCAGATGTTCAGACTGCTTATTCGGCAGCGGTATTGCACCAGTCAACATCTGAAGGTCTTGCTAGTGGAGGAAATAATAATACCTTCACACTTGCTGATGTAAATACTGCTGGTCTTTATAATGGAGGGGGCTTCGCTTCATTATCAACTGTGCAATTCACTATTACATCAGAAGGGACATTAACAATGGATCTCCCAGCTGCTGCCCTATCTGCGGGAACAAAACCATCTGTTGCTATAACAGGTATGGATCAAGATGCAGTAAGCAGTTTAACACGTGCTCAGTTATTCGGTTCCGGAACACCATAAAACATTTAACATAAACATGAACCAAATTACTTAAGCACTACCACCCCCAGGAAAAAAGGAGTTTTTTATGAACGAAATTTTGCAACAGATCCCAATGGGCCTAATCATTGGTTATCTTTTCATCATAGGAATGTGTCTAGGTTCTTTTTTCCTAGTGGTTGGTTGGCGGGTTCCCAAAAAGGAATCCCTGCTGACTCGCTCGCACTGTGATGACTGCCAACAGACATTAGGTGCAAGGGACCTCATTCCAGTTTTATCATACCTTATTTTAAAAGGCAAGTGCCGTAAGTGTCAAAAAAAGATCCCGCTGATTGCTTTTCTTTATGAAGTGTTGATCGGCATGCTATTTACGGGTACGACCTTGCTGTTTTGGGGCACTGCTGAAGTGATTGCCGCTTGGTGTTTATTAGCCTTATTAGCCATTATTTCTGCCAGCGACATCTTCTATCAGCTGATCCCCAATAAAGTGTTAGCCCCTTTTTTCGCCGGAGGGATCGGTTTACGGTTGATCCAACCGCAAAATGAATTTTGGTGGTATTGGCTCGTCGGCTTCTTTGCTGGCTTCTTGCCATTGTATCTATTAGCGGAGCTCAGTAAAAAAGGCATGGGTGGCGGCGATATCAAATTATTTGCCGTCTTAGGCGTGTATATCGGCCCAGTGCAAGTCTTGACGGTTTTATTTGTCGCTTCTTGCTTGGCAGTGATCTTTTACGTGATCCAAATGCTACGGGGCAAAGTCAAAAGCCGCTACATTGCTTTTGGTCCCTTTATCGCCATTGCTACCGGCATGGTTTATCTTGGCAGCGGCTGGTTCCTTTGAATTGGGTTGCTGACCTTGGCGTTTGCTTGATTTGCTAAGCAAGCGTTGTACATAGAAATAACGTTGGTTCCTTCATATAAAACCAACAAGAAGAAAGCAGGTCCTCGTATGTTTGGCAAAAAAACAATTCCCCGCTTAGTAGGGATCGACATCCAAAAAAACTGCATCCGTTACTGTACCAAAAAAGGTGACCGTCTCAAATACGGCGAGCTGGTTGTGAATGGTACGATTTTTAAAGATGATAAGCTGCGCAATCCTGATAGTCTTGAAGCCGCCTTCAATGAGATTGCCAAACGCTTGGGATTACGCACGATGAGTGTGGTGATCACGGCACTAAATTCTCGTCTGCTGATCAAACAGATCCCAATCGGTAAGATGAACTCGGAAAAAGAGATTCGCGAGTACTTGTATTTTGAATTGGGGGAGTCCATCTCTTTGCCTTTTGAAAACCCGATTTTTGATCTACTGATCCTTGGTAAAGGTAACAAGGAAAAAGCACCAAAAGCACAAAAGAAAAAAGCCAGCAAGAAGGAAGAGAAAGCAGAACCGCAAGCTGTGGTCATCCAGCGGAATCGGTTTACCATCAATGGCAATGTGCCAGTCGTGGTCACATCAGAGCCGATTTTGATTCAACTCGGCGACACATTGAAAAAAGGCGGCCATCAGCTGATGGGCGTCGATTGCAGTTTTCTGGCGTATAGTCGTATGTTTCAGCGACAGATCAACTGGAGTGAAAATTTTGTGCTGGTCGAGTTAGATGCTGGCATCGCTAATATCACCTTTTTTGAAGAATTGGTGCCGACTTACGTGCAGTATGAAGATTATAATCAAGCCAACTGGAAATATATTGAAAAAGCCCAATCTGTGCAAGTGAACTTTAGGGAAAGTGCGGAGATCCAAGCACTGGAAGGGTTAGCAGAAACCTTGAATTCGGTGATTGCTTACTATTATCAGGAAATCTCGCCTGATTGTGAATTGAAAAAAATCTACTTAGTCGGCGGTCATCCAATGCTGCGGAAAGAAGTCCAAGAAATATTTCATGAGTTGTCTTCTTTGCCGGTCAAAACGATTTCCGCAAAAGTAAGTGAAACCAGCAAGAAAAAAATTCCCGACCGCTATATCTTGGCTGCGGGATTAGCGACGAAAGAGGTGTAACCATGAACATCAATCTATTGCCTAATAAATTTATCCGTAATCGGGCGTTTGAAGTCATTCTTTCGGTTTCGCTTCTCCTTTCGTTAGTAGTCGTTGGGGTTTGTGGGTTAGGCTTTTGGTATTATCAAAGGCTGGTGACCAATAATCAAAGCAATATCATGTCTAGTCAAGCAGAGCGCATCGTTTTCCAGCGCCAGTTAGAAGAGATGCTAGCGTCAAAATCTCAAGACCTGCAAGAATTCATTGCCTTGCAAAAGCAAGAGAAATATTTCACAGCGCCTATTATGGAAACCTTTGAGGAAGTGGCATCAGGAATCGATGTGACCATCAATTCGTATAATTTGCTGCTAAATGGCGAGGGGACAATGTCCGAAACAGCCCAAGACGGTACACCATTGTTTCCTTTGGTGAGCATGGCAGTCCAAGGGGATGTTTATGAAAGTCTGATTCGCCTTAAATCGGCTTTTGAAGCAATCGATTGGGTACATCATGTGACTTATGAATCTTTTTCTCATAGTTCAACGCCGCAAGATGGGCGCATCACTGTCTACCTCTCACGAATCGCTGCACCACAAGTGATCAGTGAAGAGAGCGAAGAGGAAAGCGAGGTGGAAGCGGATGACTAAAGTCTTTTTCTCCAAAAAACACATCATCATCTCCGCGGTAATTGCGCTAGTTCTCGCTACCTCCGTACTTATTTTCTGGCTATTTTTACTGAATCCCAAACGTGCCGAAGGGATCGAATTGGCTCAGGAATTAGCTGGGATCGAAGCAGAGATCCGCGACATTCAGGAACAGCTGGTTTACCTACAAGGGGAACCAGACCTTCTTTCCTCAGAGACGGTCAATGAGGTGCCGATCATTCCCAATGGCATGGCGATCGAGTCTTATTTTACCGATCTCGCTGCCCTTGAAACGGAATTGCCGATCACGATTTTGCAATCGACCTTTAATGAGGAGATGCTTTACCCTACACCAGAACAAATGGCAGATCAGACTGGTGACAATCCTTTGGCTACGCAATTTCGGGTCACAAGGATCGGCTTTGACCTCCTGAGTGAGACGAATGAAGGAATCGTGCGTTTTATTGATCGGATGGAAAACCTGAATCGCTTTTTAAAAGTTGAATCAGTCGAATATCGGCAAGGAAGCAATACGTCAGGAGCAGATGCGTTTTCGGCAAGTGTCGTTATCAAGCTGTATTATCTATCAAGCTTTGAAACGGGACAAGAACTGTTGGAGTAATCAAAGGAAAGGGGTGCCTAGATGAAATCATTTACTGTTCTAGCGACTGTCTCGAAAATCAAACTGGCTGCCGCTGCATTAGGGGTCTTTATCTTTATTTCTGTCTTGTATGCGGTCTTTGCTATCCATGGTGGCAATTCTTATGAAGTGTCCGGTCACTTTGACCCAGAAACAGGACAATATGTATTGACGATCGAATCGGAACAAGCCGCTGGCGAGACGCTTTTCTTGATGGCAAATCATGAAGCGCTGGTGTCATTAGAAATGTTTGAAATGCTTGAGCTTGAGGAAGCGACCTTGCATCCAGCTGAACAAGAGGGTGTTTATGGTGTGGCGATCGAAGTGGCGCCTACGGAAGAAACGTTGTCCTTGGCATTACCAGTTTCTTTAGGAGAAGAAGAAGCCATCGAATTTGTCCTTAAGCGGGGAAATCGGACGCTGCAAAAAATCGCTCCGCCTTCTCTCGAGGAACGACAAGCCTTGCGATTGGAAGCTGACAAGGCTGTAGAAGAAGTAGCCTTGCTTGACATTCTGCAGCAGGAAACCAATGAGTCAGCGGCAGTCGAACTGCTTTCAGAACGGGCGACGCAAGGAGAGCGTGCCGAAGTTTCGGACTATCAAGCGCTGCGGGCTGCTTTTAGTGATTCATCGATCTCTGAAATCGTGTTTCTCGCTGACATTACCGCTGATTATACGGATGAGGCCAACAATCGTTTAACAGCGTTGGATCGGTCGGTGTCCATCGATGGGAATGGCTTTACCTTAACCACACCGAAGCGTTTCAACACGAACGGGACACCAAACTATAGCACGAATCCTACTGGACGTTTCTTTGAACTGACGACTACCCATGATCATCAGCCAGCGGTCTTTGAGTTGAAAAATATGACGATCGATTTTCAGGGAAACAATCTAGGATTAAACGCGTTGATCTATCAACAATCGTTGGCAGCCTCAGCTTTTTGGACGGTCAAAATAGAAAATATCGAGGCAAAAAGTGGTGTGCTAGAGGGAAGTACAGGCAATAATTTCCTTTATTTGCAACAAGGAAATCTCGAGATTCGCGGAACGTTCCATTGGGTGGCTCACAGGAACCCAGCCGCGGGCAACAGTTCAGATACTGGCAGCTTTAATGTCAAAAGTGTCTTGATCACAGATGAGGCGGATGTCAAGATCTCAAATACGCAGCCGATTTTTCGGCTCCGACCAGACAACAATAATATCTCAACCTCGTTTCGGGTCAATAAGGGTTCCAAAGTAGATCTCTATAGTGTCCAGTGGCAAGCAATTTGGGCAAATCTCGAAGGACGTACTAACGAGGTGATTTTTGAAGTCGATGGAGAAGGCACGGTCTTAAATGCCTCATCACAAATGAATTTAGCGGGAGCGAACGGCGCAATCATTTCCTTGATTGGACAACGGGATGAAACGCAAAATAAGTTTTCTCGTACGATTATTTCTGGTGGTGCGGTCGTAAACTCCTATTCTAGAGCGCCTGCTCCCACGAGTGGTGTACCGAGAGGAACCACTGCTTTTGTCAATCAAATTTCAAAAGCGGGATCGACCACCAAACTCGGCGGCAATGTGACGGTAACTGGGGAAGGGTCGCAGTTTAATATGTTTGGTGATGGGCAACATCATGAGTATGGTTCAGTTATGCGGTTTCGCTTAGTCGGGGAACAGACCTTTGTGCTTGCCGACCAAGGGAAAATGAATATCGTCAAATACCACGGAAATGCGGCTGCAGTGCGGATGTACGGGCGGAACAACGAGTTCTATGTGGAGTCAGCCGGTCAGTTGAATATCTTTAACCATGCAGGCACCAGAACTGCGGCAGATGATTGCATCTATATTGATGAAACAGGTTTTGCCGTATTTGATCAGTACAATGATGAAGAACGAGAATTTGACCCATCTGCTGATTCCACCATTACTGCCAGTAATGGCTCAGATACGGCTGGTCGACAAGGCATTCAATTTCCTCTTGATGGCAGTGGAACTTCGGTTTTTCATGCACAAGGTGAAAACAGTCGAATCCATATCTATGCACATCGTGGACCTGCTGTTTGGATGCAAGGCGGAGAAGCCGAGTTCTTAGCTGGAAAAGACGCGACTTTTCGAATGGAAGGTCGGACCCTAGGTGCAAATAATGGAATAATCAGTTCGGTTGCCAGAAGCAATTTTGTGATTGATGAACCACTGTTTTATGACTTCCGAAATAATCGTCCGAATGGCGGACAAGCTTTTTCTAATTCGAACCGTAACAGTACCTTTATGTCTAATCGTGTTGGACTAGCGGTTTGGGAAAAGCGCAACGACGTGAATCTAGATGGTGATCCGGACAATTTCTGGAATCCACTGAGCTATCAACTAGGCAATGTCAATTTTGCACAAATCGTTAGTCCGCAGCCGGGAGAGCCTTTTTCAAATGAATTCAACAGTACGACTTTTAGGGGCGGGAATGCCTACACGCGATTTTCTGCCAATAATTATCCGCCAATGATCCAGCACTTAGTGACCCCGACCAATGCCGACAAAACCTTTTATGCCAAAGCGGTCGTTCCGTATGAATACACGGGGGCGATTCGCGATGCTTGGGATGATGAGGTCTGGGTGGAAGTTGCTTTGAAGGACGAAGCGGGCAACCAGCTTGAAACGCAATGGCTTTCCTCCAAATCAACTGTCGATGTTTTTGGTGAGGTGCATAATGGTGTGATCGCATGGACGCGGGACGACTTTTTCAAGACAGGTCAACGTTTTGAAGTGCTGCGTGCCCACCGAGGATTAGACCCAACGATGGAGGATGTTGATGATTCGATTTTCATTCATGCAACAGAAGAGAGTATTGCCGCTTTGCCTGATGCGGTCGTCGTGGATGTACGACCACCGACTGGTCTGCAAGTGGCAGAGGATCAGGTCTTTAATGAACGGACGACAACAGTTTCGGGGATCATGGATTTTCATTCTCCGCAAGACGACCAGCCAAAAGAGCGAGTCGCCATTTATGCGAGTACCGCGCAAGGATTGATCCGTGATGCTTCAGGTGACCCATATGTCATTACGCTTGATGCCGAACAAGGCAACTCCGTGCCATGGCAGTATCAATTACCACGTCGCCTTGATCCTGAAGAGGATGTGTATATCGAATTTTACGCGAAAGATTTTGCAAATGATCGTTACGACGATTTCGTAGGAACCTTACCAGATACGACCACGACGGAACCCAATGGTCAGTTGGGGAGCACGAATCCGTCCGCCAGCGATTATGAGGACTATTTAGGGTATCGTGATGCCATTGGCGATGAACGTTTCCCACCAGCGCTCTCCTTTGAAGTCACCAGTATTCGACCTTCTGACCCATCGATTACGTTGCGAGTACCGCAAAGCTTTGATCGTGATGAAGAAGGCAATCCGATTATCACCGTCGGCAATCAATTGATCTTGCGGACGATCGTAGAAAGCAACGATGCGCGAAATTCTGGGAAAGACGATATTGAGAATGCTGTCGTGACACTAGATATCTCGCCGAATTTATTGACGTTCTTAAATGTCGATGCGCTCGTGTACCAAGACAATATAGCCTCGGCTAGTCTTTCTGGCGATCGTATCACGATCCACTTAGAACGACCAATCGCACCGGGGGATCGCATGGAATGGAACTTGACTGCTCGAGTGGATGAACAGGCAGCTGCTGGTAATGTTCTGACCCCGGTAACGATCAACGGTAGAGTTTCGGGGAATCAGCCAGAGACGGAAAACATTTTGATAGGGGAAGACAGTCTCACGCTTCAGACCGGCACACGCGCTGTCACTGGTGAGTTGATCAATCTTGCTGTTCATAACAATCAGCTGCAAATTTTTTATTCCAATCTTAGTACCTTTGACGTCTATATGGATGGCACCTTTTATCGAACATACAACGTGCAACAAAGACCCGTAACGGATTCTGTCACCCTTGACATTCCTGTTCATGACATCCGTAATTTGATTTCTGTGCGCTACAAAGATGAAAATGGCGCAGACCGTGTTTCTTATTGGAACAATATCTGGGAATTCATCGATTAAACGTGAACAACCTGTTTTAAAACAAACAGAAGAAGAACAGTCTTTCACTGCTGGATCCGCTTGTTGCTGACCGAATTGCCTTGGTCAACAAGCGGGGAGCTATGTAGGAAAGGCTGTTTTTTTGTGGGGAATTTACTGGAGGAAAAGGGGAAAGCAGGGTTTTTGTTCCGCAGGTTTTTTCGTGCTAGACTAAAAAGCAGAAGCACGTGAAGCAACAGCAAAACGGAGGGAACAAAGAAAGGACGTGCCGCAATGGCAACAACAGCCAAAGAAACCAAAGTACATGATGTATTTGAATCGATCGCTTCCCGTTATGATCGAATGAACGGTATTATCTCCTTTCAGCTGCACAAACGGTGGCGCAAGGACACCATGAAACGGATGGCAGTACCAATGGGTGCTGAGATATTAGATTTATGCTGCGGGACCGGGGATTGGGCGTTTGCTTTAAATGAAGCGGTCGGTCCGACGGGGCAAGTGACCGGCGTTGATTTTAGCGAAGAAATGTTAACGGTTGCCAAAGCAAAGGCAAAGAAAAAGCAACAAACGCAGATCCAGTGGCAGACTGGCAATGCGATGGCATTAAGCTTTCCAGACGCGCACTTTGATTATGTGACGATCGGGTTCGGGTTGAGAAATGTCGCGGATCGCCAACAAGTCTTGGCGGAGATCCATCGGATGCTGCGCCCAGGCGGGAAAATCGTTTGTCTGGAAACATCACAGCCCACACTGATCGGCTGGCGGCAACTGTTTACTTTTTATTTTTACCATGTCATGCCGTTATTTGGCAAACTGTTCGCCAAAAGCTATCAAGAATATTCCTGGCTCCAGGAGTCTGCGCGGGATTTTCCTGACAGGGAGGCATTGAAACGAGAATTTCAGGCAGCTGGCTTTGATGTGCTGCAAGTCAAAAGCTATGCAGGAGGTGCGGCGGCGATGCATATGGGCGTTAAACCTCAAAGCTAACGGCGTTTTTTTTCGATAGAAGAGCGACGAAATGAAAGAGACCATCAAGCGGATTGATGGTCTCTTTGCGTTGAGCAATTCAGAAAGTCTGTACGAGTTATTTTTTGTTTGGTCGTAAAACGATGTTGGTGTATAACCAGATGGTCACCACGTAATAAATGGCATAGAGAGCAATAAAGATGCCAAAGGGCAGCCATAGATCGTGGTACGGATCGATCATCAATGTTGTGAACATTTGTAATCCGAACAAGACATGGATCATCCCTAAGATACCAGGAACTAGGAAGAGCACACCAATCTCTTTGCGGATCGATCCTTTCAATAAGCTAGTCCGGGTTCCGATTTTTTTCAACATCGTATAGCGTTGAATGTCGCTGTTGGCCCCAGAAAGAATTTTAAACATCAAGCAGCTTGCTAACATCGTCAAGAAGGCGATCCCCAAGAAAAAGCCCATAAATTCAAAACCGGAGAAGAGACCATTATACGTGTCATAGACGAAGACCCGTTGCGAAAAATTCGTATCGGCAGTTTCAGTAGTATTGGTTTCTTGGTTTGTTTGCGCCAATTCATGTAATGCATCGTAACTTGCTTGAAAGTCTTTGACTTGCACCATTCGCAAGCTGGATTCAGGGGCATTGATTGTGTCAAAAGCGGTTTGATCGACAACTTGGATCTCTTTGCCTCGTTGTTCTGGCAAGAGGTAGCTACGCAATTGGTCCTGCGCGGTGATGTCTTTGGCTAATTGGTCTCCCGACAGCTTGTTGTAGGTAACGTCGATACTCAACTGATTCGTACTGGTGCTGAGCAAGTTGTTCTTGTTGAATTGATCTTTATTGTAATAAAGGGTGTCGTCTGTTTCCTTCAGACTATAAGTGACATCAAGAGTCGGCTTTAAGGCTGCAACTTTTTCGTCAGAAGCATTTTGGGCATTATTCAAATACAAGTCATAAGGGGCAACGGATTTTGCCATAATTGGGATCTCGTTTTTGAAGCCCAGACCAACAGTCAAAGCACCTAATGCTAGAGCAAAGAGCATGGCTACCATCGATAGCATCTGCGTATAATCACGAATCCGAAAGCTTAGCTGAGACAAGGTGAAATTGTTTAACCTTTTCAAAGCAATGGCATCGGTCCTCTTCAGTAAAGATAAAATCGTGATGATCACGGAACGAAAGACGAGGTAAGTCCCTAAAATAATAGTAACTAGGGCAACACCGATCCCCACCAATTGGAATTTCATCAAGTCGCTCATCATATAATAACCGACTGCTAAAGAACAAATCCCTAAGACAGTTTGCAAAAAGAGCATGAAAGGACGTTGCTTGACTTGCGCCGGTGTGCTGGTTTCTCGTAACAAGGCTAAAATTGATTTTTTGGCAATTGCCCGTGCATTAAAGATAGCAGCGATCAAAAAGAGAATCGAGAAGAATGCAAGTGTCACGACTAATGCTTGTAGATTAAAGGCCGCATAATGGCTGATCTGTAAATTTAATTGGTTCACTAGTAAGGTATTGACACCACTGGCTAATCCAATACCTAGTAAAGAACCAACAGCAGTGGCGGCGATCCCGACCAAGAATGTTTCAATGAAAATCATTTGGGCGATCTTACGTCCTTTGGCTCCTAGCATCATAAACATGGCATAGTCTTTTTGCCGCATCGCCATTAAGAAAGAATTGGCGTATAAAATGTAGGCAAAGGTGATGATCCCCAATAAGACAGAACCAAAGCGAAAGATAAAGACCACCATACTGATGATCGAGTTGCTTTTTAAAAAGGCTTCATTGCTGGCCATTGATTCGAACATATAGAAGATGGCTGAGGCCATGACTAAACCAGAAAAGAGGACGATATAATCCTTCAACCGGCCTTTGATTCCGGTAAGTGATAATTTCCAAAGCATGTGTTCTTCCTCCTTATTGTTCCAAGTTTCCTAGAATGACAAGGATCTTGCGGTAAAATTCTTCCCGGCTTTGATCCTCACGTTTCACTTCTTGATGGATCTTCCCGTCCTTGATAAATAAAATACGTTGGCAATAGCTGGCAGAAAGGGGATCATGAGTGACCAATAAAATCGATACTTGGTCATTGGTATTCAAGTCGTCCATCATATTTAATAAGTCTTTGGCACTTTTTGAATCCAAGGCACCTGTCGGTTCATCCGCAAAAAGAATCGTTGGTTCCGTGATCAAGGCTCGAGCGGCTGCCACCCGTTGTTTTTGCCCACCTGAGATTGCTGCCGGATAGTTGTCGAGGATATGCGTGATAGACAAACGTTCTGCGACTCGTTTGATCCGTTGTTGGATAATCTTTGGTTTGACCCCTTGTAAAGAAAGGGGCACCGCGATGTTTTCAGAAGCTGTTAAGTTTTCTAGGAGATTGAAATCTTGGAAGATGAAGCCAATTTCACGGCTGCGAAAATCTGCCAAGGCATCGCCTTTTAGTTTGGTGATGTCGCTGTTGTTGATGCGGATCGTACCTTTGGTTGGATGATCCAAGGTTGAAAGAATGTTCAACAAGGTAGACTTACCGGAGCCTGAAGCTCCCATGATTCCGATAAATTCACCTTTTTCAATATCAAAGCTGATGCCTTTCAAGGCTTCGGTTTGTTTTTCGTTGGCTTTTCCGTAAACTTTAGTAAGTTCACTTGCTTGAATAATTTTTTCCATGATTAAGTTACGCTCCTTTTAATTGAGTTAGTGCTTTTGCGGGAATGTCTTTTTCTTTGACCTCTTCATAGCTGGTCACGCCTTTTTTCTCATTCCAAGTAAGTTTCAAATAGGCTTCTTTACGCAAAGGCCGCTCTTGGAAACCATTGAAATCAAGGGTTTTGCTTTTGCCATTTTCGTCATAAGCCGGTAGTTCATAGTGGTATTGAGTATAGACATTGCCACTGTCATCTTTAGAAGTCGTCTTTTCGCCATCTGTCGTGATTTGGACATAATAGCTGTCGCCTCCCATGATGACTGATTCAGCAATTTGCAATGCACCAAATCCCACAAGCACGACAACTGCTAGTCCAATCAAAAATTTTTTCATAAATAGGTCACCTCGTTTTTTATTATGATGAAAGTATAACGCTAGTTTTCTGAAAAGGAGTGTGAAAAATCTATCAATAAACTTTCAATTTTGTCACGAGGAACGAACAAAAAAACGTTTCTGAATTGTGTGATCCACAAATCAGAAACGTCGTTTGCTTGTTACTCTTCAGTCATATTTTTTGCGAAACAGTTCAACGACTAGTTGTCCCTCATCATACATAATGGCGGCTTCATCGATCATTAATCCCAATAAATAGTAATCTTTTTCTTCATGGATCGTTTGATGACCGCCCAACAGTTCAACGTAATAGTTTTCCAAGGTACTGTCTCTTGGTGTATTGAGCATGTTGATAAAATGTTCTAGATCAGAGGGCTGTTCAGGGAAAGGGCCCTGCACGACTGCTTTGAAACCTTCTGCTTCAAAGGCCATCTCGCTCGTTATCTTTTGACAGTCATGGGACAAAAAGTAGGTGACTACTTCATCGACGATTCGTCGTGCCCGTTCTTTTTCAATCATTTTTTTCGCCGCCTTCTGATTTGTTGGTATTCATCTAACAATGGTACCATTGCCGCCGCGACAAATCCACTGGAAAAACCGTTATTGTATAAGTTCAATCCTCCATGTAAATAAGTGATATTTGTGACCAGTGCTGCATGGACGATGCCTGCTAAGATACCAGCTACAGGACCATAATACCCACTGATCGGAGCTAAACTTGTTCCAAAGATCGCTGTTAGTAATAAGCTGAAGGTGGATACATCAGAAGTCAAACCGACTTTGGTGGCTAAAACCACCCCAATCATCACGGGCAAACTATTTTTCCAATGGTTTCCAAAGGCACTGAAACCAATCACGGTCAATACAGCCCCTAAAAGTGGACCGGAAAGCTCGCCTTGCAGCAGGAAAATAAAGACTAACATCAAGAGCCCCATCATTGCCATGTTCATCATGGTGATTCCTAGTGAAAAAATTGTGACATAATCGGTCATCAGTTTCCCAGAAGTTTTAAAAAGATCCGTTAAACCTTTTACCGATCGTTTATTTAAAAAATAACCAATAAAAAACAAGAAAAAACAAAGGATCAGCAAGAAAGCCGTCAGATAATAGTGATAGTCAGTCGTCAATTGCTTGTTCGAATAGACTTCCATGTCAAATAATCGTAAAAAGCTAGTGAAAAACATAGTGATAATACCGGTGGCAAAGCCAATATTGTACAAAGAAAATCCTTGATGGAATTGTAAAAATTGTGCTGCCAGTGGGGGGAGTGTTAAGCCAATCAAAATGCCGATTCCATAACCTAACGCGATTCCTAGGGGCAAAGGTAAGCCTAAGCCAAATGCTAAGTAACTAATGACGGGTGAGGCAGCACTGCCAAATAAAGCGACAAGTGAGTACTGGGTTGAGGGCCTTTGCTGTATGTAAGAGTATAGATAGACACCCAAGGGAATGGGGATAGAGTTAAAGATGTTTTTTCCAAAAAAAGAAAAGCCGGATATGGTAAAGAAAGCGGCGATCATCGGACCACTAATAATGGTTCCTTGCTTTTTAGCAAGCAGGATACTAATCAAAGTCAATAAGCCGCTATTCAAAAAGGCGCTTCCGAGATTGCCGATTGCAAAATAATCAGAAATCAAATTGCTAGGGGCATTCAAAATAGCCAGCGATCCTTGCCACAATGCCTGAGGCGGCGAGGTGAACAAGCCGAGTAGAATCAACACACAGCTGTAAGCCAGAAGCAACCGCTGAGTTAAGAGCTGTGAGATCGGTGCAAAAGGTTTCGATTTCGTTTGTAAGAAAATTCGTTTGTCTGACATAGTTTCACTGAACGCTCCTTTTTTTCATAGTATCACATCTTTTCTCGTCTAAGAAGGTTTTTTTGACAGTTTCCACAAGGCGTTTTTCGAAAAATATGAGAGAAAAGGAACGTCATAAAAGAAAAACTTAAGGATATTTGAAAAAAAGCAATAGCGATTTATCAATGATTTTCGTCTTATTTTCAATAATTTCATAGATTGATGAAATTATTGACGGAAAGAGTTTTGAGAAAATTGTTATAATTTAGTTAATCTCGTTCAGATTTTCTAATAAAAAAGCCATTTTAAGATAAAAAAAACTGTTTGCTTGGTTTTTTTATCAGTGAATCACAAATGAGGGGATTTAATAAGGAGGAAGAGTATGAAGAAAACGAAGTTTGGCATGATTACTTTATTGGCAGCGCTTGTTTTAGGGGCTTGCGGACAAAGTAACGGAGGTGGAACAGGTTCGACAGATACAGGAGAGTCGTCATCAGACGCTGCAGCATCAGATATCAGCACATTACCGCTAGCGGTAGTCAATGATGATGAAGTGATTGAAGGTGGAGTTTTAGACGTTGCTGTAGTAATGGACACTCAGTTCCAAGGATTATTCCAGTGGGAGTTCTATCAGGATGCCTATGACCGTGACTTTATGTTACCAAGTCATGAATATCTATTCTTACAAGATGAGGATTTTAAGATTATTGATGGTGGACCTGCAGACTTAGACTTGGATGTCGAAAACAATAAAGCGACGATCACATTACGTGATGAACTAAAATGGTCGGACGGGGTAGATGTTACAGCCGAAGATGTCATTTTTTCTTATGAAGTCATTGGTCATCAAGACTATGATGGCGTTCGCTACAATAATGACTTTACTAATATTGTTGGAATGGAAGAATACCATAGCGGTGAAGCAGATACGATTTCTGGGATCACAGCAGTTAGCGATAAAGTAGTTGAGATCGAATTTAAGGAAATGCATCCTGGAATGCAGCAATCCGGTGGAGCAATTTGGAACGCGGCATTACCAAAACATACCTTTGAAGGTATTGAAGTAGCAGATATGCCATCCAGTGATCCTGTACGGACAAACCCAATTGGTTTTGGTCCTTACAAGATGACGAATATCGTACCTGGGGAAACCGTAGAGTATGTTCCGAATGAACATTATTATGGGGGAACACCAACATTAGAAAAAATTGTGATGCGTAATGTTCCATCTGCATCGATCAATGAAGCACTAAATGCAAAACAATATGATTTAGTATTGAAAATGCCAACAGATACGTTCGATACGTATCAAGATATGGATGGCTACCAAATGTTAGGACGACCAGAACAATCTTACACCTATCTTGGTTTTAATTTAGGAACATGGAATGACGAAACAAATAGTGTTGATTTTGATCCAAACGCAAAAATGGCCAACAAAGCATTGCGTCAAGCAATGGGCTATGCTATCGATAATGATGCGATTGGTGAGCGTTTCTACCATGGCTTGCGTTCAAATGGTACAACATTGATCCCACCGGTTTATGGTAGTTTGCACAGCACTGATGTGGAAGGTTACCACTTAGATATGGATAAAGCAAATCAACTCCTAGATGATGCTGGCTTTATCGATGTTGATGGTGATGGCTTCCGGGAAGATCCAGATGGCAATAAATTAACCATCAATTTTGCTTCAATGTCAGGTGGAGAAGTGGCACAACCACTGGCAGATTACTATGTCCAACAATGGCAAGAAATCGGTTTGGATGTCCAATACTCTACAGGACGTTTGATCGACTTCCAAGCATTCTATGACAAGTTGAAAAATGATGATCCAGATATCGATGTTTTCCAAGCTGCTTGGTCTACTGGATCAGATCCATCACCAACTAGCTTATGGGGACCAAATTCAGCCTTTAACTACACTCGTTACGAGTCTGAACGCAATACAGAATTGTTAGCAGCCATCGATTCAAATGATTCCTTCGATGAAGAAAAACGTAAAGAAGCATTTGATGCATGGCAAGAATATGCATTTGAAGAAGCGTTTGCTATTCCGACATTGTACCGTAACCAAGTTTTGCCGGTCTCTGATCGTGTCGCAAACTTTACGTGGGCATATGATCCAGATCATAATCCATGGGCACGAGTTGGAGTGACTTCAGAATCTCGCTAATCGATTTGTTGAATCACTGAAATCAAAAAAGAACAACGCTTTTGTCGTTTTCTGAAAAGCCAGCTCAGTTTACTTCTATAGTTAACCGGAGGGATGAGTTGTGCAAAATCAAATCTGGGTCAGGATAAACCAGATACGTTTTAAGATTTTAGCCCGAAAACCAGTTAGGTCTACGCACCTAACTGGTTTTTTGTGTACAAGTTAGGCCAGCATTTGACTGAAAAACGCCTGTCCTTCAATGAGCAGACAGGCGTTTACGAAAAAGATAAATCATGCTTGTAAGTATATAGGATGATTCAAAGGGAAGAATGTTAAATGGAGATATTCGTCACGGTATGAATCAAGTTTTGCAGGTCATTTTTATGGTTCTGGTAACCGGCTTGTTCGATAACGATTAAGCTGTTTCTTAACACTTCTTTGTTTAATTGAGAAGATTGCAAATAGGAGTAAATTTCTTGATACAAGACTTGATGGATTTTCAAATAAAAATACAGAGGTGTATTAGGCAAGGGATGAGACAAAAGCAGAAACTTGTTAAGCAGATAGGAATCCTTACTTTCACTGGCAAAGGCGCAGCCATTTAAGATCACAACACTTAACAGATTTGCATAAAAGGGATCATTGGCATAGCGAAGAATTTTTTTGATCCCATGATCTAAATAGTAACTGATGGTTTCTTGGTCGAAAATAAATAACAAATTTGAGAATAAGTTCAACTCAAAGCGCCCCCAGGTTTCGATATCAAACAAGTATTGCTTTACCAGTTCAACTTCTTGGGTGTAAGCTCCTCGATTCATCAGAAATGATTCACGGTTGAGCAGCAGCAGGCCTTGGACATACAAAGAATAATAAAAAAAATTTTGTGTCTCAAAGTAGCGTTCCTCAAGGCTAGTCAAGTAGTCGATAGTCAGTGTTCGATCATAGTATTGGGTATAGAAATCTTGCACCAGCTGACGTTTCTGTCCTGTGGCTTCGCTGTCGATCAACAGACTGAACTCATGAACCGTGATATTCATTTTGTCTAAGTAGTCAAACAAGGTTTGTGAAGAGAGATTTGTTTTGCGATTTTCGAAAGAAGAAAGGGTGGTGCGAGAGGAAATACCTTCGGCAAGCTTGGCTTGCGAGATTTTGCGATCTGTGCGCAGTTTTTTGATTAAAGAGCCTTGCTGTTTCATGGGGGACCTCCTTAATTGTGACGCATTTCTGAACAATGTGATTTTAATAACATGTTATCAAATATAATAGGGTATAGCAAATAATAAAGGAGGTCGTTTTTCATGGAATTTGAACCATTTGGTCCTTGGGAAATCAACCCATTTAAAAACTAGTACAGGCTTTCATTTAGATACTTGTCATTGAAGGATCAGTGACAGATTGATAAATGAAATTTAGTTTACGTCCTGCTTTTTTCGCGGCGAACTGCGAACATTCTAAGCAGGAAAGAGAAGATCTTGAAGAATCGAAAGGTTATTTGGTTGATTCCCCCACTCAAAGAGACCTTTTCGTTTGTGGAAGTCATGAAACGCATGAATCGCGCAAGGTGGTCAGTCCCATTGAATGTCTGTCATGCACCAGACCTTCCCCAATTTTCTGATTCTTTGTGATTGATCGTCTTTCAAGCATCATACTTCCAGCTATGACCGTAATGCACGAAGATTACGGTTTTTTTGTGGTCTTATTGTGCTACACAGTAAACCATGTATTTCAAGTGAACTAAAAGACCAAAGCTAGAAAAGAAATTCAGTGAGAAAGATAGTGAAAAAAAGTCAAAATCAAAAAAAGAAAAACGTTTGCAAAAAAAGTGTTGACATTTTTTCTCAGAATGAGTATTATTATCTCAACGGAACACGAGAGTGTTCTCATTACTGGATTCGTTACTGTTCGGCAGGCAAGACCAGAGGAAAAAAGTGCATTGATTACCCAAAGTTTCTTGGGTTGTACACTTTTTTGCTTTGGTCTTCTTTTTTTGCTCCATTATTTCTATTCGCTAAAAAAGAACCGGTTCCAAGGTAAGGTCCAGTCATTGATCATCAAAGGAGGGGAGAAGTAAAACGCAATGAAGTGCCAGCTAGGTTTGACGATATCCTGCAGTACTGCCTGGAGCAGACATTCACCTCGTCACTTAATGGCAAGTCAGAGAAAGAAAAAAATACAAGACCTTCTGCATAGACGTCAAACGATGCAAAGCTGTGTATGCGCTATGCTGATCAAGGAGGATCGTTCGTGAAGATTATCAAGAGGATCAACAACAATGTTGTACTTTCAAAAGAAGATGAAGTTGAAGTGATCCTAATGGGAAAAGGGATCGGCTTTCAAACGAAACCGGGTGACCTGATTCCGGCTGAGCGAATCGAAAAAAAATACTACCCAGAAGATGACTTGACAGTGGAACATATGTCGAAAGTCATGACGAAGGCTGACGAGAAACAAATGGCCGTCATTTATGAAATCGTGCGTCTTTTTCGGGAAAGTGTTGGAACCGATTTCAATCCAAACGTTTATTTCACACTGATGGATCATATCTTGTTTGCCATCAGTCGTCAAAAGCAAGAAATTGTTTTGACCAATCCCATGCATTGGGAAATCAAGAAAATCTATGCCAAGGAATATGCGGTCAGTGTCCAAGCGGTCGAGTTGATCCGCAAAGAGCTGTATCCCGATTTTTCGCAAGAAGAAGCTGCGTTTATCACTTTGCATTTCGTCAATGCGCAAATTGAAAAAAGCGCCAATCAAAGTGCCTATGAGCACACCGAGTTGACCAACAATATTTTACGGATCGTTAAGTATAGCATGAACATCGAGTACGATGAGAATTCTTCCTACTTCCAACGGTTTGTGACCCACATTCGCTATTATTTAATTCGACAAAGTCAAGAAAAAGAAGAGCCAGTATTGGCTAATCCGATGATTGCCTTGGCTTTCAGCAGCTATCCGAAAGAAAAAGAAACCGCAGATTCGATCAAAGAATACTTATTTGAACAAAAGGGCTGGCATGTCAACGATATGGAATTGATGTATTTGATTCTGCATATCGGTAACTTAGCCGCTCACTCAAAATTAACCTAAGAATGGAAATGGATTCGTTACAGTTCGGCTGGCAAGACCTGCACTTTCTTACAATACTCGTTGAGGAGACCCGTCTCGTTTTTTATGGGTGATACTCCTGCTTGTTTATTGTAGAAATGGCCGGTCTTTTTATTTTTATTAAATGATCTATTAAAAAGGAGAAATCAAAATGGCAAAATATACTGAATTAGCACAAGACATTTTGGCCCACGTTGGCGGCAAAGAAAATGTCTCTTCTGTAAAACACTGTGTGACTCGCTTACGTTTCCACTTAAAAGACGAAAGCAAAGCAGACACAGATTATTTGCAAAAACGTGACGGTGTCGTGACCGTTGTCAAAGCAGGCGGACAATACCAAGTGGTTATCGGTAATCATGTGCCAGATGTTTACGATGAAGTGCTGAAAGTCGGCGGATTAGCCGATGGCGGCAGTCTTGATATCGACGAAGGCGACGAAAAGAAAGGCAGTTTGTTTGACCGCTTTATCGATGTCATCTCAAGCTTGTTTCAACCGTTCTTAGGTCCATTAGCGGCAGCCGGTATTTTAAAAGGGATCACGGCGCTACTTGCAGCAACTGGGATGGAAGCGACCAATGGAATCTATGTAGTAATGAATACCCTAGGCGATGGTTTGTTCCAATACTTACCTATGATCTTAGCCGTAACTGCTGCAAAGAAATTCAAGATGAATACCTATACAGCATTAGCGATTGCAGGTGCGATGGTCTATCCTGGTTTAGCAGAAAGCGTTGCTGAAGCGAGCAAAGTCTTTGGTCTAACCTTGACCTTACCAGCAGGTGGCTACTTTAATAGCGTACTGCCGATTATTTTAGCGATTTTTGTCGCTTCGAAAATTGAACAGTTTATGCGCAAAGTTACACCTGATGTAGTCAAAATGTTTGTGGTTCCTTTTGTAACGATTTTGATCACTGTGCCGTTGACCTTCTTTGTGGTAGGTCCAGTCGCAAATACAGCATCTAGCTGGATCGGTATTGCTTTCCAAGCGGTTTATGATTTCAGCCCAATCATTTATGGATTTGCTTTAGGGGCATTATGGCAAGTATTGGTAATGTTTGGTCTTCATTGGGGTCTTGTGCCATTGGCGATCATGGATATGGCGCAAAACGGCTCTTCGATTATTTTGACCGCCGCAGTGCTACCATGTTTCACGCAAACGGGTGTGTTAGCAGCGATTTGGTTGAAAACGAAAGAACCAAAAGTCAAACAAGGCGCAATGCCAGCATTGATCTCATCGATCTTCGGTGTGACTGAACCTGCGATCTACGGTTACACTTTGCCAATGAAAACACCATTTATCGTTTCTTGTTTAGTTTCAGGTTTCGTCGGTATCTACTTGTCAATCTTTAACGTCACTGGTTACGCAATGGGCGGTATGGGCATCTTCTTGTATCCTGCATATATCGATCCAGCAACAGGCAGCTTCCATAGCGTGATCCACTTAGCCATCGGTACAGTTATTGCAATCGTAGCGTCATTTATCATCATGATGTTATTGAAAGTACCAACTTTGTATACAACTGTTGATTCACCAGTCGACGGTCAAGCAACACCAGCAGCACCAGCACCAGAAGTAAAAACCGTTTCTGCCAGCGTCAAAGATGAAACAGTCAAAAGTCCAGTAACCGGTCAAGTGGTTGCTTTAGCAGATGTGGAAGACAAAGTATTTTCTTCAGGTGCTATGGGAAAAGGGATCGCCGTTGAACCAGCGATCGGTGAAATCACTGCTCCAGCAGATGCAGAAGTCAAAATCTTGTTTCCAACAAAACATGCCATCGGCTTAGTCACTGAGGATGGGACAGAATTATTGATCCACATCGGCATGAATACGGTGGAACTTGAAGGCAATCACTTTACTGCCTACATCAACCAAGGAGACAAAGTCAAAGCCGGTCAAAAATTGATCTCATTTGATACTGAAGCGATTCGTGCGGAAGGCTATTCCTTACTGACACCAGTCATCGTCACAAACTCTAACGACTACAGTGACATCCAAACGACACAGTCAAAAGAAGTAACAGCGAACGACAATTTGATCGAAGTCGTAAAATAAATGCGTTTATCGGCACGTCGTAGGATCAGTAAGAATGCTTTCTTGCTGATCCGCTGTGTCGATCAATAAAGAAAAAGAAAGTAGGCTAATCATGACAGAAAAACAATTTCCAGAAGGCTTTTTATGGGGCGGCGCCACTGCAGCCAACCAATTTGAAGGAGCATGGAACGAAGGCGGACGTGGCCCAGCGACATCCGATACGGCGATCGCTGTCAAACCAGAAGACCGCAAAAACATGGCAGAATTTGCTGCACCAATGACTCGGGAAAAAGTCTTGTTTGCCTTAAATGACAAAGAAGGCTTGTATCCAAAACGTTGGGGATCAGATTTCTATCATCGTTACAAAGAAGATATCGCCTTGTACGCAGAGATGGGCTTTAAAACGTTCCGTCTGTCCATCGCTTGGTCAAGAATTTTTCCAAATGGTGACGATGTTCAGCCAAATGAAGAAGGCTTGCAATTTTATGACAACGTGTTTGATGAGTGTGCAAAATACGGGATCGAACCCTTAGTGACCCTCTCTCACTACGAAACACCTATCGGGATCGCGTTAAACTATGGCGGCTGGAAAAATCGCCAAGTGATCGATTTGTTCGTCAAATACGCAGAAACTGTGTTGACCCGCTACAAAGACAAAGTCAAATATTGGTTGACCTTCAATGAAATCAATATCATGGGGATCTCTGGCTATGTTGGCGGTGCCTTGCTATCTGAAGATGGCACGCAAAATCTTTCTGACATGTATCAAGCTGTGCATCATCAATTTGTGGCTTCTAGTTTAGCAACAAAATTTGCCCACGAAATCAATCCTGACATCAAAGTAGGGATGATGTTGGCACGGATGCAAGCCTACCCAGCTACACCAAATCCAGCAGATGTGATGGAAGAAATCAAGCGTGACCACGAGAATCTCTTCTTCTCTGATGTCCAAGTTCGTGGGAAGTATCCAGCGTATACGAAGCGCTTCTTTAAAGAAAACGGCATCGAAGTGACCTTCGAAGATGGCGATTTAGACATTCTTGCGCAATACCCTGTCGACTTCATGTCCTTTTCTTACTACATGAGTTCTATTGCCCGCCACAATCCTGAAGAAGGCGGCGAAGCAACGGCCGGCAACTTTTCTTTAGGCGAATCAAACCCTTACTTGGAAGCCTCTGACTGGGGGTGGCAAATCGATCCAATCGGCTTGCGTGTGACTTTGAATAACTTGTACGACCGCTACCAAGTACCATTGTTTATCGTTGAAAACGGCTTAGGTGCCTTGGATACGGTGGAAGAGGATGGTTCGATCCATGACAGCTATCGAATCGATTATTTGAAGGCGCATATCGAACAAATGTATGAAGCGATCGAAGATGGTGTGGAATTGATGGGCTATACGCCTTGGGGTTGTACAGACTTAGTTTCGGCTTCAACGTCAGAAATGTCGAAACGTTATGGCTTTGTCTATGTAGACGCGGATGATGAAGGAAATGGCAGCTTTGATCGTTCTCGCAAAGATAGTTTCTACTGGTACAAAGAAGTCATTGCCACCAATGGCGGTAGTTTGTTACAGGATTAAAAAATAAACCAAAGCGGCTCTCAAAAAAGAGAGCCGCTTTTTTGTTGTGCTCGGTAAAAAAAGAAGAGAAAGGGGGTTAGCAGCTGCCATGCTAGAAAGATCAATGAAACAGTCAACGCCCATTTTTTCATTTTGGGCTTAGGCACAACGGCTTCGGGCATCAAATAGACAAGAGAGAATACTGTAAGAAAAAACAACAGGGTCAGTGGTTGGACGACAAAGGTCAGCCAGTTCATAGGGCAAGCTCCTTTTATGAGGATTGATGATTTGTTCTTTCGTGTTATTATTTTGCAAATTCATTATATATTTAGTTCGTTAAAAAGGCAAGGAGCTCATGGAATAACGATTGTGTGCAGGAAGGGGGGAGAAAAACGAGTGGCACATCCTTGTATTTTGATTCGAATCTTTCTAGAGTAACACAGTAAGCTTGAGGTTAGAATCAGAACTAGCAATAAAAAAGCCCCTTTTCAGGGGAGGGGAGTTCTTTAAAAAGATAGGAAGAAACCCGTGTATTTGATGAAGCTATTGGTCCCTAGTTACTGGGGACCTGACTAATTTACGTGGAAAACCCGCCACTGTCATTCACCGTTTTCTGATCCTCAAGTAGAAAATAAAACAAAGAAGACTAGCCGAAATCAAGAAACCCATAAAATAGAAAGTTAGCTGCATGTCAGGCATCGTATAGGAATACTCTAAAATCTTACAAACAAAGATCACTAAAGAAACCGTGATGGATAAGGAAACCCATGTGAAACGCGGCAATCGTTTCGTTACGATGATCAATCCTAACGAAAAAAAGATGACTGGTACCCAAAAGATCAAGCGAGCAAGTTGGATCATTTTATCTCTCCTCATTCAAATTGATTTGAGTAAAAGGATAGCTTACAACGTTTGTTATTAAAAATAATAACCATTGTTTCTGAGCATTTTTTCGGAAATTGTGTTTTCAACTTAAAGCATGGGCGTAATGCTGTTCTTTAAATTCTTTTGGTGTTTGCCCCGTAACTGCTTTGAAATTGCGGATAAAATGGCTTTGATTGGCAAAGGCTAATTGGGTGCTGATTTTTTCGTAGGAATAGTCTGTGAACAACAATAAATGTTTGGCTTCACTGATTTTTCGTTCCTGAATGTAACTGTGGATCGTTTTGTTCATTTCTTTTTTGAACTGATTACATAGATGGGTCTTATGTTTTTGAGTGATGGCTGCGAGGTCATCAATGGTCACTTTTTCATAGAGATGGCTGTCGACATAATTAACAATCGTCTTGACCAACAGTGATTTTTGCGCCAGCGGATAGCTATGCAGAAGCTCCATAAAGCGGTAGGTGGCTTCTTTGATATAGCGGAGGCACTCCTCGGCAGAATGAATATAAACCAGACCTTGGATCAATGAATCAGATAAGCCGAATGCTTGGTTGACTGGTACTCCTTCATCAATGCTCATGCGGGTCACGACAGCGACAAAGGCCGAAAACTTTAGTTTTAAGCCTTCCAGTTCATGAGGGGAAAGGGAAACACTGTAGGTCTCTTTCATTTTGTTAAATACCCAGACTACTTTTTCCGGCTCGTTTCGTTTGATGTAGTCAAGATAGCGCAATTCAAAATGATAGGAATCAAAGGTAGCTTCATGCACACGGCGTTCATAAAGATTGGTTTCCAAGCTAAGATCTGTTTGCATGGATCGGTCGTGGGATTCAGTTTGGTAATGCCAATGGATTTGGTCTTTTGCCAACGGCTGCTCCGCAAACAGCGTATAAAGCAGCTGGATGTATTCTTCAAAGGAGTATTTGTCTTCTTTGGAATAGTGCACATTGTAGTGGTATTCATGTTCAAGAAATAGGTAAGACGTATCTGGTGTACCAATCACTCCACAGGGTCCGATGACCATATAACAGGTTTTTCCAGCTAACTGAAACGCAAAACAACCAAGCATATATTTGCCGAAATGATAGAGATTTGCAACTGGGCCGTTCGTTTCTTCCAAATAGTGTTTCAGAGGATTCTTGGCTGTTAAGGTGAGTGGGGGATACAGCGGAGTCCCTTCTTGATCCAAGAGAATCATCGGGATCAAATATTTGCGATAAAGCAGATCCATGGCGGTCGTAAGTGTTGTTTTGTTCATGAGACACCTCAAAGTCCAAACATTGTTTTTTCTTTTAGTATAACGTAAATTTTTTAGCATTCAATAAACAATTTATTATAAACACTAGTTTTTTAGTATATCTAAGGAAGGATTCTTTCTATAATTCAGATAAATAAAACGGTTACAGGAAGGAGTAAACATGGATAGTAAAAAATTGAAAGAATTGTTTCAGCAATTGACGCCAGAAGAAAAAATCGCTCAGACGATTCAATTGAATGGCAGTTTAGTCATTGAAAATGAGGTGATGACTACTGGCCCGATGCAAGATTTAGGGCTTCCACCAAATTTGAAGATTCACGAGATTGGTTCGATTTATAATGTGAACGATTACCAAAAATTGATTCAGTTACAGAGGGAAACGTTAGCACACAGCCGACTCAAGATTCCTATGCTGTTTATGTCGGACGTCATCTACGGGTTTCGGACCATTTTTCCGATTCCCCTTGCCCAAGCAGGTTCCTACGATTTTAATTTGATCGAGCAAGCCGCTGAGATGACCGCCAAAGAATGTTACCAAAATGGCCTTCATGTGATCTTTTCACCCATGCTGGATCTTGTTCGCGATCCTCGCTGGGGCAGAGTGATGGAGTCGCCAGGAGAGGATGTGTATACGGCAAAACGTTTTGCTAAAAGCGTCGTGACCGGCTACCAAGGCAATCTTGATCAAGGAGTGGCAGAAAATCACGTTGCTGCTTGCATCAAACATTTTGCTGGTTATGGTGCACCCGAAGCGGGCAGAGAATACAATACGGTTGATATGTCCAATCAGCGCTTATTCAATGAATATTTGCAACCCTATCAAGCGGCGATCGAAGCCCAAGCACTGCTAGTGATGACAGCCTTCAACCTATTGAATGGTGAACCTGCAACGGGTAGCCGCTGGTTGAACCGAGAGATTTTGCGCGAACGTTTCGGTTTTGATGGGGTACTGGTCTCCGATCATGCCGCCATCAAAGAATTGGTCCCCCACGGTTTTGTCAAAGATGAACGGGAGGCCGCTCAGAAAGGTTTGGAAGCGGGCGTTGATTTTGATATGATGACATCGGTCTATGCAACTTACTTACCAGAACTGATCAAGCAACCTGAACTCGCGGCTTTATTAGACGAAGCAGTTTGGCGTATTCTGGTATTAAAAAATCAACTAGGACTGTTTGAAGACCCTTATCGAGGGTTGAAAACGCAACAGACGGGAGAAGTTTTGTCGGATGAAGCCAAAGAGCTAGCCGTTAAGCTAGTAGAAAAAAGCTGTGTGCTGTTAAAAAATGAGGGCAGCTTACCTTTGAAAAAGGACCAAACCGTCGCTGTGATCGGTCCTTATGGAGAAAGCCGGTTGACCTTAGGTTTTTGGGCGTCAGTCAGCGGCAAGCCACAAGACACGATTCCTTTAAAAACCGGTTTGCTGCAGCATTTCGCACCCGAAAACTTGATCTTTGCTCGTGGATACAATCTATTCGACTCGTATGAGCAATTTGGTCCTTTAAAAGCCGGGATCGAACAGCTGAATGGACCGATCGAACCAGAAGATCAGTTGCTTTTGGAAGCCATGGAAGCCGCCGAAGCCGCCGAAGTTATCGTCTTGACTTTTGGAGAGCAGTTTTTGGAGAGCGGCGAAGGGGCATCAAAAGCTCATTTGCAGCTGCCATTGAAACAAATTCGTTTGATCCAAGCGTTGAAAAAGACTGGCAAGCCTTTGATTGGCGTGCTTTACACTGGCAGACCGTTAGTCTTAACGCAAGTGGAAGCATTATTTGATAGTCTGTTGCTGGTTTGGTATCCGGGAACGATGGGCGGGATCGGAATCGGCAATCTGCTGAGTGGGCAGGCTTCTCCGACAGCAAAACTGGCGATGACCTTTCCTCGGAGTGAAGGACAGATCCCACTATACAGTGCCCAACTGCCAACGGGCAGACCTTTGACAGATAGTGAGCATTCTGATCGCTTTTTGTCAAAATACCGAGATGAATCAAATGAACCCTTATTCGCATTCGGAACAGGTCTTAGTTACAGTTCGTTTACTGGTGAATGGCTTGGTAGTGAAGTATCTAGCGAGACAATCCATTTGGCTTATCGAGTGAAAAACCAATCGGCAATAGCTGCAGAAACCGTCATCCAACTTTATCTCATGCAGCGTCCAGCGGCAATGGTTCGTCCAAGTCGCCAATTAATTGCGAGTGACCTCATCTCATTCGCGCCCCAAGAAGAAAAAGAGCGCAGATTGTCACTGCCGTTGTCAGAACTTGTTTTCTATGACAATCAAGGGAAGAAACACATAACCAAAGGTACTTATCGATTCCTAATGCGGATCGATCAAAAAGAAACGATGCTTAGTGTAACGATCTAAACTAAAGGAGTGAGAAAGAATGGAAAAATTAGAAGCATTTTTAAGTAGCAAACTATTACCAATGTCACAAAAATTACAACAAAACAAAGTATTGGCCGCTTTGATGGAGGGGTTTATTCGAACAAGTCCCATCACTTTAGGAATTGCGTTTATCACGATCATTGGAAATTTTCCGATTCCTGGTTGGACGGACTATTTGACGAAAATTGGCATCTTCCAGCATGTTGAAGCGATCACCAACGGAGCAACTGGCGTTTTTGCCTTGTATGTTGTATACAGTTTGGCGTATTCTTACGCAAAACAATTAGGAAGCAATGAACGCAATTCAGCGATTATTTCTTTAGCTAGTTTCATTATGTTGATGCCTCAAACCGTTGCAACGACTGTCATGCAAGATGGTCAAGCAGTGGAACAAACGATTGGAGCTTTGAAGCTTGATTTCTTAGGCGGACAAGGACTGTTTATCGGCATGCTGACCGCTTTATTGGTGACACGTTTCTATGCTTTCTTATCAAGAAAAAATATTATGATCAAGCTACCGGATAGTGTTCCCCCAATGGTAACCCAATCCTTAGCACCAGTGTTTGTGGTCACGATTATTTTTGTCGTCGTCTTTGTCATACGCGTCTTGTTTGGGTTTACTTCATCCGGCTCGATTTTCCAATTCTTTATCGATGTGATCAATGCGCCGTTGAACTCCTTAGTTGCTAGCCCGCTATCGATCATCATCATTATGGAATTATTAGCTGTTTTATGGTTTTTCGGAATTCATAATGCAGTTTTACAAGGACCGCTCGGGGCGATTAGTATGACCATGGTCGTTTCAAATATTGCCGCTTACCAACAAGGACAAGCGCTGCCTTATCTGATTCCTTCAGTGATTTATATGGGCATGTATGCTGCTGGCTTCATGGGCTTTGTGACCTTCTTTATGATCCGCAGCAAATCGGCAAAAATGAAACAATTAGGAAAATTGTCGTTTATCCCGTCGATCTTTAACATCACAGAGCCAATCATGTTCGGGATGCCGATTATTTTGAATCCGTTGTTCTTTATTCCGCAAGTCTTTACACAATTGATCGCTGGCTTTGTGACCTGGGGATTGGCAACAACGATCCTCCCAATCAGCTTGAATCCAACCATGAGTCTATTGCCATGGACCACACCGACTTTTATCAAAATGCCCTTTTCAGGAGGGCTTAACTACACGATCTTAATGATCATCTGTATGCTGATCGGTATTGTTATGTGGTATCCGTTTCTAAAAATTGCGGATAAAAAAGAGTACGAATTAGAAATGGCTGCTGAAAAAAAGCAAGCAAGTGAAGCAGCAAAAATGACAGAAAAAGTCGTGGAAGAAATTCAAGCGTAAACAAAGGAAGTGGCACATTTGGTTTATTTAGGAATTGATATCGGTGGGACGCACATCAAAACGGGATGGGTTGAAAACAATGAAGTCACCGACGGACGAAGTTTTCCCACCCCGGCAACGCTGGCGGCATTTAGTGAAACTATCAAAACGATCCTCCAAAGCTATGCCCGTCAAGTTTCTTTCACGAAAGTGGCTATCGCAGTCCCTGGTTCAGTTAATGAAACAGGGACGGTCTTCTTTGGTGGTGCCTTGCCATACCTTGATGGGGTAAATTTGCCAGAATTGATCTGCCAGTTAAGCGATGGCATGGTGACAGAGGTTACTGTCGAAAACGACGCAAAAGCCGCCGCGCTAGGGGAAATGAAAGCCGGCAATCTGCAAGGGATCCAAAATGGTGCGGCGATCATTTTAGGAACCGGCGTGGGAGTTGGTCTTTGTCTCAATGGAAAACTCTATCGTGGGCATCATGGACAAGCTGGTGAAGTCAGTTTTATGATTCGTGACCGACAAATGAGAGGCGCGGACTCTTTTGTGGGGATCGGTCTTTCGGCTGTCGGATTAATTGAGCGTTTGGCTGCTAGTATGGCTATCGCGCCTGATGGTCCTTTGGTCTTTGATACCCTTACGAAAACTGCTGATCCTGAGGCAGAGGCTTTATTTTTAACTTATACCAAAGAAGTCGCTGTCTTGTGTTTCGATCTTCAGTGTCTTTTAGCTCTGGAGAAAATCGTTATCGGTGGCGGGATCAGCCGTCAGCCACGCTTGATCGAAGCCATAGCTAGCAGCTATCAAACTATTTTTAAAACCGCACCAATCATTGAGAAAACGCTGCAGCCAGTTGCGATCCAAGCCGCTTATTTTCAAGCGGACGCCAATTTGATCGGCGCAGCCAAGGAGGAACCGTGGGATGAGTAAATTTCCGGAAGCATTTTTGTGGGGAGCATCCACTAGTGCTTATCAAGTAGAGGGCGCATGGGCAGAAGACGGCAAAGGTCCCTCAGTGCAAGATATCAAAGAGATTCCGCAAGGGACCATTGATTTTAAAGTAGCATCAGATCACTATCACCGATATGAAGAAGATGTGAAATTGTTTAAAGAATTAGGGTTAAAAGCCTATCGTTTTTCCATATCATGGAGTCGAGTCATGCCCGATGGTCAGGTCAACCCAGCAGGATTGGCGTTTTATCAAAAACTGATCGATCTGCTACTAGAAAACGAGATTCAACCGATCGTCACCGTTTTCCATTTTGACCTGCCCGTTGCGATCGCGAAGCAAGGTGGGTGGGAAAACCGAGAGACGATCCAAGCATTTGCTGATTACTGCCAAGTACTGTTCGAAAACTTTGGTCATCAAGTCCCGCTATGGCAAACCATCAACGAGCAAAATGTGATGGCACTTGCTGGTTCGGTCATTGGTACGAGTCAAAAATCCATGAAAGAAAAATTTCAAGAAAATCACCATATGCTAGTGGCCCAAGCATTGGTGACCCAACAGTTTCATGCCGGTAATTTTAGCGGCAAGATTGGCCCAGCACCGAATATCGCCAGTGTCTATCCAGCTTCTGAAAAACCAGCCGATCAGCTGGCAGCTCTTTCTATGAGTGCGCTGAGAAATTGGTTATTCCTAGATGCGGCTGTTTTCGGCACATACAACCATAACGCATGGCATTTGTTAGAGACGATTGGTGCAGCACCGACAGTCACTGAAGCAGATCGAAAGATTTTGGCGGCTGGAACATGTGATTACATCGCATTGAATTATTATAATACGATGACCGTCAGCAGCTATTTTCAAAAAGAGACAAAACTCGATCAACAGTCTGGTTTCGGGATTCCCGGCTTTTTCCAAGCAGTAGAAAACACCCATTTGCCCATGACTGAATTCGGCTGGCCGATTGATCCAGAGGGCTTTCGTTTTACGTTGAACGAAATCTATTCCCGTTATCGTCTGCCTCTTTTGATCACGGAAAATGGCATTGGTGCCAAGGATGTTTTGACAACTGATGGTAAAATCCACGATGATTATCGGATCGACTACTTGCAACAGCACATCGAACAAATGGCGCTCGCAATCGAAGACGGCGTCGATGTGATCGGCTATTGTCCATGGAGTGCGATTGACCTAGTCAGTACTCATGAAGGCATCGCTAAACGGTACGGGTTTATCTATGTCAATCGTACGGACGAGCAGCTGTTGGACTTGGCGCGATACAAGAAAGATAGTTTTTATTGGTATCAAAACGTCATCGATAAAAACGGGTTAGGAGAGTAAGCGATGTTTTTTCAGGAATATCTATTTGATCCAGAAGCGCAAGCCGGTTTGACAGTGTACCTGCATGAGGAAAAAGCCGAGTATGAACGGGTGGGCGATCGTCCGTTTGTCTTGGTGATTCCCGGTGGCGGCTACTCCTTTTGTAGTGAGCGGGAAGCTGAGCCGATTGCTTTAAATTTTGCTGCCCAAGGCTTTCACGCCGGGGTCTTACGCTATCATGTAGGGACACATCGCAGTTTCAGCCATTCCTTAGCAGATGCAGAAAAAGCGATTACTAAAATCCGAGAACTTGCAAGTGAATGGGGAATCGATGCCGAAAAAATCGCTGTGATCGGCTTTTCTGCCGGCGGCCATTTGGCAGCGGCGTTATCAACACTCTCCTCAATGAAACCGAGCTTATGTATTTTAGGCTACCCAGCGATATTGTCTTCATTTGCTACTGTGATGAAGATCGATGCCCCTTCATTAGAGGAATGTGTCACAAAAGATACGCCGCCCACCTTTTTGTTTTCAACCTTTGAAGACAACGTCGTTCCTATCGAAAATTCATTGGCGTATCTGCAGGCCCTAGAAGATCACGAGGTTCCCTTTGAAAGTCATATTTTCCAAAAAGGACGTCACGGTCTTTCTTTGGCGACCGAACGCTTCGGTAATCGTAAAGAAATGGTTGATCCACGTTTTGCCCGTTGGTTTGATGAATGCGTCGAATGGCTAGAGTTGAACTGGGCAGATAAAGTTGCCCAGCCAGCTTTGTTTCCTGATTTAGGGCAGTGGCCAATTCGGGCATTACTCGAGTCAGGTGAAAACAAACGCTTGCTGTTGCAGGCTTTTCCATCATGGGCAGACAAAAGCCGCTTAAAAATCGTAAAAAACATCAGCTTGCAGCAACTACTAACGATCATGCCAGAAGCTTTTGAGAATGTTTCTTATCAAGCGCTTGTTTTGCAGCTGATTGATCCTAGAAAGGAAGAGTAAAAATGAAAGCAATCCTGGTCCATGAAAGCTATAAGGCTTCAACAGAATTGATCACCCAAGAGCCACAAGCGATTGAACAGTTATCAGCTGTTCGTAACAGTACTGCTGCTTGTCAGTTGCTGCTGCACGATGGCAACCGCAATCATTATATTATTGGCGACGAGTTTTCGATCCCCGATGAAATCGAGATTCCCATGATACGCGTTGAGATTTTTAGCGAATTGCCGGTCAAAGCGCAATTCGTCGACTATTATGTCGGTCAGCAGGAATTGGCGTACGCCGATAAATTACTTGAACGAACTGCCAAAACCTATCCTGGCGATCGCTTTGCGCCTCTTTATTTGGAGTGGCAGATCGATGAGACAATCAAACCGAAAGTTTATCCCGTGAAAATCAAGGTCTATCGGGCACACTTGACTAGCCAAGAGGAGTGCTTGTTAGAAAAGAACCTAACGATTGAAGTGGGCACTTTTACTTTTCCAAAAGAATATTTAGAAACGTTCCACTTAAATATGTGGCAGCAGCCCAGCAATTTGGCTCGCACCTTTGACGTTCCGTTATGGAGCGATGCCCACTTTGACTTGATCAAGGAAATGGCTGAGAGTCTCGCTGCGATCGGACAAAAAGCGATCACAGTGATCGCCGGAGAGATCCCTTGGAAGGGCTGGTTCAATTACATCGTCAAAGATTATCCCGCCAATTTATATGAGTATTCGATGGTCAAAGTTAAAAAGGCTCAAGACGGACAGTTGCATTGTGATTTTTCTGTCCTAACTCGTTACCTCGAATGTTTTTTTGAAGCGGGTATCTCTGAAGAAATCGATGTATTTGGCTTACTCGGTGTCTGGGAACCGCCGTTTTTCCCACTGGTCGACTTGGACCATCCAGAAAAATTGGTGATTCGCTTTTACGATGAGGGAAAAGGCACCTTCGGTTTTATTCATCAAAAGGCCGAGTTGCAGGAGTATCTACGCCAAGTATTTGATCATTTTAAAGGAAAGAATCTGTGGGAGAAGGTTCGGATCGTTTCTGACGAACCGAAGAAACATCAAATCGACAGTTTCCGAGCCTCGTTAGCTGTTTTAAAAGAAATTGATCCGTCGATCCAGATCAAAGCTGCTTTTGATAAAGAAGACGTGTTATTTGAGCTGCTGCCAGTGATCGATCATCCTGTGACTTCCTATTACTGTACTTGCAACCATTACGAAACACTAGCACAAAGCCATCCGGGCAAGATGCAGTACTATGTCTGCAATTATCCCGACAAACCAAATACCTTTTTGCATAGTCCCTTGTTAGAGACGCGAATGCAAGGAATCTTATCGTATCAGTTCAAAACAGACGGCTTTCTGCGTTGGGCCTACAATTGCTGGCCAGAACATGCTCGGTCCGATATTCGGTACAATACGAGCTCACTACCGATCGGTGATCTTTGTTTCGTCTATCCTGGCAATCACGGACATTTATTGTTGTCCCTAAGGTATAAACAACTACAGCGGGGGATTGAAGATTTCTATCTCTTGAAGACCGCTCAAGCTGCACAACCGCAGCAAACCGACGCCGTAGTAGCAGATTTTCTTAAAGTTACAGACACGAAACACTGGATGATCGACAGCCATCACAGTCATCCCGATGTTTTTCTACAGACCGCGGAGGAGATGGAGGCCTTTCATCGGGCCCTCCTCGAACTGCTAGAAAAGTAGCAAAATCAAACACTGCACCCAGAAATTTCACTACGATTTTCCAGAAGAATAGTGAGATACCTGTGGGCGTTTTCACTACTGATTCACGCAGCTTTTTCGTTTTACTAGGCATCTGTTTTCTTACAGATGCTTTTTTTCTGGTGAGCGTTTCGTTTTTCATTCCCTCCATCTTCCTTTACACTTTTAAGTAAGGTCATAACAAACTATGACAAATAGAAGTAGAAATAATCAAGGAGGAAACGAGCATGTCAGAAAAAATCAACAATCCGTTAACGAAGTATTATGATGGCAAATTTGAAAAACAGGTGCAAGAAGCACCGGCAATTCAAGGAAAGATGCAGCCAGTACCTGATTGCGGGGAAGAAAGCTACGCAGGTTCAGGCAAATTAGCTGGACGCAAAGCATTAGTGACCGGTGGTGATTCTGGTATTGGTCGAGCAGCAGCGATTGCTTTTGCCAAAGAAGGCGCCGATGTTGCAATCAACTATCTTCCTTTTGAAGAAGAAGACGCGCAAGAAGTCAAGGCAGTCATTGAAAAAGCCGGACGCAAAGCAGTTTTGATCCCAGGAGACTTGAAAGATGAAACTTTCGCTCGTCAATTGGTTCATGAAGCAGCCAAAGAATTAGGCGGGTTAGATACGTTGGTTCTAAATGCTGGGATGCAACAAGCGGTGAAGGACATCAAAGAGTTGACTACACAACAAATTCAAGATACCTTTACAACGAATATCATCTCGATGTATTGGACAGTCCAAGAAGCGTTGGATTATCTGCCAGCTGGTGGGAGCATCATCACGACCACTTCGATCCAAAGTGCGGAACCAAGCGCCCATCTTTTAGACTATGCAGCCACGAAAGGTGCCATTACTTCCTTTAGTAAAGGGCTAGCTGCGCAATTAAGTGAAAAAGGCATTCGGGTCAATACCGTTGCGCCTGGTCCAATCTGGACGCCACTTCAAATTTCTGGTGGACAGCCACAATCTGCGATCCCAGAATTTGGTCAAAAAGAATTGATGAAACGTGCTGGACAACCAGTCGAATTAGCGCCAGTCTATGTTTTCCTAGCCTCTGATGAAGCAAGCTATGTAACTGGTCAAGTTTACAGTGTAACTGGCGGTAGCTTCTTCGCTTAAAATTCCTAGGACTAAAATAGTAGAAAAAAAGCTCGAGCAAAGAGGCTCGGGCTTTTTTGCGGATGAAAATGGAATCGGCAACTTATTTTCCTTGTTCGGCAAACATCTTGGTCATCATCAGTTGATTGATCTTTGCAAAAACGGCTGCCCACTCTTGCTCGGCTTGCAGGTTAGACAGTAAGACTAATTTTTCGGAAAACATCACTTCTTCATAATTATCCGTGATCAATAAATCTGCGGCTTCCATTTGTTTGACGAAAGTCACAGAAGCTTTAGAATAAATCGAACGAATCCTCGTCTCAATCATTTGCTTTGTGCGGTATTGAATCGTCGTTTGAATATAGATCGACACGGTCGGGGGCGTATTCATCTGTGTTTCCAAATACAAGAGATGAGCCAGATAAGGCAACTGTGTCTGTTCAAAATACTCTTTATCCAAGTCAGCAAATGGATACTTTTCAACATGGGTCAGTAAAAGTGTGCAGATTGCTTCATAGGTTCTGTCTTTGGAAGGAGCATTTTCAGTCAACAGTTGGTGTTCTAGCTGCCACACTTCCAGAAGATCGATGCCGATAATAATCGATAGATTGAAGACCAGCAGACAGCTGCTTAATAATTTTTCGAATTCGGCGGCTTCCTGACTTGGAGCAAAGGTATCGTGCCAATCTTTGATCATTGCAGTGAAAAAGCGCACAAGATCAGTATCAGAATGTTTGATTTCTTGGATGATCGTTTGATTCTTTTCTTGGGGAACAACCCCTGGCAAAAAGACATGCAAAAAGAAATTCAAGTAAAGATACTCTGACTGAAGCATCTTTTCTGAGGCATAATCGGCACTCAAAAAAAGTGATTCGAGAATTTCTTCTGGTAAAAAACAATAGAAATTCATCAATCCCATGTATTTTTCAGGAATCGGCGGCAAATATTTTTTCTGGATCGTTCGGCTGACCACTGCTTGCCAAAATGCAGCGAGTTTATTTTTCGTCAACGGATCAAAGTGAGAAACAGCAAAGAATGCCGTAAATTCTTCGACATTTTTATGGGAAACACTCGGCAAAAGCCACAAATCAGCAGGCGCACTTTGGGTCAAGAAACTGTAGGTGAAAATACGGATATCAAGCTCTTTTCCAGCAAGAACGATGCGATTATTCAGGTCTGTTCGAATTCGGATTTGAAATTTTTCCAATAGTTGGTTGATTTTCTTGATCAACCGATACATATGCGATTGGCTGACATGCAAATCCAAACATACTTGAGTCAAGGTCATTTGCGGGCGCCCAATCAAGTAATGAATCAGGTTATATTGTGTGGAGTTGAGCAAGTAATGATACATCAATTGTGCATAGAAAGGTTCATCATCCTCTGTTCGATCAAGAAAATACTGATTGTAATGATTTTTTGATAGAAGCAGGTGAGGTGAGAGCAGTTGCAAATCTTCATTTAAAAAATAGATATATTTTTGCAGGCTTTTTTGCGGGATATTCAAAACTTCTGACAGTTGGACCAATGTCACTCCGTTGGAATTGCAGACAACTTTGAAAATCTCTAATTTCTTTTCTTCTGCGGGAGAAATGAATTCTCGATACATAAGGGATTCTCCTTTTTGGCGTTTTTTTTACGCTAAATCTGTGAACCGTATGATAACCATGATGGATTATACTTATGATAGATGAGAATAGAATGAAAAAACACCAATTAAATTATTATTTTTTAAGGCTGTTTTTTCGATGACCCTCGGTTTCTCATTAAAAAAAGTGAAGGAAGAGATGAAAATGAACAAAAAGGTACGAATGTTAGGTTTGGTCGGAATGGGTTTAGGAATGGCGCCCACTGCGGCAGCTGCAGCAGAAGCGAATCCAACGGCTTCAATGACGAGTCAAGCAACACTAACGATCGAACAAGGAATTTTGTCACTGGATCAGGTGACCAATTTTAACTTCGGTACAAGCAGTATCCAAGATATCGCTACCGATGAACAAGTGATTCAAACAACGTCGGATGAAGTGACATCGATCACGGATTACCGTGGACCAAATCAAGCTGGCTGGCAGTTGACTGCGCAATTATCGAAAATGACGAATGCCAGCGATAACGAGCTAGCAAATGCCAAAGTCACTTTAAATGGTTCAACGGCTTCGGGCGATGCAACGCTAGTATCGGGCACCGAATTGATGGTAGGAGCAACAGAACCTACATTGATCGCTTCTGCTAATGGGACGACCGGCTTAGCAACCAATGACTTTAACTTTTCCAATGCTTCATTAACCGTACCAAAACAAAATGTGAACAGCGGCACTTATAGTGGAACGATCACTTGGACATTATCAAACACCTATCAAGCAGAATAGCAAGGAAAGGGCGACAATGAAAAAACAAATCAAGTGCTTCGTACTCATTAGTTTCTTTATCAGTTTGTGTTGCTTTACGAAAGTCACCGGTCATGCACAGACCACACGGTTCACTGTAACCCCTGAACTTCCCCAAAATCAAGTCAGTGACGTCACTTATTTCGACTTACTGGTAAATCATGAGACCGAACAGAACTTGACCGTTGCCCTTCATAATACAAGTTCAGAGCCGTTGACCATTAAAGCAGCAGCACTAAATAGTTATACGGCCTCTACTGGGATCATCGCGTACCAAGCAGAACAGACCGCCGAAGAGAACCAAGGAATCTCGTTTAGTCAATTGATTGAAAATCCGAGACAGACGATCCAGCTTGACCCTGGAGAAAGTCGTCAGGTCCATTTTACCCTTTCAATGAAGGCAAAAGAATTTGCAGGAGAAATACTTGGTGTGTTTGACTTTGAAGAAGAACCGGCGGAAACAACTGAAAGTCAGCAAACAAATCTGCAAGCCAACTATAAAATTCAACAAGGGGTCCGCTTGCGTCAGAATGTAGCAACCATGCCTGACCCCCAGTTGTCTTTGGTCAATTCTGAGGCGGTGGAAAGATATGGTTCTACAGCTCTCAAAAGTAGGATCCGCAATGATCAGCCCACAGCCTTTGGCAACATCACTGTCAAAACAGTGATACGTGAGCAAGATAGCGGCAACAAGGTCGGTGGGTTTTCTGCAGAGAATTTTCAAATAGCTCCGAATTCGGTTTTGGAGCTGTTTAGTGCCTTTGATCAGAACATTCTCGAACCGGGGACCTATCTATTACGGATTGAGTTGAATGCGCCTAAAGGAACATGGGTGTTTGAGGATTCGGTGGTGGTTGATCGCAAGCAAGCCAACCTTATCAACCGTCAGACAACGTTAGGTGCAGCGTATCTTCAAAAACAGTACTGGCTCTATGCAGGAGGGCTACTTCTCTTCCTGTTTGTCCTACTTCTCTTGTTCATTTTATATAGGAGACGTAAAAAAGCAGAAGCAGATGTTAGGCTGTCAGTGCAAGAAGAATCAGAATGAAGAAAGCGGAGGACAGTGATGAAAAAGTTTGGCATTATCCGATGGGGCTATGTGTTCTTTTTTAGCATTTTGCTGCTATGTGGGAAACAAGAAATCGTCCATGCTGCGGTATCTGCGCCAGATTTTCCTACGTTAGCGATTGACCATTCTCTGATCACTCCTGTGGGACAAGCGGGGTCGCCACAAGGGGAACCGGGCGTTAATTATGTTCAGATTAATGATGGAGCTACTACCAACTCCAGTGGTGGTGTCTGGTTCAATAAGCCGGTTTCTTTTACTCGCTCTTTTCGGTTAGAAATGGCATTTTGTATCGATAATACAGCAACGGACAGCGATGGGCTCGCTTTTGTGATGCAAAGCAATGGCTTAAATGCGCTGGCAGAACAAGCAGGACCGACGATTGGCGTCTGGTCAAATACAGGAGGAACGACTCCTTTAAATACGGGGGCAATCCCGCAAAGTTTTGCGATTGAATTCGATACGTTCTATAATAATGCCGGTTTGACTGGGGACGGTATGATGGATCGCGATGTTCCTTCCGGCCATCATATCGCATGGAATTTTCCCGGCTCAAATGACGCATATACCACCGATGGCTGGCTGATTATCGATAAAGTCTTAAATCATCGTGATACGGTATCAGTGAGTGATATTTCCGATGGGGTGTGGCATAGTTTTACAGTAGTTTTTGATCAGCCAACGCAAACGTTGCGTTACACCGTACCAGATTTCGGTGTTGATGTGACGGTACCTGTTGATGACACCTTCAAATCAAATTTGAACCTGACTAATAGTGCACCGGTCTATTTTGGTTTTACTGGTGCAAACGGGGGCTATGTTCAAGAAAAAGCAGTGGCGTTTGTCGATGTTGAAGGATTAGTAGAACTTGAGATGCGAACCGGTGTTTTTGAAAAAGACCCAGTCAAACTATTGTTGGATACTGGTACGACACTTTCCCAGCCAGCCACTGTCGACAATAGCAAAACCATTACTTATGCGACCTATCTCTCCTATAAAAGCACCAGTGATCTAGCTGACTTGGAATCGGGAATCTTGCTCTCATCGCTTTTTCCAGAAGGACTATCATTAGTTCCCGAGGCGGTTTATTTTGGAAAAGCCAGTGAAATCATGGTTAATGGCATGCCGGAAGGCGGAACTGCCTTACCTTTTGTCATTGAAAATGGGCAATTGGTTGCGACACTGCCTGACATGGTCAAAGGGAATGAATACATCGTTCACTTTTCCGTCAATTACACAGAAGCGCCGCTCAATCAGAATTTAGATATAGCCATCCCTGTCCAAACTGTTTTTAATGGAAATGCTTTTGTTTCCAGTATGACGTCAGGTGATCCAGAAATTCATTATTATCAAATGACTGGAATCTTTCCACCAACGCTTACAACAGGTTCGGCGTCATTGGCAGAAGCAAAAGCAGACCTGCAGATCGTGCGGCAAAAGCGCAATTCCTATATACCGATCACGATTGATGACCAAAACTCGACCCAAGCCAAAATATATGTCACGGAGTTCTTTACGGAGGATGTGACAATCACCGAAACCGATTTCTCTGAAGCAGCGTTGGTTGAACGGGGAACATTGTCGGAGCCGCTAACGGATACATTGGTGTTAGACACCGAAGAACTAGAACCAGGCACAACCTATTATCTGGCTTCCTATGTGATCGATACAGAAGGCAATCGATCGGCGACACGTTATTATGGCATTGACTTTCGAGGGATCGTGGTATTTGAGCGTGCGCCTGCTTCAATCAACGCAGCGGCAGTGACCTTGAATGAACTCGCACGATCCATCAGAGACGATGGCTTTGCTTATTTAACGATTTCTTTTGATCAAGAAGCTCTTTTGTCTGTCAGCAATACCAGCGAAGGGACCTGGCAGTTAAGTGGACAGATAAAGGATTTTATGCAAGAGCAGCAACTATTGGCAGAGGAAATTCAGTTGGTACTCTATGATCCGGTGACCAATCAGCTGGTGGCTTCTGTCACTTCTGAAGAGCAAGTGATTTTCCAGCAGGAGCCAACAGGAGCAACGGACTTAACCTTGGATCTTCAGGAATATGATTGCTACTTTCGCTTTGTCCCCAAGTTAGATTTGATTTTACCAGGTACCTATACAGGCACAGTCGACTGGCTGTTGGAGAGTACAATCATTAATGAATAGCAAAAAAAAACGCCTAGAAGGCGTTTTTTTCGTCTAAAAGTTTAAGTCGGTCCCTTTAACTTTGGCGACTTTTCGCAATTTTTAAAACTAATGATAGGCCTGCTAAAGCAAAACTGCCGTATTTAACGAATTTTTCCAAGGATTCTAAGGTTTGCTGTTTTTTGTGTTTGCAGTCTGGACAGTTTTTTTCATGGGCATTCATTTTTTTTCCACATTTACAATGACTCTTCATCTGTGATCCACTCCTCGTTTCGTTTTATTTTGATGACTTTCTATAATTTAATTATACATGTTGTATAAGGTTCTGTCTGAAATTATGCTGTGTAAGACGTTTGTTAAAATGAGAAAAAACCTACGTTTATTGGGGGGGCGTGGAAGTGTGTAATTGCGAGGCTATTGGCAGTTACAGAGCCCGATGGGTAGGAATCGCTATAGATAAAAAAGGAAGGAAATCTGACAATTTTCTCATTTTCGATAGGTGCTGAATCGCTTTGCTTATCAGTTTAGCAAAATTTTGCTATTGTGGAGTAAGATTAGGGGACAAGAAAAGACGCTTCTCTTTTTTTTCTATATTCTATCCTTAATCTGAGAACGAAAATCACCGATAGTATGCTATATATAAGAACAAGGAGCCATCCTTGACAATGTCGAATATGGCATTTGAATGAAAGGATTGATGAAATAAGTGATTTCTTCAATAATTTATACCGATACAAAGGCTTATTTAGATAAAGTGCTAGACCAAGCACTGTTGGATCTACTAAAATCTGATTATCCTAAAGTCTATGAACACGTGCAAAACTTGATTGTTGCTATGGAACAAACGATCCAACAAATTGACAGCACAAATTTTTGGCGGTTGATGCCGGAAATTTTAGGCTATGATTCTCGCTTTGTTTTGTTGAACTCGCTGCAATTGTCAGAAGACAAACTGTTGACGGAAATCGAGATTATTCAGATGATCGAACGTGATTTTCCGAATTTGAATAAAGAATTTTGTGGCTATTCCTTAAAAGAACAAGAGCATGAGAGTTTGATCTTCAGTGTTCAATAAACACTTCTCGTAGGAATATCAAGTAGAGTAAGAAAACGACTAGCTGATCTAGTCGTTTTTTTTTATCAAGAAAAAGAATAATTAAACATGTTATTTATCATTAAAATAAAAATTATTTTGAAATTATGAGTAAAATAGATTATTATTGGTATATAATCCTTTTAGTGAAAGAAAAAACAATCGAAAAAAGGAAGAGGAAAGCCAGCTGACTGAAATAGCTGCGATTGTTTTAATTTAGAAAATAAGAACCAGCCTCATCGGCATGGAAAGGAGCAATTATGGATTACTTGAGTTTTTCAAAAAAAGAGTGGGAAGTCTTAGTTTGTTTTTGGGCTGTGGATGAACCTCTGTGCTGTACAGAATTTAGTGAACGTTTCGGCTTAAACCGTAACACATCACTGTCCGTGATTCGCAAGTTAGTAAACAAAGGAGTTCTGGAGATTGCAAGTATCAAAATGAGCGGATCAGTCTTGGCTCGTCGCTTTCAGCCAGCTGTAAGTGAATTGGAGATATTACAGACAGGCCTAACCGATGACCAGATTTTTGAATTAGTGAAAATCGCCATCAGAAAAATCGAAGATCCTGAACAATTAACCCAGTTGCTAAATGTGATTGGTGAATTGAAAACTAAAGCTTCTTAAAGAATACTCGTTTGCATGATAAAAAAATGATCCGCTGTGAAAACAGCGGATCATTTTTCTTGTTCTTGAAATCTTTGTACCATTTTTGTCGTCAATTGATGGAGCACGGACAGTTCTTCCGGTTCAAGAGGCAAGAATTCGGTCACTTTGTAGGGGATCTCTAACGCTTGTTCATGAAGCGCTTTGCCTGAGTCAGTCAATGTGACCCGCAAAGAACGTTCATCGTCTTGATTTCGATTTCTTGCTAGGTAGCCTTTTGCTTCAAGCTTTTTTAAAACCGGTGTCAGTGTGCCAGAGTCGAGACATAATTGCTTCCCCAATGCTTTGACACTGATCGCTTCATCTTCCCATAACACCAACATCACTAAATATTGGGTATAGGTCAAATTCAACGGGTCCAGTAAGTCTTTGTACTGTTTGATAATTTCTTTTGAAGCGGCGTATAGAGGAAAACACAATTGGTTTTCTAACGCTAAGACATTCATGTTTTCACCCCTTTTTCTAATATCCGCCTCTTATCATAGCTGTTTTTTCAACGAAAGTCTACTCGCTAACGGCTTTGACAGTCACTTCAATGTTGCCAGCTGTGGCTTTTGAATAAGGACATACGGTATGAGCGATCTCAAGCAATTCTTGTGTTTCTTCTGTTGACAATCCTTCGATTTGACCTTCGATCTCAACACCCAAGACAAAACTGGATTCGCTTTCTGCGTATAAGGTCACTTGTGCGCTCACCGTAGAAGCACCATCGATTCCTTTGCTGCTTTTCACCAATTCAAGGGCACTGTTGAAGCAAGCACTAAAACCAGCTGCAAAAAGTTGTTCTGGATTGGTAGCATTTTCGACACGTTTGCCAGGTGCAGTGATGTTTAGCTCAAATGAATGATCGGGACTGTGTACTTCTCCTGAACGGCCACCAGTGTTGATCATTTTAGTCGAATACATTTTTTTCATCATTTCTTCACTCCTGATTTTTATATTTTGTACAATTAAATTGTATGCAATTTAATTGAAAAATGCAAGGAATTGGTTTTCGTTCTATGTTTTTTTTCTAAAAAAAACCGGAATCAGCATAAGTTTACTGTTCTCTTGGGTGAAACGTGCTATCATAGTTAGTAACACTTGTAATAGATTAACAAATGAGTTTGAAGCTTCAAATTTACTGCATGAAGGCAAAGAGGGTGAAAATCATCGTAGATTATATGGAAAAACGAGCGGTAGGGCGCTATTTTCGATCGTTGACGGATCATTATTCAGGCTATATACGGCTTTATGGCACCTATACAGAATATCGGGTGATTGCAGGGATTCCTGCTGAAAATGTCATGTTAGAGATTATCGGGGTTGAAAACGGTGTCTTATTGACCCGTGTAAACAATACATTATTTGAAAATGGAAGAGGGTTTTTACAATGATCATTATCCAAATTATTTTAGTTATTTTAGTATTAGTGATTCTGATTTGGCTGATTGCAAGCACTGCTGTGATCGTTCGTCAAGGGGAAGTCAAAGTTGTCGAAAGTTTTGGGAAGTACGTTCGAACGTTGGAACCAGGGCTTCATTTTCTTGTTCCGATTTTGTATACAGTTAGAGAAAGAGTGTCCTTGAAACAGATTCCTTTGGAGATCGAACCCCAAAGTGCAATCACAAAAGATAATGTAATCGTTCAAATTGATGAAGCAATCAAATACCATGTCACAGATGTGCGTGCCTTTGTCTACGAAAATGAAAACTCCGTTGTTTCAATGATCCAAGATGCCCAATCTAACTTGCGGGGAATCATCGGGAAAATGGATTTAAATGAAGTTTTAAATGGGACTGAAGAAATCAACGTAGCATTGTTTACTTCAATCAAAGATATCACGGCAGGCTATGGGTTAGCGATCGACCGAATCAACATTGGGGAAATCAAAGTTTCGCAAGAAATCATTGAATCAATGAACAAATTGATCACTGCCTCTAGAGACAAAGAATCGATGATCACAAGAGCCCAAGGTGAGAAATCTTCTTCAGTCTTGAGTGCAGAAGCCAAAGCTTCTCAAATGACGATCGACGCCGAAGCCCGAGCGGAACAAACTCAAATCGATGCCGAGGCGCGGGCAAAGCGTGTACGGATTGATGCCGAGGCGGAAGCAGAACGAATCGCGAAAATCACTGAAGCTGAACGCAAACGGATTTTAGCCATCAATGAAGCAATCAAAGAAAGCCAGCTCGACGAGCGCTCACTATCATATCTAGGGATCGAAGCCTTCAGAGATGTGGTGAATAGCAATACCAATACGGTCATTCTGCCATCAAATATGACGGAACTGGGAAATATTCCAGTCGTCAAACAACTTTGGGAAAATGCACCATCTAAATCGGCTGAATAAGTTAAGCACAACAATTGAAAAAGGTTCCCATACTCCGAAAAGAAAGAGGAGTATGGGAACCTTTTTTACTTCGTTTTTTCCGCCGATTGATTATCGACGATCAAGAGGGCCATCATGACATACCCGATCCAACTATCCCGAGAGTATAAAATGTAGCGAGGGGACCAAGAAGCGGCATATTTCTGTTTGTATTCGCGTAACCCTTCAAAAGAATAGAAACGAGAACCAAAGGTGTAAACGAGATAGGCGATCCGCTCTTGCAAGAAACTGCTGCGGAAAGTACCAACGTTGGCTAATGGTGCCATGCCTAAATCAAATTGTTGGTAGCCTTGTTCTTTAAAATAGTCGAATAGCTGAATAAACAAGAAATCCATCGTTCCATTCGGCGCTTTTTCAGGATCGTGGCGCATCAAATCAATGGATGCTAGGCCTGTTTGATAGGTGGGCATAAAGGAAGCGAATGCGACGATCTCCTGTTGCTGATTTCGGACGACAGCAATTGGTGCGGTGCTTAGATAGGATTCTGAAAAGAACCCAAGGGAGAACCCTTTTTCTTTCCGTCCATCTAGCCAGTTGTCAGAAATTTCCTTAAGCGTTGCAAATGTTTCGGCTGAAAAGGGTGGGGTGAGCACATCAAAAGTAAAGCCTTCTTTAGTAATCTTATTGTTCAATGCTCGCTGTCCCTTCATTTTCTTTCCTGAGAGGGTGAAGCTAGGTAGATCCACATAAGCTTTCTCACCGAATTTGATAAAGTCATACCCAAATTCATGCAGCAGCATCACCATTTCTTCACTACTTTCATAAAAGACCGGCAGATAATTCCATTGATCCATTTCTGTTAAGAAAGTTTCCAGTGCCTGTGGAAAGTCTGTTTGCTTCCCAGAAGGATCCCCCATGACTAAACATTTGTTATTAAAGGTCGTAAATTGAAAAAAGACCGTCGGCTCGCCAATTTCTGGATACACGTATACTTTCTTGTCTTTTAGATACACCAGATGGCTGTCGCTATTGCCACCGTAAGTATTTAAAACATGTTTCACTTTATCAGTGGCAGCACTGACGCCTAATTGGTGTTTTGGTCCCATCAAGTACCGGGCAAACAGCAGCATCGCAATGGCGACGAATAAAATCGCAACGAACCCTTGCAGCCATAATTTTTCAGAAGGGAAAAGCAAAAAATCCATCGAATGGTGATGCGTTGGATGTCGATTGATATGAGGCATATTGTAGACCCCGATAATGACATAGAGGATCGTCAACGAACCAATTAACAAACCATCGATCGTCAGCCATTCCCACGAGAAGACGAGTTGTTTACGGAACAACTCGCTTTTTGAAAAAATCATGATTGCTAATAATAATAGAAGAAACAGCATGGTCGAAAAACGGAAGCCCGCAAAAATAGCATAACCGATTGTTGCTGCAATCAACAAAAGCGTCGGCACGTACGCGCGACTGACACGGGCAGATATCCCTCGACCGGCAATTAAAAAGAGGTAACCGAGAAAAATACTCGGGTACTGCATCACAAAATTCAAGCGAATCGGATTGAGGTGGGCTAACCATTTGATTTGATCAAAGGCTTCTGGAATCGTGGCGGAGAGCACCAACATCGTTCCCGTCAAATAAAGCAGCAACACTTCGATCTTGTGGAACACTTCCAACAACAAGCTTTTTGGAATACCAGAAAAGCGCTGGTTGAGGGAGACGCCGACATTTTTTGAGAAAAAAAGCAAACCGATCAAAAAGGGAATGATGTAATAAAACAGGCGGAAAAGCAACAGCCAAGCAATGACACTTTCACGGGGAATCTGCAGTGAGCCCATTCCCATGATCATCATTACATCAAAGGTTCCAAGTTCTCCGGGAATCATCGAAACGATCCCAATCACGGAGGCAGCGATGAAAAGTGGCAACAATTGAAACACATCCACCGAGATGCCCATCAAGAGACCAGTCGTAAAGAAGGCTGCAAAAACACCTAGCCATTCTAATAAGGAAGCGGCGATCAACTGCAGACGATCACGCCGTTGCAGTCCACCTAAGTAAGCATTTTTTTTGGAAAAACTAAGGGCATAGACAACTGGAAAATAAAGACTACCGCCTAAAAGCCAGATCCAATACTGTTGCAGATAATCTGTCGTTGGACCAAATAAGACGAAGGCTAGTGCAGCAAGGGATAAAATCGAAAGACCAGACATCAGGTAAATAAAAATCTTCGAAATTGCTTGGGCAACTTCTTTGCCTTTTTTTCCTTTGCCGTAAAATTCCGAGCGTAATCCGATGCTGATGAAGCCGCCGAAGCCGATTAAGTTGTTCATAGTGTTGATGATCCAGCTGGTTTCCAGCAAATAACGGCGATCAGGTTTGTCCCCTAATAGGCGGTTCAAGACAATGTCATATAAGACCATTGGCAAGACACATAATAACCCAATGACAGCCATTAATGCCACTCGCCAAAGTGCCAGTTGCGCAAACAACTCTTTTAATTGATCAATGGAGATCGTCTTGCTTAATGAAAGCAGTTCGCCCAACACGATCACGGCTACTGCAATCAAGAAGAGTGTTTTAAACAGTGAGCGGTGGTCGCGGAGCCAAGTAAAGATTCTCATAGTTATTCACCGACCTTTTCTAAAAAAGATAATACTTTCGTGTTAAATACCTCTGGATTCTTTCGTGCAAAACTATGTCCTTGTCCTTTGACGACGATAAAATTGGACTGAGGGATACTGTTTGCAATATAAAAAGAATGGGAAAGCTTGATCGAATCACGTTTGCCGACCAAAATCAATGTCGGCACACTGAGGTGATTCAAATCGGCTGTAGATAAACCGATTGGACGAAACAACAATCCCAAAATAGGGAGAAAGCCCCGCATTCCTTTTGAGAATGGGGAACAAAGCCAAACGATCAGATATTGCAAGACACTCCCCATTCGAGAAAAGAGTCTAACTCCCCGTGGCTCAGTATTGCCCGAGTTTAAAATCATACAACTAACATACTCAGGGTAAAGATGACAAAAGACCATTGCTAGATTAGCCCCATCACTAAATCCTAATAGGGCGATTTTAGACAAATTTTCTTGCTGAATGATTGCTAAAAGATCCGTTGCCATTTTAAAAAAATCGATCTTTTTCTGTGTGTTAGTGGACTTGCCATGCCCACGGCTATCGATTAAGTACAATTGATGTTTTTGTCGCAATGCGTCGACCTGCTTTGAGAAATAGGCACTGCTACCGCCATTTCCGTGCAATAAAAAAAGAGGGCATCCTGAACCGGTTTTTTCGTAATAGAGGACAGACCCATCCGGTAAGGGTGCGTAACATTTTTCAACTTTCATTTTTTCACCTACTTTCTAAGAGTATACCTTGAAGTCAGTAGCTATCACAAACATATCACTAGATAAAATGAGAAAAAATAACATTCTACTCATTTTTTCTTTAGCAGATATTTAGGAAAAGGCTTTTTTCTTTACAATGTAAATAAAAATAATCGGCTAAGTTAATTAATTTGTTTTCAGAAAATTCTTTACAAACACGGTTTCGTTGACTATAATCGAACTAACTAATTGAGAATGATTTTCATTTATGAAAGAGAGGCTAGCCAATGACCACTATAGCAGATGTTCTGATTATCGGAGGAGGGCCCACGGGGCTTTATGCGAGTTTTTATGCTGGATTACGTGATCTATCGGTCGTATTGTTTGAAGCACAAGCCGAATTAGGCGGGAAGATCAATTTTTATCCTGAAAAAATGGTCTGGGATGTGGGTGCATTGCCGCCAACCAAGGGGAAGAAAGTCAAAGAACACTTGATTGAACAGGCTAAGTTGTTTGATCCAACGATCTATCTGAAAACGAAAATCATCGAATTGACCAAGGAAGACGATCTTTTTTATGCAGTGGATGACCAAGGGAGGACCCATGTTGGACGCACCGTTTTAGTTTGTATTGGCGGCGGTGTCGTTTCTCCGCAAAAATTGCCTTGTTTCATCCATAATAATGTCGACAACTATATCCACTATCAGTTTCCTGACCAGCAAGCGATCCAAGGCAAACATCTTGTGATCTCTGGCGGCGGGGATGCAGCAGTTGATTATGCGATTGAAGCGGCGTCTTATGGGGCAAAAGTTTCGCTTTGTTATCGGGGCGAGAAATTGAAGGCCCATGAAGCACAAGTAAAGAAGATGAAAGCAGAAGGGATTCAAGTGCTGATGAATCACACGATTGACGGGGTGAATCAAGCCGAAACCTTCAATATGGTTCTAAGATTAAAAAACAGTGCTAACCAAGAAACGATCGATTTTTTATGCGATCATTTGTTGATCCAACATGGCTATGACCGGGACAGTGCCTTGTTAGATAAAGTTTCCTTTGATCTCGCGCGTCATGAAGATTTTTATTTGAACTGTGAGATTCCAACAAAAACCAGCCATCCCGGTGTGTTTGCAGCTGGTGACATCCATTACTTCAAAGGCAAAGTGAATCTTTTGGCAGGCGCCTTTCAAGATGCTGCGCAAGCAGTCAACCAAATCAAACACTATTTAGAGCCGACCAGTGTCCCACAGGCGATGGTTTCTTCCCATAATGAGAAATTCAGTGAAAGAAATCGACAGCTGCTGGTGAACGAGTAGCAGCGATTCTTTGTGAAAGAAAAAAAGCAAAAAACAGGATTCCCTTGGGAGTCCTGTTTTTTTGGTAACCTCAGAACAGAAATTCGTTTCACTAGAAGTGAATGTTTGCCACTCCTAAAAAATAAAATCTCTCAAATAAATGATGCAATTGATGAAAATTTCAGCTATTATTTTCAAGTTGACTAATTGGAGGGGATGACATGAATCAAACAAGATATGCAGAATTAAAACAAGCAGAAAGAGGCGCTATCTTAAGTATCGTTGCCTACATTTTTGTTTCCATCGCCAAACTAGTTATTGGTCGTTTGGCAAACTCTGAAGGATTATGGGCGGATGGATTAAACAATGCGACGGATATCGTAGCGTCTATCGCTGTTTTGATCGGTTTGCGTTTGGCTCAAAAGCCAGCAGATGAAGACCATAAATATGGTCATTGGAAAGCAGAAAATGTGGCGAGTCTCGTAACATCCTTGATTATGCTGGCGGTCGGTCTGCAGGTTTTATGGTCCTCCATTCAAACGATTCTACTCGGTGAAACGCAAAGTCCCGATATGATTGCGGCAGTCGTCGGTATCATTTCAGCTATTTTGATGTATGGTATGTATTACTACAATAAGCGATTATCCGCTCGCGTAAAAAGCTCCGCTTTGCTAGCAGCTGCTAAAGACAACCGCAGCGATGCGTGGACGAGTATTGGAACGGCGATCGCTATTTTTGCCGCCTCATTTGGTATCGGTTGGTTAGACAGTTTGACTGCGATCGTGGTAGCTCTTTTGATTATCAAAACCGCCGTTGATATTTTTCGCGAGAGTGCCTTTTCACTTTCTGATGGGTTTGATGAATCGTTAGTCGTGGAGTATGAAGCGGCAATCGCTGGTTTTTCTGAAGTGAAATCTGTTAAATCGATTCGAGGAAGAATGTATGGCGCCAATGTTTTTCTTGATGTCGTCGTGACGATGGACAAATCTTTGACGGTTGAAAAGAGTCATAACGTGGCAGATGCTATTGAAGATCTCTTAGCTGATCGTTTTCAGGTGTTTGATACTGACATCCACATTGAGCCAGCTACCGAATAAATTTTCTGGAAAAACCTTGGTAGGACAAGGATGTAAACCACCCGTTTCCTGTTTGTAAACTGAAAAGTTCTTACGGAACCTGCTCATTCATGGCAAACTAGAGGTAACAAAGGAAGAAAGTAGGGAGCCCTATGAATAATAAGCAGGTAGTAGAAAATGAATTAGTTATTTCTTTAGATAAAATGGATGAAACAGAAATGATGGCAATTTGCCAACAATATATTGCGGCTATCGATGATAGCCAAGTCCTCTTCGCTTTACTGAAAAAAGTTCAAGCCTCTAAAGCAGCAGTAAGCAAATAAAAAAAACCGGCATCTTATGCATTGATGTTCCCCACAGCGAAAGCGAAAGGAGCATTGATCAACAGGAAAAGATGCTGGTTTTTTTTTGATTTGTCCAAGTCTTTTTAAAAACTTTTAAAGGACGTTTAATAGTGCGGTTAATCCATAGACGAGCAAAGAGGCTATTCCTAAAGGAATAATGCGTCGAAATATAATCTCTTTCAAGCGCTTGCCTGCTTGTCGTTCTTTTTCATAGTTAGGATCATGAGCGTGTGCTTTAAATTGCTAAGGAAAACGAGAAAAGATCAAGCCATTGGTCATCGATAAAACCCATCCAATCAACACCATGAAGAAAGAAACAAAAATGATTGCCAGTAAAAGTAGTTGTAAGAGTTGCATCGTGTTGCTACCTCCTTTTCGTCACCTTTTTTTCACTTCTAGTTTACCATCTTTTGAAACTTTTAGGGATCTTTATTCAACGTGCCCTTTCTTTTTTTGGTTCTTCCCTTATAATAGAGATATTTATAAGCGAGTTTCTGTTTCGCACAGCAACAGAGAGAAGGGATTCTTATGGCAATTACACAAAAAATCATTCAATCACCAGAAGACTTCCAAACGTTGGATCGTTTGATCAAAGAAATCTGGCCAGAAGTGTTTACACCAATCATTGGTTCGGATCAAGTCGCGTATATGCTGGCTCATTATCAATCACCAGCAGCGATTCAAAACGAAGTCCAGCAAGGAGCCGTCTATCTTTTACTAATGGAAGGTGACCAAGCAGTGGGGTATACAGCGTATGAAGAAACGCCGCAGCAGATTTATTTAAGTAAATTGTATCTCCACCTATCCACAAGAGGCAAAGGCTATGCCAGCCAAGTCTTTGATTGGTATGAGGAAATCGCCTCAGGCAAAACGTTGCATTTAAACGTCAACAAACAAAATCAGCAGGCGATCGCTGTTTATGAACATCGCGGCTTTGAACGCGTTTCTGAACGCACCGTTACGATTGGTTCGGGATTTGTTATGGATGATTTTATTTATGAGAAGAAGATTGCTGGAGACGAAGGGGCGTAACAAGGAGAAAACGAATGGAACTCACTGCCAAGAATAAGTCGTTCAGTAAGAAAGAATGGCAACTATTTCAATACGTTTTAAATCAGCAAGCAGAAGTCTGTTCGATGTCTATTCGTGAACTGGCTGATACAACAAAAACTAGCTCAACGACTGTTCTGCGGTTTTGTCGAAAATTTGATTGCGAAGGTTTTTCAGAATTTAAAATCAAATTGAAAAAGACGTTACAGAAACAAGGAAAGACTAATCGATTATTCAAACAAGATAAAAAAGCCCTGCACTATTTTTTTGAACGTATGGATGAATCCTTCTATCGAGAAGCATTATTAACGATCGCCAAAAGAATAAGTAAAGCAAAACTTTTGATCTTAGCCAGTGATAGGGAATCGACACTTGCTTTGAGCTATGCCCAACAAAAGTTTGCACGTTTAGATAAGATCGTGAGCGTAGAGGAAGAAGCAACATCGATTAAATCCGTTTGGCGAACCTTAAGTAGCGAAACCACGTTGCTAGTCTTTTCTAATAAAGGCGCCGATCCATTCCTTGAATCTTTGATCACTGAATGTAGCCTCGCTGGAATTTCAACCATTTCACTGACAAATCGTTCAACAACGTCAATTGCTAAACTATCTGAGCGAAATTTTGCTTATTATTATTCCGATAATCAAGAAGCTGATTCATTGTCCTCACAAATTCCAGCCATTTATTTGGTGGAACTTTTATTTGATTTAGTTACTGATTGTGAAGGCCGCTGAATAATTAAAACTACCTACGCCTATCAGAGAAGTTCTTCTGATAGGCGTATTCTTTTGGCAATTTTTTCAATTAAATAGATTGCTGGTAGCTGAGAAGTCAGTTCAATGGTTTTCTCTTTTTTTTGACTAGCTTTAAAAATGGTCTCTCTTTCAATGTAATAGGGCACCGTTAAGTCGGATAACTGGCTGATGGTTGAATCTTCCGTATTCGTGATGGCAATTATCTGACAATCTTTTTGATTTAACTTTTGTAAGTATCGAATCATTTCTTGTGTTTCCCCAGAAATCGACAAAACAATGATACCGGTTTTGCACAATATGTCTTCTGGAAACCAGTCGATAGGATAATTTGAGGGATCGTCAACTTTTAATGCCGTTTTTCCCAAGTCAGTAAAATAGAGTGCGCCATATTCCGCAATCGTTTCAGATAAGCCTGATCCAATAAATAGAACGAAGCTTTTGTTCTTAAGAATCTCTGTTGCTCGATTGATTCTCTCAGATAAAAAGGGCTGGTTTACTCGCTTTAAGAAATCAATTGTTTGAGATTCATCACTATCGGATATTTTGGATTTTACGAGAGAATCTAAGTAAAAGCGCAAATTGATCTTAAATTCGGTAAACGTATCACATTCAAATTTCTTGCAAAAGCGGCTAATACTAGCAGTACTGGTATGGGTCTCTTTGGCAAGTTCTTTCATCTTCATTTTAGACACTGAAGCCAAGTTTTTTGATACAAATCGGTAAACCTCGTATTCTAGTGCAGTAAGTTCAGGATTGTAGTCAAGAAAAAGCATGATGCACCTCCGTAGCAAAGTGTTTTTTTTGTGGAACAAATGACAAGGGATGAAAACGTTCTCTATTTTGGATTATAACATTATATTGATTTTACTTCATGCTATACTTTCGTTGTTCAACGATGTAAGCGGATGCTTCGCTTAGTAAAAAAGGAATTGTAGGAGGGCGACATGGAGTATAATTTTTCAAAGAATTTTTTCTGGGGTGCAGCAACGAGTGCGACACAATCAGAAGGAACGATAGCTGGAGACAAGAAAGGAGAAAACATTTGGGATTATGCATCAAAAAACTATAACCATCGGTTTTTTGAAGGAGTTACAACAGAACATACATCAAGGTTTTATCAGGAAATGGAAGCGGATCTGGATCGAATGGCGGCACTTTCTTTTAATTCTTTTCGGACTTCGATCTCTTGGTCACGTCTTATTCCCGAAGGTACAGGGGAAGTCAATCCAGAAGCAGTTGACTTTTATACCAGAATGCTTGATGGATTAAATCAAAGAGGCATCAAACCGTTTATCAATCTTTATCACTTTGACATGCCAATGAAATTACAAGAAATCGGCGGATTTGAAAATCGTGAGGTCATCGAAGCGTATCGGGCGTATGCGAAAATTTGTTTTGATTTATTTCATGAGAAAGTTGCGTACTGGTTTACCTTTAATGAGCCGATGATTCCAGCAGAAGCCGGCTATTTGCATGACCGGCACTATCCTTATGTAGTTGATTTTAAACGAGCGGCACAAGTACTTCACCATATCATCCTTGCTCACTGTGAGGCAGTTAAGGTCTTTCGACAAGGAACTTATCAAGGAAAAATCGGTATCATCATGGATGTGATCCCAGTTTACCCAAGAAGCCAGCATCCTGCCGACTTAAAGGCAGCGGAAATGGCAGACCTCTTCTATACTCGCTCCCTTAATGAAGCGATATTAAAAGGTCGTTACCCTCAAGAGTTAAAGGCTATTTTAACGTGCTACGACCAAATGCCACGAGTGGAAGAACAGGATCTTGCCTTGATTGCTGAAACAACGATTGATCTGTTAGGGATCAATTATTACCGTCCACGGCGAGTGAAAGCCAAAGAATCATTGCCTAATCCCGAGGGAGTTTTTTCGCCAGAATGGTTTTACGATGATTACGAGATGCCCGGCAGAAGGATGAATACTTCAAGGGGGATTGAGATTTATCCTCATGGCTTGTATGATATCGCCAAAAAAATCCAGTTAGAATACGGGAATATTGATTGGTTTGTTTCAGAAAATGGTATCGGGATTCAGGGAGAAGAAACATTTATCGAAGGGGGGCAAGTACAAGACAACTATCGGATTGCTTTTTTAAAAGAGCATTTAATTGAGCTTCACCAAGCAATGACGGAGGGGAGTAACTGTCTGGGGTATCACATGTGGACATTTGTGGACTGTTGGAGTTGGCAAAATGCGTTCAAAAATCGCTATGGCTTTTATCGCTTAGATTTAGAAACAGGAGAAAAAACGGTGAAAAAGTCTGGTCTATGGTTTAAAGAAGTGATTCAAAGAAATGGTTTTTCAAACGAATTTTAGGAGGTTTTTATAATGAAAGTTTTAGACTCGGTTGCAATGAAGTTATTACCGATTGCCAATGCTATTGGACAGCAGCGGCACTTGCAGGCAATTCGAAATGGGTTGATTTCTATTTTGCCGCTCACGATCGTTGGCTCTTTTTTCACCATTATTTTAAATTTGCCGATTCCTGGTTATACCGAATGGGTCGCTCCTTATTTACCGGCACTTGACATTCCTTTTCGATTTACGGTGGGGCTAATGTCTCTCTATGCCTCATTTACGATCGGCTCCAACTTAGGTGCTAGTTACAAACTCGATCGGATAACAAGTGGGTTTTTATCCATGTTAGCGACGATTTTAATGGTCGTTCCAATCAATTTGGCGGAAGGCATCAGCACGACAGGAGATGCCGTACTTGCAGGAAGGTATTTACCCATTGCTTCACTTGGATCACAAGGATTATTCGGTGCGATCATTGCGGCGCTAGTTTCAGTAGAGATTTATCATTTTACGAAAGCAAAAAACTTGGAAATCAAGATGCCAGAAGGCGTACCGCCTGTTGTAGGCGAATCCTTTGCGGCACTCCTACCAACCTTGCTGGTTATCTTAGTCTTTTGGATTCCGCGCCACTTTTTCGGCTTCGATTTAAATGGATTACTGACGATCGCCATCTCTCCTTTAAAAGGTTTCTTAACAGGCAATAATTTGGTTGGCGGAATCATCACACAATTTGTTATCTGCGTTTTCTGGGTATTGGGTATTCATGGCCATGCCGTTTTAGGACCCATCATTCGTCCATTTTGGGATCAAGCAATTTTAGAAAATGCGGAATTATTCCAAAACGGTATGTCTGCCTTTGATCTACCAAATCTTTTTACCGAACAATTTTATCAATGGTATGCGCAAATGGGTGGTACTGGATCAACGCTTGCATTGGTTGTTTTGTTTATGTTCTCTCGTTCAAACTATTTAAAACAATTGGGTCGTCTTTCCATTTTACCAGGGATTTTTAATATTAATGAACCGATGATCTTTGGGACGCCAATTGTGATGAATCCACTGTTGGCAATTCCGTTTATTCTTGTGCCAATCGCTAATACTATCTTAGTCTATATCGTTACCGCTTTAGATTGGATGCCTAAGATGATGGTCAAACCACCATTTTCGATTCCCGCACCTCTTGGCGCATTGATTACCTCAAATTGGAATTGGGTTGCTTGTTTGATGGTCTTCGTCTGTTTCTTCGTTTCGTTAGCGATTTATTATCCATTCTTCAAAGCATTTGAGAAACTTCAAGTGGCGCAAGAGCTAGAAACAGTTAAAGAAGGTGAGTAGAATGGTTCTAGTAGTGAGTTGTTTGCTCTTGATTTTTCTGACCCATCTTCTTTTAGAAAAAAATAATGCTAGAATCACGCTGGCTTTTTGGAAACTATTACTTGTTTCCTTACTTTTCTTACTCAGTTTGTTTTTCCTGTTGATCCGCACTCCTTTGGCGCCAGTTTTCATTTTGTTACTTATCATCAATTGTACCGTCATCCAAAATCGATTTATGTATCAGTATCGACCGAAAGGACAACGATAGGACGCTTGATGGTTACTGTAAGAAATGTTATTGCGAAAAGATTATTCTATCTACTGTTTAAAAAACTATTTACGAACCTTGATCCTCTGTGCTATTATCCTTGTATAAACATTATAATGTTATAAACTAAGGAGGCAATTATGAAAGGGTTTGTAGAATTTATTGAACAGAAATTGATGCCGATTGCAAATAAAGTGGGGATGCAACGGCACATGGTAGCGATTCGAAAGGGGATCATCGCTACTTTACCATTAACGATCGTTGGGTCGTTCTTTACGATTTTGCTGAATTTCCCCATTGAATCGGTCGCTGCGGTGATCGAACCGTATCGGGAAGTTTTGGATATTCCATTTCGTTATACAGTCGGATTATTGGCATTATATGCAACGTATGGGATTGCTTCATCGCTAGCCAAAAGCTACAAGCTGGATTCATTGACTGCGGGTATTTTAGCAACGATGTCCTTTCTTGTAACCGCTGCACCACCGTTGCGAGTCTTTGATTCTGTGGAAGGTATCATTGATGCCGGACGTTATATCAATGTGGCCAACCTAGGCTCCGGCTCTTTGTTTGGCGCGATCGTTACGGCAATCTTGTCCGTTGAAATCTATCGTTTCTTTATCGAAAAAAACATCACCATCAAAATGCCAGATGGTGTGCCGCCAGAAGTGACGAATTCATTCATGGCGTTGATTCCCGGTGGAGCGATCCTGATTTTATTCTGGGTGATCCGTCATATGCTTGGTTTTGATATCAATGGCTTTTTAAGTAATTTGTTGATGCCGTTAAAAGACGTGCTAGCGGGTAACAGCTTGTTTGGTGGTTTATTGACTGTCTTCTTGATCTGTTTCTTCTGGGTACTGGGGATTCATGGACCAGCCATCATGGGTCCTGTCATTCGTCCATTTTGGGATATTTCCATTGCTGAAAATATGGAAGCCTTCCAAGCATCTGGCAATGCGCATGAATTGCCTAATATTTTTACAGAACAATTTTTACAATGGTTCGTATGGATCGGTGGAGCCGGTACGACCTTAGCGTTGGTCGTTTTGTTCTTCTTCTCCAAATCAAAATACTTGAAACAATTGGGCCGTTTGTCCATCTTGCCAGGCCTATTCAATATCAATGAACCAGTGATTTTCGGTGCACCGATCGTAATGAACCCAATCTTAGGTATTCCTTTCTTGGTGGCACCGTTGATTACGACAACGATTTCTTACTTCGCTACCATTACCGGTGTTGTACCGATGATGGCTGCCAGACTTGGGTTTGCCATTCCAGCACCAATCGCCGCCTGGATGAGTACGGACTGGAGTATCGCAGCAGCGATTTTAGTGATCGTCAACTTCTTTATCACACTCGCAATCTATTACCCATTCTTTAAAGTCTTTGAGAAACAGCAGATTGCTCGAGAGCAAGAAGAAGAAACAGCCGCTTAAGCAAAACAAAAAAGAGTGAGGTGCAAACATGGGGATTTATGCCATTTGTTTATTTTTTGGTTGTCAAATTTGGTTAACAAAATCAGCACAAGGGAAAAAAATTCAAGAAGTGCCGTTTTGGCGGATGCTTTTGTTCGGGATTCTTGGCGTTGCTGCAGCGATCCTACTGAGCCGTCAGTTTCCGTGGGGACCATTTTTGACGATGACGGCGACGATTGTTTGCAGTTCGCTTTTACTGACACGTTTTACTGCTTTTTATGAAGAAATGAGGATGAGATAAGTTGAAAAGAAAACTAGGAGTATCGGTGTATCCCGATCACAGTGATTTTGAAACAGATAAAGCCTATCTGCAATTAGCCCATGATTATGGCTTTAGCCGCATTTTTATGAGTATGTTGGAAGTGAGTGACGGCAAAGAAAACGTGCAGAAAAAATTTAAAGCGTTGATTGATTTTGCCAAAGGATTAGGCTATGAAACGATTTTAGACGTGGCACCAGCCATCTTTTCTGAACTAGGCATCTCCTATGATGATTTGACCTTTTTCCATGAACTAGGTGCCGATGGAATTCGTTTAGATTTAGGTTTTGACGGCAACAAAGAAGCGATGTTGACCTATAATCCCTTTGGTTTAGCTGTTGAATTGAATATGAGCAATGATGTGGCGTATTTAGACAATATTTTGACCTATCAAGCCAACATTCCTTACTTATACGGCTGCCACAATTTCTATCCGCAAGAAGGGACTGCCTTACCCTATGATTTCTTTGAAAAATGCAGTCGTCGTTTCAAGGAAAAAGGCATTCGAACCGCCGCATTTATCTCTTCTCAAACGGGAACGATCGGACCTTGGGATATCAATGATGGCTTACCGACCTTAGAAATGCACCGAAGAATGCCTGTAGAAACTGCCGCAAAGCATTTGTTTGCCACAGGCTTGATTGATGATGTCATTATCGGCAATGCTTATGCTTCGGAAGCAGAATTGGCGGCACTAGGAGCGATTGATCGCTACCAGACCGCATTTGCGATTGAATTTGTGCCTGAAATCAATGAAGTTGAACGCCAAATCGCCCTGGACGAGCAGCATTACCGTCGAGGCGACATCACCGATCGGATGATCCGTTCCACAGAAGTTCGTAAAAAGTATAAGAACCATGACAATCCTGCTCATGACCACGAAGGAGTCTTTCAACGAGGGGATGTTGTGATCGGCAATGATCGTTTTGGCAAGTACAAAAACGAGCTGCAAGTAGTGCTAGAGCCTCACTCAGACCCACGAAAAAATAAAATCGGTTCGATCGTCGAACAAGAGTTAGTTCTGCTGCCCTTTATCCATCCTTGGTCGAAATTCACTTTCACAGAGAGGAAGGTGTAACGAAATGTTTGATTTGATTATTCGTCAAGCCCACACGATCGATGAAGAAGTATTTGATATTGGGGTTCAAGACGGCAAAATCACTGCTTTGGCACCCACGTTGAAGGAGCAGGCGAAACAAGAGCTGACCTTAGCAGAAGGGGAGTTCTTGTCAGCTGGTTGGATCGATGACCATGTCCATTGTTTCGAGGAAATGACGCTCTATTATGATTATCCAGACGAGATCGGTGTCAAACAAGGCGTCACGACCGTTATCGATGCGGGGACGACTGGCGCCGAAAATATCCATCGGTTTTATGATTTAGCCAAAGAAGCCAAAACCAATGTCTTTGCTTTAGTCAATATTTCCAAATGGGGGATCGTAGAGCAGGATGAACTTGCGGATCTGTCAAAAGTCAAAAAAGAATTGGTCAAAGAAGCGTTGCAGAAGTTTCCTGACTTTATCGTCGGGATCAAAGCCCGAATGAGTAAAACGGTGATCGGCGAAAATGGCATCACGCCGTTGAAATTAGCCAAAGCGATCCAAGCTGAAAATCAACCGTTGCCTCTGATGGTCCATATTGGTTCAGCACCACCGAATTTAGCAGAGATTCTCGCTGAATTGGAAGCAGGTGATGTGGTGACCCATTGCTTTAACGGCAAAGCCAATGGGATTTTGGATCAGACGAACCAAACCATCAAGCCTTTCGTCTTTGCTGCCTATGAAAAAGGCTTGGTCTTCGATATTGGTCATGGGACAGACAGTTTCAATTTTGATGTGGCGGAGACGGCCTTTGCCAATCAGCTAAAGGCTTCTTCCATTAGTACGGATATCTACATCCGCAATCGTACCAATGGACCTGTTTTTGATTTAGCGACGACTATGGAAAAATTAGCGGTCGTAGGGTATGATTGGCGTGAGATCATCGAGAAGGTGACCAGTGCCCCTGCGAAGCAATTTCATTTACAGAACAAAGGCGAGATCGCATTGGGATATGATGCTGATTTTACGATTTTCCGCTTTGAAGAGGGCGAAAAGGAATTGACGGATTCTAACGGCAATCGCCGAATCACGACACAACAGATCGTGCCGCAAAAAGCGGTGATAGGAGGGGAACTTTTTGACACTGAATATTGAAGAACTAGGCTTGAAAGAAGTCATCAATGCTTCTGGCAAAATGACGATTCTAGGTGTCTCGAAAGTCAGCGAAGGCGTGCTTGCAGCCCAGCGCTATGGCGGGGAGCATTTCTTTGAAATGGCAGATCTAGCAGAAAAAACCGGTGCCTATTTAGCAAAATTGTTGAAAACGGAAGATGCGCAAATCGTTTCTTCCGCTTCGGCGGGAATCGCCCAATCAGTGGCGGCACTCATCGGTCAAGGAGACAGCTATCATTTGTACCACCCATATAGTGAGAAAATCAGCAAGCGGGAGATCATTTTGCCCAAAGGCCACAACGTAGATTATGGCACACCGGTGGAAGTGATGGTGGCGCAAGGGGGCGGAAAAGTCGTGGAAGCAGGCTATGCCAATATGTGCACACCCGAGCACATTGAACAGATGATCACGCCCGAAACAGCGGCAATCCTCTACATAAAGAGTCATCACACCGTTCAAAAAAGTATGCTGACGGTAGCAGAAACGGCCCAAGTTGCCAAGGCACACGATCTTCCATTGATCGTTGATGCGGCTGCTGAGGAAGATTTGTTTGCCTATGCCCAAGCAGGTGCTGATTTAGTGATCTATTCAGGTGCGAAAGCACTGTCAGGACCAAGTGCTGGCTTAGTGATCGGCAAGCAGCCCTATGTCTCTTGGGTGCGCCTGCAATCCAAAGGTATTGGTCGAGCAATGAAAATCGGTAAAGACAATATTCTCGGATTTACCCAAGCCGTGACGGATTATCTAGCGGAGGGAACAGAATCTGGCGCTTCGATGCAAGAGCGCCTACAACCATTTATTGCGGCAATCAATGAAATCACTGGTTTCGAAGCAAAAATCGTTCAAGATAGCGCTGGCAGAGACATTTATCGAGCGAGTGTCAAAGTGAAAGAACCAAGTGCCAAAGCAGTGATCGACGCGCTAAAAGCGGGAGAACCAGCGATTTATACCCGTGAATACCAAGCCAATAACGGCATTATTGAATTTGATATCCGAGCAGTCAATGAACAAGAAATGGCAGTGATCACCGATCGCTTACAAGAAATTATGTTAGGAGCAACCCAAAAATGAAAACTTCACCCAATTATTTCGCTGACCGTATCTGTCTGAATGTGTTAGCAAACTCTATTGAAAATGCGAAAGCTTGTTATGAAGCAGCAGAGGGCAACATCGTCCTAGGTGTTTTATCAAAAAATTATGCTAGCGATGAGGCAGCTATCGCTGACATGAAGAACTATCAAGCGGCAACAAATAATGCCCTTTCTGTAGGGCTTGGTGCTGGCGACCCCAACCAAAGTGAAATGGTCTCCCGAATTTCCGCTGTTCTACAGCCACAGCATGTCAACCAAGTATTCACGGGGGCAGGGACCTCACGAGCTTTGTTAGGACAATCTGAAACGATCGTCAATGCCCTTGTTTCACCAACCGGAAAAGTCGGCTATGTCAATATTGCTACTGGACCATTGAGTTCACAAACTCCAGCTGCAGAAGTCCCCGTCGAAACAGCGATCGCTTTATTAAAAGACATGGGGGCTAGTTCTATCAAGTATTTTCCAATGAAAGGGTTGGCTCATAAAGCAGAGTATCAAGCAGTAGCAGAGGCTTGTGCTGCGAATGATTTTTATTTGGAACCGACCGGCGGCATCGATTTAGAAAACTTTGAAGAAATCTTGCAGATCGCTGTTGATGCAGGAGTAAAAAAAATCATTCCACATATTTACAGCTCGATCATCGATGGCGAAACAGGGGACACACGCCCTGAAGATGTACAGACATTAGCAGAAATGACGAAAAAGGTGTTGGCAGCAGCCAAATAGGGAGGGATCAATGATGCGGATCGGTGCTTACGGTGAGGTAATGATGCGATTGACGCCACCAGAATATCGAACACTGGAACAGACCCACTCTTTGCGGATGGATTTTACAGGAACAGGGGTCAATCTGTTAGGCAATTTGGCGCATTTCGGCTTAACGACGTCGATGCTGACACAAGTGCCAGCCAACCGTTTAGGGGATACGGCGAAAGCCAGCTTGCGTTCCTATGGGATTCAAACAGCATTTGTTGGCAAAAAATACAGCCATATCGGCAGTTATTTCGCCGAGATCGGCTACGGCGCTCGTCCGACTTACGTGACTTATCAAAATCGCCATCATAGTTCCTTTGGCGTTTCAGGTCCAGAAGAATATGCCATCGATGGATTTCTAGAAACAGTCGATCTCATTCATATTTGCGGGATCTCTCTTAGTTTGACTGAGAAAACCTGGCAAACTGCATTGGCTTTGGCGAAACAGGCCCATGTAAAGCAGATTCGCGTCTGCTTTGATTTTAACTTCCGCCCAAGCTTGAATGAAGAATTAAATCGTGAGGTACTAAAACAACGGTATGAAACGATTCTACCTTATTGTGATCTAGTTTTCGGCTCTGTCCGTGACTTGGAGGAGCTGCTGGCATATCCCTTAGAGGAAACAGAAGGAGCCGAGCTTGCGTTGATCCAATCCTTTATTGACCAGTATCAACTAGAATGGTTCTGCGGGACACGCCGTCTAGCCGTGGAAGACAAGCAATTTATCAGTGGAAGAATCATTACGGCGCAGGATGCCTATGAAACGGCACCGCAGCTGCTGCAAGTATTGGATCGGATCGGGGCAGGGGATGCCTATGCCGCTGGTGTATTATTAGGCTATGCCGAAAAATGGTCGCTCCAACGCACCGCTGATTTTGCAATCACGAATGCTGTATTGGCTCATACGATGCTGGGAGATGTCCCATTAACCACCAAAGAACAAGTGGAACAAGTCTTACAGGCACCAGGAAAAGACTTGATTCGCTAGAAAAAACACTTGCGTCCTTCTCTTGATGGATAACTGCGCAAAAGCAGAACAATCGGCTGCTTTTGCGCAATCATCCATCGCTTTTAGGAGAAGACCGCAAGTGTTTTTATTGTTTTAAAAAGGTTTCTACTTTTTTCTCAGGGATCACCCACAACAATAGCACGAGACTATCCAGCGTGATGATAAGTAGTGGATGGACCAGCCAGCCGAGGAGCAATGCCAGCACGTTGATAAACAACGTAAAGTAGAGTTTCTTGTATCCGCGAAACAGTTCTACGATGGCTTGATTGTCAGGGTTGGCACGCACCAAGGACTTTCCTACAAGGAAATAGCTGAAATCCGTCAATAAAATGACAGACCCGTATAGCAGCTGAGGGGCAAGAGCGACTGGATAACGACTGACCCATGACGTTACAAAAGGAAAGAGGGTTAGTGCCAGGATCAATAAATGATTCGCCCACAAGGTCCAACCGTCAATTTTAGATACTACTTGAAATAGATGATGGTGATTGTTCCAATAGATCGCTAACATCACAAAGCTGATCAAATAAATAATAAATTGCTGTTCCACTCCTAAAAAAGAAGCAAATGTATCGCCTTCGGGCTGGTGCAATTCCAGTACTAATAAGGTCATTACGATCGCAATGACCGCATCCGTAAAGGCTTCGATTCGATTTTTTGACATGTACATCCATCCTTTTATGTTCCAGTTTACAGGATCAGTGTACGCGATTGTCAGAAATTCGTCTAATAATTTTTCTCGCGCATTACCCAATTGGACTCGCTATTTCGCAATTGGCCCACTGCCTAGTGCACCGAATAAAAACAAATCGATCGCTTCTGGCATTTTGTCTTCTTTTCCCGGTGAGTCCAAGTGAGCCGCCATCAGCACTAACAACTGGCTGGTAACAAATTCTGGATCGACATCCGAACGAAGATTGGAATCACTGCGACGGAACAAGTCAAGAAACGGTTCTTTGTAATTTTTCCGCCAAAGCAAGTACAGTTTTTTTGAAGTGTCCTCAGAAACGGTATGCTGAATGTCGTGCATCATCATATAAAAATTGATGCGATGCCGACTTCTTAAAAAAAGAAACATGTTTAAGATTTTTTCAGAGATCGTCAAGGAAGTATCTTCAACAGTCTGATTTAGTTTTCCAGAAACCTCTTGTGCCAAAGAGACCATCACTTCATAATAGATGGCTTCTTTGCCTTTGAAGTGATAATAAAGATTGGGTTGGGTGATGCCGACGGCTTCTGCGATCTGTCTAGTAGAAGTTGCTTGATACCCCTGCTGCATAAACAGGTTTTCTGCGACTCGTAATATTTTTTCTCGCAAGTTCAAAGTCAGCCCTCCCAACGTTCCTGACGAAGCATTTTTTTCGCGGTAAACAAAAGTTGGATTTTCCGTTGTTTCGGTACCGCTGTTTTTTCAGCAAATACTTGATAGTTGTTTTTGCGGATCACAGTCAAGATTTCCCGATAGATCAAAGCAGCTGCTAATAGAGCTTCACGGCAATCTTCATCGATTTGCGGCATCATGACAAAAGATTCCTGATAAAGCGTCTCAGCAAGTTGCGCTTCGTGTTCCCACATCTCGATAAACTGCTGGTTTTGATTGCCAGCTGCTAATGCCTCTCGCGAAAGGTTGAATTGCGCCAAGACCGTTTGTGGCAAATAGATGCGGCCCATTCGCAGATCCTCGCCAATATCACGTAAAATATTGGTGCGTTGCATCGCTTCACCCAATTTTATGGCGGGCTCTTGAATCGCAGCGGCTGTTTGTGAGAGAATCGGCAAGAGCATCAGACCCACACTGCCGGCTACGTAGTAACTATAGTCGGAAAGCTCTTTTTCAGAGGTGGGCTGCTGGAAGTCAAGGTCTTGTTTTTGTCCCACCAATAGATCGAAAAAGGGCTGAAACTGTAGGTCAAACTGTTGGAAAGAAAGGGTCAATGCCCGCCAAATGGCTTCATCAGGATCTTCTTCCTTGATGGCTTGCGGCAAGTCGATCGCATCGCCGGTTAATAGTTCTTGTATTTTTTCCAAGCGTTTTTTCATGGCTTCGATCAACAATGGGTCTTGCTTTTCATCGACGGCATCATCGGCACGTCGACAAAAGGCGTAGACGGCATAGACGGCGCGTGCTTTGTCTTTTGGCAATTGAGAAAAGGCGGTATGAAAGTTTTTCGAATGCTTTTTTATGATGGCCTCACAGTATAAAAAATCGTTGTCGTATTCATCAAAGACGCTTAATGATTTAACGGTCATCTTTTAACAACTCCTCCACAGCTAACTTGGCACTTTGCATCACGATTGGCACACCCGCTCCCGGATGCGTACTGCTGCCGCAGAAGTATAGGCCTTCTGCATAATCAAATTTATTATGGGGACGATAGTAATTGCTTTGCGCCAAGGTTGGTTTCAAGCCAAATGTCGCACCGTTGTAAGCATTGAACCGATCATTGAACGTATCTGGCGTATACATTTTTTCATACACGATGTGTTCATCGATATCCGTAAAGATCGTTTTTTCTTTTAATAATCCAATGATCTGCTGGCGGTAGCTTTGGATCGTTTCATCCGTCCATTGATCAAATTTAGATAATTCAGGTACTGGGACTAAAACATAAAGACCTTCTTGACCATCAGGTGCTAAGGAAGCATCTTTCAGGGTTGGACGATACAAGTAGAAGGATGGATCTTCTGGCAGCTTGCCAGCCTCGAAAAGATCGTCTACATTGCGTTTGAAATCATTGGCAAAATAAATGCTATGGAGTGCGCTATCTTCATATTTTTTGTCCAGTCCTAAATAAAGCAAGAAACAAGAACAAGAGTAATCCATCGAAGCGATTTTTTGATTGGTGTATTTGCCGCGTTTTGATTCATCAGGAATCAAGCTTTCCATAGCATAAGGAAAATCAGCCGCACAAATCACAGCATCTGCGGTGATCGTTTCTCCATTGACACGAACGCCTTTGGTTTGCTTGTTTTCGATCAATAATTCATCGATTGGGGTATTGTAATGGATCGTTCCGCCTAATTCTTGGAACAAACGTGCCATACCAGTGGCTAATGTATACATGCCGCCTTTGATGAAATAGACCCCATACATCAACTCGATCATAGGGATGATGGTATAAAGGGACGGCCCTTGGTAAGGGGAGACACCGATATACAAGGTTTGAAACGCCAATGATTTTCGCAGGCGATCATCTTTGACAAATTTAGAAATGGAAGAGTAGGCGTCACTAAACGTTCGCAGCTTTAACCCTGCCCATAATGATTTGGGATTGTAAAAGTCTCGCCATGTCCGAAACGACTTGGTGATGAAGGACTCTTTGGCGATCACATAGCGTTTGTAAATATCTGCTAAAAAGGCAAAATAGCCTTGAGCATCTTCTTCCGAGATCGCTTCTAGCGTTTTGGTCAATTCTACTAAGTCGTTTGAGAAGGTCAGCGGTTCGTCTTGAGCAAAATACAGCTGCAGCATCGGATCGACTTTCTCCATAGGAATATAGTCATTCGGATCAACGCCAGCAAATTCAAACACTTCACGATAAATTTCAGGCATCATCACGATGGTGGGTCCCACATCAAAGGTAAAGCCGTTTTCCTTGATCTGATTCATTTTGCCCCCAGGTTGACCTTCTTTTTCGTAGAGGGTGACGTCATAGCCAAGTTTTTGCAAACGGACAGCAGCAGCTAATCCTGACACGCCCGCACCGACAACAATAATTTTTTTCATGCTTGCTCCTTCTGCGAATCACTTGATTCGGCTTCTTTTTTCGTGTGTTCTTTTTCTTCTAAAACGCCATCCTTCATGACGAGGACCCGATCACAATAATCTGTCAAACGGGTATCATGGGTCACCATAATGGTGGCTTTTTGTTTTTCTTTGGTTTCTTTTGCTAAGATTTTGACGACTTCGACGGCTTTTTTTGAATCAAGACTCGCCGTTGGTTCATCTGCCAAAATGATGGTGGGATCATGATAGAGCGCTCGGGCAATAGCCACACGCTGCCTTTCACCACCAGATAGTTCATCGGGGTATTTGTTCTGCAGCTTTTCAATCCCTAGTTGTTCAAACAATTCAGTAGCTGATTGCTCTTGGGGTTTTTTGCTGACCTTATCCACCAATTGAAGTTGCTTTTTGACCGTCAAAAAAGGGACAAGGTTGGAAGCTTGTAAAATAAAGCCGATTTTTTTGAAACGAGTTTTTGCCCTTTGCTTTTCTTTTTGTTTACTAAAGGGTTCGTCATTGATAAATACTTCGCCTTCAGAGGGAGCTTGTAGACCACCGGCAATCGTCAGAAAGGTACTTTTCCCAGAGCCGGAAGGACCGATGATGGCGACAAATTCGCCTTTTTCTACCGAAAAGTTGGTTTCTTTCAAGGCTTCAATCGTCGCGTCCCCATCTTTAAATGATTTTTTGACTTGTTTGAATTCAATGGCACTCATGTTTTTTCCTCCTATCCGATTGCTTTCAATGGGTCGATTTTTACAATCGTTCGCACCGAGAAGAAAGCACCTAGCATCGCGATCAGAATCATCATTACACTGATACTAGCAAAGAATAATAGATTGATTTGGAATGGCACTGCTGCAGGTAACACGAGGGCGGTACCGATCGTTGCCAACCCACCGATCAAAACACCCGAGGTTGCCAATAAGAACGTTTGGGCAATCACCGAAAAAGCAATGTAGCGGCTAGAGATCCCTTGGGCTTTCATGACACCGAAAATTTCTGATTTTTGCATCGTTAGCACATAGATAAAAATACCGATAACGATGGCAGCGATCACGATCAAGAACCCGATCATAAAGCCAAAGGTCAGCACTTGTGCGTTGTAACCAGGCAATTCATTAATAAATTTGCTGATATCCGTAGCGACTAGATCATCTGGCACTTCTTTGATTTTGCCACGAGTTACGATCGCGTTGATACGGGCATTTTCTGAATCATCTTCTTTTTCAAAACGAATTTCTTGATAGGCACCGATCGAGGTGTAGAGGACCGGAGCAACACTGAAGCGGGCGTTATCTGTAAAACCGACGATTTTCAATTTTTTGTCACTGCCGGCTAATTTGATGGTGTCACCAATGGAAATCCCGTATTCTTCCTCAATGCTGCTGTCTGCGACCGCTTCATCATCTGACGCAAACATCTCGCCATCGGTAATATTTGGTGCTAGAAATTGATCTGGATCAATGCCGAAAAAGGTGACATCGACTTTTTCACCGTTGTCTTCTTTAGTCACTACCCCAGCGGTTTGCGCCAAAACAGCTTTTTCTGGTGCATCGACTTCGTCATAAAGACTGCGAGGAAGCATCGACATGTTTAAATTATCATTTGCTTCTTCAGTCAACAAAATTTGATCTGCCTCCCATTTGTCGACCGCCATCCGATTATCTTGAGCCAACCCATACGCTAAGCCAGTTAAAAAAAAGACCAGATAGGCGATTAAAAACATGACTCCTGTGACTAGGGCGTAACGCAATTTGGAATGGCGTATTTCATTGATTGCCAAAAACATAACGATTCCTCCTATTATTTTATCACTTGATAAAATAAAAATACCATTTTTTTTATTTTCAGCAAACTATCTTGCTTACAAAGAGTAAATTCGGTGAAAAAAGGAAGGTTATTTAGAAGGGCGTCTGTCGATTGAAGAAAACCAATTACTGCTCTTTTATTTCGATAGAATCGTTTGAGCAATGAAGGAGAGGGGCGACTTCCGTGAAAAAAGAACTAGAATAACAATAAAAGCCCTCTGATTCAGCGCACGCAAACACTTGGCGTATTTTGAAATCAGAGGGTTTCTATTTAAAGTCTGGTGCTGGATCAAAGTGTCAATCGTCAGTTTCTTTGCTTGTAGCGATAACTAACGGCACGATTTTTTCAAAGGAGTGACGAAAGCTTTCAGGTTGTGCTAACTTTTGATAAATGATCGCCAAACCGTCTTGGTTTTTGCGATAATCCAAACAAACCTTCAGCTCACTTTGAGGACCATATTTCTTTGAAATGTACTGATACGCTTCTTGGTGCAATTGTTCTAGATCTGTGAGTTGCTTTTTCTCATAAGCAAAAAGCAAGGTTCGCTTGAGGATTCGCTCAAAATCTAAGTCACGATCGGCTTCGGAAATAATTTTGCCATAAAGCGAGCGAGGCTCATAGGGCAGCGAGGCGCGATGGTCTTCTACTGCTTCGCCGATCATTGAAATGACTGGAGGAGAGAAAAAGCGTGGCAACACAGCATCTTGTTCAACGATCTTGCGGGAATTGCTTTCGTGGTTTTTGCGGCCATAGAGCAAGCCGATATCATGGTAGGCAGCTACCGTATAGACGATATTCAGGTCAACAGGCAATGTTTCAGCAATCTCAAAACTATTTTGGATCACTTGGTGGACGTGCGCTGGGGAGTGACTGCTATCCAATTGGTTGTATTGTGGGATGATGGAGCTTTCAATATAGTGCTTTAGTTGTGGATCAATCTTCATTTATCTGGTTCTCCTGCCTTTCTTATGCTAGATGAGGAGGAATTGAGCCAGTGCTAAACCGATCACTCGTTTCTAGACCTAGCGGCTGACGACAAAAGCCAAAGGGCTGTCCATCAATGGTGATTTGCTGCTTGAGCCACGGAAGATAGCTGATGGTATCTGTTGGATCGCCGGCAGCTGCTTGTTCCATTTTCTGCCATTCATTCGACGTAGAAATCGTTGCAGCACCTTTGAGTAACCCTTGCCAAATCACCTGGATCTCCTCGGGACAAAGGTTTCCTGCCATTGATGACAGCCCGTTAAACCCTAGTGCGACCTTTTCCGCCAAGTCCGCTTCACCACCAGCATAAAAACGAAAATCGGCAGCCGTCTTTGTTTTTATTTGAGGCACTCGCTCCTTACTGCCAGCTTCTTTTAAGCCGATCACCCGAGGGTCAGCGATCAAGGTCAAGAGACTTTCTGCAGATAAATCAAAGCCCGTGCGGCGGGGATTGTTGTATAAAATAACTGGTTTTTCGCAAGTATGGATCAATCCCTGAGCATAGAGGACGGCTTCCTTTTGGGTCAGGCAAAGATAAGGGGGAAAGCCTAAAACCACACCATCGATTCGGGGATTTTTGCTGATTGTTTCTGCCAACGCGAGCGTTTCATGAAATACAATGCCAGCTAAACCGAAGAGGACTTCGAAATCGGCTGCCCAGCTGGTTTCTTGCGCTAAGGCATGTAGAAGCTGTTTTTTTTCTGTTAAAGTCAATGAATGCTGTTCACCGGTGGAGCCACACACCAAAACCGATTTGATCCCTTGCTTTTGCAGTTGCAAGATATGAGCGATCGTCCTTTTCGTGTCAAGTCTTTCTGCATGGACAAATGCTGTGGGGACGGCAACATGCAGTGAGTGATTCAATGAAGTCATCCGATTCATCCTTTCTTGTGATACGTTTAGCCAGCGATGTTCTTCTTGCTTCTGGTGCAAGCCAAGGAAGACGAAATAACTGATTATCCACTAAGTGTAACAAACTTCTCGTTTCAGCAAAAGGCTTAGCAAAATATTTTTAAAACGGTGGTTGCGTTTTCAAATAAAGCATGGTATTATGCAAGTAATAAAACAGGCATGTGACTGGTAATGCAGGCAGGACCTATAAAAAACATGGAAGGGATCGTTGGATTCCGTTCAATGTTTTTGTAGGTGCTGCCTGCTTTTTTCTTTGTTTGGCCAACAAAGGAAAACTAATTAAAGGAGAAGAAAATTATGAATGTAAAAGAAACGGCAACTGCCATCGTTGAGTTGATTGGCGGAAAAGAAAATATCGCACATTTGGAACATTGCTCCACACGCTTGCGCTTTACCTTAAAAGACAATAGCCTCGTACAAAAAGATGCCTTGGAAAAAGTCGATGGCGTGATTGGGGTGCGACAAAATGTCCAATGCCAAGTCATCATCGGCAATGATGTCGTCGAAGTGTATGATGAGGTTATGAACGTGTTAGGTCATGAGCTAACAGCGGATGGAGGAAGTGAAGGCAAACAAAAACAATCGTGGGGTGCGGTCCTGCTTGATTTTATTATCTCGATTTTTCAACCGTTGATTCCAGCAGTCGCTGGAGGGGGCGTCTTGAAATCCTTACTGTTACTTGCTTCTGTCACTGGATTGATGGACAATACGAGCCAGACGTATCAAATTTTGAATCTGATCGGTGGCGCACCATTGTATTTCTTACCGATTTTAGTGGCGATCACCACGGCAAATAAATTAAAGGTCAACCAATTGGTGGCGGTTTCCGCTGTCGGTGCCTTGATTTTGCCTGAACTAACGACACTATTGACAGATGGCGCAGCTTTCATGGGCTTCGGTTTACAAAATATCGCTTATGCGTCACAAGTATTTCCAGCCATTTTAACGGTTTTATTTTACGCTCAAATTGAAAAACTGTTTACCCGAATCTCACCAAAACCGATCCGTATCTTCTTTGTTCCAATGATGAGCTTAGTTATTACGGTTCCAGTTGCTTTATTGATTTTAGGCCCATTAGGCTTTGAAGTCGGAACGATTTTCTCAGCAGCGATCATTTGGCTGTATGCCCATTTAGGTTGGGTGGCAACGGGGATCTTAGCCGCTGTTTTACCATTGATGGTGGTTACCGGTATGCACAAAGCTATGATTCCTTATGCTGTTTCGTCCATGAGTGAGATGGGGGCAGAGCTGTTATACTTACCTGCCTCATTGGCACATAACATCGCAGAAGCCGGTGCTTGTTTTGCGGTGAGTGTTCGGACCAAAGACCAAAAACTTCGTTCAACCGCTGTTTCTGCAGGCATCTCCGCCCTTTTTGGCATCACCGAGCCTGCTTTGTATGGGGTGACGATCCTGCACAAACGAGTGCTTTACGGCGTGATGGCTTCCAGCCTAGTTGGTGGTGCAGTGGCTGGGTTATTTGCCATCAAGGCCTTCGCATTAGTTGGTCCCGGTCTAGCAAGTATCACTATGTTCGTCGATGAAGCCAACCCGATGAATCTTGTGTGGGCATTAGTCACGTTAGGGGTATCCTTTGCTGTTTCCTTCGTCCTTGTCCTTTTCTTATTCAAAGAAAAAACAGTGGAAAATAAGACGACAGTTGCCGATCCGAAAGCCGAAGTATTGAGTAAACCAGTAGAAGGCCAAGTGGTAGCCCTATCTGAAGTCAACGATGAAGTCTTTTCAAGCGGTATGATTGGAGAAGGTTTCGGGATTATCCCGACGTCTGGCGAATTGATCGCACCGGAAGATGGCGAAATCACGATGTTGTTTGAAACCAACCATGCGATCGGGTTAAAAACTCGTAATGGCGCAGAATTGCTCTTTCATATCGGCTTGGATACCGTTCAATTAGAAGGCAAACACTTTACCCCTTACGTGAAAGCGGGGGATCAAGTGAAACAAGGGCAACCCCTGATTCAATTTGATCTAGATGCCATCAAAGCAGCTGGGTTTGATCCAATCGTGATCTGTGTTGTCACCAATCAAGAAAACTTTACGGTCAAACCGATCGAATCAACCGATGAGCGCAACGAACAAGGCGTTCTATCGATTGCACCGATCGTCTAAACCAATGAGCAATGCAACCAAAACAATGTAAAAGGGGATTGAAAAAATGACTGAAACAACTTTTCCAAAGGACTTCTTATGGGGTGGCGCTATCGCCGCAAATCAAGTAGAAGGGGGATGGAATCTTGGCGGCAAAGGCTTGTCGGTAGCGGATGTGGCTACTTACAAACCTCATGTCGACGTGAAAAACTTTGCAGCACATATGAGTGTGACTGTTGAAGCCGTCAAAGAAGCAATGGCGGATTCAACGGATACCATCTATCCAAAACGCCGAGGGATCGACTTCTATCATCGCTATCCAGAAGATTTGGCTTTATTTGCGGAGATAGGTTTTAAAGTATTGCGTTTATCGATTGCATGGACCCGATTGTTCCCAACTGGGGAAGAAACGACACCCAATCCAGAAGGGATCGCTTTTTACCGCAATGTCTTCCAAGAAATGCAGCGTTTGGGAATCAAACCGATCGTAACGTTGTCTCACTATGAGATGCCGTTAGCGCTGAGCTTGAAGTACAATGGCTGGGTGGAACGTAAAGTGATCGATGACTTTGTCCGTTTTGCGACCGTCTGCTTTGAAGAATTTGGGGAGTATGTGGAGTATTGGCTGACCTTTAACGAAATCGACAGTATCCATCGTCATCCCTTTACAACAGCAGGTCTCATTCCTGAGCAATCAGAAGCTGGTAAGGAAGAGCAAGACGTATATCAAGCCCTCCATCACCAATTTGTGGCCAGCTCATTAGTGACAAAAATCGCCCATGAAATAAATCCCGACAACAAAGTCGGCTGTATGATCACGAAGTTGATGACGTATCCATTGACTTGTGACCCATTGGATGTTGAATTAACTTTAAAGAAAAACTTGGAAAATGATTTTTATGCGGACGTTCAAGTCAAAGGTGCTTATCCGCGAATGATTGAAAAAGATCTCGAAAAACGGGGCATCAAGATTGAAATGGCACCAGAAGACCGCCAAATCTTAAAAGATCACACCGTTGATTTTCTTTCTTTCAGTTATTATATGTCTATGGCTGAATCAGGCGACCCACATGCGGAACGGACACCGGGCAATACGGTTTTAGGGGTAAAAAATCCCAAGCTGCCGTCAACTGAATGGGGCTGGCAGATCGATCCTAAAGGCTTGAAAATCTCCTTGCTTTCATTGTATGATCGGTATCAAGTGCCATTGATGATCGTTGAAAATGGTATGGGTGCCGTGGATGTCCTTGAAGACGGTCAAGTGCATGATCCGTATCGGGTCGATTATTTCAAGGCACACTTCAAACAAATGAAGGAAGCCATCGATGAAGGAGTCGATTTGATTGGTTATACTTCATGGGCACCGATCGATCTGGTCAGTGCGGGGACGTCACAAGTGACGAAACGCTACGGCTTCATTTATGTGGATGCCGATGATGAAGGAAACGGCAGTTATGACCGTTTGAAAAAAGATTCCTTCGATTGGTACAAAGAAGTGATCGCTACCAATGGCGCAAGTTTGGCAGAATAAACAGTGAGGAGCGAGAGTGCATGATTTACATCAAGAAAGTCTTAAATTCAAGTGTCGTACTTGTTGATAAGGAAGGCCAGGAAATGATTGCACTTGGGAAGGGGATCGGCTATGGAAAGAAAGTCGGCGACAGCATAGCCGATACCCAGATCGATCAAGTTTTTCTGCCAATCGATGAAAAAAAATCGGGTCAGTTTGCCGATTTGGTGGATGAGATTCCGTTGTACTATTTTGAAATGACCAAAGAAATCGTTCAGCTGGCGCAAAAAATGCTGCCCTATCCGCTAAATTCAACGATTTACCTTACCTTATCGGATCACTTGCACTTTGCTGTGGAACGTCAGCAAAAAGGCTTGAGTGTGACGAATCGACTCTATTGGGAAATCAAGAATTACTATACGGAGGAATTTCGAGCCGCCGAACAGGCACTACGCTTGTTGAAAGAGAAGTATCAAATTGATCTGCCGGAAGAAGAAGCCTCCAATATCGCGTTTCATTTGATCAATGCCCAGTCGAACACCGAGGAAAATCAAGATGGGTTGAAAAAAGCCAAATTGATCGGGTTGATCGTCAATATGGTACGCTACTCGATCCAGCAAGACGTCAACACCAATTCGATCCATTATAATCGCTTTATCACCCACGTGCGTTTCTTCGTTGACCGGTTCTTTTTGGATGGTCTGCTGCAAGAAGAAGACGAAGGACTATACCGTCAAATGTGGGCTCTTTATCCAAATGCTATGGAGATCGCGACAAAAGTCAAAGCCTATATCGATAAAGAATATCAAACGAAGATCCCTGTCAATGAAATCGTCTATCTAGGCGTTCATATCAATCGGTTGATGAACCATTCAGCGATCAATTCCTAAGCGTCCTCATTTTTAACAAACACAAACAAGCCGTTTCCCTTTGCTGGAAGAAACGGCTTGTTTGTATTTAGTAGGCTTGCTTGTCAGGAATCACGCCTCGAACGCCGCCTTTTGGTTCCTCCACGTCGCCTTGGTAGCGTGGGATCAAATGACAATGGCAATGAAAGACCGTCTGTCCGGCAGCCTCCCCGCAATTGAAGCCGATGTTGAAGCCGTCTGGTCGATAGGTTTCCAACAAATAGGCTTTGCCTTCCTGCAACAAAGCCTGCAAGTCTTGTAATTCCTCTTGGGTGAGGGCAAAATAATCCCTTCGATGTTCTTTGGGGATCAATAGCAGGTGTCCAGGGGTGACGGGAAACTTATCAAAGATCGCATAAAAGCGTTCGTTTTCAATGATCGCATGTTTTGAGGCAGTACAAAAAATACAAGTCAAAATCTTCCGCTCCTTTTTCTCAGCTAGATAGCGTATCGATACTTATCTTTAGTGTACCAAAAGCTGATTCGAAATGAAACGCACGACAAAAAGCATGTCATTATGAGTCATTTGCGAGTAAAATGAAAAAAAGTTTGCTGATTCGCTTGACTTAGAGTGCACTTCAACCTGTATGCTTAGTGTAACTTAAAAAACAGGAGGACGAGCAAATGAACTATGTAAAATTTGGCAATACGGGACTTGATGTGTCACCATTATGTTTAGGGACAATGGGATTTGGCGATCCCAATAGTGGCTTTCATGAGTGGGTGTTAGAAGAAGCAGATAGTCGCGAAGTCATCAAAAAAGCCTTGGATCTAGGCATCAACTTTTTTGATACGGCAAATGTCTATTCTTATGGAGCGAGCGAAGAAATCGTCGGTCGAGCATTGAATGATTTTGCTCCGCGGGATGAGATCGTGGTTGCCACAAAACTGTATTCAAAAATGAAGCAACGGCCAAACAGTGGAGGGCTGTCTCGAAAAGCGATCTTTTATCAAGTCGAACAAAGCTTAAAACGCCTACAAATGGACTACATTGATTTGTATATCATCCATCGTTGGGATTACCACACGCCAATTGAAGAAACCATGAAGGCCTTACATGATTTGGTGGTTTCTGGAAAAGTGCGCTATATTGGTGCATCCGCGATGTACGCTTGGCAATTTGCCAAAGCACAAGCAGTTGCAGAGAAAAATGGCTGGACCAAATTTGTTTCGATGCAAAATCACTTAAACTTGCTTTATCGAGAAGAAGAGCGAGAAATGATGCCCTTGTGTGCCGATCAAAAAATTGCCGTGACGCCATATAGTCCTTTGGCTGCTGGACGTTTAACAAGAGATTGGGGTGCAGAGACCAAACGGTACTTAACGGATAAAACCGCCAATCAAAAGTACGACAAAACGATGGAACAAGACCGGGAGATCGTGGCACGAGTCGCAAAGATCGCTGACAATCACCAAAGCAAACGGTCGCAAATCGCCTTGGCTTGGTTATTGCAAAAAGAACAAGTGGTCGCACCAATTATTGGCGCAACAAAAGAAAGCCACTTATTGGATGCTTTACCTGCCCTTGATCTAAAGCTGACTGCCGAAGAGATTGCTTATTTGGAAGAGCCTTACTTGCCTCATGCAGTGGTAGGAGCGGAATAACGAGTAACAAAAGGGCTTCTGGCTCGTAGCATACAAAACGATCTAGGAAAAAATGCAAAACAAGGAAGTGAAGCCATGAATATCAAAAAAGTCAGTGAACTGAGCGGTGTCTCAGCTGATACCATCCGTTACTATGAAAAAATTGGGCTGATTCCGCCGGTCAAACGCAATAAAAACGGTGTTCGTGAATTTGATGATGACGACTTAAAATGGATCACCTTTACTAGGCAAATGCGTAATGCTGGACTATCGATTGATGGGTTGAGTCATTACCTGGCTTTATTTGAAGAAGGGCGAGGGACGGTTCCTGAGCGCAAGCAGCTCTTAGCAAAACAAATTGCGGTACTCAGGGAGAAAATCTCAGATATGACGGAAGCTGTTGAACGTTTAGAATACAAACTAGAACATTACGACGAGCATGTTCTGCCGACAGAAGAACGATTGCGTCAACGAAAAGCCAATTTGGTCACTAAGTCTTAATGACTGAATTCGCTACTATGGAAATTGAAACGTTCTGCTCAATGGAATCCAATAGAAAGGAAGCTTATGAAACGACTTGCGATTTTAGGTGCTGCTGGAACGATTGGGCAGCTGACACGCCAAACACTTTTAGAAAGAACCAATTTCTCCCTAGTACTCTATGCCCGCCAGGCAACGGAGCGTTTGCAACAGATTGATGCTGCGCGTGAGACGATCATTGATGGTGACTTTCTCGATTTAGGACGACTCGTTCGGGCATTGCAAGGTTGCCAGTCGGTTTTTTTGACGGATATCCATGATCCGCGGGCAACGCTGCGGGTGATCGAGGCGATGAAATTAGCAGAGGTCAGCCAATTGATCAGTGTCGCACCAGAAAGAAACCTTTGTCATTCAGAGGCATTAAAGCAATTGGTGTCCGCAACTGATCTTTCCCTTTCCCCGAAAAAGCATCAGCTGCTTTTGCAGCAAAAAAATCGCTTGATGTCCTATCAATTGATTAAAGGATCAGAATTGTCGGTTTACTTTGTTCATTTGCCGTCAGAGAAGAAACGTATGGCGAATAGAAGAGCATGGCGGGAATCTGTTGTAGAAGAAATCCTTTCCGCTTGTGATTGCTGTGCAGCTTAACAGCAATCTTAAAGGAATGAAAAAATAGCAGAATACTTTCTTGAAGGTCAGAATCAATTTTTTCATGTTTTCATGAAAAAATTGGTTCTTTCTTTTACGATTTTTTTGATAGAATAGACAGAAGCTTTTATACATAAAAATATTTGCCAGATCGAAAGGAGAACGTTGATGGAAACACTTATCAAAAAAAATCTTGCTTTATTGCTTGGGGTGCTATGGATCTGCATCGCATTAAACTTCTTCCTTTTACCTCACAGCATTGCTTCTGCCGGCGTCGGGTCGATTGGCTACCTCATCGAAACTGGCTGGTCGATCAATCGCCATATCGTTGTCTGGGGTATAAATTTATTGATGCTGGCCCTTGCGTTTTTACTTTTGAAACGAGAGGTCTTTGTCAATACGGTTATCGGTAGTTTGGCATTTCCCGTTCTTCTAGCACTTTTACCAGAAATTATGCTGCTGCGCTTTTATTCCATCTCATTGATTTTAGGTAGTTTCTTCTTTAGCTTCGGCATCTTTTCGCTCTACAAAATTGGTGCGTCTAATGGCGGTGTGACGATTCCGCCACTAATTTTGGAAAAATACTATGGCATTCGCAGATCTAGTGGGGTTTTCTTGACCAATTTGATCATCATCTTATTGAACCTTCTGATCTTTTCTTGGCAAGAAGCACTTATTTCTGCCTTTTCAATCTACTTGATTGCCTTCTTCATGCGGCTCTTCATGAGAATCGAACAAAAAATGCAGGCCAAGAAATCTGTGAAAGTCCAAGGAACAGCAAAATAGAGTAACATTTCAGAAGCAAAACATCGGTGCAAAAAATCTGCACCGATGTTTTTTAATATTTTCTTTTTCTTAGAACAGCTATGGAACCAGTCAAACAAGCGATGATCAAAAAGCAAGTTAACAACAGTGCTGGCAGCAGTTCCCCTAGTTTGATTTGGTCGGTTAAGTAGTTAGGAAATTGGCTGGAAAGGGAATATGGATTCCAGTTTGTTACTTGACTCCATAGGTTGCCTAACATGCCCATCAGATAACAGACACCAATAAACAACAAACCTTGATAGATACTTTTAGCAAAGCTGGAACCTAGCAGCAGGATGCTGATTGCTAGTAAACCGAAAAGCCAATAGCTGACCAAAGCGCTAGGGACTTGAGCAGCGCTGGAATCATCGAAATAAATCATCGTATAAAAAGCACTGACACTGGCACTTAGGAGGTAACTCAAAGACCAAAGAATCATTAAATAGCAAGCTTTTGCTATGACGATCGTGGTTTTTGGTAAGCCTCTGGTGATCAGCTGAATAAAGGTACCCTGATTTATTTCGGCTGAGAGCGTATCGGTAAAAAGAATCACAAATACTAGCAGGCCAATCGTGCCGATGTTGCTGTAAAACTGAAGCCACGCATCGATCGATGTCGGATCAGCAATCGTGATTTCAATCGATTCCGGCATCATACTGGCCATCAGATCTGGCATGATTTTGGCAGTAAAGGGAGAAAGCATACCAATCAGGGCAAACAGGATCAAGCAAATCAGTAGTTTTTTGCTGCGAAGACCGCCGAGAAACTCTTTCTTTAAGAAAACAAGAAACGCATTCATTTGATCACCTCCAAATAAATCGACTCTAACGATGGTTCGATTCTTTGAAAGGATTCTGGGACAATGTGTTGTTCGTTCAGCAATTGTAGCAGCTGTGAACCGATATTGGTTCCAGTTTGTTCATCGATCAGTAATTGATTGTTCTTTCTTTTCGCCGAAATACCGTGGATTGCTAACACTTTGGCAAATTTTAAATGGTCACCTTCGTCGGTAAAGACAATCCCAAAGACGGTTTTTCGATAACGGTTTTTCAAGGAATCCATCGTTTCGAACGCACGGATCTGACCTTTGTGCAAAATCGCAATATAATCTGACAACTGTTCGACATCTGCGAGAATATGAGAGGAAAAAAGCACTGTCGTTTCTTCTTTGATTTTTTCCAATACATCAAGAAATGCTTTGCGTCCTAGAGGGTCTAGTGCGGATGTTGGTTCATCACAAATCAAGATGGCGGGGCGGTTGATCAGAGCTTGGGCTAACCCTAGACGTTGCTTCATGCCGCGAGAAAAGCCAGCGATTTTTTGTTTCGAAGCTTCCAGGCCTACCAACTCTAAGACTTCCATCACTCGCTGAGGCTGAAAAGATTCTTTATTTGGCTGAATTTTTCCGCAGAAAGTCAAATATTCTACAGCTGTCATAAAAGAGTAAAACTGCGGCACATCTGGCAAATAGCCGATCCAGCGATTGGTCTTGGTTGAGCCAAATTGTACTGGTTCGCCACAGACAGTGATTTCGCCTTCATCAATAGGGAGTAACCCTAAAATCGCTTTCATGGTGGTTGTTTTGCCGGCGCCGTTTTCCCCTACAAATCCCACGACACTCCCTTTGGGGACCGAAAAGGATAGGTCTTGTAGCACTTGTTTGTGCCCAAAACGTTTGGATAAGTGATTGATCTCGATCATCTTCATTGTTGATCCCCTTTTCCAAAAGCAAAATAAAGGATAGGACCGATCAGGCTAACAAAACAGGCGATGAAGAGCCAAAGAATACGAGAGCCAAACTTAAATTGTTCTTGTTTTAAAATATCTCGAACTGCCAAAACGATCAAGATCAATTGCAAAAGAATCAGAGGGATCAGTATGGGCAAATAATCAGATATATTTTCTGGTACGTTTAGTGAAAAACTATTCATGTGAGTCACTCCTTTGCGAATTAGATACTTGTTCAGCCAGATTGCTCAAGCGCTGAAACAACTCTTTAAATGGGGGTTTTTCTTGATACGGTTCAAACAAGGGTGTCAGCTGTGCTATTGCAAGAAATTGTTTTTTGACACTACCTGAGTTACGCGGGATCTGACTCCCTAATTCTAATTCACTGATCCACTCATCGATGCTGTTGAAATAATCATCTCCTTTCAAAACGATTTCCTCTGGAGTAGCTTCTAATGTTTTGACATACAGCGTTAATGCTTGTAACAATAAGCTTTCTTTTCCTAAAGCAGCAAACGAAACCATCCCAGCGGCTAGAAAATTCAGTAAAGAGAGGGGATGCAATTCGGCCAGTTGGAAGCTCTCGCTGAGTGCCAGTCCACGTGCATAGGTTTTTTCCAGTTGCTCCTCGTCTTGTGTGAGCATTGCTAAATAATTCGTTAGCAAACTCATAAAAATAATTAAGTACTGGTAAATCGCACTTTGCGTAACGATCTCAGCTTGTTGCAACTGATTTTTTTGCTGAAATGCTGCGGCAATCAACGGTTCGCTAGGTAAAAAAGAGAGAGTTTTCGTGCCAAGGATCGCCAAGACTTCTTCTGGCTTGTTTCTCATCAGAAGACAATAAGCATCGATCTGTTTCGCTTGTTGTGCCAGCTCACTGTCTCCTTGGTCCATGATCCGTTGGTACAGGGTTTCTGCTTCCTTCAAATAGGTATTTTTCTTTGCTTCCATCAAAGCGTCTTCGTAAGTTTGCCCTTTCGGGACGCCTTCTACGGGGACATCCGGCAACAGATCCCAATGATTCAAGTAAAAGGACCCCATTTGTAATAAGAATGGATAACAAGAGTAATAGCGTTTGGTAAAACTTTGAGCAAGAGCGAGAACTTCCGTTGGTGTTTTTGTTTGGAAGGCGTCTTTTAGTAATTGGTAGATTCGCTGGATCTCTTTAGGTGATAGCTGCGAATCTAAAATCAACAATTCATCGACGCTGCAATCAAAATACGCCGCTAATAAGGGCAGTGAAGTGATATCTGGATACGTCTGTCCCGTTTCCCATTTTGAAACGGATGCTTTTGACACGTTCATAAATGCTGCTAATTCTTGCTGCGTAACGCCTCTGTGTTTTCTTCTCCGGGCGATTTCCTCGCCAATTGGTAAGTCCATAGTACACCTCCGATAGGTTTGTTTGATATACTTCTATCATAAGAGGAGAAGGGATAACTTACAATGGATTACTAGTTAACTTTTGGTTGATTTGATTAACCATAGGTTGATTATTAACGTAGGTGCCCCCATCTCTGGCAAAGAGATGATCTAGAAGGAGAGGCAGAATGATGAAAATTGTAGCAGTGATTGATTCCTTCAAAGGAAGCGCCACTTCCGCAGAATTAAATCAAGCGGTCTTAAGCGGGTTTTCAGACCAGTGGGAAAAATGTAGTATTCCCATCGCTGATGGGGGAGAAGGCTCGATGGCAGCAGTTTTTGCTGCGTTTGGAGGCAATTACGAAACGGTTCCAGTGACCGACCCATTAGGTGGTAAGTTGCAAGCCCGTATGTTGGTCACAAAAATCAATGAAGAAAAAATCGCTTTGATTGAATCTGCGGAAGTGATCGGATTGCAACTCGTGGAACCTAGTGACGAGACCACCCGCAATAGCTCTTCTTTTGGTTTAGGCCAAATGGTCTTAGCAGCTTGCAGACAAGGAGTGAAAAAAATTTACCTGACCCTTGGCGGTAGCGGCACTTCTGATGGGGGCGTAGGCTTTTTACTTGCGTTAGGAGCAACCATTCAAAGAAACGTGCGAATGGAAAACAATCCTTTGCTACAGGCAGAATCTCTGGAGCTCAGCCAGTTGAACCCTCTGCTTGCACAAATTGACCTGTTTGCTTTAGCCGATGTAACAAATCCTTATTCAGGTGAACAAGGATTTGCGTCAGTTTTTGGTTCACAGAAAGGGGCAACCAAAGAAACGATCCAGCAGTTGGATCAACAAGCAAAGCGTTTGGCTGAACACATCAAGCGGACCACGGGGATCGATTTGGAAGTCCCTGGTGCTGGTGCAGCTGGGGGCCTTGGTGGTGCGGTTTATTTGGCAGGTGGTCAGTTGGTTCCGGGATTTTCGACGATTGCTTCCTTGATTGGATTTGAGGAAAAAATCAAAGGAGCAGACTTATTGATCACCGGTGAAGGTCGTATCGATGGCCAAACAGCTAGGGGGAAAGTACCCTATGGTGTCGCTTTGATCGCTCAAAAACGCCAACTCCCAATTGTTGCAATCTGTGGCTCCCGAACCGAACGTCTCGGTGAACTGTCGCAATTGCTTCCAACAGTCTTCAGTATCCAACAAGGACCAGTTTCCTTGGCAGAAGCGATGGAAAAAAAGCGAACCTTGATTAATGCTCAACAGATTGCTCAAGCCATCGCCGGCTTTGTGGAGCAGTGGCAAAAAAAGACCGGATCAGCTCCTTCAGAAGTCACTGATTTTCCAACCAAATAAGAAGCAAACACCAAAAAACTTCGTAGGGAAGGCAATCGCCAGTACGAAGTTTTTTGGTGTTGCGCCTTTTTAAGCCAAGGTGGCTTGTGCTTCAATCTCCACTTTAAATTCAGGGGCAACCAAGCCGGCAACGATGACGAGACTCATGGCCGGTTTGTTTTCTGCCAAAATGGTTGTGAATGCCGTACGGACAGCAGCTAAGTAAGCAGCATCCGTTAAAAAGACGGTCATTTTGACCACTGATGACCAAGACAGTTGATTGGCTGATAAATGCTCTTCGATTTTCTTCAAAACGATGGCTGTTTGCTCTTGCGGGTCCTCAGGTGTGGCCCCGTCTTGTGACGGCGTTTGACCAGAAATGAAAAGAAAAGGTCCTTGCGCGATTTTTGTATCGGTATAGATTGCCATTAATTTGGCTCCTTTCTTCTATCTTACCTTTGGATGATGGGGACAGATAGCAATTGATTGGGTGTGTCTTAGTTTACTTGATTACACCTGCAAAAACAATCAACAAACGTTTTCTGTTGGTTTTGTGAAACCACGGGACGAAGCCGCCCTTCCCCTTTAATAAAAACACTCATTTTTTTCAGGCTCCACTGAAATTATCGCCAGAATTTTATGGTTTTAATGTCTTATACTATGTTCAGATCAAATAAATAAACAAGGAGGAAAAAAATATGAATTGGTACAAAAACACAACAGAAGAACTATTACATACGTTGCAAACAACACGGCAGGGCCTTTCCTCCGAAGAACGCAACCAGCGTTTAGCAAAGCAAGGTGAAAATAAAATTACTGAGGCTGCGCAGATCCCTACATGGAAGAAAGTCGGCAAGCATTTTACAGACTTACTGATGTTGGTCTTAATCGTCGCAGCCGTTTTAAAAGGGGTTTCGGGTGATTATATCGAAAGCGGCATTATTATGGCGGTCGTCGTCATCAATGGATTAGTCGGCTACTGGCAAGAGCGTAAAGCCCAAGAGTCACTGGATGGGTTGAAGCAATTCATGGGGCAAGAAGCAACAATTTATGTTCATGGCCGCAAGAAGAAAATTGCTGTTTCTTCCTTAGTAAACGGAGATTTAGTCGTTTTAGGACCAGGAGATGTCGTACCAGCAGATATGCGCTTGATCGAAACCCATGATCTTGTGATTGAAGAGTCTATCTTAACCGGCGAATCTGAGCCAGTTCAAAAAATGACTGAACCCATTACTCAAGAAAGTACGATTGGTGACCAGCGGAACATGGCGTTTTCTGGTACCCATGTAGAAAGCGGAACTGCCAGCGGGATCGTCGTTGAAACAGGAGACGATACACAAATCGGCCAGATCAATCAAGCAATTCAGTCTGTGAAAGCGCAAGAAACCCCGTTGATCAAAAAAATGAAGCAATTGAATCACCAAATCTTTAAAGGCATTATCGGATTAGTGATTTTCTTGATCTTCTTTACTACCTTCCGCTACGGCTTTGATCTTGATCTCTTGTTCTCATCAGGTATCGCATTAGTTGTAGCAATGATTCCTGAGGGCTTGCCAGCCGTGCTGACCATGATTTTATCGATGGGTGTCAAGGAAATGTCTGAGGAGCAAGCAATCATCAAAACGATGCCATCAGTGGAGACACTAGGTGCCATGACGGTGATTTGTTCAGACAAAACAGGAACCTTGACCAAAAATGAAATGACGGTCGTCGATGTCTTAGTTGAGTCAAACGTGGATAAAGCAACGGTGCTTGATATCATGGCAAATTGTCAAGATTTGAAGCAAGACGAAGGACAAAAGGCGGCTGAACTCGTTGGAAACCCAACCGAAAAAGCCTTGTTACAATACGCAGAATTAGCGCAGCAACCATTGCGTAAAACAGTCGATAAAATTCCTTTTAGTTCCTCTTACAAGTACATGGCAACACGCCATCAAAATCAAGAAGAGCCGAATGACTCGGTAGTGTTTGTCAAGGGTGCGCCCGAAGTGTTGCTTGAGAAAAGCCAACTGACTTCAGATCAAAAGCAATGGTGGTTAGATGAAAGTGCAAAATTAGCAGCGAAAGGGCAGCGACTGATCGGCTTTGCGCATCTGACGCTGTCGGCACAGGAGTCCTTGTCCCACGAAGCACTCATCAATTTAACCTTTGTTGGGATCGCTGGCATCATTGATCCTCCGAAAGACAGTGCCATCAAAGCGGTAAAAGAGTGCTTGCAAGCGGGCATCCAAGTCAAAATGATCACAGGAGATCATGGCAAGACCGCTCAAGCTATCGGCAAGCAAATTGGATTGAAGCACACGAATCACGTGTTGGAAGGGCTGGAAATCGATCTGCTGTCTGAGGAGGAGTTGCAGCAAGCAGTCCAAAAGACAGATATCTTTGCTCGAACGACCCCAGAGCATAAATTACGGATCGTTAGTGCTTTGCAGGCGAATGAAGAGATTGTCGGAATGACCGGCGATGGTGTAAACGATGCACCAGCGCTGAAAAAAGCCGACATTGGGATCGCTATGGGGATCAAAGGCAGTGAAGTAACCAAGCAAGCAGCCGATATGGTTTTGGCAGACGATAATTTTCATACGATCGCCAATGCCGTCCGAGTGGGTCGACGGATCTACGATAATTTGAAGAAAACCATCAACTTCTTCTTACCAACGGCTGTTGCACAAGGATTGATCGTTATTGCGGCACTCTTGTTGAACCGACCACTGCCACTGACACCTGTACAAATTTTATGGGTAAATATGGTGACAACCATCACGCTTTCTTACGCACTCGGTTTTGAGAAGGCAAGTGCGGATGTCATGAATCGACCACCACGGCCAATCAAAGAAGGTATCTTATCTTGGTACAGTCTGTTCCGCATCTTCTATGTCTCGCTGTTAATCATGATTCCTTCCTACGTCTTAGCGATTCAGTTTGAAGGAACGGTCCTTCAACAAAGCATGCTACTGCAAAGTATCGTCTTTGCTCAAGCAGTCTACTTACTGAACTGTCGTGAGCTGGTAAAGCCGGCGTTGAATCGCCAACTCTTTGCCAATAAAGCACTCTTAGTCTCCCTGGCACTACTGATTGTATTGCAGGCAGCGATTTTCCTAACACCTATCGGACACCAGCTTTTAGGGATTGGTTCTTTGACGCTGATGCAGCAGTTGAGTATTGCAGCCAACGGGGCACTTCTTTTCACAGTCGTCGAAGGTGAGAAATTTATTACAAACAAGCTGCAAGGACGTCAAAAAGCTGCCCCAGTGAAACAATAAAGGCAGCTTGATGATTCTAGTGATAACTTAAATAATAGGTTTGAATGAGCTCAGTCACTTGATTGAGCTCATTTTTGGTCGGTACCATCGATAAATAAAAGACTGGGACAGGGGCATCATCTAATGGGAAGTTTGACAAAACAAAATCAACGTCGGTTGCCGATAGCCCTTCTAGTTGACCTGGTTCGATCGTCGATAGTAGAATACGTGCTCCGAGAAAGTCATTCAATTCTTGCATAAGGTAAGCTTTCCATGCTGGCTCCCCTTGAAAGATAAAGTATCCCTTTGCCCGGATAGGGTTGATTTGTAAAATAGCCTGTTGGATCAACAAGGTGGTGGTTGACCATAAAGGAAAACTCGTTTCCCTTTGACTGTTTGTCTGTTCTTCTAAAAAGTCATGGATCGTTGCTTCTATCGGTAGCGAATAGGGCTGATTCAAGCGCTGGATCTCGTGAAATTCTAACCCAAACCATTCTGAGAGTTTGGCAGACTCTTGCGTTTTGATCAAGAGCAGCAACAGATTCTCAATCAGCTGCGTCCCGCTAGCGAGAGGTAGCTGCAACGAGCGGGCTAATTGTTCGACAAAATGGGTCGTTTTATCGTGAATGGTTTGATACGTTTCAAGAGTCGCTTGAATCGTTTGGGACCAATCGTTATTGTAGTTCCAGCTTTCTAAAAAACAGTAGAAGCTAAAGAAGTGTTCGCTGCATTCTAAATATACGCCTTCTTTTTGGTAGAGATAACTTAATGGCTGTTGGAAAAGACCGTAGAGGGGATCATCCCCATTAAATTCGAAGGAATCCATGCGGCAATTGGCCTTGATACGGATTGTATTGATAAAAAACCAGCAAGTACCGAAGATTTGTTCTACGTCGATTTGGAGTTTATCTTTGCCCAGACGCTGTAAAAAATGTTGATAGTGGGACTCATGAATTGTATATTCCTCAAAAAAGTAATTGTTATGGGTATAAGGCAGTAAAAGTCGATGGAAAAAGACCCGAATATTGATCTCACTTCCTTCAAAGCGGATCACGCGATTTGTGATGCGAATCCGTAAGGAAAAATCCGTCAAACTTTTATTTAATTTTGTAATATGCCGCCGCAAAGTTTCATAGGAAGTTCCCGCTTGGCCAAGAATTTCTTGCGTGCTAAGTTCGCTGGAAAAAAGCAATGCTTTCATTAAAGAAACACCGATTGATTGAGGGAAAAACGTTTCCCATAGCTGACTCATCAACAATGGCCCATCATGGGTCAAAGCAAAGCCATTACTGGCGGCTTCAATCTGCCAACCTTCGGGTAATTGTTGACGAATATAGGTTATATCAGAAAAAACCGTTCGTTCCGTCGTATCGATCAATTTTGCTAGTTGCTTGGCAGTGATCATTTTGTGATTCGCCAGTTGTTCCAAGAGAAGGATCTGACGTAATAAATCCTTCTCCGTAATGATTTTTTTCATCATCCCATCCATGACAAAAACTTCCTTTCCGAGTCTTGAAGGTCAAAATAGTCACATTGACTGTTTTGATGAAAGACAACTCTTTCGTGTTCTTTTTGATTTTATACGAAAAAGGCAAGTTTTGCTATTTCCAATTCACTGGATGATGTTTTTTTTATTAAAAAAGATGGGATCGGCAACCTTCTGAGTAACTGTCTAAAGGAATGCGTTTGTTTTATGTGTTTTAACGGTTAGAGGTCTATCATGTGTTCGTATTTCTTCATACGCAAATACATAGAATAACTTTCTTTCGACAATTTTATTTTTGAGGAAAAAAGACTCTTTTTGCGAGAGGCGTAGAGTTTTCGATGGAGCGCAGAATTGATGATCCATTCAATTTCTGCTTGTTCTTCCTCGGATAATTCGACTTTTTTCTCATTGGATTGAATGAGAGAGTAAGTAAATTCTAAGCAACTCATTTTATAAATAAAGGTGGAAAAATATAATTTGTCTATGTGCATTTAATCACCCTTTCTTACATTCGGTTCAATCATATAGAAGAATATTTCAAATAACAATTCTGTTTTTTCATGATGTTATGAAAATTTTGGGAAAATGTCGATTTTTTGTCAAAATTATAGCAAAGTTTTCACTCTTTGATCTTCACGTAAGGGTTATAAAAAAACGAATATTATTTAAATGGAGTAGCAGCTATAATTAAGTACGCTGAAAGAAGTGAAGGAGATTTTTATCCTAAAGAATGTCTTTTTATTTTGTTTAAGGCAACCCATTGCAGGTTGTTTTCTTGTATTGTCAAAAGGAGACAAAAAAAGAAAATTTGCTTTTTTCTGTTGACAGAACAGTAAAAGCCACGTAATATAGCTACCAATAACTAGTAAAGACCAAACAAAAGAGAAGTATGAGGACGTTCGTCTTGCAGAGAGCTGATGGTGGTGTAAATCAGCAGATTGACGCTTCAGAAATGGACTTTTGTGTCGAAAGGCTGAAATCAGTAGGCTTTTTTCGGGATCTCCCGTTACAGAGAACGATCGTTGATAGACGATCTAGAGAACCAATTGAGGTGGCACCGTGAGTAATCGCCCTCATGCAGACGAGTTTGTTTGCATGAGGGCTTTTTTGTTTTTCTTGCCCTTCAACCAATAAAAAAAATAAACGTAAAATCAAACTAAGAGAAGTACTTGAGTCTTTTTTGGTTACAGAAAGTCGGCGGTGATGAGAGTCCGATACCAAAAAATCAAGGAAATGGCCTTAGCCGATCATTTTTTGAACCCTTTTTTGGCAGTAGGAAAATGCGGGAACTCCCGTTATAGAGGAAGACCGTTGTTAGACGGTTGATAGAGAAGAAGTTGTTTTTTTAGGCAACTTTCAATTGAGGTGGTACCGCGGTCATTCGCCCTCAAGCAGACGTTTTTATGATGTTTGCTTGAGGGCTTTTTGTTTACAAAGAAAGGAGCAGCTTATGTATCGAATGGAACGAATCAACAGCGATTGTTTGACACCTGTCTCAGTGTTTTTACGGATTCAAGGGGCGCATAAATGTTTACTGGAAAGTATTCCCAGAGAAGAAGATACGGGACGCTATTCGATCCTCACTTTTGATCCTGTTCAGAAACTGACCTTTAAGGATGGTGTTTTTCAAGTAGAGGATCTTTTGGAAAAAACGGTCAACAAGTACCCGTGTCAGGATCCTTTAAAAGAAATGGAAGGGTATGTAGTCAAAAAGGAAATTAGCGCTTTACCGAATCTACCGCTGCAAAGTGGGGCGATCGGGTATGCGGGCTATGATATCGCAGCTTGCTATGAAGATATTGGACAACTGCCCGCAGATGAATTGCAGGTGCCTGATATGGCCTTTTGGCTTTTTGAAACTTTTCTCGTTCTGGACCATCAAAAGGAAACCTTGACGATCATCCTTGAAAATTGCTACAGCCAAAGGGGGACCACCGAGATGGAGCAGGTACTCCAAGCGGTGCAGCAGCAATTAAGGACACCGGTCGCAGCTGAGACCCGTGGGTTATCGAATGAAAAGCTGCATTTTACAAGTAATGTTACCCAACATGCCTATGAAACGATCGTTCGTGAGGCAAAAGCCCGAATTACGGCAGGGGATATGTTTCAAGTGGTTCCTTCCCAACGTCTGCAAGCAGCATTTACACAAGATCCTTTTGACTATTACCGAAAACTGCGAGTGACGAATCCGTCTGCCTACCTCTATTATCTTGATTTCGATCACGGATTCAAAGTGATCGGCAGTTCACCTGAAAGCTTGATTCGGGTTCAAGGAACAACGATCACCACAAATCCAATCGCTGGTACCCGCAAACGAGGGGCAACCAAAGCAGAAGACGAAGCTTTGGCGGCGGAATTATTAGCAGATGAAAAAGAACGTGCAGAGCACCAAATGCTGATCGATCTGGGGCGCAATGATTTGGGACGAATCGCTGAACATGGCACGGTTCATGTTCCTTTATACATGGTGATCGAGAAATACCGCTATGTCATGCATATCGTTTCGGTAGTGGCTGCCAAGCGCAGAGCAGGTGTGACGGCAATGGATGCCTTGAAAGCAACCCTGCCAGCAGGCACGGTCAGCGGGGCACCAAAGATTCGTGCCATGACTCGCATCTATCAGTGGGAAGCTGTTCGAAGAGGTGTCTATGCTGGTGCAGTTGGTTATTTTTCACGAAATGATCAAGCGGATTTTGCCATCGGGATTCGGACATTGGTATTGAAAGACGAGATCGCTTATGTCCAAGCAGGGGCGGGGATCGTTTATGATTCTGATCCCTCATCTGAATACCAAGAGACATTACACAAAGCCAAAGCACTATTGGAGGTGTCAGCCAATGATTTTACTAGTCGATAATTATGATTCCTTTACGTATAACTTAGTCCAGCAATGTCCAGCGGATACGATCGTCTTGCGAAATGACGATCCAGAGCTTTTTATTGTTGCTAAAGAAGCAGATGCCATCATTTTTTCCCCGGGACCAGGCCGTCCCGAAGAGGCAGGATTCATGATTTCTTTGATCAAAACATACCATGATAGCAAGCCGCTTTTAGGCATCTGCTTAGGTCATCAAGCCATTGGTGAAGCGTTTGGTGCCAAAGTGGTCCAAGCACCAGCTATTATGCACGGCAAGCAATCGACCCTTACGTATCAGAAAAAAGGCGTATTCGAAACCTACCTAGGAGACATGACTGTCATGCGCTATCACTCGCTTGTCATTGAGCCAGCGACACTTTCAGCGGAATTTGAGGTGTTGGCTGAAACAGAAGGGATCATCATGGCGATTCAGCATCGCGAAAAACCAATCGTAGGACTCCAATTCCATCCAGAATCAATGGGAACAAACGAGGGGGCATTTTTCATAGAACAGTTTCTTAAACTCGTCTCGGATAATACAGAAAAAACACAAGATGAAAAAAGGAGGAATCTTTAATGCAAGCACTAAAAAAGCAGCCGCCGCAACAAATCACTCAGCAATTATTTAATGGCCGTCATTTAAGTTATCAGGAGATGCGTCACTTTGCTCAAGGAATTTTAAGCGGGGTGTTTTCAGAAAGTCAATTGGGCGCAGCATTAGTTGCGATGAAGATCAACGGCATCACAGCTGCCGAATTGACTGCTTTAGCAGAAATTATGTTAGAGCATGCCGTGACCATTCCTTATGAAGGAGGAGACACCATGGACAATTGCGGCACTGGTGGCGACCACGCCAATAGTTTTAATGTCTCCACTACGGCTGCCTTCGTTTTAGCAGCTGGGGGAATCACGATGGCAAAACACGGCAATCGCAGTATCTCTAGTCGTTCAGGCAGTGCCGATGTCTTAGCATGCTTGGGGGTGGCAATTCAAGCATCACCAGAAAAAATCGCCGATCTATTAGCGACAGTCGGCATCGCTTTTCTCTTCGCCCCGTCGTTGCATCCGGGCATGAAAGCAGTGATGAAAATACGGCAAGAATTAGCGACACCAACGATTTTTAATCTATTAGGCCCTTTAATCAATCCTGTTCCGTTGACTACGCAACTGATCGGTACTTACGCTGGCGAGAGCTTGGTAGACACCGCTCAGGCGTTAGGCAGTCTTGGTCGGCAACGAGCAATGGTGATCCATGGATGTAATGGGATGGATGAAGCCAATTTGGCAGGTGAAACGGCGATCAGTTTTTATCACGAAGGAAAGGTGAGGAATTTTTCTTTGGATCCGCAAGCGTATGGCTTTACGCCAGCACCGATCGAGGCGATCGTCGGCGGAGATGCGGCTCAAAACGCCGCGATCTTAACAGCAGTTTTGAAAAATCACCCTTCCGTTTATCTAGAGACAGTGGTCTTAAATGCAGGGTTAGGCTTTTATACCAACGGCAAAGCCGCCACCCTAGCGGAAGGCTTTGCGATGGCACGAGCGTGTATCGCTTCGGGCGCGGCCTACGACAAACTGCAGATGCTGATTCGTCAGTCAAATAGCCATTAACTACGAAAGCTGTAAGGAGGAGAATCATGGATTTTTTAGAAACGATCATCCAGAAAAAAGTTGAAGAAGTTGCCGCGATGCCACAAGAAATCGAAAAGGTCGTAACCAAGCGTCCATCATTTTATCAGCAAGTCAAGGACCGACCACAAAAAATGCACCTCATTGCTGAAATCAAGCGTACTTCACCCTCAAAAGGAGACATCAACCAAGGAATCGACCCAGTCACACAAGCGCAAGCTTATGAAGCCGCGGGTGTCAGCGGGATTTCCGTTTTGACCGACCAGCAGTTTTTTAAAGGCTCGCTGGCAGATCTTGAAGCAGTCAGTAATGCCGTTTCGGTGCCTATACTATGCAAAGACTTTATTATCGACAGAAAACAATTGATTCGCGCCAAGAATGCGGGTGCCAGTATTGTTTTATTGATCGTGGCCGCTTTAAAACCAGAACGCTTAGCCATACTTCATCAAGAGGCAATAGCACTAGGGTTGGAAGTACTCGTTGAGACTCATAATGCGGCTGAATTTCAACAAGCCCAAGCCTTAGGGGCCAAAATCATCGGCGTCAACAATCGTGACCTAAAAACCTTTGACGTTTCCTTGGATGTCAGTGTTGCTTTAGCACCTCAGCCGTCAGAGGCGGTTTACATCAGTGAATCTGGTATTCGAACTGCCTCCGATGTGCTGCAGCTTGCACCGTTTTATCATGGAGTCCTCGTTGGAGAAACGTTGATGAGAAGCAATCGAATTGCTGAAACAGCTGCAGATTTGCAGGTGAGCCGCCGATGACCAAAGTGAAAATTTGTGGACTCACCGAACGGCTGCATGTCGAAACTGCCATCAGTGCAGGAGCAGATTACCTTGGCTTTGTTTTTGCCGAAAGCCGTCGGAGAATCGATCCGACACAAGTCCGCAAGATAACGGAGCAAGTACCCCAAAATGTAGGGAAAGTCGGGGTTTTCGTTTCTCCAAGTTTTGAAGAAGTGCAAGCGGCAATTCAAGCCGCCCAGCTGACAGCGATTCAGCTCCATGGAAAGGTTCTGCCATCTTTGCAAACAGCCATCCAGACAGGCATTTTTGCGCATCAAAAGATCGCAGTGATCCAAGCCTTTGATGGAGAAGCAGAGACTTTAGAACAAGATTTCCTAAGCTGCGATGCAGATTTTGGGTTATTGGACGCTCCAGTAAGAGATCACCCTTATGCTGGCGGCAACGGCCAATCCTTTGATTGGCAAAAAGCGGCGAGAAAACCGTTACCGTTGTCTGAGCGATTTTTTATTGCTGGCGGTTTGCACGCGGAAAATGTAGAAGAGGCGATCCAACTTTTTAGGCCTTATGCTGTCGATGTTTCTTCAGGCGTTGAAACCCAGGGGAAGAAAGACAGTCGGAAAATCGAACAATTTATTTACTTAGTAAAGGAGAAGATAAAATGACCCAATACCCCACAGAAGCAGGTTTTTATGGTTCTTTTGGCGGGCAGTTTGTGCCAGAGACATTGATGTATGCAGTCAAGCAATTGGAAACTGTCTATCGTGAAGCACAAGCGGACGCAAGTTTTCAAGTAGAATTACAGGAATATTTGCAAGAGTATGTAGGAAGAGAGACCCCCCTTTATCATGCACAGCGCTTGTCACAACACTTAGGCGGTGCCAAAATTTATCTGAAGCGAGAAGATTTGAATCATACGGGCGCCCATAAAATCAATAATGCGCTAGGGCAAGTGTTATTAGCAAAGCGGATGGGGAAAAAGAAAGTGGTAGCGGAGACAGGTGCTGGACAGCATGGCGTCGCCACAGCGACTGCGGCCGCGTTGTTCGGTATGGAATGCACGATTTTTATGGGTGCGGTAGATGTTCAGCGGCAAGCACTAAACGTCTTTCGAATGGAATTGTTGGGAGCAAAAGTGGTTTCAGTCACTTCAGGCAATCAGACATTGAAAGATGCTGTCAATGAAGCGCTGCGTTACTGGGTCGCAACCGTCGAGGACACCCATTACGTGATGGGTTCCGTACTCGGTCCGCATCCTTTTCCAGAGATCGTTCGAGATTTTCAAAGTGTGATTGGCAGTGAGACACGACGGCAACTATTAGAAAAAGAAGGACGACTACCGACGACAGTCGTTGCTTGTGTTGGCGGCGGCAGCAATGCGATGGGAATGTTTTACCCTTTTATCGATGATCAGACCGTTCGTTTGATTGGCGTTGAAGCAGCTGGGAAAGGTGTGGATACTACTGAGCATGCGGCGACCTTGACGAAAGGCAGTATCGGTATTTTACATGGTACCAAAATGCATCTGCTGCAAGACGATGATGGGCAAGTGATCGAACCTTATTCGATTTCAGCTGGTTTGGATTATCCAGGGGTCGGTCCCGAGCATTCTTACTTGAAGGAGATTGAGCGAGCGGAGTATTTCGCTGTCACTGATGAAGAAGCCGTTGACGCCTTTTATCTCTTGTCTCAAATCGAAGGCATTATTCCTGCTTTGGAAAGTGCTCATGCCGTTGCCTATGCCCTAAAGCTAGCCCCAATCATGACACCCGAAGAACGCTTAGTGATCTGCTTGTCTGGGCGAGGGGACAAAGATGTTCAACAAATCAAAGACCGGAAAGGAGCAGCGAAATGACCAGCAAAACATTGACGATGAAACTAAAGGAGCGCCAAAAACAAGGCAAGCCACTATTTGTTCCTTATATTATGGCGGGTGCCAACGGACTGGAACGCCTGCCAGCAGAAATCGAACTGTTGACGACACATGGCGCAGCGGCCATTGAAATCGGCGTGCCCTTTTCAGACCCAGTCGCAGATGGAGCGGTCATCCAAGCAGCTGGAATGCAGGCATTAGCCAATGGGACCACTTTAAAAAAGATCATTGCTTTGCTGCAAACCATCCATTCCGAGGTTCCACTGGTATTGATGGGGTATGCCAATTCATTCTTTCATTATGGGATTGAACAGTTAGCAAATGAGTTAAAAGCGACAAATGTGAAAGGGTTGATTATTCCAGATTTACCTTTTGAACATCGATCACTAGTAACCCCTACTTTTGATGCGGCGGATCTCGCGCTGATCACACTGGTCTCTTTGACCAGTCCTCCAGACAGAATTCAGACGCTGATCGAAGACGCGGAAGGATTCGTTTATGCTGTGACAGTGAACGGTGTCACTGGAGAAGATCGCCAATACAACGAACAGCTGGATCAGCATTTGCAAGCCATTTCGGAAAAAAGTCCGATTCCAGTATTAGCTGGTTTCGGGGTCTCGACCCACGCAGATGTGCAGCGCTTTGCCAGTGTGTGTGAGGGGGTAGTGATCGGTTCAAAAATCGTAGCAGCGCTACAAAACGAGCCACTGCCTAAAGTCAGTGAGCTGTTAGCAGAACTCGTTGGTAAGCCATAGAAAACAATGTGAAGGAAAGAACCCGAATTGGGTTCTTTTTTTATGAGAAAACTAGTATTCGAGGTACTGATGGGCTGCTATGGAAAAAAGAACGTGATGTGTGAAGAGGAAAAGAAAAAAGGCTGATTGAAGATCAGCCCCAAATTGTCGTGATTATGCCAGTGTATCGGTGTCGATGGTTACTGTCTCGCAAAAATGCCCTCTGCCCCCAACGTAAACATGTTGGATTTCCTTTCGCGAAGTCGTAACGAGTTTGACAAAGATTTCAGAAGGTTCACCTAAATTGCTGCCTTGTTCAAAGCGATACACTTCTTTTTCGAGGGCACACTTTTGATACAAGAAGCAAGCCAAGGCGGCATTGGAAGTGCCTGTGGCAGATTCTTCATTGATGTCAAACAATGGAGCAAAGTTACGACAAACGATTCGTTCTTTTTCCATTGCATATAAGTGCATGCCAACTACTTGTTGAAGCGCACTTACTTTTTTTATTTCCTCAAAATTAGGTGCAACTTGCTGCAACTGGGCCGTTGTTTTGATTGGAATAAGGATATCCTTTAATCCAGTAGAAACGATTTGAATAGGAATTTGATCATTGATAGCATTGGTATCAAAACAGTCAGTTAATTGTTCTAGTGAAAGTACATCTGAAAACAGTGGTTTGTTCTGTTCCATGAAAATGACACCGTCTTTGATGGTGATCGACAAACGTCCGGCGTTGGTGTCGATGCGATACTGTTGCTTGGAAAGTTTGTTTAGATACGATAATAGTGCAAAGGAGGCAATTGTTGCATGTCCGCATAAGTCAACTTCTTCTTTTGGCGTAAAATAGTCAAATCGGAAATCGGCCTGCGGGGATTTCGATAAAAAAGCTGTTTCTGAAAAGCCTAACTCTTTTGCGACGGCTAACTTTTGTTGTGGCGTAAGAGGCTGTTCCAACAAGACGACTCCAGCCTTGTTGCCACCCGTTTGATTTTTACTAAACCCACTTGCGATATGTACCGTTATCTCCATAGGACACCTGCTTTCTTTGTTCTTGTTAAGCATAGCATAATTTTTGCAGGAGGAGGATATGAAAACGGATTGGGTAAGCGTGTTATACTGAAGGTACGACAGAGGAGGGACTTTATGAAGAGAGGGAAAGTAGTTGTAGTGAGTGGCGTTACAGCGTCGGGCAAAACGACATTGGTTCGTGAATTGAGTAGATTGGCAGATGGAATAGTGATCTCCTTTGATGATTATAGTATCGATGCATTGCCCTCAGCACCATCTTTTGATTATTTTTTACAAGATCCCCGCGCAGCGATCAATCAATATGACATCAGTCTGCTACTGAAAGATTTGAAGAGAGCGATGAGCATTCAACCAATCATTTTTGTGGACTTTCCCTTCGGATATGAGCACCAAGATTTGCGTCAGTTGATCGATACGGTGATTTATTTGAAAACACCACTAGATATTGCTTTTGCTCGTCAGATTAAACGGGATTATACGAACGAATCAAAAGAAGCGATTTTGACTTGGGCAGATACTTATCTTTCCTATGCAAGAGAGCTATTTGTTTTACACGAACAGATCATTGCTGAAACAGCCGACTATGTACTGGATGGTGCTCTACCAGCTGATCAGCTAGCAGAACAAGTCAAGTATTATCAAGTATTTTAAGAAGCGCTTTTAAGCAAGATTTAGTCTACTGAGTTTTGTTTAATCTCCCTTACTATCTGTTTCAGAGGTCAAAAATGCCGCTGCTTCCTCTAAAGAGAGCGCTGCTCCATTGAATGTGGGCCACGCATTGATACCGTCACATTTTTTTCTCGGAATCAAATGAAGATGAAAGTGAGGGACTGATTGACCCGCTGCTTGATTTGCTGCGCTTAGCAAATTAATCCCATCAAATCCTAAGCGAGTGACACAATGATCTGCTATTTTTTGAACCGTTTGAATGAGGTGAGCAAGAAGAACGGGGTCGCAATCTAAAATACTGGTGTAATGTTTTTTAGGAATAACCAGCATATGATAATCCACGTCTTTGGCATGATCAAGGAAGGCGCAAACACTGTCATCTTCATGGATTACATGGCTTTTTATTTTTCCAGAGACGATGCGGCAAAAAGGACATTCTTCCATCAAAATTCCTCCTATGGAATAAATTTTGTTAGTTGTGTTCGAGAAGTATAATATCTAAAAATGTGAAGCTACGGGATTATGGGAAACCATAAACGATCTTTGTAATTAAGCCGCTCTTTGAGAGGATAATATCATATTTATTTAGCAGTTAAAACTATATGTGATAATTAATGATGTTTTAGATAATTAGTTAATAGGTTGTTTGCAAAAGAAAAGCACCGTGCTGCTGATTTGTGGTAAAAGTGACGTTTGAAAAAAGTGGTTTTTAAAAATTTATCAAAAAAAATCGTTAGGAATCAAGATTCCTAACGATCTGCTAGTGCAATGCACGATAATATAACGTTCCAGGAGGGATTCGAACCCCCGACCGTTCGCTTAGAAGGCGAATGCTCTATCCGGCTGAGCTACTGGAACAAATAATTTTCAGCGAATGCTCACTTCGCCTAAGCTGTTGAAATCAATCAGCAACAAATAACATTATAGAAAAAGGGCGCAGCAATGTCAATCGCTTTTCGCCCTTTTCTTATTTTTTCTTTGAAAAAAGGAAGCGCAGCTGCCCTCAACCTTTCTCAGGTTCCTCAAGAATTACGCTATCTGCTTCTTTCGTAATGAGAATCACACCATCTCCTAAAGGGACAAGCGTGGAGGTCAGCTGAGGATGGTTCATCACGGTATCCAAGAAAAGATTCAATTTGCGATGGATCGCTCGCTGGTTACGAGGGATTTCTTCGATGGGGTGTAGAATCGTTCCAGCTTGAAATACGTCATCCACCATCAGCACACCGCCTTTGCGTAATAGACGCAGACATTCTGGTAAAAATTCAATGTATTTTGATTTGGCGCTGTCCATGAAGATAAAATCATAAGGGCCACTCAATGTAGGTAGGACGTCTGCCGCTTGTCCTTCTAATAGCGTGATTTTTTCTTCATTTCCTAAGCGAGCGTAGGTTTCTTTGGCTTTGCGGATCATGACGTCAAAGCGATCGATCGTTGTGACATGACCATCTTTCACACATTGCGCCATCAAGCTTGAAGAAAAACCGATCGCTGTGCCGATCTCAAGGATTTCTTTTGGCTGGAGCTGTCCTAATAAAAACTGCAAAAAGACCACTGTTTCATGTGGGATGATTGGCACTTCTTTTTCATGAGCGGCTTGCTCGATTTCACCAAGTTCGCCGGGTAATTGCTTTTGTTTTTCACGCATAAACGCCACTAGTTCTGGTTTGACTACTGGACGATGCATCATTTCGTTGCGCATCTTCATCCTCCTAATTTATCGCTGCCCCTTATTATACGAATAACTCACCTTAAGTTCAATCTTTTCGAGTCTTTGGAACAACAAAAAAACCAGTCATAAGACTGGCAGGATAAAGGGGTGAAAAATATTTTTGGGATATTTCTATCATAACGGTGTTATGTGGAGGTTTGGTTAAAATCCTGTGAAGATCTCGTCAGGTTCTGCTTAAATTTTCATCAAGGAAGAAAAGCAACCCATCAACAGGGCAAAAACGAACTTTTTATCGAAATATTCAGAAAATTCAGGGAAAAGTGTTGACAGAGGAACCTGCTGTTTGGTATCTTCATAACAAGATAAAAAAAGTGATAGGTGACGACGATGGATAAACGATTGAAACAAACAGCTGCATTTTTATTATTATTATCGTAAGGACTCTTTTTCTATGACCCGCCTTTTTTAAGGCATCATTTGAAGAGTCCTATTCGCATTGCATGAAGGAAACCCTTTATGGAGTGCTTTTTTTATACCATTTTTTCAATTGTGTTTGAATGAGGTCGCGCCAAGCGTGCTCCTACCACTGCTAAGGAGGAAATAGTGATGAGAAAAATCCAGTTTTTTGATACGACATTGCGAGACGGTGAACAGACCCCGGGAGTCAACTTTAATACGAAAGAGAAGGTTCAACTGGCGCTGCAATTAGAAAAATGGGGCATTGATACGATCGAAGCAGGTTTTCCGATTGCATCAGAAGGAGATTTTCAAGCAGTCAAAGCGATTGCTGGGGCGGTGACGAAAATGACCGTTGCAGGACTTGCCCGTTGTCAGAAAAAAGACATTGATCGTGCCTATGAAGCTCTTTATCAAGCCGTCGATCCACAGATCCATGTCTTTCTAGCAACGAGTAAGGTGCATCGCCAGTACAAGCTGAATATGACGAAAGCAGAAGTACTCGCTTCCATCAAAGAACATGTGGCTTATGCGCGTGAACGCTTTGAAAAAGTTCAATTCTCGCCAGAAGATGCCACCCGCACCGATAAAGCCTTCTTGCTTGAGGCGGTTCAAACAGCGATTGATGCCGGCGCGACGATCATCAATGTGCCCGATACAGTAGGGTTTACCAATCCTACGGAATATGGAGCGCTTTTTGCCTATTTGATCGCCAATATCAAAAGCGAGCAGCAGATCACTTTTTCTTCCCATTGTCATGATGACTTGGGAATGGCGACAGCCAATGCGCTGGCGGCTATTGAAAATGGTGCTGATCGGGTGGAAGGAACGATCAACGGGATCGGCGAACGAGCTGGCAATACTGCATTAGAAGAAGTGGCCTTGGCGTTGCATATTCGCAATGATTTCTATCAGGCTACCTCCAACATCAAATTAAACGAAACAAAACGAACCAGCGATCTGGTGGCACGTTTGTCAGGAATCACGGTACCGAAAAACAAAGCGATCGTCGGAGGCAATGCTTATGCCCATGAATCAGGGATTCATCAAGATGGCGTCTTGAAAAATCCTGAGACCTACGAAATTATTACCCCACAGTTGGTGGGGGTAGAAACCAACTCGTTGCCTTTAGGCAAACTTTCTGGCCGCCATGCGTTTGTCGATAAAATGCAGCAACTGGGCTACCAGTTTGACCAAGAAGAAACCAACGAATTGTTTAAACGCTTCAAAGAATTGGCAGATAAAAAGAAGCAAGTGACCGAACAAGATTTGCTGGCTTTGGTGGCCGATCAAGGCCGCAGCCAAGAAGGCGGCTGCGAGTTGGACGCCGTTCAGCTACAATACGTGTCCAATGGCCATCAAGGAGCAGTGGTTTCTATCATCAAAGACGAGGAAAAACAAGTGGCATCAGCCATCGGTGCCGGCAGTATCCAAGCTATCTACAACTCGATCGATCAGATTTTCCAGCAGCAGCCGAAGTTGTTGAATTATGAGATCACTGCCTTGACCAGTGGGGAAGATGCGCAAGCGGAAGTGCACGTGGTCATTGAATGCCAGGAAACCAATGAAAAAATCAGCGGGATCGGCTTAGACTTTGATGTCTTGCAGGCGTCAGCCAAAGCATATGTACAGGCTAGCGCAGCTCTAAAGAATCGAGGTGTCCTTGTTTGAAAAAGATCGTGGTTTTAGCAGGAGATGGCATCGGACCAGAAATTATGGACAGTGCCCTTGCGGTATTGAAAGCGGCTTGTCCTGACCATCTCCAGCACTTTCATTTTGACCAGCGGCCATTTGGTGGAGCGGCGCTGGCACTTACTGGAGAGCCATTGCCGCAAGAAACACTACAAGCTTGCCAGCAGGCAGATGCGGTCCTTTTAGGAGCCATCGGTGATCCAACTTGGGAAAACGCACCGACAACACCCGAGAAAGGACTTTTGAATCTGCGTCAAGCGTTAGGTCTATACGCCAATATTCGACCCATCAAAGTAGTTGATGCGGTGATTGCTTTGTCTCCCATCAAAGAAACGATCCTTCGAGGGACAGATTTTGTCATCGTTCGTGAGTTGACTGGCGGTATCTATTTTGGCGAAAAAGCAGAAAAACCTGAAGAAGCCTACGACATCAATCATTATCACCAAGCAGAGATTCGACGGATTTTGCGTAAAGCCTTTGAGATCGCCCGTACGCGGAAGAAGCGTGTTCTCTCTGTCGATAAAGCAAATGTGTTGGCGACTAGCCGGCTTTGGCGCCGATTAGCGGAAGAAACGGCACAGGAATTCCCGGATTGTCAGTTGACTCATCAATATGTTGATTCCGCCGCTATGAAAATCATCCAAAATCCCAAAGACTTTGATGTAATCGTGACCGAAAATCTCTTTGGCGACATTTTAAGTGATGAAGCCTCGGTTTTGCCGGGGTCATTAGGGGTGCTACCAAGCGCAAGCCATGGTGCAGAAGGGGTTTCTTTATATGAACCGATCCATGGCTCGGCACCGGATATTGCTAGGCAAAATTGTGCCAATCCGGTTTCCATGATTTTGTCTGTCGTGATGATGCTAAGAGAGTCCTTTCAAGAGGAACAGCTGGCAGATACCATCGAAAGTGCGTGTTATGAGGTAATGAATGCGGGGATCTTGACGCGTGATTTAGGTGGGACGGCAACGACAACTGCCTTTACAGAAGCGGTCATTGCACAGTTAGGAGTGAGCAATTATGGGGAAAACGCTGTTTGATAAACTATGGGATCGGCATGTGATCACAGGAGAAGAAGGGCAGGCGCAGCTGCTTTATGTCGATCTGCATATGATCCATGAAGTGACGACGCCGCAAGCCTTCGAAGGCTTGCGGCAAGCGGGACGGACAGTTCGCTGTCCCGAAAAAACCTTCGCAACAATGGATCATAATGTGCCTACCAAAGATATTTTTACCATCACCGATCTGGTTGCAAAAAAGCAAATGGATACGTTACGTAAAAACTGTCATGATTTTGGGATCGAATTGTGTGACAATGGCTCTGCCAACCAAGGAATTGTCCATATGGTTGGCCCAGAAGTAGGCCTGACCCAACCAGGAAAAACGATCGTTTGCGGTGATTCCCATACTGCCACACATGGTGCTTTCGGCGCGATCGCATTTGGGATCGGTACGAGTGAAGTGGAGCATGTCTTTGCGACACAGACGATTTGGCAGACAAAACCGAAACGCATGGGAGTTGAGATCACCGGTCAGCTGCAGCCGGGGGTGTACGCCAAAGATATTATTTTGGCATTGATCGCGACGCATGGCACAGATTTTGGTGGTGGCTATGCCGTAGAATTCTTTGGCGAAACGATCCGCAACCTGACGATGGAAGAGCGCATGACCATTTGCAATATGTCGATCGAAGGTGGGGCGAAAATGTGCTTGATCGCACCTGATGAAACGACCTTTGCTTATGTGAAGGATCGACGCTTTGCGCCACAAGCGTTTGCCAGTGCGGTGACGGATTGGCAAACCCTTTATACCGATGAAGGTGCCAACTATGATGCCCTGATCACCTTAGACGCAGCAACCTTAGAACCTTACATCACTTGGGGCACCAATCCAGAAATGGGAGTACCGGTCAGCGAAACGTTTCCTGAAGTGCGAGATCACAATGATCAGCAGGCCTATGAATATATGGCACTGCACCCCGGACAGACGGCTGCCGATATCCCCATCGAATACATCTTTATCGGATCGTGTACCAATGGTCGTTTGTCTGATCTGCAAGAAGCAGCGGCGATTTTGAAAGGTCAGACCATCAAAGAAGGGGTCACTGGCATTATCGTTCCTGGTTCACGCCCTGTTCGTAAAGCAGCGGAAGCTATCGGTTTAGACAAAGTCTTTATTGAGGCTGGTTTTGAATGGCGGGAGCCTGGCTGTTCCATGTGCCTAGGAATGAATCCTGATAAAGTACCAGAAGGCGTCCACTGTGCCTCCACGTCAAACCGCAATTTTGTTGGACGGCAAGGGAAAAACGCTCGGACGCACCTTTGTAGTCCAGCAATGGCGGCAGCAGCTGCGATTCATGGGCGTTTTGTCGATGTACGAGAAGTGGTTGGAGGTGTTGGTTAATGGAAGCTTTTACGCAATTTGAAGGTACGACGCTGCCTTTGATGAATGACAATATCGATACCGATCAAATCCTACCGAAAAATTATTTGAAGCGCGTTGAAAAAACGGGGTTTGGCGAATTTTTATTTGACGATTGGCGCTATTTGCCGCAACGCAAGCCTAATCCAGCATTTATCTTGAATGATCCAGCATATCAGAACGCTCAAGTCCTCGTCACTGGTGATAATTTTGGTTCTGGTTCTTCTCGAGAGCATGCGGCATGGGCGCTGTTGGATTACGGCTTTAAAGCCGTGATTGCTGGCAGCTTCGGTGATATTTTCTATATGAATGCCACCAAAAACGGGCTGCTGCCCATCGAGCTGCCTTTGACTGTTCGCCAAAGGATCGCCTCGCTGCCTGCTTCTGAAAAAATCAGCATCGACTTGCCGAGGCAATGTGTGATCGTTGCCGGGGAGGAGAATTTCTTTGCAATCGATGCTACCTGGAAACACAAATTGATCCACGGTCTCGATGAGATCAGTATCACCTTGCAGGAAGAGGCGAAAATCACCGCCTATGAGCAGACGATTCCAGCGTATTGGCAGTAGGGCTAGGAGACTGGTCGTTATTCGTCGGCTGGTATTTGTGAAAGAATGTTTCTTAACCCTCGCCAATCAGCTTCGATTTGCGGAGTCAACGTCCGATTATAAAAGATCGCAGCGGGATGATACATCGGCACGATCAGATATTCTTTTTCCGACCATTGATAGCCATCCTTTGTCGGATTGCTTTCTTGAATTTTGGAACGGATCACTTCGCCATGGTGGTCTTTGATATAATAGGCGTTGCCTAATAATCGCTGTAGTCCGATATTGCCAACAGTTGCAATGACGGGCGGATCCACGATGGACAACTCGTAGTCAAGCAGTGGTGCGTGTAGCAAGACTTCCTTTTTGGTAGGTGTCCGATTGGGATGGACGATCTCATGGGCACCGCTGCGCTTGTTGATTCGTTCTTTGACGGAATATGGACGGCTGCGGACAGCGCTGGTGATGTAGACATCCTCACGGGTCAAACCGGCTAAAGCCAACGATTTCATCAATTCTTTTCCTGCTTGTCCGCTAAAAGGAATAAAATTCTCGATTTCGGTTCGACCGGGGGCTTCACCAACGATCATCAATTTGGGCTGCAGCGGTCCTTGACCTGGAACAAATCCTTCCAACGGATAACTGCGGGATGCCTGTTGAACGGCAGTGGCTAATTCTTTGGGGTATTGCATGAAAACTCCTCTCATTCTGTTTCGCTTGTGCTCTTTCTTCTATAGTAATAGAAAATAAAAAATGCACAAAAGGAAATGACTAGTAGCAAAAGAATTCTGTCTTTTCCTTAATTAGTGATTGACTTTAGGAAAACATTTTGATAAAGTTAATCTGTTGTAATTGTGGACTCCACAGCTACAACCGCACAGAACAAGTAGTAAGTACGAAAGTCACTTGGGATGGCGAGTCTAAGTATATTATAAGGAGGTGCTGTAGAGCATGTACGCAATTATCAAAACTGGTGGGAAACAAGTAAAAGTTGAAGTGGGTCAAGCAATCTACGTTGAAAAATTAGACGTTGAAGCTGGACAAAAGGTTACTTTTGATGAAGTTATCTTAGTAGGTGGCGAATCAACAAAAGTGGGTGCCCCAATCGTTGCAGGAGCAACTGTTGAAGGAACTGTTGAAAAACACGGCAAACAAAAGAAAGTCGTAACTTTCAAATACAAACCTAAAAAACATTCACACCGTAAACAAGGTCACCGTCAACCTTACACAAAAGTTGTTATTGACGCGATCAACGCTTAATTCTTACGAAAAGCAGGGTAACGAATATGATCAAAGGGACATTCAAACGAAATGACTCTGGTCGGATTGTTTCTTTTGAACTAGCTGGACACGCACAAGCAGGAGAATACGGCAAAGACATCGTCTGTGCTGCAGCATCCGCTTTAGCGATCAGTGCAGTCAATGGGATCGATGCTTTGGCTGGCGTTGCGCCAAAAGTTGAAGCAGATAACGAAAATGGTGGGTACTTATTAGTCACGCTGCCTTCTCGTTTGACCCAAGAGCAGTCGAATATCGCACAAATTCTTTTAGAAAATTTGTTGATCGGCTTGCAATCAGTTCAAGAAGAGTACAACGATTATATCCAAATCAAAACTACTAAAGAAAACTAGGAGGTGCATCTCATGTTGATGAAAATGAATTTGCAATTCTTCGCTCACAAAAAAGGTGGGGGTTCTACTTCTAACGGACGTGACTCTCAATCAAAACGTTTAGGTGCGAAACGTGCTGACGGTCAAACCGTTTCAGGCGGATCAATCCTTTATCGCCAACGCGGTACTAAAATTTACCCAGGGGTAAACGTAGGTATCGGTGGAGATGATACATTGTTTGCAAAAGTTGACGGCGTTGTTCGTTTCGAACGTAAAGGCCGCGACAAAAAACAAGTATCTGTTTATCCAGTAGCGCAAGAAGCATAAGAAAATGACATCCAGATTACGTAAAAGTAACCTGGGTGTTTTTTTATACACCAATGAAACCGTTTTAACGAAATAGTTATTTATAATAGCTTAGATAAGGAGTGAAGCAATGATTCAATTAAAAGAAATCACGAAGGAAAACTATCGTGCGTGCATGAATTTGAAGACAACGAAGGAGCAAGAAGATTTTGTTGCGCCCAATTGGTACTCAATGTTAGAGGCGATCTATGAGGAACCACGTCAGGCATTTGCCCTCTACAATGGTGAGGATATGGTCGGCTTTCTCTTATTTAGTTTTTACGAAGCGGATGAGGATTATCCAAAAGCTTCGTGGTGGATCGAGCGGTTTATGATCGCAGAAAAATTCCAAAATCAAGGGTTAGGCAGTCAGGCGTTTCTTGCTGGGTTAGATTGGTTCAAAACCCATATCCAAGCGCAAGAATTAAGGATCTCCGCTGTAGATGGCAACGAGATCGCAACAAAGCTTTACGAACGAAACGGCTTTGTCTTGACAGGTGAAATGATTGATAACGAGCATGTACTCTTGTTGCAGCTGCCAACGGATCAAGGGTAAATGACTCTTTCTACAGTAAAAAATGAGGTCAAAAGCAGAGGTTCTTAAGGGGATTCTCTGCTTTTTTTATTGGTGTTTTTCCGGTCAAAAAAGTGTGCCGTCATTTTCTGGCTAGATTTTTCAAGAAATTTTGTGCACTTAGGGTAAGAATTACGAGTATATCCATGCTTTGTTGTTCACAAAGTTCCTTTTGCTATTAACGAAATCTTTACACGTTGACAACACAAACCTTATATTCATTTGATACTCTGAGGAAGTAGAATAAATGGAAAGAAACTTTCGAAAAACGTTGATTATTGAGAATGTGCTCACGAATGATTTTGGTCGAAACACGAACATTATCAAAAAAGAAAACGTTCGTAATTCGAAAAAGATTGTTTTTGATTCGTTGGTTTTTTATAATCAAAAAGGAAAGTTCGGAATTCCGTGAGTTCGATTTTTTTAATGAAAAGGAGAAAAAATGATGAAAGTTTGGAAGAAAACGGCAATGTTTGGTTTAGGTTTGGTGGCAGCAGTTACGCTGGCGGCATGTGGCTCAGGTGGAGCAAGTACTGACTCGGCGGCTGAAGAAGCAGGATATGTACCAGAAAAGTTGACCGTTCAATTTGTTCCATCACAAGCAGCAGAAACATTAGAAGCAAAAGCAAAACCACTTGAGCAATTATTAAGTGATGAATTGGGGATTCCAGTCACTGTGAGTGTTTCCACTGACTACAATACAATCGTCGAAGCAATGGCTTCGAAACAAGTAGATGTCGGCTTTTTACCGCCGAATGCCTATGTTTTAGCAAATGAACAAAGCAATGTTAAGGTGCTATTACAAGCACAGCGTTATGGCATCAAACAGCCTGGTGGGGAATCAACGGATGAATTGGTTGATAGCTATCGTTCAATGATCGTCGTAAAAAGCGGCAGCGATATCAAAGAGTTGGAAGATTTAAAAGGCAAAACGATTGCCACGCAAGATGTTACTTCTTCTGCCGGTTATGTTTGGCCAGTAGCAGAAATGAAAAAAGCAGGCATCGATATCAATACGGATGTGACGACTGTTCAAGTCAAAGGCCATGACCAAGCGGTCTTATCTGTCTTGAATGGCGACGTTGACGCAGCGTTCGTTTTTGAAGATGCCCGCAACACGGTCAAAAATGATTACCCAGAAATCATGGATGAGGTAGAACCAATGTACTTTACCGAACCGATCCCGAACGATACGATCAGTGTCCGCAGCGACATGAGTGAAGAGTGGGACAAAAAAATCCAAGATGCCTTTATCGCGATCGGTAAAGATGAAGAAGGAAAACAAATCATCTCTGATATTTACTCTCATGAAGGATACGTTGTTTCACAAGACAGCAATTTCGACATCGTAAGAGAGTATGCGGAACAAGTCGGACAATAACTAATAGATGAATAGATCGGGAGGGTACCGGTAGTTGAGGTACCCTTTTCGAATGGAAAGCAATTTTTACCTAATGGAAAGAAAGTAGGAGAATCATGGCTCTAGAGAACGAAACGATTATTTCATTTCAGAATGTGACCAAGCAATACCCAAATGGGGTATTAGGTTTGAAGGACTTAAACATCGATATCAAAAAAGGGGAATTTGTCATCGTAGTGGGTTTATCAGGAGCAGGAAAATCAACGATGCTGCGCTCCATCAATCGACTGCACGAGATCACGAGTGGCGAGATTTTAATCGATAGCAAGTCGATCACAAAAGCAAAAGGAAGAGAGCTACGCTTGATTCGTCGAGACATTGGCATGATTTTCCAAAGCTTTAATTTGGTGAAACGTTCGAGTGTCTTGCGAAATGTCTTAACTGGGCGAGTAGCTTATCACCCAACGATCAAAATGTTGCTTGGTTTGTTCCCGCAAGCGGATAAAGAGCTGGCTTATCAATCGCTGCAGCGGGTCAATTTAGCAGAAAAAGTCTATACTCGAGCCGATGAATTGTCTGGCGGTCAGCAGCAGCGGGTTTCGATTGCCCGTGCTTTGACGCAAGAGCCGAAGATTATTTTAGCGGATGAACCGGTTGCTTCCTTAGATCCTTTAACCACTGAAAAAGTCATGAATGACTTAAAACGGATCAATCAAGATCTGGGGATTACCATCGTAGTCAATTTGCATTCTGTCCAATTGGCAAGAGAGTACGGCACGCGGATCATCGGGTTGCGAGACGGAGGCTTGGTTTTTGATGGCCCTGTCAGTGAAGCGACCGATCAGCGATTGAAACAGATTTATGGCAGCGAGATCATAGAAGAGCAGGAAGGGGCAGGACAATGACGACAAATACGTTGCCGAAACGCAGCGGACTATGGAAAAATGTTCTTTGGCTCGTCATTTTTTTAGTGGTATTGTTCGTTAGCGGCTCTATTTCAGGCGTTGATTTGGCACGGTTCTTTAGCAATAGCAGTCAAATGAATGTCATTTTACAAAAGATGGCTCATCCTGATTGGGCATATGCCAAAATCATTGTAGAGCCGATTTTACAAACGATCCAAATGGCGATCATCGGCACGACCTTTGGTGCACTGGCGGCTTTTCCGTTTTCACTTTTAGCAGCACGAAATATCATGACGAATCATTGGATCAGCGGTTGTTTCCGTTTTGTTTTGAATATCATTCGGACGGTACCTGATTTGATGCTGGCGGCTTTATTTGTTGCCATTGTCGGAATCGGTCCCGTTGCCGGGGTGATCTCCATCTCTGTGTTTTCTTTTGGGATGATCACCAAATTGTTTTATGAATCGATTGAAACGATTGATGAAGGTCCGATCGAAGCAATCACGGCTTCTGGAGGATCGAAGTTTGACATCATCCGCTATGCAGTCGTACCGCAAGTCATGAGCCATTTTCTTAGTTACTTGCTTTATGCCTTTGAGATCAATGTGCGGGCATCGACGATTCTTGGGTATATCGGCGCAGGCGGAATCGGTGTTTTCTTACAACGATCTTTAAGCCAATTTCGATATGACCAGACGTCGATTATCGTCTTAGTGATTTTTGCAGTTGTTTTGGTGATTGATACCATCAGTAATAGATTAAGGGAGCGATTGTTATGATGTTGCCAGCAGAACCGAAAAAGAAAAAAATACGGAATTGGCTGATCGCAGTAGTCGTTATCCTCCTTTATATTTGGGCTTTCGCTGGTATACCTTTTGCCGGCGTTAAAGAAAATGTCGGTCAAATTGTCGGCTCAATCTTTTATGGCCTGATCCATCCTGATTGGGGCTATGTTTATACCGGTGATGGCGAAGATTTGATCAGTTTGATGATCGAAACCGTTGCGATCGCCTTTGTAGGTACGTTTTTATCCTCAATATTAAGTATTCCTTTTGCCTTTTGGGCGGCGCGCAGCAAAAACAGCCCTCGCTGGCTATCAGGTTTCGGTAAAATCGTGCTGACGGCGATTCGAACGTTTCCAGAAATCGTCTTAGCGATCATGTTCATCAAAACAGTGGGTCCCGGATCCTTTGCTGGTGTTTTGGCAGTTAGTGTCCATTCCATTGGGATGTTGGCGAAACTCTATAGCGAAGCGATCGAGAACATGGATCACGGTCCTTCAGAATCGGTCGTTAGTGCGGGAGGAAATCGTTGGGATGTGTTAGGCTTTGCGACATTGCCACAATTGATTCCAGAATTTCTTTCTTTTACCTTGTATCGTTTTGAACTGGCTGTCCGTTCAGCTTCGATCTTAGGGATCGTAGGAGCAGGTGGGATCGGTACGCCGATGATCTTTGCCATCAATGCGCGATCATGGAGCCGTGTAGGAATCATTTTATTAGGGATCGTTGTGACGGTCACGATCATTGATTTTATTTCTGGGCGCTTGCGTAAACGATTGGTTTAATAAAATGAGGTGCGTACTCGAAAAAACACAGTCAGCATAGGCTGTGTTTTTTTGCAGCGGATAGGCGGATGTCGTTTAAGACAGGTTTCGTGAAACTTGTTATACTGGATTCATAGAAAATGAACCCAAACAAGGAGGCTGTTTTATGAAAGCATTATTGATCGTCAATCCAAGTTCTGGTGGGGAACAAGCGAAAGAATTTGAGGAGATGGCAGAAGAAAAGCTGCGGGAAGCTTTTTCAGAGGTCGTTGTCAAACATACCGAAAAAGAAGGAGATGCTACACGTTTTGCCTCTGAGGCAGCAGCAGAATTTGACAGTGTCTTCGCAATGGGCGGTGATGGTACCGTCAATGAAGCGGTCAATGGCTTAGCCCCTCATGACAAACGACCAAATTTCGGTTTCTTCCCGCTGGGCACAGTAAATGATTTAGCCAGAGCATTAGCGATTCCACTAGATCCCAAGGAAGCCATCGAATCATTTGCAGTGGATCACACCCGCAAAATCGATATTGGGCAGGTTAATCAAGACTATTTTACCAATGTAGTGGCGATTGGTATGATTCCAGCGGCGATCAACAATGTGGAAGTTGAAGAAAAAACCAAGCTGGGAAAAATGGCCTATTTTGTTTCTGGTCTACGGGAAGTGCGGAAAAATGAAAGTCATCCGTTTGAAGTGACCGCCGAAAATAATGGCGAAAAAACGACGATCGCTGTGGAAAGCAGTACGATGATCGTTGGTTCATCCAATACGATCGGCGGTTTCGAATCTCTTTTGCCTAAAGCGAGTACCGATGACGGCAAATTACATCTGATCTACTTAAAGGATACGAATCTTTGGGAAACTGTCAAAAGCGTGCCTGAGCTTCTCAAAGGAGTTACGGAATCAAATGATGTTCTTGGTTATCAAACTTTTGATAAAGCAACGATTCGTTTGACGGATGGGGCAACGATCGAAACGAATGTCGATGGTGATCCAGGACCTGAATTGCCAATCACAGTAGCGGTGCTGCCGCAACATCTTACCGTGTATTGCGGAGTTGAAAAAGCCCGCTAAATCATTCATAACTAGGAAACGATCCGTCAAAAGCGGATTGTTTTTTTTATTCAGAAAGAGTATACTGGGAAAAAAATTTACTGAAAGAAGGGGTTCTATGACGATACGTTCTGCCACGATTGCAGATGCGCAAGCCTTGACAGCAATCTATGCTTATTATGTAGAAAATACACCGATTACCTTTGAAACGGAGGTGCCATCGGTTCAAGAATTCGCGGAACGCATCGCCAAGACCTTGAAACGCTACCCGTATCTCGTTGCAGAAGAGGCTAGTGGAATTGTCGGTTATGCCTATGCGTCAGCTTATAAAGAACGGGCGGCGTATGATTGGACCGTTGAAGTAACCGTTTATTTAGCGCCGGATGCCAAAGCAAAAGGGCTCGGCACCGCTCTTTATCAAGGGCTTGAAGAAAAACTAAAAGCGCAAAACGTGGTCAATCTGACTGCGTGTATTACAGGAGGCAATCAACAAAGTGAGGCTTTTCATGAGAAGCTTGGGTATCGGAAAGTTGCTGATTTTTCGCATGTCGGCTATAAGTTCAATCAATGGCACGATGTGATTTGGATGCAAAAAGAACTGCAATGGTTTCCTGATCAGGTGCCAACGTTCATTCCCAATGAAAAAGCCTAACACATCCTGACTTTTGAATATCTTTTTTTGGCAAAATGCTTTATGCTGAGAGTAGCATGTGAAAGGACGTTCTATTGTTCTTTCGAACAAAGTATTTTGCTTTTTCTGTGTGGAAAAAAAGTTGCTTTTTTATAGAAAAATGAGTAAAGTATTCAAGTGGAAAAAACAAGGAGGCGAAGCTGTTGGGCAAGCGAATCGAACGGATTTATCAATATATCGTCGAAAATACGATGAGCGGCTTAGGGGAAAAGAAGGGGTTGTCTACTTCAGAAGTTGCCGATCATTTAGCCATTCAGCGCAGTAATGCCAGTAAGGATTTAAATAAGCTTGTCAAAGAAGGGCGCGTCGAAAAAAGCGACTCGCGGCCTGTTCGTTATTGGGCGGCAGGGGTCGATCCCAGCAGTAAGGAAAAGTATGTCCCAAGCTACAAAGAAAGTCGCCCGCAAAGAGAAAAAGCCTTCCCTCAACGAGTACAAGGAAAACCCTCTGACCGAGATATTTTTGCGACGATCATCGGTGCCAACGGAAGTATGAAAAACGCTGTTGAGCAGGCGAAAGCAGCGATCTTGTATCCGCCGAAAGGGCTAAACTGCTTGATCACAGGGCCTACTGGTTCTGGGAAAACGTACTTTGCCCATGCGATGTTCCAGTTTGCCAAAAGCAATCAAGTAATTGCCGATGACAAAGAATTGATCGTCTTTAACTGTGCGGACTATGCAAATAACCCAGAGCTTTTGATGAGCCATTTGTTTGGTTATGTACGGGGGGCATTTACGGGTGCCGATCAAGAGAAGATTGGTATTATTGATCAAGCGGATGAGAGTATGTTGTTTCTCGATGAGATCCATCGATTGCCGCCAGAAGGGCAAGAAATGATTTTTTACTTTATGGATCATGGTACCTTTAGTCGTCTAGGAGAGACGGGCAAAAATCATCAAGCGAATGTCCGAATCGTTGGTGCTACTACCGAAGACCCCAACTCAACGCTATTAGATACCTTTACCCGACGCATTCCCATCAATATTCAACTGCCCTTTTTTGAGAAACGACCCGCATCAGAAAAAGTCGATCTCGTTCGGGTATTAGTCGGGCAAGAGGCGACCCGTATTCAGCGGACGATCTCCTTGACAGAAGATGTGGTCAAAGCGTTGATCGGCAGTGTCAGTTTTGGGAATATCGGTCAATTGAAATCCAATGTCCAGCTAGTCTGTGCACGGGGCTTTTTGAATCATATGCAACAAGATGAGATTGAAATCGATTTGATCGATTTGCCAGAAGGGATTCGTTCAGGATTGATCGTTTTGGGGAATCGCCGCAATGAGCTGGCAGAGCTTTCTAAGATCCTTGAACCGAAGATTAGCATTCAACCGAATCAAAACTTAAACAATATTCAATCAGATTCCTATGAATTGCCTTATAATCTTTACGATATTATCGGCGACAAGGCTGCTCTGCTAAAAGCAGATGGGTTAGATCAAGAAGCGATCAATCATTTTATCTCAACAGATATCAATGTTCACTTAAAGTCTTTTTATAAAGATCACGGGTTTTCCTTTAACTCGGTCAATAAACTAAGTGAATTTGTCGATCAGAAAGTGATCAGTGTAACAAATCAAATCTATGAGCTGGTTCGACAACGCTTAAATTATGATTTTCAGCAAAATTTCATCTATGCCATGAGCTTACACATCAGCTCGTTTTTGAAAAAAATCCATTTGGGAGAAGAACGACAAACCAATGACAATATTCGTCAGATGGTAGCTGATTATCCTCAAGAGTTTGAAGTCGCCAAAGAAGTCCGCGATTTTATTGGTGATAGTTTCCAAGTGGCGATTCCTGAGAGCGAATCTTATTATTTAGCGGTTCTTCTGGTTTCTCTTAGAACCTCTCATTCCTCTGGGAAAATCGGCGTCGTCGTTGCAGCCCACGGCAACAGCACAGCCAGTAGCATGGTACAAGTGGTCAAACAATTGCTGGAAGTCGATCAAGTGACAGCGGTGGACATGCCGTTAGATATGCCCCCGGCTGTGGCGTTGAAAAAAATCGTGGATAGTGTACGGGCAGTCAATGATGGCAGTGGGGTGATCCTCTTAGTCGATATGGGGTCCTTAGCGACCTTTAATAATGAAATCCAACGAGAAACGGGTGTGGCTGTTCGAACAGTCGATATGGTGACCACCTCCATCGTCCTAGAGACGGTCCGTAAAGCGTCAGTGATCGGCACGGACCTCGATCAGCTCTATGATTCATTACGGAAGTTCCGCGGGTATGGAGCGGTCACTGTGGAAGAACCAGTGACACAAAACCACCATCCTAAAGCGATTCTAGCGGTCTGCGCTTCGGGAAAGGGAACGGCGCAGCGCATCAAAGAATTGATCCAAAGCTCATTGTCAAAACGTCAAAGCCAAAATGTCGAAGTGGTGACGTTATCGGTGGCGGATCTGAGGACGGACTTGGATCAGATTCAACAGCGCTACCGTCTGATTGCCGCAACAGGGATCATCGATCCCCATATCGACGCACCGTTTATTTCATTAGAACGTTTTATTGATCAAGATGTTGATCTACTGTTGGATGATATCCTATTAGAGAATGATTTGAGTTTTGAAGATGAAGTACAGCTAGATGATCGGCAGGCGAAAGAAATCTGTGTCCGGTATTTAGAGGAAAACTTTACCTATGTCAATGCGAAAAAAGTAGTAGAGCCGTTGTGGAAATTTGGCGAAGAGATCATTCACGATTTGGATTTGGTAGGGGCGCAGCAAGGCTTTCAGATCAATTTTGTGATGCATGGCGCAGGTATGCTGGAGCGGATCTTACTGCGGCAGCCATTGACTGTTTCTGAAATTGATTTAGCAGCGATGGAGGAGAATCCGCTTTATGGCCAATTGCATGTGCATGTCCAATCGTTTTCACGCTTGATGAATATCGAAGTGCCTAAGACTGAAGAGTACTATCTGCTAGAGCTGATCAAAAACCATCACGAAAAAGAAATGTATTTTTAATTCTTACAAATAATACAGATACACTAAAAAAGATACAGTATTTTTTAGTGTATCTTTTTTAGTGTATTATCTGAATGCTGATTCTTAAGGTTTTTTCAAGAATAGTGTATCGGAAAAACTTGGCACGCTTCTTGCTTCTATATAAGTGGATACAGGAGGTGATTGAAAAAAGAACAGATCCTCAATATGAAAAGCGGATCGATGGATGTAGGAGGCTTGCACAATGGGAATGGATATACGTCTTGCCCGAATCGACGATCGGTTGATTCATGGTCAGGTCGCCACAGCTTGGTCGAAAATGACTGGTATCAATCGAATCATCGTGGTCAGTGATGAAGTCGCAAATGACCAATTACGAAAGTTTCTCTTGAAAGAAGCTGCTCCACCAGGGATCAAATCCAATGTGGTGACAGTAGCGAAAATGCTTGAGGTGGCGCATAACACATTATTTAATACGCAAAAAGTCATGTTATTATTTACCAACCCTCAAGATGTCGTGACTCTGGTTAAAGGAGGCATTGACATTCGTTCCGTCAATATCGGCGGTATGAGTTTTTCAATGGGAAAACGAATGATCACTAATTTCGTGTCAGTCAATGATCAAGATCTTGCTTCATTGCTTTACTTGCAAAACCAAGGCATTGAAGTGGAGATACGCAAAGTTCCAGCTGATCGTAAAATCTTTTTGAAGGATATTTTGGAAAAAGAAGGTAGTCACCCTTAGTTTTTCGATGTTGTTTTTTCTTTCGTATTCGTGTCACATTTTTCAATTTTGATATAGGAGGTAAAAAGATGGTAGGAATTATCCTAGCAAGTCATGGAGAATTTGCTAACGGCATTTTGCAATCTGGTTCAATGATCTTCGGCGAACAAGAAAATGTTAAAGCTGTTACATTGATGCCAAGTGAAGGTCCAGATGACATCAAGGCAAAAATGCAAGAAGCAATTGCTACATTTGACGATCAAGAAGAAGTATTATTCTTAGTTGATCTTTGGGGTGGTACTCCTTTCAACCAAGCGAACAGCTTGTTTGAAGATCACAAAGACAAATGGGCAATCGTTGCTGGTATGAATTTACCAATGGTGATCGAAGCCTATGCTTCACGTTTTTCAATGAATACAGCGCATGAAATTGCTGCGCATATCGTTGAAACAGCTAAAGAAGGGGTCAAGGTCAAACCAGAAGAACTTGAACCAGAAGAAGCTTCAGCACCAAAAGCAGTGCAAGACGATCAACCTAAAGGATCACTTCCTCCGGGAACTGTTCTAGGCGATGGCAAAATCAAAATCGTACTTGCTCGTGTCGATTCACGTTTGTTGCATGGTCAAGTTGCTACAGCTTGGACAAAATCAGTGAATCCATCTCGGATCATCGTTGTTTCTGACGCGGTGGCAAAAGATGACTTGCGTAAAAAACTGATCGAACAAGCAGCTCCTCCAGGAGTAAAAGCGAACGTCATTCCAGTGGACAAAATGATTGAAGTTTCTAAAGACCCTCGTTTCGGGAATACGAAAGCTTTACTATTATTTGAAAACCCACAAGATGTATTACGTGCTGTTGAAGGTGGCGTTGATATTACTGAAGTGAACGTTGGTTCAATGGCTCACTCTGTTGGGAAAGTTGTTGTAAGTAAAGTATTGTCGATGGGTACAGATGATGTGAATACATTTGAAGATTTGAAAGAACGCGGCATCAAATTCGATGTGCGTAAAGTACCAAATGACTCTCGAGACAACATGGATGAAATCTTACGCAAAGCCAAAAATGAATTGGCAAATAAATAGAAACGTATTCAACTAAATAGGAGGTCTATCATGACTATTATATCTATGGTATTAGTAGTACTCGTTGCCTTTTTAGCTGGTATGGAAGGGATCTTGGATGAATTCCAATTCCATCAACCGCTAATCGCGTGTACTTTGATCGGTTTAGTGACCGGTAATTTGGAAGCATGTATCATTTTGGGCGGATCATTACAAATGATCGCACTTGGATGGGCAAATATCGGTGCCGCTGTTGCACCTGATGCTGCATTGGCGTCTGTCGCATCTGCAATTATTTTAGTTTTAGGTGGACAAGGAACTGCTGGTGTTGATACAGCGATTGCCGTTGCGATCCCTCTAGCTGTTGCTGGGTTGTTCTTGACAATGATCGTTCGTACATTGGCTGTGCCAATCGTTCACTTTATGGATGCTGCTGCTGAAGAAGGCAACATTCGTAAAATCGAAATGTGGCACGTGATCGCTGTATGTATGCAAGGGGTTCGTATTGCGATTCCTGCAGCTGCATTGTTGGCTATCCCTGCTGCAACTGTTCAAAACTTCTTAGAATCAATGCCTGCATGGTTAACTGATGGTATGGCTATCGGTGGTGGTATGGTTGTTGCCGTTGGTTACGCAATGGTTATCAACATGATGGCAACTCGCGAAGTATGGCCATTCTTTATTATCGGTTTCGTAATCGCAGCTATCTCTCAATTGACATTGATCGCTATCGGTGCCTTGGCAGTAGCAATCGCATTGATCTACTTGAACCTAACTAAAATGGGCGGATCATCAAATGGAGGCGGCGGCAGCAACACTGGCGACCCTCTAGGCGATATCTTGAATGACTATTAGAATCGAAGGAGGAGAAAAAAATGGCAGAAAAAATTCAATTAAATAAAAAAGATCGTTTAGCCGTAGCATGGCGCTCTACCTTCATTCAAGGTTCATGGAACTATGAACGTATGCAAAATGGTGGTTGGGCATTCTCAATGATTCCAGCAATCAAAAAATTATACAAAACAAAAGAAGACCGTGCCGCTGCTTTGAAGCGTCACTTAGAATTCTTTAATACTCACCCATATATCGCATCACCAATCTTAGGTGTAACTTTAGCGTTAGAAGAAGAACGTGCCAATGGCGCGCCTGTCGATGACGTAGCGATCCAAGGGGTAAAAGTTGGGATGATGGGTCCTTTAGCCGGTGTCGGTGACCCTGTGTTCTGGTTTACTGTACGTCCGATGTTAGGTGCATTAGGTGCTTCTCTTGCTTTAGGCGGAAACATCTTAGGCCCAATCATCTTCTTCGTTGCTTGGAACATCATCCGTTGGGCATTTATGTGGTACACACAAGAATTCGGCTACCGTGCTGGTTCTAAAATCACAGATGACCTTTCAGGTGGTTTGCTACAAGATGTAACAAAAGGTGCTTCTATTTTAGGGATGTTCGTATTAGGGTCACTTGTTCAACGTTGGGTATCGATTTCCTTTGCACCAGTTGTCTCAAGCGTACCGCTTGATGAAGGTGCTTATGTCGACTGGGCGAACTTGCCTTCTGGTTCAGCTGGTTTGCAACAAGCCTTCCAACAAGTAGCTGAAGGCCGTGCATTGACTGATACAAAAGTAACAACATTGCAAAACAACTTGGATCAATTGATTCCTGGTTTAGCTGCACTATTGCTTACTTTGTTATGTATGTGGTTATTGAAGAAAAAAGTTTCTCCAATCGTCATTATTATCGGTCTATTCTTAGTCGGTATCGGTGGACACTTGATCGGATTGTTATAATCTTTTCAATGATAGGTGCTTGGGGAGACCCAAGCATCTTTTTATTTATTCGCCAAACATGCCGCAAACACGTATAATAGGTAACGATAAGACGATATAGAATGGAGTAAGCGCAAATGGTACAATCCCTTAATACAAAAGTTGATTTGACGATCGATGCTACGTCTTTTTTAGGTATCAATGAATACGGCAAAATAATGATCGGCGATAATGCCTTTGAGTTTTATAATGATCGTGACAAACGCAAGTTTATTCAAATTCCTTGGGAAGATGTCGACTATGTGATCGCTTCGGTCTTGTTCAAAGGACGCTGGATCCCACGGTATGCGATTCGGACCAAAAAGAATGGGACATATACCTTCTCATCAAAAGAACCAAAAAAAGTTCTGCGGGCAATTCGCGAATACGTTGACCCAGATCATATGGTCCATTCTCTTGGCTTTTTCGATATCTTGAAACGGGCAATTACCCGTAGAAAATAACAAGAGAGCATATGTTTTTCCAATTGATTCTCAATATGTTACCCTTTTTATAAGAAAGTTTAGGAGGGGTTATTATGCACTTTTTATGGACATTGATCGTGGGAGCGGTCATCGGTTCAATCGGTGGCGCCATCGCAGGAGAAAAACGCGGTTGCATTTTTGATATCGTGGCAGGACTTGTGGGCGCATCAATCGGACAAGGTTTATTCGGCACTTGGGGACCGCAAGTGGCAGGAATGGCAATCGTGCCAGCAATCATTGGGGCAGTCATTTTCGTGGCTGTCGTATCATTCTTTTTGGGACGTAAAAGATAATTATCAAAGAAGCAATCCGTTGATTGGGTTGCTTTTTTTGTGGATTAAAGTTATCTAGAAAAGAACAACGAGAGAGCCAACTAGAGTCTTTTTAAAACACCATTCTTTAGGTTCGTATTGTTTGATTTTTTAGAAAACTTTTCGCTTACTTTCCGCTTTTTCTGGAAGTTTGTTATAATACTATCGTATAGAACAAGAAAGTAGGGAACGATACATGTTAAGAGTTGAAAAATTACGTGAAGCAATGAGAAAAGATTCGATTGATGGGTTCTTGATCACCAGCCCATACAATTTGCGTTACTTGACAAACTTTACTGGTACAACTGGTTTAGCAGTCATTACGTTGGACAAAGCTTTTTTTGTAACAGATTTCCGATATACAGAGCAAGCAGCTGCCCAAGCCCAAGGATTTGAGATCGTAAAAAATAGTGGACCGATTTTTGAAGAAGTTGCAACTATCTGCCAAAAGGAAGAAATCAATGTCTTAGCATTTGAAGAAAGTTTCGTCAGCTTTGCTGAATACTCCGTCTTAGAAGACTTGATTGAGGAATCCTCATTAGCTCCTGTATCTGGTATGATCGAGGCATTGCGGGAAGTCAAAGATGAGGAAGAGATCGCATTGATCCAACAAGCCTGCCATATCGCCGATCAAGGGTTCGAACATATTTTGAAAATGATCCGCCCAGGGATGACCGAAATCGAAGTGGCGAATCAGTTAGATTTCTTTATGCGTTCATTAGGTGCCACAAGCGTATCTTTTGAAACGATCGTGGCCAGTGGTCTTCGTTCAGCAATGCCCCATGGGGTTGCCAGTGAAAAAGTGATTGAACAAGGCGATCTGATCACGTTAGACTTTGGCTGTTACTATCAAGGCTATGTGTCTGATATGACCAGAACTTTTGCTGTGGGGGATCCTGGCGATAAATTGAAAGAAATCTATCAAATCGTGCTAGAAGCACAAGAAAAAGTCTTGGCAGCAGCAAAACCTGGAATGACCGGAATTGAACTAGATGCGATCGCCCGGGATCACATAGCTTCCTTTGGCTACGGGGATGCTTTTGGTCATTCAACAGGCCATGGGATTGGTTTAGAAATCCACGAAGGACCAAATGTCTCCTTCCGTGCTGATAAAGCATTTGTTGTCGGAAACGTCATTACAGATGAACCAGGCATCTATCTTCCAGGAATTGGCGGCGTTCGTATCGAGGATGATCTTTTGATCACTGAAACTGGTAATAAAGTGTTGACACATTCACCGAAAGAATTGATCATTCTCTGATTCATCGACCTTGTTTTTCAGAAAATTCATTGAGAATAGTGGGTTATTATAGATTCTCAGTGCAGAAAATGATAAACTTAGAGCGAGAAGAAACACTGTGCCATGGATGTTATTGATTGAATCAAGCGCTGGCTTGCTTCAAACGGAAAAAACGAGCGATTTTTTTACAAACAATACGGTACAGCTGTTTAGAATGGAGGCAAAAACGTATGAATGAAGATAAAAACCTTGTATTAAATGCAAGTCCTGAATTAGGCGAAATCGTCATCGCGCCAGAAGTGATCGAGATCATTATTGGGATCGCTGCTTCTAAAGTGGAAGGTGTCTATGGGATGCGAGGAACACTGGCAAACAGTGTCACTGAATTACTAGGCCGCGCAGCTCATGGCAAAGGAGTCTACTTAACGATCGATGAAACAGGGATCAAAGTGGATATCTACTGCTATATCACTTATGGGATGTCAGTGCCTAAAGTGGCAATGGAGATCCAAGAACGGGTCAAACAGCAAGTCTTATTTATGACAGATGTGCAACTGGCTGAAGTAAATGTTCATGTTGTGGCAGTCGTGCCAGAAAAAGTAGATTTACCAGACATCGAAGAATTATTTGGAAACGACGAGGAAGAAAATGAGTAAAGAATTATCACGGCATGAAATACGGAAAATGGCGTTACAAGCTTTATTTCCACTAGACTTTAACAAAGATTTAACGAAACAAGATGCCATCATGCATGCCATCGAGTTGGAACACCATGAATTGATTGATGAAGAACAAGAGCATTTTGTCCCTGTTTATTTAGATCAATTAGTGGCAGGTGTCTGTCATTACAAAGAAGCCTTGGATGAAGTCATTCAAAGTCATCTAAAAGCCGGTTGGAAAATCCAGCGTTTATCAAAAATGGACGTGACGATTTTACGAATCGCTTTGTTTGAAATGATCTATGTGGATAATGTGCCGAATCGTGTGGCTTTGAATGAAGCGATCGAATTAGCGAAAACCTTTAGTGACGATCAGTCAAGAAAGTTTGTCAACGGTATTTTATCGACAGTCAATCAAGAGCTAGAAACAAAAAACAACCAAGTAAGTGAGTAATTTTCAGCCTTAACACTATCGAACAAAAGAAAACAGCCTTTATTCGATCGAGGCAGAAACCGAACGATTTATGAGCAACCGCCTTGTTTTGACGGTCCTGCTTGATCGTTCGGTTTTTTTGCATACACTTTGTCGGTTTGACCTCGTTTTTTCCGAAAAAAGGGAGCCTTAGACGGTGTTTTTCTTTTCAGAAAATGCTATGATAGAAAACATGAAGAAGCAGATCGACAAACGATTGGTGCGTTTCTTTTTACAAAATAAGTCAGTATAATCAGGTTGGAGGAGTTGTCAGAATGGGTACATTGATCAATGGAAAAGAATTGGCTGAAAAAATGCAAGCGGCGTTTCTTTCAGAGACAGCAACACTAAAAGAGCAGGGTGTGACACCGGGATTAGTTGTTTTACTTGTTGGAGAAGACAAAGCAAGCCAGACTTATGTGAAAAATAAAGAACTAGCTGCGGCGAAAATCGGCATCAATTCCCGTGTTGCCCGCTATCCTGAATCCATTACTGAGGCAGAATTATTAGCAGAAATCGAACAGTTCAATAACGATGATGCCTTTCACGGCATTTTGGTTCAACTTCCTTTGCCAAAACATATCAATGAAGAAAAAGTGCTGTTAGCCATCAAACCGGAAAAAGATGTCGACGGTTTTCATCCAATCAATTTAGGAAAATTATTTGCCGGTGTACCTGACCGAATTCCTTGTACCCCTTATGGCATCATGAAAATGTTTGCTGCATATGGGATCGAATTGGAAGGGAAAAATGCTTTAGTTATCGGCCGCAGCAACATTGTCGGAAAACCGATGGCGCACTTGCTCTTAGGGGCAAATGCCACCGTGACTATTGCTCATTCAAAAACCAAAAATCTGCCTGAGTTAGCGAAGCAAGCGGACATTTTAGTCGTGGCGATCGGCCGCGGTCATTTTGTCACAAAAGACTTCGTAAAAGAAGGGGCCGTGGTGATCGATGTAGGAATGAATCGGGATGCCAATGGCAAGTTGATCGGCGATGTGAAATTTGATGAAGTCGAACCGATCGCTAGCTATATCACCCCGGTACCTAGAGGTGTAGGACCAATGACGATCACGATGTTGATGGCCCAAACGATCGAGGCAGCAAAGGAGACAATGAAAAACTAAATGGCGCAAGAATATTTAACGGTGACCGCATTAACAAAATATATCAAGCGTAAGTTTGACGTCGATCCGTATCTAGAGCGGGTTTATTTGACGGGGGAGATCTCCAATTTTCGTCGTCGCCCCAATCACCAATACTTTAGTTTGAAGGATGATGGTGCAAAAATTTCGACCGTCATGTTCAAAGGCGCTTTTGACAAGTTGCGCTTTCAACCAGAAGAGGGCATGAAAGTCATGGCGGTTGGGCGTATCACTCTGTATGAGGCAAGCGGAAATTACCAGATGGTGATCGATCATATGGAACCAGACGGTGTCGGCGCTCTTTATCAAGCCTATGAACAATTAAAGCAGAAATTGGCAGCAGAAGGTTTATTTTCTGCACCGAAGCAGTCCTTGCCGAAATACCCGAAACGCATCGCAGTTTTGACCAGTCCTAGTGGGGCGGTGATCAGAGATATCATCACGACGACACAGCGGCGTTACCCCATTGCTCAAATCGTTTTGTATCCAACCGTGGTACAAGGCAATAAAGCTGCGGATGATGTGGTGAAAAATATCCAACGAGTCGAAGCCGATGGGACCTTTGATACTATGATCATCGGACGTGGGGGTGGATCGATCGAGGACCTCTGGCCTTTCAATGAAGAACGAGTGGCAAGAGCCATTTTTGATGCAAAAACCCCCATTATTTCTTCAGTGGGGCATGAAACCGATACGACGATTGCCGATTTAGTGGCGGATGTACGGGCGGCAACTCCGACCGCCGCTGCCGAATTAGCGGTGCCAGTGCTGTCGGAGGAGATTTTGCGGATCGAAGAAAGACAAGCCCGATTAGAGCAAGCATTTATGCACCAGATCCAGTACAAACAAGAACGCTATCAGCGAGTGATTGGATCGTATGTTTTTCGACAACCAGAGCGCTTGTATGAGGCACAGTCGATCAAACTCGATCAGTTGCAGCAGCGGATGCAGCAAGGCTTGCAAACCTTGCTTTATGACAAGGATCGCCAGGCACAGCAATTGATTTCACGGTTGGTCCAACAACAACCAAAAGCGCGATTACAAGCCAGCAATCAAGAGGTCAGCTATCTTTCTCAACGCTTAACGAAAGCCATGAAAGATATTTATGCGGCAAAAGAAAATCAATTTGCAAATGCAGTCCAATCCCTTGATTTGTTAAGCCCACTAAAAATCATGGGACGCGGCTACAGCTATACCACGAAAAATGAGCAGGTGATCAAATCGATTGATGCGATCGAGCCAGAAGATCAGCTGACGATCCATTACCAAGATGGCCAAGCGCTTGTCGAAGTTATTAGTACAGAAGGAGTTAATCATGGCAAATCCAACATTTGAAGAATCATTACAAGAATTAGAACAAATTGTAACCCGTTTGGAACAAGGGGATGTTCCCTTAGAAGAGGCACTAGATGCTTTTCAAAAAGGGATGGTTTTGAGTAAGCTATGCAAGGACACTTTGAGTAAAGCAGAAAAGTCCTTAACAAAAATGATGACAGAATCTAACGAAGAAGTGCCTTTTGAAGAGGAAAACCAATGAGTGCTTTAACAGAATTCACAAAAGAACACGCCCCATTGATTGAAGAAGTCATGGAGCGCTTTGTCAAAGAACACACCTCTGATCAACGATTGTTTAAAAGCATGCAGTATTCGATCCAAGCTGGCGGCAAACGTATTCGCCCGCTTTTATTGGCAGCAACAGTCGCCGCTTTTCACAAACCCGTCAATACCGCGGTGTACCAGTGTGCGGCAGCCCTAGAAATGGTGCATACGTATTCGCTGATCCATGATGATCTGCCAGCAATGGACAACGATGATCTGCGTCGAGGCAAACCTACCAACCATAAGGTTTTTGGTGAAGCTTTAGCGATTTTAGCTGGAGATGGTCTTTTGACGGCTGCATTTCAATTAGTCGCTATGGCGGAGATCGAAGCCAATCAAAAAGTCTTGCTGCTGCAGCAATTGAGTAAAGCGGCGGGAACACAAGGCATGGTCGCCGGCCAAGCAGCTGATATTCAAGGAGAAAACCAAGCCCTTAGTCTTGAGGAACTGATGTCCATTCATGAACGGAAAACTGGAGAATTGATCCGCTTTGCGGTGATTGCTGGAGGTGTCTTAGCCGACCAGACGGAAGAAGTTCTGCATGAATTGGATCGCTTTGCCCAGCATATTGGGTTAGCCTTTCAAATTCGCGACGATCTGCTGGATGCCACTAGTACGACCGAAGAGCTAGGCAAAGTTGTCCGTCGAGATGACGAATTGGCGAAAAGTACCTATCCTGCTTTACTTGGCTTAGCAGGCGCGCAGCAAGCCTTGACAGAAGAATTAGGCAAGGCCAAAGAAATTCTGGCGCAATTAAGTCAATACGGTCAATTTACGCCGGATGTTTTATTGGCATTTGTGGAACGATTTGAGATTCGAGGGAACGCATGAAGAAAGAACGAGTAGATGTTTTAGCTGTCCAGCAAGGCCTGTTTGAGACCCGAGAGCAAGCCAAACGGGGAGTGATGGCTGGATTGGTGTACAAAGAAAAAAATAATGAGCGCCTAGATAAGCCGGGAGAAAAAATTGCCGCAGATACGCTGCTGCAGATCAAAGGCAAAAAGCTGCCTTATGTTTCTCGTGGTGGTCTCAAGTTAGAAAAAGCACTCAAAGTCTTTGATTTTGACGTAACCGATAAAATCATGTTAGACATCGGCGCATCCACCGGTGGTTTTACTGATGCGGCATTGCAAAATGGTGCCAAAAAAAGCTATGCATTGGATGTCGGTTACAATCAGTTAGCCTGGAAGCTGCGGCAAGATGAGCGAGTGATCGTAATGGAGCGGGTCAACTTCCGTTATGCAAAACCAACTGATTTTTTAGACGGTCTTCCAGATGCCGCTACGATCGATGTTTCTTTTATTTCACTTAAACTGATTTTACCCCCGCTATATGATATTTTGGTAGCGGATGGCGAAGTGATGGCGCTGATTAAACCGCAATTTGAAGCGGGCAAAGAAGCAGTCGGGAAAAATGGGATCGTTCGTGATCCCAAAACCCATGAACGAGTTTTGGAGGAAGTACTAGCATTTGCTAAGAAAACAAACTTCGATGTCTTAAACCTAAGTTTTTCACCAATCACTGGTGGCGAAGGGAATATCGAGTTTATCGTACATTTAAAGAAAAGCCTGCAAGAAGGTACCGCAGCAGGGATCGATATCCCGAAAGTTGTTGCATCAGCACATGAGACCTTTCATCAACCAAAATAAAGAATGGAAGAGAGTGGACATTTTACTTGTCGGCTCTCTTTCTTTCTTGCGCAAAATAGGATAAAATTAGTAGGAATTCATTCAGGAGGAACAAGAGATGAGAAAAAAAGAACGGCATCGCTTGATTACACGATTGTTAAGTGAACAAGATATTCAGAAACAAGAAGATTTTGTCGAGTTGTTAAAAGATCGCGGCGTCTCAGTCACACAAGCAACCATATCAAGAGATATCAAGGAATTGAAGTTAGTGAAAGTTCCTTCCCAAAAAGGTGGCTATCGCTACAGTATCCCGCAAGAGACAACGGAAGACGTGAGTGGTAAACTAGATAAAATCCTAAAAACGGCTTTTGTTTCTGTCGATCGAATGGACAAATTTGTGATCCTGCGCACACTGCCCGGCAATGCCTCGGCTTTGGCGAATTTAATCGATAAACGTTATGCCAAGGAATTATTTGGCACGTTAAACGATGATGACAACGTCTTGATGATCACTAGAACAGAAGCAGATACCGAGAACCTATTCAGGGATTTCCAACGTTACGTTTAGAAGAGGAGGCAAGGGATGCTTTTAGAATTGTCGATCCAAAATTTTGCGATTATTTCCAACTTGCACTTATCTTTCCATGAGGGAATGACGGCACTGACAGGTGAGACAGGTGCCGGGAAATCAATTATTATCGATGCGATGGGTTTGCTAGCAGGCGGTAGAGGTTCCAGCGACTATTTGCGTCAAGGAGCAGAGAAATGCCGTTTAGAAGGGATCTTCGAATGGCCGAATCAGCAGGAGTTCAAAGACTTGACCGCAGATTTAGGTATTGATGAAGAAGAAGTTTTGATCGTACAACGAGATATCTCTCAATCGGGGAAAAATATTTGTCGTGTCAATGGTCGAACCGTTACCTTGTCGGTTTTGCGTCAAATCGGTTTATTCTTGGTCGATATCCAAGGACAAAATGAGCATCAAGAGCTGCTGCAGCCAGAAAAACATTTGACCTTGATGGATGGGTTTGGGGATGATAGCTTTAAAGCGGAGCTTGCGGATTACCGTCAAGCCTATCAAAGCTATCGCTCTTTAGAAAAACACGTCAGGACCATTCAAGAAAATGAACAGCTATATGTCCAGCGAATGGACATGTTGCGTTTTCAACAAGAAGAAATCGCCCAAGCAGAATTGATGGAAAATGAAGAAGAACTGCTGATCGATGAACGAGAAAAACTGACCAATTATCAAAAAATCGTGGATGCTCTAGGGCAAAGCTATGGTGCCTTATCTGCCGAAGAAGTCAATAGCCTAGATGGGGTCAGTGTAGCTTTATCCGAGATCCAGTCAATCGCCCATCTTGATCCGGCTTACGAAAAAATCAGTGAAGTGATCCAAAGTGCGTATTACTTGTTGCAAGATGCAGCTACTGATATTTCGCGGCAAGTCGACAATCTTGAATTAGATGAAGGCCGACTGGAAGAAGTCATTTCGCGGCTGGAAACGATTCGTCAATTGAAGCGCAAATACGGGGAGTCGATTCCTGTGATTCTTGCTTACTATGATGAGATCAGTAAAGAAATCAGCGAGTCTGCCTATACAGAAGGTCAGTTGGAGCAATTAGAAGAAGAGCTTGCCCAAAAAGCTGAAGCAGTTTGGCAGCTGGCGGAAGCCTTGCACGTCAAACGACGTGAACTGGCTCATCGTTTAGAAAAAGAAATCGTTCAAGAGTTAAAAGAGCTGTATATGGAGCACGCACAATTTGAAGTACGGTTTGCACCTGGCTCAAAACAATTGAGTAGCAGCGGATTTGACACCGTAGAATTTTATTTGACCACAAATCCTGGTGAAGGCATGAAGCCGTTGGTGCGGGTTGCTTCTGGGGGAGAACTTTCACGGATCTTACTGGCCCTCAAATCAATTTTCTCTCGGAAACAAGGAATCACCAGTATTGTTTTTGACGAAGTTGATACTGGGGTCAGTGGCCGAGTAGCCCAAGCAATTGCTGAAAAAATCGCCAAGATCGCAGCCAATTCGCAAGTTTTGTGTATCACTCACTTGCCGCAAGTAGCTGCTGTAGCGGATAATCAATATTTTATTGAAAAAGCAATTCAAGAAGGACGGACAGAAACCCACGTCCGTAAACTATCTAAAGAAGAACGGGTGGCAGAGATCGCCCGTATGCTCTCAGGTGCAGAAATCACCGATTTAACGATCGAACATGCACGAGAACTATTGGCACTTGCACACCGATAAAAATTGGGAAACATTCGTAGAAAGATTCAGGAGATGATGGACCAGCAAGTTTCGTCTGCCATCCTTTCCTGATCTTCTTTTTTGCAGGAGGATATGATGAGAAAAAGAACAAAAGTTTTGATTGGTGTATTGGTCACCGTTGTTATTTTAACTATTGCCGGTTGGATCGGTTGGCAACAACTACACTACCCAGCAGTTGATGCTGCAGTCACAGCTGCGAAAGAGGCAGAAGATGAGGGGAATGTCCTTTATTTTGCTGGAGATGAAGAAAAGCCATTGGTCATTTTCTATCCCGGTGCCCTTGTCGATGCGGAAAGCTATAGTGTATGGGCAGCAGGTTTAGCGGAAAAAGGCTATCCTGTCGCGATCGTTAAAATGCCCTTTAACATGGCTGTTTTATCAGGCAATCGTGCAGAAGAGGTCTTGAAAGAAATTCCCCATAACTCCTATGTTATTGGTGGTCATTCATTAGGTGGGGTAATGGCGAGCCGTTTTGCAGCGAATCAATTGGCTGCAAACGACAAGGATTTAAAAGGGGGCTTTTTCTTCGCAAGCTATCCCGATGAAAAAGGGTCTTTGGCTGATCAGTCGATTTCTGTGCTATCGTTGACAGGGAGTCAAGATCAGGTGGTCAATCAAGAAAATTGGCAAGCTGCCCGTAGCTTCCTTCCAGAATCTACCACGTTCCAAACGATCGAAGGCGGCAATCATGCTGGCTTTGGTACCTATGGGTTACAAAAAGGAGAAGCCGCCGCTGATTTATCAAATGAAGCACAGCAAAAAGCCATCGTTGAGCAGATGGCTGCGTGGCTAAGTGAATTAGAGTAAAAAAAGACGGCAGAAGATGCATAGAAATGCTTCTTTCTGCCGTTTCGATTCAACAGACATTTTGGGGAAATGTTGATGAAATCGTGAAAACGCTGAACATAACAACATATTGTACTTGATTGGGGAAGCAAGATTAATAATTATGTTCTTTTAAAATACGTTTCCTCTCACAGTATAGCATAGCATACCTTCTGGATGCACGTAATTTAATTAAGAAATTCTGTCATTTTTTTTACGAAACAGTTATTTTGAAAAAGAAAAAAAGCGTTTTAAATAAACGAACGGACGCTGTTCCAGAAAAAAAAGCAAATAATAATTTTCATTAAATTCAACTAATGGTAAAATGAAAATAATTGATTTTTAAGATCAATGACTTACGAAAGTACAAGGAGCGTTATGATGAAAAAATTTAAACTTCTAAGTCCTATTATCGGATTGGTTATTTTACTCTCAGGATGTGCAAGCTGGGCAGATAGAGGAGAATCGATCACCGCAGTCGGTTCCTCTGCTTTGCAGCCGCTAGTAGAAACAGTTGCAGAAGAATTTCAAAACTCAAATCCAGGACGGTTCATCAATGTCCAAGGAGGCGGAAGCGGAACCGGACTAAGTCAAGTCCAAGTGGGTGCAGTCGATATCGGAAATTCTGATTTGTTTGCGGAAGAAAAGCCAGGAATCGATGCTGATGCCCTTGTTGATCATCGGGTGGCAACGGTGGGAATCACACCAATCGTTAACAAAGGAGTTGGTATCACAGACATTTCCACAGAAGATCTAAAAAATATCTTCTTAGGAAAGATCACCAATTGGAGCGAAGTCGGTGGAAATGATCTGCCGATCGTTTTATTGAACCGGGCGACAGGTAGTGGTACGAGAAGCACGTTTGAAAAATGGATCATGGATGGCGAAACCGCTATTCCTTCTCAAGAGCAAGATTCTAGTGGGATGGTACGCTCGATCGTTTCTGATACACCAGGGGCTATTAGCTACGTTGCATTTTCTTATGTGACTGATGAAGTCAATGTCCTTTCAATTGATGGCGTTGAACCTACGATTGAAAATGTGACGACGAATGATTGGAAAGTTTGGGCGTATGAGCATATGTATACAAAAGGAGAACCAACCGGATTAACTGCTGAGTTTTTAGAATATATGCTTTCTGACGAAGTCCAAGAGCATATCGTTGGGGATCTAGGCTATATTCCAATTTCCATCATGCAGGTGGAAAGAGACTGGGAAGGCAACATTGTTGAATAATCTTTACACAAAATTTACACAAGCTTTAACAGAAATTGATGTTGAACCGATAAACTAATGGTTATGAGTTTAGTTTGATTTTTGAGGAGGAACCCTCGTGGAAAATGTAAAAGAAGTGTTAACAAAAAAATCTAAGCGCGCAAGAATGGAACAAAGAGGAAAACTAATCAGTTTTCTTTGTATCGCGTTGATTGTTTTGGTTGTGATCTCCATTTTTTATTTCGTTGCTAGCCGAGGATTAGCGACATTCTTTGTAGACAAAGTCAATGTGTTTGACTTTTTGTTTGGTACCCAATGGAATCCGAGTGCTGTGGGACCTGATGGACAACCGTTAGTTGGTGCCTTGCCGATGATTCTAGGATCGTTCTTCGTAACGTTCTTATCAGCGATCGTGGCAACACCTTTTGCCATCGGTGCAGCCGTCTTTATGGTAGAAATCTCACCTCGTAATGGAGAGAAGATCTTGCAGCCGGTCATCGAACTTTTAGTCGGTATCCCTTCAGTTGTTTATGGATTCATCGGTTTGTCTGTCGTTGTACCAGCAGTCCGCTCCGTTTTTGGCGGTACTGGTTTTGGGATCTTGGCAGGGACGTTTGTCCTGTTTATCATGATCTTACCGACAGTGACTACGATGACTGTCGACGCTTTGCGGGCAGTTCCACGGCATTATCGTGAAGCTTCGTTAGCTTTAGGTGCGACTCGCTGGCAAACGATTTACAAAGTTGTTTTACGAGCAGCTGTTCCTGGTATTTTAACAGCGGTTGTTTTTGGAATGGCGCGGGCGTTTGGTGAAGCATTGGCGATTCAAATGGTTATTGGTAATGCGGCATTGATGCCAACTAGCTTAGTGACACCAGCTTCAACATTGACTTCTATCCTAACGATGGGTATCGGAAATACGATCATGGGGACAGTCCAAAATAATGTTTTATGGTCATTAGCCTTGATCTTGTTATTGATGTCCTTACTATTTAACATTGTTATTCGCTTTATTGGGAAGAAAGGAGCCTTGAAATAATGAATGCAAAACGTTCAGATAAAATTGCTACCGGCGTCTTGTATGCCGTTGCTGGAATCATTGTTTTGATTTTGGCTTCCTTATTACTGTACATTTTGGTTCGGGGGGTTCCTCACATTAGCTGGGAATTTCTGACCTCTTCTTCAAAAGCGTATCAAGAAGGCGGCGGGATCGGCATCCAATTGTTCAATTCCCTTTACTTGCTTTTAGTAACAATGATCATTAGCTTCCCGATTTCTTTAGGAGCGGGGATCTACTTATCAGAGTATGCAAAGAAAAACTGGTTAACGGATATCATTCGGACATCGATCGAGATTTTGAGCTCACTGCCTTCAGTGGTTGTCGGTCTCTTTGGTTTCTTAGTCTTTGTTATTCAGTTTGGTTATGGCTTTTCAATTATTTCTGGTGCCTTGGCATTGACCTTCTTCAATTTGCCACTATTGACGAGAAATGTAGAAGAATCACTTCAAGCGATTCATTACACGCAACGTGAAGCAGGCTTGTCTCTTGGGTTGTCACGTTGGGAAACGGTCACACGCATCATTGTTCCAGAAGCAACACCAGGGATTTTGACTGGGGTCATTCTAAGTTCTGGTCGGATTTTTGGTGAAGCGGCAGCGCTGATCTATACTGCAGGACAAAGTGCACCGGCCCTTGATTTTACAAACTGGAATCCATTGAGTGTTTCCAGCCCGATCGGTCTTTTCCGACAAGCGGAGACGCTGGCAGTCCATATTTGGAAAATCAATACAGAGGGCACGATGCCTGATGGCGCACAAGTTTCAGCTGGAGCTTCGGCAGTATTGATCATTGCCGTCTTGCTATTTAACTTTGGCGCCCGTGCAGCTGGCAAACGGTTGTACAAGAAAATGACGTCAGCATAAGGAGAATGACAGTATGAACGATTACAATTGGGATGATCGAAATATCATTACCTTCGATAAACCAGAAGATGTGGCGCTTTATACCACTGACTTGCATGTATGGTATGGATCAAATGAAGCCATCAAAGGCATTGATCTACAATTTGAAAAGAATAAAATCACCGCATTGATCGGTCCCTCTGGTTGCGGAAAATCAACGTATCTGCGTTCCTTGAATCGAATGAATGACGGAATCGCAAATACGAGAGTCACAGGAAACATCATGTACAAAGGGGTCGACGTGAACACGAAAGAAGTCGATGTCTTCGAAATGCGTAAGCGGATCGGCATGGTTTTCCAACGACCAAACCCTTTCAGTAAATCCATCTATGACAACATCGCCTTTGCTTTGCGACGTCATGGAGAAAGAAACAAAAAGAAATTGGATGAAGCAGTCGAAACCAGCTTGAAACAAGCCGCACTTTGGGATCAAGTAAAGGACAGCTTAGACAAAAGTGCTTTGGCATTGTCCGGTGGACAGCAGCAACGTCTGTGTATCGCTCGAGCAATTGCGATGAAACCAGATATTTTGCTTCTAGATGAACCAGCTAGTGCCCTTGACCCCATCTCAACCGGGACAGTGGAAGAAACTCTTATCAACTTGAAAAACGACTATTCAATCATCATCGTGACCCACAACATGCAGCAAGCTGCTCGGATCAGCGATTATACCGCCTTTTTCTACTTAGGAAATGCGATCGAGTACGATGAGACCCGTAAGATATTTACTCGTCCAAAAATTAAAGCAACAGAAGATTACGTATCCGGTCATTTTGGCTGAGCCGATTCGATCAGTAAACGGAGGCAAAACAATGGCAGAAGAAATTATTACATCGAAAGATCTGCATTTATACTACGGAAAAAAAGAAGCATTAAAAGGAATCGACCTTTCCATCAAAAAAGGCGAGATCACTGCGATGATCGGTCCTTCAGGTTGTGGGAAATCGACCTACTTGCGTTCTCTTAATCGAATGAATGATTTGATCCCTGGTGTGACAATTACAGGAAGTGTTGTCTATAAAGGGAAAGACATTTATAGTCCGAAGCAAGACATCGTTGATTTGCGTAAAGAAATCGGGATGGTTTTTCAGCAACCGAATCCATTTCCCTTTTCAATTTACGAAAATGTGATTTATGGGTTAAAATTAAAAGGAGTCACGGACAAGGCGATTCTTGATAAGACGGTAGAGGAAAGCTTGAAAGCAGCGTCTGTCTGGGAAGATGTCAAAGACAAACTTCACCAAAGTGCGCTATCTTTATCCGGTGGACAACAGCAGCGGGTATGCATCGCTCGGGTATTGGCTGTCGATCCAGAAATCATTTTGCTGGATGAACCAACCAGTGCGTTAGACCCAATTTCATCTGGGAAAATCGAGAATACCCTTTTGGCACTGAAAGAACGCTATACCATGATCATCGTGACTCACAACATGTCACAAGCTTCAAGAATCTCAGATAAAACCGCGTTCTTTTTGGACGGCAACTTGATCGAGTTCAATGACACGAAAAAAGTGTTCCTAAGTCCAAGCAAAAAAGAAACAGAAGATTATATCTCAGGAAGATTTGGTTAGGAGGAAAAGGGATGTTGCGTACACAGTTTGAAGAAGAATTATTAAATCTACACAATCAATTTTATGAGATGGGGATGCTAGTCAGCAGCGCGATCCACAAATCCGTACGAGCATATGTCAGACATGATAAAGCAATTGCTCAAGAAGTGATTGAAAATGATTTGGCGATCAACAATATGGAAGTTCGTTTGGAGAAAAAGAGCTTTGAAATGATTGCTTTGCAACAACCAGTAACCACCGATCTACGAATGATCATTACTGTAATGAAAGCCAGCTCTGACTTGGAACGAATGGGAGACCATGCAGTATCGATCGCGAAGTCAACGATTCGGGTCAAAGGTGAAACACGGATCGCCGAAATCGAAAAAGAAATTTCTGATATGTCGGATTATGTGAAGAAAATGGTCGATAATGTTTTAGTTGCCTATGTAAAAACTGACCAAGAAGATGCCCGTATGATCGCCCAAATGGATGATCGGGTCAATGAGTATTACAAAGACATCTATTACAAAACGATCGAGAGTATGAAAGAAAATCCGGAAACCGTTGTTAGTGGAACCGATTATTTATCTGTTGCACAGTACTTAGAACGTATCGGTGACTACGTAACGAATATTTGTGAATGGATCGTGTATCTTGCTACTGGAAAAATCAGTGAATTGAATACAAACCGTACGGAAATGATTTAAGAAACCAGCTTAGGTTCTTGATCACTTATCTCTTTTAAAAGAGATGGGACAGACCGCCGAAAGAAGTTGACCTTTAAGGAGTAACTTCTCTCGGCGGTCTTTTTGATTTGGAAGAATCACTGAAATAGATGACGTGAACAAGATAGACAAATTATAAAATGGCTTCCCTAAAGATGGACAATGGAAATCGATTCTATCGTAACCGAATTTTTCAAGTTGAACCTTCTGCTCTTTTCATCCCCGACCCGCAGTGAAATGAACAATAGATCATTTACTCTAGCAGGCCTATTCCTCAAGGCTGCTATTAGCTGAAACTTTTGTTTCCAATGGTTTTTCGTGGTACTGTTAAGATAAGGAAGATCGTTTTGTGCCTAAAGTAATGAAGAAAAGTGCCGGTTCTGCTTGCCAATCTGCAGATTGAGAAAAACTTGGTACTTAAGACCTATGACACTTTTGCAAAAACAAGGCATAATAGGTTCGTAAGCTAAACTTGCAATCACACATTTGCTGAAGGAGGCAATTTCCATGAACGAAAGAGAACGTATATTGGATCTAGTAAAAAAAGGTGTGCTTTCTACAGAAGAAGCCTTAGATTTACTAGAAGGTATGGCAAAAGCCAAAGACGAAAAACAAATTAACAAAGCTGCTGCTGAGGTAACCGCGGATAAGAATGCGACAAGCCCATTTGATGATACTGAAAATGACGATGAGATGTTCACGTTTGACGGCGAAGAAAAACTTCGTCAAAACGAAGCGCAAGACAAAGAAAATCTTGAAAAGATTCTTGATGGCTTAGCAACGGAAGCCAACCAAGCATCTGCTGAGTTGGACGAAATCAATGCTGAAATTCTTGGCGTCAAAGAAGAATTAAAAGAAGCGCAAGAAACTCTGATGCAATTGAATACCAAAGAAGAATTGGATCAATTGTCAGAAGAGGAATTGGCAACACGTCATGAAACAGAAGCGACCATTACTGGCTTAGAAGAAACGTTAGATGGCTTAACCGAAGAAAAAGCAGAATTGGAAGCAAAACTAAAAAATATTCGCAAAGACCAATGGTCTCAAACGAAAGAGAAAATCTCTCAAAAATTAGATATTCCAGAAGATTGGAAAGAGCAAGCGACCGATACTATCAATCAAGTAAGTGAAAAAATGGTCGATGCCAGCACCCACTTCGGACACTTCTTGAAGAAAACGGTTCGAGCAGTAACGGATTCTGTTAACGACAACATGGAATGGAAAGATATCAACTTGAAAGTTCCCGGTGTTGCAGCGACGAAATTTGAACACACATTCAGCTATGACGAAACGGCAGCGACATTGATCGATGTGAAGTTAGCCAACGGCAATGTTTCCTTCCAATTATGGGATGAACCAGGTGTCAAAGTAGATGCCAAAATCAAACTATATGGTAAAATGGATGCGGCGGAGCCTTTCGATGCTTTTGAAGCAAGAAGCCAAATCAATGTCGATGATGAACGCATCTCCTTCCAAATTCCAAACAAACGCATTCGTGCCGATCTGGTTTTCTATTTACCAAAACGTACCTATGATCATGTAGCAGTAAAACTATTGAACGGAAATGTTACATTCAATGAATTGGATGCAAAAGATGTTTATACAAAATCAACAAATGGCAATATCGATTTCCGCAAAGTAAACGCATCGATGTTAGAGATTGAAGGCGTGAATGGAACGATCACTGTTCAAGAGGGTGAGATTTTAGATGCCATCATCGAAACAGTGAATGGCGACGTGACGTTGACAGCCACACCACAAAACACCGGTATTTCTTTAGTAAACGGCAATATCCGTGTGACCTACAAAGAAGAAACGGTCCAAAAATTAAACGCCAGCTCTGTAAATGGCAATGTTAAAGTAGCATTACCTGCAGGGATCGGTTTTGAAGGGATCGCCAAAACAAGTTTAGGTAGCATTAACAATCGCTTAAGTGAGATGGAAGTTGTACGGGAGAAAAAAGAACGCCTAAACCAACTATTGCAATTCCGTCGGGTTGCCGATAAAGTCGCACAAATCGATCTATCCACAACAACAGGAAATGTCTTTATCAAAGATACAGATAAATAAGAATAGTTGAGTATACACTCATTAAAGAAAAGAAGGAAGGTGTAGATAAATGAACAAAAAATTAACAAAATCAGCCAATAACGTTGTCATTACAGGGACTCTAGGGGGTCTGGCAGAATACTTGCGAATCGATCCAACTATCGTTCGCGTGATCTATGTCTTTCTATCTTTAGTGACTGCTGGGTTCCCTGGAATCACTTTATATATCATCATGGCGGTCTTGATTCCTTCAGGACGCAAGAGCTCCTCAGGATATGGTCATGACAATCGATATTACAAACAAAACAAATACAATGAAGCAAATCGTCCCCGTAAAGAAGCGGAAAAGGTAGAGGATGAGGACTGGAGTGACTTCTAGTGTCTTATTTTCAACGGCTTATCATGAATACACTGACGTTTGTCACATTGGCGGTTCTATTACCAAATATGATCCACGTTCAAAGCATTATGACTGCAGTGATCGCCAGTTTTGTACTGTCGATCCTGAATGCTTTGATTAAACCAATTCTGATCGTCATTTCATTTCCATTGACTTTACTGACGCTTGGGTTTTTCACCTTTGTGATCAATGCGCTCATGCTGAATTTGACTTCGTATTTTGTTGGGTCAGCCAACTTCGGCTTTTCCTCGTTTGGGGCTGCTTTATTAGTGGCACTGATCATGTCAGTGATCAATATGATCGTGACCGAACACCATATCGAAAAATATTCACGTTAAAAAGACGTTTCACGTTTTCTCCTACTAGCTACGAAGCTAGTGGAGAAACGGAAACGTCTTTTTTTAGTTTAACTGTTCTTCTTTGATGGCTGACAGATACGTATCTACTGCCTGTAAGGTTTCATCAAGCGCTCCTTTTTCAAAAGGTGAACGTAGATGAGCCAGAGCCAGGATCTCAAGAAATGTTTTCGTGCCGCCGACTTCGCAAATGGCCAAATAATCTTGCCAAGCGGTTTCGTCTTTTGCCACGATGAATCGATACCAAAATTGGAACGCACACACTTGTGCCAATGTGTAATCGATATAGTAGAAAGGTGATTCAAAAATATGCCCCTGTCTGAACCAATACAAGCCACGATCAAGGTCTGGATACTCTGAATAATCCCGTTCTGGACAGTATTGGCGCTCTAATTCCCGCCAACGGGCTTTGCGCTGTGATGGTGTCCATTCAGGATGCTCATAAACGTCTTGTTGGAAGTGATCTACTAAAACGCCATAAGGCAGAAATTGCAGGCTGCTAGCAAGATGCGCAAATTTGTATTTTTCTGTTTCTTCTCCAAAAAAGGCGTCCATCCATGGCCAAGCGATAAACTCCATCGACATTGAATGGATCTCGCAAGATTCATAATTTGGAAACAAAATTTCTGGTTCTTTGATCCAACGAGAGCGAAAGGCTTGAAAGGCGTGGCCAGCTTCGTGGGTCAAAACATCGACATCGCCCGAAGTACCGTTAAAGTTGGCAAAGATAAATGGCGATTGATATTCTTGGATAAAGGTACAGTAGCCGCCAGATTGTTTGCCTTTTTTGCTGAGGAGATCAAGCAAGTCATGTTCGACCATAAAGTCAAAAAATTCGCCAGTTTCAGGGGATAGTTCCTGATACATCACACGGGCTTTTTCCACTAGTTCTTCAGGTGTTCCTTTAGGCTCTGCGTTGCCACTAGGATAAACAAGTGGCAAGTCGGTAAAAGTTGCTTGTGCCAATTGATTACGCTGTGCCTGTCTTTGGTACAGTTTTTGGGTGATTGGGACGACTTTTTCTAAAATTTCACGACGATAGGTCTCAATCATTGAACGATCATAGTCCCAACGATTCATTTGGGTATCCGCAAAGGCGACGTAATTTTCAAAGCCGAGCTTGTGGGCGATCTCGGTACGAACCTTGACCATCTCGTCATAAATTTGATCAAAACGGTCTTCATTTTCCGTGAAGAAAGCCGTTTGCTTTTCAAACGCTTCTTTACGAACGCTGCGATCTTTATTTTCGGTAAATGGTCGCAGTTGTGCGAGGGTATAGGTTTCTCCTTGGAAGTCGATTTGGGCAGAAGCGACCAATTTGCTGTAATCGGAAGCCAATTGGTTTTCTTTTTGAAACAATTCGATCAAGGCATCATCAAAAAGCTTCACGCGGCTTTCGGCAAACAAGAAAAGTGTTTCTGGATATTCGGCTTTTAATTCATCTAAGACCGGTGAAGCCAAGAGTGCTTGATAGAATTGAAAATCCAGAGCTTCAAAATGAGGCTGGTATTCATTCCAGAAAGTGTCTTCTGTTTCATAAAAGGCATCGTTGGTATCGATCGAATAACGGATCGAAGCCAAGTTCATTGCGGTATCGATCGTTCCTCTTAGTTCGTTCAAAGCATCAAGAGCTTGCTTCGCCTCCGAGAAGGTATCGGCTGACTGAAGGTTTGCTAATGCTTTTTTGAATGTTTCTTGATAGACTGGAAAATCAGGGCGTTGATACGTGTATGCTGAAAATTTCATTAAAAATCCCTCCTTAGTAAAATAATAACACAAACGAAAAAGAATGAGGACTTCTATTGGCGAAGGTAGTAACTTTACTGATAGAATGATAAAATAGAACCAGAGTGTCGTTTACAAGAAGCAGCGGCAAGAATCATTGAGAAAAGAGGGAAAACCTATGGCAGAAACCGTCAAAGTCAGCGAGCTGGCGGAGGCTTTAAATTTAGAGATAGTTGAAGGAACTGAAAACAGTTTAGAAAGAGAAATCATTACCGGCGATATTTCCCGACCTGGTTTGGAATTGACGGGTTATTTTAATTACTATTCCCATGATCGTCTGCAATTATTCGGCAGCAAAGAGATCACCTTTGCGGAACGAATGATGCCAGAAGAACGCTTGATGGTGATGCGCAAAATGTGTGCCGATGATACACCGGGATTTATTGTTTCTCGCGGCTTGGAAGTACCAGCAGAAATGATTCAAGCCTGCAAAGAACATGAGATTACGATTCTACGTTCGCCCATCTCAACGTCACGTCTGCAAGGAGAGCTTTCTAGTTTTCTCGATGGGCGTTTAGCAACAAGAACCAGTGTCCATGGGGTATTAGTGGATGTCTATGGCTTGGGCGTTTTGATCCAAGGCGATAGCGGAATTGGTAAAAGCGAAACAGCATTAGAGTTGATCAAACGTGGGCATCGGTTGATCGCTGACGACCGTGTGGATGTGTATAAGCAAGATGAATTGACTTTGGTGGGGGAACCGCCGAAAATCTTGCAACACTTGATCGAGATCCGGGGAATCGGGATCATCGATGTCATGAATCTTTTTGGTGCCAGTGCCGTACGAGGGTATATGCAGGTTCAAGTAGCGGTGTATTTAGAAGCTTGGGCGAAAGACAAAAAGTATGATCGACTAGGAACCGATGATACGACGGTTGAAATTGGTGGCGTTGATGTACCACAAATCAAAATCCCCGTAAAAACTGGTCGAAATGTTGCGATCATTATCGAAGTTGCTGCCATGAATTTCCGGGCGAAAACGATGGGTTATGATGCTACGAAGACCTTTGAAAATCGATTGACGCAATTGATCGAAGAAAATTCTGGAAACTAGAGAGGATAAGATAGATGTTAGGTTTAGTAAATCGAGTCGCATTTGAACTATTTGGTTTGCCGATTTATTGGTATGCGATCATTATCGTATCAGGCGTGATCATTGCTATGTGGTTAAGCACGAGAGAGGCGGTTCGTGTCGGGCTCAAGCCAGATGATGTGACTGATTTTATGTTGATTGGATTGCCAGTATCGATCATTGGTGCACGGCTTTATTATATTCTATTTGACTTGCAATACTATATTGATGACCCAAGTCAAATTTTCAATATTCGGTCTGGTGGGATCGCTATCTATGGTGCATTGATCGCCGGGGGGATTTGGCTGTACTTTTTCTGCCAACGAAATTTTATTTCTCCCTGGACCTTTTTAGATATCGCCGCACCAAGTGTCCTATTGGCACAAGGCATCGGGCGTTGGGGCAACTTTATGAACCATGAAGCATTTGGAGCAGAAGTCAGCCGCTCCTTCTTAGAAAGTTTGTATATACCGAAATTTATTATCGATAATATGTATATCGACGAAGCGTATCGGCAGCCGACGTTTCTTTATGAATCGGTTTGGAATGTGATCGGATTTATCGTTTTGATTTTCTTGCGCAAGAAAACTGGGTTATTAAAAGAAGGCGAAGTTTTCTTGAGCTACTTAATTTGGTATGGGTTCGGACGCTTCTTTATTGAAGGAATGCGCACCGATAGTTTATACTTATTTGGGGATATCCGTGTGTCACAAGCACTTTCCGCTTTATTATTCTTTGGAGCGATTGGGCTATTGATCTGGCGTCGGAAAAACCAAACTTTAAAAGACTACAATCGCAGCTTTGGCAAAAACCAAACGATTATCTAAACAGTTATTTTATCGAAATTATGGTAAAATGATAAAGTGCATGAATTTGCGAAAAGGATAGAGGAGGTTTCCATAGTGAAACAGAAAATCGCCGTTTTAGGTCCCGGATCATGGGGGACTGCTTTGGCACAAGTCTTGTCTGAAAACGGACATGAAGTGACTATTTGGGGCAACAATCCCGCCCAAATCGATGAAATCAATACGTATCATACCAATCGGCATTATTTGCCTGATTTGAAATTACCTGAAAATATTTTAGGCTGCAAAAATCTAGAAGAGGCGATCCAAGGGGTAGATGCTGTCTTGTTTGTAGTACCAACCAAAGCGATTCGTGCCGTGGCACAAGAATTCACTAAGAAGACAACCGGTAAACCAGTCATCATCCATGCCTCAAAAGGATTAGAACAAGGCAGTCATAAACGAATCTCAGAAGTACTTGCCGAAGAGATCCCAGCCGATAAACGGCAAGAAATCGTTGTCCTGTCAGGACCATCACATGCCGAAGAAGTCGCTGTCCATGATATTACCACGATCACGGCAGCTTCAGAAAATGAATCGGCTGCTAAATATGTACAAGAGCTATTTATGAATGATTACTTTAGAATCTACACCAATAACGATGTGATCGGTGTCGAAACTGGCGCCGCGCTGAAAAACATCATCGCTATTGGTGCCGGAGCGATTGCTGGACTGGGCTTTGGGGATGATGCGAAGGCTGCGATCATGACCCGTGGGTTAGCAGAAATCAGTCGTCTCGGTGTGGCAATGGGTGCAAATCCATTAACCTTTATCGGATTGAGTGGTGTTGGCGATTTGATCGTCACGTGTACCAGTGTCCATTCGCGGAATTGGCGTGCCGGAAATCTATTAGGAAAAGGCCATAGCTTAGACGAAGTGTTAGACAATATGGGCATGATCGTTGAAGGAGTTTCAACCACCAAAGCTGCCCGCGAATTAGCAGAAGCTTTGTCAGTGGAAATGCCAATCACAGAAACGATTTATTCGGTCTTGTATGAAGGCAAAGACATCAAGCAAGCAGCTAAAGATATTATGCTGCGAGACGGCAAAGAAGAAAACGAATTTACGGTAGATCAATCATTATGATTAAAGGAGCGAGTCACATGAATGTCAAAAAAGCAGTTATCCCAGCAGCCGGTCTAGGTACCCGATTTTTACCAGCTACAAAGGCAATGGCAAAGGAAATGTTGCCGATCGTTGACAAACCAACGATCCAATTTATCGTGGAAGAAGCTTTACAATCAGGGATCGAAGATATTTTGATCGTAACAGGAAAAGCAAAGCGTCCGATCGAAGACCATTTCGATGCCAATTTAGAATTAGAGATGAATCTAAAAGAAAAAGGCAAGACAGAGCTTTTGAAATTAGTGGAAGAAACAACTGACGTAAATCTGCATTTCATTCGCCAATCTCATCCGAAAGGATTAGGCCATGCCGTATTACAGGCGCGGGCATTTGTCGGAAATGAACCGTTTGTAGTCATGCTAGGTGATGACTTGATGGAAGATCAAGTGCCATTGACGAAACAGCTGATCGATAATTATGAAAAAACGCATGCATCAACGATCGCTGTCATGGATGTTCCTCATGAAGATACATCAAAATACGGAATCATTGATCCTGGTATGGAAGTTGAAAAAGGCTTGTTCAATGTCAAAAACTTTGTTGAAAAACCAGCGCCAGAAAATGCGCCAAGTGATTTAGCAATTATTGGTCGCTACTTGCTGACCCCTGAAATTTTTGATATTTTAGCCAATCAGGAACCTGGTGCTGGCGGCGAGATCCAATTGACGGATGCCATCGACACATTAAACAAAACCCAACGCGTGTTTGCTCATCAATTTACCGGCAAGCGTTACGATGTAGGAGACAAGTTTGGTTTCTTAAAAACAAGTATTGAGTATGGTTTAGTACACCCTGAAGTCAAGGACAACTTGAAAGAGTATTTGATCGAGTTAGGAAAAGAACTAGCTCCGGCTCAAAAAGAAGTCAAAGAAGCACCGAAAGAGTCAAAAAAATAACAAAAACTCCTAAACAAGGCAATTTCTGATGAAATTGCTTTGTTTTTTTATTATTTCCTGTTGAAAGCGGATAATTTTCTTAAAAATGCAGTCTTTTATTTGTAGAAAGTGCAGTGAAATGCTATTCTTAATATAAGTAAATGGGGAAAGGAGCCATTCTATGTCAGGAGGAGAACTAGCTGCATTGATTGCTGCGATCGCATTTGTCGTATTGGTCATTTTCGTCGTTCGTTTGTTGATGCAAGTCAGCAAGACAATGACCAAAGTAGACAAAACGGTCGAAGAAGCAAACACAACCATCCGTGTCATTACCAAAGACGTTGATATTCTTTCAAAAGAGGTTGAAGGTCTTTTGGTAAAAACGAATGAGCTTTTACAAGATGTGAACGGAAAAGTCGCAACCATCGATCCTTTGTTCACAGCAGTTGCAGATCTAAGTACCAGTGTTTCAGAACTAAATGTTTCTGGAAAAAATTTAATTACGCGTGTGGGTAGTCTTGGCCGGACCACTGCCAAAGCAACGGTAGCTGGAAAAGTCGGTCAAACAGCCATGAAATTTTTCAAAGACAAAAATAACCAAAAATAAAAGGAGGACTTTCAATGAGTAAAAAAGGCGGATTTTTATTAGGAGCAATCATCGGAGGAACAGCGGCAGCAGCAGCAGCACTTTTGTTGGCGCCAGAATCTGGTAAAACATTAAGAAATAAATTAGCAAAACAAGCAGACGATTTATTAGATAAAGCATCTGATTATGGTGATTTAGCCAAAGAAAGAAGTACGGATCTTGTCGATATCGCTAAAGATAAAGCAGCAAAATTAAGCGAGCAAGCATCTGACTTTACCGGTTCTTTAACAGCGAAAGTCGATGACTTAAAAGAAACAGCAGCTGGTTCATCAGAAGAAACCGTTGAAGAGTTAAAGAAACAAGCAGGTGATCTATCAGAACGCTTCAAAAAATCAGCAAGCGATGTGAAAGAAACAGCGAAAGATGCCAAAGAAGATGCAGATGATACAGTCCAAGATATCATCATTGATGCAAAATCTTCTGCAGCGGATATGAAACAAACCGTCAAAGAAGGGGCACAAGAAGCAAAACCTGTAGTTGAAGAAGCCAAAAAAGACGGTCAAGCAGCCGCAGCTGATTTGAAAAAAGAAGCTGGAAAAGCAGCGGATGATGCCAAAAAAACAGCGAAAGCAGAAACAAAAGAAGCTAAAGCTGACTTGGAAGATGCAAAAGAAGAATTAAAAGATACATTAGAAAAAAACAATCCTGAAGCATAAGCAAGGATACAAAATTTGATTACTTTAAAAGATAAAAACGTTCGCCAGTTAAATCGGCGAACGTTTTTCGTGACTTCAGTAGCTATTCGTTTGATGCTTGGGTGATTTCCCAATCGCAAAGTTGATAGATCCAATCCCGCAGTTGACTGAATGGAAACCCAATTCCCTCAGCGAGAGCAACATTGATCGAATAAACAGGTGTACCATTGTAAGGGCCTTGATCACCTGTTTCTGAAAAGAGAGGGGAAAGACCGGTTTTTTCCGTTACGTATTGCAGCACTTCTTCTAAAGAAATCGTGCCTTTTGACGCACCGTTGATGGGTCCTGTGAAAGAGCTGGTACCTAAAAACGCTAAAAATTGGCCAGCTTCTTCAGCATCGACAAAGCCCATTTGATGCGTTAGATTATCGACAGCCATTGGCTTTTGCTTTATCAGATGGTCGATGTAAAAGGCAAAACGTTTTGTATAATCATCTGCACCGATCACGTAAGGAAAGCGGACAAAAACGGACGGAATCTGACTGTAGTTTTGGGTAAGAATCTCTTCAACGGTTCGTTTGCCTTCAGCATAATTGACTTCCTCAGAGCAGACAATTTTGACCGCTTCTTTGGCAGGGTCAAAATCCGTTTCTTTCAAATCGAAGTGCAGTTCATGATAGGCAGACATCGAACTAGTGACAATGTAGCGTTTGGGTGTGACATGACGCAGTAGAATCTCAATGTCGTTGGAAGTATAAGCAATATTGTCGTAAATAACATCATAGGTTTCTTGTGTCAACGTCGTTTTGATACTTTCTTCATCCGTGCGATCAAAGACAAGTCGGTTGACTTGATCGCCAAAAGAATCAGTCGTCTTCCCTCTGGTAGCGATCGTGACATCACAGCCTTGATCCACTAAAGATTGGACCAAATATTTACCGAAAAAACGCGTGCCGCCTAAAACTAACACTTTTTTACTCATAAGAACACTCCTTTTCATGTAATTACAACATATTGCGCCGTTTCATTAAAAGAATCAAGATAAAATCAACAATTCTTTTTCTGTTTTGGTAAATGGTACACAGCCATCTGCAGTGACATAGATGCAATCTTCAATACGAACACCGACTTGATCTGGCAAATAAATCCCTGGTTCGATAGAGAAGCACATGCCTTCTTCAATCACTAAATCATTGCCAGTGATCAAAGAGGGGAACTCATGAACCGTGGTCCCGATGCCATGACCTAAACGATGGTTGAAGTAGTCGCCATAGCCATAACCCGTAATCACATCACGAGCGATCTTGTCTAATTCTCCAGCGGTGATCCCAGGTTTAACTGCTGCTTGAGCGGCCAATTCCGCCTCTAAGACGATGTCATAAATTTTTCTTTGTAATGCAGTCGGTTCTTTATAGGCAACCGTTCTGGTTGCATCGCTGCAATACCCTTTCCAGATGACTCCTAAATCAAATAAGACGAGTTCATTGGCAGTCACTTTGCGATCCCCAGGTACGCCATGAGGACTTGCTGCATTGGCACCAGCTAATACGGTCGTATCGAAGGACATATGGGAAATCCCACGTTTTTTCAACTCGTACTCAATTTCTGCCACGATTTCCATTTCACTAACGCCTTCTTTGATGGCAGCAAACCCAACCTCAAAAGCAACATCTGCCCAGTTGCCGGCTTCTAGCAAGGTGTCAATCTCAGACGCGGTTTTTGTTAATTGCATTTTTTGAATCACCGGGGTCACATCTAAAGAAAAATCGGTTTTTGGCAAGAACCGTTTCAATGCTTCATAGCGCTCGACGGAAAGGTCATTTTTTTCTAGTGCCAAGGATGAAACCTCGTAACGAGAGGTCAATTCCTGACAGATTTTCGCCCAAGGGTCTTCACTATCGAGATAGCCGATAATGTCAAAGGACCAACCGCTATTTTTTGCTTCTTCTACTTCCAGAGCTGGTGTGAAAAGAAAGGGATCTTTTCCAGGTGCGACAAACAAAGCAAGAACCCGTTCATGAGGTTCACTTTTAAAACCGGAAAAATAAGCGATCGTTGCTGGATTAGAAATATAGGCAACATCGGCGCCAGTGGTTTTCAGCCAGCCATTTAACTCATTGATTTTTTTATCATTCATTTGAAAAAACCTTCTTTCAAGTATTCTTTTTCTATTTTATCATGCTTTCGAAGAGAATAGGGGAGGGGAAAGTAGGAAATTGCTAAGTTTTCATGAAAACAAAATTAAAACGGTTGCAAATCCAGAAAAAATTTGCTATCCTAACAAAGAAATGTAAATAAGATTTTCTGAAAATAGAATAAGGGAGATATATCATGGAAAAACAAACAATTACGATTTATGATGTTGCACGGGAAGCGAATGTATCGATGGCAACTGTTTCACGGGTAGTCAACGGAAATCCAAATGTAAAACCAGCAACTCGTAAGAAAGTGCTGGAAGTGATCGACCGCTTGGATTATCGTCCAAACGCAGTTGCTCGAGGGTTGGCAAGTAAAAAGACCACAACTGTTGGTGTTATCATTCCTGATGTCAGCAATATGTTCTTCTCATCACTTGCTCGTGGGATCGATGATGTAGCGACCATGTATAAATACAATATCATCTTAGCCAACTCTGATGGCGATACGATGAAAGAAGTCAACGTATTGAACAACTTGTTAGCAAAACAAGTGGACGGCGTTATCTTCATGGGTCATCGCATCACGGATGAAATTCGCGGGGAATTCTCTCGCTCAAAAACACCAGTCGTTTTAGCTGGTTCGATCGATCCTGATGAACAAGTAGGAAGTGTCAATATTGATTACACAGCAGCTGCCAAAGATGCTGTTTCATTATTGGCGAAAAACAATCAAAAAATCGCTTTTGTCAGCGGTGCTTTAATCGATCCAATCAATGGCCAAAACCGCTTGAAAGGCTATAAAGAAGCCTTGAAAGAAAACAACCTTGACTATTCTGAAGGGTTGATCTTTGAATCACCATACAGCTTTAAAGAAGGCTTAGCATTAGTTGATCGCATCATCAACAGTGGTGCAACAGCAGCTTATGTTACAGACGATGAGTTAGCGATCGGCGTCTTAGATGGTTTGTTAGACAAAGGCGTTAAAGTTCCTGAGGATTTCGAGATCATCACCAGCAACAACTCATTATTGGCTGAAGCAGCTCGTCCACGCTTATCAAGTGTGACGCAACCATTGTATGATATGGGTGCCGTTGCGATGCGTCTATTAACTAAAATGATGAACAAAGAAGATGTAGAACAAAAAACGATCGTCTTGCCTTACGGTATTTCAGAAAAAAGCTCTACGAAATAAGCAGCGATTTAATAAAAAGACTAGTGGAGCAACGCTTTGTTGTTCCACTTTTTGCTTCAACGATCGTTCGTGTGAGTAGAAAATCTATGGATTTTCTACCCACACTTTTTTTGTATAAAAAAACTGATCAGCACAAGGCTGATCAGTCATCATCATCATTTGTATTAGGTTGGTTATTTTCTTGCTCGTCCTCGTCGTCATCATTTGCAGTAGGTGTAACATTGTTGGATGCGTTATTCGATGATGTATTCGACGAACGATTTGTTGAACGGCTAGAAGATGCTTTTTTCCAATAGTCAGCATAGTTTGCATCTGAACCACCGAGTCCAAATTTGAAATCGACCGTAGCTGGTCCGCCAGTTGCCCAATAAGAAGTAACGGTACTACTTGGATTCGTATAGGTTCGATTATCGACTCGCACGGTTCCTCCTGGTTGGGTACCAGTAAACTTGGAAACTTGAGCTTTTTTGACATCACTAGAAAGTTCAAACTTCTGATTTACACCAAAGACTTCTTGGTTTGTTTGATAGATACGATTGATCAAGTAAGCCATGTAATTGGCTGTCCGAGTTCCTGCTGCACTATCGGTAGCTTTATTGTCATCCCGCCCTGACCAGCTGCTGATGGTGATCGATGGGGTGGAAACGACTAGCCAAGAGTCAGACCAATTATTGGTAGACCCAGTTTTACCGACCCAATCGGCATTCCCGAGGTTCCAATCTAATCCGCTGATAACCGATTTAAAGGAACTGGTTTTTTGCTCATCGATAACACTACGCATCATGTCGGTCATGATGGAAGCTGTCGCTTCAGAAAAGACTTGGACCGGTTTGGCTTCATGCTGATAAAGCACTTCGCCTTCATTATCCTTGATTGATTCGATGATGTAGCCTTGCTGATAGACACCGTTATTGGCAAATGTTTGGAAGCCATTTGTTTGATTCAACACTGTGACATCGGTAACCCCTAATGGCGCTGATTCATATGCCCAGCTGTTATCTTCAGGATAGCCCATTTTGCTCAAATAATTTGAATAGGCATAAAAATGATCGCCTTCTTTTTCCCACAGATCTTGGAAAATATTTGTCGCTGCGATATTACTGGAAACCTCCAAAGATTCACGAATCGACATGAAGGTATTGGTCCCACGGTTTGTGGCATTGACGATCGGCTCACCGGCGTTTTCTCCTGTCCGCCACTTTGCGGCATAATCAGAAACCATTGATTCAGAGCCCATCAAGCCACTTTCGATCGCCGGTCCGTAAACCAGCATTGGTTTGATACTTGAACCTGCTTGGCGTTTGGCATCAAAGGCATGGTTGAATTGATTGTCAGCATAGTTACGACCGCCAATAAAGCCTAATACTTTCCCGGTGGCATTGTCCATCATGACGTTGCCGACTTCGATGGTGGAGTCGCCCCAGTTGTCTAACATATAGCCGTATTTATCGACGGCATCTTGCATTGCATTATAAATATCTTTATCGATCGTTGATGTGACGGTATAGCCACCATTAACTAGTTTTTGCTGCGCCAATTCGAAGTATTTTTGGTAGGTTTCGTCTTTGGCATATTCTTCGTCACTGACATCATCTTCATCTGCCAGCTGTTTGGCAATAATGTCTTTTGCTTCATTTAACACAGTGTAATAAAGGAAGCTTTGATCCGTTTGTTCAATGGCTTCTTGTTTTTTGAAGTCTTGCTTCAAGTCATAATTAAGCGCTTCTTCGTATTCTTCTTTCGTAATATCGTGGTTACGATACATACTGAAGAGCACGAAGTCTTTCCGCTCTAAGCCAGCGGTCAAGTTTTCCTTGATCTCGCCCGTATTTGTATAAGGACTGTAGACGATCGGGCTTTGTGGCAGACCCGCAATAAAGGCTGCTTGCGGTAAAGACAGGTCAGCTGCGTTAACGCCAAAAATTCCTTGCGCCGCTTCTTGCACACCTGCGATATTTTGCCCTTTATTGTTCCGGCCGAAAGGGGAGATGTTTAGATACATGGTGACGATCTCATCTTTATCGAAAAATTTCTCCACTTCCATGGCTAATAAAATCTCATTGGCTTTGCGTTTGAAGGTCGTTTCACTAGAAAGGATTTGTTGTTTCACCAGCTGCTGGGTCAAAGTGGAACCCCCGCTGCCGCCAAAGCCTGTCGCTTCGGATAATAACGCCCGCACGACTGCTTTTGGTACGACGCCATTATGAATATTAAAATATTCGTCCTCTGTTGCGATGATCGCTTTTTTCAAGTAGTCTGAAATTTGATCGGAATTAACCGACGTTCGCATCAGATCTGAGCGAATCGTTGCGATTTTACTGCCATCAGCGTATGCGAGTTGAGAAGTCTCTGTGATGTCGGTCAGTTCTTTCTGCAACTCATCTTTAGAAGGAGCTGCGGTATCTTCCACAAGAAAAGCAAAGTAGCCGGCACCGATCCCCAAAGCTAAAGAACCGCCTAGCACCAGTAAAGAAATAGCCACTAAGAACAAGGCATGTAAAACCCTAAGACTGATATTGAAATAGAACCAGCCTCTATTTTTGTTTTCTGTATTCTTTTGATTTTTCGTTTTCTGGGACAAAAAGAGTCACCTCAATAAATTAGAATAGATTCCGTGTAATTATAGCAAAAAACAAGGCGCTTGGGTAGCACCCTATCTGTTATCGAAAGAAGTGTGCGAGAAAATGCCAGTTGGTATTTGTATTGAACCAGCGATAATAAGGGAAAACGAACAGATTTGCCTAAAAGTTTCTTTTTTGGTAAAGGACTTTGAGAGAAAGACTTTTCATTGCCCTCTTTTTCAGTTAAGATGAACAATGAAGCATTTATTAGGAGGAGAAAGAATGAGTACAGACTTTTTTGAAGAACTAAAGCAACGCGGATTAGTTCATCAGACCACAGACGAAGCAGCCTTGACCAAACAATTAAATGAAGAGTCTGTGAAACTATATATCGGCTTTGATCCTACCGCAGATAGCCTGCATATTGGTCATTTATTGCCTATTTTGATGTTGCGCCGTTTCCAACAAAACGGACATGTGCCGATCGCATTAGTTGGTGGCGGTACAGGAATGATCGGTGACCCATCCTTTAAAGATCAAGAACGTCAATTAAACACATTAGATACCGTTTTGGAATGGTCACAAAGTATCAAGAGCCAATTATCTCGCTTTATTGATTTTGATGACCAAGAAAATCCTGCCATCATTGCCAATAACTATGAATGGTTAGGGGAATTGAAACTGATCGATTTCTTACGGGACACTGGGAAAAACTTTACTATCAACTACATGATGAGCAAAGAAAGTGTCAAACGTCGGATCGAAACAGGAATTTCCTACACGGAATTTGCATACCAGCTTTTACAAGCCTATGACTTTTTGAACCTTTACGACAACCACGGTTGCTTGTTGCAATTAGGTGGTAGCGATCAATGGGGGAATATCACCTCTGGAATCGAATTATTGCGTCGTGAGCGTGAAGTCCAAGGGTTTGGGTTGACTATGCCATTGATCACAAAAGCAGATGGAACGAAATTTGGGAAAACAGAAGGCAATGCGGTTTGGCTAGATGCCAAGAAAACAACGCCTTACGAGTTCTACCAATTCTGGATCAATACGGATGATCGTGATGCAGTCAAATTCTTGAAATATTTCACCTTCTTATCATTAGAAGAAATCGCTGCGATCGAAGCTGAATTTAACGCTGCACCAGAATCTCGAGCAGCACAAAAAGCTTTGGCAAAAGAAGTCACTACTTTGGTTCATGGGGCAGAGGCTTATGAACAAGCCGTACGCATCTCAGCAAGTTTATTCAGCGGCAATATCAAAGAATTGAACGCTGAAGAGATCGAACAAGGCTTTAAAGGGGTTCCTAGTCATCAGGTAACAGCGGATGATTCTTTGAACATCGTTGAAGTGTTGACGACTGCTAAAATCGAACCATCAAAACGTCAAGCAAGAGAAGACGTACAAAATGGGGCCATCTACATCAATGGGGAACGCGTCCAAGCCCTAACGTACGAGATCCAAGCAAGTGATCGGATCGGTGGAAAATACGTCGTGATTCGTCGTGGCAAGAAAAAATATTTCTTATTAACATTTTAATCGCAAAAAGCGAACCGACCTGTTGGTTCGCTTTTTTTCAAATTTTTGTAGAGGAAGGGTCTTTGTTGGAATGGGAAATATAGTGTTGAATGCCGCCGGCTTATTTGCCATGATCTTCTTAGGGTATTTTCTTAAACGGCTAAATGTCCTTTCAAAAGCGGATGGCTCGATCTTATCCAAAATTATTTTGAATGTGACGTTACCGGCAGCAATCATTTTGAATTTAGCTTCAATGCAAGTACAAGTCAGTGCGCTTAGTTTGATTGTGATCGCTTTGATCATTACGATCGTCCAGATCCTCTTCGCATTTTTCTTGACCAAAAAAGAATCGAACACGCTGCAACAGTTTGCTATGTACTGCGGGTCAGGCTTTAATATCGGCAATTTTGCAATTCCTTTTGCCCAAAGTTTTTATCCTTTAGGGATTCCACTGATTTCGCTGTTTGATATGGGGAACAGTATCATGTTGGCAGGGGGAACGACGATTTTCATCGAGTTCTTGATTGGAAAGCGGACGACGTTTGAACCAGGAAAAATCTTTTTGAATCTCCTGCGCTCGCCAACATTTACCATTTATCTAGTGATGCTGATTATCCGCAGTGCGGATTGGAGGATTCCCGAGTCAGCCTTGGCGCTCGTTCAGCCAATCGGGATCGCAAATACGTTTCTGTCCATGTTTATGATTGGCTTATTTTTGGATTTCCGCTTACCGAAGCACACTACGCCAACGGTAATCAAAATTTTAAGCTTACGCTACGGACTGGCTTTCGTGCTGTTCGCGGCTTTCTATGTTTTACCGATCCCAGTTTTATTAAAACCAGTACTTTGTTTGTTAGTGTTTGCTCCGATCCCTTTATTTGGGGTCATTAATTCCGTGATTGCTGGGATGGAGGAAGAGGCGGTGGGATTTGTTTCTTCCATTAGCTTTTTGATAAGTATGCCGCTAATGACGGGTGTCCTGATGTTATTTGGACTCGCTTGATAAAAAAATACGGCAATGAGCAAAATAATCGCTTTACAAGGTGCTTTTATCGATAATAGAGAAGACTAGATTTAGGAGGAAAAGAAAAATGTTGATTGGTTCACACGTTTCAATGAGCGGCAAAAAAATGCTTTTAGGAGCAGCAGAAGAGGCGGCTAGCTATCAAGCTACTACGTTTATGATCTATACCGGAGCTCCGCAAAACACGCGGCGCAAACCGATCGAAGAGATGCAGATCGCAGCTGGACAAGATTTTATGACGGAAAAGGGAATTTCGAATATCGTTGTCCATGCCCCTTACATCATTAATTTAGGTAATACCATCAAACCAGAAAACTTTGGCTTTGCCGTTTCGTTCTTACAAGAAGAAATCCAACGAGCCCAAGCTTTAGGTGCAACTCAAATCACGTTGCACCCCGGTGCCCATGTCGGTGCAGGACCCGAAGCTGGGATCAAGCAGATCATTAAAGGCTTGAACGAGGTCCTTGAAAAAAATCAAACCGCCCAGATCGCATTAGAAACAATGGCAGGTAAAGGCACCGAGATTGGTCGCAGCTTTGAAGAATTGGCAGCAATTATCGATGGCGTTACCTTAAATGAAAAATTATCCGTTACACTAGATACTTGTCACACGAATGATGCCGGCTACAATGTCAAAGAAGACTTTGACGGCGTCTTAAACGAGTTTGACAAAATCATCGGATTGGATCGCTTGAAGGTCATCCATGTCAATGATTCAAAAAATCCACAGGGCAGCCACAAAGACCGACATGCGAACATTGGTTTTGGCACGATCGGCTTTGAAGCCTTGAATAAGATCGTTCATCATGAGCAATTATCAGCGTTACCGAAAATTTTGGAAACACCGTATGTCGGCGAAGACAAAAAGAACAAAAAAGCTCCTTATGGCTATGAAATCGCGATGCTGCGGGAAAAGAACTTTGATCCTGAGCTATTAACAAAAATCATGGCGGGTGCTTAAACGGTTCATTTAACTATGAACCAGCTTATTTTGGAGGAAGAAAAATGGACTTTCAGTTGCTGATCGATGCCGCGAAACAAAAACTGGGATTCAGACAGCTCTCTCAATTTGCAGAAGCAGGGAGTGTCGCGGCAGCTCTGGCTACTGCAGATGGACAGATTTATACAGGGATCTGTATCGATACCAGCTGTTCCATGGGTTTTTGCGCCGAACAAGCTGCGGCTGCGCAAATGATCACCGATGGGCAGCAGCGGGTGTTACAGATGGTTGCAATCAATTCGGCAGGTGAGCCGATCCCACCTTGTGGTCGTTGCCGTGAATTCATCAGCCAGCTGGATCCTGCCAACCACAACACGCAGGTCATGATCGCAGCAGGAAAAATCATGACGATAGAAGAGCTGTTGCCTTTTGATTGGAAAGCATCAAAATAAAAAGAGATTTAGCCCCTTAGACCGCTCTGTTCTAAGGGGCATCTTTGTTTTATCGATCCAATGGACGATCAACATGTTTAGATAAAAAAACTCCTCAACCAGCAATAGTGCTTTGTTGAGGAGTTGATCGATAGCAATGATTAGAATTTTTTCGCAGCTGCTGCTACGCGTTCTAAACCTTCAGCAATGATTTCTGCTGTTTTAGAAGGATCTGCATTGTGACCTTCGATGATTACTTCTTCTGTGATGTTCATGCCGAACATACCACCGAAAACTTTTTCCATAAAGGTTACAGCGTTTTCCATTGCGCTCATTTCGCCTGAGTAAACACCACCACGGGCATTCAATAGAACGATTTCTTTGTCTTTCAACAATTGGTTCATTGAACCATCTTCGTTATAAGAGAAAGTAAAGCCAGCTTGGAAGATATAGTCGATGAATGTGTGCAAAGCTGCTGGGATCGTTAGGTTCCACATTGGGAAAGCGAAAACGATGGTATCTGCTGCTGCGAATTTGTTCATCACGTCTTGACGGACAGTCATCAATTCTTGTTCTTCTTGGTTTAATTCTTGTTCTTGTGAAAGTTTGCCAAATGCTTCAAATAACGTTTGACCGATATAAGGCATTGGTTGTGCGTACACATCAAAGGTTACAACGTCCACATTGTTCGTATCAAGATTTTCAACGAACGTATCAAACATTTTTGCAGATACTCCATCAGGACGGTTATTGGCTTTAACAACTAAAATATTTTTCATTTTTTTCCACCTTTACTTTAAGTAAGTTTTAATCACAAAACGTAGTATACTATAAAATAATTTTGCTTACAATAAATAAGTGTACTTTTTTTAAAAAAGCTGGAATTTTGCAGTATTTTTCACGTAGTTTTGGTAAACTTTAGAGAAAACAGGAGGGGTTCTATGAAAATATTCGTGGTCGAAGATGACAAATCGTTAGTCAAAATGATGGAAAATCAATTATCCCGCTATGCGTATCAAACCTTTGTTCCGGAAAATTTCGCTGCGGTTTTAGCTGAATTCTTGATGATCCAACCTGATTTGGTTTTGTTAGATGTCAATCTGCCTTATTATGATGGGTTTTATTGGTGCCAAAAAATCAGGGAACATTCATTGGTTCCAATTCTCTTCATCTCCGCACGTGACGGCAATATGGACCAAGTGATGGCATTAGAATACGGTGCTGATGATTATCTGGTCAAACCTTTTTCTTATGACTTGCTGCTGGCTAAAGTGAAGAGCCATATTCGCAGAGTCTATGGGGATTATGCACAGTCTGATCGGGCGAGAAGCTTGAAGGCTGGCGAATTGACCTATTATCCGGAAGCGTTGAAGATGGTCTATCGTGAAGCCAGTGAATGGCTGACTGTTCGAGAAGGAGAATTATTGACCCTGTTAATGTCGGCACACCCAGAGATGGTCAAACGGGAACGGATTTTAAATCTATTATGGGATGATGAGCGCTTCGTTGATGACAATACGCTTTCTGTCAATGTCGGCCGTTTGCGAAAAAAATTGGCGGCAATGGGCATCAATGATCCGATCCAAACGATTCGCGGCAAGGGTTACGCCTTATCGGTAGTAGGTACAGAAGAATGAGAGCATATGCAAGTGTTCATTTACCTAAACTACTCGTTACATTCCTAGCCATTTCATTGTTCGTTTTGGTGTTTTGGTTGGATGGCTATCGAAATTACCTCGTGATTGGTTATGGTCTGCTTCTATTCGGGCTGTTCATTGTTCTTGTTTATTTGGTAGATTACCTTTCCAATACTGCATTTTATCATTATATCAAGCATGGAAGAGCGACTCACCGAAGCAATGGCTACCTTTCCAAGCAATGGCGCAAGCAGTTCGATGCACAAGAACAGCAAGAGCAAGAACGGCTGACAGAACTAGATCAGCACCATCAAAATCATATTCGTTTCATGAATATCTGGGTTCATCAAATGAAAACACCTGTCTCAGTTTTGGCGCTAATGGCTGAAAGTGAAGAAGTCGATAGCTATGATCTTTTGGCTGAAACAGATCGCTTAAAAAGTGGCTTGGCGACTGCGCTGAATTTTGTGCGCTTGGAAGATTTCACGGAGGACTTCGTTATCGAGTCAGCCTCACTGTTGGAATTGTTAAAACACAGTATCGGTGACCAGAAGCGGAATTTCATTCGCAGTGAAGTCTATCCGAAGCTGATGAGTGAAGCAGATATCACGGTGACAACAGATAAAAAATGGCTAGGTATTTTGCTCTTTCAGCTCATCAGCAACGCCGTCAAGTACTCAAAGCCAGACAGTAAGGTCTATTTTGAGATCGATCCTTTTTCTAGAAAATTGACGATCTCAGATGAAGGGTGCGGAATTGCAGAAGCGGATCTGCCAAGGGTTTTTCGCCCCTTTTATACAGGTCAGAATGGTCGGCAAACAGGAGAGGCAACTGGGATCGGTCTTTATTTAGTTGAAACGATCAGTACGCAATTAGATATCGATTTGTCGCTTGCCTCTATGGAGAATCAAGGCACGACGGTTACCCTAACATTTCGGAGGTGAAGGCTTTCTTACAATTTTGTAAGCTTTCTATCATGAAATCGATAACTGATTGCGGTGCCGCCTGCTAAACTGGTAGCAAAGGAGTGAAGATGATGGCTTTACTAGAATTGAAAAATGTATCGAAAACCTACACAGGGGAAGTGTCTGTTGAGGTTTTACAGCAAATCGATCTCAAAGTGCCAGAAGGAGAATTTATCAGCATTATGGGTCCATCTGGCAGTGGCAAGACCACAATGCTGAATTTGGTGGCAACATTGGATAAACCGACTTCAGGTTCGGTGATCATCAAGGGCGAGCAGCCCCTAGAATTATCTAAGCAAAAACTCGCGGAGTTTCGTCGTCGGCAACTAGGTTTTGTTTTTCAAAACTACAATTTACTTTCGCCATTGAGCGTGCTTGAGAATGTGATTTTACCACTGACATTGGATCGGGTGCCGGTTCTTGAGATGAAAGAACGTTCGGAACAGCTATTACGTGAGCTTGGGATCTATGAGAAAAAAGACAAACGCATCTATCAGCTTTCCGGTGGAGAGCAGCAGAGAGTTGCGATTGCTAGAGCTTTGATCCATCAACCGGAATTGCTTTTAGCAGATGAACCGACGGGCAATCTTGATTCAAAGGCAGCACGAGATGTCATGGAAATACTAAGTCAGATGAACAAGCAACTTAAGGTCACCACCATGATGGTCACCCATGATCCTTATTCTGCCAGCTTTTCTGATCGGGTCGTTTTCATCAAAGATGGAAAGCTGTATAACGAAGTCTATCGCGGGGCTGATCAACAGCAATTTTATCAAAAAATTCTTGAAGTCCTAGCACATTTAGGAGGTCGCCGTCATGAATTTCAGACAGTTGATCATTCGTAATCTGCGGGGGAATTTTCGAACCTATGCGGCCTACTTCGTCAGTAGCGCCTTTGCGGCGATGGTGTTTTATATCTTTAGTCTTTTGCTCTTTCATCCGCAATTGGAAGAAAATTTGTCCAATAGCGGTACACTTTCAGAATTGGCGAAGGTCGGTCTATCCGTCGCACTTGTGGTGATCGCTTTACTGTCGCTGTTGTTTTTATGGTATACATTTGTGGTCTTTTTAAAACGACGCAAACGTGATCTGGCAATCTACTTGATTTTGGGGATCGAAGAAAAAGATCTGCGAAAGATTTTGTTTGTCGAAAATGCCCTTTTAGGAACCTGTGCCACAGTGACCGGTATTGGGTTAGGGATTTTATTGACGAAATTATTGCTGCTGATTGCGCAAAATGTCATGTATCTAACAGAAGGACTGAAATTTATGGTTCCTATGGAAGGTTTAGGATTGACCTTTGGGATTTATGTTTTTATTTTTCTCTTGATCTCCTTTTTCAGTACTCGGGCTTTGCAAGGAGAGCAGATCATCTCCTTGATCAAGGAAAATGAAAAACCGCGTCCTGAGCCAAAAAGTCATTGGGCATTGGCATTTTCAGGAATTGTGCTGTTGCTAGTTGGCTATGGATTGGTCTTTTATTTTAGCTACCAAACGTACTCAATGCTGCCACTTATGCTAGGAGTCTTGTTGACTGTTGCAGGCACGATTTTGTCATTCCATCAGTTCAGCGTATTTCTGTTGAAACGATTAAAGAAACGGTCGACCTTCTTACGGGGCACTCGGATGTTGACTATCAGCGAATGGATCTTTCGCATGCGAGACAATGCGGCGATGTATAGTCTGATCGCTATTAGTACCTCCGTGGCATTCGTTGGGATTTCCGTGATGTTGGCAATCGGCAGCTCTTCTTTTTCTTCGATCCAAGGAATCAGTGTAGCCTATGTGTTTCCGTGGTCTGGGCCAGAAGACCTCAATCATACCGAGGGAAAAGTAAACGAAATTAAAACTGCTATAGAAGAAAAAGGGTATGCGCCTGTAACGGATAGTGTTTCCTTACTATGGGCATATGCGAATCTTGATGAATCTGCAGTTACGAATGATTCATTCTATACGACGAATGGCTTTTCAATTATGCGAGAAAGCGACTATCAGAAAATGATGAAACAAATTGGTGAGGAAGCTGATTCTGTTGCAGATAATCAAATAATGACACTTAGTGCTAATTATTCACGTCGAAAACAGCTTCTAGAAGTCCCTGAGAACGAACGTACAAGTATCTATCCAATCGAATTGGGATCAGAGACCGGTATAAAAAAAGATGTTACGATTGTCCACAGTCCCTCAATGCTTTCTCTGGATTACTTTGGACTGTCAGTTGTGACAGATAAAACCTTTGAGGAGTGGCAAGCCCTCTTGCAAAAATCCACCGACGATATGGAATCTGGTTTTATTTGGTTAGACTATCCAGAATGGGCTGAAACACCTGAATTGGTATCTGATTTCAATGGGATTTTAGATAAAGAAAATGCCTTGATCGATCAGCAATACGAAGAGCTCAGTCAGGAGTTTGAAGCCAAAGGTGACTATACGGATGAAGAGTGGGCAGAAGCAGCAAAAGACATTCCGATGCGTACGTCTTATACCTCGAAATACCAAGTTTTCCAAGAAAATCGTCAAGGAAATGGCATCATCTTAATGATCACGGTATTACTGGGTTCGGTTTTCTTTATTTTCTCCGCTTCAATTATCTATTTCCGTTTATTTGCAGATTTAGATAAAGATGGGGCGTACCACCGTTCCTTGCATATCTTAGGTGTGTCGCCGAAGGAGCGTCACAAAGTTCTGCGACGCCAACTGCAAGTGATGTACTTCTTGCCAACAGTCGTGGCAATGATCCATTTTGCGGTGGCAATGACCGCTTTGCGTATTTTAGTAGAATTGCCTGTATGGCAATACTACGGTGTGATCGTTAGTCTCTTTTTGATTTTCCAAATCGTTTTTTACTTTGTTTGTCAGTATCGGTACTTGCAGCAAATTGATAGGATCGCCGATCCTACAGAGTAATTTATTCTTCAAGCCAAATCTCTTTCAGTTTGTACTGATTGGGATTTGGCTTTTTATTAGCTAGTTTGTCTAAATTTCTATCCATGAAGCCTTTTAATTGTGCAAATCATTAAAAAGCAGATAAAATTAAGTAACGCTCATTTTGTCAAACAAACGAAGAGACACTGTTAGAACACGACAACTGTCAGATGCAAAATTCATTTCGAGTACAGTGAAGGCTGCGGTCGATGGATTTAGGGAAGCACTTATTTGAGGGAGGAGACCAATGATCACACGACTTGGAAAAGCATTTGCAGTCTTACTGTTGCTGATTCCTTTATTTGCTGGTATCCAGATTGTTTATGGGGAAACCGATGTGGGTGCCAACCTGATCACAAATGTATCGATCGTTAATAGCCGCAACGAGGTCATCACAAGTATTGAAAAGGATGATTCCTTCAAAATAGATATGACCTGGAGTTTGGAGGATTTAGGAGATTTAAAAGCCGGTGACAAAGCGACTGTCACCTTGCCAGTTGAGATTGAAGGCGTCAATAATACGTATGCTTTATACGATGAAAATAACAACTTAGTGGTCAATGTTACCCAAGTTGGCAATCAGCTGACCTTTGTTTTCACGGAATTTGTCGAACAAAATACCAATGTACACGGGGACTTTTATTTTTGGACAAAGTTCAGCGATGAAGTGACAGAGAACCAAATCAACAACATCAACTTCGAAACAGTAAATGGAACGCAATCGGTGCCTATTTTTATTCAAGCAGTGGATGATACAGGGGAGGGAGCCTTACTCACCAAACAAGGACTGTATTTAGGTACGCAAGAACCCAAACGGATTATTGATTGGCGTGTGTACATCAACTCGTTTGATACAAATCAAGTGACGATCAAAGATGGAACGTTTATTGATATTTTAGGTCCCCATCAGACACTCATCAGTACGACTGCCCGAGTGGTTTACGGCCCCAGCGTTTCCAACCCAACGTATGTTGAGCAAGTACCGATCGTTTTAAATAGTGATGGCTCCTTTGAAATTCCTTTGCGGGATACGGAGGAACGGATCTACATTACCTACAAAACAGAAACGGATGGTTCATTGGAACAATATACCAATCGGGGCATCCTTGATGCCGTGGTCAATGATGTGCCAAGAACAAGCAGTATTACTGGCTATACGCCACGCTATGGTGGCGGTGGTGGCGGAACCGGTGAACCAGGGGAGTCCAGCAGCACGGAACCAAGTAGTGAAAGCAGCACCAGTAGTACTACCGAACCAAGTAGTGGAAGCAGTACTAGTAGTACTACCGAACCAAGTAGTGAAAGCAGCACCAGCAGTAGCACAGAACCAAGTAGTGGAAGCAGTACTAGTAGTACTACCGAACCAAGTAGTGAAAGCAGTACAAGTAGTAGCACGGAACCAAGTAGTGAAAGCAGCACCAGCAGTAGCACAGAACCAAGTAGTGAAAGCAGCACTAGTAGTACTACCGAACCAAGTAGTGAAAGTAGTACAAGTAGTACCACCGAACCAAGTAGTGAAAGCAGTACAAGTAGTAACACGGAACCAAGTAGTGAAAGCAGTACAAGTAGTAACACGGAACCAAGTAGTGAAAGCCGCACTAGTAGTAGTACGGAACCAAGTAGCGACAGTAGCACCAGTGAATCCACCGAATCAACTAACAGGAGTAGTTCTAGTAATACTGGGGCGGTGTCACCTGAAAATTCATCCTCTGGGATCAATAAGTTATCCAAAACAAATAATTTGCATAATCAATCAGAAAAACAGCACTTTCCTCAAACGAATGAAGTGTCTAATCATTTATGGATTGCAATAGGAATGGTTTTAGCAGGATGCGCATTGAAGTTAGGTTGGAGTAAATTTATCAGGTAGATAGAAACTGAAATTTTGGAGGCAGTTTTATTACTTGGAAGAAAAATTAATAAAGACTTATTTAAAGGAAAGATGCCATTTTATGGCCACTTTCCTTTTTTTTTCGGCGCATGTTTTCTCTGAGATTTTATTATAATTTCTTTATCAAGTTATCTTGAAATATTCATTTAGGAAGTGAGGAAATGAGAAAACTGGTTGGTGTATTAATCACAATACTGCTAATAGGGTTATTGATTCTTGTGTTTGGTTTCGATCATACTTCAGCAAAAGAACGTTCCAGAGGAAATCTGTCGTTTTCTGTACAAACGAACCGAGTGATTTATGACGAAGCCTTGAAAATGATCACGGTTCCGGTACGTCCGAACAAAACACTGACTTCACAAAAGGTTCGTGTCTTACTAACTTATGGTTGGGATGGGAACGGACACAGTGAAAAAGTGATCGGCGAAACAGTTTTAACGAAAGTCGATTGGTTTTCAGGTGTTGAAAACTACTTAAGGATCCATGCGGAGATGGCTATTGATGAGATAAAAAGTATGGATAAAGTTGATTTAGTTGTTATATATGATGGTGAAACAACAATAACTGAAAACCTGAAGCCCGGTCATTGGCAAGTAACCGCGCCGCCAAGCAGTAATGAGAGTACGACAGCTGAGACAAGTAAAAGCTCAAACGAAACGGTAGCAACAAGCGCTTCCTCTAGTAGTATCGAGCCGAAATTTAGCGAGTCTCAATCGACGAGTCCAACGACTTCTGAGGCTGAAATTACCAGTGAAGACATCCAAAGCACACAAAGCACTATCGATATCAGTGATTCGGAAACCGTCAGCACCCAACCAGTCACTAAAAGCGAGCCAAGTCAGACAGAGAGCTGTCAAGAAAACGCAGCAACAGCCATAACGTCTACCGAGAAGGAATCTGCTTCGTCAAAGCATTCAGATTCACAAAAGAAAACCAAAGGATTGCCAGCCAATCAATCCCAGAAAAGTCAGGCGAGCGTTTCATCTAGTGTCCGTACAGAAGAGCACCAAGCGACAACATCTTCTCAAGACAAAAAGGAACAACTTCAACCCACGGAGATAAGCAGTGGCAAGGAGGTCAATGCAGCCGTACTACCGAAAACCGGCAGCAAAACTACCAATCTTCGCTATCTACTCTTTGGTCTAGTAGTGGTTCTGACTGTGTTTCTTTACTGGCTGAAGCGAAAGTTATTTTATGATGAGAAGCTGTAACGAACATACCCAAAAATCATGAGAAAATTGATAACCCACGATTGGAAATTTCTTCCCCAGAATGCACAATCACGTGTTGTTTTGCCGTAATTCATAATTAGTCTGACGATCGTTTTGAGGCGTCAGACTTTTTTTATGAAAATATACAGATAACAAAAGGAAAATTTGTTAAAAGTAATTTGACAGAAAAGAGGGCACAGTGGTACGATCACCAAACATTCACAGCTTACAATTTTGTAAGGTGATAGATTCAAAGCAAAAAACAGCTTTGGCTGACCATACAAGCGAGGGAATTTTCATGTTACACGCACTTTTGGATACCACAGAAAAACAAATTTTTCAGTTTCTAAGTTATTGTTACGAAACGAACAAACCAAAATATACAATTAAAGAGCTTTCTGATGTTTTCAATAGGAGAACGAATAAAATGCAGTCGATCGTGCAACAAGTCGAATGGTTTTGTGCCCGCTATCCTCAGTTTACGTTGATTTATGATGAACAAGAAAAAGAAGTGGTGATTGCTTTTTCTCCACGATTTTTATTGAGTCAAGCATATAATGTATTGTTACAGGGAACCGTTGGGTTTATCTTACTCGATGCACTCTTTCATGGGGACTATCACTCCCTTGAACAACTCAGCCTCAAAACCTTCAGCAGTCTCCGAACGGTCCAACGAAAATTGAAAGAACTAAATCACATTTTGGCGAACTATCATTTGTCCTATAGTCTGAAGAAAGGAGATCCCTTGACAGGTGAGGAATACGCAATCCGCTATTTTTATCATTTAACCTATTGGCAGATTTTCGATGAGAAGCACTCACAGGTCGTGGCATCGATCAAGGATAAAGAAAGCGTTATGGCTTTGTTTGAAACTCATGCTTCTTATATGAGAAAAATCGATATCGATAAGTTTCTTAATCTATTCGCTATCTCCCTGCAAAGAATTCATCAAAAGCATCCAATCACTTTTTTACCAGAGGAAGTAAGTACCTTTGAACATCCACTGATTGAAAGGAATCAGTTTTTTGAGGTCTTTTTAAAGCCATTATTCAACGGCAATCACCTTTCTCTATCTGAAATCTCGGAGCCTGAATGCAGCTTCTTGTATTTTATGTTTGGCGTAATGAACACCTATCTTGAAGAGGATCTTTGCGAGGCGGAACTCTCGTGGTTGACCCAACCCAAGTATCAGCCAGAAGTATTACTTGTTGAACAACTAGCCCAGTGTTTTCGTCTGAGGTTTACCGATGCTGAAAAAAACTATTTACTAGTTAATTTCGTAATGATCCATTCTGCTTCCAACCTTTTTGGTACCCGACAAAAAAGTGATAGTTTTGGTAAACCGACCGACAAGCAAGAGCTACAAGCGGCTTTCCCAGTGCTTTATCCGACCGTGAAACGATTTTTTGAGGAAGCGACTGTTTCTTTACCTGATTTGCGTGCATTGCTGCAAAAGAATGACCGATTGATTTTCCAATACTGTATGTTATTGAGAGTTATTTTTATCAAATATGAACAGCCAGTCACTTTCTCGATCCATTCGAAATACGGAAAAACGCAAGAACTTTGGATGAAGAACCGACTATTGAATGCAACGCATCGAGCGATGGCGCATCTTTCACTTACTCAAAAACCAGATTTGGTCATCAGTGATTATCCGATTCATCAAGAATTTTCTGAGGAAGAACAGCCCTATATCTTTTATTGGAACGGTCAACCAAGCGCAAAGGAGTGGAAACAACTTAAACAAACGATCAAACAGATCAGAAGTGCCAAGAACAAGGCAGCTTTTGAAAAGCTCGTTTTTGCCCAATCGATTTGATCGTACCATGTAAATAATCAGCCGCGTGGGTTGGCTGAGCAGACAGAACTTATAATTTCGTAAGTTTCGGCAGTAAGGCGAAAGTGAAAAGCGACTTTGATAAACACAGGTGTCAAGAAGCAAAAACAGGAACATCGTCGTTCCTTTTTCGCTTCTTGACTTTTTTTTACAGAGATGGCATGGTATACATATTATCATAACGTTTTTTATTTAAAATCGTTGCAGAAAAGGTGTTAGGAAGAAGGGGTAACTTTGACAGAAGTATTAGCACTGCAAAATGTTTCCAAATTGATTGGAACCAAACGAATCATTGAGGATGTTTCCTTTGTGGTGGACCAAGGACAAGTCGTTGGTTTATTAGGGCCTAATGGGGCTGGGAAGACGACGATCATTCGGATGATTGTTGGGTTGATGAAGCACAACACAGGATCGATTGCCATTATGGGGAATTTACTGGATTCTTCTTTTAAAACCGCGATTGCCTCAGTCGGTGCGATCGTTGAAAATCCTGAGTTTTATAATTATATGACAGGCTATGAAAATTTGATGCAGTATCAGCGCATGGCGAAGAAAAAAAGTACGACAGCAGAATTAGAAGCTCTTATTCGTCAGGTACATTTAGAAGGACACATCCATCAAAAAGTCAAAACCTATTCATTAGGGATGCGTCAGCGTTTAGGTGTTGCCCAGGCATTGGTCCATCAACCAGACTTATTAGTTTTAGATGAACCGATGAATGGCCTGGATCCTAAAGGCATGCGGGAGTTTCGAGAAATGATTCTTTCTTTGAGAGAAAAAGGCGTTTCTGTCTTAGTTTCCAGTCATCAATTAAGCGATATCGAACAAATTGCCGATCATTTGATCGTGGTGCAAAAAGGAAAAGTCACTCATCAAGTAGCAATGGCAGAGTTGAAAGCAGAGAAAAATGTACTGATTATTAAAACTGATGATAATGCGGAAACGGAAGCACTGTTAAAAGCTTCCTTTGAGGTCGAGGTCTTGCAGGTTGCAGATGAATTGCAAGTCACTCTAGCAACAGATCAGCGTTCGGCAATCGCTGCAGCGATCGTGACGGCTGGGATCGGCTTGAAAGAACTACGGACAAAGCAATCTTCTCTAGAAGATACATTCTTGGCTTGGACCGAAGAAGGAGGTTTGTAAGCATGCTGACATTGATTAAAAATGAATGGATCAAATTAACCAAAAAGCGTTCTACTTGGATCATGTTGCTTTTATTGGTTTTAATGACGTTTGGCTTGACCTATGTTGTACGCTTAGGTAGTCCAGAAATTGGTGCCAATGATTTGTTTGCTTCTTTGAGCGACATGACTTCCTTTTTAAACTTATTTGTAGTGATTGTGGCAGCTTCTTCAGTGGCGGAAGAGTTCAGTCGTGGAACGATCAAGTTCTTATTGATTCGGCCTTTTTCCAGAAGCCAAATCTTAGCAGCAAAAGCCATCAACACGTTTTTATTTGCGCTTTTAGGGACTGCTGTTTTACTAATCAGTAGTTTAGCAGCCGCCAATTTATTTTTAGCAGCTGAATCACCTTTTGCTGCTACTGGCTACAACGGGCTAGCGGCGATTTTCGTTGCCCTTGTTTTTGCGGGAACCAACTTGCTATTGATTGTCTTTTATATTGCATTGACCATCTTTATCTCAGCCGTCATTCGCTCTCAAAGCCTGGCGGTTGGCTTAGGCTTGGGTATGTTGTTTGGAAGCAGCATCATCAACTCGATCATGCTTTTTGCGCAAGAAAAATACCCATGGCTGAAGTGGAACCCGTTTAATTTTATGAATATCAAAGAGCAGATACCGAGTTTATTAAATAGTCCTGACATGCAGATGACTGGCTTTGATCCGGGATTGGGCTATTGGGAAATGGCGATCGGGATCCTTGTTTATAGTGTTTTAATCTACCTTTTAACAAATTGGTTATTCAATAAAAGAGATGTCGCATTAAGTTGAGGAAACGAGTGAAAGTTTTTGGATAAATCCAGCTTTCACTCTTTCTTTTTGTGTTTTTTTCTAGTAAAATGATTCATTGAGAGTACAAGAGAAAGGAGAGTTTTCAAATGGTTAGTGTAGGAATCGTAATCGTGATCGCTGTTGTTGCAGCATTACTAGGCGCTGTCGGCGGCTTCTTTTTGGCGCGTAAATATATGCAAGATTATCTAAAGAAAAATCCTCCCGTTAATGAGGATATGCTTCGCTCGATGATGATGTCAATGGGTCAAAAACCTTCTGAGAAAAAGATTCGTCAGATGATGCAGCAAATGAAAAACCAAAAGTAGGTTTTTTTCTAAGAAGCGGGCTGATTTTATCAGCTCGCTTTTTATTGCGGCAAAATGCAGAAACCAATAGAATGTCCCCAGGCTGCTTTTTCTATTTACGTTCTGTGAATAGCGGGGTAGCAATCGAATCTGAATCTAATAAATATTCGGAAAAATCGCAAAATTTAGGCAACAGGTCACAAAGAAATGGAGAGTGTTATGTCAATATTTAGGAAGTTAGGTTGGTTTTTTAAACAAGAAAAGAAACATTATTTGTTAGGCGTAGGCTCTTTAGTCCTAGTCGCCTTGGTACAGTTGGCCCCTCCCAAAGTTATCGGGATCATCATCGATGAAATTGCGGAAAAAGAGATCTCGATGCAGACGATCTTTTTTTGGGTTATGATCTTGATTGCTTCAGCTATCGCTCAATATGTGTTTCGTTTTGTCTGGCGAACGCATATCTGGGGCAGTGCCGCTCGGCTAGAAAAAACGTTACGCAGACAGCTATTTGCACATTTTACAAGGATGGATCAGTTGTTTTATCAAAAGCATCGGACAGGTGATTTGATGGCCCATGCCACCAATGACTTGAATGCCATCCAAAATGTGGCAGGGGCGGGGATCTTAACCTTTGCCGATTCCTTCATCTCGGGAGGGGCAACCATCATTGCGATGGTTCTCTTTATCGACTGGCGGTTAACGATCATTGCTCTATTGCCGCTGCCTTTCTTAGCAGTCATGGCACGGGTTCTTGGTAGCAAATTGCATGATGCGTTTCGTGACTCGCAAGAAGCCTTTTCTTCCATCAACGACAAAGCCCAAGAAAGTATTACTGGGATGAAAGTCATCAAAACTTTTGGACAGGAAAAAGAGGACATCGCTGATTTTCAAACCAAAATCGACCATGCCATTATCAAAAACCGCAAAGTCAATTTTCTGGATGCCTTGTTTGATCCGTTTATTACGATCATCATCGGAATCTCCTATGTGCTGACGATCATCGTTGGCGGCAATTATGTTATGGACGGTACCATCTCGATCGGTCAATTGGTATCCTTCATCAGTTATATCGGTATGTTAGTTTGGCCGATGTTTGCCATCGGACGTCTGTTTAATGTGCTGGAACGAGGCAATGCTAGTTATGATCGGGTTGCCGAATTGTTGGCGGCAAAGACCCATATCATTGAAGCCAAAGATGCGGTCGATGCCCCAGCCCAAGGAACGGTGAACGTTCAAATCAATGATTTTCACTATCAAGGAGATGATTTTGCCCTGCAAGACATCCACTTTACTTTGCCTGCCGGGCAAACACTTGGTGTGGTCGGGAAAACTGGTGCAGGAAAAACCTCTTTGATGAAGCTCTTGTTGCGAGAGTATGATTCATTTGATGGGGCGATCACCTTCGGGGGCATCGACAGCAAGCATTACTCTTTGAATGCTCTTTTGGGTTCGATCGGTTATGTTCCGCAAGATCATTTCTTATTTTCCATGACGATTCGAGACAATATCCGCTTCGCGCAACCACGGGCTTCTCAAGCAGAAGTTGAAGCGGCTGCTAGATTAGCAGTGATCCACGAGGATATCAGTCAGTTTCCTGAAGGGTACGAAACGATGGTGGGGGAACGTGGTGTTTCTCTTTCCGGCGGACAAAAACAGCGTTTATCCATTGCCCGTGCCTTGATCACTGACCCAGAATTATTGATTTTAGATGACGCCCTTTCAGCAGTAGATGCCAAAACGGAAGAAGCTATTTTACAACAATTACTGACATTCCGTCAGAATAAAACAACGATCATTGCTGCCCACCGCCTAAGCAGTGTCAAGCATGCAGAAGAAATTCTCGTGATCGACAATGGGAAAATCAGTGAACGTGGGACCCATGAACAATTATTGGCTGCAAATGGCTGGTATAAAAAAATGTGGGACAAACAGCAACTAGAAGCCAAAATCGAAGGGAGTGAAGCCTAATGCAAGAATCAGAATGGAGCAAATCGATTCCCTTTAAAGAGCAAAAAAACATCATCAAACGAATGTTTCTTTTTGCCAAACCGTTTCGAAAAACCTTCTATGCAGCGATCTTTTTTGCTTTTGTGCTATCGATCATCAATATCTTGTTGCCTTTGATCATTCAAACCTTTATGGATAATTATTTGACCAATCAGACGGCGACCCAGCAAGTCATTTATTTCTTTGCTGCGTTGTATTTCTTTGGGGTGTTGGTAAAAGCCGTGATTTGGTTTTTCCAATGGTTCCTTTATTCAATGGGTTCTTTAAAAACCTATCAATATATTCGAGCAAAATTATTTGAAAAATTGCATAGTCTTGGGATGCGCTATTTCGATCAGACGCCAGCGGGTTCGATCGTTTCACGGGTCAGCAACGACACAGAAACATTGTATGAATTTTGGTATGTCTTCTTGATGGTATTGACAGGAATTTTTGCGGTGGTTTCTTCTTTTGCCGCCATGTTCCGCATCAACGTCAAAATTGCCTTACTAAACTTGATTTTTCTGCCAATCCTAATGGTAGTCATCTGGTATTATCAAAAATTCAGCTCTCGTATCTATCGTCAAATGCGGGAAAAACTGAGTCAGCTGAATACGAAATTGAATGAATCGATTTCTGGTATGCAGATCATTCAACAATTCCGCCAAGAGGCGCGGCTGAATGAAGAATTCGAAGCGACCAACGATGATTATTTGAAAACCAGATACGCTATGATCCGCACGAATGCGCTGCTACTATCACCAATCATTAGTTTGTTGTATGCCTTAGCGATCGCCTTGTCATTGACGCTCTTTGGGTTTGATGCTTTAGAATCGCCGATTGAAGTTGGGTTAATTTTCGCCTTTACGACCTATATTCAAGGATTCTTTAATCCAATGACACAGATGATGGATTTTCTCAGCGTCTTTACTGATGGGATGGTAGCCGGCAGCCGGATTTTGAAGATTATGGATAACGAAGAATATACGCCGCAGCAAAATTCCGATGCCAGTCAAACCATCACCAAAGGAAAAATTGAATTTCGCGATGTCAGTTTTTCCTATGATGGAAAAAACAACGTATTGAATCATATTTCTTTCATCGCCTATCCAGGTGAGACCGTGGCTCTAGTCGGTCACACAGGAAGTGGCAAGAGCTCGATCATCAATGTGTTGATGCGTTTTTACGAATTTGGGGAAGGGCAAATTTTGATCGATGATCAAGATATCCGCGACTTCACGATGGAAGAGCTTCGGAAAAAAGTTGGACTCGTATTGCAAGATGCTTTCATGTTTTATGGGGACATCGCTGACAATATCCGCTTATTGAATCAGGACATTCGTGAAGAACAGATCGAAGCAGCAGCAAAATTTGTTCAAGCAGATGCCTTTATTCAAAAACTACCTGGTAAATACCACGCCAAAGTGATTGAACGGGGTGCCAGTTATTCAAGCGGGCAACGGCAATTGATTTCCTTTGCCCGAACGATGGTGACCGATCCGAAAGTGCTGGTCTTGGATGAGGCGACTGCCAATATCGATACTGAAACAGAAGGACTGATCCAAGAAGGCTTGGCAAATATGCGTCAAGGGCGAACCACGATCGCGATCGCCCATCGATTGTCTACCATTCGCGATGCTGAGTTGATTTTGGTGCTTGATAAAGGCTCGATCGTCGAACGAGGCACCCATGATGAACTTTTGGCTCAAAAAGGGTTGTATGCCGATATGTACCGTTTGCAGGCAAGTGAAGTTTAATAGCTTTGATAGTAATGCTAACCTTAAAGACTCTCGTTTTTAAGGTTTTTTTGTACGAAAAAAAGAAGGAAGGGATGAAAATAAAAATAACGAACAACGATTGACAGCGCTTTCTACCTTTGCTATGATAAAGATAATAGAACTGGTTCTAATGGATAGTGATTGTTGATTTTTAACAAGCTAAACCTGATGAAGCTGCGGTATTTGCGCTGCTTTCATGAGGTTTTTTCTGTGTTGACTGTTGGCTAAACAATAAAGACAAGCAATGAACCATATCCGCAATGATAAAGTAAGTGGGGGTAGGACATGAAAATCAGTAAAGTGTTAAACAATAATGTTGTGATCACTACCGATCAAAGTCAAAACGAGATTATTGTTATGGGGCGGGGGATTGCCTTTAAGAAAAAAGTGGGAGATGACATTTCTTCAGAAACGGTCGATAAAGTATATCGCTTAGAAAATCAGACGATCTTATCTCAATTTCAAGAGCTGCTTGCTGACTTACCACTGGAATATCTTGAATTATCCAATGAGATCATTGAGTATGCTCGGCGAGAATTGTCATCCCCCATCAATGATTCCATCTACATCTCGCTGACAGATCATATGCACTGTGCCATTGAACGATCGAAAAAAGGAATGACGGTCAAAAATGTCTTATTGTGGGATATCAAGCGTTTTTTCCCCGATGAGTACCAAATAGGCTGCAAAACAGTAGAAAAAATCAAAGAACATTACGGGATTCAGCTGCCAGATGATGAAGCTGGCTTTATTGCTCTGCATCTGGTCAATGCGCAAACCGAAAATGGTGACCAAGGCAATATTGCTGAGCTAACCCAAACGATGCAAGACATCATTAACATTGTTAAATATTTTTTCAAAACCACCTTTGATGAAGAGTCCGTTTATTTTTATCGCTTCACTACGCATTTGAAATTTTTTGTCTCAAGAATGCAAAACCATACCCCTCATACGGATGAAACCGATGAAGATCTTTTGGCTATGGTCAAAGTGAAGTACCGAAATGCGTATCAATGCGTACAAAAAATCGCTGAACTATTAGAAAATCAATATCAGTATCAAATGTCCAGTGACGAAAGTTTGTATTTAACGATTCATATTGCCAGACTTGTGCAAAAAAATCGTTGATTGAAATAAAGAAGAAAGGAGAAGGAGTTTTACTCAGTGCAAGATATAGAAGAAAGAATAATTTTTTGGCAATGATTTTTATTAAAACGTATTTTTAGGACCGCTAGTTAAGAAGCAGCATATCAAAGACGAAACATTTTGGATAGTGACATTCAGTTGGCTAAACCTTCAATACAAAAAAATTGGAGGAATCAAAAATGGGTAAATATCGTGAATTAGCAGAAAAAATTGTCGCAAATGTCGGTGGGAAAGAGAACATCAATAGCTTGACGCATTGTATCACACGCCTGCGTTTTAAATTAAAGGATGAAGGCGTCGCAAATGATGAAGTCTTAAAGAACATGGAAGGTGTCGTGACGGTCATGAAGAGTGGCGGTCAATACCAGGTGGTTATCGGAAACCATGTGCCAGATGTCTATGCAGAAGTGATCGATGTTGCAGGAATCAGTGGTGATGCTGAAGAAACAGCCTCAGGTGGCAACTTGTTTGATCGTTTGATCGATATTTTGAGCGGCTGCTTCCAACCCTTCTTAGGTGCTTTGTGTGCGGCTGGGATGATCAAAGGACTAAACGCACTGTTGCTTTTTATTGGTACAACAGGTTTGATCGATTATACAACAACGACTGGTACCTATGTGATGTTCAATGCGATTGGTGATTCGATCTTCATGTTTATGCCGGTGATTTTAGGGTATACGTCAGCAAAAAAATTCCGCTTAAATCCAATGGTGGGAATCGTGATCGGGTCGGCGCTTTGCTATCCGACGATTCAAGGATCAGCCTTGCAAGCGGCATTTGTTGCCGGAGCTGGCGAGGGAGCTGCTGCACCTTATAGCTTATTAGGCTTGCCAGCGTATGAAACCTTCTTAGGGATTCCGTGGGTTGGTGCGACATATACTAGTAGTGTGGTTCCAGTAATCTTTATCATCGCATTCGCTGCACAAGTTCAAAAATTGGCGAAGAAAATCATTCCGTCTGTTGTCCAAACATTTTTAGTGCCTTTCTTGGTTTTATTGATTGCATTGCCAATTGGCTTTTTGGTGATTGGACCTGTGATCAGTATGTTGACGGATCTTTTAAGCTCAGGATTTGAAGCATTGATGGACTTCTCTCCAGCGATTTATGGTTTGTTATTAGGCTTCTTCTGGCAAGTCTTGGTTATTTTCGGCTTGCATTGGTCAGTTGTGCCACTACACATTATGCAAGTGACACAGCTCGGCTACAGTCAAATTTTGGTAGCATCATTTGGTGCCAGCTTTGCCCAAACAGCGGTAGTGATGGCTATGTACTTTAAACTTAAAGACAAAAAACTAAAAGCTCTATGTCCACCAGCCATTATCTCAGGACTTTTTGGTGTAACAGAACCAGCAATTTATGGGATCACGTTACCGAAAAAAATGCCGTTTTTCTTCTCAATGATTGGTGGGGCGGTCGCAGGTGCCTTCTTAATGATCAATGGCACAACGAGCTATACCTCTGGTGGTTTAGGCGTCTTTGGAATCTTTAACTATATCACTCCAGAAGGCGATGCCAGTGGCATGTGGTTCTCGGTCATCGGGATCTTGATCGCTGCAGCGATTGGTTTTGGTTTGACGATGGCTTTCTGGAAAGATGATGCGGTGGAAGAAGAAATCGCAGAAGGACAACCAGCGATGACTGTTCGGAAAGAAGTAATCACTTCCCCTGTTGAAGGAACGATCGCACCACTAAGCAGTGCAAAAGATGAAGCCTTCGCACAAGGGATTCTAGGAAAAGGCATCTTGATCCATCCCTCAAAAGGCGAAGTTGTGGCTCCTTTTGACGGAACAGTAATGACCTTGTTCCCAACCAAACATGCCATTGGGTTGATCTCTGAGAACGGCTTAGAGCTTTTGATCCATATTGGTTTAGATACTGTTCAATTAAACGGTGAATACTTTGAAGCCCATGTGAAGCAAGGAGACACGGTGACTCGCGGACAAAAATTGATCACCTTTGATAAGGATGCATTGATCAAAGCTGGATTTAATATTGAGACCCCAGTGTTAGTCACCAACTCCGCCGATTATTTGGATATCATCGAGTCAGACAAACGTGAGGTAGGCTGTTCCGATGATTTGATCACGGCTTTAGTTTAGCCAAAAACTTTCTAACAAGTTCTACGTAAGGTTAAAAGCGATCGCCCATGTGAAGCGATCGCTTTTTGTCAGTCATTTAATTGGGAAACAGTGAGTCTTTATAATGAAGATTTTTATCGTAGGTTGGCTCAGCGATTATCGTCGATGATGTAGGGCGCTTGTCATAAGCCATGCCAATATCGATCAAATGCTGCAAGTTTTTTTCATAATGCTCCGAAAAGACGACTGCGTACAACAAATCCAGCAAGTAGCAAACGGACGTATTGATCGTAAAGTTGGCGATCTTTGAGTAGAGCCGTTCTCTTGTCGTGATATTCAAAACACAATTACTTAATTTCGCCAAGGAGTTCTCCCCGATACTCGTCATGCCAATGATGGAAACCTGCCGCTCGGCAAGGATCTTACCGATTTCTTTGACCATTTTGTTTTCACCGGTGTAAGAAATCAAGATCGCGGTCGTATCGGAGGTACAGTTAGATGCCTCGTAAGCACTCTCGCCGAAGGTGTCGCAGACGTGAATGTTTTTTCCTAAACGCCGCATCTTCAAAACAAAGTCTTGAGAAATCAAGGTATTGGCATTACTGGCGAAGATCTTGATATGGTTGGCGTTGAGCAACGATTGTTTCGCTTTTTGTAATTCATCATGATGGATCAAGGAAAGCGTATCTTCAATCGTTGTTTGTTCAAGCTTTGCCAACTTTTTGGCGATGGTCATAATGCCGTCATGGGAGGAAAAAGGGAAGTTCGCATCTACATCTGTAAAATGGCTGCTCATATAAGTTTGCTCTTCCACAAAGGCCGTTTTTAAGTCGAGCCAACCATTGAAGCCTAATTTTTTAGCAATCCGAATAAAAGTAGAAGGATGAACGTAGGTCTTTTCTGACAATTCCTTAATGGTTTGATCCGCCATCGCAGTCGGGTTGGCTAATAAATAATCGATCAACGATCGTTCCGCTGGTGCTAGTTTGATTTGGCGCATTTTTTCTTGTAACAACATGGTATATATGCTCCTTTTTACATTTTTTTATGATTATTTGTAAATGGTTTTTACAAAAATTCGTTTTTATTCAGTACCTAGCGAATCGTTTACATCCTAATTATTCCTTATTTGATGCTCTTTGTAAATCTTTTTTACAAAACATCTGCAAGAAGAAGCGAGATTTGCAAACGCTTTTTCTAAATATGCTATTTACATTGAATCAAATGTTTTTATGAATGATAATAAGAATGTAAATAAAATAGCAAAGGAGCAATACAATGACAAAAGGAATTAAAATTGCAACCATTGGTGGCGGCAGCAGCTATACCCCGGAGTTAATGGAAGGCTTTATCAAACGCTATGAAGAATTGCCGATTCGTGAAATTTGGCTAGTAGATATCGAAGCAGGAAAAGAAAAATTAGCAATCGTTGGTGCGATGGCACAACGGATGTGGGATGCGTCACCCTACGATGTAAAAATCCACATGACATTGGATCGAGAAGAAGCGCTAAAAGATGCTGATTTCGTTACGACCCAATTTCGAGTAGGGTTGCTGAATGCCCGCATTAAAGATGAACGAATTCCTGCTTATTATGGCATGATTGGTCAAGAAACCAACGGCCCTGGCGGAATGTTCAAAGCGTTTCGTACGGTTCCAATCATTCTTGAAATTGTTGAAGACATGAAACGTTTATGTCCGGATGCTTGGTTGATCAATTTTGCGAATCCAAGCGGCATGGTGACTGAAGCAATCGTGCGTTACGGAAAATGGGACAAAGTGATCGGGTTGTGTAATGTGCCAGTCATGGCAACCATGATTGAGCCAGCCTTGATCGGTAAAGAACCGGACGAATTGATCTACAAATTTGCAGGATTGAACCACTTCCATTGGCACAAAGTTGCTGATTCACACGGCAACGATGTAACGATGGATATTATTGATAAAATGTATGAAGAAGACAATGGCTTACCGAAGAATATCTTTGATATTCCATTTTACAAAGAACAGCTAGAACAAATGAAGATGATCCCTTGCGGTTATCATCGTTACTACTATCGTCAAGAAGAAATGCTGAATCATGCGATCGAAGAATACAAGACTGTTGGGACCCGTGCACAGCAAGTGAAACAAACCGAAGCCGAATTGTTTGAGTTGTACAAAGACCCTGAATTGGATCATAAACCTGAACAGCTGCAAAAACGTGGTGGTGCGTATTACTCAGATGCAGCGTGTGAAACGATTGCTTCCATTTATGCCAATAAAAATACCCAAATCGTTGTTTCAACAAAAAATGAAGGCGCCGTTCCAGATCTTCCTGCCGATTGTGTAGTTGAAGTAACAGCTTACGTTGGCGGACAAGGTGCTAGAAATGTTGCCTTTGGTGAGTTACCGACAGCTGAAAAAGGTTGGTTACAGGTAATGAAAGCAATGGAATTATTAACGATCGAAGCAGCAGTGACTGGGGATTACAATATCGCATTACAAGCCTTCACCATCAACCCATTGGTTCCATCAGGTGATACGGCAAAACGTGTCATGGACGAACTGTTTATTGCCCACAAAGATCACTTGCCTAAATTTAAGGAAACGATCGCACGTCTTGAAAAAGAAGGCGTAGAAGTACAAGATGAAGTAGCCCGCGAACTTGATCGCGAACTAGTTAAATAAAGAGAAAGTAGGAAAGAAACATGGCATTTAGAAAAGACTTTTTATGGGGCGGCGCAACAGCTGCCAATCAATGTGAAGGAGGCTACCAAGAAGGAGGACGCGGCTTGGCAAACGTTGACGTGGTACCGATCGGCAAAGATCGTTTTCCAGTCATTACTGGTCAAATGAAAATGTTCGATTTTGATGACGAACATTTCTACCCAGCAAAAGAAGCGATCGATATGTATCATCGCTACAAAGAAGACATCGCGCTATTTGGCGAAATGGGCTTTAAAACCTACCGTTTGTCGATCGCTTGGAGTCGGATTTTCCCTAAAGGGGATGAAACAGAACCAAATGAAGACGGCTTGAAGTTCTATGAAGATCTTTTCAAAGAATGCCACAAATATGGGATCGAACCATTAGTAACGATCACTCACTTTGATTGCCCAATGCATTTAGTTGAAAAATACGGAGCATGGCGTTCTCGTGAATTAGTCGGATTCTATGAAAACTTGTGTAACGTGATTTTCAACCGCTACAAAGGATTAGTAAAATACTGGTTGACCTTCAACGAAATCAACATGATTCTACATGCGCCATTTATGGGAGCGGGACTTTATTTTGAAGAAGGCGATAACGTTGAGCAAGTGAAATATCAAGCGGCTCATCACGAGTTGTTGGCATCCGCAATCGCAACGAAAATCGCTCACGAAGTTGATCCTGAAAACAAAGTAGGTTGTATGCTGGCTGCTGGCGCGTACTATCCATATACAAGCAAACCAGAAGATGTCTGGGAATCACGCAAAGCAGATCGCGAAAACTATTTCTTTATTGATGTTCAATCACGTGGGGAATATCCACAATATGCGCTGAAAGAAATGGAACGCAATGGGATCGAAATCAAAATGGAAGAAGGCGACCTTGAGCTGTTGAAAGCTCACACCGTAGACTTTATTTCTTTCTCTTACTATTCTTCACGCGTATCAACAACGGACGCTGAATTGTTAGAACAAACGGCTGGCAATATTTTTGCCTCTGTGAAAAACCCATACTTGGAAGCAAGTGAGTGGGGTTGGCAAATTGATCCACTTGGTTTGCGGATTACAATGAATGACATTTATGACCGTTACCAAAAACCATTGTTTATCGTTGAAAATGGTCTAGGCGCTGTGGATACACCAGATGCAGATGGCTATGTGGAAGATGATTACCGCATCCAATATTTGGCAGAGCATATCCAAGCAATGAAAGATGCGGTTGAACAAGATGGTGTCGACTTATTGGGTTACACGACTTGGGGTTGTATCGATTTAGTTTCAGCTGGAACAGGTGAAATGAAAAAACGCTATGGTTTCATTTATGTGGACCGTGACAATGAAGGAAACGGCACCTTGAAACGAACAAAGAAAAAATCATTTGATTGGTACAAACAAGTGATTGCTTCAAATGGTGAAGATTTATCGAATAACTAATCAAAAGAAGCTGCAGTTGATCCCGTTGAGAAATCAAAGGGGATCAACTGCAGTTTTTTTAAAGTCTTTTTGAAATCTTTGTAACGAATGGTTTCTTTAAGAAGAAATAGACATTCAGATATTTTGACAAGCGCCAATGTGATTGTTGTATAATGTTTATGTTGTAGCAATCACAAAAAGGTGACCTTAAGGATGACATGTTTTGTCCTCAAAATCGCCTTTCTCTGTTTTTTAAAGAACTTTTTCAATTTCTGGAATCATTTTTTGAGGATTTGTCTGGGGAGCGAAACGCTCAACGACTTTACCTTGGCGATCCACCAAGAATTTCGTGAAATTCCATTTAATGGCTTTTCCTAGCGTGCCAGGTGCTTCTTCTTCCAAATAGCGAAACAAGGGATCCGCGTCTTTTCCATTGATCACTGTTAACTTGTGCATCGGAAAGTCGACACCATAGGTGGTTCGGCAAGCGGCTGCGGCTTCTTCGGCTGACCCGACTTCTTGTTTGAACTGATCAGAAGGAAACCCTAAAACGACCAATCCTTGGTCTTTATAAGTTTCATAAAGACCTTGTAATTCTTTGAACTGCGGGCTCAAACCACACTTCGTAGCTGTATTGACGATCACTAGCGGTTGACCTTCGTATTTTGCTAGCGAATAAGTTTCGCCATTTTCCAATGTTGCTTGGTAGTCATAGATTGACATAGCAAACGCTCCTTTTAATGTAAATCGTAGTCGATAGCTTCTGAGACAAGTATAGAGCAAAGTCTTCAAAAAAACCAAGCAAACTTCTTGGCGCATTTTATTTTTTATGGAAAACAAAAAAGTCCAGCAGTCACCGAGACCGCTGGACTTTAATTATGCTTCTGGCAATACTTCGGGTTCTGTTTCTTGTGGATGAACGACAGATTTAGTTTTCCATACACCGGAGTGCCAACGATAAATCATTAAGACGCTGCGCAATGCTTCGTCAATGGCATAAGCGATCCAAACGCCGATCAAGCCGAATTTAAAGACGATCGCCAGTGAATAGGAAAACGGTAAGCTGATGACCCATAGAACAACTAGACTACAGATCAATGGGAACTTCACATCGCCACTTGCATTTAAGGAACCCACAAGGATCATATTGACTGCACGCGCCGTTTCTAAAACGATCTCTACCAAAAAGACACCTTTGGCAATCTCGATCACTTCCGCGTTGGTGGTAAAGATTCCCATGATTGGCTCAATAAACAAGTAAGTCAATAAACAGATCGTTACCGAGGCAATGATCCCGATCACCATCGTGCGCATGCCTCGCTGATGCGCGCGATCGTATTCTCCAGCACCGACATTGCGGCCAATCATGATTTGATTCCCTTGACTCAATGCGGAGGCAATCAAATAAACAAATTGGGTGATAGCTGTTACGTAAGATTTTGCAATCAAGACGCTGGCACCAAGTTGAGCCACGATCATCGTCACTACGACTTGCGCTCCTTGATAGGAAAGAGACTCGCCAGAAGAAGGCAATCCGTAAGTCAAAATGTTTTTCATCACACCCCAAGAGACATTCGAGAAACGGGCAGATAAAACAGAAAAATTCACATGCTTCTTCAGCAACATTGCGGCAATTATTAAACCAATCGAATTACCAAAGACGCTAGAAAATGCCAATCCGGTCACACCAAAATTCGGTAAACCAAAGGGGCTATATAAGACAAAGTAATTCCCAATGACGGCTAGGATACTAGCAAACATCGGCACCAATAACGCAGGTTTTGTGAAACTGTGGCTACGCATGACAGCAATTATGACCGCCGTGATCGATGAAAGGAACAGACTTCCCCCATACACTTGTAAGTACCCATGACCTAAAGCAACTAATTCAGCATCCAATCCCATGAAACGAAGGAGATAGGTTGAGCCGAAAAGGAACATTAAGCTGATCAAAATCCCGATGAACAATGAGCCAAAAAGAGCGGTATTGATGACTTTCGGTATCTGGTCGCGTTTTTTCGCACCAATCAATTGTGCGATAATGATCTGAGTACCCACGGTGATGAAACCGTAAATAAAGACCGTTAAATTCAATAGTTGATTGGCAGCACTGACGGCCGCTACTGCTGGCTCGGAGTAATGAGAAATCATCCAAACGTTGACATTCCCAATAACGACCCGCAAAAATAGCTCAACAAAAATCGGCCAGCTGAGGAAAAGCAGTTCACGGTCTGATTTTCCTAAAAGTTTTTTCTTATTCAATTGTAAGGACTCCTTATTTTCTATATAATAGACGTATCGTGAAAATTTTACAAAAATTGAAAAGAAAGTCAATGTAATTTTCAAAAGTAAAAGCAGGAATATCTTATTATTTTTTGTAAGCAGATGAGTTGAAAGAATTTGCTTTTGAAAGTAAAGTATGGGTAGTCCAAATTGGAGGGAAATATATGTATGATGTAATTATCATCGGCTCAGGCCCTGCGGGGATGACAGCAGCGCTTTATGCGTCAAGATCGAATTTATCAGTACTAATGATTGAACGAGGCGCACCTGGCGGTCAAATGAACAATACGGCTGAAGTTGAAAACTACCCAGGATACGAATCAATCCTAGGCCCTGAATTAGCATTTAAAATGTATGAAGGTGCCATTAAATTTGGTGTTGAAAATGCCTATGGGATTGTTCAGAGCATCACGGATCAAGGTGAATTCAAAGAAGTTGCCACCGAAGACAAAACTTATCAAGGGAAAACAATCATCATTGCCACAGGATGCGTACATAGAAAGTTAGGCGTCAAAGGCGAAGAAGAATTCGCGGGACGCGGTGTTTCATACTGTGCGGTTTGTGACGGTGCCTTTTTCCGTAACAAACGCTTGATTGTTGTTGGCGGAGGCGACTCGGCAGTCGAAGAAGCTATCTACTTAACACAATTTGCTTCCGAAGTAACGATCGTTCACCGTCGTGACGAATTACGAGCACAAAAAATCATTCAAGACCGCGCATTTGCCAACGAGAAAATCTCTTTTATTTGGGATTCTGTTGTTGAAGAAATCAAAGGCAATGAGATGGTCGTGACTGGCGTGCAAATCAGAAACGTAAAAACGGATGAAGTGACAGAAGAAGCTGCTGGCGGTGTCTTTATCTATGTTGGTTTAGATCCGTTGACAGAACCATTCAAAGCCAGCGGTATCACGAATGATGCTGGCTGGATTTTAACCAATGAGCAGATGGAAACTTCAATTCCTGGTGTTTACGCGGTTGGCGATGTTCGTGAAAAAGGCTTGCGTCAAATCACGACGGCAGTCGGCGATGGCAGTATTGCTGGTCAACAAGTGTTTGATTTTATTGAAACACAAAAGGATGCTCAATTAACGAAATAGTTTAATGGAATCAGCTGTTATTTTTAAAGTGTCAATCACTTTTGATAGCAGCTGTTTTTATTTTTCGTTTGGTTATTCTTTGAGAAATCTGTAAGTAGTGTTATACTAATTTTAGAGCATTTTAACGGAAAAAGGAGAGGTTATTTTATGGCATGGGAACAAACATTTAATCAATGGAAAAACAGTGAACACTTAGATCCACAATTAAAAGAACAATTGACCGCATTAGAAGCAGATCCTGCGATGTTAGAAGACGCTTTTTATATGCCTTTGGAATTTGGGACTGCCGGTATGCGAGGAATTTTAGGACCTGGTATCAATCGGATGAACATTTATACGATTCGTCAAGCAACCGAAGGATTGGCTCGCTTTATGGATACACAAGATCCTGAAACAAGACGTCGTGGCGTAGCGATCGCCTATGATTCCCGTCATTTTTCACCTGAGTTCGCGATGGAAGCGGCAAAAACATTGGCAAAACACGATATTCCAGCCTTCGTCTTTGAAAGCTTACGTCCGACGCCAGAATTATCTTTTGCTGTGCGTTACTTAAAAACCTTTACTGGAATCATGATCACAGCTTCTCACAATCCAGCCGAATACAATGGCTACAAAGTATATGGGGAAGATGGTGGACAAATGCCACCAGCAGATGCGGATGCATTGACAAAATTCGTTCGGGAAATTGAAAATCCGTTAGAGATCCCTGTATTAAGTGAAGAAGAAGCCAAAAACAGCGGCTTGATCTCTATTATTGGCGAAGAAATCGATACTGCCTATCTGAAAGAGATCAAAGAAGTCACGATCGATCAAGAATTGATCGATACGGTGGGCAAAGATTTGAAACTTGTCTATACACCACTTCACGGAACAGGGCGGATGCTTGGGGAGAAAGCGTTGAAACAAGCTGGTTTCCAACAATTCATTATTGAACCTTCTCAAGCGGTTGCTGATCCAAATTTCAGTACAGTAAAATCACCGAATCCAGAAGAGCACTCTGCCTTTGAATATGCGATTGCTTTAGGAGAAAAAGAAGGTGCTGACCTGTTGATCGCAACAGATCCAGATGCCGATCGCTTAGGAGCTGCAGTAAGAATGCCAGATGGCAACTACCAAGTGTTGACAGGTAATCAGTTAGGCGCATTGATGATCCGTTACATTTTAGAAGCCCATAAAACAGCTGGGACATTGCCAGAAAATGCAGCAGTCTTAAAATCGATCGTTTCTAGTGAATTGCCAACAGCGATCGCTAAATCCTACGATGTGGATATGATCAATGTATTGACCGGCTTTAAATTTATTGCCGAAAAAATCCAACAATTTGAAAAAGACCATTCTCAAACCTTTATGTTTGGCTTTGAAGAAAGCTATGGCTACTTAGTAAAACCATTCGTACGGGACAAGGACGCGATCCAAGCGCTCGTTTTATTAGCAGAAGTGGCTGCTTTTTACAAACAATCAAACAAAACATTGTATGACGGTCTGCAAGATATTTTTGAAGAGTACGGTTATTATGCAGAAAAAACGATTTCTGTAACGATGAGCGGCATGGAAGGGGCAACTAAGATTGCTGCCTTGATGAAGACTTTCCGTGAAAAAGCACCTTCTGTCTTCGCAGGAACCCCTGTCGTACAAACAGAAGACTTTAAACTTTTGACTCGTGTGGGCTTAGATGGTCACCAACAAAAAATGACCACACCGCCTTCTGATGTTTTGAAATACACCTTGGAAGATGAAAGCTGGATTGCGGTTCGTCCTTCTGGGACCGAACCGAAAATCAAGTTTTATATTGGTGTAAAAGGCGAAACGGCAGAAGCAGCAGAACAAAAAATTGCTGATCTGCAAGCAGCGATTGAAGAAATCACAGGTGAATAAAGTCATCTGCTGCCTTCATAATCAAAAAATTGCAATTTGACTGAATGATCCGAGTGGTAGAAAAAGAAGCATTTGTTTCCCTCAACGAACAGTTGTTGAGGGACCTAAGCTTCTAAAGGGAATTTTCTGACACTTGGATCTATTCTTGTCTTTTATTTAATTACTTCTCCTTGTTTGGCGGCCGCTGATTGACAAGCCGTCTATCAAGGGCTAAAATGCAAAAGGAAATAAGAGAGGATGTGGCGCGATGACTCCGCCTAAATTAGAGGAAATTCAGCAAGTAACGCAGATTTTTAAGATGCTTAGTGATCCGACCAGATTAAAAATTTTGTTGTCCCTTCAAGAGGGTGAACGCAATGTCACTTCAATCGCGGAACAAGTACATATGGAACAATCAGCAGTCTCTCATCAGTTGAAACTATTGAAAGATAATCGGATCGTAAAGTCGGAAAGACAAGGAAAAACCATCCTTTATAGTCTTGATGACAAACATGTTGTGGATATTTTGCAAAAAACATTCGAACATATCCATCACCGTTAAAACTAGGGCGAGAATTTCTCAAAAGTCCTAGTTTTTTCTTATTGTTTTTGGTATGCTAGTGGAAATATTAAAATTAGATGAACGGTTTTTAATAACGTTTTCAGTTAGGGGGCATTATGGGTAAGCAATTGAACATTGGATTATTAGGAATGGGTGTTGTCGGCAGCGGGGTATGCCAAGTGCTGGCAGAGCAAAAAGAAGCCATTCTAGCACGCACAGGAGTCAGTGTACAAATCACGAAAGCATTAGCTTCGCCTTATGAGGATAAGTCTGCGTTAGCAGCTAAGTATGGGTTTGCTTTGACGAATGAGGCAAATGAGTTGTTTGAAGATGAGACCATCGACGTAATTGTGGAATTGATCGGGAAGATCGATCCGGCAAAAGCGTTTATTTCAGCTGCTTTAGAAAATAAAAAGCATGTTGTGACGGCAAATAAAGATCTGATTGCCACCCATGGACCTGAACTGCTGGCAATTGCTGAAAAAGCCGGTGTTTCTCTTTATTATGAAGCCAGTGTGGGGGGAGGAATTCCGATTTTGCGCACATTGAGCACCCACTATCTACCTGATACGATCACAGGGATTTTTGGCATCGTCAATGGGACGACCAATTATATGCTGACGAAAATGACGGAAGATGGCATGACCTATGAAGATGCGTTGTCACAAGCTCAAGTAAAAGGTTTTGCCGAATCAGATCCTTCCAATGATGTTGACGGTATCGATGCGGCTTATAAAATGGTGATCCTGACCAAATTTGCTTTTGGGAAAACAATCGACGTTGCTGATGTTGCAACAAAAGGTATTCGCGGATTAGCTGTAGAAGATATTAAGCAGGCACAAGCTTTTGGCTATGAAGTGAAATTGATTGGCGCAGCTCAAAAGACTGATGACGGTTCCCTTACTGTATCGGTTGGGCCGGTGTTAGTGCCAAAAAACCACGCCTTGGCGACGATCCAAAATGAGTTCAATGGTATTTTTATCAAAAGCGACGGAATTGATCAGTCGATGGTTTATGGACCAGGGGCTGGATCGCGTCCGACAGCCACTAGTGTGGTTGCCGATTTGACGGTATTGGCTAAAAACAAAACATTCGGGATCGTTGAACCTTTTTTAACCTTTGAAAAAGAAACAGCATTGGCTTCGGTACAAGAAGTTCCTGTGCAACACTATGTTTCCTTTTCAAGTAAAGACCTTAATGCAGCTTCTTTCCCAGAATGGTTTGAATCAAAGCACACAGCATTTGATGAAGCAAGCCAACGAATAGCTGGAATCACGAAGCCAATCAGTGAAAAGGACCTAACAGTAGCACTCAAGGCATACGCGAATACGCAAAACGTGCAAATAATGAAAGTGATGGAGGAATAAACATGTATCAAGGATTATTGCATCAATACAAGGAATATCTCCCAGTTAATGAAAATACCCCAGCATTGTCGCTGGCTGAAGGAAATACACCTCTGATTCCATTACCAAGTCTTTCAAATGAATTAGGGATCCAATTGTATGGAAAATACGAAGGCCTGAATCCGACAGGCTCATTTAAAGACCGCGGCATGGTGATGGCGGTGGCAAAAGCGGTGGAAGAAGGCGCGAAAGCGATCGTTTGTGCCTCGACAGGAAATACTAGTGCAGCCGCAGCCGCTTATGCGACCAGAGCAGGAATCAAAGCTTATGTCGTCATTCCAGAAGGCAAGATCGCTATGGGGAAACTGGCGCAAGCGATCGTTTATGGAGCGGACATCATTTCGATTCCAGGAAACTTTGATGAAGCGTTAAAAGCAGTCCGGGATATTGCGAAAACAGAAGCTGTGGCATTAGTGAACTCTGTCAATCCTTATCGTTTAGAAGGACAAAAAACAGCTGCCTTTGAAGTATGCGAACAGCTAGGACAGGCGCCTGATGTTCTTGCAATTCCAGTTGGTAATGCTGGGAATATCTCGGCTTATTGGAAAGGATTCAAAGAATGGCATGAGAAAAAAGGCACCACGTTGCCAAGAATGCATGGGTTTGAAGCTGAAGGTGCTGCTGCGATCGTCCGTGGGGAAGTCATCGAACAGCCAGAAACGATCGCTACAGCGATTCGGATCGGCAATCCAGCCAGCTGGCAGTTGGCAGAAGCCGCTCGTGATGAATCAAATGGACACATCGATGCAGTAACCGATGAGGAAATTTTGAATGCTTACCGTAAAATTGCTGCGCAAGATGGTGTGTTTATTGAACCAGGCTCAGCTGCATCGCTGGCTGGTGTCATCCAGCACGTGAAAGCAGGGAAAATCAAACCAGGTGAGACTGTCGTTGCCGTCTTTACTGGAAATGGTCTGAAGGATCCTGATACAGCTATCAAAGCGACAGAAGTAACCATCAATAAGATGAGTGATTTAGAAGAAATGCGCCAGCATCTTCGTGAAGGAGTTGCCAAGTTATGAAGATCCGCGTTCCTGCAACCAGTGCGAATTTAGGGCCTGGTTTTGATTCCTGCGGGATTGCCCTGTCAAAGTATTTGTTCATCGAAGTTTTAAAAGAAAACGATACATGGGAGATCATCCATGAGCTAGGCTCAGAGATCCCAAACGATGAAACTAACTTACTTTTGCGTGTGGCACTAAAATTAGCACCAGACATGAAACCCCTGAAGATCCGTATGAGTTCGGATATTCCTTTGGCACGAGGCTTAGGCAGTAGTTCCTCGGTGATCGTCGCTGGTATTGAACTAGCCAACCGAATGGCACACATGAATCTGAGTGCAGCACAAAAGCTTGAGATCGCAACTGCCATTGAAGGGCATCCTGACAATGTTGGACCAGCGATCTATGGAGATTTTGCAGTTGCTGCTTATGACCATCAGCACAAGCATACGTATTTAGTAAAGCATCATTTTCCAGAGTGCGAGATCATTGCCTATATTCCTCATGAAGAACTTTTGACTGAAGAAAGTCGTCAAGTCTTGCCGCAAACACTTTCTCACGAGCAAGCAGTTGAGGCCAGTGCGATCGCCAACGTGATGATCGCAGCGGTCATCAATGGCAATCTGCCTCTTGCAGGGAAATTGATGCAGCAGGATCGCTTTCATGAAGCCTATCGGGAAAAGCTTGTGCCACACTTGTCGACCATTCGCCAGATTTGCGAAGAAGAAGGCGGCTATGGCTGTTTCTTAAGCGGCGCTGGACCAACGGTCTTAGCGATCGTCCCAGAGGAACGGGCAGAACGAATCTCAAAACTTCTACATGCCTTGGAGAGCAATGCGTATATCGAACAATTACAAATCGATCGTGAAGGGCTGCAAGTTTTTTAAAACACTTTGAAATGATAGATATCCTAAAAAAGATGAGCAGACGGCAGTCTGTTCATCTTTTTTTATTGCTTTATCGTTGTCAGTCTTTTGTCTCTGAAGTGTAATAGCTATGGTCTTCTAAGTTTAATGCATTTAAAATCATTGAGGCGGTTTCTTCGATGGAAAGGGAAGCGACATTGATCACGACACAACCTAATTTCTCATAAAGATCATTAGCAAACGTCAGCTCTGCTTTGATTTTTTCAATATCGGAATATGCAGAGTCAGGGTTCAGGCCATAAGAACGCATCCGTTCTTTGCGGATACTGTTTAACACATTCGGATCATTTGTTAACCCGACGATTTTTTTCGGATCGATTTCCCAGAGCTGTTTCGGGATGTGGGCTTGTGGAACCAAAGGCAAATTAGCGACTTTTAAGTTTTTGTTCGCTAAAAATAGACTCAACGGTGTTTTTGAGGTTCGAGAAACCCCTAGTAACACGACATCTGCTTCCAAGAAGCCACGAGGGTCTTTTCCGTCATCGTACATGACCGCAAATTCCATGGCTTTGATGCGTTTGAAATAATTTTCGTTCAGGTGGTGCAAAGCCCCTGGCTCTCGCGAAGGTGCTACTCCAGTGCGGCGTGCCACTTCACTGACAGGCGGTGTTAATACGTCGAAATGATAGAGATCCGCTTCTTCACAAAAATGATTCGTCAAATCCACGAGTTCTTCTTTGATCAAAGTGTGAAGAATAATGGCATTGTGTTTCTTAGCATCTGATAATGCTTTGATCAAGTGCTCTTTCGTGTGGATAAACGTGCGTCTAAAAAGGTTAAATTCGACGCTGGGGTACTGTGCCATTGTCGCTTGGGCAAGCTTCGATGCTGTTTCACCGGCAGAGTCCGACAAAACGAACATCGTCACTGCAGCACTGGTTTGCAATTTTTCTTGCAAGTCTAGTTGTTCTGGTTCATTTGGCTTCATAAGAAAAATCCTCTCTTGCTTTTTTATTGATTTCATTATACCATACTTAAGATTGATAGAATCGGAATGATTTTGATTTATCAGGAGGGTCTACGATGAAAAATCAAACGCTCATAGAGCATGCCATGACAACGTTGAAAGAAAATGGCTTTAAAAATACGAAAAAAAGAGAAGCGATCATTACCTATTTAGTGAAACGCAATCGCTATTTACCGGCAAAAGAAATTCACGAATACATGTCGGAAAAGTACCCTGGCTTGAGTTATGATACGATCTACCGGAATTTGCACGATTTTTCTGAGATCGGTATTTTAGAAGAAACAGAACTGAACGGTGAGATGAAGTTTCGCTATAACTGTTGTGCAGAATTAGAAGACCATCATCACCATCACTTTATTTGCACGGTTTGTGGCAAAACAAAAGAACTGCATATTTGCCCAATGGACTTCTTTCAAGAACAGCTTCCCGGTTGTTTGATCGAGGGTCATCGCTTCGAGATTTTGGGTCGTTGTGAAGAATGTCAATGAAAACCCAAACAAACTTGACAGTATCGAAGACTTTTTTAACAGAATGCCTTGACACTTTTTCAGGGGTTAGCTATAATTTTTAAAGGACAGTCGTGTTTTTTGGGATTTTATTTCAATAACAACTACGGTTACTTTTTAAGCTCGGAGGGAGGGAATTTACATGTCAAAAACAGTCGTTCGCAAAAACGAATCACTTGACGATGCTCTTCGTCGCTTCAAACGTTCCGTGTCAAAAGCGGGTACTTTACAGGAATCTCGTAAACGTGAATTTTACGAAAAACCTAGCGTAAAGCGTAAGAAAAAATCTGAAGCAGCTAGAAAACGCAAAAAATTCTAATTTTCTACTGTTTTGAGAATTGGAGCTGGTAGTGTGACACTACTAAGTACACTGAATGATGACATGAAGACAGCGATGAAAGCCAAAGACAAGGAAACCTTGCAGGTGATCCGCATGTTGAAAGCATCAATTCAAAATGAGCAGATCAAAAAAGGTTCTGACTTGAATGAAGAAGAAGAGTTGACCGTTTTATCTCGTGAGATGAAGCAACGTCGGGACTCTTTACATGAGTTTGAGAAAGCTGACCGAAATGATCTAGCTGAGAAAGTCAAAGTTGAAATTGCAGTTGTTGAAAAATATTTGCCAGCACAACTTGATGAAGCGGAAATCCGCCAAATCGTTGCTGGAGCGATTGAAAAGACTGGTGCTTCTTCTTCCAAAGAATTTGGAAAAGTGATGGGTGCTGTAATGCCGCAAGTCAAAGGCAAAGCAGACGGCAATCAAGTCAATGCGATCGTTAAAGAATTATTGGATCAAATGTAAGCTCACGCCGCGAGTATGGATGACATGCTCGCGGCTTTTTTTCTGATTTCAAAAACTTAAAAAAAGCATAAGGACAAAAAGGAAACTACCCTTGGACTTTATAAGTAATTTTTCTTTTTTGCATCTTATGTTATTATTAATAAGAACGCCAAAAAAGGAGCTGTAACATATTTGACAGACAAAACTATGACGATCGAGATAACACTTAGTGAGAACGATGACGTTCGTTTACTCTTAGGTGCTCACGATAAGAACATTAAAATCATTGAAGACTCGACGGGGACGGTCATTCACACTCGTGGGGAGCTGATCCAAATCGTCGGCGAAGCGGAAGCTACAGAAAAAGCACAATCCGTGATCCGAGCGTTGCAAGAGTTGATCAAACGAGGCATCAATATCAGTACTCCTGATGTGATCACAGCTTTGAACATGGTAAACAAAGGCAGTCTTGATTATTTCAAAGATATGTATGAAGAAGAAATCATCAAGGACCGTAATGGGAAACCGATTCGGGCAAAAAATGCCGGTCAAAAGAAATATATCGAAGCTGTCCGTAAACATGATGTGGTCTTTGGGGTCGGACCAGCCGGAACCGGAAAAACCTTTCTGGCCGTCGTAATGGCGATCGCTGCTTTAAAGAAAGGTCAAGTGCAAAAGATTATTTTGACACGGCCCGCGGTTGAAGCAGGAGAGAACCTTGGCTTTCTGCCAGGCGATTTGAAAGAAAAAGTCGATCCTTACTTACGCCCCGTTTATGATGCGTTGTATCAAATTTTTGGGATGGATCATACGAACCGTCTGATGGAACGAGGCGTCATTGAGATCGCACCATTGGCATATATGCGTGGACGTACGCTAGAAGATGCCTTTGTCATTTTAGATGAAGCGCAAAATACGACGATCGCTCAAATGAAAATGTTTCTGACGCGTTTAGGATTCAACTCCAAAATGATCGTCAATGGCGATACGAGTCAGATCGACTTGCCAAAAGGGACTTTAAGCGGTTTGATCCATGCGGAGCGAACGTTGCAGGAGATCCCTAAAATTGCTTTTGCTAATTTTGAAGCAGGAGATGTGGTGCGGCACCCAGTTGTGGCCGATATCATTCGAGCTTATGAAGAAGCAGATCTTAAAGACAAGCGCTGATCGTCTTTCAGGAGGAGAACTATGATCATTCAACCACTACGGAAACTTAGAGAAAGACTCGGGAAGTTTTATTTACCAGTTTTGATGTTTCTCTTCTTTCTTTTTTCGATTGGTATCATGTACACCAGTGTCAAACAGAATAATGTCGATTATAGTGAAGGCCAGGTGGCGGAAGAAAACATTCGTGCCAATAAAACGATCGAAAACACTACTGCAACGGAACAAAAACGCAAATTGGCAGCAGAAGCGGTTCCGCCAGAGTACACCTATCAGGATACTCTAGCGCAGACACAGCACGATCGCATCGACCACCTTTTTGACTTAGTTGATTCAGTCAAAAAATCAACGGATGAGACACATGCAAAAGAAGTTGCTGAGGCGGATGAGGATGAAAATATCCCTAAACCGAGTACGGATGAATACATTGCAGCCTTAAAAAAAGAGTTTGAAAAAATGAGTGATGATGAACTCGATTTCTATCAGTCATTGACGAATAATTTTTTGTCGACATTGTTTTCATTAAGTACCGATGAATTGAATACGGTACGAACCTATGCGTTGCAGCTAGTAGACGAGCAAATGGCCAAACAGATCCGTCAAACAGAACTCAGTACTTTCCGCTCAGAGGCGGAAGACAAGATCCAATTTCTAGATGTTACTTCGGATATGGCGTCCGTTTTACGCTTCATTGTCAATCAAGGAATCGTCGTCAATGATATTCCCAATGAAAAGCGGACGGAAGAAGCGAGACAAACCGCCATGGATGCTGTTCCACCGGTAATGATCTATCAAGGGGAGATCATTGTTCGTGAAGGATCACAGATCGATGCCAACGCATTGGAAAAGCTGCAGCTTTTAGGAATGACCAATCAGACCTTCTCAGTTTTTCCATTAATCGCCTTAGTTTTAGCGACCTGCTTACAAATGCTTATGCTGTTTTATTATACAAGACAGACAAAAGATGTTGAAAAGCGAATGAACGCCGTCACTTTTTATATTTTGGCGATGGCATTCAGTATCTTGATCATGAAATTTTTCCAACTGTTCCAATCAGAATTAGTGACCTTTATTCCGCTCTTTTTCCCAGCAGCCTTTACACCGCTGATTCTAAGCATTTTCTCCAGCAGACGTTTAGGGATATTAGCCGCGATTTTCCAAGTGGTCAGTGCACTCTTCATTTACTTTGATTCCAGTGGGACCAACTTGTTGACGACTGTTTTAGTGACCTACCTTTTCTCTGGTTTAATGGGGACGATGATCAAACGAGCACGTATTGCCAGTCAAGGGAAAATCGCAGTCATGTGGGTGATCGTTTTCCCATTACTCTTAAGCATCATGCTGGTCATTTTCCAAGGAATGGATTTGGCCCGCGGCAACACATGGACAACGCTCGTCTGCGGATTGGCCGGCTCGCTTCTTAGCTATTTGCTGACGATGGGGCTGCATCCATATATCGAATTATTGGTAACGGATGAAAGTATGATCGTGTTGAATGAATTGAGTAACCCGAACCACCCGTTATTGAAGCAGTTGCTGGAAGAAGCACCAGGGACCTATCATCACAGTATGATGGTTGCTAATCTTAGCGCCAATGCTGTCGCCGAGATCGGTGGGCAAAGCTTACTGACCCGCGTGGCTTGTTATTACCATGATATTGGCAAAGTCAAACATGCCAATTTCTTCGTAGAAAATTTACCTGCTGGTGCCGAAAACCCGCATAATTTTTTGCTGCCGGAAGACAGCAAACAAATCATCTTCGGACACGTGATCGACGGAGCGGAAATTCTCGAAGAAGCCAAAATGCCGCGGATGGTGATCGATATTTGCCGTCAACACCATGGCACAACTCTGATGCGTTATTTCTATGTAAAAGCTCAAGAGCGTAATCCCGAGGTGACGGAAGAAGATTTCCGTTATCCTGGACCAAAACCGCAGACACGAGAAGCGGGTGTCGTGAGTATCGCTGACAGTTGTGAAGCAGCTGTTCGAGCGATGGAAAATCCGACCAATCAAAAAATTCAAGAATTTGTTGCGAATCTCATCAATGATCGGATCTTAGACGGTCAATTAGATGAAACGGGACTAACGTTGAAAGAAATCCGGATGATTGAAAAATCACTGGTCAACGGACTATGCAGTACCTTCCATTCACGGATCAAATACCCAAAAATGAAATCGGAAGCAGAGAAAATGAAAGAAGAACAAGAAAGAAGAGAGCGCTAATGGAGATTACCTTTTTAGATGAGACAAATTCAGTGGGGGAAACGAAGATCAAAGAGATCGAAGGACTTCTGCAATTTGCTGCAGGACATTTAGACCTTCCAGCGGATACGGAAATGTCCGTCACGTTTATGGACAATGCAGCCATCCAAGAAATCAATCGGGAGTATCGCGGCAAAGATATGCCGACAGATGTCATCAGTTTTGCCTTCGAAGAAGAAACGGCGGAGGAGATGCCGATTATTTTTGACGAAGCCCTTGAAGAGATGCCTCGTGATCTAGGAGACATTATGATCTCCATTGAACGGGCAAAGGAACAAGCTGCTGAATATGGGCATACCTATGATCGGGAACTTGGTTTCTTGGCGCTGCATGGTTTCTTGCATATCAACGGCTATGATCATATGACACCAGAAGATGAAAAGGAAATGTTTGGATTGCAAAAGGAAATACTGGATGCCTATGGACTCAAAAGATAAGAATATTGGGAAAAATAAACAGTTTATCTCGTCAATCGAATTTGCTTTCACCGGTATAAAAACCGTCTTTAAAGAGGAACGTAATATGCGTAAACATGTTGGGTTAGGCATCGTTGCGATCGTTGCAGGCTTTATTTTCCGTTTGAATCAAATGGAATGGCTTTGGCTGCTGTTAGCCGTTTTCTTGGTCTGGATCGTGGAGATCATCAATACAGTCTTTGAGAATGTCGTTGACATGTTTACGGACTTTCATTTCCATCCAATCGGGAAAAAAATCAAAGATATGGCAGCTGGTGCTGTGCTGATGACCGCAGTTTTTGCATTAGTGGTCGCAGCGATCATCTTCTTGCCAAAATTACTGCAGCTCTTCTGATACGCACTAAAACCACAAGATAAAGGGGAACAACAATGACAACACACAAATCAGGCTTCGTTGCGATCGTCGGACGGCCAAATGTTGGGAAATCCACACTACTAAATCGAGTTGTAGGACAAAAAATCGCGATCATGAGTGACAAGGCGCAAACGACTCGTAATAAAATCCAAGGGGTCTATACGACAGATGACGCACAGCTCATCTTTATCGATACACCAGGGATCCATAAACCCAAACACCGTCTGGGCGATTTTATGGTGGAAACCGCCTATAGCGCACTTCGTGAAGTTGACGTGACACTATTTATGATCAGTGCCGATCAAAAGCGCGGCAAGGGTGATGATTTTATCATCGAACGGTTGCGTCAAAGCCAGACGCCGGTTTTCCTAGTGATCAATAAAATTGATAAAGTCCATCCGGATGCTTTATTGGCAATCATTGAAGATTACTCCTCACAAATGGACTTTGCCGAGATCGTACCGATTTCTGCAACGGAAGGCAATAATTTCGAAACGCTAATGAAACTATTGGTCGATGAAATGCCTGAAGGTCCTCAGTATTTCCCAGAAGATCAAATCACTGACCATCCGGAATACTTTATCGTTTCCGAGCTGGTACGGGAAAAAGTCTTGCTGCTGACCAGAGATGAAGTGCCTCACTCGGTAGCGGTCGTCGTTGACTCCATGAAACGAGATCATAATGATAAGGTGCATATTCAAGCGACGATCATTGTCGAACGTGACAGCCAAAAAGGCATTATCATCGGTAAAGGCGGTAAAATGCTGAAGCAGATCGGGACGAAAGCCCGTCTAGATATTGAACACTTACTAGATGACAAAGTCTTCTTGGAATTATGGGTGAAAGTTCAAAAAGATTGGCGCGACAAGCAAACCTTCTTAACGGATTACGGCTATCGTAAAGATGAGTATTAAGGAAAGGCAGATCCATCACGGTCTGCTTTAAAGAGGAAAAACTGATGCAGTTAGCGAACTGGATCAGTTTTTTTCAAGAAATGAGGTGCGACGATGAATCTTGTTGAAACAAAAGGAATTTTGCTTTTTTCAAAGGACCATAAAGAAAAAGACAAGCTAGTCAAAATCTTTACGGAATCTGCCGGGAAGCAAATGTTTTATGTCAAGGGTGCTCATCGGAAAAATAACCCCTTGGCACCAGCGTTGCTCTCCTATACTGAAGCCACCTACATGGGAACCATCAAAACGGAAGGCTTGTCCTTTTTAAACAATGCCAAAGACATCCATCCTTTTCGTACGATCCAAAGTGATATTTTTATTGCTGGTTATGCGACCTACTTGTTGAATTTGGCTGATTCTGCTATCGATGATCGGGTCTATGACCCACATCTATACCAATTTTTACATGAGGCATTGCACTTAATGGATCAAGGGAACGACGCAGAGATCATCACCAATATCTTTGAGATCCAGATTTTGCACCGTTTCGGGATCACTCCGAATTGGACCCATTGTGCCATCTGCGGAAAAACCGACGGTCGGTTTGACTATTCCTCAAAGTATAGCGGTATTTTATGCGAACAACACTGGGGGATGGACGAACGTCGCTATCATGCGGATTCTCGTGCGATCCATTTTATTCGCTTATTTTCGCAAATATCCTACGAGCAGATTGCTTCGATCAAATTAAAGCCAGAAACGAAAGCAGCGATTCGACAAGTGATCGATCTATTGTATGATGAATATGTGGGCATTCATTTAAAAAGTAAGAAGTTTATCGATCAGATGGGGCAATGGCAAGACGTCTTAAAACCGAAAAATCAATGATAGAGTTGGCGAAACTTCAATGGAGTTAAGCCGACTCTTTTTTTGAATAATGCGGTAAAGTGACTCGCATCCTGAAACCCTACAGCAAAAGCGGCTTGCTGAATGGGCAGATCCGGCTGTGCCACCAAAAGCTCTTTGGCACGGGTCATGCGATAGTTTAATAAGTATTGGGCGGTGGATTGTCCTAAAAAACGCTGGAACAACCGAGAGAGATATTGAGGCGAAACATAGACTAAACCAGCCAAGTTTTTGATCGTGATCGCCTGATCATAATTGGTTTCGATTTCTTGTATAACAGGGACCAGATATTGTTGAAACAAGGGGTGTTTTTCGGTTGGATTCCCAGAGCGCTCTTGCATGATCGCCAGCAAAAAACGATAACACTCACTAGAAGCCCGTAACGGATCCCAGCTGATTTTTGGGTCTTCTTTAATGCGTTGTTTGATCCAAGTCATATAGGAAAAAGTTTTAGACTCTTCAACTAAAAGATAAGGTTGACTTGTAAATTGTTTTAATATCTCAGCTGCCAAAGGTCCTTGAAAGGTAGCGAAGGAGGTTTTCCAATCTGATAAGGGATAGTAGCGATGAGGAGTGAAAGGGAAAATCAAGATGCCTTCACTGGGACGTAAAATAAAGGATTCTTGACCAAAGGTGACGCGACCTTCTCCTTGTTCTGTCTGCAGCCAATGAAAGTAAGGGTAGCCATCGAGACGAACAACGTCATCTTGTGGCCAATCGTTTCCGATACTTTCAAGCGACAAAGGCAACTGCTGGTTTGTTTGATAAAAATAAATAGGCATGTTCAACCTCCATGTTTCGAAAAGTTATAAAATAGTGTTTCATGTATTATACTACAACAAAATGAAAAGCCTTACAATAAGAGAGTAGAAATCATTTTATTTTAAAGGAGCGTTCACTTATATGACAAAATTTTTTGATCGAATTCTATTCGGCGGCGATTATAATCCAAATCAGTGGCCGAAAGAGATTTGGGAAGAAGACATTCGGATCTTTAAAAAAGCAAGTATCAATAGCGCGACCGTCAATGTTTTTTCATGGGCAAAGATCCAACCCTCTGAAAATTGTTATGATTTTGAGGAATTGGATCAAATCATTGAAAGATTAAGCAAGGAAGGGTTCGATATCGTCTTAGCGACATCGACGGCGGCGCTGCCAGCTTGGATGTTCAAGAAATATCCGGAAGTCGCTCGCACCGATTATGATGGACGCCATCATAAGTTTGGGCAACGGCATAATGCCTGTCCCAATAGTTTGGTTTATCAAAAATACGCAGAACGTCTGGCAACGAAATTAGCCGAACGTTACGGCGAAAATCCACAAGTGACTTGTTGGCACATCAATAATGAATACGGCGGCGAATGTTATTGCGACAACTGTGAAAAAGCGTTTCGTGTTTGGCTAAAGGATAAATATCAAACGATCGAAGCACTGAATAAAGCCTGGAATATGGAATTTTGGGGTCATACTGTATATGAATGGGATGAAATCGTTCTGCCAAATGCGCTGTCAGAAGGAATCGGCTATGACAAGACGGCATTTGCAGGAATTTCTATTGACTACCGACGCTTCAACTCGGATAGCCTTTTAAAAAACTATATGATGGAGCGGGACGCTATTCGGAAAATCGATCCCACGACACCGATTACAACGAATTTGATGGGAACCTTTAAAGGACTGGATTATTTCAAGTGGGCGAAGGAAATGGACCTTATTTCGTGGGATAATTATCCAGCGTATAATACGCCATGGAGTTTAGTAGCCATGACACATGATCTAATGCGCGGCTTGAAACAACAGCCCTTTATGCTGATGGAACAAACACCCTCTCAACAAAACTGGCAACCCTATAACTCATTAAAAAAACCGGGACAAATGCGGGCGCAAAGCTACCAAACGATCGCTCATGGGGCGGACACGATCCAATATTTCCAATTGCGACGTTCCATCGGTGCTTGTGAGAAATTCCATGGAGCTGTTATCGAACATGTCGGTCATGAAGACACGCGAGTTTTCCGAGAAACGGCAGCTCTTGGTGCTGAATTAGCGCAGCTTTCAGACATTATTGGGACGCAAACTCAATCACAGGTTGCCGTGATTTTCGATTGGGACAATTATTGGGCATTAGAATATACGAGTGGTCCGACCGTTGATCTGAAGTATGTAGAACAGATCCATCGCTACTATCGTTATTTTCATGAACAAAATATTGCCGTCGACTTGGTTCCCGTGGATGCTGACTTGTCAAAATACAAATTAGTCGCAGCACCTGTTCTCTACATGATCAAAGAAGGAATGCAAGAGCGGCTCACTGATTTCGTCAAACAAGGTGGTTCTTTACTTACCACGTATATGAGCGGTATCGTTGATCAATCTGACAACGTTCACTTAGGGGGCTATCCTGGGCCATTGCGGGAGTTAGCTGGCATCTGGGTGGAAGAAATCGATGCATTAGCCCCAGAACAATCAAACGGCGTTTCCTTAGTCAATGAAGAACTTACAGGAACAAGTAATTTAGTCAGCGATTTGATCCATTTAGAAAACGCCGAAGCGCTAGCGCATTACACGAGCAATTTCTATGCAGGAATGCCGGCAGTGACCAAAAATATATTTGGCGATGGCACCGTCTATTACTTTGGTGGACAGTTGGAAGATCAGCTGCAAGATCAGCTTTTCAAAACGATTGTCAAAGAGACCGATATTACCCCAGTGATCGAGGAGGCAACAAAACTAGAAATTGCCTGTCGTGAAAATGAAGAGGCGAAATTTTTCGTCATCATCAATTTCCACGAAGAAGCACAACCGTTGCCAGCAATGTTTGTTGGAAAGACGGATCTTCTGACGGGTGAGGTTCTTTCTTCAGAAATGATGCTGACACAATACACCACCTATATCGTCAAAGAGGAGCGTAACTGATGCGAACTTTTGCTATCGAAGATGACTTTTATCTAGACAAAAAGCCGTTCAAAGTGATCTCTGGAGCGATCCATTATTTTCGGGTCGTTCCTGAATATTGGCAAGATCGATTAGAGAAACTACGCTTGATGGGTTGTAATACTGTGGAAACCTATGTTCCGTGGAATCTCCATGAAGCACAGGAAGGCGTCTATCAATTTGAGGGGATCCTTGATTTGCGGCGATTTATCCAAACGGCACAAGAAGTAGGGCTTTATGTCATTTTGCGACCAGCACCTTATATTTGTGCAGAATGGGAATTTGGGGGACTGCCTTATTGGCTTTTGCAAGATCCCATGATGAAGCTTCGGTTTGATTATCCACCATTTATGGAAAAAATCACTCGTTATTTCGCCCATTTGTTTCCACAAGTGCGGGATCTGCAGATCACCCAAGGCGGTCCGATTTTAATGATGCAAGTAGAAAATGAATACGGCAGCTACGCCAATGATAAAGAGTATTTGCGGAAAATGGTGGCTGCGATGCGGCAACAGGGTGTAGAAACGCCGTTAGTGACCTCTGACGGACCTTGGCACGATATGTTAGAAAACGGCACTATCAAAGACTTGGCATTGCCTACGATCAACTGCGGCTCCAACATCAAGGAAAACTTTGAAAAACTTCGAAGATTTCACGGAGAAAAACGGCCACTGATGGTCATGGAATTTTGGATCGGCTGGTTTGATGCTTGGGGTGATGACCATCATCATACAACATCAACGGCTGATGCAGTAAAGGAACTTCAGGATTGCTTGGCAGAAGGTTCTGTCAATATCTATATGTTTCATGGCGGGACCAACTTTGGCTTTATGAACGGGTCAAACTATTATGAACGCTTAGCGCCGGATGTCACTAGCTATGATTACGATGCCTTGTTGACAGAATGGGGAGAACCTACTGCCAAATACCAAGCCTTCAAAAGGGTGATCGCTGACTATGCGGAAATTCCTGAGTTTCCATTGAGTATGGAAATTGAGCGAAAAGCTTATGGAACATTCTCAGTGAAAGAACGAGTCTCCTTGTTTTCGACGATCGACACGATCAGTCAACCGATTATAAGTAATTACCCGTTATCGATGGAAGCCTGCAATCAAGCGACAGGTTATATCTATTATCGCTCACTGATTGGGCCTGCTCGGAAGATTGCCGACTACCGTCTGATCAATACGATGGATCGTGCCCATACGTTTATCAACCAGGAACTTTTGCGCATCGATTACGATCAAGAAATCGGTCAAACCTACAGTTTCGATTTATCAGAATCAGAAAACGAGCTGGGGATCTTGGTGGAGAATATGGGGCGGGTCAATTATTCCGTAAAAATGAACCATCAGCACAAAGGCATCAAAGACGGTGTGATCATCAATGGCGCCTTCCAAAGCAACTGGGAAATCTATCCCTTACCGATGGATAATTTGCATGCCATTGATTTCCAAGGAAAATGGCAAAAAGGCCAACCAAGTTTCTCACGCTTTGAATGTGCTTTTGATGAATGTGCAGATACCTTTATCGAATTGCCGGGCTGGGGCAAAGGGTTTGTCCAAGTCAATGGTCATATGATCGGCCGTTTCTGGGAAAAAGGACCGCAGCAGCGCTTGTACGTCCCGGCGCCGTTTTTAAAAACTGGAATGAATGAGATCATTGTTTTTGAAAGTGATGGGAAAATCGCTGATGAGATCGTCTTTCATGATCAGGCGGATTTAGGTCCAGAAGGATAAAAGTTCAAATTAATCATTGACAAACCCTAGCTTCAACTACTATCATAAGGGTAATCGAATCCGTGCTATGACCGGAAGAAAGAAAGAAGACCATTCCATGAAGCGAACTTGGGAGAGTGAAAGCCAAGTTGGAACCTTATTTCGCAGGCGTCCGTGAGCATGATCAATGAAGCTGCCGACTTGTCGGAAGTAGGGTGGAACCGCGAATGTATCGTCCCTATATCTATACACTTTGTATAGATATAGGGACTTTTTTATGTTTCACACCAAGAATAGCCAAAAACAAAGGAGGTTTTTTTATGTTATTTGATATGACGATTCCAGCAAGTGCGTTTACCGAAAAAAAGCTCAAAGTATTAGCAAGTATTCCACTGCAGGTTCGCCTTTTAAAGGATGAACAGCTTTTACATGAATTTACAACGAGTCCAGACCAAATGCTTTACGACTTATCTGATATTTTAGAAGCAGATGCCGTGGTCGAAGTAAAATTGATCCCCGGATCAGTTGTCGAGTTTTATCCTGTCGTCAATGCGTTATAAGAAAGGAAGAAAAAGATGAGTAAACTAACTGTGCAAGAGATGATTTTGACTTTGCAAAAATTCTGGTCTGAAAACGGCTGTATGCTGATGCAGGCCTATGATACAGAAAAAGGGGCTGGAACCATGAGCCCATACACATTTTTACGTGCAATCGGTCCAGAACCATGGAACGCCGCTTACGTAGAACCTTCTCGCCGTCCAGCTGATGGCCGCTACGGGGAAAACCCAAATCGTTTGTATCAGCACCACCAGTTCCAAGTCGTGATGAAGCCCTCTCCTGAAAATATCCAAGAGCTTTATTTAGAAAGCTTGCGTCTTTTAGGGATCGATCCATTAGAACATGATATTCGTTTCGTCGAAGATAACTGGGAAAACCCCTCAATGGGTTGTGCAGGTCTTGGTTGGGAAGTTTGGTTAGATGGGATGGAGATCACCCAGTTTACTTACTTCCAACAAGTTGGTGGCTTAGCGTGTAAGCCAGTGACATCAGAGATCACTTACGGCTTAGAACGTCTAGCATCTTATATTCAAGAAGTTGAAAGTGTCTACGATCTTGAATGGTCTGCAGGTGTCAAATATGGTGAGATTTTCCGCCAACCTGAGTATGAACATTCAAAATACTCCTTTGAAGTCAGTGACCAAGACTTGCTTTTAGGGAACTTCGATCGTTTTGAAAAAGAAGCAAAACGCTGTATCGATGAACGCTTAGTTCATCCAGCTTACGACTATATCTTAAAATGCAGCCATACCTTCAACCTGTTGGATGCTCGTGGCGCAGTCTCCGTCACTGAACGTGCTGGGTACCTCGCACGTATCCGTAATATGGCCCGTCAAGTAGCAAAACTATTTGTAGCAGAACGGGAAAACCTCGGTTATCCATTGCTTGATCCAGAAGTGGCGCAAAAACTGATTGAGGAGGGAAAATAAGATGGCACAAAACCTATTATTAGAAATCGGCTTAGAGGAATTACCTGCGCATGTCGTAACCCCAAGTATGAAACAATTACAAGAAAAAACGGCAGCTTTCTTAGATGCTCATGCATTACCTTATACAGCGATTGAAGCTTATTCGACACCTCGTCGTTTGGCAGTCTATGTCACCGGTCTTCCTGAAAAACAAGCCGATACACAAGAAGACGTCAAAGGGCCAGCGAAAAAAATCGCCTTAGACGAAGCAGGCAATTGGTCGAAAGCAGCTCAAGGATTTGTTCGGGGGCAAGGATTGACAACCGATGACATCACCTTCCGTGAATTAAAAGGTGTTGAGTATGTCTATGTAACGAAACATACCCAAGGTCAACCAACCGTTGAGGTATTGAAAGGATTGCAGGAAGTAATCACGAGTTTGACTTTCCCAGTAACGATGCACTGGGCAGACTACGATTTTGAATATATCCGACCAATTCATTGGATCGTCGCACTCTTTGGTGAGCAAGTCATTCCTTTCCAAATCCTTGATATTGTTACCGGACGCGAGTCAAAAGGTCATCGTTTCTTAGGTGAGGCAGTCACGTTTGATCATGCGGACGACTATTTGGAGAAAATGAAGCATCAGTTTGTCATTGCTGATCCAAGCGAACGTCAACAAATGATCACCTCACAAATCAATGCGATCGCTCAAGAAAACAACTGGCGGATCGATTTAGATGAAGACCTACTCGAAGAAGTGACAAATCTGGTTGAATACCCAACAGCTTTTGTAGGGGACTTTGAAGAAAAATATCTTTCTGTACCTGAAGAAGTGTTAGTTACTTCTATGAAAGAACATCAACGCTACTTCGATGTCCGCACCCTTGATGGAGAATTGCTGCCGCATTTCATCTCTGCCCGCAACGGGGATGCCGTGAAAATTGATAATGTCATCAAAGGAAACCAAAAAGTACTGACCGCCCGTCTAGAAGATGCTGAGTTTTTCTATAATGAGGACAAAAAATTGACCATCGACCATTGCGTGGAAAAGCTTAAGCAAGTCACCTTCCACGAAAAAATTGGCAGTTTGTATGAAAAAATGCAGCGTGTTGGATTAGCTGCACAAATCATCGGGAATACTGTTGGTTTAACACAAGAAGAACTGACTGATCTCCAACGGGCAGCTCAAATCTATAAATTTGATTTAGTGACAAATATGGTGGGAGAATTCCCTGAATTGCAAGGAATCATGGGGGAAAAGTATGCCTTGATCCAAGGAGAAAAACCAACAGTTGCCCAAGCGATTCGTGAACACTACATGCCGATCTCAGCAGAAGGTGAACTGCCGCAATCGAAAATCGGGGCTGTTTTAGCCATTGCGGATAAATTGGACAGCTTGCTTGCGTTCTTCGCTGTCGATATGGTTCCAAGTGGTTCAAACGATCCTTACGCACTCCGCCGGCAAACGTACGGAATTATCCGCATCCTAGCTGAAAAACGCTGGTATTTCCCATTTGCTCAGTTACAAGAAGAGATTCGTGAAGCTATTAATGCCCAACCGGAAATTTTTGGTATTCAACTTGCCGCAGGTCAAGAACAAGTGACCGATTTTGTGAAAAGCCGTCTGCGTCAATTCTTACTCAGCAAAAATACGCGTCATGATGTCATTGAAGCTGTTTTAGGCGCACGCCAAGCAGATATCAGTACGCTATTTGAAACGGCTCAGATGTTAAGAGAACATCTGCAAGACACCGACTTCAAACCATCGATGGAAGCCTTGACCCGAGTAATCAATTTAGCGAAAAAAGCCGAATTGGAACAAGCAGCAATTGATCCTGCCTTGTTTGAAAACGACTCTGAAACTGCCTTGTATGAAGCGGTCTTAACAGTAGAGAACAAGTTCCCACATCAAACGATGGAAGAAAACTACCAAAGCTTAGTGGCACTGCGCCCATTGATTGAAGCTTATTTTGATCAAACAATGGTCATGGTGGAAGATGAACAGATTCGCCGCAACCGTTTTGCCTTGTTGGATAAAATCGCGAAGATGAGTCTGGCAGTGGCTAGTTTAGATGCTTTGATTACAAAATAAAAAGCAGCTTGCAGTTGCACATTTCTGAAAAAAAAGCTGGAACTGAAAGAATCAGTTCTGGCTTTTTTTCTATGTTTCTCGATTTTTTTTGTACTTAGAATTGCTTTCTTGCAGTGTTAAATATTATATAATAAAAAACATTTTGACCCATTACTTTTCAAGGGATCGAACGATTCTTCGGCTTTAATGATTGGGGATTTGATGATGCTTATAATGATACAAAGATTCTCATCATACAGACCGATTCATTTTTCCATTGAAAATACGCTGAAACGATAGGTGCAATAAAATAGCCTGACAGATCACAAAATGATTTGTCAGGCGAATGTTTATTTGCGGGTCAATTTTACCACCACTTCGCAGCGTGCGGTTTGTGGAAACATATCTACTGATTGCAGATATTCTACGTGAAACACTTTGGCTAATTGGACTAAGTCTCTTGCTAAAGTAGAAACATTACAAGATATATAGACCATCTTCTTCGGTGGTTGTTTCAGCAAAGCTTGCAATAATCGTTCATCCAAGCCTGTCCTTGGCGGATCAACAATGATGCTATCAGGTTTGAAGCCTTCATTGAACCATTTTGGTAAGAGCTCCTCAGCAGTTCCCGTTTCATAATGGGTATTTTGGGCACCAATACGGTGGGCATTTTCTTGGGCATTTTCGATCGCTTGAGGAATAATGTCCATGCCGCGGACTTCTTTGGCATAAGGTGCCACACTCAACCCAATCGTCCCCACTCCACAGTAAGCATCAACAACTGTTTCATTTTTGCTTAAGTCAAGGGCTTTTAACCCTTCTTGATACAAGACGCTGGTTTGCTGCGGATTCAGCTGGAAGAATGCGCGGGCGGACAAATCGAAGGTCAGTTCATTCAACCGTTCTTCGATTGCTTCTTTGCCCCAAAGATGAATCGTTTCCTCTCCCATGACGACGGACGTTTTTTTGTTTTGCACATTTTGCATGATGGAAACGACTTGCGGCAAGCGCTGATTGATCTCGCGTATCAGAGCATTTTTTTGCGGCAGTTTGACAGAATTGGTAATGAAAACAACTTGGACTTCGCCAGTGGCGATCCCGATGCGAACCATCAATGTTCGTAAAATCCCGCTATTTTTTCGTTCATCGTAAATCGGGATCTGGTATTTGTTCAATAACTGGACGATGCCGTTGATCACTTTTTGTGTATCTTGTTCTTGTACGAGGCAATCATCAATGGCGACTAAGCGATGGGACTCCATTTCGTATAAACCCGCTTCGATACGTTTGGTCTGACTGTTGTAACGCAATTGAAATTGCGCTTTGTTGCGGTAATGCCAAGGAACATCCATGCCTAAAGTATCCCTTAGTTCAAACTGTTGGTAGCCTTTTGGCTTAAATTTTTCAAGTGCTTGTTTCAATAGGTCTTTTTTGAAGTCTAATTGCTTGTCGTAGACTAAGTGCTGCAATTGGCAGCCGCCGCACCGGTCATAAAACTTGCACGGTGGTTGGATGCGATCGCTGCTTGGCTTGATGATTTTGGTCATCTTGGCTTCAGCAAAGCGGGGAGAGGCTTTGGTGACTTCGGCAATGACCTGTTCCCCCGGCAGAACACGGGGAACAAAGATGATCAGCTTTTTGTAATACCCGATGCCTTCTCCGTTGATCCCCAAGCGTTTGATCGTTAGTTGTAGTTTTTGTCCAAGCTGGACTTGTGTATTTGCCATGTGAACTCCTTAAATAAAATAGTCAGTTCATTTTACCACATTTTTTCAGCTTGATTAGAAGGAATTTTATCGTAGTTGTGGTAAAATAGAATGTACGTTCGCGAGGTGAAGAAGATGAATACAATTATTCGTATCAACAAAGGGAAAGGACCATTTTATGAAGTGGCAACATCAGAAGGTGAAACGCTGCGGGTCTCAGAAGATCTTTTGGTCCGTTTTCGGCTATTAAAAGGCAAGGAACTGAGTGAAGAAGAATTAAAAGAAATCAAAAAAAGTGCGGGGTTTGATTTAGGCTTGCAGCAAGCCATGAACTATATCAGCTATCAGCTGCGTTCTGAAATGGAAGTCCGTACCTATTTGAAAGACAAAGAAATCGAAAAACAAGACCGAGACTTAGTCGTTGAACGGCTGAAAGAGCTGAATCTGATCGATGACAAAAACTACGGAGAGAGCTACATTCGCACCCAAGTCCGCATGAGCGATAAAGGACCCGTGGTCATCAGTCAGCAATTGAGAAAAAAAGGCTTGAAAGATCCTGTGATTCAGGAAGTATTGCCTTTGTATACCGAGGAAATGCAGTTTGAAGTCGGGTATCATACGGCTGAAAAAGCGATGCGTCGTTTTCACAACAAAAGCCATAAAGAAATGATCCAAAAGATAAAAATGCATTTGATGCAAAAAGGTTTTCATCAAGGAGTCATTCAGATGATTTTGGATGAATTACCGATGGAAAAAGATGAGGACCAAGAAAATGAAGCGCTCCAAAGAGAAGGGGCCCGACTTATGCGGCGGCATCAGCGGTTACCATTGATGAAACGAAAAATGAAAATCAAGCAAGGCCTTTATCAAAAAGGGTTTGCCATCGATGATATACAACGATTCTTAGATGAGGAAGTAATGGATGAGTAAGCAATGGGAAACTTGGGATGAAGAAAAAATCAAGACGTTCCAAGAAACATTTTTAACTTGGTATCATAAAGAAAAACGCAATCTGCCTTGGCGGGCGACCAACGATCCGTATGCAATCTGGATCTCAGAGATCATGCTTCAACAAACACGAGTGGAAACAGTGATTGGCTATTTCTATCGTTTTATGGAACAATTCCCGACGATCCAAGACTTGGCGGCAGCCGAAGAACAAAAGCTTTTAAAGGTTTGGGAAGGTTTAGGTTATTACTCTCGTGCCCGTAACCTTAAGGCTGCTGCACAGCAAATCGTTGCCGAATTCGACGGAGAAATGCCCCAATCAATTGAAGAGATTCGCTCATTAAAAGGAATTGGTCCCTACACAGCTGGAGCCATTGGCAGTATTGCTTTTGGCTTGCCAGAACCGGCAATCGATGGAAATGTGATGCGGGTCGTCAGTCGGTTATTTTGTATCGAAGCAGATATTGCGAAAGCCAGCAGCCGAAGACCATTTGACGAGGCGATGAGAACAATCATTTCCCCCGATGAACCTGGTGAGTTTAATCAAGCCTTGATGGATCTTGGCTCACGAATCTGTACACCCACTACACCGAAATGTGAAGAGTGTCCCATCGGTCAGTACTGTCTTGCATATGCGGAGAATCGACAAACAGATTTTCCAGTGAAATCGAAAAAAGCAAAGCCGAAAGATGTCTATTACATCGCTGGCGCCATCGAAGATCAAGGTTCGTTTCTACTCGTGCAGCGACCTGAAACAGGCTTATTGGCCTCTATGTGGCATTTTCCGTTGGTTGAAGTAACGAAAGAACAATATGATGCTTTGCAGCGAACATGGGTAAAAGAGGAACAGCTGCAGTTGGATTTGATTGCCGAAGAGGATACACTCGAGATTTTTCCTGGTCTTCCTGTCGTTTGGCAAAAACGACATTTCGGCGAGATCACTCATATTTTTAGCCATTTGAAATGGCATGTCCTTTTATTTTACGGTAGAAAACGGGGAGAAATCCCATTACAAGACAGCGAATGGGCTGCCAAAGAATCCTTTGAAAACTATGTTTTTCCAAAACCTCAGCAGAAATTAGTCGAGCAATTAAAGAAATATCAGAAACTCGATAAAGATTTCTAGGCAAAGCTTTCTTTTATTGCTATAATATTAACGATGTCGGTGTAATGAACACCCAAACAAAACGCAAGTTTTCTTGCTGAGGGAAGGGTTGCTATGCGAGTTCCAAAAGAAGGAGAGTTTGTCAGCATTCAAAGCTACAAACATGACGGCAATTTGCATCGAACGTGGCGGGATACGATGGTCTTAAAGACCAGTGAATTCTCAGTGATAGGGGTCAACGATCATACATTAGTGACCGAATCAGATGGAAGACGCTGGGTTACCCGTGAACCAGCAATTGTATATTTTCATAAAAAATACTGGTTTAATGTTATTGCAATGATTCGAGAAAAGGGGGTTTCCTATTATTGTAATCTTGCTTCACCGTATTTACTTGATGAAGAGGCATTGAAATATATCGATTATGACCTTGATATCAAAGTATTTCCTGATGGCGAGAAACGTTTACTAGATGTGGATGAGTATGAATTGCACAGTAAGATTATGCAATATCCGCAAGACATTGATTTTATCTTGAAAGAAAATGTCAAAATTTTAGTAGATTGGATCAATAATGGCAAAGGACCCTTTTCGCAAGGGTATGTGGACATTTGGTATGATCGCTACAAGCAGTTGTCTCAAAAATAAGTAAAATGGGTCGAATCGCTCATTTTCCCTAAGAAACTTCAACCAAGTTGGTTGAAGTTTTTTTTTGTTTCTAATGGAATGCTTCAATCAGCAGGTTTTAAGTTCTGTTTAAGCTGACAGTCCCATGATAGAGAGATCAAGAAAATTAGTGGGGGAAGCACATGAAGAAAAAAGGGAAGCTTGTTATCGGGACCACCATGATTCTGCTTTTTGCAGCGGGGTTTGCTGTGTTGAGAAACGACCAATCCGCTCGTGAGGAGAGTCAAGAAAGTACTTCTCAAACTGAGCTTAACGCTCAAACAGAAGAGACCGCTCAGACTGCCAGTATGGTTCAAATTTATGTAGATCCCTCAGAATACGATGCAGCGATTGAAAGTGAGAACGATTATGTACCGATTTATCAGTCAACAAGTCAAGAGACAGTCATTGGAAAAATCCATCGGGGAAGTTGGGCAACCTTCATCAGTCAAACAGAAGACATGGTTGAAATTCAAACAGACGATGGGGTAACTGGTTATATTGAAAAGCAATCATCATCGATTCAAGAAGTCGCGCTTTCGGCAATCCCAAAAGATCTATCGAACTTCAAAGTCGTCCTTGATGCAGGTCACGGCGGCGAAGATTCTGGGGCACTGTCAACGGATCAAACGATCATGGAAAAAGACTTGACGCTAGCAACGGTCCAAACGATCGGCGAAGTGTTGACAGAAGTAGGTATTCAAGTCAGTTATACTCGCACTGAAGATCGTTATCTCTCGCTGTCTGATATCACCGCTGCTTCGCTTTCAGAAGAACCAGATTTATTTATCAGTATTCATTACGATAATTCAGAAATACCAAACAGTAATCAAGGTCTGACAACTTACTATTACTATACTGGGGCAAAAGAGATGGCAGAAACGATCACTGCCAATTTGAGTTCTTCGGTGGCATTGAGTTCCAACGGCACTCGTTTTGGTAACTATTATGTGTTGCGAGAACAATATCTTCCAGCAGTATTATTGGAGTTAGGCTATTTGAACAGTGACAATGATTTGGCAATGATTACAAGGGAAGGGTATGATCAAAGGGTGGCGCAAGCGTTGCTGACAGCGATTGAAGAGATCGTTGAAGCAGAGGAATAAAAAACGGCGACTACAAAACAGAGGAAGGATCTGTTTTGTGGTCGCTGTTTTAAGGAATCACTTCTCGTTAAAGATTTTGCTCATTTTGATATGGGGCATATCTGCGTCTAAAAAGACATCGCCTTCAGGCTGATAGCCTAACTTCAAGTAAAACTCTTTTGCGGTTATTTGTGCCCCTAAAGTGACTTTTTTGATTCCTTGTTTTTGAATGAAGGCTTCCGCACCTTCGATCAGTTGTCTGCCATAACCTGAACCTCGATGAGCAGCGGGGACCGCCATTCGCTGCAACTTCACTTCATGATCAGAGATAGGTAAGAAACGCAAGGTTGCGACTGCTTCATTATCGTCGTCATATAAGACAAAGTGGACTGCCAATGCTTCATTTTCATCTACTTCCAATGCTAATGGAACACCTTGCTCTTTCACGAATACTTGATTTCGTATTTTCAATGACGCCAAATAAATGTCACTCAGCGTATCTTTTGTTTGTGCAATATGCATAAAAAATTCACCTCAGCTAAGATTTCTCCGTTATTTTTAATAGTATACCACTTTTTTTACAAATTTTTTTTGTTTGCGGCTAAAGTCGCAAGCTTTTTTTTTCAAAATCATCTATAATGTTATAAAAAAGGGAGGGAATCTTTTGTTCGACAAATTCAAACAATCAAAACTGTTCTTTTGGTCATTGGAAGCATTGGTTTTAGTGACACTCGTGTTTGTGTTAAGTAAAGTCAATTTTCTATTTGCACCGATCGGCACGTTTTTTTCTACTTTATTTGCACCAGTATTGATTGCTGGCTTTCTGTATTACCTGCTAAATCCAATCGTCTTATTTTTGATGAAAACCACAAAAATAAAACGACTGTTTGCTGTCATATTGGTTCTGTTGTTATTAGTAGCAGCAATCATCTTGATTTTCGTCAGCGTTATTCCTAATCTAGTGAGTCAGATTACTTCATTGGCGGAAAATATTCCAACATTTGCCAAAAATATGGAAAGTTGGATCTCAAGAATCGCAGATGATCCATTTTTCAAACAAATCGATATCGCGCAGCAGTTAGAAAATCTAAATCTTTCTTATGGTTCTTTGCTGCAGCAGTTTCTTAGTGGGTTATCCACTAGCTTAGGATCGATCGTCAGTACGATTGCTTCCGCGACGATGATCATCGTTACAGTACCATTCATCCTTTTTTACATGTTGAAGGATGGAGAAAAGCTAGTTCCTAATCTGAAAACTGTCTTTCCAGAAAGAAGACGAGATCAGATTGTTGGGTTGCTAGGTGACTTAAACAAGACATTATCCAATTACATTAGTGGGCAAGCGATCGAATGTATTTTTGTCGCTACCTTCACGTTTATTGGTTACTGGATGATCGGCGTTAACTATGCCTTTCTTTTTGGGGTAATTGCAGGCGTCACAAACTTGATCCCTTATTTAGGCCCATATCTTGGTTTGATTCCGGCGGTGTTAGTGACGGTCTTTGATGAACCATTTCGCGCATTATTATGCTGTATCGTGGTTCTGGTCGTCCAACAATTAGACGGAAATGTTATTTACCCGAATGTAATCGGAAAATCATTGGCGATCCATCCGTTAACGATCATTTTGGTCTTATTAGTTGCTGGAAATCTAGCTGGCTTGCTGGGGATTTTCCTAGGTGTGCCATTTTATGCGATTTGCCGAACGATCGTCGTCTTTATTGTTCGCCTGATCAAAGACGACAAAATTAAGAAAAATCAGGAACGGTTGATCGAATAATCAATGACTGGTGTTTTTTATTGCAAAGAAAAAAACTTTGTGATAGGATTTTATCGTGGGCTAAGCCCACGATTTTTTTTAGAAAATGAAAAAATAAGGAGAGAATGCTATTATGAATGCTGACCCCGAGAGTCAGTCGCTTCTAGCGCAAATTTTATTATTGATCGTTTTGACATTGATTAACGCTTTTCTAGCGGCCTCTGAGATCGCAGTTGTCTCAGTTAACAAAAACCGTGTGGAGCAAAAAGCGGAAGAAGGAAATGTCAAATCACAAAAATTATTGAAAATCATTGATAATCCAACAAATTTCTTGTCAACGATCCAAGTTGGGATTACCTTGGTGAATATTTTATCTGGGGCATCTCTGGCAGATACCTTGTCGACCCGTTTGGCACCTTTATTAGGTGGAGGGACGGCGGCTAAAAGCTTAGCGAACATTATTGTTTTAGCGATCTTGACGTATGTGTCGATCGTTTTCGGTGAGTTGTATCCAAAACGGATCGCCATGAACAAATCAGAAGAAGTTGCCCAGTTCACTTCTGGTGTCATTCGAACGATCGGGATTATTGCAAAACCTTTCGTCTGGTTCTTATCTGCTTCGACAAGTTTATTGGCGCGCATCACTCCAATGGAATTTGACGATGAAGACACGAAGATGACCCGTGATGAAATGCGGTATATGTTGGAAACAGAAGGGGTCTTTGAAGAAGATGAATTAGAGATGCTGCAAGGGATCTTTTCATTAGACACGAAAGTCGCCCGGGAAGTCATGGTTCCTAGAACCTCAGCCTTTATGGTGGACATCAATGACTCAGTAGAAGAAATTTTGACTGAAATTTTAGCAGAAAATTATTCTCGTATTCCTGTATATAATGAAGATAAAGACAAAGTCGTAGGGATTCTACATACCAAAAATCTTTTGAAATGTGCGTACAAATACGGCTTTGATACGATGGACATCAAACAAATCCTGCAGGAACCATTGTTTGTGCCAGAAACGGTCTTTATCGATGATTTGCTTTATGAATTAAAGAAAACCCAAAACCAAATGGCGATTTTGCTTGATGAATATGGCGGCGTCGTTGGATTGGTTACACTAGAAGACTTGCTAGAAGAAATCGTCGGCGAGATCGATGATGAATCAGATGAAGTCGAAGAGCTTTATGAAAAAATCTCTGATAAAGAATATGTCATCCAAGGACGCATGTTGATCGATGATTTTAATGAAGCCTTCAACATGAGCTTGCATATGAGTGATGTGGATACGATGGCAGGATATTTGATCACTGCTTTAGGATTAATCCCTGATGAAGGAGAAAAACTATCCTTCGAAGTGGACAATGTGAAGCTGATCTCTGAAGAAATGGAAGGATCACGCGTCTTGAAGATCCGGGTGATTTTCCACGACCCAGAAGAAGGGGAAGTGGAACCAGAGGAAGAGCGGCGCTATTTCCGTAAAGATTTTGAGGAAGATGAGCCTCGCCGTTAAAGTTCCGTATAAATGAAATGAGAAAGACCAAGGCAGTTGCTTTGGTCTTTTTTGTCCGTTTTTTTACGTATTCCCCTTGATTTGTATGGAAGAAACGGTTACGATAAATTTATTGAATAATACAGTTTAAAAACAGATAAAAAAACACGTGTATCTTATCGTTAAGCAGTTTGATTGCAATTTTCCGTAAGAAAAGCGAGAATATCCATAGAAATATAATGAGAATGAGGGGCTTGAAATGAAATTTTACCGTATGCTTAGTGAAGATATCCGTTACAATTTGGCGACTGAAGAGTATTTGATGAATAACGTAGATGTTTCGGAGCCTTGTCTTCTGTTATACATACAAAAACCATGTGTTATAATCGGCAGAAATCAAAATGCGTATCAAGAGATTGATTTTGACTATCTAAGAAGCCGTAAGATCGTTTTGACTCGCAGAACGTCTGGTGGTGGAGCGGTTTATGACGATCTAGGCAATATGAGTTTTAGTTTTGTCACCAAAAAAGATGCCACGAGCTTTGGTGACTATCAAAGTGCAACACAACCTATCATGAAAGGCTTAGCGGCAATGGGAGCCAAGGATGTTGAAGTACATGGCCGTAATGATCTGTTCATTGATGGGAAAAAGTTTTCTGGCAATGCGATGTATACAAAAAAAGGCCGGACGTATTCCCATGGCACATTGATGTATGATGTGGATCTAGAAGAATTGACGAAAGTTCTACATGTTGCCCAAGAAAAAATTGCTTCTAAAGCAACGAAATCAGTTCGGAAAAGTGTGACGAATATCAAGCCCTTTTTGGCAGAGCAATACCAATCAATGGATACCAAGGAATTTCGAGATACACTCCTTTGCCGAATCTATGAAGTAGAATCGATTGATGAAATCAGTGAGCAAGAGATCGTCTTAACGGAAACCGATCGACAAGCGATCCAAACACTGTTTGAAGAACGATATGCCAATAATGAGTGGATTTTTAATGAAGCGCCTGCTTTCGAATGGCAAAAAAGAAAGCGGTTTGAGCAGGTTGGGATTGTTGAAGTCGATTTTACTGTCAACAAAGGCAAGATTGCAGCGATTCAAATTACCGGTGATTTTTTTGGACAAAAAGAGATCAGTGAACTTGAAGCGATGTTGCAAGGTATTGATTTTGAAAAAAGCACCATTAGACGCTTGCTAGAGGGAATCGCCATCGATCAGTTTATCCATCAGATGACCGCTTCTGAATTTTTAGCATTGCTGTTTGATTAGGAGGAAAAAGATGTTAGAAGCGATCAATCTCACAAAGCGTTACGATCGAAAGGTTCTCGGTGGTTTGTCTTTTTCTGTTCAGACAGGAGAAATCGTTGGGGTCGTCGGCAAAAGCGGCTCAGGAAAATCGACGTTGTTGCGGCTTTTAAACTTGATTGAAACCCCAGACAGCGGGGAATTACTTTTTGATGGCAAAAAAATCGATACATCGAATAAAAAGCATCTGCTACGTGCACAACAAGAAATCGGCATGATTTTTCAAAATTACAATCTGTTACACAATCGAACCGTTTTCGAAAATGTCTATTTGCCCTTGAAGTTAATGGGAAAGTCAGCAGATATGGTACTTGAGATGCTTTCGTTTGTTGGCATGGAAGATAAGGCCCACATCTATCCGGCCAAGTTAAGCGGCGGAGAGAAACAACGAGTGGCTATTGCACGGGCTTTGATCCGTGAGCCAAAAATCTTGCTGTGTGACGAGCCCACTAGTGCGCTGGACGAAGATACGAAAGCCGATGTTCTTGCTTTGCTGCAAAAAGTTCAACAGACGTTTCAACCAGCTGTCGTCTTTGTCAGTCATGAGCTATCGGCCGTCCGACAAATTTGTCAACGTGTGTTTGTATTGGAGGATGCCGTCTTTGAGGCGGAGTTTGCCAATCAGCCACAACCAATCGTCCGCATTGAAAGCTCTTATGTGAACAAAGTGGAGAGGAGTCTGCTGCATGACGATCAGTGAAAGTATGTTGTATTATCTGCCTGAATTGCTGCAATCTTTGAAAGAAACAGCGATCATGATGGGCATTTCGATGCTCGCAGCCATTGTCTTAGGTCTACCGTTAGGTGTCTGGCTTTTTCTCAGTCGCAGCCGAGGGAAAAAAATCTCATTTCTTTATGAGTGTTTGAATCTCGTTGTGACGATCATCCGCTCGTTTCCTTTTTTATTATTTGTTGTAGCGTTGATCCCGTTGACGCGGATGCTTTTAGGCAGCTCATTTGGACCGATTCCCGCCAGTTTTCCTTTGAGCATCGTTGCTATGAGTATTTTTGCTCGTTTGACGGAGCAAGTGCTGTTGGATGTTCCAGAAGAAGTTTCTTATTTGGCGAAATCTCTTGGTGTCAGTCAATGGCAGTATGTTTGGTCGTTTTTACTAGTGGAAGCTAGAAGCGGCTTGATTTTATCTTTAACGACGACAGCAGTCAGCATGGTTTCTTATTCGACGGTGATGGGGATCGTTGGTGGCGGCGGTATCGGCGATTTTGCGATCCGTTATGGGTACCAGCGTTATGAGTATGGCGTGATGTATTTTGCAATTATCATCATGATTCTTTTGGTCTTTATCCTGCAAGGGATTGGCAATCAAGCAGCAAGAAAACTTGATAAACGAAAATAGGAGGAATGAAAGTGAAAAAAGGATTTGTTTTAGGATTGAGTGTATTGGCATTAGGTGTATTGGGGGCTTGCGGTACAGGTTCTGATGAAGCGAGCGAAGAGAAAATCATCAAGGTCGCTTCGCAAACGACGCCAATGACCGATGTCGTAAAGGTTGCAGCTGAAGCAGTGGAAGATGGCTGGGAAATCCAATTGGTCCAAGTCAATGACAATATCCAGTACAATGAGTTGCTGAATAATGACGAGGTCGATGCTAACTTTGCGCAACATGAACCATATATGCAAATGTATAATGAAGAAAAAGATGCAAACCTAGTGGCACTAGATAAAATCTACAACGCAAAAGTCGGTTTTTATTCCAAAGAGTATACGAATATCAATGATATTCCAGAAGGAACGAAAGTCGCATTGCCAAATGATGTGTCCAATGAAGGTCGAGCGTTAGCGATTTTAGCAGAAGAAGGATTGATCACCCTTAAAGAAGGCGTTGGTGTCAATGGAACACTTAAAGACGTTACCGAAAATCCGAAAAATTTTGAGTGGTTATCTGTCGATTTACTGAATCTTGCGGAAGCCTATGATGAACCAAACGTATCTTTGGTATACAATTACCCAACCTATATCGCGAAAATCGGTTTGAAACCAGCAGATGCCCTTTTCTTAGAAAAGACCATCGATGATCGCTTTGCTATCTCATTGGTTGCTCGAGAAGACAATCAAGATTCTGAAAAAATCGCTGTATTGCGCCGTGCCATGACTAGCGATAAAGTTCGTGAGTTTTTAGAAAACGAGCATAGCGATACCTTATTGCCAGCATTTTAATTTATTTCTATCAAAATGGAAGGAGCGCCCTTTGCCTAACTCTCTAAAAGAGAGTAGTCAAAGGGGTTTCTTGTCTTTTTTTGCTTTTTTATCACCCTTATCCATGATATACTGATTTGGTCAGAAAACTAGCGACAGTCTAAAATAGACACTGTTCGCATTGTAAATACAAGAAATGGAGCAATAGAATCAATGGATAATCCAAAATTAAAACAACAAGTCGATAGTCGCCGTACCTTTGCGATTATTTCCCATCCGGATGCGGGGAAAACAACCATTACAGAACAATTATTATTATTCGGTGGCGCGATTCGCCAAGCTGGTACGGTCAAAGGGAAAAAGACTGGTAATTTCGCAAAGTCCGACTGGATGGAAATCGAAAAACAACGGGGGATCTCCGTTACCAGTTCCGTTATGCAGTTTGATTACCAAGGCAAACGGGTCAATATTTTAGATACCCCTGGGCATGAGGACTTTTCTGAAGATACCTACCGTACCTTGATGGCGGTGGATAGTGCTGTCATGGTGATCGATAGCGCAAAAGGGATCGAAGCACAAACGAAAAAACTCTTCCAGGTCGTTAAAAAACGTGGTATTCCGATTTTTACTTTTATCAATAAACTCGACCGTGATGGCCGCGAACCATTAGAATTATTAGAAGAACTAGAAGATCTTTTAGAGATCGAATCATTTCCAATGAATTGGCCGATCGGCATGGGGAAAGGCTTGGAAGGACTGTATGATATCCACAACCAACGGGTCGAATTTTACCGTCCTGACAATCACGGTGGGGAACGTTTAGTTGCCCTAGATGAAAATGGTCAATTCCCAGCAGATCATCCATTTGCCGAAGATGGACTGTTCCAACAAGTTTTAGAAGAAGTGGAATTGCTGCAAGAAGCTGGCGACGCCTTTGATACAGAAAAAATCGCTCGGGGCGATCAAACCCCTGTATTCTTTGGTTCTGCTCTCACAAATTTTGGCGTACAGACCTTTTTAGAAACCTTCTTGACTTTTGCACCAGCACCTTACGGACATAAAACACTAGCTGGTGAGGAAGTCAGTCCTTATGAACCAGAAATGTCTGGGTTTGTATTCAAGATCCAAGCAAACATGAATCCTGCCCATCGTGACCGGATCGCCTTTGTCCGCATTTGTTCAGGAACCTTTGAACGAGGCATGGACGTTACTTTAGAACGTACTGGCAAAAAAATGAAACTCAGCAATGTGACTCAATTTATGGCTGATACCCGTGAAAATATTGAAGAAGCTGTCGCCGGAGATATCATTGGTGTCTATGACACGGGGAATTATCAAATCGGTGACACGATCTATGAAGGAAAACTAAAAGTTGCTTACGAAGAGCTGCCATCGTTTACTCCGGAACTCTTTATGAAAGTTACTGCGAAAAATGTGATGAAGCAAAAATCTTTCCATAAAGGAATCTATCAGTTGGTCCAAGAAGGGGCTATCCAGTTGTACAAGACGTATCTTAGTGATGAGTATATCATCGGTGCTGTCGGGCAACTGCAATTTGAAGTTTTCCAATATCGCATGATGAATGAGTACAATGCGGAAGTCATCATGACCCCAATGGGCCACAAGATCGCCCGTTGGATCGATCCGAAAGACTTGGATGAGCGTATGAGCTCCAGTCGTAACATTTTAGCGAAAGACCGTTTCGACCAGCCATTGTTCTTGTTTGAGAATCAATTTGCGATGCGTTGGTTCGCAGATAAGTACCCAGATGTCGAATTGAAGAGTTTGATGTAAGAGCCGTTTCCCGCGAGCCTGTCTAGGTATGCGCAACTCTGTACGTAAGGCTGATCTTTTTGAATTGAACGATCGTAGAAAGTCCTTTCTTATCAAAATGGATAAGAAGGGGCTTTTTTTTGCTGAAAACGTGCTTTTGATACAGAAGGAAGGCTGTGTGATTTGGGCAATGGTCCAATGATCAGACAATTATCCTAATTTATAAGCATTCTTTTAAAAGAAGATAAAAAGAGTTGGAAAAAGAGCGTAGTATTAAAGATGACCGCAAGGAAGTGCACTTGAAATGAATAGAAAAATATCATAGGCACATTTGGTGATTCAGGAAATTTTCACTTGTTTGAAAGTAGAGGGAAAGCAGAGAATAGATTGCCAGTGATAGAGGTCATTTAATCATTTGATCGAGGGACAAGTTCTTTTTGTCAGATGCTACTAGTGAAGACTAAACTTTCTTTATCTGAGCATGATTCGGTTATAGCCCTTAAAACTTCATTTGAAGCACTTCTAACAGATGGCTTAAGTTTTCAGTTGGTGAACCATGGCTTCATAACTCCAAAATGAATTAGTCTCATTGCTAGTCTACTAGTTATCTATAGATCGATTTTGCTAAAGCGAATGATTATTTGTTAAATAAAAGTGATTTCTGAAAGAAGAAAGGGGACCATGTAGTGCTAAAAAGTTTGTTATTTATATTTTCGGCGATATTTTTCTTTCCAACAGTAGAGGCTGCGGCTGATGAGGTTTCCGAAACGTTGATTTTTGATTTGAACACGATTGACTTTAAGGACGAACACTATTATTTGTTGAAAACCACACAAGATCTTCAGCTGACCGTCGATAGCAACGGCAGTGAAGGTGCTTTTGGCGTAGAGATCACAGCTGTCGGGAAGGCATTTTCAGCAGAACTAAACAGCGTGAACGGTTCGGAAGAGAAAATCATTCAGATTGAGGATACTGATGAAGCATCAATGATTCTTAACGTAGCTGCAACATTGAACATAAAGGAATATCTTGATTCCAACTCTGAGTACTACCTATCAGTCACTTTTACAGCAATTGATGATTCAGAGACCTTTACGAAAGATATAAAAATGAATCAGACGGATGAGGAAAAAGAAGAGATATCGGATGAGAATTTAATGACTGAAGACCAAGACGATGAAAAGCAAGAAGACAATGGCATCGAAGATGATTCTGAGAGCCAAAAGGAAGAAGCAGAATCTATTTACGACGAGCAAGCAAACTTGGAAGAAGACTCGCTTGATAAGGATTCTACCAAACTAGAAGATTCAATCAGTGATGTTGAGGATGAGGCTGGTACTGAGTTTTTTTTAGGGAAGAAAAGCCAATGTGAGACAGCAACATTTTTTTCAAAAGAAATGATCATTGAAAAAAATATGTTTAGATTTATATTAGGAAAAACCGCTTATTTGATATGAGCAGTTTTTCTTGTCTCACTTCTTCTATTTCTTCCTAAAGAGGAAACCATGGAGAGAAGATACGCAACATTTCTTTAAAAAGGAATCTCTCAATAATTGATGACCAATGGAATAAGTAGAAGCAGAACAAAAGAGAGGAACTAGCCCTCTCTTTTTCTTTTTGATTTTAAAATGTAGATGACTGCAGTTGCTAGCGCTGCAATGAGAACAAAGATGATCCAGATAAGGATTTGATTATTTGTCTGAACGTTGGCAGCGTTCGTTGGACGGTTCTCTTTTTTGAAGTTATCCAAGTCCTCTTTCTCATAAGAAAAAGTAGTGGTGATCGCTTTTCTAGTTGTTTCTATTGTTAAACGGTATTCGCCTTCAATAAGCTCACTATCGTCTATTAAAGGAATCTGCATTCTTGATTTGGTTAACGGCGTTAAAAGAACGGAATCTGCTAACTCTCCAGAGGCAATTGTTTCTCCATTTGGGCTTATTAGTTCGTAGAGCGCATTGTTTAAGTTGCCTAAAATAGGATTATAGTTGAGGGCATAAAATTGTAGGTTTATCGTGTCCTGAAGAGCAACAAATGAGAAATCTTGATAAATAATATCTTGAATATCCTCATATTTGCTAAAAATTAAGTTGATAAAAATGATAGACTCGTAGGCAGACGCAATACTAATAGAATCTTCAGCTGTTTGAACACCTAATATTTGCTTAAAATTAATTCCACCCATTACAGTACCTTCAAGCTCTATGTCGTCTGGAACATTTATGGTAATGCTGACACCAACAGATTCATTAGGAGCAATTTCTATTTGATTCTCTTCGTCTATAGCTTCTGAAGCGATAGTAACATAATTTGAAAAGTCGTATTTATCATCGAGAAGGTTCTCTGTATTCGAAGTGTACAAAATAGAGGATTCTCTTGAAATAGCAGTTGAAGCAAAGGGAGTGACCACTATTGATGAATCACCAGCTCCGATGTTTTCCAATTTAATGTCAAATGTATACTTTTTATCAACATCAGAAGGAAGAGTAATAGTATTTCTTGATGTCTCATATTCGGTATCGCTAAGCGATAGTTTTAAAGTATTCGTTGTCTCATTCGCTGTTGCAATACTTATATTTATATTTGCGATTATTGTCAATATGAGGAAGAACACAGAAACTCTTAGAAAGGAGTCTCTGTGTTTTGATATTTTATCCATATGTTATCCTTTTTAAGAATTAAAGGTCTTGGCCATTGTCTAAGTCAGTAGTATCTGATGCAGTAACTGTGATAGTGGGTGTGCCATCTAGCAAAGCAGTTTGACGATTGAATGTGAAAGTTGTATCTACGCTGGTAGCTACTGATTGGGAAATAGCTTCTGCTTCAACGGCAACATCACCATTTTCGGTGATAACGATTCCTTCAGAATCAGAAGAAACTGTAATTGTAACTTTATTAACTGAACGAGTTAAGTTTGTTAATGTTCCGCCAACGTTTTCAATAGTTCCTGTCATTGTTCCGTTGACAAATAATGCTGGACTTATTTCGAACGTTTCGTTTAAATTCATATCATTAAATGCAAAACTAGATGTTCCTTCTGTTATAGTAACAGCAAATGGAACAGAGGGAACCTCTGGCATAGCAACATCTGCTGACGCAGTGATTCCTCCTACTAGTAGTAAAGATGTTGCCAATGTAGTACCCAAAATAACTTTTTTCATAATAAAACCTCACTTTAATTTTTGCAGATGATTTACTGCTTAAATAAAGTATACAATGATGATGTATTAAGTTATTATCCGTTTTTGCGCTATTTTTAATGAAAAAGTAGAAAGTATTTTATTAATCTGATTTTTTATAAAATAATTTAATCAAATTTTCTAGTAGTCAAGTGATGTTGATTATCAAGTCCACATATTTTTCTCTGTAGCAATTGTCCGTGCGGTAATGATTTATATGAAAATAATTTTGTTGCAATGTTACAATTTGGCTAATATTTTAAGTCAAGATCTTCTCAGAGTTGAAAGAATTGTCGTTCCAACTAGGATTCGACCTAGCAAAGTAATTATATTGTTATTCGTAGTCTCTGAGAATTTGCTCTGAATCAGTCGCTGTAAGGGGAATCAGTTCTGAAGATTCATATCTGTTATTTCTTTCGTGAACATCTGCAATTCAGTAGAATACAATCTTCTATCATTTTTAAGATACTATTTATAGAAGTAGTTTTACGAGTATGAACTATTGCATAGGTGGGGATTGAACGTATTGTTCTATTTATGCATTTCTATTGAATGGGCAATCAAAGTCATAGATTTGAAAATTATCAATTAATGTTTTTATTCAATTTGTAATCTGTACCTATAAATCTTCTACCTTAACGGGACAGAGATATTAAAGGTTGCTTCAAGCTTAAAATTATAAATCCGTACTTGTTTCATTTTAAAAATATCTCAAAAAAATTAGCTGTTTAGAATTACTATCTCATTAATACTAGATTTTAGTAGGATTCATAATATTAGGAGAATATACAATACGACTCTTTGAAGAAACCTTAGAGTTTTTTTGTCTCTTTTATTTTTATGAAGTTGCTACTCGTTTCTAATTAACAGGTCTTTTAGTCAATAGAAAGAAAAATGCGGAACAATGATTATTTTATTTGTAGTTTTTTTGAAAAAAAGACGATAAAAATCGGCTGGTTCTTACTATATCCTTAATAGCAGAGGATCAAAGTTCTTTTAAGGAGTGAATCAAAATGCTGCAAACCAGAATAAATTTCAGTCGACAAAAGAATGCTACTATGTTGACTGTGCGCTTTTTCAGCAACAAGACGAATACGATTTTAGAGAGAAATTTAATTGTGGATCAAGAAGATGATCGCCAATCGGTTCTTGACTACTTAGCACAATCACTAGGGGAAATCAACATCTTGCAATACTCTTCGAAAAACGTTTTGTGTATCGCTGAACGTTCAAGGTTAGAAAAAGCAGGCGGCACTCATCGATTGGAACATTTTTGGGGAGATGTGATCAGCTATATCGTTGAGTGCGTGGATAAATCTGGTGTTCATTATGATTTGCATGTCATTGGCAATGTTGATTCGGATGATGAAGAAATCATGCGGTCAATCAATCAAATGAGTGATGAATTGTCGATCATCAACATTTATGAATACAAAGATTGCTGGCTAAAAAGAGAAGATATTTTATTACAAGCTCTTTGAAATGAACTTGATTCCTCAAAGAAGTTTGTCCAGCTAGAAAATGATTTTACTCTCCAAGTCACTTACCAATCAATGAAAGAATACGAATTTTTTCTAAGTTTATGGAAACAGCTAATTCACAGGTTCTTTTTCAGGGTTTCCAACACTTTTTGTTACAAAAAATAAGAATCGTTTCACAAGTTTTTCTCACCCGTACTGTTTTAAAGAAGAGGGGATTTTTCTGAAGTTTTTATTAAAATTGTCCGTTTAATGAAAAAAGAGCTTAAATTTAAGTTTATTTTACTATAATTGGATACTGGGATACTTTTTAAATAAGGCGGGTAAAAAATTTTGGAGTATATAGAAAAATTGTATAGGTTTTATTTAACCAAAAAACAGGTAGATAAATTAACTGTTGTTAGAAATATCATTTTGGAGAAGCAGCTGTCTCTCGATAAAATATGTGAAACGACAAACAAATCTTTGTATCAGGTGAAAATATTGATCAATGAAATCGCCGAAGATATGAGAGAGTTTACGACTTTTGACGAGTCAATTTTTTTGCTGAAAAAGAGAACTGTTTATTTGTCACGAGAATTAAATGAAGAACAAAGCCTGCATATTTTTGTGAATCTAAAGAAAAAATATTTCTTAGAATCTCCTTATTATCGTCTATTATCCTATTTGTTAAGAAAAAGAAAGACCCGTATGGTGGACATCTCGGAAGAATTGATTTTTAGTATTTCTTATTGTTATAAATTGATCAGCTATCTGAAAAAAATGCTGGTTATCCAAAATGTCCCGATTACTATCAATAACAATACAGATTCCATTGATCTGACAGGGGCAGAGCCTTGTGTGCGGATGTACCACTATTTAGTTGAGATCATGGCTTGTAATGTTTACATCAATCAGCGCACCCGTGCAAGCGTTGAATTAGCTGCGAAAGAATATGAGCCGTTGAAAACTACAAAAGTGAAGCACGACATTATGTTTTCAATAATTGAAAATGCGGTGTTGAGGGGCTATATCGTCAATGAATTAGACGAAGCTTCCATCGCTATTTATGAGCAAATCAAGCAACTCAATGGGGAAAAACAAGTGATCAAGCTGCTGCCGATCAGAAGTCAGCAAGATATCGAGAAAGAACAGATTTTTTATCATTTCTGGGTTTTTCTCTTCATACCTGAAACGATCTCGGATCAAGAGAAACTTCTTTTAGGAAAACAGCTGCGAAACCTCTCGGGGAATCCATTGGTCGAATTTTCTGCCGATGTTGTGTCTGTCTTGTCGCAAAAGTATGATCTTTCCAAAGCGATCGAAGCGTTTCTTACCTATGAATTAGTGATGAATACATGGGGCTGTCTTCATCTCTTTTTGGATAGTTTTGTGTCTACTGAAGATTTGTCCTCTACGAACGAACGCGTATTAGAGGTGGAGGAGCTGCTTGCGACCGTCTTGCAGCGCCATTCGTTTGTAATAGAAAAAGAAGCCCTTTTCTTAAGGAAAATCGCTCAGATTACAGCATCTTATTTACCTATCCAAAAAGAGGAACCGATTCGCATTGGTATTTCTCTTTTGAACCACCCAGAATATATTCCGGTCATTAAGAACAAACTATTGAAAATTTACAATGAAAATGTGATTCACTTTAGTTCGAACTTAGGAGACTCAGACATACTGGTTTCTGATGGCGTGCTGATCCATAATGAGTCACAGAAATTTACATTTTTTGGCAATGTTCATAGTACCAAGGATTGGCACAATCTACATGTGATGATCCAGTCGATGATTTCTAATAAATATACTTAAAAAAGAGAGCGTAACGCTCTCTTTTTTTGCTTGACTATCAGGTAGCGTTGGTCGAAGTACTAGGCGAAAGAAGGAGGAGAGAAGACAAAAAAAGATATCTATAAAAGAGGGCTGCGACAGTCACCTTTTATAGATATTTTTTAAACACGTGATTAGGCAAAGCTAACGTGAGGAAGACAACGTTTTTTTGATGGAGATTTCTACCACTTCGGGCATTTGGATCACAGAGATCGTAGCAGGATCATAGGAGCCATCAGGTAATTTTTTCAAGAAGTAATTTTTGATTTCTTCTACTTCCGTCGGGCGAATATTCCGTTTTTTATTGATCAGCAAAATTTCATTGTGGTTCGGCGCTGAGGTAAAGATCACGGTCGTGTCTCCGGCAGTGTAAACCTTTACAAGTTCTGCGTCGGTATTTTCAAGTTGATTCAATACTAGTCGAGAATGGCTGTTTGTAACGTTGATTAATTTCACCAGACTCACCTCACATTCTATGTATTTATTAATAACATTATAGGTCGTTTTTTTTTAAAAGAAAAGCCAGACAACTCGGAATTACCCAATTTTTTGGCAAAACATGGTTGTCTGGCAAAACGAACGGATTGGTCACCGTTTTGACACGTTATTGCTCATCTGTTTCCGATGGTTTTTCCTCTTCAGCAGAAGGTGTTTCTTGAGGAAGTGCAGAGGATTCGGCTGAAGTTACAACGATTTTATCGGAATCCTCCAATTGTGCTTTTAATTGACAGACTTGAGGATGCTCAAGATAAAATTCTGCAATGCCGTCTTCGATTTGATCTTGGATGGTTCTACGCAATGGGCGAGCCCCCATCGTTGCACTGTAACCAAGATCCACCAATTTTTCTTGCACGTCTTGTGGAACGTCGATATGCAGTTTTTGTTGGCTAAGGGTTTGATTGACTTCATGCAGCATGAGAGACACGATCGATAACAAGTTTTCCTTGCTTAAAGCTTTAAATTCGATGATGCCGTCAAAGCGGTTGAGAAACTCTGGTGTAAAGTAATTATTCAATTGATTCAAAACGGAACGAGTGATACCTTCACGCGCCGCACCGAAGCCAACGTTAGCTTCAACTTTGCCGGTTCCGGCATTACTTGTCATGATGATCAAGGTGTCCTTAAAGCTGACGGTACGTCCTTGAGCATCGGTCAAGCGACCATCATCGAGAATTTGCAAGAACATATGCAATACATCAGGATGGGCTTTTTCTACTTCATCTAATAGAATCAAGCTGTAAGGATTCCGACGAACTTTTTCAGTCAATTGACCTGCTTCTTCATAGCCAACATAGCCTGGAGGAGAACCAATCAATTTGGATACACTGTGTTTCTCCATGTATTCTGACATGTCGAAACGAATCATTGATTCTTCAGAACCAAACATTTCATAAGCTAATTGTTTTGCTAATTCGGTTTTCCCGACACCGGTTGGACCGACGAATAGGAAAGAGCCGATCGGACGGTTTTGTTTGCCTAAACCGACCCGATTTCTGCGGATCGCTTTTGCAACTTTGTCGATTGCTTCGTCTTGACCAATAACTTTAGCTTTCAAGTCATCCGCAAGATTCCTCAACTGGGTTTGTTCTTTTTCTTTTAATTCCCCAACAGGGATATTTGTCCGTTCTTCAACGATTTGTTCCATGTCTTTTTCGGTGATGACAGGCGTTTCTTCTTCGCTGATTTGACGTTCTTTCATTTTTTGAAGCTTGTTGATTTGATCGCGATAGTAAGCAGCTTTTTCAAAATCTTCTTCTCGAGAGGCAGCTTGTTTTTGTTCTTCCGCTTCTTGTAATTTCTTTTCGATCGTTTTTGGATCAACGATTTGGATCGTCAAGTTTTTCTTCGAACCTGTTTCATCTAGCAGATCGATCGCTTTATCAGGCAAGAATCGATCTTGAATGTAACGGTTAGAAAGGGTAGCGGCAGCTGCGATCGCTTCATCCGTATATTTCACATGATGGTAATCTTCATAACGCGGTTGTAGGCCTTTTAAAATACGAATGGTTTCTTCCACAGAAGGTTCATCCACACGTACTGGTTGCAAACGCCGTTCTAAAGCGGCGTCTTTTTCGATAATGCGGTATTCATTTAACGTCGTTGCTCCGACCATTTGTAGTTCTCCACGGGCAAGAGCTGGTTTTAAGATGTTTCCAGCATCCATATTTCCGTCGCCGGCTGCACCAGCGCCAACGATTTCATGGACTTCATCGATAAACAAGATCACATTTTCCGCTTGCTTGATTTCTTCGATCAATTTTTGGATGCGTTCTTCAAATTGGCCACGAATACCTGTGCCTTGAACAAGCGACGCAACGTCCAAACGAATAACTTCTTTTTCCATCAATTTTTGTGGCACATCACCATCAACGATTTTTTGGGCTAACCCTTCAACAACGGCAGTTTTCCCAACCCCAGGTTCACCAATCAATACAGGATTATTCTTGGTTCGGCGATTAAGGATCTCGATCACGCGTTTGATTTCTGAATCACGACCGACCACTGGATCGACTTCACCATCACGAGCCATTTGAGTGATATTGATGCCATATTCTCCCAGCAGACCCGCAGGCGCTTGGTTATTGCGTGGTGGTTGCCCGCCAACAAAACCGTTACCGCCAGTTTGTGTCGGTGGGGTTTGTTCATAAGGGGGATTTCCTTGCTGCATTTGACGAGACATTTGACGGAATAAATCATCAAGATTGCCAAATCCAAAAGGATCTTGCGCCATTGCAGCTGCAGCATTCCCAGATTGTGCTTTTATTTTTTGGTAACAACTTTGACAATAATCGAGTTGTTTTCTTTGACCATTGACATTGGCATATAAATGAATTGAAGCTTCATTTTTGCCGCAATTTTGACAAAGCATAGATTCACGACCTTTCATATTTGTTCCAACAACCCTATTTTACGGCGCATTTGATTGCTTGTAAAAGAAAAGGGGCTGTGGGCAAAGTAACGGTCACCTTCAAGGTAATGTGTTATTGACCTTTACTGACCATAATTCTATTATACTAACTTTTTGTCAGACTGCAAGAATTTTACCTTTAAAAATTTTCCCTTCGATTTCACTTATAGAAGCGGTCTTTTAAATAAAAAGTAATTCCTATATAATAGAAAGAAAGAGGTGAGAATAGACGTTGGAGAACAGAGATTTTGCTGCAGAAGTAGTACGTTTACGTAATGGAGAGATCCAAGAATTGATTGTCCAACAGCCGGAATTTCTGGCGTTTAGAGATGTCTGGCTCCAGTTGGAAGACCGGTCTTCTTTTGTCGGAGAAGCGGGGTTAAATGGGAAGATCATCTACCGTTACGTGCAAGAAAATAAATAGGACATTTATTTCAATCGTTTATTTAAGAGAAAACGGTTGTCTATCGAGGAAAAAAATGGTAATCTTAACAGTTGAAAGGGCGATTTTTTTCGGGTATCATTGCATGCATGGAAATTTTGCCTTCACACAAAAAAACGTATCATAAAGGAGATTGATCAATATGGAAAAGAAAGATTTTCACGTAGTTGCTGAGACAGGGATTCACGCACGTCCAGCTACATTATTGGTTCAAACAGCAAGCAAATTCAACTCTGATATCAACTTAGAGTACAAAGGTAAATCAGTAAACCTTAAATCAATCATGGGCGTAATGTCATTAGGTGTTGGCCAAGGTTCTGATGTAACTATCACTGCTGAAGGTGCTGACGAAGCAGATGCAATCGCTGCAATCGTAGAAACAATGAAAAAAGAAGGTTTGTCTGAATAATGGTTGAGATGCTAAAAGGAATTGCTGCTAGTGATGGTGTAGCCGTTGCGAAAGCCTACCTGTTAGTACAACCTGATTTATCTTTTTCAAAAGTATCAGTTGAAGATACTGCAGCAGAGGAAGCACGCTTAGATGATGCGTTAGCGAAGTCAACAGCGGAATTACAACAAATCCGCGACAAAGCAGCGCAAACTTTAGGTGAAGCAGAAGCACAAGTATTTGATGCTCATTTAATGGTTCTTTCAGATCCTGAGATGATCGGTCAAATCAAACAAAACGTGACAGATAACAAAGTCAATGCAGAAGCTGCATTGAAAGAAGTTACTGACATGTATATTGGTATGTTTGAAGCAATGGATGACAATGCTTACATGCAAGAACGGGCAGCTGACATCAAAGATGTTGCTAAACGTATCTTGGCGCATTTGTTGAATGTGACTTTGCCTAATCCTTCAATGATCAACGAAGAAGTAGTCGTTGTTGCGCATGACTTGACACCAAGTGATACCGCAAAATTAGACCGCAACTTTGTTAAAGCTTTTGTAACAGATATCGGTGGACGTACTTCTCATTCCGCAATCATGGCACGTTCTCTTGAAATCCCAGCAATCGTTGGAACGATGGAGATCACTGCAAAAGTGAAAGCGGGCGACATCTTAGCTGTTAACGGCATTATCGGTGACGTTATCGTCAACCCGACAGATGACCAAGCGGCTGAATTTGTTGAAGCTGGGAAAGCCTACGCAGATCAAAAAGCAGAGTGGGAAAAATTAAAAGATGCTGAAACAGTTACGGCTGATGGTAAGCACTTTGAATTAGCTGCGATCATTGGTACACCAAAAGATTTAGAAGGTGTCCACAACAATGGTGCAGAAGCAGTCGGTTTATACCGTACTGAATTCTTGTACATGGATTCTCCTGATTTCCCAACAGAAGAAGACCAATATAAAGCGTATAAAGCAGTTCTAGAAGGAATGGCTGGAAAACCAGTGGTTGTCCGCACAATGGATATCGGTGGCGATAAAGAACTTCCTTACTTAAAATTGCCTCATGAAATGAATCCTTTCTTAGGCTATCGTGCATTGCGTATCAGCTTGTCTGAACTTGGGGACGACATGTTCCGTACCCAACTTCGTGCGTTGTTACGTGCTTCTGCTCATGGTAACTTACGTATTATGTTCCCAATGGTGGCAACATTGAAAGAGTTCCGTACAGCGAAGAAAATGTATGAAGAAGAGCGTCAAAAATTGATTGACGAAGGCGTTGAGATTTCTAACGAGATCCAAGTCGGAATCATGATCGAAATTCCAGCAGCAGCTGTCTTAGCAGACAAGTTTGCGAAGGAAGTTGACTTCTTCAGTATTGGTACCAATGACTTGATCCAATACACAATGGCTGCAGACCGCATGAATGAACGCGTGTCTTACTTGTACCAACCATACAACCCATCCATCTTACGCTTGATCAAAAACGTGATCGATTCAGCGCATGCTGAAGGCAAATGGGCTGGTATGTGTGGAGAAATGGCCGGCGATCAAACTGCTGTGCCACTTCTTGTAGGTATGGGCTTAGATGAGTTCTCAATGAGTGCAACATCTGTTCTGAAAACACGTAGCTTAATGAAACGTTTGTCAACCACTGACATGCAAGAATTAGCAAAACGTGCTTTAGAAGATTGCGATACAATGGAAGAAGTTGTAGAGTTAATCGAACAGTATGTAAAATAATCATTTCTAGGCAACAAGCAATTTTTGCTTGTTGCCTTTTTTTGTTTTAAGAAGACATTTTGTTTGATTTGACTTGCAACAACTTACTACTTTTTTCAGAAAACGAACAGTTTTGTCATATCTTGGAATTAAGCTATGATTCCCTGAGCTTTTCCCGTATCATGGTTAAATGGGGAACAAAATCTAGGACCATGGTAGGAGTATCTCTGCGATCGCCTATGGTATACTAATATCAGATATAAGCATTTCCAAGGAGGAATCATCTTTGAAAGTACTTCTTTATTTTGAAGGAGAAAAATTATTAGCTAAATCAGGTATCGGTCGCGCATTGGCCCATCAGCAACGAGCGCTGACATCTGTCGGGATTCCTTTTACTCTTGATAAAAATGATGAGGATTATGACATTCTTCACATCAACACGTATGGAATCAATAGTATGCATATGGTCAATAAAGCCAAAAGACAAGGAAAAAAAGTGATTTACCATGCCCATTCTACAGAAGAGGATTTTCGGAATTCATTTATCGGTTCAAATCAGCTTTCGCCATTATATAAAAAATATTTGATCAATCTTTATTCCAGAGCCGATCAATTGATCACCCCGACCCCTTATTCGAAAGAACTTTTGGAAGGGTATGGTATCCAAGTGCCGATCGAAGCGATCTCAAACGGGATCGATCTTGACAAATATCAGCCGGATCATGAGAAAGAAAAAGCCTTTCGTGAGTATTTTCAGCTTTTACCTGATCAAAAAGTCATTATATCGGTCGGTTTGTTTTTTGAACGAAAAGGCATTCTTGATTTTGTAGAGATAGCTAGACAATTGCCTGAATATACGTTTATCTGGTTTGGTCATACACCAATGATGACGATTCCTAAGCAGATCCGCGACCTTGTCAATGAAGACCATCCAGAAAATGTGCTGTTTCCCGGCTATATCAAAGGAGACATCATCGAAGGGGCATATTCAGCGGCTGATCTGTTCTTCTTTCCTTCCTATGAAGAAACAGAAGGGATCGTGGTCCTTGAGGCGTTAGCCAGCCACCAAAATGTGCTTGTTCGAGATATTCCAGTATATAAAGGGTGGCTAAGCAATGGGCACAATGCATACATGGAGAAAACCAATCAAGGGTTTATCGAGAAAATCAAAGGAATCGTAGATGGCACGTTGCCACAGTTAAGTGAAGCGGGTTATGAAACGGCCAAGCAAAAGAGTATTGATGAAATCGGATATGAGCTAAAAGAAGTTTATACAAAAGTGATGAATACGGAATAAAGAAACTAATGTAAAGTTTGGAGGTACCGTTTTGAAAATCGGATTTTTTACAGACACCTACTTCCCCCAGGTAAGTGGTGTGGCGACATCGATCAAGACATTGAAAGAAGAGCTTGAGAAAAAAGGCCATAAAGTGTATATCTTTACTACGACCGATCCCAATGCTGATCTGGACGAAGAAGATATCATTCGCATGCCAAGTGTCCCGTTTGTGTCCTTCAAAGATCGGCGAATCGTAGTGCGCGGCATGTTGTATGCCTATTTGATCGCCAAAGAGTTAGAGTTGGAATTGATCCATACCCATACCGAGTTTGGCTCTGGGATGTTAGGGAAAATGGTGGGGCGCAAATTGCAAATTCCTGTGATCCATACCTACCATACGATGTATGAAGACTACTTGCACTACATCGCCAATGGGAAGGTCTTACGGCCGTCTCACGTGAAATATCTTTCACGGCTATTTGCCAACCACTCGACAGGTGTTGTTTGTCCAAGTGAACGAGTCATCGATACGCTGAGGGGGTATGGTGTGGTTTCACCGATGCGGATTATCCCCACAGGGATCGAAGTCGAGAAGTTTCGTCGACCGGACATTACATCTGAAATGAAAAAAGAATTGCGGGAGAAATTAGGCATCACTGAGGATCAACCCATGCTGCTTTCCCTCAGTCGTATTTCTTATGAAAAGAATATCCAAGCAATCATCGATGGGATGCCGGAAATTCTAACCAAGATTCCTGATGCGCAATTAGTGATCGTTGGGAAAGGGCCGCATAAAGAAAAATTAGAAGAAAAAGTGGTGGATATGGCGCTAACTGACCATGTTCAATTTGTCGGCGAAGTGGCGAATGATAAAGTGGCGATCTATTACCACGCTGCCGATTACTTCGTCAGTGCCTCCACTTCAGAAACACAAGGACTGACATACACGGAAGCAATGGCTGCTGGGACCCCATTAGTCGTTGAAGGCAATGATTACTTAAACACCTTGATCGATGATCCATCGTTAGGCGTCACCTATGAGAGTGATCGGGATTTCGCAAAAGCATTTATTGATTATTATGAACAAAAGATTCCTGCTGATCCCGAAGTTCTTGCTAGAAAAATGTACGAGATCTCGGCATTGCGCTTCGGTGAGTCGATGCTATCTTTCTACCATGACATGGTCGCTTATTATGAAACAGAACGCATCGAAAAAGAAACCGAGCAGACGCTAGAAAAATTCAAAGTAAAATTAAAGGCCTTTCGCCGAACGATCGATTAAACAGAAAATTTTCGCAAGTTCATGTTTTTAGCGTATACTAAAGACATGAACTTTTTTATTTTGGAGGGATCTGCATGAAATTAGGATTTATCGGTACTGGTGTCATGGGTCAAGCGATGGTTGGTCATCTCTTAGCTGCAGGACATACAGTGAATGTTTACAATCGGACGAAAGCAAAAACAGATGAACTCGTTGCGAATGGAGCAATTTGGTTTGACACCCCAACAGAAGTTGCATCAGAAAGTGAAATCATCTTTACAATGGTTGGGTATCCATCCGACGTTGAAGAAGTTTACTATGGGCCTCAAGGGATTTTTCAAACGGCTGTGACGGGCAAAACATTGGTGGATTTTACCACCAGTACACCTGATTTGGCAGAACGAATCTATCAGACAGCGAAGGAAAAAGGTGCTGCGAGTATCGATGCGCCAGTTTCTGGTGGTGACCTTGGTGCCAAAAATGCCACGCTAACGATTATGGTTGGTGGCGATGAAGAAGCTTACCAACAAGTAAAACCACTTTTTGAAGTATTAGGAAAGACGTTTCAACTTCAAGGAGGGGCAGGAAAGGGTCAGCATACGAAAATGGCCAATCAGATCATGATTGCCGGAACCATGACGGGGATGACAGAAATGCTGGTCTATGCGAACCAAGCCGGTCTTGATTTACCACGAGTGATTGACACGCTTTCTGGCGGTGGGGCAGCCAATTGGTCCATGACGAATTACAGTCCTCGTATCCTAAAAGAGGATTATTCACCAGGCTTTTTTGTCAAACATTTCATCAAAGATTTGGGGATCGCTTTGGATGAGGCTAAGAAGATGGGATTGGATTTGCCGAGCACCACTTTAGCTAAAAAATTGTATGATCAGTTGGCTGAAAAAGGCTATGAAAATGACGGAACGCAGGCGCTGATTAAACTTTGGTGGCAAGATGGAAAAAAATCTTAAAATGACAAAAAAAATACGAAAAATCAATGCAAGATAGAGGATGTTTTGATACAATATAACGGACAGAAAAAGGAGGCTTACGAATGAAAAGTTCGCAATTAGTCGCTATCATCAAACGTTTAGAAGCGATGGTCGAAGCGCAAGACAATGAAGTTCAAGTACGTCGTTTTGAAAAAGAAGGCGTCGAAAAATGTACCGTTACTTATGACAATTCGACAGAAACGTTTGAATTAACGGAAGCAGAATCAAGTCAATCTTATCAATTTGATAATGTTGATATTGTAGCCATGGAAATCTATGATTTGATCCAATAAGAATGAGTGGGACGTTTTGATGTCTTTGACTCATATCTATACAGCAAGCCTACTTGGGCTTGCTGTTTTTTATTTATCTGCTGCTTTTTCTTGGCGGTACAGGTGATTAAGGATGATCCCTAATGGATCGAGATCTTCCGGGGCTAAAGGCAGCGCAGCGCTTGATGGCGGAAGTGGCTGGAATGTTTCTTCGGGAGAAAGAATGTTTGTTTGGATCAACTTACCAAAGCTGACTTGATAGTATTTGAGTTGAGTCGTCTGTGATACCGGCTCCTCTAAGTCAAGGGGAATCGAAAAAATCACTTCCGGTTCTTGAATGAACTGATTGACCCTCACGATTTCTTGGTAAAAGCTTTCTGCTAAATGGATCTCTCGCTGCAGTACACTAGCTTGTTCAAACAATAAGTGATCAATCAGGTATGCCAAGCGTTTTTTAAGGAGTGAAAAACAGTCGGTCTTCTTTCCTGCAAAAAAACAGCCGATCTCTCGCCACTTCTCTTCCAAGGGATACGCCTCCATTTGAGGGAGTTGTTTACGTAAGGTTAATAGCGTCAGTTCGTTGACAGTCGGCAATTGAAACGTGTCTGACAATAATTGAAACAACACAGGCAATTTTTTTGTTTGCCGAAAGGGGCCATAACTGCCAATTTGTGGTGTTTGAGTGATCGTGAAGCTATGATTCGTCAAATCAACAAAGCAATAGTTCGCTGAATGGTTCATTTGGCGGTTGTAGATAGGATGAAAAGCTTGGATCAAACGACATTCTAGTAATAGTGCATCCAATTCGGTATCTGTTTCGATGGTTTCAAAATCAACGACATTATAAACAAGTCGAAGTACCTTATTGGCATGCTGCTGGTTTTTTCGGAAGTAGGAAACGACACGCTGCTTCAATGATTTGGCTTTTCCCACATACAAGACTTCGTTGTGTTGATCTTTCATTAGATAAACGCCAGGCCTTTCAGGCAGTGCATTTGCTTTGTTTTTTAGAAACTCTTTGTTCGGATTCATCGATCTTTCCTCTCCTTCCTTCAAAGAGTAGCAGATGAAGCTTAAGAGAGCAACGTTTGCTGGCCATTGACAAGAAAAAATTAGAAATAGAGTGGAAGCAACGCAATGATAAACTTTGACATTCAAAGGAAATTTCTCTATAACGGAAACGGATTATTTTGTCAACTCGCAGCTTTTAAAATCTTAGAAAATCAATTCTTAAATAAAAATGCGCTTAAAAATAAAAAAAGTTCGAAAAAATTCTTGCATTTCTCAATAACTTCCGATATAGTTTGACTATCAAATGATTTGATTATCAAAGTATTCGGATGGTGAAGGTTATGGAACCCAATTTAGAAACAGTTAATGACTACTTAGTCAGCGTCTTTAATGACATCTTAGTGATTGAAGAATCTGAATTGAAAAAATCTCAATTCAAAGACCTTTCAATTACCGAAATGCATACCATCGAAGCCATCGGGATGTACAAAAAAAAGACCACGACTGAAGTTGCCAAAGAGCTTTCGATCACTGTTGGGACTTTGACCATCGCGATCAATCGTTTGGTGAAAAAAGAATATGTAGAACGGATTCGCAGTGAAGATGATCGGCGAGTCGTCAAACTAGGTTTGACGAAAAAAGGAAAACTCCTTTATCGTGTTCATCAGCATTTTCATCGTGAGATGGTGAAGGGTGTCTTGAGTCAGATGTCTCCTGAAGAGGAACAGGCACTGTTGAAAGCACTGAAAAATCTGCATGACTTTTTACAAGATTATAAGTGAGAATAATGGATGAATATGTTTGGAAAAATTACCGCGACTGCAAGTTATGTTCCAGAAAAAATCGTAACAAATGATGATCTATCAAATTTGATGGATACTTCAGATGAATGGATCCATTCTCGCACGGGAATCAAACGAAGAAGAGTCGCTGTCGGCGAAAACACTTCAGACCTTTGTATTCGCGTCGCTCAAACGCTCTTGCAAGATGCTCAGCTTTCAGCAGAAAGTCTGGATTTTATCTTGGTAGCGACGATCACACCGGATTTCAATACACCGGCGGTTGCTTGCCAAGTCCAAGGGGCGATTGGGGCAGTCAATGCCTTTGCTTTTGATATCAGTGCAGCATGTGCTGGTTTCGTGTATGCATTGTCTATGGCTGAAAAACTGATTCGAACGGGCGCTAAAAAAGGATTGGTCATCGGTGGAGAAGTACTTTCAAAAGTCTTGGATTGGAACGACCGTTCGACGGCTGTTTTATTCGGAGATGGTGCCGGCGGTCTATTGTTGGAAGCATCTTCAGAGCAGCATTTGCTCAAAGAGTCTTTAAAAGCAGATGGGACGCGAGGCATGTCCTTAACATCTGGTTTTCGCACGAATGAGAATCCTTTTTCACAAAACGCTCCGGCGTATAGTGCTTGTATGCAAATGATTGGACGAGAAATCTTTGATTTTGCGACGCGTGATGTGGTCGCCTCGATCAATGATCTGATACAAGATGAAGCAATTGATTATTTTTTGCTTCACCAAGCAAATTCACGCATTTTAGACAAAGTTGCTCGCAAGCTGAAGCAACCCCGTGAGAAATTTTTGCAAAATATGCAAGATTATGGCAATACTTCGGCAGCCTCGATTCCGTTATTGCTAGATGAAGAAATCAAACGAGGTACACTGTCCCTTGGCAGTGGTCAAAAAGTGGTGTTCTCAGGTTTTGGCGGCGGATTGACATGGGGAACTATGTTAGCCACCTTATAACTTGTTCACGAAACAAAATTACTATTGAAAAACACATTGGAGGAATATACACATGGTATTCGAAAAAATTCAAGAAATCGTAGCAGAAGAATTAGGAAAAGAAAAAGAAGAAATCAAATTGAACACGAACATCCAAGAAGATTTAGAAGCAGACAGCTTGGATCTTTTCCAAATCATTAACGAGATCGAAGATGAATTCGATGTGAAGATCGAAACAGAAGATGGTATCACAACCGTTGAAGATCTAGTTAAATATGTAGAAAAACAACAAGCATAAAACAAAGGCTAGGCAGACAGCCTAGCCTTTCCTTTTTAAGAACGTGTTTTTGCTGATTCATAGACGAACTGCAAGAATCCATGTTCTCCAACAACAACGAACAAAGTAATGAAGGAGTGCAAGATGAAGACAGCCTTTTTATTTAGCGGTCAAGGTGCACAGTACCCCAAAATGGGGGAAGAGCTCTATCACCAAGAAGCAATCGTTCGTGAGACGTTTGAACAATCCAGCACTATTCTAGGATATGATATGGCCGAGTTATGCTTTACTGAAAACGAACGTTTAAACCAGACGGAATATACACAGCCTGCCATTTTAACAGTAAGCACAGCTTTTTGGCGACTTTTGGATGCGCAAGGAATCGAAGCAGATGCTGTTGCTGGCTTGAGTTTAGGCGAATATACAGCCTTAGTCGCTAGTGGTGCGCTTGATTTCCAGACAGCAGTCGCATTGGTACAAAAGCGCGGTCGGTATATGGCAAGTGCGGCGCCAGCAGGTGTTGGGAAAATGGTTGCTGTGATGAACACACCCGCTGAAACGATTGGAGAAATCTGTAAAGAAGCAAGTCAAGTGGGGATCGTGACACCAGCGAATTACAATACGCCGCAGCAGATCGTCATTGGCGGTGAAGCGCCGGCAGTGGATAAAGCGGTGGAATTGTTACAAGCTGCTGGAACCAAACGGGTGATTCTTTTAAATGTCAGCGGTCCTTTCCATACCGCTTTGTTGGAACCCGCATCGCATCAATTAGCACAGGAATTAGCTCAAATCACCTTTGATGAGTTGCAAGTACCTGTCATCAGCAATACGACCGCGCAGCCAATGCAGCAAGACCAAATCAAGGAACTGTTGACGCTGCAAGTGAAATCGCCAGTGCGTTTTTACGAAAGCATTGCGACACTGAAGCAGCTTGGCATCCAACAAGTCATCGAGATCGGACCAGGAAAAGTATTGAGCGGTTTTATGAAGAAAATAGACAAAGAAATCCAGACTGCGCGTGTAGAAGATAGCCAAACGTTGGCAGATACACTAGCCCGATTCAACTAGGAGGAATTTATGGATCTGCAAAATAGAAACGTCTTTGTAACTGGTAGCTCGCGAGGGATCGGTTTTACCATCGCGGAAGCCTTTGCCAAAGAAGGAGCGAATATCGTTTTAAATGGACGAAAAGAAATTCCCCAGTCACTGATCGATCGCATCACCAGCTACGGCGTGAAATGTGTAGCGATCAATGGGGACATTTCTGATTTTGATCAAGCGGCAGCCATGCTTTTGGAAGCAGAAGCGGCAGTCGGACCGATCCACATTTTAGTCAATAATGCCGGGATCACGAATGACAAATTATTGTTGAGAATGAAACCCGAAGATTTTGATTCAGTGATCAAAATCAATTTGACTGGTACCTTCAATATGACCCAGCACGCGTTGAAAAAAATGATGAAGTTGCGAGAAGGCCGCATCATCAATTTGACGAGTGTGGTCGGCTTGACGGGAAATATCGGGCAAGCCAACTATGCGGCAAGTAAAGCTGGCGTGATCGGTTTTACGAAATCTGCCGCTCGTGAAGGTGCCGCTCGGGGGATCACCTGCAATGCGATCGCCCCAGGATTTATCGAAACAGAGATGACTGAAGTGCTGTCGGATAAAGTCAAAGAACAATCATTGGCAACTATTCCATTACAGCGTTTTGGTTCCACACAGGATGTTGCGCAAACAGCAGTCTTTTTAGCAAAAAGCCCCTACATCACTGGTCAGGTGATCAGTGTAGACGGCGGGATGGCAATGCAAGGGTAGGAGGAAGAAAAGATGAATCGAGTAGTAGTTACAGGATACGGCGTCACTTCTCCAATCGGAAATGACCCAGAAACTTTTTTAGCAAGTTTACAAAACGGGACCAACGGCATCGGCCCGATTACAAAATTTGACGCAGAAGCAACAGGGATCTCAGTTGCCGCTGAAGTCAAAGATTTTCCGTTAGAAAAGTACTTCGTTAAAAAAGATACGAAGCGGATGGATCTTTTTTCCATTTACGGAATTTATGCGGCCTTAGAAGCGATGGAAATGGCGAAGTTAGATACAGAAACCATTGATGTGGATCGTTTTGGCGTGATGGTTGGTTCGGGGATCGGCGGCTTGCCAACGATTCAAGACCAAGTGATTCGAATGCATGACAAAGGAGCAAATCGGGTATCACCAATGTTCGTACCGATGTCGATCGTAAATATGGTTGCCGGCAACATTGCGTTACGGGTAGGTGCGAAAGGCATTTGTACGACGACTGTTTCCGCCTGTGCTTCTGGTACCCATTCAATCGGTGAAGCTTTCCGAAACATCAAGCATGGCTATGCAGATGTCATGATCGCTGGTGGTTCAGAAGCGACGATCTGTGAAATCGGTATTGCTGGTTTTGCTTCGCTGACGGCGTTAACCACTGAATCAGACCCTGACAAAGCTTCCGTTCCGTTTGATAAAAATCGTAGTGGATTTGTCATGGGTGAAGGCGCTGGCGTCTTCATTTTAGAATCATTGGCGCATGCACAAAAACGTGGGGCAACGATTTTAGGTGAAGTCGTAGGATACGGTGCGAACTGTGATGCCTACCATATGACTGCGCCAAACCCTGATGGATCAGGTGCTGGAAAAGCAATGAAATTAGCGATGCAAGAAGCGGCGATTACCCCAGCTGAAGTTGGTTACATCAATGCCCACGGTACAAGCACGCCCGCCAATGACAGTGCAGAAGCGACATCGATCCAATACGGATTGGGCGAAGACTATAAAAAACCATATGTCAGCAGTACAAAGTCAATGACTGGTCATTTGCTTGGGGCGGCTGGTGGAATCGAAGCCATTGCTTCACTATTAGCATTACAACATCAATTTATTCCACCAACCATCAACGTGACAGAACAAGATCCTGAGATCGACTTGAACGTTGTTATCAATCAAAGCCAACCAGCAGAATTGACCTATGCCATGAGTAATTCACTTGGGTTTGGCGGTCATAATGCAGTGATCTTGCTGAAACGTTGGGAGGAAGCGTAATTGGAAACACATGAGATAAAAGAGCTGCTCAGCCAATTCGATCAATCGACGTTAACTGAGCTTCAATTAAAAAAAGAGACGTTTGAACTTTATTTTAATAAAAATACGACAAGTGGGCTACAAAATGCACAATCTACACCTGCGCCTGCTCCTGCAGCGAATGCTGCGCCAACTCCTGTTGTACCAACGCCTGCTGTCTCAGCGACACCTGACACAGTAGAAGCGGCAAAACCTGTCTTAGAGGGCAAAGAAGTTGTCTCGCCATTAGTGGGTGTCGTTTATTTGAAACCAAGTCCTGACAAAGATAACTTTAAGCAAATCGGCGATCACGTGAAAAAAGGCGATATTCTTTGTATCGTTGAAGCGATGAAAGTCATGAATGAAATCGTCAGCGACGTCGATGGCGAATTGGTTGAAGTCTTGGTTGAAAGCGAACAAATCGTTGAATTCAATCAACCATTATTCCGTGTGAAAGAAGGGTAAAGCAATGAGCGCATTAACGATTCAAGAAATCAAAGAAATCATCCCTCATCGTTATCCGATGCTTTTAGTGGATCGCGTTGAGGAGTTAGAAGAAGGCAAACGGGTCATTGCGAAGAAAAACGTTACCATTAATGAGCCGTTTTTCCAAGGCCATTTTCCCCATGAACCAGTGATGCCTGGAGTATTGATCGTGGAAGCAATGGCGCAAGCAGGTGCTGTGGCATTATTGTCATTGGAAGACTTTCGTGGGAAAACTGCCTACTTTGGCGGTTTAGACAAAGCAAAATTCAGAAAAAAAGTAACACCAGGCGATACCTTGATCTTAGAAGTAGAAATAATCAAAGTAAAATCTGCAGCCGGCATCGGCAAAGGAATTGCCTATGTTGATGGGAAAAAAGTGGCGGAAGCAGAATTGACTTTCATGATTGGATAGGTGAGACATGTTTTCTAAAGTATTGATCGCAAACCGTGGCGAAATCGCCGTACGTATCATTCGCGCTTGTCGCGAATTAGGTATTCAAACGGTCGCCGTTTATTCAGAAGCAGATAAAGAAGCGTTGCACACAGAGCTTGCCGATGAAGCGATTTGTATCGGACCTGCCAAAGCAGCTGACTCTTATTTGAATGTACAGCAGATCCTAAGCGCTGCGATCGTCACAAAGGCTGAGGCGATCCATCCCGGCTTTGGCTTTCTTTCAGAGAATAGCCGTTTTGCTGCGATGTGCGAGGAATGCAATATCGTCTTTATTGGGCCAAAGAGTGAGACTATCGATGCAATGGGAAACAAAATCAATGCAAGACGCTTGATGATCGAAGCAGAAGTACCGGTCATTCCCGGAAGCAAAGGCGCGATTTCTGATGTGGAAGAAGCTTTAACGATCGCTGAAGAGATTGGTTACCCGGTCATGCTCAAAGCAGCAGCCGGCGGTGGCGGTAAAGGGATACGGAAAGTCGCCGATAAAGAAGCGTTACCACATCATTTTGCTTCGGCACAGCAAGAGGCGAAAGCGGCATTTGGCAACGATGAAATGTACATTGAAAAAATCATTTACCCTGCTCGACACATAGAAGTGCAAGTGTTAGGTGATTCTTTTGGTAATATTATCCACCTTGGTGAACGCGATTGCTCGCTGCAACGCAACAACCAAAAAGTGTTGGAAGAATCTCCTTCTGTGGTGATTTCTGAAAGCAAACGAGCAGAGCTAGGAGAAGCAGCGGTACGTGCCGCACAAGCGGTAGGGTATCGCAATGCCGGCACGATCGAGTTTTTAATGGCAGACACTGGGGCGTTTTATTTCATGGAAATGAACACTCGAATCCAAGTGGAACACCCCATCACTGAAATGGTGACGAACATTGATCTAGTCAAAAAACAACTCGAAGTTGCTAGTGGTGAACCGCTAGGCTTGACACAAACAGACATCAAGATGACAGGTGCGGCAATCGAATGTCGGATCAATGCAGAAAATCCAGCCTTCAATTTTGCACCGTCACCAGGAAAGATCAACAATTTATTTCTGCCTGGTGGAGGCTTGGGTGTACGGGTAGACAGTGCCATGTATTCCGGCTATACGATCCCGCCTTATTATGATTCCATGATCGCTAAAGTGATCGTTCACGGCGAGAACCGTTTTGAAGCATTGATGAAAATGCAGCGGGCATTAGCTGAATTAGTGACCGATGGTGTCATTACGAATGCAGAATTCCAAATGGACTTGATCAGTCACCCGAAAGTGATTGCGGGAGACTATACAACCGCCTTTTTACAAGAGGAATTTTTGCCAAATTGGACACCTGAACAATAGGAGGGAAGTTGAGTGGCTTTATTTAAGAAAAAAAACTACATTCGCATCAATCCTAATCGAGGTCAGCTGCCAACGAACGAACCAGTCGTCCCAGATAATCTTTGGGCGAAATGTCCTAGTTGCAAACGAACGCTTTATACGAAGGAGATGGGGGCAGAAAAAGTCTGTCCCCACTGCGGGTATAATTTCCGGATCAGCGCCTGGGAACGGATCGCTATCACGATTGATGAAAAAAGTTTTGAAGAATGGGACACAGATGTTACCACAAAAGATCCCCTTGATTTCCCAGGGTACCTGGATAAAGTCGCACAAATGCAAGAAAAAACTGGTTTGCATGAGGCTGTTCTAACGGGAGAAGCCAAAGTTCGAGGATTGCCGTTAGCAATCGGTGTCATGGATGCGAATTTCATCATGGGCAGTATGGGAACGGTCGTGGGGGAGAAAATCACCCGTTTGTTTGAACGTGCGATCGAAAAACAGCTACCAGTTGTTCTTTTTACCGCTTCGGGTGGGGCTCGGATGCAAGAAGGGATTTTGTCACTGATGCAAATGGCAAAAATCTCTGCGGCGGTAAAACGCCACAGTAAAGCTGGCTTGTTTTATCTAACGGTTTTAACGGACCCGACCACCGGTGGCGTTACCGCTAGTTTTGCGATGGAAGGGGATATCATCCTGGCAGAACCGCAAGCATTGATCGGTTTTGCTGGACGACGTGTGATTGAACAAACCATTCGTCAGGAACTACCTGAAGATTTTCAAAAGGCAGAGTTCCTGTTAGATCATGGCTTTGTCGATCAAATCGTTCCACGGACGAACTTGCGGGAGAAAATCTACCATTTGATTTCTTTGCATACGCGGAAAGGATGGAATCGCAATGACTAGAGCAGCCCACGAAATCGTTGAACTCGCTCGCAGCAAAGACCGCTTGACGGCACTGGATTACTTTGAAGGCATTTTTTCTGAGTTTGAAGAGTTTCATGGAGACCGTCTGTTTGGCGAAGATGAAGCCGTTGTTGGCGGGATAGCTTGTTTAGATGGCAAGCCAGTGACCGTGATCGGTATTCAAAAAGGCCGTAATCTACCTGAAAATTTACGCAGAAACTTTGGCTCACCACATCCTGAAGGCTATCGAAAAGCGTTACGCCTAATGAAGCAAGCAGAAAAATTTCAGCGACCTGTGGTCACATTGATCAATACAGCAGGGGCGTTTTGTGGTATTGGCGCGGAAGAACGGGGAGAAGGTGAAGCGATTGCCCGTAACTTGATGGAAATGTCCGATTTAACGGTGCCGATCTTGGCAATCATCATTGGTGAAGGCGGCAGCGGCGGTGCCTTAGCACTGGCATTAGGCGATGAGGTTTGGATGATGGAACATTCGATCTATGCCATTTTATCTCCCGAAGGCTTTGCTTCGATCCTATGGAAAGATGGTAGCCGGGCCAAAGAAGCTGCTGGTTTAATGAAGATCACTGCCCAAGAACTATTTGAATTAGGCGTTATTGAAAAAGTGATTGCTGAAACCCATGAAGAGGCCTTTTTACCGAAAGAGCAATTGATGGAACAGATGAAAGCGGCAATTTCAACGAAACTCGCTGAACTTTCTACGTTGCAAACAGAAGAATTGCTTGAGGCAAGGTATCAGCGTTTTCGCCGATTTTAACAACTAGGATATCCACTCTGATTAGAGAGAGGGTATCCTAGTATTTTTTTATTAAAAGTGTTATTGAATAAATCGTGCAAATGACGAAGTTTTTAGTTTAAAATTTAATTATTCTGTGCTATTATGTATATATTCTGAATATAAGAAGATTATATTGCATAAATATTTGTTTTGAAGAGGAGCGTTTTTAATGAAAAAATTATTTGGAGCACTTGTTGTATTGACGGGGATTTTGGTTTTAGGAGCTTGTGGAAATGGCGGCTCATCGAGTACTGGCAGTTCTAGTGCCAGCGGTTCGGCGGATAACCAATTGGAAGCCATCAAAGCAGCCGGTGTGTTAAATGTGGCAACTTCTGCTGACTTTGCCCCCTTTGAATTTCATGCCTTGATTGATGGCAAAGATACGATCGTGGGCGCAGATATCGATATGGTCAATGAGATCGCTGATCGTCTTGGTGTCGAAGTGAATATTTTGGACCTTGATTTCAATGCTGTCTTGACTGCTTTGCAACAAGGAAAAGCCGATATCGCTGTTTCAGGCATCTCAGCAACTGACGAACGTAAACAGACTTTTGATTTCACCGATAACTATTTTACACCAGAACAAAAAGTAGTTGTTAATAAAAACAATGAGTCGGCATTTGATTCAATCGAAAGCTTGTCTGGCAAAAAGGTGGGCGCTCAAAAAGGCTCGATCCAAGAAATGATCGTTCAAGACCAATTAGCGGATTCGCAATTGGTTTCCATCGCCAAAGTTCCGAATCTAGTCAATGAATTGAAACAAGGATCGATCGACGGTTTGGTGCTTGAAAGTGCGGTGGCTGAATCGTATGTTGCACAAAATGATGACCTCGTGATCACTGATGTAGCATTAGAAGCGTCTGAAGGCGATTCTTATGCAATTGCTTTACCTAAAGGGAGTACCGAACTACAAGAAGAGCTAAACAGTATTTTGAAAGAATTGATTGAAGATGGTACAATCGATGAGTATGTACAAAAGAACACAGATCTAGCCAACGAAAATGCGGCGCAATAGATAGAACGGAGTAGACACAATTATGGATTTATCCTTTTTAGCGATATATTACCCTTATTTTCTTTCTGGTGTGGTGATCACCATCGTGATCTCTATCATCACCGTGATCTTTGGAACGATTCTAGGGGTGATTTTTGCCCTAATGAAATTATCAAAAGTGACGCCTTTGCGCTGGTTTGCTAATGCGTATATTGAAGTCATCCGCGGCACACCAATGTTGGTGCAGATATTGATCGCTTTTGGTCTTTTGCAAGGCATGTTTGCCTTGCCGACAGTCTCGATCGGTGTGTTGAGTCTTGATTTTGGGCGGTTATTTCCTGGAATCATTGCGCTCTCGCTTAATTCTGGGGCATATGTTGCTGAGATCGTCCGAGGGGGAATCAATGCCGTTGATTACGGTCAAACAGAAGCGGCTGGTTCTTTAGGGCTGCGGCCTTTTCAAACGATGCGTTATGTCGTATTGCCACAAGCACTACGCAACATCTTGCCGCCACTAGGCAATGAATTTATCGTTTTGATCAAGGATTCCTCTTTGCTTTCAACGATCGGCATCTACGAGCTGATGAACAGTGCGCAGATCGTTGTCACCAGTTCTTTCCAACCATTAACGCCTTTCTATGTGGCGGCGGTCATTTATTTCATCTTGACGTTTACGACTTCGCGACTATTGAGTTTATGGGAAAAGAAACTAGGAAAAGGCTATCGTCGTTAAAAGGAGAAGACAAGCTATGATGTTAGATATTCAAGAGTTACACAAAACCTTTGGCAGCAATCAAGTGCTAAAAGGGATCACAACGACGATCGAGCAAGGAGAAGTCGTTGTGGTGATTGGACCATCTGGTTCAGGAAAAAGCACGTTCTTACGCTGTTTAAACTTACTAGAAGTACCGACAAGCGGAAAAATCTTTTTTGAAGGAACCGATATTACCGATCCAAAGAATGATTTGTATAAAATGCGGGAAAAAATGGGCATGGTTTTTCAAAATTTCAATCTTTTTCCGAATATGACGGTTTTAGAAAACATTACTTTGTCCCCGACGAAAGTCAAAAAGGTAGCAAAACCAGCTGCTGAAACACTAGCAAAGCAACTATTGAATGATGTAGGTCTGCCTGATAAGGCAAACTCCTATCCACAAAGTCTATCTGGTGGACAAATGCAACGGATCGCTATTGCACGTGCCTTGGCGATGGAACCGGATGTGATGCTCTTTGATGAACCGACTTCTGCGTTAGACCCTGAAATGGTTGGCGAAGTATTGTCCGTTATGCAGCGTTTGGCTCAGCAAGGAATGACGATGGTCATCGTCACTCATGAAATGGGCTTTGCGAAGGAAGTCGCGGATCGGATTTTATTTATGGATCAGGGAATCATTATGGAGGAAGGAACGCCAGAACAGCTCTTTGATCATCCGAAAAACCCGAGAACCATTGATTTTTTAAGTAAAGTATTGTAAAATGCGAGAAGCTCGCAGTTGCAAATGACAATTTTGGACTTTTTCTAAGCATCCTTTCAGTAAAAGGATGCTTTTTTGACGGAAAAAAAGACTACTTTAAAGAAGTGATGGAACAAACTGTTGTTTCGACACCTTCGTTTTTCAGTTCTTTTACAAGAAACCTGCAGAAACTAGCGCACTTGCTAGTATTCAAAAAGATTCTATTGTATAATTACAGGTTGAAGAGGTCTGATCCTTTTAGAAACTGCCTGCTTGCTTGTCAACAGCTAGTACGGTTTCTTTTTAAAGATCGACTATGTGGATCGATGACTAGTCGCCGACTTTTAACATGCGAAGAAATCAGATAGTAAAGGAGATTCTATGTTTTCAAATTATAAACCGACTTGGATGGTCGATGCGATTTATAAAATCACCCCTAGCCAACTAAAGGCACAGGGGATCAAAGGGATTTTGACCGATCTTGATAATACCTTGATTGCTTGGAATAATCCTGATGGAACCGAAGAATTAAAAAACTGGTTATTGGAAATGAAAAACGCTGGCATACCGGTGATTGTCGTTTCTAACAACAATAGTGAACGCGTGGCACGGGCTGTTGCGCCTTTTGGTTTAAAGTACGTACACCGCGCATTAAAACCTTTTTCAAGAGGGATCAAACAAGGGTATCAGCAATTAGGCTTGAAAAAAGAAGAGGTTGTCATGATCGGCGATCAGATTATGACGGATGTACGAGGTGCCAATCGTGCTGGTGTTCGCAGCATTCTAGTGAAACCAGTGATCCCAACGGATTCTTGGAAAACCCAGTTTAATCGAGCAGCAGAAAGAAAAATCATGAACTATTTATTGAAACACAACCCAGAGTTAAAATGGCGTGGAGGAATTTAATATGACAGAAGGAATCGAACAAATTCACTGTATCGGCTGCGGGGCATTGATTCAAACAACAAATCCTAACGAATTGGGGTACACCCCGCAATCTGCATTAGAAAAAGGACTTGAATCAGGAGAAGTCTATTGTCAACGCTGCTTCCGCTTGCGCCATTATAATGAGATTCAAGATGTCGCGCTGACAGACGATGATTTCCTACGTTTGCTGAATGAAATCGGGGAAAAAGACGCCTTGATCGTTAATGTCGTCGATATTTTTGACTTTAATGGTTCATTGATCCCAGGACTGCACCGCTTTGTTGGTGATAATCCTGTTTTATTAGTGGGCAACAAGGTGGATATTTTACCGAAATCTTTGAAAAAATCGAAAATGACCCAATGGATGAAGGAACGGGCTCACGAAGTCGGTTTAAGACCCGTCGATGTATTGTTGACGAGTGCCAAGAAACCGGGTGAAACCCAAGCGTTGCTACAAGCGATCGAAACGTATCGTGAAGGTCGTGATGTGTATGTGGTTGGTGTGACGAATGTTGGAAAATCAACATTGATCAATCAAATCATCAAACAAACAGCAGGGATCAACGAGCTGATCACCACTTCGCGATTCCCTGGAACTACATTGGATAAAATTGAGATTCCATTGGACGACGGGCACTTTTTGATCGACACACCAGGAATCATTCATCGTCATCAAATGGCACACTATTTAGGTAAAAAAGATCTGAAAATCGTGGCACCAGCCAAAGAAATTAAACCGAAAGTGTATCAATTGAACCCTGAACAAACCTTGTTCTTAGGGGGACTTGCCCGTTTTGATTTCATACAAGGAGAACGAAGTTCGTTTGTTGCCTATGTAGCGAATGATGTGGCGATCCATCGGACCAAATTAACGAAAGCCGATGAGTTTTATGAGAAACATGTTGGTGGGCTGCTGCAGCCGCCGCGAGCAGATGAAGTGGCGGATTTTCCTGAACTCGTCCGTTTCGAATTTTCAATCAAAGAAAAAACCGATATCGTTTTTGCTGGACTTGGCTGGATCACGATCACCAAACCGTGTGTCATCGCTGGGTGGGCGCCAAAGGGTGTCGATGTGCTTAGACGTAAAGCATTAGTATAAGGAAGAAGGAAGAATATGGACTTACGAGGAAAACAAAAAAGATTTTTACGAAGTGAAGCGCACCATTTAAACCCGATTTTTCAAATCGGCAAAGGCGGCTTGAATGACGCGATGATGGCGCAAATTGAAGAAGCGCTAGAAAAACGAGAATTGATCAAAGTCTCATTGCTCCAAAATACCGATGAGGTTGCTGACGAAGCAGCTGAAACGATCCGTGAGAAAGTCGGCTGTGAAGTGGTACAGATCATCGGACGAGTAATCGTTTTATTCAAACCGTCAAGCAAAGAAAAATACCAAACGATTTCAAGCAAAGTTCGTTCAATTTAGGAGGGAGAAGGCATGCAAGGACAAACATTTGGAAAGGTACAAACGGTTTTAGAGACACAAACACAAGAACTGGTACCGAAAAAGCAAGTGGGCATTCTTGGTGGGAATTTTAATCCAGTACACTACGCACATCTGGTCATGGGTGAGCAAGTAGGGCAAGCATTAGGGCTGGATAAAGTTTATTTCATGCCTGAGTATTTACCGCCTCATGTTGATGAGAAAAAGACGATCCCAGCGGAGCATCGCTTAGCGATGTTGGAGTTGGCGATCGCCGATAATCCGCGATTTGCTGTAGAGACCATTGAGTTGGAACGAAAAGGTAAGAGTTATACGGTTGATACGATTCGGGAATTGACAGCTAAGAATCCAGATACCAATTATTATTTTATCATTGGCGGGGATATGGTGAACTATTTACCAAAATGGCATCAAATCGATGAGCTGATGGAATTGGTGACTTTTGTGGGGGTTCGCCGTCCAGAAGTGCCGATCGATAGCCCATACCCGATTATTTGGATCGATATCCCGCTAATGGATGTCAGCTCAACAACAATTCGTAAAAAAATGCAACAAGGTTGTTCGGTTCGCTACTTATTGCCAGATAATGTGTTACACTATATTCAAGAAAAGGGGTTGTACTTGGATGAAGAGTGAACACTACACACAAGCAGAACGGGAACTTTTGATGCAAAAGGTCCAAATGCAGATGAGTCAAAAGCGCTTTGAGCATGTGTTAGGTGTCGAAAAAACGGCCGTTGCCCTTGCGGAAAAATATGGTGCTTCACCGGTCAAAGCCAGTATCGCTGCCTTGACGCATGATTATGCGAAGGAACGCAGCGATGAAGAATTTCAATTAGTCATTCGTAGAGACGGATTCGACTTGGATCTCTTGAACTGGAACAATGCTATCTGGCATGGACTCGTCGGTGCTGATTTCGTTCAACGAGAATTAGAAATCGATGACGAAGAAATCTTACAAGCGATCCGTTTGCACACCACCGGAGCTGCCAAGATGAGCCTGTTAGATAAAATCATCTATGTGGCAGATTATATCGAACCCGGTCGTACGTTTCCTGGAGTCGTTGAAGCCAGAGAAATCGCAATGATCGACTTAGATGCCGCTGTTGCTTACGAAACGAAACATACCTTGCTTCATTTGATCGAAACAGAAGCAGTTATCTACCCAAAAACGATCGAAACCTACAATTTTTGGGTAGCCAAATATAGGAGGGAATTACCATAGATAGTCAGAAAATATTAGAAATTGCTGTAAAAGCCGCCGATTCAAAACATGCCGAAGATATTATGGCATTAGATGTGCGGGAAATCTCTTTGCTAGCAGATTACTTTGTGATCTGTTCAGGAAATAGCGAACGTCAAATCAATGCGATCATTGATGAAGTCATCGATAAAGAAGAAGAAAATCAAGTATCTGTTCGCCGTGTCGAAGGAAAAGATGGTGGAAAATGGGTCTTGATCGACTTAGGTGACGTGATCGTTCACGTATTCAGTGCCTCAGAACGTGCTTTTTACAACCTAGAAAAATTATGGTCTGATGCGCCGCTTGTGGATCTTAATGAATGGGTCGTGGCGTAATGGCTTACGAAACCTTCGCATTTGTCTATGACGAAGTAATGGATTCCAGTCTCTATAAAAAGTGGCTGGATTTTTCTTGTCGTCATTTAGGAAAAAGAAAACAGCTGTTAGAATTGGCTTGTGGAACCGGTGCGTTAGCCGTTGAATTTGCCAAGGCTGGGTTTGATGTGACTGGGTTAGATCTTTCAGAAGAGATGCTGATGATCGCTAGTCAACGGGCTGAAAAAGAAGAGGCGGCTGTGCAATTTGTTGCGGGTGATATGCTGGATCTCGTAGATATTGGCACCTATCAAGCTATTACTTGCTATTCTGACTCCCTTTGCTACATGGAAGACGAGCAGAGTGTGCAGCAAGTTTTTGATGGTGTTTACAGTTGTTTAGAAGAAGATGGCGTCTTTTTATTTGATGTGCATTCCTTATATCAAATCAATGAAGTGTTTCCTGATTATAGCTACCATTACCAGACGGATGAATTTGCCTTTCTTTGGGAAAGCTATCAAGGAGAAAAAGACCATAGCATTGAACATTTCTTGACCTTTTTTGTTGCACAAGAGAATGGGTTGTTTGAACGCTTAGATGAGCTTCATCAAGAAAGAACCTATCCTCTCGAAAGCTATTTAAGAATGTTAGAAAATGCTGGTTTTGCTAATGTTGAATGCTACGCTGATTTTATCGATACAAAACCAAATGAAAAAAGCCGTCGCTGGTTTTTTGTCTGCCATAAGTAACCGTTATGTAAAACAGGAGGGATGTCGATGAAGGCTTGCGGACTAGTCGTAGAATATAACCCTTTTCACCATGGCCACCAATACCATGTGGACAAAGCCAGGCAAGAAACCAACGCTGATGTCATTGTAGCCGTGATGAGTGGGAATTTTTTACAGCGTGGTGAACCAGCAATCATCGATAAATGGCAACGAGCCCAAGCGGCATTGCAAAATGGCGTCGATTTGGTCGTTGAACTGCCATCCGCTTGGGCCGTCCAGTCTGCTGATTTTTTTGCAGCGGGAGCGATTAGGATCTTACAAAATCTGCAATGTGATTCTTTGTGTTTTGGTACAGATGCGAAACAACCCTTTGACTATGCAAAGTTCGCTCAGTTTGAAAAAGAAAATCAGCGGATGATCGATGACGCATTTCAACGCATAGCTAGGCAAAATGCTACCTATAGTCAAAAAATGAGTATGGTCCTCAGTGAGCTTTATCCTGAGTACCATGCAGAAAAAGACCAGCCGAATCATCTGTTGGGTATGGCGTATGCACGGGAAGTGTTGTGTTATGAAAAACCAATGAGGCTTGTTCCCATCCAACGAATTGCGGCCTCTTATCATTCAGAACAATTTGAGCATCCAACGATCGCTAGTGCCACAGCCATTCGTCAAGGACTCAAACAAGGTGAAGCTGTTGTGGATTTTGTTCCTGAAGCAACACAAAAATTTCTTTCGCAAACAACAGTCGACTGGGAAGCCTTTTGGCCGTATCTTCAATACCAGATCATTTCTGCCCCCCTCGAAAAATTAGCTGCTATTTACCAGATGGAAGAAGGACTAGAATATCGACTAAAACAATATGTGACTGCGGCGGATTCGTTTGCAGATTTTATCAAGTTGTTAAAGACAAAACGCTATACCCAAACGAGACTGCAGCGTCTTGCTTGTTATGTATTGTTCCAAGTGACAAAAGCTGAAATGAAGGAAGCCCAAGCACATCCCTTTATTCGAGTCTTAGGCTATACAAAGCAAGGGCAGCACTATTTAAAAGAAGTCAAAAAAGAGCTGACCCTGTCGCTGATCGCTAAATTCGGTAAGAAAGAAGCACAGCGCTACGGCTTGTCATTGCGGATCGACCAGATTTATCAGCAAGGGAATGCTCAAATCTCAGAACAAAATTTTCGAAGAATTCCGCTTTTTATTGATAAATAAGTGAAAATTGCTTCACAGAACGCCATTTGACAAGTATAATGAATAAGGATTTTTAAAAACAAGAAAGCGAAGTGAAATCATGGGTCGTAAATGGGCAAATATCGTAGCGAAAAAAACTGCTAAAGATGCAAACAATAGCCGAGTTTATGCAAAATTTGGAATCGAAATCTACGCAGCAGCAAAATCGGGTGATCCTGATCCTCACGCGAACCAAAAATTACGCTTTGTTATCGAACGTGCGAAAACCTACAATGTGCCAAAACACATTATTGACCGTGCGATTGAAAAAGCCAAAGGTTCTGGCGATGAACAATACTCAGAACTTCGATATGAAGGATTTGGACCAAATGGATCAATGGTGATCGTCGATACTTTGACAAACAACGTCAACCGTACCGCAGCCGATGTTCGGGCCGCTTTTGGTAAAAACGGCGGGAATATGGGTGTTTCTGGGGCAGTTGCTTATATGTTTGATAACACAGCATTATTTGGCTTTGCTGGTGACGATGCCGATGAGATCTTAGAATACTTGATGGACAAAGAGATCGATGTTCGTGATGTTGTTGAAGAAGATGGACAAATTATCGTTCACGGTGAACCAAGTGACTTCCATGCCATTCAGGAAGCCTTGAAAGAAAAAGGAATCACCGAATTTTCAATTGCTGAAATGCAAATGATTCCTCAAAATGAAGTAACCTTAACTGGCGATGATCTAGAAAAATTCGAAAAAATGATCGATGTATTAGAAGATCTTGAAGATGTTCAAAATGTCTATCACAATGTGGCAGACGCTGAAGAATAAGACATACTGGCAGCCTAGAGGTGATCTGGCTGCCATTTTTTGGTGTTTTTTTCATCAACCTTCCGTTGTTTAGTCAAGTGAAAAAAACAAGAGAGCGAGAAGCACTTCTCTTGAAAATTCTTCAATATTCATCGTCTTTTCAGTTGGTTTCCAGACATTTTATATGTTATGATTTACTACATAAGCAAACAACTCGTTAGGGGGGCAGACATGGAAGAAAAAATCGTTTTAGAGCCATTTAATCGAATCTTAAGTGGTTTTGAAAAGCTAGCAGAAGTGTCTGTATCGATTTCTGACTGCTCGGCTCTTTGTCGGAAATATCAAAAGTATGGGGTGGAAGGGTATCGTCTAGGCGATTATCGTGGTTCTTCTTATTTGAATCGTTATTTAAATGTCGTCGTTGATCGCGCACCCTTGTTAATTTATAAAGAGCGATTCTTGATTCCTTTGGTCTTTCGCATGTCGGAATACTCTGAACGGCTCTTTATCGATGATTATCGAATGGAAGGGTTCTTCATGCTGTTGGATTGGCTTTTGGAACACCGACCAGAAAAAGCAATTATTGATTATAAGCGAACGCGTGCTTTACCTCACAGAAAAGAATTGGTGATCGATAGTTCTTATGTGCTTTTTCGATTGACGGAAATTCTCGACGGTGCTGGTTTTCCTCTTAGTCGCTTTACAACGATCGAGGAATTTAGTCAATGGAATCGTACCCATCGTTTGATCGATAATGGCAGTATCGGACGTCATACAAAATTATTTGTTCCAGAAGATCCGGAACACGTTTCTGAGCTGCAGATGATTTTAACAATCGTTGGGATGCGTTATCCAGAAACCCGCTTATTTATTGGCGAATTAAAAGGCTAAAAAACATCACAATCGGCTGGTTTCATTTGAGAATCAGTCGAAAGTGATGTTTTTTTGTTAGGTTATTCGTCAATCCGTGATGCTTCTTGAAACTGATAAGTGGCAGGATCAGCTTTCACTAGAAGCGGCAATTCTTCTTGGGTAAGGACGGTCAACTGATGCATCGCCCGTGTCGCCATTGTATAAAAAATCAATTGGTCTTGTTCAGTCGCGAAAGTGGCACCTGGTGTCCAGACAAATACTTGGTCAAACTCTAGCCCTTTTGCTAAAAAGGCCGGGAAGATCATGACATTGCGTTTCATGAAGTCTTCTTCAGAGGTGATCAGCTGCACTTGTTCCTGCATTGTTTCTGTCAGCTGGGCATATAACTGCTGGCAATCCTTTGCGGTTTTACAAATGATCGCGGTGCGCCAACGCTGATTCTCCGCTGCCTTTCGAATACTGGTTTCTAGGAAAGCCAGATTTTCAGATTCAGTTCCTTTAACAATTGTTGGTACCGCACCTTTACGAGCCGTCAATTCCACTTGATCACTGCCAACTAAAAATTGATTGGCGAAATCTGTGATTTCCTTAGTCGAACGATAGCTGGTTTTCAATTGATAACGTTTCACGCTTTCGTGGGGGAATAATTCTGCTAATGCTCCGACGATCGTTTCATTGCCATAAACTTTTTGGTTCAAATCGCCGCACAGGGTGATACCAGCCTTTGGATAAAGCTGACGCAGCAGAGCCACTTGTGCTGGTGGAAAATCCTGCATTTCATCGATAAAGATAAACCGAGCTTTTTCTTCGACGTGAACAGGATAAAGCTGTTTGATCAGTAAGAAAAACAAAACGGCGTCTTCTTGTTTGATTTGTCTTTGGCGCATTCCTTGGCGAATGTTGGCAATACTTTGCTGCCAAGCCGCAGCCTCGATGCCAGTTTCTTTGACTGCAGCAGACTCAACCGATTGTAAAAAGTGTAAGTATTGCTTGGCTTGGTTGATAAACTGAAAGTTTTTCACTCCCCGCGTCAAGGAACGGAACTTCTTACGGACGATCTGCTGTCTGAGTTTCTTCCGCAAACGGCGTTCGTTTTCTTCGCTGTATTCTTGATGAGGATCGTTGGTAAATACTTGTTGCAATTGCTCTTCGGTCGCTTCTTTGACCCAGTCTTTTTTGGCTTCATCTTTTTCCAAGCCGCCGATTTTTTTTAATAATTTTGTTTGAAGCAGTTGGGTTCTTTGGTAAATCGGCAATTCATGATTGGTTTCTTGGTACCAGCGGCGAATCTGTTCTTTTGTCAAATAGGTTTGCCCTTGGATTTTTAGATCACGGAACAAGGGGCCGATCGGTGCAATCGAACGGACATAACGGTTGATTTTTTCCACCAAGAAAAGACTACTTTTGATTTTTTCAATGGCATCATCGTCGCCGCTTAAAAAGTTCTCTTCTTGTTGGGTTTCTTTTGTTACTTCATAGCCAGTCAGAATCAATTGGATAAAGTGGTGGAAGGTTCTTGTGGGCACTTCACTTTCCCCTAATGAAGGCAGGACCATGGATATATAGTCAGAAAACAAATGATTGGGTGAAAACAGCAAGACTTGTTTTTCGTCCAGCCATTTGCGATTACGGTAAAGTAAAAAGGCGACCCGTTGCAATAAAGCAGAGGTTTTCCCACTTCCAGCAATCCCTTCGATCAGTAAAAATTTATTGGTGGTATCACGAATAATTTGGTTCTGTGCTTTTTGGATCGTTGAAACGATGTTACGCATTTGAGAAGAAGAGGCCTCATCCAAGATTTCCAATAAAAATTCGTCATTGATGATCTCCGAAGTATCGACCATCGATAAGATCTCACCATTTTGAATTTTAAACTGGCGTTTTAAGAGCAGCTCTACCGTAAAACGGTCGGTGTCTGTTTCGTAGAATGTTTCACCAAGTTCTCCTTCATAGTAAAGATTAGCGATCGGTGCGCGCCAGTCAATGACGATCGTTTCTTCCTCTTTGTCTCGTAAAGAAGCGATCCCTAAATAGAGGGTCTCGGTTTCTTGCTCTTCTTTGAAATCGATTCGAGCAAAGTAGGGATTGCCTGCCATCGTTGTTAGGGTTTTGACGCGTTTTTCTTGTGATTCTGCGGTTTGATACTTGATCAGCAGTTCTTGTTCATGCTGCTGGTACTCGATCACTGATTCATAAAAGGCTTCACTGTCGCCTCCGCGAATTTTCTTATCGGCGATTTCTTTTAATTGATCATCCATTTTAGCGGCTAATTCTTGTTTTTGCTGCGAAAGGATCGCTTGTTCTCTGTGGATCAGAGCAATGGTTTCATTGACATGTTGTTGTTCTTTTTGACGTTCGTTCACGAAGGATCCTCCTTAAAAAAATTGCGACATAAAATTATAGCATATTTTCCCTGTGAATGTCGTGGAAAAAAAGAAACTATGCTAATATTTATAAAAAGAGCTTAGGTGTTCAAAAACGAAACGAAATAGAGGTGGAAAAGGTGAGAGAAGAAGCAGAATTGCGCCAATTGATCCTGTCTGTTGGGAAACGTGTTGGGGCACGTGCCATCGGTTTATCTGGTTCACGGACCGATCCACAGGCGCCAAAAGATATTTTGCAGGATTTTGACGTGGTCTTCGTGATGGAGGATATTCAGCCTTTGGTCGATGATTCTTCATGGTTAGAAGCCTTTGGATCAATCATGATCAGGCAAACACCGGAAGCTAGCACGATTTATCCGCCGAGTTTGGGCGGGTGTTTTACGTACTTGATGCATTTTTTAGACGGAGTAAGAATCGATCTCATGCTATGTCCACTTGCACTGGTCGATCGTCTTGCTAAAGAACCAGGCTTGCAGCCGCTGCTTGATCCAGACCAATTACTAAGTTTTGCTAATCAAGCAAATCATTCGCATTACTGGATCAAGCGCCCGACCCAAGCCGCTTTTCAAGAACACTGCAACGAATTTTGGTGGGTAAGCACGTATGTCGTGAAAGGGCTGCTTCGAAAGCAACTAATTTATGCTACGGATCATTTATACACCATTTGTTGGCAAGAATTGTTATGGATAGAAGATTTGTTTGTTGCCCATGCTCAGCAATTTCAGGTGAGTACTGGGAAAAATCATAAATACCTGCAGTCGTTTCTAACGGAAAAGGAGTGGCGGGAATTGACCTCATTGCTTGATTTTTCCACGATCACTGCTTGCGGTCAGTCCCTTTTGAAGATGCAAAAACGATTTGATAAGCAAGCAAAGAAAATCAGCGAGAAATTAGGGTTGGCCTATGATTGGCAAGAAGCTGAGAATGTCCAAACATATACGAAGTATTGGAGTGAAAAAAATTGGCAGATGAGACCAGAGAACCAAAAATAAAAGACAGTCAGATTCAAGCGTTTTGGCAGCGGTTTTTAAAAGCAAATCCAAGAAATCAATCTTCTCTGACCTATGAAGATGCTTGGTCCTTTGGTGATACTTCAGAAATGGCGGATGAACTGGCAGCACTTGTTTTAGCTGGCAAAAAGACAGCGACGACCTCCGCCGCTGCGCTCTATGAAATCGAGCAAGAAGCATTGCCACAATCAGAAACGTATAGTGTCCTTTTAGATGGTTCGGATGTACCAAGAGCTGTTCTTTATTTAGAGTCAGTGTCGATCGTGCCATTTGATGAAGTGACAGCAGCGTTTGCCTTTTTAGAAGGGGAAGGAGATCGCACTTTGGCTTATTGGCGCCGTGTTCATGAAGCTTTTTTTCGACGAGCTTATGCCTCAGCGGGGTTGTCTTTTCACGATCAAATGCTATGCGTTTGTGAAAAGTTTTCTGTCGTGTATCAGGAGGAATAAAGACACGTTTTTCTTTGGAAATCATGGGAATAGCTTTTGTCTTTTTGAAAAAGGTGTATAATCAAAAGCAAACAAAGGAGGAAATCGTATGCCATTTATTCATGTCGAACTAGTTGAAGGGCGTTCGCAAGAACAACTGACGAATATGATGAAAGAAATCACTGAGGCGGTCCATAAAAATACGGGTGCCCCTAAGGAGCATATCCATGTCATCATCAATGAAATGAAGCAAGGAACCTATGCTGTGAATGGCGATTGGAAATAATTCTCTTGCTTTTTCTTGTAGGTAGTGGTTTAATTGAGCCATAATCGATCAATAAAAAAGACACCTGAGTTTGAGAGTCTTCGATAAGAGAGGGAAATCTTGGCTGAAAATTTCCTGGAAGAAAACCAAAGGATGACCACTTTTTTAGACCTCTGTCGAAACGGAGGCGGTTGAACCGTTATCTCATGAAGAGGAAAACAGACTTTTTCTGTTTTCGAACAATAGGTGGAACCACGAGTGATCGTCCTAGTATCGTAACCGATACTAGGACTTTTTTATTGATTGAAATCATTCAAAGGAGGACATTCATATGTCATTATTTATTACATTTCCTGATGGCGCAAAAAAAGAATTTGCTGTTGGGGTAACAACTAAAGAGATTGCTGAAAGTATCTCGAAAAGTCTTGCAAAAAAAGCCTTAGCTGGAAAAGTCAATGGACAACTGATCGATCTTTCACGTCCGATCGAAGAAGATGCAACGATTGAGATCGTGACACCCGATCATGAAGACGCCTTAGGTTTACTTCGTCATTCGACAGCTCATTTAATGGCTCAAGCCATGCGCAGACTCTATCCATCGATCCATTTTGGAGTAGGACCTGCAATTGATTCTGGTTTTTACTATGACACAGACAATGGGGAAAACCCAGTAACTGCGGAAGATCTACCAGCAATCGAAGCAGAAATGATGAAAATCATTAAAGAAAATCTGCCAATTGAACGACGTGTATTAACAAAAGAGGAAGCTTTGGCTCTTTTTGCTGAAGATCCATACAAAGTTGAGTTGATCACAGAATTACCAGATGACGAAACGATTACTGCCTATCAGCAAGGAGAATTTGTTGACTTATGCCGCGGCCCTCATGTCCCATCGACAGGTCGTATCCAAGTGTACAAATTGTTATCAGTAGCCGGAGCCTATTGGCGTGGAAGTTCTGATAATCAAATGATGCAAAGGGTATATGGAACAGCCTTTTTCGATAAGAAAGACTTGAAGGAATTTATTCGTTTACGAGAAGAAGCAAAAGAACGCGATCATCGTAAATTAGGGAAAGAATTAGAATTGTTTATGTTGTCCCCTGAAGTCGGCGCGGGTTTGCCTTTCTGGTTGCCAAAAGGAGCAACGATCCGTCGTACGATCGAGCGTTATATCGTGGATAAAGAAGTTAGCCTTGGGTACCAACACGTTTACACACCAATCATGGCAAACGTGGATTTATACAAAACATCAGGGCACTGGGATCATTACCACGAGGACATGTTCCCACCAATGGATATGGGGGATGGCGAAATGCTGGTTCTACGACCAATGAATTGCCCGCATCACATGATGGTTTACAAAAATGACATCCATTCGTATCGTGAACTACCAATTCGGATCGCTGAATTAGGAATGATGCACCGCTATGAAAAATCAGGGGCACTATCAGGGTTGCAACGGGTTCGGGAAATGACCTTAAATGATGGTCATACATTTGTTCGTCCTGATCAAATCAAAGAAGAATTCAAACGGACACTGGATCTTATGGTGGGCGTTTACGAAGACTTTAATATTACTGACTATCGTTTCCGTTTAAGTTATCGCGATCCACAAAACAAAGACAAATATTTTGATGACGATGCGATGTGGGAAAATGCGCAAACAATGCTAAAAGCGGCCATGGATGAATTAGAATTGGATTATTTTGAAGCTGACGGTGAAGCAGCTTTCTACGGACCTAAACTAGATGTCCAAGTGAAAACAGCTTTAGGTATGGAAGAAACCTTGTCAACGATCCAATTGGATTTCTTATTGCCTGAACGGTTTGATCTAACATATGTTGGTGAAGATGGCGAAAACAATCACCGTCCAGTGGTGATCCACCGCGGAATCGTTTCAACGATGGAACGTTTTGTGGCTTACCTGACAGAAGTCTATAAAGGGGCATTCCCGACTTGGTTGGCACCAATCCAAGCATCGATCATTCCGGTCTCAGTCGAAGCCCACAGCGACTATGCTTACGAAATCAAAGAACGCCTGCAAGCGCAAGGACTGCGAGTGGAAGTGGATGACCGCAACGAAAAAATGGGGTATAAGATCCGTGCATCACAAACCCAAAAAATTCCTTACCAAATTGTTGTTGGGGATCAAGAAGTCAATGATGCGACAGTCAATATCCGTCGCTACGGCAGCAAGGAGACCCAAGTCGAAGAATTGAATCTGTTTGTTGATGCAATGGCTGCTGAAGTGAAAAATTATAGCCGAGCATAGCTTTTGGTTCAAAGAAAACGAATGATTTTATAGTATAGGCACCTGCTTTCAGCAGGTGCTATTTACCTTTTTTAATCTATATAAAATAAAATGATTAGATTTTTTTTGTTTTTGTGAATAAAATCGTGTATAATTAGTATGTGATAAAAAGGAATAAACTAGAAGGAGTTTGTGATGAATTATAATTACGGAGTTAGAAAGAAATCGGTTGTATCGGTCATTTTATTAACATTTATTACTTGTGGCATTTATACATTCTTTTGGATGTACCAAACAACCAAAGAGCTGGCAGAATACAGCGGGGATAATCGTCTTTCGCCAGAGACGTCGATTTTACTCACGATCCTTACTTGTGGATTGTATCAAATTTATTGGTGGTACCGAATTGCGGATATCTTTATGAGTGCACAACAGCGAGCGAATATGCCTCGTCTGAGTGACAACAAAATTCTTTTTGTCGTCTTGAGCCTGTTTGCTTTTGATTTCATCAACATGGCGATTTTACAAGGTGATATGAACCAAATGTGGGAAGCGGCTGATCAAAATGCCATGACCTCATCTAACAATACAAACGATTCGTCTGATTCAGATGATTGGGTAGATTATTGATTTGTCCGTTTAAATGGTTAACGGGGTTTCCTTGTCCAGGTTGTGGCATGACGCGCGCCTACTTGCACTTATTTCAGGGTGATCTTGAAGGTGCGCTGCATTTTCATCCCTTGTTTTGGTTAGTGCCGATCGTATTCGGAATCGTTTTATTCAAAAAAAATCCGAAAATCAGCAAACTTTACTACAGTCACAACCTGTGGGTGACATTGACACTTTTGGTACTAGTGGTTTATGGTGGTCGGCTCTGGCTTCATTTTCCACATGACGCGCCAATGGACTTTGATCCAGAGAGCATTTTCCCACAACTACTACGTCGGATTGGTCAAGTGATTCACTAACAGCCATTCACCCAAGCATTAAAAATCTTTAAGAAAATGCTTTGTTTTTTTCTGAAAGCGAAGGGAACATGCGACAGTAGTTGAATCTTTATGAAAATTGTGTTATATTTACAATGTAATGATACTTAGAGTGAGTGAGCGGTTTTTTCGCTCACTCTTTTTAATGGAATGAAGTTCGTTTCGTTGAGAAATAAAGGAGGCGATGTTGTGAGTACGGTAGTGGAAACTGTTACAGATATAGTGACCCCTATTCTGGATGCGCAAAAATTTGAATTAGTTGAAGTAGAATTCGTGAAGGAAGGGAAAAATTGGTTTCTTCGTGTGTTCATTGATAAAGAAGGCGGAATCGATATCGAGGAATGTGCCTTTGTCAGTGAACAACTTAGTGAACAATTAGACCAATGCGAACCTGATCCTATTCCACAGGCCTATTTCTTGGAAGTTTCTTCCCCTGGCGCCGAGCGTCCATTGAAGAAAGAAGCAGATTATCAACGGGCAGTCGGCGAGTACATTCATGTTTCTTTATATCAACCGATTGATGGAGAAAAACAGTTCGAAGGCTTTTTACAGTCATTCGATGAAAATCAGCTAGTTATGAAGACCCGAATCAAAACCAGAGAAAAAGAACGAACGATCGACCGGAAAAATATTGCCAAAGCTCGTTTAGCCATTCAATTTTAAACACGGAGGAATGAAAGAATCATGAGTAAAGAAATGTTGAATGCATTGGATGCATTAGAAGCAGAGAAAGGCATTTCAAAAGAGATTGTCATCGATGCCTTGGAAGCGGCATTGGTTTCAGCGTACAAACGTCATTACGGGCAAGCACAAAATGTGGAAGTAGAATTTGATCAGAAAAAAGGCAATATCCACGTCTATGCAGTCAAAGAAGTGACAGAAGAAGTCATGGACTCGCAACTAGAGGTTTCATTAAAAGAAGCGATGACAATCAACCCCGCTTATGAAATCGGCGACAAAATCCGCTTTGAAGTAACGCCTAAAGATTTTGGTCGTATTGCGGCGCAAACGGCAAAACAAGTCATTTTGCAACGGGTCCGTGAAGCGGAAAGAAACATTATCTATAACGAATTTAGTGCGTACGAAAAAGACATTTTGCAAGGAATCGTTGAACGCCAAGACAATCGTTATATCTATGTAAACTTAGGCAAAATTGAAGCCGTGCTTTCAAAACAAGACCAAATGCCAAATGAGTTTTATCAACCCCATGATCGGATCAAAGTATTCGTTTCTCGTGTTGAAAATACTTCAAAAGGACCTCAAGTATTCGTTAGCCGCAGCCATCCAGATTTGCTGCGCCGATTATTTGAACAAGAAGTGCCAGAAGTATATGATGGTACTGTAGAGATCGTAAGTATTGCTCGTGAAGCAGGGGATCGTGCCAAAGTTGCTGTTCGTTCCTTTGATGCCAACGTCGATCCAGTCGGCACTTGTGTTGGCCCTAAAGGTCAACGGGTTCAAGCGATCGTCAATGAACTAAAAGGCGAAAACATGGACATCGTGGAATGGAATGAAGATCCAGCGATCTTCATCGCCAATGCGTTGAATCCAGCAGAAGTCAGCGACGTTATTTTTGATGTTGATAATCCGAAGGCTTGTACTGTTGTCGTGCCTGATTACCAACTATCATTAGCGATCGGTAAACGCGGACAAAATGCTCGCCTAGCAGCCAAATTGACTGGCTTCAAAATCGATATCAAATCAGAAACAGACATGGAAGAATTTTATGCGAAGCTGGATGAAGGCGACTATATCGATGAGTATGATGCCAATGCTTCAGAAGCTGCTGAAGAAATCAGTACAGAAGCAACAGAATCTGCAGAAACAGTTGATGAAGCGATCCTTCCATCAGACATGACTGCGGATGATTATGAAAATGTTGAGTTTGACGAAAAATAGTTGAGGTGAGATCGTGATGAAAAAACGAAAAATTCCTTTACGAAAATCAGTGATTTCAGGCGAAATGCTACCTAAGAAAGAAATGCTTCGTATCACTCGTTCAAAAGAAGGCGTTGTTTCCATCGATCCGACAGGAAAAATGCCAGGTCGGGGAGCTTATATAGCGATCGAACCGGCTGAAGCCCAGAAAGCATGGGATAAGCGTATCTTGGATCGAGTGCTGGAAACGAAATTGACAGATGAATTTTACCAAGAACTATTGGACTATGTAACGCACCAAAAAGCGCGAAAAGAGTTATTTGCAAATGAATAAAACCAAAGCATTAAATATGTTAGGACTAGCCATGCGTGCTGGGAAATTAGTAACTGGTGAAGAAATGACTTTAAAAGAGATTCGCAATGAGAAAGCTGCTTTAGTCATTATCGCCAGTGATGCTGGTAAAAATACACAAAAGAAAATTAAGGACAAAAGTTCTTATTACGAAATTCCGCTCCTAGATGCATTTTCTGCTGATGAAATCAGTGCGGCCATTGGGAAACCAAGAATGGTCATTGGCATCTTAGATCAAGGATTTGCAAGGAAGGTGCAGGAATTAATATTAGGTTAGGAAGGTGATTGCATGGGAAAAAAAAGAATTTATGAACTTGCAAAAGAATGGAATAAGTCGAGCAAAGAGGTTGTTGAAAAAGCACAATCTTTAGGCTTTGATGTCAAAAATCATATGGGCGCGATCTCAGATGGAGAGGCGCAAAAATTGCAGCAGTCATTAGGCGGCAATCCAAATGGTAAAACATCTGCAAACTCAAATCCCGCAAATCAGAAACCAGCCAACCAGCCGGAAAAACAAGAACAAAAGAAATTTAAAACGCAAAGAAATAATCCTAACTTCCAAAACCGTCATAACAATCAAAGTCAACAGCGAACTACGCAAAGCAATAACCGTCCTGCTGGTCAAGGACAAGTAGATCGCACGAACAGTCAAGGAAGTAACAGACCAAATAACCAAGGAAGTCATAATCGAGTGAATAACCAAGAGAATCGTAACAATCAAGGGCAACAAAACCGCCCAACAAACCAAGGACAACAAAACCGTCCGAATAATCAAGGGCAACAAAATCGCCCAACAAACCAAGGACAACAAAATCGTCCGAACAATCAAGGACAACAAAATCGTCCGAACAATCAAGGACAGCAAAACCGTCCAAACAACCAAGGACAACAAAATCGTCCGAACAATCAAGGACAGCAAAACCGTCCGAATAATCAAGGGCAACAGAATCGCCCAACAAACCAAGGACAACAAAACCGTCCGAATAATCAAGGGCAACAAAATCGCCCAACAAACCAAGGACAGCAAAACCGTCCAAATAACCAAGGGCAACAAAACCGTCCGGCCGCTCAATCTGCAGGAAATACGCAAGGGGCAGACCGTAACAATAACCGTCCGCAAGGATCGAATGATTCTCGTGGAGGAAATCAAAACCGCGGCAAGTCAAACTACGGTGGACGCAACAATAATTTCAACAATAACAATCGCAACAAATTCAATAAAAAAGGCAAAAAAGGCCGTCAGCAGACGGAAAAGAAACCGCCAGTTCCAGCACGTAAATTCCGTGAGCTACCAGAAGTATTGGAATATTCAGAAGGCATGAACGTAGCGGATATCGCGAAAAAAATCTACCGTGAACCAGCAGAGATCATCAAGAAACTCTTTATGATGGGGGTTATGGTCAATCAAAACCAACCTTTAGATAAAGATACGATTGAACTGCTTGCTACCGATTACGGAATCGAACCACAAGAAAAAGTTCAAGTGGATATCGCAGACATCGATAAATTCTTCGAAGCAGAAGAACAAATTGAAGAGAATTTAGTATCACGACCACCTGTTGTGACGATCATGGGTCACGTTGACCACGGGAAAACAACATTGCTTGATACTTTACGTCATTCACGCGTAACAAGTGGTGAAGCTGGGGGAATTACGCAGCATATTGGCGCTTACCAAATCGACATCAATGGCAAACCAATTACTTTCTTAGATACTCCTGGACACGCGGCCTTCACTAGTATGCGTGCACGGGGAGCAAGTATCACCGATATCACGATTCTTGTTGTCGCCGCTGATGATGGAGTGATGCCACAAACAGTAGAAGCGATCAACCATGCGAAAGCAGCAAAAGTGCCGATCATCGTTGCAGTAAACAAAATCGATAAACCAGGTGCTAACCCACAACATGTGATGCAAGAATTAAGTGAACATGAGTTGATCCCAGAAGCTTGGGGTGGCGATACGATCTTCGTTGAAATCTCAGCGAAATTTGGGCAAAACATTGAAGAATTGCTTGAAATGATCCTCTTAGTAGCAGAAGTCGAAGATTTGAAAGCTGATCCTACCCAACGGGCGATCGGTACAGTCATTGAAGCGCGCCTTGATAAAGGAAAAGGTCCTGTAGCAACACTATTGGTTCAACAAGGGACTCTTCATGTAGGTGATCCAATTGTTGTAGGGAATACTTTCGGTCGTGTTCGCGTAATGACGAATGATTTAGGTCGTCGTGATAAAGCAGCTGGACCTGCTACACCAGTCGAAATCACAGGATTGAATGATGTGCCTCAAGCAGGTGATCGTTTCGTTACTTTTGAAGACGAGAAAACAGCTCGAGCAGCGGGTGAAGAACGTGCAAAACGTGCTTTGATGGAGCAACGCGCATCAAGCAGTCGTGTGACATTGGATAACTTGTTTGAAAGTCTAAAAGAAGGCGAACTGAAAGAAGTAAATGTCATCATCAAAGCAGACGTACAAGGTTCAGCTGAAGCATTAGCTGCTTCATTGAAGAAAATCGATGTTGAAGGTGTGCGAGTGAACATCGTCCATTCAGCCGTTGGTGCAATCAATGAAAGTGATGTAACGCTAGCAGCAGCAAGTAATGCCATCATCATCGGATTCAACGTCCGTCCAACACCGCAAGCCAAACAGCAAGCGGAAGCGGAAAAAGTCGATATTCGTTTGCATCGCATCATCTACAAAGCGATCGAAGAAATCGAAACTGCGATGAAAGGGATGCTTGATCCTGAATTCGAAGAAAAAATCACTGGTCAAATGATCGTTCGTGAAACATACAAAGTATCTAAAGTGGGCACGATCGCAGGTTGCTACGTAACGGAAGGCAGTATTCGCCGTGACAGTGGCGTCCGCGTGATCCGTGACGGCATCGTTATCTATGAAGGCAAACTTGCCAGCTTGAAACGCTTCAAAGATGATGTCAAAGAAGTGAAGCTAGGGTTTGAATGTGGCGCGATGATCGAGAAATTCAACGATCTTAAAGTTGATGACGTGATCGAAGGCTATGTCATGGAAGAAGTACCGACAAAATAACGGAATGACAACTATACAAGGAGGCTTTTTGAATGGCTAACTATCGAGATCGCCGAGTGGCACAAGAAATCTTAAAAGAAGTCAATCAAATTCTTCGTAAAAAAGTTCGTGATCCTCGCGTGCAAGATGTGACGATCACAGATGTACGAGTAACTGGAGATTTACAGCAAGCAACGATCTTTTACAGCACCCTAACGGACTTAGCTTCAGATAAGCAAAAAGCCCAAGCAGGACTGGAAAAAGCAACTGGCTTGGTTCGTCGTGAATTAGGTCAAGCGTTAACGCTCTATAAAGTTCCAGAAATCCAATTCGAATTGGATGAATCAGTACAATACGGGAATAAAATTGATGAAATGATTCGCGCATTGCACTCAGAAGAATAAAAAAAAGAGCAGCTTCCAATCGAAGCTGTTCTTTTTTATTTGAAAAGAGCATCAGGTATTCATCAGTAAAGTTACCAGTCCAGCAACACCTGTCCCCAAGAGCCAGCCTCCGATCACATCTGTTAAAAAATGGATCCCTAAGTAGACTCTGCTAAAGCCGATCATAAAGCTTAACAAAACTGCCAGCAGAGTCATCGGAAGGACTGCTGAGGGAACCAATTGTCCAAGATTCAAGGCGATCGTTCCGTACATGGCAGCGGATGTGGCAGCATGGGCACTAGGAAAGCTGTGATCTTTTTCTTCAACTAAACGATGATCGATCGGACGATCTCGTCGGACGATCCGTTTGATCAGGTAAGCAGCTGCTGATACTATGAAGATACTGACTGCTGTTTTTGGTGCAAGATCCGCCCGCGATGATGGAAAGACAAACAATAGTAAAGCGATCGCAACTGTCGGAAAGGCTTTTCCTAAATTGGTAAAAAAGTGCATCATGCGCGTCAAAGAAGGCGTACGGCTCTGGATGATCTGCAAAGCAAACGCTTCTTCCCAACGCTGCATCGTGCCGAGCTGAATCATGATCAAAAAGATGGCAAATCCAATAAATGACCCTATCGTTAAAACAACCATTTTAGGACCTCCTTATATGCTTAGTTTATCATGTAATGAGAAGGAGCGAAAAGGATTTTGTCGTGCAATGAATTTTTTTTATATGTTATAATAAGCAAGTTGAAGTGAAATGGAGGAATACGATGGACGGGATTTTACCATTATGGAAAGAGCGTGGACAAACAAGTCACGACTGCGTGTTTAAATTACGAAAAATATTAAAGACAAAAAAAATCGGACACAGCGGCACACTAGATCCTGACGTGGATGGTGTCTTGCCCATTTGTATCGGAAAAGGAACGAAGATCGTCGAATACTTGGTTGATTCTGGAAAAGTCTACACCGGGGAAATCACCTTGGGCTTCAGTACCACTACAGAAGATCGGTCGGGGGATATCGTTGAACAACAAGCACTAACTCGTCCGTTTACGAAGACAGAAATCGATCAGGCAATGAAACAGTTGACGGGGACGATTACCCAGATCCCGCCGATGTATTCGGCGGTCAAAGTCAATGGCAAACGACTTTACGAATATGCTCGCAACAATGAAACTGTCGAGCGACCACAGCGCAAAGCAGAAATTTATTCCTTCAAACGAATTTCAGAGCCGGTTTTTCATGAGGACAATACGCAAAGCTGGCGTTTTGAAGTTTCTTGTGGAAAAGGGACTTATGTTCGCACGTTAGCGGTCGACACAGGAAAATTGCTGGGTGTACCCGCGCATATGTCTGATTTGACTCGCTTAAAAAGCGGTGGTTTTTCTAAAGAACAATCTTACACGATTGCAGAGGTGCAAAAGGCAGTCGATGAACAACGTGTTTCGGAACTACTGCTACCGGTGGAATATGGGGTATCGGAGTTTGTTCAAGTGACGATCGATGCGGACCTCTGGCAGAAAGTAAAAAATGGCATGCGCTTGCCTTTCAGCGTGTTTGGATTACAAGAGCGCCCAGAGGAATTAGTGGCGATTTTTTATCGAGAACAATTGATCAGTATCTATAAAGCTCATGACAAATACCAAGATATGATGAAACCGGTAAAAGTCATCCGTACAGAAATAGGAGAATGAACATGGAAATCATTGAAATGAGACACCCTTATGATCACGAAACGATTCCTGATGAGGAGATCGTCTTAGTGTTAGGCTTTTTCGATGGCGTACATCTAGGTCATCAGAAAGTCATTGAAACAGGACGAAAGATCGCAGAAGAAAAAGGGTTAAAATTGGCATTAATGACCTTTAATCAACATCCCTCGATCGTTTTTCAAAAAGTCGATCCTGAAAAAATGCAATACCTGACCAGCTTGGCTCAAAAGGAAGCGCATATGGAAAAGCTTGGAGTAGATATTCTTTATATCATTGAGTTTACTTCTGCTTTTGCAAATCTGGCACCACAGGTGTTTGTGGATGAATACATGATCGGTCTGCATGCAAAAGTTGTTGTTGCTGGATTCGACTATACCTACGGCAAGAAAGAGATAGCCAACATGGCGCTGTTACCAACATATGCAGAAAATCGTTTTGAAGTTGTGACTGTCGCGCAAGAATCGTTTGATGAAGAAAAGGTTAGCTCCACACGCATTCGCTCTGCCCTACAAAATGGCGATATGGCACAAGTCAATCGCTTGTTAAGGTATATTTATGAATTTGAAGGAACCGTCGTTCACGGTGATGCTAGAGGACGAGAACTTGGGTTTCCAACCGCGAATATCAAAGTAAAGAGCACCGTTCGGTTGCCAAAAGAAGGCGTCTATGTGACGGAAATCAAAGTCGGTGACAAGTGGTATCCATCGATGGGATCGATTGGTCACAATGATACGTTTGGTCAGGGGCGCCAGTTAACAGTTGAAATCTATATTCTCGATTTTCACCAAGATATCTATGGTGAAACCGTGGCGATCCGCTGGCATCATTTCTTACGTGATCAAGTCGCTTTCAATGGCGCACAAGCGTTGATCGAACAATTAAAGCAAGATGAACGAGACACTGAAACTTATTTTGATGGGCTTTCTGAAGAAAACTAAGCATTCGTAGTGAAAAGAAGCGTTTCTGGCTTCTTTTCACTTTTTCTTTTTCTTTCTTTTTATAACGTAGTTTATTTGAATTCTAATGCTTTCCCCATGAGGAAAAAACGTTTTTTCGATATACTAAAAAATAGGCAAAAATGATAATTTATGCAGAACGCTGCAAAGGGAAAGGGAGAGAAAAAGTGACAATTGGAAAAAAAGCGAAAAAGGGGAAAGAAAAGAAAGATTTAACTAAAATGAAAACGCCTCATACGTATGTCATCATCTTTGGGGTCGTATTGTTGGCGTGGTTGCTGACTTTCTTAGTTCCCGCTGGAAAATTCAGTACACAAGAAATCGAGTATACCGATGCAAATGGGGAAATAAGTACCAGAACGGTCTTGATGCAAGATTCGTTTCGTTATGCCTACCCGTTAGATAACGAATACGTCTATCAACAGTTGAATCAATTGGAAGACGATCCACAAGAGTTGGAAGAATTAGATGTCGATCCTGAGGCTTTAGCAGCTGTTCTAGCTGAAGGGCCTAAAGAGTTGTCCCAGAGTCAATTAGATGAGGTGGGACTGACCGATGACACGCTTTACAGTCTTTACGGCGAAAAAATTTATGATACTTCTGAAAAACTGCACAAAACAGCCAAGGTTTGGGGAACTGATGACTTTAACGGTTTCGGCTTCTTAAATTTTGTTTTTGAAGGATTGGTTTCTGGTGATAAATACGGCTCAGCAGTTGGGATCGCAGCACTGATCCTAGTGGTCGGTGGTGCGTTTGGTATTATCATGCAAACCGGAGCGATTGATGCGGGGATCTTTGCATTTATCAGCAAAACTCGTGGATTAGAACGCTTGGCATTGCCGCTGTTGTTCTTTGCTTTTTCATTTGGGGGCGCTACCTTTGGGATGGCAGAAGAAGTCATTCCGTTTTCGATGGTCATGGTGCCTTTCGTGATCGCATTGGGGTATGATTCGATCGTGGCGGTCACCGTCACCTATGTCGCCTCCCAGATTGGAAATGCCACCTCGTGGATGAGTCCGTTTAGTGTGGCAGTAGCTCAAGGGATCGCAGGTATTCCCGTTCTTTCAGGCGCAACGTTCCGAATCATCATGTGGGTCGTGGTTACCGCACTATCCGCAGGGTACCTCATGATCTATGCCGAAAGAATTCGCAAGAATCCTGAGAAATCGCTAACGTATCAATCGGATGCGTATTTTAGAAATCATCTTGAAAAAACCTCCAGTGAGCAAAAACCATTTTTATTAGGTCATAAATTGATCTTGGTTGAAATGCTGGCGGTTTTGATCTGGATCGTATGGGGTGTGACGCAGAAAGGCTACTATATTCCCGAGATTGCTTCTCAATTCTTTGTTATGGGCTTAGGGGCAGGAATCATAGCGGTTCTTTTCAAATTAGAAAATATGGGCTTGAATGATGTGGCGAGTGCCTTTCAATCTGGTGCCTCAGAATTGGCAGGAACTGCAATCGTTGTAGGGATGGCCAAAGGGATTCTTCTGGTTCTCGGCGGTTCTGATGCCAATGTGCCGTCAGCGTTGAATACGATTTTGCACAGCATCGGCGGTTTGTTAAGCAATGTTCCAGCATTTATTGGTGCCTGGTTCATGTACATTTTCCAAAGCTTCTTCAATTTGATCGTGACTTCAAATTCAGGTCAAGCTGCATTAACCATGCCGATCATGGCGCCATTAGCCGATCTTTTAGGTGTCTCTAGACAGATCGCTGTCTTAGCTTATCAATTAGGCTCGGGCTTTATGGATGCCTTCACTCCAGTATCGGCAAGTCTGATCGGTGTCTTGGGTGTCGCAAGAATCGAATGGGTGAAATGGGCGAAATTCCAGATCAAAATGCAAGGTTTCTTATTTGTATTAGGAACGATTTTTATCTTTATTGCGGTCGCAATCGGCTTGCAATAAGAAGCAATCAGGCACAAGGAGGAAGCACTTATGAAGGTGATACGACAAGCAGAGGTTTACGCTCCTGACTATTTAGGAAAAAAAGATATTTTATTAAATGAAGACAAGATCATTGCTATTCAAGATTCGATTGAAGGAGGATTCTCAGGTGTTCCTCTTGAAGAAATCGATGGCACAGGGTTACTCGCTGTGCCCGGCTTTATTGACTGCCACTTTCATATCTTAGGAGGTGGCGGGGAAGGCGGCTTTCAAAACCGGACACCAGAAGTGAAATTGAGTCAATTGACCTCTGCAGGAGTAACGACAGTGGTTGGCTGTTTAGGTACTGACGGAGTAGGCAGAGATATGACTGCCTTGATCAGTAAGGCGCGTGGACTAGAGGCGGAAGGCATCACGACTTATCTTTATGACGGTTCGTATCGATTGCCTTTGGCGCCCGTCACGGATTCCATCATCCAAGATTTTTTGACTATCGATAAAATTATTGGTATCGGTGAAATTGCCGTTTCTGACCATCGTTCTTCACAACCAAGTTTCGAAGAATTTACCCGCGCGGTTGCGGATGCTCGTGTTGGTGGGATGCTTTCTGGAAAAGCAGGTATCGTAAACGTCCACTTAGGTGGAGGAAAGAAAAAATATGAGCTGCTTTTACGAACCATCGAAGAGACAGAGATTCCAATCAGCCAATTTTTACCGACACATGCCAATCGGACCAGCGAGCTTTTCGAAGCAAGTATTGCTTTTGCAAAAATGGGTGGAACGATTGATTTTACGGCGAGTGAAGATCCTGATTTCTGGGAAAAAGAAGACGATGAGGTTCGCTTCAGTAAAGGATTGAAACGTTTGTTAGCAGAAGGGATCGGCCTGGATCAATTTACCATGACCTCTGATGGGCAAGGCAGCCTCCCGTACTTTGATGAAAACAATCAATTCATAGGTCTGGGTGTCGGCAGTTCGCGAGCGCTGATGGTAGGCATTAAAGAAGCAGTCCAAAAAGAGCAGATTCCATTGGAGATCGCCATTCGAGCAATCACTTCCAATCCAGCGAAAGTATTGAAGCTTGATCAAAAGGGACGTCTTGCAGCAGGGATGGATGCTGATATTTGCTTGCTGAACAAAGACTCATTAGCAGTAGAAACGGTTCTAGCAAAAGGCAGAACAATGGTAGAAGAACAAGAAGTAAAAGTGTGGGGTACCTTTGAACAACTAACATAAGAAGAATTCAGTTTTAACAGACTAAGAAACGGTTGTTTTTCTAAACAGAGTTGTAGAAGAAAATAAGCAGCCCGATCCATGACCAGCATTTACTGGACTTGATCGGACTGCTTTTTTCAATTAAACGCAAGTATTCTTAAGCTTGCAACTCATCCAATTTCTTCATGTCTTCTTCAGAAATTTCAAAGTCAACTTTGGCATTGTCAGCAATGTATTCTTCATGAACGGATTTTGGCAATGGCAGAATGTCTTTTTGTAGCAAGTAACGAATTGAAAGTTGTGGAATAGATTTTCCATAGGCTTCAGCAATCGTCTTCACTGCATCGTTATCGAGTAAACGACCAGTAGCGATTGGTGAATAGCCTTCCACTAAAATTTCGTGCGCTTTGCAAAATGTCAATAGTTCTTCATTTGTGCGGCCAATATGGTAAATAAACTGGTTGACCATCGGTTTCACATCGCAATGATCAAAAATATTTTGCAAATCTTTTTGATCGAAGTTGGAAACACCAATCGATTTTACTTTTCCACTTAAGTAGGCTTCTTCTAATGCTTTCCAAACATCGATGTTTTCAAGATAAAAATCTTTGTTTTCTGGATTGTTTCCCATGATTTTCCAAGGACGAGGGGCATGGATCAAAATCAAATCGATATACCCTAAGTCAAGTTTTTTTAGAGAAGCATCAATGCTATCAACCGCTTCTTGGTAGGTCTTTAACTCAGCAGGTACTTTCGTGGTAACAAAAATTTCATCGCGGGCAACGCCTGAATCGCGCACAGCTTTCCCAACCGCTTCTTCGTTTTTGTAAGCTGCCGCTGTATCGACATGTCGATAACCATTTTGAATGGCAAATTTTGTTGCGTTGTAAGCATCTTCTGGAGAAGATTGCCAGGTTCCAAGGCCAATCTTAGGAATTGCCAGTTTGTTCTGCAAGGTAAATGTTTCTTGTAATATCACGTATCTCAACCTACTTTCATCGCTTTTTTTTGTTACATCTTCCATTATAAAACGTTTTCTTGTTTGAAACAAATCAGACGCTGAAACTTTTGAGGGAAATTGACTTTCAAAAGGATCTTTGATACATTATCAGCAACCTAAACACAGAAAGATGTGGAAAAAATGGATTTTGTTAAAGAAGATTTTGCCTATTATCGGCGCTCTTTTGAATTGATGTATCGCAGTTATTTCCGTAGAAGAATGATTGCCCTTGGTGTGGCGATTTTGATTATCTTAGGTTATTTACTTTTGTTACAAGAAAGTTTGCTTTTAAATATCATTTTGCTAGTTATATTGCTAGGCATAATGGCGTGGTTGGTTTCACTTTATCAGCGAGCGAGTGAGGTCGTACTTGCTTTCGAAGAAGAAAATCAGGTGCCGCAAATTCATCAACTGACAGAATTTGAGGATCATTATGCGTTCCAAATGAATGATGGAACAACGATGCGCGTGAAGAAAAACGGCAATCGCAACTTTCCTTCCAATAATAAGCAGTACACGTTGATGGCAGGCTATAAAAAAGTTTTCTTTGTGCAACAACCCTTGATGATTTTTTATTATGACCTCTTGGAGATGAAGTATGATGAAGCGTATCGTTTGAAACGAAACCGCCAAAACGGGTTCAATCGTTGGTCGCGTTATTTCAGTTTTCGCTCCTTTAAGGGATCGATTGGCAATGTCTTTCAATTCTTGCTGGGAAATATTTTCTTCTTATTTATTGCGTATCGGTTGATCCGCTATCTGATCGATATTTTGCTGCACATTTTATAACTGTTACCAAGGTGAAGATTCTCATCGTTTTCATAGACTGGTGAAAAAGATGATAGGACTTAATTTTTTTAAAAAGGTATACTTAAGTCAGATAAGACAAGCAATTGTCTTTCATGAATAAGAGTCCTGCTCTTGTTAAGTAAGCCGTCAACAACAGCTTATCTATTGTGGCGCTAACAGTTTGGGGGAAGTGTTAGTTCTTGTAACAAACAGATTTTTTTCTGGGCGGGATAAGAACAAAAGCGGTATTTTACCGTACTTAATAAGAGTAGTGCTCTTTATTTTTTCTATGAATATTTAAAGACATCACTTCTTGGAAGTGGTGTTTTTTCTTGCTTAAAAATAGTCCAAGTGATAGGAGAATTCTAAGAACTATGCTACAATGAGTGCCGGTGCTCTCAGCGGTGGGAGCAAAAAAGAAGGTAGAGGAGAATTACTTAGGAATGCCTGAAGGTCAAACAATAAACGATCCATCTACAAAAAGCGCGCAAAATATTTCTGCGTATATACATATACCTTTCTGTGAACATATCTGCTACTACTGTGACTTCAACAAAGTGTTTTTAGAAGGGCAGCCAGTGGATGAGTACATCGAAGCGTTACTAAAAGAAATTGAGCTGACCCTCTTGCGTCAGCCTCTCAATGAGGCGAAAACGATTTATATCGGCGGCGGGACGCCAACGTCGCTTTCGGCGAACCAACTGGATCGATTGCTTTCAGGTGTGCATGAATTGCTGCCAACACACACAACCAAAGAGTTTACAGTGGAAGCAAATCCTGGTGATTTGAGTGAAGAAAAAATGCTGGTTTTGAAAAATCATCAAGTCAATCGCTTGTCGATGGGGGTCCAGACCTTTGACAATCGCTTGCTTAAAAAAATTGGCCGCAAGCATACCGCTGAAGATGTTTATTCAACTATTCAGCTGCTGGAAAAACATGATTTTCAGAATGTGACGATCGATTTGATTTATGCACTTCCGGGACAAAGCATAGAAAGCTTCCGTGATACACTGACGCGAGCGATTGATCTCGGGTTGCCTCACTATGCGATGTATTCTTTGATTTTAGAAAACAAAACCATGTTTATGAACTGGGTTCGCCAAGGGAGAATGGCACTGCCTTCTCAAGAAGCTGAAACGCAGATGTTTGATGAGGCGATCGCCGCGATGACAAAAGCTGGATTGAACCAATATGAAATCAGTAATTTTGCACGACCAGGGTATGAGTCCTTACATAATCTAGTGTATTGGAACAATGAACATTATTTTGGCTTTGGGGCAGGCGCCAGCGGGTATCTTGGACAGACTCGCTATAAGAACAAAGGTCCAATCCAGCATTATTTGAAACCATTACAGGAAAATCAGTTGCCAATCCACGAAATCGAAGAATTGACAACCAGCAATCAAATGGAAGAGGAACTGTTTTTAGGCCTTCGTAAAAAGGTCGGCATTTCAAAAATACAGTTTGCAGAAAAATTCGGGAAGTCTTTTCAGGAAATCTATGGTTCAACGAGCGAACAGTTGATTCAAAAAGGCTGGTTGGCTAGTCAAGGTGACCGTGTCTTTTTAACGAAAGCTGGGATGTTTATTGGCAACGAAGTGTTTGAAGCATTTCTCTTGGATGGAGAAAAATAAGAAAGAACGAGTAAGAGAAGTAGCCATTTCGTGCTGCTTCTTTTTTTGATTTCTTTTTTAGCACTCTCTTAGAAAGAGTGCTAAAAAAGTGATGCAAATACTTGACATTCCTAGCAAATATGGTATATTTATAATCGTGTTAGCACTTAATAGGAATGAGTGCTAACGGAGGAGTGGATAAAATGTTGACACCTAGACAACAAATGATTTTACACCTCATCATCCAAAATTATACGAATACTGGTCAGCCCACGGGCTCGAAGCGATTGATGGAAGATGGGGTTGAAGCTAGCTCTGCCACCATTCGTAATGAGATGAAGGCGCTGGAAGAAGCTGGACTTCTGTTAAAGACACATTCATCTTCAGGGCGTGTGCCGTCAATAAAAGGGTATCGCTATTACGTTGATCACTTATTGAAGCCATCGGAAGTTGACCAAAACGAAATTCAAACCATTCGTCATTCTTTTGGAAAAGATTTTCATGAAATCAATGAAATCATCCAGCAGTCTGCCACGATCTTGTCCAACTTGACTAGCTATACAGCGTTGTCTCTCGGGCCAGATATGAAGGAAAGGAAATTGACCGGTTTTCGAATCGTCCCATTGAATGCACGACAGATCATCGCGATCATCGTGACGGATAAAGGGAATGTCGAAAATCAAGTCTTTACTCTTCCTGAATCGATGAGCAGCGAAGATTTGGAAAAAATGGTAAGGATCATCAACGACAAATTGATCGGTGAGCCTCTAATGACGGTCTACCATCGTTTAAGAACAGAGATTCCTATGATTCTGCATAAGTATTTTCAAACGACTGACGGAATCGTTGATCTCTTTGATACGATGCTGAGCCACATTTTTGAAGAAAAAATCTTCGTCGGCGGGCGAATGAATCTTCTGGATTTTGAACCGACGCAAGATGTTAGTCAGTTCAAATCGATGTATTCATTTATGAAAAATGCAGATCAGCTGACACAGCTGCTGGCGCCAAGAGATTCTGCGATTCAAATCAGAATCGGCTCTGAGCTTGGTAATGACTTGTTACAAAATATGAGTTTGATCCAAGCTAGCTATGAAATCGAAGGTCATGGACAAGGAACGATCGCTTTATTAGGTCCATCAAGTATGCCGTATTCACGGATGTTTGGTTTGATGGAAGTTTTTCGAGGCGAGTTAGCAAAAAAATTGGCCGATTATTATCGCGCATTAGACGCTGCCAATGAATAAGCGGCAATGAAACAAATCGTAGAAGGGATGGTTGAAACGTGACGGAAAAAGAAGAGCGTTTAGATGAAGAATTAGATAATTCTGCTGAAGAAACCGCAGAAACAACTGAATCTTCAAATGAATCAACTGAAACTGAAGCACAGACTCCTCAACCAGAGGAAGAAGCAGTGGAAAAAAGCGAATTGGAACTTTTGCAAGAAAAGAATAATGAATTGGAAGATCAATTCCTGCGTGCTCGTGCAGAGATCGCAAATATCACTTCACGTAACCGCAACGAGCGGGAACTTTTACAAAAATACCGCTCGCAAGATCTTGGCAAAAAACTGTTGCCAGCAATCGACAATTTGGAACGAGCGATGGCAGCAGATGTCGATCAAGACCAAGCGGCGAATTTGAAAAAAGGCGTTGAAATGGTTCTTGAAAGTCTGCGTCAAGCCTTAAAAGAAGAGGGAATCGAAGAGATTCCTGCTGAAGGTGCAATGTTCGATCCGAACTTGCATCAAGCGGTGCAGACTGTACCTGCCTCTGATGAAACACCGGCAGACACAATCGTTACTGTCTTGCAAAAAGGGTATAAATTGCATGATCGTGTCTTGCGTGCAAGCATGGTCATCGTTGCACAATAGTTCTTTCTATCTATAAGTAGATGTTTAAATTAAAAAAGGGAGTGTATTACTTATGAGTAAAATTATCGGTATCGACTTAGGAACAACAAACTCAGCTGTTGCTGTCCTTGAAGGCGGCGAAGCAAAAATCATTACGAATCCAGAAGGAAACCGTACCACACCTTCTGTTGTCTCATTCAAAAATGGTGAGATCCAAGTAGGGGAAGTTGCAAAACGCCAAGCAGTGACAAATCCTAATACGATTTCTTCTATTAAACGCCATATGGGTGAAGCTGGATACAAAGTAGAAGTTGAAGGCAAATCGTATACACCACAAGAAGTTTCCGCAATGGTTCTTCAATACATCAAAGGATTTGCTGAAGACTATTTAGGGGAAAAAGTTGAAAAAGCAGTCATCACTGTTCCTGCATACTTCAACGATGCACAACGTCAAGCAACCAAAGATGCTGGTAAAATTGCCGGTCTTGAAGTAGAACGGATCGTCAATGAACCAACTGCCGCAGCTTTAGCTTATGGGTTAGATAAAACAGATAAAGATGAAAAAATCTTGGTCTTTGACTTAGGTGGCGGTACTTTCGACGTATCGATCCTTGAATTAGGTGATGGCGTCTTTGACGTATTATCAACTGCTGGGGACAACAACCTAGGTGGGGATGACTTTGATAACAAAATCATCGATCACATGGTAGCAGAATTCAAAAAAGAAAACGGCATTGATCTTGGAAAAGACAAAATGGCTTTGCAACGTTTGAAAGATGCTGCTGAAAAAGCGAAAAAAGACTTGTCAGGTGTAACAAGTACACAAATCAGCTTACCGTTTATCACAGCTGGCGATGCTGGTCCATTGCACTTGGAAATGACCTTGACTCGTGCGAAATTTGATGAATTAACAGCAGACTTAGTAGAACGTACAAAAATTCCAGTACGTCAAGCTTTGAAAGATGCTGGTCTATCACAATCAGAAATCGACGAAGTGATCTTAGTTGGTGGTTCAACTCGTATTCCGGCAGTAGTTGATGCTGTACGTAAAGAAACCAATAAAGAACCAAACAAATCAGTAAACCCAGATGAAGTGGTAGCGATGGGGGCTGCGATCCAAGGTGGCGTGATCACTGGGGATGTGAAAGATGTTGTCTTACTAGACGTTACACCATTATCATTAGGTATCGAAACGATGGGTGCTGTCTTCACAAAACTGATCGATCGTAACACAACGATCCCTACAAGTAAATCACAAGTCTTCTCAACTGCAGCAGACAATCAACCAGCCGTTGATATCCATGTCTTGCAAGGGGAACGTCCAATGGCTGCTGATAACAAAACATTAGGAAGATTCCAATTGACGGATATTCCACCAGCACCTCGTGGCATCCCTCAAATCGAAGTAACATTTGATATCGATAAAAATGGGATCGTTAATGTTTCTGCAAAAGATTTAGGTACACAAAAAGAACAAAAAATCACGATCAAATCATCTTCAGGTTTATCAGATGAAGAAATCGAACGCATGGTAAAAGATGCTGAAGCAAATGCTGAAGCCGACAAACAGCGCAAAGAAGAAGTTGATCTACGCAATGACGTCGATGCATTGTTGTTCACTGTTGATAAAACATTGAAAGAGCTTGAAGGCAAAGTGGATGCAGACGAAGTCAAAAAAGCGGAAGAAGCTCGTGATGAGTTGAAAGCTGCGGTTGAAGCAAACAACTTAGAAGAAATGAAAACGAAACGTGATGCTTTGAATGAAATCGTACAAAACTTAACCGTTAAATTATACGAACAAGCAGCACAACAACAAGCACAAGAAAATCCAGAAGCTGCACAAGGCGGCGCAGACGATGTGGTTGACGCCGACTTTGAAGAAGTAGACGGTGACGATAAATAATCGCTGTTTGTGAAAAAGCCAAAGTCACCGCTTTGGCTTTTTCTTATGAATTTGCGAAACGTATTTTTCTAGAGCGAATTATATGCTAAAATACGAGAGACGCAAGAATAGAGTGGAGGGAAGCCAATGGCAGACAAAAGAGATTATTATGAGGTCTTAGGTCTACAAAAAGGGGCTTCGGATGACGAAATCAAAAAAGCTTATCGTAAGCTTTCAAAACAATATCATCCAGACATCAATAAAGAACCTGATGCAGAAGCAAAGTTTAAAGAGATTTCTGAGGCCTATGAAATATTAAGTGATTCCCAAAAAAGAGCTGCTTATGACCAGTATGGTCATGCTGGTACCGATCCGAACTACGGAGGCGGTTATGGCGGTGGATTCGGCGGCTTTAACAGTGGCGGATTCTCCGGTGGCGGTTTTGGTGGATTTGAAGACATTTTCGAATCGTTTTTTGGTGGTGGAGGCGGCAGAGCAGCCAATCCTAATGCACCTCGACAAGGAGCAGACTTGCAATATGCGGTTGATCTTTCCTTTGAAGAAGCGATTTTCGGAGTGGAAAAAACTGTTCAATACAATCGTGAAGAAACCTGTCATACCTGCGGCGGGAACGGGGCAAAACCAGGTACTTCACCAGAAACCTGTCATAAATGTCATGGTGCAGGTACTATCAATGTTGAACGTCAAACACCGCTTGGTCGTGTAATGAGCCGTCAAACCTGTGATGTTTGTCATGGAACTGGGAAAGAAATCAAAGAACCATGTACAACCTGTCATGGTACTGGCCATGAAAAGAAAAAACATAATGTAAAAGTCAACGTGCCTGCAGGTGTCGAAGATGGACAACAAATGCGTTTATCTGGCCAAGGGGAAGCTGGAACCAATGGTGGTCCTTATGGGGACCTATACGTTGTTTTCCGTGTGGAAGAAAGTGATATTTTTGATCGTGACGGTTCAGAGATTTATTACGAGTTGCCGTTGAACTTTGTCCAAGCAGCTTTAGGAGATGAGGTCAATGTGCCAACCGTTCACGGGAATGTGAAGTTAAAAATCCCAGCTGGGACCCAAACAGGTACGAACTTCCGCTTACGCGGTAAAGGAGCACCTCGCTTACGGGGAGGCGGCAATGGCGATCAACAAGTCAAAGTGAAGCTGATCACACCTAAGAACTTAAATGAGGAACAAAAAGAAGCATTGCGGGCTTATGCAAAAGCTAGTGGTCATGAAACCACCGAACAACAACCAGAAGGGTTTTTTGATAAAATGAAAGATGCTTTTGGTGGGAAAAAGAAATAACAAGTAAATAATCCAATTCATGCCCTTATAAAACCATCAGTTTTATAAGGGCATGAGTGTTTGTATGGCTATAAATGTGCAGTATGTGCGAGAATCGAATCTTCTTGGCCATCTTTTTTTCTTTTCCTTTGAAATCGCTTGCTTAGTGTGTCACAATAAAAGTAGACCAATTGAAGGAGGAGATACAATGGAAAGAATATTTGCGAGTCCGTCACGATACGTTCAAGGAAAAGGAGTATTGAAGGATGGTTTATCTCACATTAAAGATCTAGGAAAGAAAGTGCTGCTTTTGACCGATGAAACAGTTTGGAAAATTGCCGGGGAAGATTTATTTGAAAATCTCAAAGCGGCTGATTTAGGTCCGGTAAAAGAAATTTTTGGTGGAGAAGCTTCTGCAAATGAAATCGATCGTATCGTCTCTAAAGCCAAAAGCGAATCCATTGAAGTAATTGCTGCATTAGGTGGCGGGAAAACCATCGATACTGGGAAAGCTGTTGCGGATGAATTAAACATACCGATTGCTGTTTTGCCAACGATCGCTTCTACTGATGCACCAACTTCGGCACTTTCTGTTATTTATACAGATGAAGGTCGCTTTGAAAAATATCGTTTTTACAACAAAAACCCTGAACTTGTCTTAGTGGATACAGCCGTTATTGCGAAAGCGCCTGCCAAATTACTTGCAGCGGGTATTGCGGATGCACTAGCAACCTATGTCGAAGCACGCGCCGTTGCCCGAAGCCATAGTAAGAATATGGTGGGTGGTATTCAACCAATTGCCGGCATGGCAATCGCTGAAAAATGCGAAGAGATTCTTTTTGAGAATGCACTGAAAGCCTATCAAGCAAATAAAAAACAAGTCGTTACCGAAGCTTTTGAACAAATCGTGGAAGCCAACACTCTGTTAAGTGGTTTAGGCTTTGAAAGTGCTGGTTTGGCAGCAGCTCATGCGATCCATAATGGCTTGACAGCCCTTGAAGGAGACGTCCATGATTTGACTCATGGGGAGAAAGTTGCTTACGGGACACTTACACAATTGATGCTGGAAAACGCGGATCCTGATGAAATTGACCAATATATTGAGTTGTATCAGGCGTTGGAATTACCAACGACATTAGCTGAAATGCATCTTTCTGATGTTAGCGATGCAGAGCTTATGAAAGTCGGTAAACAAGCAACCATCGAAGGGGAGACGATTCACAATATGCCGTTCACGGTATCCGCAGAAGATGTTGTAGCCGCGATCAAAGCCGTGGATGCCTATGTGACTGCTTATTATCCTCTTTAATGTTATTTTATAAACGTTCATTGATCGATACTTGTTGATTAAAAAAAATATTTGACAAAAAAAAAGAGTCGTGCTATTTTGATAACAAGCAAATTAAAGGAGGGAACAAGACATGACGAACTTCAACACACAAACTACCTGTTGTTGTTGTATGGTGCAAAAAGCAGCATACCCATTTGTCATGCCTATTATTAGTTCCTTTGTCGCAGCAGATCGCTGATTTTTTTAGTGATTCGCTTCTATCCGGATAAGACGACATTTTTTTGGGGTACTGATGTAATAGTCAGTACCCCTTTTTGTTTGCTTTTTTTTACCGCTTTCAATGGCGACGGCTGATGATTGCAAGCCAAAATAGGTATATGAAGCTTACAAGTTTTGCCTAAAAATCTGAATAAGGAGTCAAACGATGATCGTTAAAAATGTAAAAGAATTGATAGGGCATACCCCGCTCTTTGAATTTGATGCCGCAGCTTTAGGCGGAAAAAAGGGAAGTAAAATCTATGCGAAACTTGAATATTTAAATCCTGGTGGCAGCATTAAGGACCGCTTAGGAAAGTACTTGATCGATGAGGCATTTCGAGAGCGTACAATCAATCATGAGACAACAGTAATTGAACCGACAGCCGGAAATACCGGGATTGGCTTAGCTATTGCCGGGATCGAGCATGGACTAAAAATGATTTTTGTTATTCCGGAGAAATTCAGCATTGAAAAGCAGCAATTGATTGAAGCATTAGGCGCAACTATCGTTCATACACCAACGGAAGCTGGCATTCAAGGGGCAATCGAAAAAGCAAAGGAATTAGCAAAAGGACAGCCGAATAGTTTTATGCCATTGCAGTTTCATAATCAGAACAATCCCGCAGCCTATCAAGCAACATTGGGGCCTGAGATCTATCAGGAATTACATGGAAAAATTGACAGCTTTGTTGCAGGCGCTGGCAGTGGTGGTACTTTTGCGGGTGTCGCGACGTACTTAAAGAAGCAAAAATCAAGCACTCGTCTTGCTGTTGTTGAACCGGAAGGATCAATCTTGAACGGCGGTCCTGCCCATGGCCACGAGATTGAAGGGATCGGTGTTGAGTTCATTCCACAATTTTTTGACGATTTGCTTATTGATAACATTTATACGATAAGTGATGCCGAAGGCTTTGCCTTTACTCGTTACTTGGCAAGAAACTATGGTCTGCTTGTTGGAAGTTCAAGTGGAGCCGTGATGGCAGCATCAGTAAAAGAAAGCCTCGAATTACCAACCGGAAGCTCGATCGCCACAGTCTTTCCCGATGGTGGCGACCGCTATCTATCAAAAAAGATTTATGCTGGCGAATCAGCAATCACACCATTCATAGGAGGAACAAACAATGCATTTTAATACAAAAGTAATTCACGGCGGTATCAGCGAAGACGAACTCACCGGTGCAGTCAGTGTGCCAATCTACCAAACATCTACCTATCGGCAAAATGCTCTAGGTCAGCCAAAGCAATATGAATACAGTCGTTCAGGCAACCCAACTCGTTTTGCCTTAGAAGAATTGATTGCGGATCTTGAAGAAGGCGCTCAAGGGTTTGCTTTTGCCTCTGGATTAGCAGCCACCCATGCGATCTTCACGCTTTTTCAGACAGGAGATCATGTCATTTTAGGAGATGACGTTTATGGGGGGACATTTCGTTTGCTTCATCAAGTATTAGAAAAAAGTGGGTTGACTTATTCACTTGTCAAAACCGATGATTTAGTTGCTATTGAAACAGCAATTCTTCCGGAGACCAAAGCGATTTTTCTGGAAACACCGACGAACCCGCTGTTAAAAATCACGGATATCAAATCGGTTGCGAGACTAGCTGCCCAGCACGATCTCTTGACGATCGTGGATAATACCTTTGCGACGCCATATTTTCAAAAGCCGCTACAATTAGGCGCAGATATTGTGATTCACAGTGCTACCAAGTATCTCGGTGGACACAGTGATGTAGTAGCTGGATTAGCGGTTGCCAAAGAGCCGCTAATCGCCGAAAGAATTGCCTTTTTACAAAACGCTATTGGCGGTGTATTGGGGCCTCATGATAGCTGGTTGATCCAACGAAGCATCAAAACACTTGCTTTGCGGATGAAAGCACATCAAAACAATGCGATGAAAATTGCCCACTACTTACAAGCACATCAAGCTGTCGTAAAGGTCTATTATCCAGGATTGATTGACCATGAAGGTCATGAGATCGCCAAATCACAGATGTCTGGGTATAGCGGTATGATATCTTTTGAACTAAACGATGAATCGAAAACAGCAGAATTTGTTGAATCATTAAAGATTTTTACTTTAGCAGAAAGCTTAGGTGGCGTGGAAAGCTTGGTAGAAGTGCCAGCCGTGATGACCCATGCCTCGATCCCTAAAGAAATTCGTGAGCAATCTGGGATCAAAGATGGCTTGATTCGGTTGTCGGTGGGCATCGAAGACGGTGAGGATCTGCAGGCAGATTTAGAGCAAGCGTTTGAAAAGGCAGGTAGCTAGTGATGGGGAGAGAGTTTATTCCAATTTTTTCTGACTGGGCAGCTGAGTACGATGAAACAGTTGCAGGTAAGGATGAAGAATATCGAGCGGTTTTTTTCAAATATGAACAGTTACTCGCTGAAATAGCTGAAAAAGCAGGGCAGTCTGTGGTAGAATTTGGTAGTGGCACTGGAAATCTAACACAAGCTCTGCTTGATCAAGGAAAAAACGTGCTGGCAATCGAGCCATCGCCAGAGATGCGGCGGATCGCCAAGTCAAAACCCAGTCTTTCTAAAGTGACTTTTGTAGATGGTGATATGGAGATTTTTCCTGAAATCACGGATGTAATCGATACGATCGTTTCTACCTATGTTTTTCATCATCTTACGGAGGACGAAAAACAACGGGCAATCGGCAAATATGCGGCGATGCTGCCAAAAGGCGGGAAAGTGCTTTTCGGGGATACGATGTTTCTTTCCCTAGCCCGAAAAATGGAGCTAATCGATGAAGCGCGGCAAGCTGGACACCAGCGACTAGCCGCTGATCTGCAACGGGAGTACTATCCAGTTACTGCGGATATCGAACGATATTTTCGCCAACATGGGTTTACCAGTCGTTTTAAGCAAATCAATGAGTATGTTTGGCTTGTGGAAGCACAAAAAGAGTAGGAGAGAAGTACAATGAAAATGAATGTTGAAAGCTTTAATTTGGATCATACGAAAGTCAAAGCACCTTATGTACGGGTTGCCGATAAAAAACAAGGAACAAATGATACCATCATCAAATATGATGTTCGTTTGAAGCAGCCGAACCAAGCACATATGGATATGGCAAGTCTGCATTCTTTAGAACATTTGACGGCAGAGTTGATTCGTAATCATGCAGATTATATCGTGGATTGGTCACCCATGGGATGCCAAACCGGCTTCTATCTGACTGTCTTGAATCATGACGATTATGAAGAGATTTTGACAGTCCTAGAAAAAACCATGAAGGATGTTTTGCAAGCAACTGAAGTACCTGCCAGCAATGAAGTGCAATGCGGTTGGGCGGCGAACCATACCTTAGAAGGTGCGCAAAAATTAGCGCAAGAATTTCTTGATGAACGTGACAATTGGTCGACCGTTTTTGCCTAAACAAAATAGAAGTAGAAAAAAGGTGCCTGCGTTTGTATTCGCGGACGCTTTTTTTGTTAATCCCGCAAAGAGAGGGGGGATTCACTATTTTTCATTTATGGTTCTACCGCTTGGACGGTGATGCCGACTCCATTCGGATTGTAGGTATGACTAATGTAAAACTCAAATCCTTCATGAACAAAGAAAAGTCTCCGAATGGCGCTAACGTCCCTGATGTGAGCATCTAAACCATACTGTACGATCAATGTCTCTTTGATCTCCTCAACATCAGCCTCTTTCTCGAATTGTGAGAAATCAATACCGAAAAATTCTGGAACATCAACCAATGTGATTTTCGCTAATCTTTCATCACCAGAATCATCAAAGTCAAAATCAAAGCTGATTTTGGACAGTTTATCCCGTGAACCTAAAGGCACTCTTTTTGTCTCGAGAGCGCTGCTATCAACCATCATTGATAACAAATCAATGGCTGAATCAGGTAAGCGAGTGGTTACTTTTCTTACTTCATCAACCATTGCTCCTTGATCGGGAGAAAAAACTTTTCTAGTCTCTTCTGTGACGATCACATTTTCGCGGCGCCGCTATCGGTTGATGGCACTGCGCTCTTGGTTTACCCGATCACTACGTTTGATGAGATCGAGGCCAAGATCGCTGATGGACTCAGGGGAAGGTCTTTCTTCCAGTAAAGCAGTTAAGTAATCGATCTCTAAAAACTGCTCGTAGGCAGCTGCCGGCTGGTTTTCGCTGTAGAAGAGGGCAGCGCCAAGCAAAAAACAACTGATACCCAAAGAAAGCAAAAGGCTTCTTCTGCTATGCTCCCGGATTTTTTTTCTAAGTCGACTCAGTTTCATTTGATCCTTCAACTCCCAAGTTTTTTAGATGACTTCTGATAAAAGTGGTGATTGAATTTCATCCTGCGTTTTACCAATATCAGTCACGTGAGATCGCTTAATGGATTACTTAATTTCTGTTTCAGAAAACTGATCATGCCAGGCCACATCAGAAACGATTCGGTTAATAAGAGTGACAATGATTGCTTCACCATCGGAATTGATCCAGGCATTGGATTCCACACCTACGACTGCTAGTCGCCAAGAAGGAAGGCCACCCATGATTTCAAGAACTTGATCGCAAGACATTCCTATTTGCAGTTGATGGAGCAAGTCTTTGTTGACTGTTCGATTCCACCGTCGCGGCAGCCCGATCTGCAATTGTTCACAATACGAAAATTGAGGGGCAGCTGTTTCGGTACTGCTCTGAGTTTGTGCAACGTCATCAGAAGAAGGAGTTGTTTCTGATGCGGGTTCTGATGCATGGTTCTCAGTTCTGGAAGAAGAAGCTCTGGTTTCTGAATCAGCTGACAAAGATTGAGAAGACGACGTTGCTTCTGGTGAAAAACTGCTTTTGGTGTTGTCATCCATGATTTCGTCAATCAAGGTACAGCCAGTGAGAAAGAGGGAGAGTATCATTAGTGGGAAAAATAAAATGATGGTTTTCATAAGATAGGTTCCTCCAAAATGATTTTCTTGGCCTTCCTTTGTTATTTTAATGTTGGTTTTTTATTAGGAAAACCCCGTCATTTGCTATAAAATAAAAAAGAAAAATGTTTGTATACCTATTTTGGTTTGGAGGGAGTGTTGTTTAATAAGTGTAACATGTTGCTTCTGATCTGGCTACTTGATTTCAAATGTCCTTTCATGGTTTTAGTAAAATTAGTATCTGCAGCTTACGATGGTGAAAAGGAAATGCTATAATAGATTTAACTACTCAATAAAAATTTGCTATTTTAAAGGTGAACCCTGTTTACTCTTACCAGGTCAACAGGAACCAGCATACCGGTTGCTAAGAATTTATGTAAGGATTCATAACAAGGAGAGGAGGGAATGAAGATGAGCATCTTAAAGCAGTGGCAAGCAAAACATCAAGCGAAAAAAGAAGCGAAAAAACAAGCGTTACGTTTAAAAAATGCGCAACTTCGTGCAGCAGGGAAAGAGCCATTGAAGGGTTGGGGAAAGATGGTTGATACTGGCGTCGGAGGGGCGAACAAAGCCAACCCTATCGATACAAAAGTTTTTTTAGGTGAAAATCAAAAGCGGATTTCAGAAGAAACCAAACGAAAAAATCAATAAAAAAAAGACCTCTGCAACAGTCCGAGAAAAGAGCTGTTGCAGAGGTTTTTTTTAGATATTCAATACTTTGTCTAAGAAATCTTTCGTACGATCGTGCTTAGGGTTGGAAAAGATTTGCTCAGGTGTACCGTCTTCCAAGAAATTACCGCCATCAATAAACATCACACGGTTTGCTACTTCTTTGGCAAAGCCCATCTCATGAGTAACGATTACCATGGTCATTCCTTGTTTTGCCAAATCCTTCATAACATTGAGTACATCCCCAACCATTTCGGGATCGAGTGCGGAGGTTGGTTCATCGAACAGCATCACATCGGGATTCATGGCTAAGGCTCTAGCAATCGCCACCCGTTGTTTTTGTCCTCCAGATAGATTGTCAGGGTACATGTCTTTTTTATCAGCCAGACCTACCGTCTCTAATAAACGAATCGCGTTTTGTTCCGCTTCTTGCCGAGAAGCATTTTTTAGATCCATCGGGGCTAGAATGATGTTTTCTAAAACTGACAAGTGAGGGAAGAGATTGAAATGCTGAAACACCATGCCGATATGTTGACGAACAGCATTGATATTGGTGTTTTTATCCATCAGATGTGCGCCGTCAACGATAATATCGCCGCTGGTTGGTTCTTCTAAGCGGTTCAAACAGCGTAAGAACGTCGATTTCCCAGATCCTGAAGGACCGATCACACAAACGACTTCTCCTTCAGCGATTGAAACATTGATATTGTTCAATACGGTATTGTCGCCGTATTTTTTTACAAGATTTTCAACTAAGATTTTTTCTTTCATGCTATTTCACCTTCTTTTCTAAAACTTTTGCAAGTTTCGTTAAAGCTGTGATCACGACTAAATAAATAATCGCGATGATCAAGTAGACATAGGTACTTTGTGTGGTTCGGGCAACGATGATTTTCCCAGTTTGCAATAATTCTACGACTCCGATAACCGAGATGATCGTTGTATCTTTCAACGAGATAACGAATTGGTTAACGAAAGAAGGAATCATGATTTTGATCGCTTGCGGTAAAATGATTTTCTGCATTGTCCGAGTGTAGGTCATCCCCAAACTACGAGAGGCTTCCATCTGACCTTTTGGCACCGCGTTGATCCCACCACGGACGATCTCAGCGATGTAGGCACTGGCATTTAAGGTCAATGTAATGACCCCGGCTGCAAAGTCCGGAATCGTGATACCAATCGCATCGGAGAGGCCGAAGAAGATGAAGAAAGCCAATACCATCATAGGAATACCACGAATGATATCAACATAGATCCCTGCAAAAACCCGCAATGCTTTGATTGGAGCAACACTAAATAGTCCAAAAATGATTCCGATCACTAATGCTAAGGCAAAAGAAATCAATGCTAGTAAAAGGGTATTCCATAATCCTTTTAATAAGACGTTATAGTTGTTGCTGATCAAACCAGTGATCGTTGATTCATCCACTCGTTTTTCTGTGGCAGATCCATCTTCAATGTATTTATTGATGATTTGATCGTACTCCCCAGTCCGTTTCATTTCTTTCAATGCTTCATTGAACATTTGGATCAGTTCAGGATTTTGGCCTTTTTTCACCGCAAAACCGTACTGACCACCAGATTCTTTTTCAATCGGTGTCACTAGTTTTTGACCTTGGCTGATGGCATAACCAATCACTGGATAATCATCCATCATGGCATCAATTTGTCCGCCGTTAACAGCCGCATATAATTGATCGGCAGCATCATAATATTTGATCGAATAGCCATATTTCTCTTCGTTGGCGATCAAGAAGTCTGCACTTTCTGTCCCAACTTTTGCACCGACGGTTTTTCCATCTAAATCTTCATAGGATTTGATGGAATCATTGCCTTCTTTTACAGCAATCTGAATACCACTTTCAAAGTAAGAATCAGAGAAGTCGTAGGATTGACGACGCTCATCAGTGATTGTCATCCCAGCGATCATCCCATCTGCTTGGTTACCATCCAACGCTTGCAAAGCTCCGGAAAAACCGATGAAATTGAATTCGATGTTGAACCCTTGCAATTCTGCCGCCCGGTTCATTAAATCAACATCGATCCCTACATACTCATTGTCTTCATTTTGGAATTCAAATGGAGCGAAGGCTGAGTCACTGGCAATTCGGTAAACATCTTTCTTTGGTTCGACTTTCACCATTTCACTAGTGCCTGCATCTGTATCAGACGTTGTGATGTAAGTATTGACGATTTCGTCGTATTTGCCGGAAGCTTTCATATTGGCTAAACCAGCATTGAATTTTTCAAGTAGTTCTTTGTTTTGGCCTTTTCTGACGGCAAATCCGTAAGAAGCGCCTTTTTCAGGTTCGCCGACAAGTTTCATCGGTTCGCCATTGTTGATAGCATAGCCAAGCACTGGATAATCATCAAAAGCGGCTGCCACAGTACCATTGCGTACAGCGCCATATAGTCCAGTAGCGTCATCATATAATTTGATGTCGTAGCCATATTGGTCTTTATTGCTTTCTAGAAAGCGGGCACTTTCGGTACCAACCTTTGCACCGACCGTTTCGCCTTCAAGATCCTCGTAGCTAGTAATACTGTCATTGTCAGCAGCTACCGCCATTTGAATCCCACTATCGAAATAAGGATCTGAGAAATCAAAGGTTTCTTTACGTTCCTCTGTGATACTCATCCCAGCGATCATGCCATCTAACTGATTTGATTGCACGCCTTGAATGGATGCGTCAAAACCTAAAGGACGTAAATCAACTGCAAAACCTTGATCTTCTGCGATCGCATTTAATAAATCTATATCGATCCCAACGTATTCATTATTTTCATTTTGGAATTCGAAAGGAGCAAATGTTAAATCTGTTCCTATCTTATACGTAGTTTCCTCCGCACTTGCTGACTTTACTGAGAGCGTAAAAATGCTGATAATCAGCGCGATTAAAGCGAAGGACATGTGTTTTCTTTTCAAGAAAATTCCCCCTTTAGATATAACGTATTTATAGATTATATGGATTTTTTCTTCAACACACAAGTCTTTCTCTTTAAAAATATGACAAAATCGTTTAAACCTCACATTAGATGTTAGAAAATCAAACATGTTAAGTTATGCTTAATCGCATGAAACTTTCATAGCAAATGATGGCGAAAGTATGTTCGCTATGATATACTTATTTATGGAAAAGCGGCAGCGAGTTTTTCTTTTTTTGTTGTCGTTTAGAATAATCGAGGGGGAATGAAGATGATCGAAAGAACAACTTCCCATGAATTTGACTTAGTATCAAAATATCAACCAGCTGGGGATCAACCAGAAGCGATCCATCAATTGGTTGACGGGGTGGTCGGTGGAAAAAAAGCACAGATTTTGTTGGGAGCCACTGGGACCGGTAAGACTTATACGATTTCTAATCTAATCAAAGAAGTCAATAAACCGACATTGATCATTGCCCATAATAAAACATTGGCTGGACAATTATATGGCGAGTTCAAGGACTTCTTTCCAAATAATGCAGTCGAGTATTTTGTCAGTTACTATGATTACTATCAACCAGAAGCGTATGTTCCTTCCAGTGATACATACATCGAAAAAGACTCCAGTGTCAACGATGAAATCGATAAGCTCCGTCACTCGGCGACAAGTTCTTTATTAGAGAGAAACGATGTGATCGTTGTAGCTTCTGTCTCTTGTATTTTCGGTTTAGGTTCGCCGATCGAGTATGCAAGACAAGTTGTTTCTTTACGAGTAGGGATGGAAAAGTCTCGGGATCAACTATTAAAAGAATTGATCGAGATCCAATTTGAACGAAACGACATCGATTTTCAACGGGGGCGTTTTCGCGTGCGCGGCGATGTTGTGGAGATTTTCCCAGCTTCTCGTGATGAGCGAGCGTTACGCATTGAGTTTTTTGGCGATGAAATCGATCGGATTCGTGAAGTTGATGCCTTGACGGGCGAGATCATGAGTGACACCGAACATGTGTCGATCTTTCCGGCAACCCACTTTGTGACCAATGAAGACCATATGGAACATGCGATCGCTTCAATCCAAAGTGAACTCGATGAACGACTGAAAGTTTTGCGAGCAGAAAATAAGCTGCTGGAAGCACAGCGTTTAGAGCAGCGAACCAACTATGATATTGAAATGATGCGAGAAATGGGGTATACCTCAGGGATCGAAAACTACTCTCGCCACATGGATGGACGAAAAGAAGGGGAACCGCCTTATACGTTATTGGATTTCTTCCCAGATGATTTTCTATTAGTAATCGATGAATCACACGTAACGATGCCCCAAGTTCGTGGGATGTATAATGGTGACCGTGCTAGAAAACAAATGTTAGTGGATTATGGCTTCCGTTTGCCTTCTGCACTGGACAACCGTCCGTTACGCTTGGAAGAATTTGAGAAACATGTCAATCAAATCGTCTATGTGTCAGCAACACCTGGCCCCTATGAATACGATCAAACCGATACCGTCGTTCAACAAATCATTCGACCAACTGGTCTGTTAGATCCGGTGATCGAAGTACGACCGATCATGGGTCAAATTGACGACCTCGTGGGAGAAATCAATGAGCGAGTCGAGCGAAATGAACGGGTCTTTGTGACGACCTTGACGAAAAAAATGTCTGAAGATTTGACGGATTACTTCAAAGAATTAGGGATCAAAGTCAAATACTTGCACAGTGACATCAAAACATTGGAACGAACAGAGATCATTCGAGACCTGCGCCTCGGTGAATTTGATGTACTGGTCGGAATCAACTTACTGCGAGAAGGGTTAGACGTGCCGGAAGTTTCTCTGGTTGCGATTCTTGATGCCGATAAGGAAGGCTTCCTGCGCAGCGAACGCTCATTAGTCCAAACCATTGGACGGGCAGCCCGAAACTCTGAAGGAAAAGTAATCATGTACGCTGATAAAATGACTGATTCGATGCAGCGAGCGATCGATGAAACGGCGCGACGCCGAAGTATCCAAGAAGCCTACAACGAAGAACATGGGATCGTACCGAAAACCATTATTAAAGAAATTCGCGATCTGATCGCGATCACAAAAGTGGCAGAAGAGACCGGTGAATACACCACGACTTCTTATGAAGAACTGAGTCGTGAGGAAAAAGCAACCTTGTTGCTGAAGCTAGAAAAAGAGATGAAAGATGCTGCGAAAGCATTGGATTTTGAAACGGCTGCTACCTTAAGAGATACTATTCTTGAGCTAAAAGCTGCTGATTAGAAGGAGAAACACTATGGCAAATGATAAAATCGTGATCCATGGGGCACGGGCCCATAATTTAAAAAATATCGATGTGACGATTCCCAGAGACCAACTCGTTGTTGTTACTGGTCTTTCGGGTTCAGGGAAAAGCTCCTTAGCTTTTGATACGTTGTATGCCGAAGGACAACGCCGATATGTAGAAAGTCTATCGGCGTATGCCCGTCAGTTTTTAGGTCAAATGGATAAACCAGACGTAGATAGCATTGATGGACTTAGTCCAGCGATTTCTATCGATCAAAAAACCACCAGCAAGAACCCGCGATCAACAGTAGGGACGGTTACTGAGATCAATGATTATCTGCGGCTTCTTTACGCTAGAATCGGTCACCCGATTTGTCCAAATGATCACATCGAGATCACAAGTCAGTCGGTTGAGCAAATGGTGGATGAAGTTTTGGTATTACCAGAACGTACCAAGATCCAATTGTTGGCACCGATCGTTTATCAAAAGAAAGGGCAGCACAAAAAAGTCTTCGAACGTATCCAAAGAGAAGGCTATGTAAGGATGCGCGTAGACGGTGAAGTCTATGATGTTTCTGAAGCGCCTGAATTAGAAAAAAATAAAAAGCACGATATTGCCATCATCATCGACCGAATTGTTGTGAAGGAAGGCATACGTTCACGCCTGTTTGATTCTTTTGAAGCGGCATTACGGTTAGCGGACGGCTATGCGGTAGTCGATGTGATCGGCCAAAAAGAAATGCTCTTCAGTGAACATTATTCTTGTCCTTATTGCGGTTTTACGGTTGGAGAATTAGAACCACGCCTCTTTTCATTCAACGCGCCTTTTGGTGCTTGTCCAGACTGTGATGGTCTTGGCGTGAAGCTAGAAGTCGATGTCGACTTAGTGATTCCCGATCAAAGCAAAACGTTGCGTGAAGGCGCACTATTGCCATGGAATCCAATCAGTTCACAATATTATCCGCAAATGCTGGAACAAGCCTGTCAAGAATTCAATATCGATATGGACACACCATTTGAAGAATTGCCAGAAGAACACAGAGATATTATCTTGAATGGTTCGAATGGGGAGATGTTCCATTTCCATTATGAGAATGATTTTGGTGGGGTGCGTGATGTTGAGGTCGCTTTTGAAGGGATCTTACCAAATATCAAACGCCGTTATCATGAAACCAACTCTGATTTTACCCGTGATCAAATGCGTTTGTATATGACAGAGTTGACTTGTAAAACCTGTCATGGCTATCGCTTGAACCCTCAAGCGCTGTGTGTGCAAGTCAATGGGAAGCATATTGGTGAAATGAGTGAGATGGCGATCAACAATGCCTTGAACTTTGTCGAAGAATTGAAACTAACGGAACAAGAGCAAATGATTGCACGTCCGATCGTGAAAGAAGTCGATGATCGTTTAAGCTTCTTAAAAAATGTCGGATTGGACTATTTGACCTTGAGTCGTGCGTCAGGCACACTCTCTGGTGGGGAAGCGCAACGAATTCGCTTGGCAACACAAATCGGCTCCAATTTGTCTGGGGTGCTTTACATTCTTGATGAGCCATCGATCGGTCTTCACCAACGAGACAATGATCGCTTGCTAGATTCATTGCGGAAAATGCGTGATCTCGGGAATACCCTGATTGTCGTTGAGCATGACGAAGACACGATGCGGGCAGCAGACTACTTGATCGATGTCGGTCCGGGTGCAGGACATGCAGGTGGCGAGATCGTCGCTGCAGGCACTCCCGATGAAGTCGCTGCCAATGAGTCTTCTTTAACAGGTCAATACTTATCTGGAAAACGAGAAATCCCAACACCGACGGAACGCCGCAAAGGCAATGGTGAAAAGATTCGTGTGTCCGGTGCCTCTGAGAATAACTTGAAAAACATTTCGGTCGATTTTCCATTAGGAAAGTTCGTCGCAGTTACAGGGGTCTCTGGCTCTGGTAAATCAACATTAGTCAATGAAATTTTGAAAAAAGCCTTGGCGCAAAAAATCAATCGGAATTCGAACAAACCTGGCCGCTTTAAAACCATTACTGGTTATGAAGCTATTGAGAAATTGATCGATATCGATCAGAGCCCGATTGGTCGGACACCTCGAAGCAATCCGGCAACGTATACCAGTGTCTTTGATGACATTCGTGATTTATTTGCTAAAACCAATGAGGCGAAAGTCCGTGGTTATAAAAAAGGCCGCTTTAGTTTTAATGTAAAAGGTGGACGCTGTGAAGCATGTAAAGGGGACGGAATCATCAAGATCGAGATGCACTTCTTACCTGATGTCTACGTACCTTGTGAGGTTTGTCATGGCAAACGTTATAACTCAGAAACGTTAGAAGTTCATTACAAAGGAAAAAATATTTCGGAAATCTTAGATATGACCGTGGAAGATGCAGTGGAATTTTTCCAACATATTCCCAAAATCCATCGAAAATTGCAAACGATCGTCGATGTCGGTTTAGGTTATGTCACTATGGGACAACCAGCGACTACTTTGTCTGGTGGGGAAGCGCAACGGATGAAGCTTGCCAGTGAACTGCACAAAAATTCCAATGGCAAGAGTTTTTATATCTTAGATGAACCGACGACTGGTCTGCATACGGATGATATTGCCCGTTTGTTGAAAGTTTTGGAACGATTTGTCGACGCTGGCAACACCGTTTTAGTGATCGAACACAACTTGGATGTCATCAAATCAGCGGACCATGTGATTGACCTAGGTCCAGAAGGTGGCGAAGGCGGTGGGACGATCATTGCAACTGGTACACCAGAAGAAATTGCTGCGGTTTCAGACAGCTACACCGGTCATTATTTGAAAAAAGTCCTTTAAGCAGATGAAAAAGCACTCACTTTTTCACTTGTCTGTCAATAGGTTTCACTAAAGTTTAAGGAAGCGTGAAATATCTGCAAATTTCATGATAAGGGCTTGAAATCAAAATTTTATTTGTTAGAATAGCAATAGGTATACGTATATTCGCATTGAATAAACTGCCTATAAGTTCTATCCGTTCAAAGTGGGAGAAAGCAATCAAAGATAGATACTTTGATTGCTTTTTTCTTTGTGGTATTATAATGCTATTGTAATTAAACGAAACGAGAGAGGTCGTTTTTCGTATTCAAAAGAGAGAGTGATTTTTGATGAGTCAGGAAAATTTTCTTCCCATATTATTAGGAAGCGATATGAATGTTTATGGTATGGCCAGAGCGTTCCACGAAGCATATGGTATTCAATCAGTTGCCTATGCAGGCGCCGAACTTGCGCCAACCCGCTTTAGTAAAATTGTAAAAATCAATCAAGTGGAAGGTTTTGACCATGATCCCGGATTCACTGAAACGTTGATCAAGTTAGGAAAAAATACTTACAACGATCCTGCGATGAAATATTTGTTGATTCCTTGCGGCGATGGTTATGCGGAACTGTTGGCGAAGCATAAAGAAGAATTGGCGCCCTATTATACCTTTATCGCTAACGATTATTCTTTACTAAAACGGTTGATCAACAAAGTAAGCTTTTACGAAGTCTGCGAGGAATATGGCTTGCCTTATCCTAAGACCTTCATTTTAACGCCTGAACTGTTGACGGAAGGAACGTTCAAAGGAGAGCTGCCTTTTGATTTTCCTGTGGCATTGAAACCGGCAAATAGTGTAGCATGGCTGTCAGTTGATTTTGAAGGACGCAAAAAAGCCTTTATTATTGATAATCGAATAGAATTTGAAGAAATCGTTTCTCGCATTTATCAAGCGGGTTATCAATATGAAATGATCGTCCAAGATTTTATTCCCGGTGATGACAGCAACATGCGGGTTTTAAATGCCTATGTTGATGAGAATCACGAAGTTCGCGTGATGGGCTTAGGTCATCCTTTACTAGAAGACCCAACCCCTGGAGCTGTTGGGAATTACGTAGTGATCATTCCAGACGAAAATGATCAAATTTATCAAATGATCCGTAAGTTTTTAAAAGAGATCGAGTATGTTGGATTTGCCAATTTTGACTTGAAATATGATGCGCGAGACGGGCAATATAAACTATTTGAAATCAACTTGCGTCAAGGAAGAAGCAGTTTCTTTATTACCTTAAGCGGATTGAATTTGGCAAAGTTTATCACTGAAGATTTAGTCTTCGAAAAACCTTATACAGAAACGGTTTATGGCAAAGCTGACGCGCCAGAAGCGAAATTATGGCTAGGGGTACCAAAAAACATCTTCTTGACTTATGCAAAAGAAAATCCTGCGAAAGAACGAGCAAAAAAATTATTAGCAGAAAATCGCTGGGGAACGACCGTCTTTTATAAAGAAGACTTATCTCTGAAGCGTTGGATTCTGTTAAAGAGAATGTTCCATCTATACAACAAACGATTCAAAACGTATTTCCATACGAAAGAAGGCTAGAAGATGGAGAATTTTTTTAGTATTTTAGGCGGCATGGGAACGTTAGCGACGGAAAGTTTCGTCCGCATTTTAAACCGACGGACACAGACCCATAAAGACCAAGATTACTTGAACTATGTTTTATTCAATCATGCGACAGTACCGGATCGGACGGCATATATTTTAGACAATACGTTAGAAAACCCTGTTCCTTATTTAATGGACGACATCGAAAAACAAAATTTATTAAAGCCAAATTTTATTGTGTTGACTTGTAACACAGCGCATTATTTTTTTGATGAGTTGCAAGCGGCTACTGAGATTGAGATTTTGCATATGCCTCGTGAGGCAGCGAAAGTCGTTTTTGAAAAAGGCGTCACTGGAAAAGTGGCCTTTCTTGGGACAGAAGGCAGTGTCAAAGCCGGCATCTATGAGAAAGAATTGCGCCAGTTGGGACTTGATGTCTATCTCCCAGAGCCAGCGATCCAAAAAAAGGTCAATACATTGATCTATGATCGAATCAAAGAAAATGATCATCTGGATCAAGAACTTTACTTTGAGATACTGGAAGAAGTCACCGAACGCATCGGCTGTGAAAGCGTAGTACTTGGATGTACCGAGTTATCCTTGATGGATGAATTTGTGACTGACAATCCTTATCCAGTCGTGGATGCGCAATCCATTTTAGTTGATCGGACGATTGAAAAAGCATTGGCAAATCGCCAAGCAATCTAAAGCTGATAGCGACGTTAGCGGCATTTTTTGAGCTAACGTCTTTTTTTATGCCGGTGTTCCAATGATACGCCCGGCATGATATAATAGAGTTGTTTCAGAAAGGAGTTTTACCTATGACTGAAGTGGATCATTTAGAATTGGTCATTATTACTGGGATGAGCGGAGCCGGCAAAACGGTCGCTATCCAGAGTTTTGAAGATATGGGGTACTTTTGTATCGACAATATGCCCCCAAGCTTGATCCCTAAATTTTGGGAACTGATCAAAGAATCAGGAAAAGTGACAAAAATTGCCTTAGTTGTCGATCTGCGTTCAAGATCGTTTTTTGAAGAAATCCAAAGTATGCTGATCGATATTGAAAACACGAATTTTATCGACACACGGATGCTCTTTTTAGATGCATCGGACAATGAATTGGTGTCAAGATACAAAGAAACGAGAAGAGCACATCCTTTGGCGATGGATGGCTTAGTTACGGAAGGCATTCGCAAAGAGCGAGCGATCTTAAACGATTTGAAGACGCGTGCCAGTATTGTTATCGACACAACGTCGTTGACCCCACGGCAACTGAGAGAAAAAATCAATCAAGAATTTCGTGCTTCTCATGAGACAGGGTTTCGTATTGAAATACTTTCGTTTGGCTTCAAGTATGGCTTGCCGATCGATGCTGATATCGTGATGGATGTTCGTTTCTTACCGAATCCCCATTACATTCCAGAGTTGCGTCCTTTAACGGGTAAAGATGAACCCGTGTATGATTACGTCATGTCTTTTCCAGAAACGGAAGAATTCTATCAGCAATTTAGTACACTGTTGCAAACGATCATGCCAGGCTATGTCAAGGAAGGCAAAAGCAGCTTGACGGTGGCTATCGGCTGTACTGGGGGTCAACACCGTTCGGTTGCATTATCGGAGCGCATCGGTGCGGTTTTGGCAGAAGACTATCGCGTCAATATTACTCATCGCGACAAAGATAAGCGCAAAGAGACGGTGAATCGTTCATGAAAATGAAAACGTACCGGATCAGAAAGCCGAAGATCGTTGTGGTAGGTGGCGGAACTGGGTTACCAGTCATCCTGAAGAGCTTGCGGAATCAAGGTGTCGACATCACAGCGATCGTTACGGTCGCTGATGATGGCGGTAGCAGCGGCGAGATCCGCAATTTGGTTTCCTCTATTTCACCACCGGGGGATCTGCGCAATGTTCTGGCGGCTCTATCTGATATGCCGCAATTGTATAATGATATTTTTCAATACCGTTTTAAAGCGGAAGACAAATTTTTAGCCAATCATGCCCTTGGGAACTTGATTATTGCGGCGATTGCTGAAATGCGTAGCAGTACCTATGAAGCCATTCAAATTTTGTCGAAAATCATGCATATCGATGGACGAGTATATCCTTCCTCAGATCTGCCATTGGTGTTGCACGCTGTTTTTAAAGACGGCACCGAAGCGGTAGGCGAGTCCAAAATCGCGGTTGATCGCAAAACGATCGAACGGGTCTTTGTTCGTAATCAAGAAAACAATGATGAGCCGAAAGCAGCTCGTAAAGTTGTTTCTTCAATTATGGAGGCAGATATGATCGTCTTGGGTCCTGGTAGTCTCTTTACTAGTATTTTGCCCAATCTCATGATCAGCGAGATCGGCCAAGCAATGTTGGAAACACAAGCTGAAACGGTTTATATTTGTAATATCATGACCCAAAAAGGTGAAACCGAACACTTTAGTGATGCCGACCATGTGCGAGTCTTGCATAAGCATTTAGGCAAACCCTTTATTGATACGGTGTTAGTCAACACCGAGAAAGTTCCAGAAGGATATATGGACCCAGAGATTTATGATGAATATCTTGTACAAGTGAAACACGATTTCCAAGGACTGCGAGAAGAAGCCAGCCGTGTCATTTCAGCTGACTTTCTGGAGCTTAGAGATGGCGGAGTTTTTCATGACGGAGATAAAGTGATTGAAGAACTTCTACGTATCGTTTACGGGGCCAAAATCTAAGAAAGGAGGGATTTTTTTATGTCCTTTGCAGCAGAAGTAAAAAAAGAATTGACTGCATTAGAAGTTCATCGCGAACATGCCAAGGCAGAACTGGCAGCTTTGATTCGGATGAATGGGTCATTAAGTATCAACAACCAGCAATTTGTTTTAAACGTTCAAACAGAAAACGCGGCGATTGCCAGACGCATCTACTCTTTACTAAAAGATCATTACGACGTGCGCAGCGAGTTGCTGGTCCGTCGCAAAATGAAATTAAAAAAGAACAACGTCTACATCGTTCGTTTGAAGCAAGAGACAAAGCGCGTGCTTTTGGACTTAGATATCATGGACGGGCTGATGTTTCAAAGCCATGTTTCTGATGAGATCATGGGCAATACTCAAAAAATGCGTTCCTATTTACGAGGGGCTTTCATGGCATCAGGATCGATCAACAATCCAGAAACTAGCCGCTATCACTTAGAGATTTATTCCATCTACGAGGAGCATAACCAAGATATTTGCGATATGCTAAACGCATATGGTTTGAATGCCCGTGCATTAGAACGTAGAAATGGGTATATTTCTTACTTGAAAGGCGCTGAGAAAATCGCTGATTTTTTGACACTGATCGGCGCCACCAATTCCATGTTGAAATTCGAGGACGTGCGGATCGTGCGAGACATGCGTAACTCAGTCAACCGTTTGGTGAATTGTGAAACCGCCAATATGAACAAAACGATCGATGCTGCTTCGAAGCAGATCGACAATATCGAGTTTATTCAAGATCGAGTTGGCTTGCAAGCTCTACCTGAAAAGCTGCAAGAAATCGCCGAATTACGTTTGGAACATCCCGAGGTCAGCTTGAAAGAGCTAGGAGAAATGATTCCATCAGGAGCGATCTCGAAATCAGGGATCAATCATCGCATTCGAAAAATCAACGAATTTGCCGATCATCTTCGTGAACAAGTCAGCTAGTCGAATGGAATAAAAATGAATCAAAAGAGCAGGAGCAGATTTGACGTGGATGTTCGCGTCAAATCTGCTCCTGCTCTTTTATTTGTGGTTACTCATTGATCAATGCAGTTAATTCCTCAGCAGTGATCGATTCATCAAAAATGTGCCCATCTAAGATAATCGTTGGCACAAATTGAATGTTGGCGTTTTTCGCTTCTTCCACAATTTCTCCGGCGATCGCAGGATGATTTTGTTCAGATAGCCCTAAGGTATTTTTCGCATATTCTGCCACTTCATTTAAAGATAAATGACCCCATTCGTCTTGTGTTTGATAAATTTTTGTAATCTCAGCGATCGTTGCCTGAGGATCTGTACTGGAAACAAACCGATGCATCACATTGCCTCGTTGCAATGATTCTTTTTCTTTGTCGAATAATTTGATGACACGGCGTAGTTTCCCAGCTGTGACAGCTTCACTTAAGATCGGTAACGATTCCTCAAACCATTGCCGACAATAAGGACAACGCAAATTCATAAATTCGACGATCGGTTTAGCGGAAGGGTCTCCGATATGTATCCCTGTTACCGCATTTGTTTCTTGTGCTTTGATGATTGAAATATCCATTAAGATTCCTCCTTTTTCTTTTAGTTTACCGAAGTTTCTACTGAAAGAAAAGCCTCAGGTCTTTTGATCCGAGTCTGTGAAATGAGGAGGGAAATTAGCTAAATACTATGTATTTCGTTTCACGAAATAAAGAAAATTACCCAGCCGGTGCTTTTATATTCCTTGTTTTTCAGCTATAATGAATTGTGTTTTATTGTGCAAAATGATGATTAAAGGAAGTTATATAGATGAGAAAAAGAAAAACAATGGATGGCAATACGGCAGCTGCCTATATTTCCTATGCCTTTACGGAACTTGCGGCGATCTATCCGATAACCCCTAGTTCAACCATGGCTGAATTAGTGGATCAGTGGTCTGCTCAGGGAAAGCATAATCTTTTTGGGCAGCCGGTGAAAGTGGTTGAAATGCAATCTGAAGCAGGGGCGGCGGGTGTGGTTCACGGCTCATTAAAAACCGGTGCCTTAACGACGACCTATACGGCATCTCAGGGACTTTTGTTAATGGTACCAAATATGTACAAGATTGCTGGGGAAATGCTGCCAGGCGTCTTTCATGTCGCCAGCCGAGCAGTAACAACCAATGCCTTGAATATTTTCGGAGATCATACCGACGTAATGGCCACTCGACAAACAGGCTTTGCTATGCTAGCGGAAAGCAGTGTTCAAGAAGTAATGGATTTAGCGCCAGTCGCTCATTTAGCAGCAATTGAAGCCAACATTCCATTTTTAAACTTTTTTGATGGTTTCCGAACCAGTCACGAGATTCAAAAAATCGAGGTGCTGGACTATGAAGAACTCGCACAAATGGTTAATCATGAAAAGTTGGCTGCTTTTCGTCAAAAAGCGATGAATCCGAATCACCCAACAACGAGTGGGACGAATCAAAATCCTGATATCCATTTTCAACAGCGGGAAACGATCAATCAGCACTATCAAACATTGCCTGAGATCGTTCGTTTTTACATGAAGAAAATCAATGTTTTAAGAGGAACCAACTATGATTTAGTGGATTATTATGGTGCTGCGGACGCCGAAGAAGTTATCGTTTCGATGGGGTCCTCAACGCAAACGATCCAGCAAACGGTGGATCATTTGTGCGCTTCTGGACGCAAGGTGGGAGTCTTGTCGATCCATCTGTATCGACCATTCCCATTAGAAGTCTTCTTAGAAAAAATGCCTGCTACCGTCAAAAGTATCGCTGTATTGGATCGCAGCAAAGAACCTGGTGCCAACGGAGAGTCTTTGCTTTTGGATGTGCAAAGTGCCATGTATGATGCAGCGATTCGGCCGACGATCATTGGTGGACGCTATGGTCTTGGGTCAAAAGATGTGACGCCTGATCAAATCGTTGCCGTTTATGACGAATTGATTAAGCCAAAAGCGAGCCAAAAGAAACGCTTCACCATTGGGATCACGGATGATGTGACACAATTGTCGTTGCCCTCAAAATGCACGCTAGATCTAACTGATCCATCCACCTTCCAAGCGAAATTCTGGGGATTCGGCTCTGATGGGACCGTTGGGGCGAATAAGTCAGCAATCAAAATCATCGGTGACCATACCGAAAAATATGTGCAAGGCTATTTCCACTATGATTCGAAAAAATCTGGTGGTCTAACGGTTTCCCATCTGCGATTTGGGGATACCCCCATTCGTTCTACCTATCTGATCGAACACGCGGATTTCGTTGCATGTCATACGCCTGCGTATTTGCATACGTATGATTTGCTGAAAGGACTCAAAAAAGGCGGAACCTTTTTATTAAATACGACCTGGTCACAAGAGCAAATTTTAAATAATCTACCGAAGAAGATGAAACGTTATCTTGCTGAAAACGAGATCCGTTTTTATACCATCAACGCCATGCAGTTGGCAATGGAAGTTGGCTTAGGTGGGCGGATCAATACCGCGATGGAAACAGCCTTCTTTTACTTGGCAAACATCATTCCGACCGAGGAAATCTTGCCGATTTTAAAAGAAGAGGCGCTGAAAAGTTATCGGCACAAATCGATGGCGATCGTTGAAAAGAACCAAGCAGCCATTGATCGCACCATCGAATTATTACAAGAAATCCCTGTTCCAAGCGAGTGGGCAACAATCGAAGTGCCGGAAAGGACATCCACTGCTATGACACAATTTGTGCGGGAAATCGTGGAACCCATCAACCGTCAAGAAGGCAATCAACTATCCGTCGGCACCCTCGTAAGGAACCAAATGACTGAAGGGGTGATCCCTGTCGGGACAACAGCGGTTGAGAAGCGGGGCATCGCTGTTGAAGTGCCTGAGTGGCTATCAGATCGCTGTACCATGTGCAATGAGTGTGCCTTCGTCTGTCCTCATGCGGCGATCCGCCCGTTTTTGGCAGATGAAGATGAATTAACCGAAGCACCGGAAGGCTTTATCGTCAGAGAGATGCGAGGAGCGAACGGCCAAAAATATCGAATTCAAGTTTCCGTTGAAGATTGTACAGGTTGCGGCCTTTGTGTGGAGGCATGTCCCGCCAAAGGGAAAGCCTTGACGATGCGTCCTTACGAAGAACAAAAAGAGCAAGCTTTAAATTGGGCTTTTGCGATGACTTTACGCCAAAAGGAAAATCCAGCAAAACCAGGAACTGTTTTGGGCTCCCAATTCAATAAGCCCTTATTGGAGTTCTCTGGTGCTTGTGCGGGCTGTGGGGAAACCCCTTATGTCAAACTTCTGACCCAAATGTTTGGTGATCGCATGATGATCGCCAATGCGACCGGCTGCTCTTCGATTTGGGGTGGAACCTCACCAGTATCCCCTTATACAACCAATCACTTAGGACAGGGTCCAGCTTGGTCAAACTCGCTGTTTGAAGACAATGCCGAATATGGCTATGGCATGTTCTTAGCCAACCAAACCCGACGGGAGAAATTAGCAGCCCAGTTGCAGTCATTGAAAGCCGCTGTATCAGAAGAATTGCAGGCTTTGATTGATGATTGGGACCTTCATCGAGAAGAAAGTGCTGGGACACAGCAGCGAGCAGCAAAATTGATCGCCGCCTTAGAAGCTGAGGCTTCCACGACACCTCAGCTGAACAAAATTCTGCAGGAAAAAGATTTGTTTGTTAAGCCAAGCCAATGGATGATAGGTGGCGATGGCTGGGCATATGATATTGGGTTTGGCGGTATCGATCATGTTCTCGCTTCTGGTGCAGATGTCAATATTCTTGTGTTAGATAATGAAGTTTATTCCAATACGGGGGGGCAAGTCTCCAAAGCGACACCAACTTCGGCTATTGCTAAATTCGCTGCTAGTGGCAAGTTTGTTTCCAAAAAAGATTTAGGAATGATGGCGATGACCTACGGACATGTCTACGTCGCACAAATCGCATCTGGTGCTAATCAAATGCAAACGATCAAAGCCTTTGAAGAAGCCGAGCGGTTCCCGGGACCGTCAATCATCATTGCCTATACGCCATGTATCACTCACGGTCTTGCTGGCGGAATGCGTCAATCCTTGAAAGAAGCGCAAGAAGCAGTTGCATCAGGGTATTGGAGTCTCTACCGCTATAACCCGCTGTTGGCAGAAAATGGGAAACAGCCAATGACGCTCGATTTCAAAAAGCCAGCATTTGATCAAATGCCTGCCTTTATGCAGACCCAAGTCCGATTTGCTTCCTTGCAGTCTGCCAATCCCAATGCGGCGCAAGCCTTGTTTAAAAAAACCGTTTCAGATGCGAAAACTCGTTTCTATAACTATGCCCGCTTAGCAGGTCAAGAAGAAAAAATTCGAGCAAAGCTTGAAAAAAATGTAAGTACTGATACAGAACAACCAATGGCAGTAAAAACGGAGCGTGTGCGAAGAGAAAAACAGCCGTTAAGCGAAGAACAGCTCGCTGAAAGAGCAGCACGGCGTGCAGCGCGTGCAAAACGTCGTCAGCAAGAATAATCGCTAGCTGAGGAACGACCCTGGAAAAACGCTTTATCACGTTTTTTCAGGGTCGTTTGTTGTTTTTCCTATGAAATGCGTGCAAGAAGCTCTTTTAGATGAAATCTTCTAAGACCTTTGACAAACAATGATTTCATGATAATGGTAAACTAAATAAAAGAGCTGTTTATTTTTTCAAAACTTTTTCATAAATTTGTTTTTTTTCAAATCTTTGAAGAGGTCCTATGTTATACTATTATCTGAAGTCTTAAGAATAAAGGAAGGCTGTTTATGTTGATAAATTTCAGGGATTTTTTTAATTTAGATTATTGGAGAGAATTGCTCTCATTTGATATATTTTCTTGGTCTTTTTTAGTAAATGTTTTAGATGTGATCGTTGTTTGGTACTTGGTTTATAAGCTTATCCAGCTTGTGCGAGGGACAAAAGCGATCCAGTTGTTCAAAGGAGTCGGACTGTTCATTGTTCTAAGGTTTTTGGCTGGTATCGTAGGATTAAAGACGCTATCTTGGTTGATGGATCAAGTCATTACTTATGGGGTGATCGCCGCAATTGTTATTTTCCAACCAGAAATTCGACGGGGGCTAGAGCATCTTGGACGCAGCTCTTTCTTCAAGACTTCTAAAAACGAAAAACGGCGGGATGAAGTTTTGGTCCAAGCACTGGACAAAGCTGTTCAATATATGGCAAAACGAAAGATCGGTGCATTGATCACGATCGAGCGGACGACTGGTTTAGAAGAATACATCGAAACTGGGATTCCCTTAGATGCGGATGTGACGGGCGAACTACTGATCAATATTTTTATTCCTAATACACCGCTGCATGATGGTGCAGTCATTTTAAGAGATGATAAGATCGCTGTTGCTAGTGCCTACTTGCCATTGTCAGAAAGTCCACTGATTCCGAAAGAATTCGGGACACGTCATAGAGCAGCTGTTGGGATATCAGAAGTCAGTGACGCATTGACCATTATCGTCTCAGAAGAAACCGGCGACGTTAGTATTACGCTAAATAATCGCATGCTGACTGAACTTTCTCGCCAAGAGTATCTCGACGTGTTGAATCGCGAATTAGTTCCGGAAGAAAAACCTGGCAAACGCAACTTGCTGCAATCTTTCTTTGAAGGGGTCAACAAAGGAGGAAGAAAATGATCAAGAAAGAGCGTCGTCAAAACGTATTTTATGGTATACTAGCGCTGTTCTTTAGTCTGGTTTTGTTTTTCATCGCCAGCGGATCAAGCCTGCAAGTCAATCTTGCGGGAACATCAAATCCTTATGAGGAAGAGATCGAAAATGTACCGATTCAGACCACCTACGACACGGATGAATACTTCATCCAAGGATTTGAAACAACAGTGGATGTGACTTTATCTAGTCGAAATCGTGTACAATTGAATGCAGAACGTAGTGAGGAAACACGGAGCTTTCGAGTCGTAGCTGATTTGACTGGGCTCGATGAAGGAACCCATGAGGTCCCTTTAGAAGTAAAAAATCTTAGTTCAAGCGTCACAGCTGAAATCGAACCAAAAACAGTCACTGTGACGATCGAGAAAAAAGTGACCCAAACGTTTACCGTTGAACCCGTCATCTCCACTGACGGAGCAACGAGTGGTTACGGCGTCGATTCAATGAGTGTCGATCCGCAGAAAGTAGAAATCACAACTGGCGATCAAACATTAGCTGAAATCGACCGAGTGGTAGCGATCGTAAATCCAGATGATATCACTGGGGATTCGATCACTGTCAATGGAACCATCGAAGCCTGGGATAGCGACAACAATCCATTAGCGATCATCGCGGATCCTGATTCGGTAGATGTTGCATTGGTGATGGAGGCTCCAAGCAAAGAAATTGAATTGTTTGTTACACAACAAGGGACAACTCCAGACGGGATCTCCCATTACATTTATCGCATGAGCAGTATCAGTGCCGTTCTGACAGGACCACAAAGTATCTTGGATGAAACCCAACAGATCGGTGTGCCGGTGGACGTTAGTGAGATCACGACAACGACGGAACGGACAGTAACCATTCCAGTGCCTGAAGGGACAACAATCAATCCAACGGTCGTGACGATCCAAATCACACCGGTTGCAGAAGCTACTACGGAGAATCAATCAAACAATGATAGCAATGAAGCAGTGAATAGTGAGAATTCTCAAGACAACTCTTCAACAGTCGACACGACGAACGAACAAACAGAGAATTCCGCAAGCAGCACGACGACAAGTAGTTCTTAGTCGTTTGACTGTAGAGAATGAATAAGAGAGGTTATTAAAATGGGAAAATATTTTGGTACTGATGGTGTTAGAGGAGAAGCTAACAAGGAACTGACACCTGAGTTAGCATTTAAATTGGGGCGTTACGGCGGCTATGTACTAAGTCAACATGAAACCGGGGACCGTCGTCCTCGCGTATTGGTTGGGCGAGACACACGAATTTCTGGACAAATGCTAGAAAGCGCATTGATTGCTGGTTTGTTATCCGTTGGGATCGAGGTATTTCAATTAGGCGTTATTTCCACACCAGGAGTGGCATACTTGACGAAAGTACAAAAAGCAAGCGCAGGTGTGATGATCTCTGCCTCTCACAATCCTGCACAAGACAATGGGATCAAGTTCTTCGGAAATGATGGCTTTAAATTAGTCGATGAACAAGAAGCTGAAATTGAAGCATTGCTTGATGCGCCGGAAGATACACTTCCTCGACCTTCTGCCGATGGCTTAGGAACGGTGGATGAGTTCCCAGAAGGGTTATTGAAATACTCTCAATTTCTACGTCAAACGATTCCTGACGATTTAGAAGGGATCACGGTTTGTGTCGATGCAGCAAATGGCGCAACAGCTACAAGCGTCAATCGTTTGTTTGCCGATCTAGAAACAGAATTCTTCACAATGGGAACTTCCCCAGATGGGTTGAACATCAATGATGGTGTTGGTTCGACTCACCCCGAAACATTAGCCGAATTCGTCGTTGAAAAAGGGGCCGATGCTGGTCTTGCATTTGATGGAGATGGCGATCGGGTCATCGCAGTTGATGAACTAGGAAATATCGTTGATGGCGATAAGATCATGTATATCTGTGCAAAATATTTAGCAGAACAAAAACGCTTGAACCAAGGAACGATCGTTACAACAGTCATGAGCAATTTAGGGTTCCACAAAGCAGTGGAAGCAATTGGTCTGAAAGATGTGATCACACAAGTCGGTGACCGTTATGTCGTAGAAGAAATGCGTAAAAACGATTATAATTTCGGTGGCGAGCAATCAGGGCATATGATTTTCTTGGATTTCAATACGACAGGTGACGGTTTACTATCAGGAATTCAACTATTGAATATCATGAAACAAACGGGCAAGAAACTGTCGGAATTAGCAGGAGAGGTAACGATCTATCCACAAAAACTTGTCAACATTCGAGTGACAGATAAAAATGGTGCGATGGATGTTCCAGCTATCCGTAAAATCGTGGAAGAGACAGAAGCAGAAATGAACGGTGAAGGCCGGATCTTGGTTCGTCCTTCAGGAACAGAACCATTGCTTCGGGTGATGGCAGAAGCACCAACCATTGAAAAAGTCGATTACTATGTTGAAAAAATCGCAGCGGTCGTTCGAGAAGAAATCGGTGCGGAATAAATGAAGAAGTAAGACGATCAAAGATATTCTTTGGTCGTCTTTTTTGTCTACTTACCAGCAAGAAGCCAACTTGCGAACTAGAGAAACTTGTCAACGAATTTGTCGACAACGCTTAAAAGGGAACACGCCGTGGGCAAGCCTTGCGAAGTATAGTTGCTTTTAAAAGTCTTTTCGGATTTATTGGGCAGAAAACAAGAAAAAAGAACCCCTAGGAACGATCGAGTCATCGAACGAGGAGTTCTTTTTATTAAACAGAAGATAACCAATTCGGTTTCAGTTTTTTAAAAAACTATTCAACGGTAACGGATTTTGCTAAGTTTCTTGGTTTATCAACATCGAATCCGCGTTGTAAAGTGGCAAAGTAAGCCAGCAGCTGTGTTGGAACGACTGCCACTAAGCTGGTTACCAATGGATGAACATTTGGCAAAATGATTTGATCAGTCGCTTTTGCTAACTCTTGACTAACGATCACAAGGGTGTGAGCCCCACGAGATTCGACTTCTTTCAAATTGCCTCGCGTATGAGAGCCAGTCACTTCTTCCGTGATCACACCGATCACTGGTGTACCTTCTTCGATCAACGCGATGGTGCCGTGTTTTAATTCACCAGCCGCAAAGCCTTCCGCTTGGATATAAGAAATTTCTTTTAATTTCAATGCCGCTTCCATTGATACATAGTAATCATTCCCACGACCAATGTAAAATGCATTACGGGTTTCGGAAAGAAAATCTTCAGCAAATTGACTGATAACAGCTTTTTCATCCACTAAAGCCTCCATTGCAGAAGCAACGATGCTTAGTTCATGGAACACGTCAAAATCCAATGCTTCAGGGACAGCTTTTTCATCACCAATGGCTTTTGCTAATAAGGTCATGACAGCGATCTGTCCGGTATATGCTTTTGTAGAGGCAACGGCGATTTCTGGACCAGCATGAAGCAATAAGGTATGGTTCGCTTCTCGAGAAAGAGTAGAACCAGCAACATTGGTAATCGTGAGACTAGGAAGACCTAACTGGTTGATCGTCACTAATACTTGACGGCTATCTGCCGTTTCACCACTTTGTGATAAGAACAAGAAGAAGGGTTTTGCTGACAACAATGGCATGTTGTAGCCAAACTCACTAGATAAGTGAACCTCAACAGGGATTTGTGTTAGCTTTTCTAAAATGGATTTTGCTGCCCAACCAGCATGATTACTGGTACCACATGCGATGATGTAGATTCGATCGCTCGCTAAAAGTTCGTTTTTTAACGCTGGATCGATTACTACTTCACCGGATTCTCCTTGATATTCTTGGATCAAGCGGCGCATCACGGTTGGTTGATCATCGATTTCTTTTAACATGTAGTAAGGGTACGTTCCTTTTTCGATGTCAGTCAGATCTAGTTGTGCTTCATAAGATTCACGGTACACAAGGTTTCCTTTTGGATCTTCGATTTCGATCGCATCGGCTGTTACGGTCACCATTTCGCCATCTTCGATCTCAACAAAATGAGTCGTTTGATCGAGCATTGCTAAGGCATCGCTGCAAATGACATTAAATCCATCTCCCAAACCGATCAATAAGGGACTTTTATTTTTAGCAACATAAATGGTTTCTGGATCTTTTTTTTCTACTAAAGCAAAGGCATAAGAGCCGCGAATCAAGGACAAAGCTTTTTTAAAGGCCGCTTTGGTCGTGCTGTTGTCTTGCTCTTTCAACACTTCAATCAAATGAACAACGATTTCGGTATCTGTTTGACCTTCAAACTGGTGGTTGCTTAAATATTCTTGATGAAGCTCTTCAAAGTTTTCGATCACACCATTATGAACCAAAACGAGTGCTTGGTTTGCCGAAGTGTGAGGATGAGCATTCATTTCTGATGGCTTGCCATGGGTCGCCCAACGGGTATGTCCGATACCGATCGTTCCTGTTACTTCAGAAGTCACTTTTTCTTCCAAGTTTTTGATTCTTCCTTGGGCTTTCACTAAATGATCCGAAGTCCGATCAGCGACATAAAGGCCTGCTGAGTCATAGCCCCGATACTCTAAGCGTTCCAATCCGTTTAAAATAATTCGTTCTGCATTTGATTTTCCTACGATTCCTACAATTCCACACATAATGATAATCCTACTTTCAAAAAATTTAGTTTGGCATTATGTATTTCTATCTGCGCAGCAAGTCTTTGTCATCATCTTACGATGAGATTTGTTCTTGCCTGTAGAGTGCAGTCCCTAGAGTCATCCGCCGAATGTTTCGATAAACTCTTTCCTCGTCATCTGTTTCCAGATCAGGCGCTATCCATATTGGTCTATCTATCCTCCTTGTGAAATATTTTATAGAAATACAAGCAATATCATAATATTTATTCCTGTTTCTGTCAACTGTAAGTTATATGAAAATAATTGGTATAGTTATTGGTAAGGTTGATTTGAACCAGTCTAAAGGGAATCAAAATAGCTGACATAGCTTTGTCGAATAAGATTCCCAAGAAATTTCCTCATAAAGCTATGCTTTTTTTTTTAAGTTCGCTACAATAAAAAAGTAAGAAAGTGAGGGAATGAAATGCCAGAATTTGTAAATTGTATGACTTTTTCAGAGCTAAAGAAAATAGTAGCTGCGATAGAAAAAGATCCTAATGTCACAGATGAAACAAAGGTCATGTTGGATACGGGCTGGGACAGCTTGCAAGAAATTTTACCCGGATCAGTCACCGTGGAAACCGCGCAAACATTCAAAGTCCAGGATGAACTAACAAAGGAATTTTTTGGCGGCTACGTCTTAGCTGAAAAAAGCGAGAAATTTGATGCGGTTGGTGACGAAGAAGCAGTGATCGTCATCAAAAATCTATACTAAATTATGGGAAAGGCGAAAAGTTAGGTGGGAAAATGAATAAAAGAAGATGGATCGCAGCGGCGATCGCAGCAGGGTTATTTATCTGCTCGGGGGTTTTTTCAGTAATCACAAATCGTCCAGAGCAAGAGGAAACTCAAACGCTGCAAGGTTTAAATGCTTTGTTCTACGGAAGTAATGCGATCGAAGAGACAACGTTAGTTGCCGGAGATCAAGACAATCGCATTGTTCGCTTATCTTTAGAAGGAACGATCGCCAGCAGCTCCAGTGGCGGCTTATTCACAACAGAATCTTATGATCATCAGCGATTTTTAGAAGAACTACGGATGATCCAAGAAGATCCAACTATTGGGGGCATCTTGATGGAAGTCAATACCCCAGGAGGCGGCGTCTATGAAAGTGCCGAGATTGCTCGTGAATTAGCAAAAATCAAAGAGTTAGGGATTCCGATGTATGTCAGTATGAAAAACATGGCAGCCAGTGGCGGTTATTATATTTCGGCAGGTGCTGATAAAATTTTCGCAACGGATGAAACGATTACCGGTTCGATCGGAGTGATCATGTCGGGGCTCAACTATGCCGGCTTATTCGAAAAGCTAGGGATCGAAGACAATACGTATAAAAGTGGTGCACTAAAAGATGTAGGTTCAGCAACGAGAGAGCCAACAGAAGCCGATAAAGAAGTCTTGCAGACCTATGTCGACAATGCTTATGGTCGGTTCGTTAAAATTGTGGCTGAAGGACGCGGCATGACAGAAGAAGCCGTTAGAAAGATCGCTGATGGCCGCATCTATGATGGTCAGCAAGCAGTGTCTGTTGGCTTAGTGGATGAAATCGGTTTTCCTGAAGATACATTAGCAGCAATGCAAGCAGATCTAGGCTTGGAAGATGAAGAGATTTTCAGCTATGACGTTTCATCTACTGGATTTGCTTCTACTTGGTTAGGTTCAAGTTTAGCCGAACTGCAAGGACTAAAAGAATCAAATACAGAACGAGTGATCCAATTGATGGAAAGCCTAGGAACAAGCGATGCCCCTAAACCTCTTTATTACTATGGAGGTGAATAACTATGACAGATAAAAACAAGTATTCCGCTGCCGCATCGTCAACAGATGACAATCACACAAGTACATCAATCGATCAAAGGGAACAGCGCGAAACCTCCACACCGTCAACCGGTCATACGGATGTACGAACTGAAGCGCAGGTTTCAGAAACAGCCGAACCAGTAAACGCCAGCAAAGCGATGAAGAACGCACAAGTAAACCATCCCGATGATTTTTATCAACAAGTCTTGACGTCTTTTCAAGAAGAAGAGTATAACCAAAGTGAAATCGAAGAAAGACAAAAAGCGTGGCAACATTTTGAAGAACCTGAAAAACAGACCGAAGACAAACGGTTCTTTAATGACTTTCCTAGCTACTTTTTTGCCGGTTTTTGGATACGTCTGTTTGCTTTTTTAGTGGATCTTCTAGTGATCCGGGCAATCACGCAAATAACGATCGGCAGTATCTATAATCTAGCGAATCTAACGGCAACTAACCAGCGGTTTGGACTTTACAACGTCTGTGCCTTAGCGATCTATCTGGGCTATTTTGTTCTGATGACGAAGCTGAATCATGGCCAAACAATTGGGAAAATGCTCTTTGGCATCCGCGTTATTTCTTTTGTAGAAGAAGAACTCAGTTGGCAAACGGTCTTGATCCGCGAACTTTGCGGGCGCTATGTGCTGCAATTCAATGTTTTCTTTTATCTCGGTTATTTACCAATCGTCTTTAATAAAAATAAGCAGCAGGCTGCGGATTATTTTGCAGAAACAAGTGTGGTAACCATCAATTTGATCAAGGCCTTTAATAAACAGGTGGATGCCAATCACGTAATGATTGGTGCACAAAACTAACTAGCAGATCAAGCAATTAGTAAAGGAGGGGTCGTGAATGGGTGAGACGATTGATTTCCCGGGACCAAATGAGCGGCTTCGTCTGGCGGCAGAAAAAGCCTACCAGTCAAAAGAGTTTTTGCAGGCTTTTCGTTTGTACAATGAACTTTATCAAAAAAACGCCAGTTTTGAGATCAATCAATGGCTCGTGGAATGCTTGCAACAGCTGAATGATTTTGCCAAAGCTTTAGATCTTGCGGAAGACTATCTAGATGATTATTTGAAACAAACTGATGGTTTTTTACAAATTGGTCATCTGCTGATCTTGGATGGTCAATACTTAAAAACTCGGCGCTGGCTTACATTAGGTCAGAAAACAAAAATTCCAAAACGCTATCAGGAACAGTTGGCTAGTGAACTAGCTAAAGTAGAAGAAGTACAACAAATTTTAGGATTGGAAGATTTTCATGGGAAACGCAAGCATTTACGCGCATTAGATGAAGCCAATCAACCGGTGAGTGCAACAGAGTGGCACGTTTTTACCCAAGCAATTACCAAATCACAATTTATCTCGCTGATGCATGACACGTTGGCTTCCATCAAAAATCCGTATTTGCTACCTAAATTAGTGGATGAGCTCGTGCGTCTTGAAGTGGACGAACCTTTTGACCTAATCGATTACCTTGGGAATATGCAGCAAATCGTTCCGAAAGAATTGAAACTTTTACAGGAGGATGACGCTGTTAAAGCGATCCATAAAGCGATCGAAGAAACGATCGCCCAAGAGGACCCGATTTTAGCGGAAAGTGTCTCAGCAGAAATCGATGATCATTTAGCGATAAGTTACCCGTTTTTACCGGCAAAAGAAGAGGCAAACGCATGGGTGGCAAGCTACATTGAAGATTATCGCGGGTTATTTGAAGAAAAAGAACAGCCAAAAGCAGACAATGAAATAGAAGAACGCAAACGACACTTGCGCAATATCCTACGTTTGAGCATTCGCTGAAAGAAAAATTCGCAACTTTCATGGTAAAATGTTTACAATTAAACAACGTTAGTGTACTATTTAAAGGTATGCATGAAGCTATTTCATATGTAAATCAATTAATATTCGGAGGGAAATAAATGACTGCAAAATGGGAAAAAACAGGCACCAATGATGGTGTTTTGACATTTACGATCGCTCAAGCGGAAATCCAAAAAGGCTTGACGACTGCATTCAATAAAGTGAAAGGCAATCTTAACGTACCTGGCTTCCGTAAAGGGAAAGTTTCACGCCAAGTATTTAACCGTATGTACGGCGAAGAAGCGTTGTATGAAGATGCATTGAACGCTGTTCTTCCAGAAGCTTATGAAGCTGCTGTAAAAGAAGCAGGGATCGATCCTGTTTCGCAACCAAAAATCGACGTTGACAGCATGGAAAAAGGTCAAGACTGGGTAATCAAAGCAGAAGTTACTGTAAAACCTGAAGTAAAACTTGGTGATTACAAAGATTTAACTGTTGAAAAACAAGACCGTGAAGTAACAGAAGAAGACGTTGATGCACGCATCAAACGCGAACAAGAAGCACAAGCTGAATTAGTTATCAAAGAAGACGAAGCAGCTGAAAATGGCGACACAGTCGTTATCGACTTTGAAGGCTTCTTAGGAGAAGAAACATTTGAAGGCGGCAAAGGTGAAAACTACTCACTTGAACTTGGCTCAAACTCATTCATCCCTGGTTTTGAAGAACAATTAGTAGGAACAAAAGCTGGCGATAGCAAAGACGTTACCGTGACTTTCCCAGAAGATTATCAAGCAGAAGATTTAGCTGGTAAAGAAGCAGTCTTCAAAGTAACGGTTCACGAAGTAAAAGCAAAAGAACTTCCTGAATTAGATGATGAATTCGCAAAAGACGTTGATGACAGCGTTGAATCATTAGCGGAATTAAAAGAAAAATATCGTGCTGAATTGACTGAAACAAAAGAAAAAGCAGCAGAAGATGCAAAAGATGAAGCTGCGATCCGTCAAGCAGTTGAAAACGCAGAAATCGTTGAATTACCACATTCAATGGTACATGATGAAGTACACCGTTCAATGGATGAGTTCTTGAACAATATGCAACGTCAAGGAATCTCACCTGAAATGTATTATCAATTAACTGGTTCAACTGAAGCAGATCTTCACACACAATTTGAAGGCGAAGCAGAAACACGCGTGAAAACAAACCTTGTCATTGAAGCAATCGCTAAAGAAGAAGGTTTGGAAGCAACAGAAGAAGATATCGAAAAAGAAATCAAAGAACTTTCTGAAGCTTACAATATGCCAGTGGATCAAATCAAACGCGTCTTAACAGAAGACATGTTGAAACACGATATTACAATGAAAAAAGCAGTTGAACTTGTAACAGGCACTGCAAAAGAAGCGTAGTCAAAACTCTTAAAAACGGCGAACATCTAGTGGTGTTGGCCGTTTTTTCATGGGAGTAAATAGGGGATATTTCGGAATTACTAACAAATGATAAGAAAACGTTAGGCAAAGTAAAAATGACTTTTTCTTTCAAAAAAGTTATGATATGATTGTTTAAGACTGCAAAGTTAGTAAACCAAATTCCACTCCTTTAAATAGGTTGGAAAATTTTCAAGGGGTGAACAGTATGTACGATAATACAAACGGTAATGAAGCTGTTCGTTGTTCTTTTTGCGGAAAAACGCAAGAAGAGGTGAAAAAGATCGTTGCAGGGCCTGGGGTCTATATCTGTAATGAGTGCATTGATTTGTGCAAAGAAATCATTGATGAAGAGTTTTACGAAGAAGCAGTTCGGGAGTTTACCGAAGTGCCGAAACCGCAAGAACTATTGAATGTCCTCAATGAATATGTGATTGGACAAGATCGTGCCAAACGAACATTGGCTGTAGCGGTTTATAATCACTACAAACGCGTCAATGTAGAAACGACAGCTGAAGATGTGGAGTTACAGAAAAGCAATATTTGCTTGATCGGGCCAACAGGTTCAGGTAAAACATTTTTGGCACAAACGCTAGCACGTTCACTGAATGTGCCTTTTGCAATCGCTGATGCAACCAGTTTAACAGAAGCCGGCTATGTCGGTGAAGATGTGGAAAATATTCTTTTGAAGCTTTTACAAGCTGCTGATTATAATGTAGAAATGGCTGAAAAAGGGATTATCTATATTGATGAGATCGATAAAATCGCCCGTAAGAGTGAAAATGTATCGATTACTCGTGATGTCTCCGGTGAAGGTGTTCAGCAAGCTTTGCTGAAAATCCTAGAAGGAACCACTGCTAGTGTGCCGCCTCAAGGGGGACGGAAACATCCGCATCAAGAGATGATCCAAATCGATACGACCAATATTCTCTTTATCGTTGGTGGGGCGTTTGACGGGATCGAAACAATTGTTAAAAACCGCTTAGGTGAAAAAACCATTGGGTTTGGTACAAACAACAAACGTCTTGAAGAAGGCGAGAGCGTGATGCAACAGATCATTCCTGAAGATTTGCTTAAATTCGGTTTGATCCCTGAATTTATCGGCCGTTTGCCAGTGATGGCTGCTTTAGAGAAATTGACGGTAGATGATTTAGTGCATATTTTGACTGAACCAAAAAATGCCCTTGTCAAACAATATCAAAAATTGATGGCATTAGATGACACAGAACTCGAATTTGAGCCAGAGGCTTTACGTGCGATTGCTGCGCAAGCAATTGAGCGAAACACCGGTGCTCGTGGATTACGTTCGATCATCGAAAATATCATGATGGAAGTCATGTTCAATGTTCCTTCTGATGAGTCGATTCAAAAAGTCACTATTACGGAAGAAGCTGCGAAAGGACTTGGCGAACCAAAAATCATTTACAATGAAGAGACAAAAAAAGCAGTCTAATCGAGACCAAGTCGGATAGTTTCATTGCTATCCGGCTTTCTTTTTGAAAAAAATGAAAAGGAGCGATCCAATGAAAGTACATGAAGCTGAGATCGTCATTAGTGCTGTTTCACCAGCACAATACCCAGATACACCCTTACCGGAGATTGCCTTAGCAGGGCGCTCCAATGTCGGTAAATCTTCCTTTATCAATACATTGATTAACCGTAAAAACTTAGCCCGAACCTCGTCAAAACCGGGGAAAACCCAAACATTGAATTTTTATTTGATTGAAAATACGCTGCATTTTGTCGATGTCCCTGGCTATGGCTATGCAAAAGTATCAAAAACCGAGCGAGCAAAATGGGGAAAAATGATTGAAACGTACCTCGAACAAAGAGAGCAGCTGCGAGCAGTAGTATCTTTGGTAGATTTGCGCCATGCACCTTCCCAAGAAGATGTTCAAATGTATGAATTTTTAAAGTATTATGAGATCCCTGTGATCGTTGTTGCCACCAAAGCAGACAAAATCCCTCGTGGGAAATGGAATAAGCATGAAAGTATGATCAAAAAAGCGTTGTCCTTTGATCCAGCTGATACGTTCATTCTTTTTTCTTCCATTACCAAACAAGGAAAAGAAGAAGCATGGAAAGCCATCGAAGCAGCAATCAAATAATTTTGAATAAAGAAACGAAGCGAGCAAGTCGCTCCCTTCGTTTTTTTGCTTTTTAAAAGTAAAAATTGGGGATTTAGGCTATTCTACGGAGCGTAGAGTGCCAAATTTGCCCAATTTCAGCGAAAATCTCCTTAATATTTGTTAAACTTGTAACAAGGAGGTGTGGTCGAATGCATGAAACATTAAGTAAAAAATTAAAAGACTATCGATCAAGACATAACTTAACCCAGAAGGAATTAGCTGCGAGGTTATTTGTTTCTGATAAGGCCATTTCAAAATGGGAACGAGGAAATGGTTTGCCAGACATCGAGACATTGGTTCGTCTCGCCGATTTATTAGGCACTCCAGTGGAAGAGCTATTAAAAGAAAAGAAAGAAACCTACTATTATGAATACAAAAGTGAACGGAGGGTTCTACGGCTTCCGTTAATGCACATTTTGATTCCCAATTTATTCTTATTACTGAATCAAGTGACGAGCGTTCGAGAGTTTTTTGTTCTGATGAAAGAGGTACCCACTGCGTCTGGCTGGTTCTGTCTTGGCGTTAAAGCCAAAGGGGTCATTGCTATGGGGCTTATCAGTTTGGGACTGCTATCGATCGGTGTTATGTCCTTTGGCGCGTTGGCAATCGGGACCATCAGCATCGGCGCGTTCGCTTTTGGTCATTTCTGTTTTGCCTTGCTCGTTGGTATAGGAAATATCGCCGTTGGATCGGTTGTTGTTGGAAATGTTGGTATCGGATTACTTGCATTAGGAAATGTTGCTGTTGCATGGATTGGAGTTGCAAATTATGGTGTAGGGAGTTTTATGGCTGTTTTGCCATCGAGTGCAACGGCAAAGGATTTCAATCATGCGATTCAGCAACTGCTAGCGACAGACATCCCGGATTTGATCAAAACCACTTTTTTTGAACCAATGATTCGCTTTACTCAATCCCCAATCGTGGTAGCTGGCTTTGTGGTCACGATCCTAGCAGGCGTCGTTTTCATTCTTTGTCTGGTGATTATCGGCTTGATTCGCTTACGGCAAAGTGTTTTATATGAAGAGTTGTAATGTGAGAAGGAGGATCAGATTCTAATTCTCCCAGATAAGTTGATTTGGTCGCTCATTTCTTAGCTAAAAAGGTAAAAAAGGCAAGGACCTCACAGTCCTGTGCCTTTTTTGTTAGTCTGCTTTTTTTATATTATTTGCTTTTTTTTGCTCTTTTTCATCATCAGGTTCGTTTTTTAAGAAACGCTCAATGTCCTTTTCCTGCTTTTTATTGTCTTTGTCGTTATCGGGAAGAAAGGCAAAATCATCAAACATTTTATCTAGCGAGTCTTCTCGTTGGAATTTTAAGCCCATAAGGTTCACCTCCAAGCGCCTTTAGTTTACCACGAACGGTCGTAGATTTCACCAAAAAAAAGCGAAATAGTGTTCAATCGTTTCTCCCTTTACTATAATTAAAGAAAGGGGATAGAAAAGAGGGATAGCGATGATCAAAACTGAAAAAATTTACGGCTTTCTACAATCGACACAAATGGAAGCATCACAGTTACGTTTGTTGATTGAAAATTGGTTCGCTTTGGTTCGTCTTAGCTATCAGCCGACGGAATACTATTACAATCAGCAAGAAAAGAAATCTTATGATTTTGATGAGGTCAGTCAACTGCTGCATAGCGCCCCTGAAGAAATCAATACTGAATTGATTGTGACGGACGGCCAAAATGAGTCCAGTATCCATATCATTCAAGAGGCTGTTTTACAACGGCACCTGTTTACGAAAGACGTATTTTCCACACAGAAAACAGTGATTTTAAGTTACTTCGATGAAACGATGCAAAGAGATGGATTGTTTGGCTATTTGCGTTCATATGATGAGTACCTGATGCATAACGTCGAGCGAATCGAGAAAAGACAAAATTTTCAATCGATTGCTGAAATCAACGCGTTACCGAAGCGGAAAAATTTTGAACAAGAGATCGTTATTGATTGCAATCAATTTGCTGGGTACGATGTTTTTTACAATGGCTACACACTGACCTCTTGTTGGCGAATGTACTTTTCGGTATTCTATGCCCGTATTATTCCTCAGGTGATCATTACGGATGCGCAACAAGTCGAGCAGGTCCAAGTTAGAGATCAGGGAATAGTGATGGTGGAATTGTATCGCGATCCGTTTCAGTGGGATCACGAGTTGAATCTTTCATACCAGCGTTTGTTTCGCGATCAAACTGGGATCGATCAATTGACATGGGATAATGGCGTCGGTATTTTGAGGGAACCATATATTGAGTACGCCTTTGGCGACCAATTGATCCAAACCATCCAGTACCAAAATGATCGGCTGCAGCCGACGACTAAGCGTAACGCGACACATTTCGTCACTCGAAGCTTCGATTTGGTGAACGAAGAGTACCAGGAGCGACGGGTGAAAGGTTACTTGAATGCACAAGCGTATTTTCCTTGGATCGACCAAGATCGGTTGCGCATGATGGATTATATTGTATTAAAACCGGAATTGACTGTAGATGATGGGGTCGAGGCATATGCCTTTTATATTCGGAATCACCTCGAAATTGATTACTCAGAGGATCGCTTTAAAGACTACACAGCTTGCTTACAATTTTATTTACCAGAAACAGCCTTGAAGGAGCTGCCGATAGACGGATTGAAAGCAGCGATGCCGGATGTTCATTTTGGGTATTTGCACCGCACGCGCAAATATACGTGGGTCAATCTAAAAAAGAATGGCAAGAAACTTCGAGTGTATTTTATGAATACCCAAAAGCTAGTCGAACAGCAGCTCTTTACCAATCAAGAATGAAAAAGACCCGCAAGATCACGAGGATCTTGCGGGTCTTTTTCAATTAGGCAGCTTGTTCAGGCGCTTTTTTCAACAAACCGAATACAACGCCAGAAACGATCGCACCGATTAAGATGAATAGCAAGAACAAAATTGGTTTAGATAATAATAGAACAACGAAGATCCCACCATGTGGTGCCATTAATTGGATATCAAAGGCACCGACAAGCGCACCAGTCAGTGCAGAACCAACGATAAAGCTTGGGATCGCCCGCAATGGATCTGCTGCTGCAAATGGGATCGCACCTTCTGTGACGAAGGATAGCCCCATGACGATGTTTGTTAAACCAGCTTCTTTTTGGTCTTTGGTGAATTTATTTTTAAACAATAACGTTGCGACAAAGATTGCCAATGGAGGAACCATTCCGCCCGCCATTACAGATGCCATCACGACGCTACCACCTTCAGCAACGGTCGTTGCCAATGTTGCAGTACCGAAAACATAAGCGGCTTTGTTGATTGGGCCACCTAGATCGGCTGCCATCATTGCTGCTAACAAAGCACCAAGTAAAGCGGCGTTGGTACCACTTAAGCCAGTCAAGAAGCTATTCAAACCGTCATTGATGGCTTTCATTGGCACGTTGATCAGTAACATCAAGAAGCCAGTGATCAATAGGCCGAAAACAGGGTAGAAGAGGATCGTTTTGATTCCTTCTAATGATTTTGGTAAACCTTTGAATAATGAACGCAAGAACTTGATGACATAACCAGCTAAGAAACCGCCAATCAATGCTCCTAAGAATCCAGCACCACCCGTATTTGCTAGGGCACCTGCTGCGAAACCGACGATCAATCCAGGTCGGTCACTGATACTTGAAGCGATGAAACCAGCTAAGACAGGTAGCATAAAACCAAATGCCGCGCTACCGATTTGATTGAACCAAGAAGCTGCTTGGTTGTAGTTTCCTAATTGACTCAAGGCATCTTGAGGGACACCCATGAACTGGTCCACCATGAAGGAAATAGCGATCATGATTCCACCGGCAATAACAAATGGTAACATGTGAGAAACACCATTCATCAAATCTTTATAGATTCGTTGACCGACTGAACCATCAGCTGAAGCGTCCTCTTTATCAGAAGCTTGGCCGCTACCGTGAAAAACAGGAGCAGTTCCGCTCATTGCTTCATTGATTAATTGCTCGGTCTTACGGATACCATCGCTCACAGGACGGTTTACTAAATGTTTACCGTCAAAGCGATCCATTTCAACTTTTTTATCGGCAGCTACGATCACACCAGCAGCTCGGGCGATATCAGCTTCTGTTAAACGATTTTTGATTCCTTCTGAACCATTTGTTTCGACTTTGATGTCAACACCCAGCTCTTTGGCTTTCTTTTTCAAAGCATCTTCTGCCATGTAAGTATGGGCGATTCCTGTCGGGCAAGCTGTAACTGCGACGATATAGGGACGTTCGCTAGCAAGTGCTGCTTCTTGGTTTGCCGCTTCTTCTGCTAAAGCATCGGCTTCTTGCTGTGCCTCAGCTTCTGAGAAAAGTTGCTGTACTTGATCAGCAGTCGTCGCTGTTTTTAATTTAGCAACGAAATCTGGATCGATCAACAAGCGAGATAGCGCTGCTAATGCTTGTAAATGAGTATCATTTGCTCCTTCTGGTGCTGCGATCATAAAGAAGAGGTACGTTGGTTGTCCATCTAACGCCTCATAGTCAACACCCGCATTACTTTTTGCGAATAAGACCGTCGCTTCTTTGACCGCACTGTTTTTGGCATGAGGCATTGCGATGCCGTCACCTAGCCCTGTTGATGTTTGAGCTTCTCGGGCAAGAATTCCTTCTTTGTAGACCTCGATATCTGAAATTCGTCCGACAGCATATAATTTTGCTACCATTTCATCAATGGCACCTTTTTTGTCTGTTGCTTGTAAGTCCATGATCATGGCATCTTTCAGCATCAACTCATTGATTTTCATTTTTTCCATCCTCCTATAGATTCACTTGTTCAATTATGACTTCCGGTAGTAATTCTTCGATAAATGACGCCTCAGCTAAATCATCTGAAAACGCAGTGGCACTGCCACAAGCGACTCCCCATTTGAATGCTTCAACCACATCTTTGGTCTTTGCATAACGCCCAATGAATCCAGCAATCATGGAATCTCCAGCGCCAACTGAATTTTTCAAAGGTCGTTTCAACACATTGGAGCGATAGATCTCATTGCCAGTAAAGAGCAGGGCACCATCACCACCTAGAGAGACGATGACATTTTTAGCGCCATCCTTTAGCATTCTTTGGCCATAAGGCAAAATATCTTCGATTGTTGAAAAAGAAGTTTCATAAAGTTCCGCTAATTCATGATTATTTGGTTTGATCAGCAAAGGCTGATCGGATAAGGCATCAAATAGTTCCGCACCAGTCGTATCAATGACAAATTCTGCACCAGCTTCTTTAACGATTTTGATCAATTCTTTATAAAAGTCGGCTGGAAGACCAGCTGGTTTACTTCCTGATAGGATGACGATGTCTTCGGCAGAAAGAGCGGCTAATTGGTGTTTCAATTCAGCGATTTCTTGCTCTTGAATGACTGGACCAAGGCCGTTGATTTCTGTTTCTTCGCCGGATTTTAATTTGATATTGATCCGGGTATCGGCAGCGACTTGCGTAAAATTGCTGTTGATTTCCTCTTTGGTCAGCCACTCTTCAATAAAACGACCAGTAAATCCGCCAACAAAACCAAGGGCAGTCGAGGAGATGCCAATTCGCTTCAAAATACGTGAGACATTGATTCCTTTGCCACCAGGTAGTTTAAAGTCTTGTTTCATTCGATTAAGGGCACCGATCTCCAAATGATCGACGTGGACGATAAAGTCGATCGATGGATTGAGTGTTACTGTGTAAATCATTGTATTACCTCCATAATGGTTGTTTTTGCTCTGAATTTCGCTAAATAGTTTTTTGGGCAATAATCGGTGATGATCGTTGCACCTTCAATAAAAGCAACTTGAGCAAAAGTTGTTTGCTGAAACTTGGAATGGTCTAGCAAGACATAGGCTTGTTGACTGTGCTCTAGTGCAATCTGTTTGATCAGGGCTTCTTCAGGATCGGGTGTGGTGAAACCAGCTTCCGAATGAGCACCGTTCATGCCCATAAAACAGCGGTTAAAGCGCAATTTACGCAACTGTTCACCGGCATTGATTCCTAACACAGCGTTCGTAGCTATCTTAATGGTTCCCCCTAAAATCATGGTGTCGATCCCGTGATCAATCAGTAGGGAAGCGTGCTTGACGGAGTTCGTGACAACTTTCAGCGCTGTGATGGACGATAAGAAAGGAATCATTTCAAGGGTCGTTGTTCCTGCGTCTAGATAAATGACTTCACCATTTTTGATCGTTTGTGCGGCTGCGCGAGCAATTTTTTGTTTTTCCGTTTGAAATTTCGCTTTTTTTTCAGACATGTTGGGTTCAAAACCTAATTGCTGGCTTTTTTTGGCCCCGCCGTGAATTCTAACTAGAAACCCTTTATCTTCCAGTTCTTGGAGATCTCTGCGGATCGTTGACTCTGAAGCATCCAGCAGTTGGATCAGTTCACTGACTTTGACGATCTCCTCTTGATCCAATCGTGCCAAAATCGCTTGATGCCGCTCCTCTGTAAGCATTTACATCACCTCTTCACCTGCCATAGTAACATATGATTCATTCAAAATCAATCATAAACAGTAAAAAACATTCAAAATGAAAGCGTGAATAATAGAAATCGGTCACAAACGGTCATGGTAACCTTCATTTTCCTGAGATTGCTGTCCTTATATTTGACAATTTTTACTATTATTTGGCTTAATTGAATTAAGGGGGGATAAATAAATGAATAACAAAGTCATTTTACAAGGGTTCGAATGGGACCTGCCGGCAGATAGCCAGCACTGGAACAAATTGAAAGAAATGAGTAAAGAAATCAAAGAGTATGGATTTACCGCAATTTGGCTGCCGCCTGCCTATAAAGGGACAGCTGGGTCCGAAGACGTTGGGTATGGTGTCTATGATTATTATGATCTAGGCGAATTCGATCAAAAGGGGTCGGTGCCAACAAAATATGGAACCAAGGATGAGTATTTGGAAGCCATCAAAGCACTACAAGAACAAGGAGTTGAGGTTTATGCCGATATCGTCTTTAATCACTTGATCGGCGCCGATGAAAAGGAGGTCGTTCCGGCGGTTAAATACAATACCGAAAACCGCAATGAACCGATCAGTGATGAAGAAGAGATCGAAGCTTGGACTAAATTCACTTTCCCAGGACGTAAAGGAACTTACAATGACTATGTCTGGACCTGGCATAATTTTTCTGGTGTCGATTATGATGATCGCAACAAAGACCACGGGATTTTTAACTTCGCTGATAAGGGCTGGGAAAACCAAGTGGATGATGAAATGGGTAATTACGACTATTTAATGGGTTGTGATCTGGACATGGAAAATCCTGAAACGGTGGAACAGCTCAATAAATGGGGGCAATGGTACCAAGAGTTGACCGGTGTTGATGGCTATCGCTTAGATGCGGTGAAACACATTGAGTTCAACTATTACGCAGATTGGATCTTGAATCGTCGGGAAGAAAAAGGCAAACCACTATTTGTTGTCGGAGAATATTGGTCAGGGGATCTGCCAAAATTAGAAGAGTATTTAGATTCTTCAGGAAATCTGATTTATTTATTCGATGTGCCTTTGCACTATAATTTATATGAAGCATCTCACTCGAATGGCGAATATGATATGAGTCAAATTTTTGCCGGTACACTGACTGCCGCGCGCGAAGATTATGCCGTGACTTTTGTAGACAATCATGATACGCAAGTCGGACAAAGTTTACAATCTTGGATAGACGGATGGTTTAAAGTCCATGCTTATTCATTGATCCTTTTACGAAAAGCGGGTGTACCGGTTGTTTTCTGGGGTGACTTATTCGGAATCCCAGCGCAAGAAATCGCTCCTGTTGGTGATGCTTTGATCCATATGTTAAAACTTCGAGAGAAGCTTGCATTTGGGAATCAAGTCGATTATTTCGATGATCCTAATTGTATTGGCTGGGTATTAACGGGCGATTATGAACATGAGCTTTCTGGATTGGCGGTCGTGATGACCAATGCTCAAGGTGCGGAAAAAGAAATGACCATCAGCGCGATCCATGGTGGAGAGACCTTCGTGGATATATTGAGAAATAATGAAGCGAAAGTTGTTTTAGATGATACCGGAAAAGGTGTTTTCCCGGTCAATGATGGGCAAGTGTCAATCTATGTGAATGAAAAGCTAGTAGAGAAATACTTTAGCTGATCTCTTTCAATAGTCATAATAAGAGGCTGGTAAGTTTACAGCCTTTTTATTATGTAAACAAACAACCGACTGACTTTTTTCTTTCAAAACTGATGGCATCGTGAGTACTAAAATCAAAGCGCTTTTAATTAAAAGTTTTCAAAGCGTTCGGTTTTCCCCATTCACGGATAATGCTATAATTGAGAAGATTGAGAAAGAAAGGATGTTTAAAAGCATGTCATCCAAAAGTGAATTACTTAAACGCATGAATCCACGGCAAAAAGAAGCCGTTATGCATACGGAAGGGCCGTTGCTGCTGATGGCAGGGGCAGGAAGCGGGAAGACCCGTGTCCTAACCCACCGAATCGCCTATTTAATAGAAGAAAAAAATGTAAATCCATGGAATATTTTAGCCATCACATTTACGAATAAAGCGGCACGTGAAATGAAAGAACGGGTCAGTCAACTATTAGGATCGGGTGGTGAAGACGTTTGGGTTTCAACCTTCCACTCGATGTGTGTCAGAATCTTGCGCAGGGATGTTGATCGAATCGGCTATTCGAAGAATTTTACTATCATTGATTCTTCTGAGCAAAATACGCTGATGAAACGAGTATTAAAAGAATTGAATATCGATCCCAAAAAATATGATCCTCGTTCTATTTTGGGAACGATCTCTCATGCAAAGAATGAACTGTTGACACCTGAAGCTTACCAAGCCATGGAAGGTAGTCTCTTTGAGCAAATCGTAGGTCGTTGTTATGAAAAATATCAAAAAGAGCTGCGTAATAATCAATGCATGGACTTCGATGATTTAATCATGAATACGATCCGCCTCTTCCAAGACAATGAAGATGCGCTGCAATTTTATCAACGGAAATTCCACTATATCCATGTCGATGAATACCAAGATACCAACCATGCCCAATACACGCTAGTCAATTTATTGGCCGCTCGTTTTCGAAATCTTTGTGTCGTTGGGGATGCGGACCAAAGTATTTACGGTTGGCGTGGCGCCAACATGCAAAATATTTTAGACTTTGAAAAAGACTATCCGGATGCCGCAACGATATTGTTAGAGCAAAACTATCGTTCAACGCAAACGATTTTAAATGCGGCAAACCAAGTAATCAAAAATAACCGCAACCGCCCAGACAAAAATCTGTGGACAGAAAATCGTGATGGGGAAAAAATCACTTATTATCGCGGGGACAGTGAACGAGATGAGGCGCGATTTATCGTCAGTGAAATGCAGAAACAAATTGCAGAAAAGAACCGTAAATTCGGTGATTTTGCGATTTTGTATCGGACCAACGCCCAGTCACGGATCATTGAAGAAATGCTTTTAAAAGCCAACGTTCCTTATACGATGGTCGGCGGCAGAAAGTTCTATGACCGCAAAGAAATCCGTGATATTTTGGCTTATTTATCGGCGATCGCCAATCCTCGTGATTCCATCAGCTTGGAACGAATCATCAATGTACCAAAACGTGGGATCGGTGCGACATCCGTCGAAAAACTACGAGATTTTGCGAATCTTCATGAGTGGTCATTGCTAGAAGCAGCCATGAACGTCGAGTTGGCGAATATTTCTGGAAAGGCCGGCAAAGAATTAGGAAGCTTTGGGATGATGATGGATGGCTTCGCCCAAATGGTTCCTTACCTCTCAGTAACTGAACTGACGAAAGAAATATTAGAAAAGACGGGTTATCGTCAAGAGTTAGTCAACCAGAATAATTTAGAAGCACAAGCTAGACTTGAAAATCTGGAAGAATTTTTATCGGTTACCCAAGAATTCGATAAACGATTTGAGGCGCAAAACGAAGACGATGCAGATGCACCAGATGAGAAGTTGAGTGTTTTCTTAAATGACTTAGCTTTATTGTCAGACGTCGATAGTTATGAAGAAGAAAGTAGTCAAGTGACGTTGATGACCTTGCATGCTGCAAAAGGACTGGAGTTTCCAGTGGTATTCTTGATTGGTTTGGAAGAAAATATCTTCCCGCTTTCTCGGGCTTTAATGGAAGAAAGCGAACTCGAAGAAGAACGGCGCCTTGCTTATGTGGGAATCACTCGTGCTGAGGAAGAGCTCTTTATGACCAACGCTTTTTCCAGAACATTATACGGTCGTACCCAATACAATCGTCCGTCACGGTTTATCGAGGAGATTGAACAAGATCTGCTGCAATCATTAGGCGAGCGTTCACAACCGAGAGCTGCTGCACCGTTTCAACCAAAAGTCTTTAAACCGAGCTATACACAGCCGCGTCAAACGACCGTCGCTTCTAAGCAACAGACCTCTGCAGCTGGTAATACATGGCAAGTAGGCGAGAAAGTTCAACATAAAAAATGGGGAATCGGTACGGTCGTTCGGACGACTGGCAGCGCGCAAGACATCGAATTAGATGTGGCGTTCCCACAACAAGGCGTCAAACGACTGTTGGCGGCCTTTGCGCCGATTGAAAAAGTTGAAAAATAAGGAGGATATTAGGATGGATGTCCCTTCAAAAGAAATCCAATCACGAGCAGAAGAGCTGCGTACGCAATTAAATCAGTACGCGTACGAATACTATGTAAAAGATCAACCTTCTGTTGAAGATTATCTCTATGATCAGCTGTATGCAGAACTGGTTGAAATTGAAACCAATTATCCGCAGCTAATAACCGAAGACTCGCCCACCCAACGAGTAGGCGGCATCATTTTACCTGGCTTTGAAAAAGTCACCCATGATATCCCACTTTATAGCCTGAACGATGTCTTTGACAAAGAAGGAATCGTGGCTTTTGATGCTCGTGTTCAAAAAGCATTGGGGAAAGCGGTAGATTATGTCTGCGAGTTAAAGATCGATGGATTGTCAATTTCCTTGAAATATGAAGAAGGGCGCTTTGTTCGGGGAGCGACTCGAGGAGATGGTACGGTAGGTGAAAACATTACAGAAAACCTAAAGACTGTCAAATCGATCCCACTGAAATTAAAAGAACCGATCTCGTTGGAAGTTCGTGGCGAATGCTATATGCCAAAGGCTTCGTTTTTGAAATTGAATCAACAGCGAGAAGAAGAAGGGGTGGAGGTTTTTGCCAATCCGAGAAACGCAGCTGCTGGAAGCTTACGTCAATTAGACACTCGGATCGCAGCCCAAAGAAACTTGAGCACCTTTTTATACACACTAGCTGACTTTGGTCCAATTGAAGCTAATGATCAATTTTCAGCATTGAATGAACTGGATCAATTAGGCTTTCGTACAAATCACGAACGCAGAGTGTGCCACACCATCGATGAAGTGTGGGCATATATCGAAGAGTTTCATGACAAGCGCAGTGAGCTCCCGTATGAGATTGACGGCGTAGTCATCAAAGTCAATAATTTTAAAGATCAAGATGCGTTAGGCTTTACCGTAAAAGCACCCCGATGGGCGGCGGCATATAAGTTTCCACCGGAAGAAGCGGAAACAGTGATCGAAACGATCGAATGGACCGTGGGACGAACGGGTGTTGTGACACCGACCGCTGTTATGACCCCTGTCCGGGTTGCCGGAACGACGGTCAGCCGCGCCAGTTTGCATAATGTAGATTTCATTAAAATGAAGGACATTCGCATTGGCGATTCGGTCATCATCTATAAGGCGGGGGACATTATTCCAGAGGTTGCGAAAGTCTTGGAAGAAAAACGCACGGAAACAAGTGAACCCTTTGAATCGCCTACACATTGTCCCGAATGCGGGAGTGAGCTGATCCATTTAGATGAAGAAGTTGCCTTGCGTTGTATCAATCCGAAGTGTCCGGCGCAGATCAAAGAGGGGTTAAGCCACTTTGTTTCCCGAAATGCTATGAATATTGATGGTTTAGGGCCACGTGTTTTAGAGCAAATGTTCGATAAATCCTTAGTTAAAGATGTGGCCGACTTGTACTTTTTAACAGAAGAACAATTGCTGACCCTCGATAAAATCAAAGAGAAATCAGCTAATAACCTTTTGCGTGCCATCCATCAAAGCAAAGAAAATTCAGTTGAGCGCTTGATTTTCGGGCTAGGCATCCGTCATGTTGGTGCCAAAGCGGCTCGGATTTTAGCGGAACATTTTGGTGACCTTCGAACCCTTATCAAAGCCAAAGAAGAAGAGATCATTTCGTTGGAAACCATTGGTGCTACAATTGCGGAAAGTGTCGTTACGTATTTTGACAATCAAGAAGTTCACGACCTTTTAGATGAACTTGAAAAAGCGGGTGTTAACTTTGCTTATTTAGGGCTGAGAACGGATCAATTGGAAGAAGTGGAGTCGCCATTTAAAGAGAAAACAGTTGTTTTGACAGGAAAATTGAGTCATTTCACCCGCGAAGAAGCCAAGGAACGAATTGAAAATCTCGGTGGGAAGGTAACAGGCAGTGTGTCGAAAAAGACTGATATCGTTGTTGCCGGGGAAGAGGCTGGCAGTAAACTGACCAAAGCACAGTCCCTAGGCGTTACCGTTTGGGATGAAGCTCAAATGGTGGCTGCGATCGAAGGCAGTCATTCGGCAGATCAATAACTTTTAAGTATTGTCACAGACGAGAAGCAGTTGTTTCTTCTTGTCTAATTGAAATCATTTCTTCCCTGCAGTACGAGGAAAGAAATGATTTCTGCTTTTATTTGCAATTATATTTGATAATTTTCAAATTCTATTTCATGATTTGTTAAAAAAATGATACAATACATTGGAAAAACGTAAACGTAGATTACGGATGCGAGAAAGAGGAGGATTTTATGGCGATCAGCGAAGAACAAGTCAAACACGTTGCCAAACTAGCAAAACTTTCATTCTCAGATGATGAATTACATGAGTTTACCTCTCAGCTAGGAAAAATTATTGATATGGTAGAAACACTTGAAGAAGTGGATACTACAGGAGTACCCTTTACATCGAATGTCGCAGAAACGATCAATGTGATGCGTGAAGATGTAACGACCGGTGGCTGGGACCGTGATGAATTAATGAAAAATGTTCCAGAATCCGAAGAAGGCTTTATTAAAGTGCCTGCAATCATTGACAATGGGGAGGCGGGTGCCTAATGACTGAACTATATAATAAAAGCTTAGAAGAATTGCATAGCTTATTAGTATCAAAAGAAATCACTGCGACAGATCTAACGAGCGAAACCTTTGCTCGCATTAAAGAAACAGAGCCGAAAGTCGATGCGTTTCTTGCATTGAACGAAGAAAAAGCCCATGCGTTAGCGCAAGCTATCGATCAAAAAGGTATCACTGAAAGCAATGTGTTGGCTGGGATTCCCATTGGGATCAAAGATAACATTGTTACGAAAGATCTACGCACAACAGCGGCTTCTAAAATTTTAGGCAACTTTGACCCAATCTACGATGCAACAGTCATGGACAAAGTTTACCAAGCAGACATGATTCCAGTTGGTAAGTTAAACATGGATGAATTTGCCATGGGCGCAAGTACCGAAACGTCGTTCTTTAAGAAAACGAAAAACGCTTGGGATGAGACAAAAGTACCTGGTGGTTCATCAGGTGGCTCGGCGGCTGCCGTTGCAGCGGGACAAGTCCCATTATCATTAGGTAGCGATACAGGTGGTTCGATTCGCCAACCAGCAGCTTTCAATGGAATCGTCGGGCTGAAGCCAACATATGGACGGGTTTCTCGTTTTGGTCTGATCGCGTTTGCATCCTCGTTAGATCAAATTGGTCCGATGACCCGTGGTGTGAAAGACAATGCCATCGCATTAAATGCCATCAGTGGGTTTGATGCAAAAGATAGTACGTCAGCCGGGACAGCTGTTCCTGATTTTACAGCAGGTTTGACTGGTGATATCAAAGGCATGAAAGTTGCTTTGCCAAAAGAATACTTAGGTGAAGGGATCCAAGAAGGCGTTCGAGAAGCAATCTTAAAAGCAGCAGACACTTTCCGTGCGTTAGGAGCGACCGTGGAAGAAGTCAGCTTACCACATTCAAAATATGGGGTAGCTGTTTACTATATCATCGCTTCTTCTGAAGCAAGTTCTAATTTACAGCGTTTTGACGGCATCCGTTACGGTTTCCGTTCAGAAAATGTCCACAATCTAGAAGATGTCTATATCAATTCTCGAAGTGAAGGATTCGGGGAAGAAGTCAAACGCCGAATCATGTTGGGCACTTTTTCACTAAGTGCTGGCTACTATGATGCCTACTTCAAAAAAGCCGGTCAAGTTCGGACGTTGATCAAACAAGATTTCGATAAGGTTTTCAGCCAATACGATTTGATCATTGGTCCAGCATCACCAACGGTAGCATTTGGTATTGGAGAAAATATCAATGATCCAATTACCATGTACTTAAATGATATTTTAACCATTCCTGTGAACTTAGCAGGACTGCCAGGGATGTCGATCCCAGCAGGTTTTTCTGAAGGACTGCCTGTTGGCTTGCAGATCATTGGGAAACATTTTGATGAAGCAACCATGTATAAAGCGGCTTATGCCTTTGAACAAGCAACTGATTTCCACACGAAAAAACCAGTGATTTTAGGAGGGTATAAGGCATGAACTTCGAAACAGTCATTGGGCTTGAAGTCCACGTAGAATTAAAAACAGAATCAAAGATTTTTTCTCCAGCACCTGCTCACTTTGGTGCTGAACCAAATAGCAACACGAATGTGATCGACTGGGGCTATCCAGGTGTTTTACCAGTAATGAACAAAGCGGCTATCGAATTTGGGATGAAAGCTGCGCTTGCGTTGAATTGTGAAATCTCAAAAGAAACACATTTCGACCGCAAAAACTATTTCTATCCTGATAATCCAAAAGCCTATCAAATTTCACAATTCGATCAACCGATAGGTCATGATGGGTGGATTGAAATCGAAGTGGAAGGTAAAAAGAAAAAAATCCGCATTGAGCGAGTTCATTTGGAAGAAGATGCCGGGAAAAACATGCACGGCAAAGGCGGTTATTCTTATGTTGATCTAAATCGTCAAGGAACCCCTTTGATCGAGATCGTTTCCGAAGCAGATATGCGTTCACCAGAAGAAGCATATGCGTATCTAGAAGCATTGCGCTCAATCATCTTGTTTACAGAAGTATCTGATGTGAAGATGGAAGAAGGTTCCATGCGTTGCGACGCCAATATTTCGTTGCGACCTTACGGCCAAGAACAATTCGGAACAAAAACAGAATTGAAAAACTTAAACTCTATGTCCTTCGTGAAAAAAGGTTTAGCATTTGAAGAAAAACGTCAAGCCAAAGTATTGCTTTCTGGAGGCGAGATCCAACAAGAAACTCGTCGTTTTGATGAAGCAACCAGCAAAACTTTATTGATGCGTGTCAAAGAAGGTTCTTCTGATTATCGTTACTTCCCAGAACCAGATATCCCACGATTTGTGATCGATGATGAATGGATCGAACGGGTACGTCAAAGCTTGCCAGAAATGCCGCAAAAACGTCGTGCCCGTTACATCTCTGAATTGGGCTTACCAGAATACGATGCAATGGTCTTGACTTTATCAAAAGAAATGTCCGATTTCTTTGAAAAAACCATTGATGCCGGTGCTGATCCCAAACAAGCTTCTAACTGGTTGATGGGGGAAGTTTCAGCGTATCTGAACAGTGAAAAATTGGAACTGCCAGAAACAAAATTAACCCCAGACAATTTAGCGGGAATGATTCGTTTGATCGCCGATGGCACCATCAGTTCGAAGATTGCGAAAAAAGTCTTCAAAGAATTGATCACAAACGGCGGCGACGCTGAAGAAGTCGTAAAAGCCAAAGGATTGATCCAATTATCAGATCCTGCGCAATTACTACCAATGATCAATGAAGTATTAGATAACAACCAACAATCCGTCGATGACTTTAAAAACGGAAAAGACCGCGCAGTTGGTTTCTTAGTTGGTCAAATCATGAAAGCAACCAAAGGACAAGCGAATCCAGGCGTTGTGAACAAGCTGTTGCAAGAAGAACTAGCAAAGCGATAAGAGGCAAGCGATGAAAAGAGCAAGAGTAATCTATAACCCGACATCTGGGAAAGAATTGATTCGAAAAAATTTAGCAGATATTTTAGATGTTTTGGAAAGAGGCGGTTATGAGGCGAGTGCGTTTGCCACGACCGCTGCACCATTTTCCGCCCGTGATGAAGCAAGAAGAGCCGGTGAAGCTGGTTTTGATTTGGTGGTAGCGGCCGGTGGCGATGGTACGATCAATGAAGTCGTCAACGGAATCGCTCCATTAGAAAAACGCCCGAAGATGGCGATTATTCCTGGAGGAACCACCAATGACTACGCACGTGCACTAAAGATTCCTCGGACCGATATCAAAGCAGCTGCGGAAGTGATTTTAAAACAGCAGACGGTGAAGATGGATGTCGGAAAAACACCCAATACGTATTTTATCAATATCGCTGCTGGCGGACACTTAACAGAACTGACCTATGATGTTCCTTCTGAGTTGAAAAGTGTTTTTGGCTACTTAGCTTATCTAGCAAAAGGAGCCGAATTACTGCCCCGCGTCAAACCGATCAAAATGCATCTAAAGTATGAAGACGGAGAATACATTGGCGGAGCCTCAATGTTCTTTTTAGGGCTGACGAATTCAGTGGGGGGCTTTGAACAGATTGCGCCTGATGCAAAGCTTGACGATGGGAAATTTTCGTTGATCATTGTCAAAACGGCCAATATTTTTGAGATCGTCCACTTAGTTGCTTTAATGATGAATGGTGGGAAACACATCAACGATCGTCGTCTGATTTATACGAAAACATCTTTTCTTGAAGTAGACGCGCCAGAGCAGGTCAATCGATTAATGATCAACCTTGATGGTGAATACGGCGGAGATGCTCCTATGCGCTTTGAAAATCTACACAATCATATTGAGTTTTTTGCGAATGTCGATCAAATTCCTGATGATGCGGTCGTTGGTGAGCAGAACTATCAAGAGATGAGCGAAGGTTTTATTAAAGAAGTCGAACGTCTTTCCGATGAGGACATCAATGGAGATGGCAAGATCGGCGACGAAACAAGGTAAACGATTTTTCTTTTCATGCAAAGTGAAAGAACAGGGACTTTTGGACCTGTTCTTTTTTTAAAAAATAAATTGTGGAAAAAGTAACAGGAATATTTTTAAGAAAAGTTGATAGAACAGCTTTTCTTAAATTTTAGTAAAGGACGTTTTTTGCGTTATGTTCCACATCGGGCGCTTGTTTCACGGCTATTAGCGCGATTCATGAAGATAAAGCGAATGAAAAATTGAAAAAACGAACGATCTTCGCTAAAAAACGAACTTTTTGAAAATATACTCGTTAAAGTTCGTCATTTACGTATTTCTATGCAATCTAATGATGCAAAAGCCAGAGAGAATATGCTATAATGGTGAAACGAAGAAATGGGGGGACCGGAATGGAGCACATCGATTCTACAAAAGCGCTAGATCTGCTTAGAGATGACGCAGAACGAATCAAAAAGCTGATCCGAAACCAAGAAAATAGTTTATGTATCGCACAATGCAAAGCATTTGAAGAAGTGGTTGATACCCAGATGTATGGTCTATCACGGCAAGTGGCATTTGCGATCCGCTTGGGGATCGTCGATAATCAAACAGGACAACAATTGATGGCGGATCTCGAAAAAGATCTGAACCAATTGTACAGCGAGGTCTATGAAGACCAGCGGACACCTGAAATCGGCAAGGAGGCATAAACTTGCCAGAAAAAGTAAAGAAAAGACATTTATTAGATTATAGTATTTTGTTACCATATATTGTTATGTGTGTCACGGGCTTGATGATGGTTTATAGTTCCACATCTTATGTGGCGATGACCGCCACACAACCGACCACAGCTGCTTCTTACGTCATCAATCAAACATTATTTTGGTTGGTGAGCCTAGTAGCGATCACTGTCATGTATAAAATGAAAACGGATGTTTTTCGGAATAAAAAATTTGTCCAGATCGCCATGATCGTCATCTTGTTTTTATTGATCGCTGCTTTCTTTTTCCCAAGAAGAAACGGGGCCCATGGTTGGTTAACGATTGCGAGCTTTTCTATTCAACCAGCTGAGTACTTGAAATTTATTGTCATCTGGTTTTTATCGGTGACGCTATCTTATCGTCAAAAAGGCATCCAACAAGAGTTTTGGAAAACGGTTTGGCGTCCAATCGGAATCGTTTTCGTCTACACCGGGATCATGGCCTTTTATCCCGACTTAGGGAATGCTGTGATCGTCATGCTACTGGCTTTTGTCGTTTTATTATCTAGTGGATTGAATTACTTGTACACTTTGATATTGGGGTTGGCAGGTATCGTTGGGAGTATGTTGATTGTCCTATTTGTGAATCTAACTGGCGGTAAGCTTTTACCAGCTTATGTTTATAGTCGCTTTTCATCCTTTTTGAACCCGTTTGCTGATGAATACAATACAGGTCATCAAATGGTCAATGGGTATTACGCAATGTTCAACGGTGGACTTTTCGGGCGCGGGCTTGGAAATAGTATCCAAAAACGTGGCTTCTTAAACGAAGCGCACACCGATTATATATTTTCGATCGTTATGGAAGAATTAGGCTTGATCCCATCGATCATCATTTTAGGCGTTTTGTTCTATATGGTGGGACGGATCTTTCTTGTCGGTATCCGTTCAAGAGATCCCTTTAATTCCATGATGTGTATCGGCATAGGGACATTATTTATGTCTCAGATTTTCATCAACTTAGGGGGGATCACTGGTTTGATCCCATTGACGGGAATCACTTTTCCGTTTTTAAGTCAGGGTGGGTCAAGTTTGCTGATGCTGTCGATTTGTATTGGTTTTGTATTAAATATCAGTGCCGAAGAAAAGAGGAAACAATATTATTTGAATTATTGATCAATTGAATGGAGTGGATTAGATGAAGAAAATTCTTGTTGCCAATCGTGGAGAAATCGCGATTCGTGTCTTCCGCGCATGTGCGGAGTTAGGAATCAAAACAGTCGGTATTTATGCTGCGGAGGATGAATACTCCGTCCATCGTTTTAAAGCAGACGAAGCGTATTTAGTGGGGAAAGGCAAACGGCCGATTGATGCGTATTTAGACATTGAAGATATTATTCGCACAGCGAAAAAAGCCGGGGCTGAAGGGATTCATCCAGGGTATGGTTTTTTATCAGAAAACCTAGGCTTTGCTCAGCGCTGTGAAGAAGAAGGTTTGATTTTCATCGGACCATCCACTCACCACTTAGATATTTTTGGCGACAAGATCAAAGCAAAAGCAGCAGCGATCGAGGCGGGGATTCAATCCATTCCCGGATCTGACGGTCCAGTGGCATCGATTGACGACGTTTTAGCATTCGCTGACGAACATGACTATCCAATCATGATCAAAGCAGCTCTTGGCGGCGGTGGTCGAGGCATGCGTGTCGCTCATGATGAAAAAGAAGCACGTGATGGCTACGAACGTGCCAAAAGTGAAGCGAAAGCGGCATTTGGTAGTGACGAAGTTTACGTTGAAAAATATATTAGTAATCCAAAACATATTGAAGTCCAAATTCTAGGGGATACGCACGGAAATGTCGTCCATCTATTTGAACGTGACTGCTCTGTTCAGCGCCGTCACCAAAAAGTAGTCGAAGTGGCACCTTGTGTGTCAATGACGACTGAACAACGGGAAAAAATTTGTCAAGCTGCCGTTCAATTGATGAAGCATGTTGGCTATATCAATGCCGGAACAGTGGAATTTTTAGTTGAAGGCGATAAATTTTACTTCATCGAAGTAAACCCTCGGGTCCAAGTGGAACATACAATCACTGAAATGATCACCAATTTAGATATCGTGACGACACAAATACTAATTGCACAAGGCAAGGATCTGCATAAAGAAATTGGGATTCCTGAACAAAAAGATATTCGCTTCGAAGGGGTTGCGATTCAATGTCGCGTGACAACGGAAGATCCAGCGAATAATTTTATGCCAGATACTGGTAAGATCGATACCTACCGCTCTCCGGGTGGGTTTGGGGTTCGTTTAGATGTCGGAAATGCTTACGCAGGTGCGGTGGTAACCCCGTATTTCGACTCACTGCTTGTAAAAGTCTGTACACATGCGGCAACCTTTGATCAAGCGATTCAGAAAATGATGCGCTGTTTGAAAGAATTTCGTGTACGTGGGGTAAAAACAAACATTCTCTTCATGCGAAATGTCGTTTCTCATCCAGCCTTTCGTTCGGGTGAAGCCAAAACCACCTTTATCGACAATACGCCGGAACTATTCAATTTCCCTCGGATTCGTGATCGTGGAAACAAAACCATGAAGTATATCGGGGAAATTACCATCAATGGATTTCCGGGGATCGAAAAACAAAAGAAACCATTTTATAATGAGCCACGGATGCCACAACACATCCAAGCAACGCCTGATTTTGTCAGCGCCAAAAATATTTTAGATACGAAAGGTGCCGAGGGTGTCGTTGAATGGATCGGTCAACAAAACAATGTCTTACTGACGGATACAACCTTCCGAGATGCCCATCAAAGTTTGTTGGCAACTCGTGTAAGAACCCATGACTTTAAGAAAATTGCCGCGATGACGGAAGCTGGCCTGCCACAATTGTTCTCAAGTGAAATGTGGGGTGGAGCAACGTTCGACGTTGCCTACCGTTTCTTAACAGAAGATCCATGGGAAAGATTGCGGATGTTCCGGAAAAAAATGCCGAATACCTTGTTGCAAATGTTGTTTAGAGGCTCCAATGCTGTGGGATATTCCAATTATCCAGACAATGTATTGGAAGAATTCATCAAAGAATCTGCAGCGCAAGGAATTGATGTGTTCCGAATCTTTGATAGTTTAAACTGGGTTCCACAAATGGAGAAAAGTATTCAAGCCGTTCGCGATACAGGAAAAATTGCAGAAGCAACGATTTGTTATACCGGGGATATCAATGATCCGACCCGTCAAAAATATTCAGTACAATACTACAAAGATATGGCGAAAGAATTGCAAAACCTTGGTGCCCATATCATTGCTATCAAGGATATGGCTGGATTATTAAAACCGCAAGCGGCTTATCGTTTGATCAGTGAGCTAAAGGATACGATCGATGTGCCGATTCATCTGCATACCCATGATACGAGTGGAAATGGGATCATTACTTACTCAGCAGCTACTAAAGCCGGTGTTGACATCGTGGATGTCGCTATGTCAGCGGTCAGTGGCGCAACGAGTCAACCAAGTATGAGTAGTTTGTATTATGCACTATTGAACGGCGAACGCTGCCCAGAAATCAATGTAGACAATATCCAACAGTTGAACCACTACTGGGAAGATGTCCGCATGTACTACCATTCCTTTGAAAATGGCTTGAACGCACCTCAAACGGAAGTGTACAAGCATGAAATGCCGGGGGGACAATATACCAATCTCCAGCAGCAAGCCAAAGCCGTTGGTTTAGGCGAAAAATGGGATGAAATCAAAGAAATCTATCATGAAGTCAATATGATGTTTGGAGACATCGTGAAAGTGACGCCTTCTTCGAAAGTCGTTGGGGACATGGCACTCTTTATGGTTCAAAATGGCTTGTCTGAGAAAGATGTTTTTGAAAAAGGCGATACATTAAGCTTCCCTGAGTCAGTAATCACATTCTTCCAAGGTGAGTTAGGTCAGCCAGTTGGTGGCTTCCCGAAAGAATTACAGCGCATTATCTTGAAAGGACGCCCAGCCTTTACCGAACGTCCTGGAACATTCGCGAAGCCAGTTGATTTTGCTGATGTGAAGCAAGAACTAGCGGAGAAAATCGGCTATGAACCAAAACATGAAGAAGTCTTGAGCTACTTGATGTATCCGCAAGTCTTCCTTGATTATCGAAAAGCTTATGAACAGTTTGCAGATGTGAAAGTTCTTGATACTCCAACTTTCTTTAACGGCATGCGCTTAGGTGAAACGATCAATGTTGAATTAGAAAAAGGCAAAATCTTGATCATTCGTCTCGATGAGATCGGTGAGCCAGATATTGAAGGCAACCGAACACTCTTCTTTAACTTGAACGGACAACGCCGAGAAATCGTCGTTAAGGACAACTCAATCATCAGCTCTGTTCAAACGAAACGTAAAGCAGAGCCAACGAACAAAGAACAGATCGGTGCTTCGATGAGTGGCTCAGTTTTAGAAGTATTAGTCAAAAAAGGCGACCGGGTGGCACGTGGACAAACCTTGATGGTCACGGAAGCGATGAAAATGGAAACTTCGGTTGAAGCCCGCTTCTCAGGCGTAGTTGAACATGTGTATGTAACCGATGGGGAACCAATTCAGTCAGGAGATCTTTTGATTGAAGTCAAAGAGAAGTAAGGAGTCGATCCACAGATGAAGCGAAGAGGATTATTGTTTTGCGGCTTATTTGTCCTAGCCCTAATAATCGTGTATTTGCAGCCAGTTTTCATGCAAAACGCTTCAGATTCAAGAGTGACGATCGAAAACCCAATCAAAGCACCAACAAACATGAATTACGAACCAATCGCAGCTCAAGGATTAGCTGAATTGATCGGGGAACCTGTTTCGGATTTCGAAGAAGTCTATGGTCTTCCAGTTCAAACATATCGATCAGGTTACGAGTTTGAAATTCGGGTCTACAATCAATTAGACGATCAACAGTATGTTGAGATCAATACCGATGGTGAAAGTGTGCAAGCAATCAAAGTAATCGGCGCCGGGGGCTCTTCCCTGGCACCTTTTACGATGGGCATGACCTTGACTGACTTGACGGAGTTGACCATGATCTATCCTAACTTTACCTTGACACAAAATGATCGTGCGATCAGTTTCGAATTGATGGAAGAAGATATGAACTACCGTCCATTAGTGGCTTTTGACAACGGGACATTTGCTGTTTTGTTCTTTGATCAGGAGACTGCCCAACTGCAAGCCGTCACTTACTTGGATCAGACCACATTACTTAAACTGGCACCTTATCCCTTGACGGAAGGGCAGCGACCGCTGTTTCAAGTTTCGCAAACAATTGACCAAGCCCAAGCCAACCTTGAAAAAGAGACCCTGGCGTTTGTTATCATCGATAAAATTCGCCAGCAAATCGGCTTAGACAGCTTCTCACAGGATACCCAAACACATCAAGAAGCAGCTGGACTTTTATTTAATTTGACGAATAACCTATCAGACTATTTGACTTCTCAACGAATCCATTCTTATCAACGAGCACTTTCTTCGGAAAAGACAAGTAATTTTGTCTTATCGAATGACGAATGGCGAGAGTTGTTAGCGGAAAAGGAATTGGAAGCATCTGCTTCAATCTTCGAAGCGCCTGTTTATGATCCAACTTTTACGATTTTATCTTGGTTCAGTAATCCAAGATTTACTGAGCGCCTGACCCATGAACAATCAGAAAAGATAGGAATTGCTTTTTCTGAAGCAAATATGGTAGTCTTAGTGCAAGAAGATGTGGAAGGGACCGAGGATAGTACGTCAGATGATTTACGATGAAGCCTTTTTTGAGATTGAAGATCAAATCGAAGCACTTGTGAAGGCAATCAAAGCAAGTGAAACGTGTAAAACCTATCAAAAAGCGAAACAGGTCATGCATCAAGACCCTGATGTTCAGACATTGATGCGATCGTTTTTAGAAAAAAAACTAGATTTTGAAAGAATTGAAGCTTACGGTGAGTATGCGCCTGATTTCAAAGAAAAAAAACGGGCGTTGCGCACAGCCAAGCGGCAGTTGGATCTTAATGAACAAGTAAGTGAGTATCGCTGGAGTGAAACACAACTGCAGCGTTTGCTGGATGAACTGACTGTGGCGATCTCTACTTGTTTTTCTCCCTCTGTCAAAGTGGACGCTGGGAGTCCCTTTTTTCAATCAAAATCAAGTTGTGGAGGAAATTGTCATGCACGAGGATAAAGAGCCTTTTACGATGCAAAAGCGTCGAGGATTGATCGTATGGGTTTACAGCCTACGTCAACTAAAGAATTTGCGTCGTTTTGGTTTTGTTCATTATGTGTCACGCAAGATGAAATACGTGGTCATGTATTTGAACGAAGAAGAATACGAAAGCAAAAAAACAAAAATCGAGCAGTTTCACTTTGTTCGACAAGTTGAAGCTTCCTATCGACCAGATGTCGAAATGGATTTTGCTGAAAAAATTGGTACGTCAGCAGCCTATCCAGTGAAAGACGAAGGGTTTGATATCGAAGAAAAAAATACGATGATTCGATTGGCAGAAAACGTGTAATAAAAAAGTGGGGGTGCCTTGAGTCACCGCCATTTTTTTATTGCTATTTATAGAAACAGTGCTATATTTGTATTTACGAAGATCTTGGAGGGAAAAACGTATGCGTGTAGTAGCCGGAGAATATGGTGGCCGCAGATTAAAAAGTCTCGCTGGAGACAACACTCGCCCCACGACAGACAAAGTAAAAGGGGCGATTTTTAACATGTTAGGGCAATATTTAGATGGAGGAGTTGTACTGGATTTATTCAGTGGAAGCGGGGGCTTGGCTATCGAAGCGGTCTCTCGTGGTGCCAATCATGCGGTTTGTGTCGACCGTAGTTTTCCAGCAACCAAAGTGATCCGCAAAAATATTGCTATAACCAAAGAACCCGAAAAGTTCACGGTGTTAAAAATGGATGCGAATCAAGCTTTACGGCAGTTTGCAGCTGAGGGACAAAGTTTTGACTATTTGTTTTTAGACCCACCATACGCAAAGCAAGAGATTCTGCAACAGTTAGAAGCTATGCTGAAGGATGAATTGATTCGTCCGTCTGCATACGTAGTTTGCGAAACAGACAAGTCCATCGACTTACCAGAACAAATCGGCTCGTTGCATTTGGACCGTGCCCAAACCTATGGCATATCGGCAGTGACGATCTATAGAAATGAGGGATAACGTGAAAAAGATTGCTTTATTTCCAGGGAGTTTTGACCCATTGACGTCCGGTCATGTTGACCTGATCGAGCGAGGAGCCACGCTTTTTGATGAACTGATCGTGGGTGTTTTTACAAATACCAATAAAAAAAGTTTTTTTACGAGTGAAGAAAAAGTTCATTTGATCGAAGAAGCCCTCGCCCATATTCCTAACGTCAAGATTCTGGCACAAGAAACGGAGCTGACGGTTACGATCGCAAAAAAACTAGGTGCTCAGTTTCTGCTAAGAGGCATTCGTAGTGTGAAAGACTATGAATATGAGCGGGACATCATGGAGATGAACCATCACCTAGAACCCTCATTAGAGACCGTTTTTCTTTTAGCAGACGCAAAACACAGTTTCATCAGTTCCAGTTTGTTGAAAGAAATCTTGACCTTTAACGGCGATGTTGCCGAATATTTACCTCAAAATATCTACGATGCTATAGTAAAGAAGCGTGATACCAATGAATCTTAAATCAACGATCAAATATTTCCTCCTGTTTGTTTTAGCGCTAATCATCGCCGCTTGTGCCTTTTTGCCGATTCCCTATTATATCGAGCAACCAGGAGCAACGATCGATTTAAAAGAGCTGATTACCGTCAATCAAAAAGAAGACACATCAGCCGGCTCCTTTTCTTTGACCAGTGTTGGAATTCGACAAGCTACCGTGTTCACAGCGATTGGAACGAAATTCAATGAATTCCAAGACTTGATCAGTGAGGAAGAACTTTTAGGCGGTGCGACAGATGAGGAGTACAACCGCATTCAACGCTACTATATGGAATCCTCGCAAAATAGTGCGATTGAGCAAGCATTAAAGCTGGCAGACTTACCTTATGAAATGACCTATAAAGGGGTCTATGTCATGGGGATCGATCCAAATTCCAGCTTTGCTGGGAAAATATCCGTTGGAGATACCGTCACCGCAGTCAATGGTAAAGAATTTAAAAGCAGTCAAGATTTTATCGACTACGTCCAAAGTCAAACCATTGGTGATGAAATCACCGTGACTTACTTGCAAGATGGCGAAGAAAAAGAAGCAACGGGCAAACTAATTGAACTGGAGAGCAATCAAAAAGCCGGTATTGGCATCTCCCTCGTCGATCATACAGAGATCACTTCTGATGAAGAGATCGTGATCGATTCTGGCAATATCGGAGGACCTTCCGCTGGTTTGATGTTCACCCTTGAAATCTATGAACAGTTGACCGGAGATAACCTACGTAAAGGTCACAACATAGCTGGGACAGGAACGATTTCAGCTGACGGAACCGTTGGTCGAATCGGTGGGATCGATAAAAAAGTAGCGAGTGCCAGTGAAAGTGGTGCAGAAATCTTCTTTGCCCCAGATGATGAAATCACTGACGAAGAGCGTGAAATAGATCCTTCCATCAAAACAAATTATGAAGAGGCAGTAGCAGCAGCGAAAAAGTTAGACACGGATATGAAAATCGTTCCGATCGCCAATGTCCAAGATGCCTTGGATTATCTAGCAACACTAAAAGAAGCAAATTAAAACGGCACTCGCCGTTTTTTTTTATTGTCTAAAGAATACAGTAGGCTCAAAGAAAAGGTTATGCTATACTTTTAGATAAGGAGTGTGAATCTAGTGGAATTAAAAAGACAACAACCGATCGTTGAAGCATATCATTTCGATATGAAACCGAAAGACAAAGAAATGGAAACCAAATTGAATGTCGGCTTTGCGCCGTTAAAAGTCAAAGATGAAGAATATATGGAAAAAAACAGTATTATTGGCGCCCGGCTAGAATTTCAATTAGTGTTCCCTGATTATGTTTTGTCAGGACGTGTCGGACAGGTCAATCATATTTTGAATCGTAAAGTCAATTCTGGAGAAGATCTAACAAAAGCTGAAACTGATCGTTTGGTTGAGCCATTGTTTGATATCGTCAAACGCCTGACGTATGAGGTGACAGAAATCGTGACCGACAAACCAGGACTCCAACTGAACTTCAATACCAACTCGAACCCCACACAAGAATCGACCGAAGAAGAAAAATAAGTTGAAATAGGAGGGATTTCCATTGTTTTCCAACCAAATGCAAGTGATGCTCTACGTTGATGATGTGACGAAAGCTGTCGAATTTTGGCAAGAATTAGGCTTTGTGATCATTGAACAGCAAACGATCGATGGAACATCCGTCGTCGAAATCGCTCCTTCAAAAGAGGCAGAGGTTCATTTTGTCTTATATGACCGTGAGTTCATCGAAACGCACTCACCTGAAGTCGCATTAAATTCCCCATCGATCATGTTTTTTGCTGAGGATATTACAGCTCTCTATAAAAAACTTTTAGAGATGGAAGCAGAAGTCGGCGAATTGATTCAGATGGAAGAACAGCTGGTTTTCAATTTTGCCGATCCGGATGGCAATTATTTTGCTGTTTCAGGAAAATAGGTTTTACCGATCGTAATCAATCATTCGTCTTTATGAACCCGACTCTATGCTGTCGAACCGTTCAAGACGAATGATTGTTTTTTGATTTTAATGCAAGACATTTTGCAGCCAAAGGGCTAAAATTGATAATAAGAGACTCAATTGCCTTTAAGGAGGGAATGACTATGCAAAACTATCTTTATGCAATCAGTGATATTCATGGAATGGCCGATCTTTTTAAAAGTCTTCTTGCGGAATATGATCCGAAAATCCATCAGTTGCTTTTGATTGGTGATCTAAATGACCGAGGACCAAAGTCCAAAGAGTGTTTAATGCTCGGAAAGAAATTAGTTGAAGAACATCAAGCGATTTATTTACGTGGCAATCACGAAGAGTATTTTCTGCAATTTCTAAATGCCCCAGAGGATTGGTTCGCCGCCTACGTACGCAATGGCGGCAAAGAAACGATTGAAAGTCTTTTACATTCAGGAGCTACTGAAGAGTATTCGCCAACGGAAATTGCCTTGATGATCCGAAGTAGATATGGAGACTTAATAGAGTTTTTGATGGAGCGGCCGCTTTATTACGAATGGGGGAAGTATCTTTTTGTCCATGCGGGCGTGGATTTAAGTAAAAAAGATTGGCGGAAGACCGCCGACCACGATTTTATCTGGATTCGCGAGCCATTTCATAAAGGAAAAAACCGTACAGGAAAAACGATCGTTTTTGGTCATACCATCACGCCAATGCTGCATGGAGATATGCAGACGACGGATCTTTGGCAACAAGACGACAAAATCGGCATCGATGGCGGGGCAGTATTTGGTGGATCGGTGCATGGCGTGATTTTTGATGACAAAGGGGTCCTTCAGGATATCGAATATCAAAATTTAGCAGGACCTTGGCAACCAGACTTTTAAAAGTCTTTTCTAAAAAGAGAAAAGCAGCCATTACAAGAGCCCCGAAGCAATGTTCCTTTCGTGCCTTCTTGTTTCCTCAATGGCTGACTTTTTTATGTTAAAATAGCAAAAGCAACAAAGGAAAGGTGAGAACGAATGGCAGAAATGAATCAAGAGGTACTTGATTTAGTGAAACAAGAACTAACCTCTTTTACCCAAAAACAAATCAGTACGGTGTTACAATTATTGCAAGAAGGAAATACCGTTCCGTTTATTGCCCGCTACCGTAAAGAAATGACGAATGGACTTGACGAAGTTCAAATTCGAGAAATCGAAGAGCGGTATCAGTACTTAGAAAACCTAGAGAAACGCAAGCAAGAAGTTTTGCGCTTGATAGAAGAACAAGAAAAGCTAACGCCTGAACTATCACAGGCGATTTTAGCTGCGACAAAAATGCAGGCCGTCGAAGACCTGTATCGTCCTTATAAACAAAAACGACGCACCAAAGCGACGATCGCCAAAGAAAATGGCTTGGAACCATTTGCTCAGTGGCTGTTAAGCTTCTCAAAAATAGGTGACGTACAAGAAAAAGCGACCGAATTTATGAGTGATGCTGTTCCTACTGTAGAAGATGTCTTGGCTGGCGCCCATGAGATCATTGCAGAAGTCATTGGTGATACTGCAGAATTTCGAAGTTGGATTCGGAGCTATTATTCTAACAAAGGACTGTATAAGAGCACGGTCAAAAATGCTGAAAAAGATGAAAAAGGCGTTTATGAAATGTATTACGATTTCCAACATCCTATCAATAAGATGGTTTCCCACCGGGTTTTAGCCACCAATCGTGGAGAAAAAGAAGACATTTTGAAGGTAACGCTTGTGGCAGATGAAGAAAAAATCATGGAGTACCTACGTCGGAAATTGATCACAAATAGTGATTCACCCGCAGCCAGTTTTGTCCAAACTGCTGCTGCTGACGCCTTGAAACGTTTTATCTTACCAGCGATCGAACGAGAGATCCGCAATGAGTTGACAGAAAAAGCCGACGAACAAGCAATTGCGATTTTTGGAGAAAATCTTCGCAATCTGCTGCTGCAGCCTCCGTTGAAGGGGAAAGTCGTTTTAGGGTTTGATCCAGCGTATCGAACGGGCTGTAAATTGGCCGTCGTTGATGAGACAGGAAAAGTATTAGCGATCGAAGTGATCTATCCCCATAAACCGGCGCCGATGAATAAACGAGAAGCGGCTGGACCAGCGTTTCGTCGCTTATTGCAAACCTATAAAGTTGAAATGGTCGCAATCGGTAATGGGACGGCGAGTCGAGAGTCAGAGCAATTCGTCGCTGAACAATTAAAATTGATCGATCAAGAGGTATATTATGTGATCGTGAATGAGGCAGGCGCTTCTGTTTATTCGGCCAGTCCGATCGCCCGGCATGAATTCCCTGATCTGCAAGTGGAAGAACGAAGTGCCATCAGTATTGGTCGCCGTCTCCAAGATCCCTTGGCAGAATTAGTTAAAATCGATCCACAATCGGTGGGCGTCGGGCAATACCAACATGACGTTTCGCAAAAGCGCTTAGCCGAACAATTGGATTTTGTCGTGGAAACGGTCGTCAACCAAGTAGGCGTTGATGTCAATACCGCAAGTGCGGCACTTTTACAGCACGTGGCGGGCTTAAATAAAACGACTGCCCAAAATATCGTGACCTATCGAGAAGAAAACGGGGTATTTACGCAGCGCAATCAACTGAAAAAAGTCCCTCGCTTAGGGCCAAAGGCCTATGAACAGGCGATCGGTTTTATGCGGATTCCTGGCGGAAAAGTCATTTTGGACAATACCGGGATTCATCCAGAAAGTTATGACACTGCCAAAGAAATTTTGGCGCTCGCGGATATTTCTCTAGCGGAGCTTGGGAAAGAACAATCTGAAGAAAATAAAGTGAAGTTGGCGCAAATGCGTCCAGCAGAACTTTCTGCTAAATTGTCTGTCGGGAAAGAAACCATCACAGATATCTTAAAAGCGTTAATGCAGCCAGGACGTGATATGCGGGATGAAATGCCAGCCCCATTATTGCGCAAAGATGTGTTGAGTATGGAGGATCTAAAACCGGGAATGGAATTGAAAGGAACTGTTCGAAATGTGATCGACTTTGGTGCTTTCGTCGATATCGGTGTCAAACAAGATGGACTGGTTCATTTGTCGAAGCTGAGCCGTTCGTTTGTAAAACATCCGAAAGACGTTGTTTCCGTTGGTGACGTCGTAACCGTTTGGATCGAGCAAGTAGATGTCAAAAAAGGCCGTATCAGTTTAACAATGGTCGATCCAGGAAATGCTAAATGACCCAACAAGAATTGCAGCGTTTGGTGGAAGAGCTTTCGCTGTCTGTTTTCAATAAACCATTTACGCATCGAGCGGTATTTAATTCTCGCTTAAAAACAACCGGTGGCCGTTACCATCTAAGTGATCACCACTTGGATTTCAATCCAGTGATGCTTACTGAACACGGGATGGAGGTTTTTATCGGCATTATCAAGCATGAATTATGTCACTATCATTTGCATTTAGCAGGTCTTGGTCATCGTCACCAAGATCCTGCTTTTAAAGCATTGCTGGCAAAAACGGGAGGCCTGCGGTATGCACCTCCTGCCATAAGAACAGCTAAGCATTGCTATCGATGTCAAAATTGTGGCTGCGAGATTCGGCGGCAGCGGCGTGTGGATATCAAAAAATTTGTTTGTGGAAAATGTCGCGGACGTTTGCTAGAAATAGGAAATGATGAGAAAAGTCAAGTCGAAAAATAAAACTCGTTGCTATTTTTTTCATTTTGTATGATAATGTAGGTCGTGTGACAACCTGATATTTGTCAATACACGCGTTTTTTTACGACGCGGATTTGAGAAAAGAGGATTATAATAATGGAAAATCAAAACAAAATACATCATTTTGTTGGAATCAAAGGTTCCGGTATGAGTTCATTGGCTTTGATTCTGCACGAAAAAGGCTACCAAGTACAAGGCTCTGATGTGGAAGAATATTTCTTCACTCAACGTGATCTAGAAAAAGCAGCAATCAAATTGTTGCCTTTCGATAAAGCAAACATTCAACCAGAAATGGTCATTATCCAAGGGAATGCTTTCCCTGACACCCACGAAGAAATCATACGGGCCAAAGAACTTGGTTTAGAAGTCACTCGTTATCATGACTTTATTGGCCAATTCATTCAGCCCTATACGAGTATTGCTGTGACTGGTTCTCACGGAAAAACCAGTACGACAGGATTGCTTTCGCATGTCTTAAGCGGCATCCGGCCAACAAGTTTCTTGATTGGCGATGGTACCGGTCATGGAGAGCCCGATGCGGAATTCTTCTCGTTTGAAGCTTGTGAATACCGCCGTCATTTCTTAGCTTATTCACCGGACTATGCAATTATGACCAACATCGATTTTGATCATCCGGACTATTTCCACTCGATTGACGATGTCTTCTCAGCCTTTCAATCGATGGCAAGTCAAGTAAAAAAAGGCATTTTTGCTTTTGGTGATGACGAGTACCTGCGTAAACTTGAAGCAGATGTCCCGATCTACTATTACGGCGTCAACGATAACGACGATGTTCAAGCAAAAAACATTGAACGCACCACCCAAGGTTCAGAGTTCGACGTCTTTATCCATGGTGAAAATATTGGCCATTTTGTCTTGCCAGCGTTTGGTCAACACAACATCAACAACGCACTCAGTGTGATCGCTGTGGCTTACAAAGAAGGATTGGACATGAAAGAAGTTGCCGCTGAGATGCTCTCATTCCCTGGAGTGAAACGTCGCTTCAGCGAAAAAATCGTAGCGGATATGACGATCGTAGACGACTACGCCCATCATCCTGCAGAAATCAAAGCAACGATTGATGGCGCTCGTCAAAAATATCCGGATAAAGAGATTATTGCTGTCTTCCAACCTCATACCTTTACCCGTACGATCGCTTTAATGGATGAATTTGCGGAAGCGTTAGATCTTGCAGACCATGTCTATCTATGTGATATTTTTGGATCTGCTCGTGAATCCCGAGGGGATGTTAAAATTGAAGATCTGGGCAATAAAATTCAAAGAGGCGGAACTGTGATCAAAGAAGAGAACGTTTCTCCGCTACTAGATCATCAAAATGCTGTCGTGATTTTTATGGGAGCAGGCGATGTGCAAAAATTTGAAACAGCCTATGAAAAACTACTAAGCAATACAACTCGTAACGTATTGTAATCAAAGACTCTTGTGGCGTGTTTGCTGCAAGAGTTTTTTACATCTGAAGTTTTTGCAAAAGCAGCACCGCGAACTTGCACTTTTGTCGGCATCTGATAGAATATACTCAGATGAAACTATTCTTTTTGGAGGAATTAAATTTTGAATATAGGAAAACCGCGAAAAATAGGGAAAAGTATTGAAGATATCGAGGAAGGCGATTCGTTATCCTTAACAGAATCGATCGAAGACAATCAACTGTTGTTATATTTAGGACTTACTAATGATGCAAACCCTTTGTATATTCAACATGACTACACGCAAAATACTGAGTATCAGCGTCCAATCGTCCCATCCATCATGTTGATGGGGATCATCACCAGTGCCGTATCGAAACATTTGCCTGGTCCTGGCTCTCATGTAGTCAATTTTTCGGTGAACTTTATTGAACCTGTATATCATTATGAAACATTGACCTTTGAATTCGAAGTGATCAAAGTGGATAAAATGAAAGACGTGGTAACTATTTCGGTTGAAGCGATCAACACAGAAGATCATCGTATTTTAGATGCTGTGGTCATGGTCCAGCCGCCAAAAGCAGTAGCAGTAAATGAGGAGGAACAACAAGATGAATAATTTAAACAATGAAACCGTCCAAGCTCAAGGCTTAAATCGCTTTTATTCAAAAGTGTATTTATTCTTCGGCGTTGGGCTTGCGATCAGTGCGATCTCGGCCTATATTTTTGGGGAAGTCTTCAAAGCGCAAACCCTGCAATTTATCAACAATTTTCCGCTAGGATTTACCGGTCTTTGGATCTTACAGATCATTTTAGTCATTGTATTAGGTGTGAAGGCGCAGAAAAATCCGTCCTTGACCGTTGCTGGCTTTTTAGTCTATTCGCTCTTGAATGGATTGACCTTGTCTGTGACATTGATGATCTATGACTTTGGATCGATCGTGGGGGCATTTGTTTCAGCAGCCGTCACTTTTGGTGTCATGTCAGCATTTGGGATCATGACCAAACGTGATCTAAGTGTGGTTGGTCGTATCGGCTATGGTCTGTTGATCGGGATCATCATCTCAACGCTCTTGAATGTATTTATTTTACGCAGTCAACCGGTTGACTTTTTCTTATCGATCGTGACCGTCTTTGTCTTTATGGGAATCACCGCTTATGACAATCAGCAAATCCGCAATGTATACTTCGCAACGAATGGTGGCGCAAATACAGGAGTGGCCGTTTTCATGGCATTACAACTGTATTTAGACTTCATCAACTTATTCCTAGCGTTATTGCGAATCTTTGGCAAAAACAACTAAAAAAAGTGCGAGGAAACTCGCCTTTTTTTTTGTATAAAATGAGAGAGAAAACAAAGCAATTCATCGCTTTTGTGCCCGTTCTTTGATAGAATAAAGAGGAACTTTTTGAGAAAAGGAGTAATCAAATGCCAAAAAATAAATTACTACTCGTTGATGGGAATAGTGTGGCTTTTCGCGCGTTTTTTGCGTTGCATAATTCATTAGAACGGTTTAAAAATGCCAACGGGCTGCACACAAATGCCATCTATGCGTTTCATACTATGTTTGAAAATGTGATGGCAAAAGAACAGCCAACACATGTTTTAGTGGCTTTTGATGCTGGAAAAACCACCTTCAGGACAGCGATGTATGAAGATTATAAAGGTGGGCGTTCAAAAACCCCTGGGGAATTTAAAGAACAAATGCCTTACATTCGCGAATTGATCAACGCGTTAGGTGTTCAATACTACGAATTAGATAACTATGAAGCCGATGATATCATTGGCACATTGGCAAATAAAGTCGATAAAGAGCTATTTGATGTCGTCGTTTTATCTGGCGATCGCGATTTGACCCAGCTGGCAACGGAGCACGTGAAAGTTGACATTACGGTCAAAGGCGTTAGCGAAATTGAAAGTTATACGCCCGCTCATGTGGCTGAAAAATATGACGGCCTAACACCCTTACAAATCATCGACATGAAAGGACTAGCTGGCGATGCTTCCGATAATATTCCCGGCGTCACCAAAATTGGTGAGAAGACAGCCATTAAGCTTTTAAAGGAATATGGCTCCGTTGAGGGAATCTATGAACACATCGATGAAATGAAAAAAAGCAAGATGAAAGAAAACTTGATCAATGACCGTGAGATCGCCTTTCTTTCAAAACAATTAGCAACCATCGATGTGGATGCGCCCATTGAGGTCGATGTCGACAAACTGAAATATGAAGGCAAAGATTTAGAGAAATTGGTGCCATTCTACCAAGAAATGAACTTTAATAGCTTCTTAGATAAGCTGCAAATTACAGCTGAACCAGTTGAGATGGAAGACATTTTGTTTTCGGTCGTTGAAGAAGTAACGGAAGATATGTTCCAGGGAGACACAGCATTGTATGTCGAGATGATGGGGGATAACTATCATTTGGAAGACATTGTCGGTGTTGCTTGGGGCAATCAAGAAAAAATTTATGTCAGCAATCGTGAAGAATTGTTTGAAAGTCCAGCCTTTACCGATTGGTTAAAAGACGAGAAACGTAAAAAATTCGTCTATGATGCCAAACGCACGTACGTGGCGTTAAACCGGTACACGACAGCACCAAAGGGAATCGCTTTTGATGTTTTATTGGCAGCTTATCTTTTAGACACGAATGATACGAATAATGACATCGCAGGTGTTGCTGCTCACTATGGCTATGATGCGATCCAATCGGATGAAGCGATTTATGGAAAAGGAGCGAAAAAAGGGCTGCCGGCGGATGAGGAAGACTTCTTTGCTCATTTAGCCCGTAAAGTAGCGGCGATTACAAACCTAACACCAAAACTTACGGAAGAATTGGCAGCAAAAAATCAAACAGCGCTCTTTGAAGAAATGGAACTGCCTTTATCAATGATTTTAGCTGAGATGGAGATTACCGGCATCAAAGTTGATGCGTCTCGCTTGCATCAGATGAAGGGCGAATTTGCACAACGGTTGCATGAAATTGAAGAAAAAATCTACGCCGAAGCTGGAGAAACCTTCAACTTAAACTCGCCGAAACAACTGGGTGTGATTTTATTTGAAAAAATGGGCTTACCAGTTATCAAAAAAACCAAAACTGGCTATTCGACCGCAGTCGATGTGTTAGAACAACTAAAAGAGCAAGCACCAATCGTTGAAGACATTTTGACTTATCGTCAAATCGCTAAGATCCAATCAACCTATGTAGAAGGCTTATTAAAAGTGATCCAAGGAGATGGCAAAGTCCATACGCGATATGTACAAACCTTGACCCAAACTGGTCGTTTAAGTTCTGTCGATCCAAACTTACAAAACATTCCGATTCGTTTAGAAGAAGGTCGAAAGATCCGCGAAGCCTTTGTGCCACGAGAAGCTGATTGGGTTATCTATTCTTCTGACTACTCTCAAATCGAATTGCGGGTGTTGGCACATATTTCAGATGATACCCATTTGAAAGAAGCCTTTATCGAAGGTCAAGATATCCATTCAAGCACAGCGATGCGAGTCTTTGGTATCGAAAAAGCAGAAGATGTGACACCAAATATGCGTCGTCAAGCCAAAGCGGTCAACTTCGGTATCGTTTATGGTATTTCTGATTATGGATTATCACAGAATCTAGGAATCACCAGAAAAGCCGCCCAACAATACATCGATACGTATTTTGAAAAATATCCTGGTGTGAAAACGTATATGGAGGATGTGGTTCGTGAGGCGAAGGACAAAGGGTACGTTGAAACCTTGTATCATCGCCGTCGTTACTTACCTGATATTAATTCTCGCAATTTCAATATTCGAACTTTTGCTGAAAGAACCGCCATCAATACACCGATTCAAGGAAGTGCGGCGGATATCTTAAAAATTGCCATGATCGATCTGGCGAAACGTTTGAAAGAAGAAAAATTAGCAGCAACGATGCTGCTGCAAGTACACGATGAACTAGTCTTTGAAGTACCTGAATCTGAATTGCCTCGTCTTGACGCTTTAGTGAAAGAAGTGATGGAGCAAGCCGTTGCATTGCATGTCCCTTTACTGACAGACAGCAATTGGGGCAAAACATGGTACGATGCAAAATAAATGAGGTGAACAGAGGTGCCGGAATTACCAGAAGTTGAAACGGTCCGCAAAGGACTTGAAAAACTTGTTTTAAATAAAACGATCGAATCGGTCGAGATCCTTTGGCCGCGAATCATCGAAAGTCCTGAAGTGCCGATCTTTTCGGCACTGTTGAAAGGGCAACGTTTTGAAAAATTTGAACGACGTGGAAAATTTTTGATTTTTAAATTGACAGATTATGATCTGATCTCTCATCTACGAATGGAAGGCAAGTACGAGTATTTTGAGTCAGACCCGATTGTCGATAAACATACACATGTCATTTTCCATTTTACAGATGGCAGTCAGTTAAATTACCATGATGTAAGAAAATTTGGTCGTATGACCTTAGTGGATAAAGACCAAAGCGCAGCCTATAAAGGGATCATGCAATTAGGTCCTGAACCTAAGCCTGAATTGTTTTTATTAGAAGCATTTGAACAAGGATTGAAGCGTTCGAAAAAAGCCATCAAACCGTTATTGCTTGACCAAAAGCTCGTTACTGGTTTGGGCAATATTTATGTAGATGAGACGCTGTGGCAAGCAAAAATCCATCCAGAGCAACCAGCGGATTCATTAATGCCAACTGAAGTAGATGTGCTGCATGAAGCAATCATCGATGTCTTAGAGCGAGCTGTTGAAGCAGGAGGAACTACCATTCGGACCTATCTCAATGCACTAGGAGAAGCCGGGAAATTCCAAATGTCATTAAATGTCTATGGCCAGACAGGCAATCCTTGTGGCCGATGTGGCACACCAATCGTCAAGATCAAAGTTGCCCAACGGGGGACGCATTTTTGTCCTCAGTGTCAAAAACTGCATGTGAGGTCCAACAAATGAGTTTTGTTTTAGGCGTCACTGGGGGAATTGCCACTGGAAAAAGTACTGCAGTCGCGCATTTTCGATCACTGGGTTTACCGATTATTGATGCCGATATCATCGCAAGAGAAGTCGTTGAACCGAATACGGAGGGCTTGCAGGCGGTGACGCAAGCCTTTGGTCCGCAGATTTTGACCGATGATGGGCACCTAGATCGACAAACCCTCGGTGCTTTGATTTTTAACGATCCAGAAAAACGCCGCATGCTGAATCAGACGTTATCTCCTTTTATTCGACAAGAGATTTTGTCTCAGATCGAAGAAAAAAAACAGGAAGTGCCCTTGTTGATCGTTGACATTCCTTTGCTTTATGAAGCCGACTACGACCAATACATGGATCAAACCGCAGTCGTTTATGTGCCAGAAGCGATTCAAAAAGAGCGGTTGATGGCACGTAATCAATTGAATGAGCAAGACGCGCAACAACGAATCGACAGTCAGCTTTCAATTGAGAAAAAGAAACAACGGGCCGATATTGTCTTTGATAATCAAGGAACGATCGCCCAACTCAATCAGCAGATCGATGATTGGCTCGCATCTATAAATAAATAGGTAAAGCAGCAGGTTCCCTTTCACTAAAGGGAACCTGCTATTTTATCTTTCAATAGCAAACCTAGCCCTATCATTTCCAAAAACAACTGGCGCTGAAACATGTCGGAAACTGTTTGGTTTGGAAAGTAAGACGATCGTTTATGAATGGTTAAATATCAAAGTACCAGCCCTGATTTATTTTGGGGTCACGATCACGCGATTGCTGGAAAAGGGGTGAAGAACGATCGGCTGATCATAAAAAGAGGTGAGAACCTCCTCAGTAAAAATCGTCTCTCGTTGACCAGCGGCGTGGACTTTGCCGTTTTTTAACATCAGCAAATGAGTGAAAATCGGTAGTAGCTCTTCTGTATGATGGGTAACGTAAAGAAGAGTCGGCGTATTCGGCAGTTGTGAAAAAGCCTCCAGACGGGTTAGCAGTTCTTCTCGCGCAAATAGATCAAGGCCCGTACAAGGTTCGTCCAAAATCAGGATCTCTGGTTGTGCCATCATGGCCCGTGCGATCATGACAAATTGTTTTTCTCCTTGAGAAAGGACGTGATAGGAACGATGGATCAAATGCGACAAACCTAAGTCAGTCAAAAGCGCTTTTGCTTGGATCAGCTGCTCTTCTTCATAGGACTCATAAAGACCAATACTGGAATAAAGCCCCGAAAGAACGATCTCTTCGGCAAGATCGCGACCATAAAACTTGCTTTGCAGCGCTGAACTGACCCAACCAATGCGCCGTTGAAGATCGGGCACAGACGTTTTTCCGTAACGCTCACCTAAGACCGTTCGTTGACCAGAAGAAGGCCATAAACTTCCCGTGATCATTTGGAGTAATAAACTTTTGCCAGCACCATTCAGACCTAAAATCACCCAATGCTCATTTTTTTTCACTTGCCAATTGATCGCTTTTAATAAATAGTTCTTGTCGCGAACGAATGAAACCTGTTGGAAATCGAGGATTGTCATCTATTGTCGAACCTTAAACAGGTTCTTCACCTCCAGTTGTAAGAATATTCAGAAAATAATCGCTCATATTATAGCATAAAGAAAAACATTTTGCTGACTGTTTGGTATCGCATTCATATCTTTTGTCAGAATTCAGAATGCTTGTTATGATGAAACTATACAGGAGGGATGATAACTATGGGTACTTTTAAAGACGAAAAAGATGTGATCGTTGGCAAGGCTAAAGAAAAAATCGGTGAGTGGACCAATAATGAAGAACTTGCCCATTCTGGGAAAGAACAAGCACACGAAGGTCAGATCAAGAAAGAGCACGATCAAAAAAGAGTCAATGAATTAGAAGATCAAAATGACGAGCGCGATGCCCGCAATGATCGAACTACCCCAGAAAATGTCAGCAGTGAAGAATTGTTGCGAGCTGAAAATCCTGATGCCAATAAAATTTCTTCTGCCGATCGTCGAGATGCAGACCAGCTGAAGCATTATACTGGAATTGAAGATAAATTATAACTGAACACGGATGCCTTCGTCTTCTAGACGAGGCATTTTTTTGTTAACCAGAGTGGATGAAGAGTCAAGAGACTACTACTCAGTTGACAATTGCTCAACATCTCATTATAATCCATTAAGATCGCATAGAGAGAAGCAAAGAAATTGGGAGGTGGTCATCAAATGCTTATTTATGCATTGTGTACGACTGTCAAGAAAGTAGAACAGCCGCAATAGGAAACGGAAAATTAGAAAGAAGGCTTTTTTATGATCGAACCTTACCAATTTCATTCAATTAAACATCAAGTATACCAATTAGTTCGAACCTATCAATCGGTGAATGATCCTCGAACGATCAAAACGGTTGAAACGATGACCAAAGACGCCATAGAAAAGTTTTTTCCTGAAGAAGAAACAGCACCACGTGAAATTTTAGCTGCTTTCTTTCAACAGGGCATGACGATCAGTCGCAGCAATGAGCTGTTAACAGAACTCAAAGAGTACGTCCGACCCTTTCAGGTGCCGACAACAAAACAAATTGAAAAAATGTTTCGGAAAGTAAAAAAACTGAAAATACCTGATTTTGCTTCCGTTGATTTAAAAGAGACCACTTATCTTGCTTGGGATGATATCGGTAGTCAAAGCAAGTTTATGATCATAGCCACTGAGCAGGGATTTACAGGACTTCACGGTCATGTGTCAACCGAGGTCAAAAAAGGGATCTGTCCCTTGTGCCAGCATGAAGGAAATGTGTCGATGTTTCTTTCTTTGACCAAGAGCAACGGCGATGGAACATATACGAAACGCGGGAATTATATTTGCCGTGATAGCCAAAGGTGCAATCAGCAGTTGGAACAGCCAGCAAATTTGCATGATTTTGTTTCTTTGCTGCAAATGAAAGATAAATAACGAAATGAAACGGCAGAAATCTTTCTGCCGTTTTTTCTCATTGAAAAAAACAACAGTTATAGCATTATTTAAATTTTGTATTAAATGAACAGAATAAACCACTTTGGCTATTGTACCAATGGATTTCATGTTATAATTAATCATAGAAACCGATGACTTTACGTGAAAACGTAAGCGCATAAGAGAGAAAATGAGGTGGAACTATGCAATGTCCAAAATGTCATCATAACAATTCGAGGGTAGTTGATAGTCGACAAGCCGATGATGGACGTGTGATTCGCCGTCGTCGTGAGTGCGAAAATTGCGGCTATCGCTTTACAACATTTGAACGTATCGAAGAGGCACCCCTACTTGTCATTAAAAAAAATGGTGCCCGTGAAGAATTCAACCGAGAGAAAATTTTACGGGGCTTGATTCGTTCTGCTGAAAAACGACCAGTGACAATGGATCAGATGGAAACAATCGTCGATCATGTGGAAAGTCGTGTCCGTGCTCTTGGTGAAAATGAAATATCTACGACACAAATTGGTGAGTATGTGATGGAAGATCTAGTTGATTTAGACGAGATCGCTTATATCCGTTTTGCCAGTGTATACCGCCAGTTTAAAGACATGTCAGTTTTCTTAAAAGAACTACAAGACATCGTCGAAAAAGCGAAAGAACCACAAGAATAGAGGGGGACAACAAGTGGGCAATAGTTTACCGAATCAATCGTACAAAGTGTTCAAAAGCCGTCCACTTACAACGGAAGGGAAAGACGCCCTCATTTATTTGTATCAACCAATTATTGAAAGTGATGCTTTAGCGTTGTATTTGACACTAGCAAGCGATGTCCAAGCCCAAAGCATTTCTGGCGAGGAGTCGATGACGACCGTGCATCTAGATATCTTGAATGCCATGAATGTCGGAATGCCTCGCTTCATAAAAGCCAAGCAAAACCTAGAAGGTATCGGCTTGCTGAAATCATATGAAAAAGCAGATTTGCAAAACGGATCCTCCTATCTGTATTGGCTGCAAGAACCGGTTCATCCGGCAGCGTTTTTTCAAGATGAATTGTATACCTATCTTTTGTTGGAAAGAGTCGGGGAGCGTAAATTTAATCAGCTGGTCAAGCTGTATCAACCAAAGCAATGTTCTTTAACCGATTATCAGGAAGTGACCCAATCCTTCTCAGTTGCCTATGGGTTAAATACCGCTCGTTTCGCCTCTCATGAAGAAACGTTACAGGCAGTCAGTAATTCTTTTCAAGAATCCAATGCAAACTTGGTGCTTGACGAAAAGCAGTTAGATTGGGACTTTCTTTTATATGAAGCGCAACGTCGGTATATCCGTGCCGCTAATTTCACGCCGAGTTTTCGACAAAAGTTAGTTCTATATCATTCCTTATACGGCTATGATGTGTTGGAATTGTTGGATTTGATGGCGGACAATGTTTCTTTGACAACAGGCGAGGTCGATCAGAAGAAGTTGGAACAAGCGATCATGAAAAAATCGCGGCAGACCTTCACGAAAACATCGACAAGAGAAGATCCTCAAGCAGAAAGCCAGTTGCGGCGCTTCAATACATTGAAGCAGAATGGTTTTTCGGAAAATGATGTATTATTGATTCAAGAAAGTGAAAATAATGCGCCGATCGCCTTTCTAAAAGCGATCAAAGCGGAGAAAAACAGTTTTATGACCGATTCAGAACAATGGTTGATCAAAAGCCTTGTCGAACGATCACCATTGCCGAATAGTGTGATCAATGTTCTGGTTCATTACGTTTTAGTAGTCCAAAACAATGCCGCTTTATCCGGAAATTATGTAAATAATATTGCCGCCCAGTGGTCAGAATTAAAAATCGGTACGGCAGAAGATGCGATCAAGCATGTTCGGAGCCTTGTTCGAAGTGCCAAGGAAAAACGCAGCCGACCACAAACAAGCGGCAAAAAAATCATTCGCGAAGAAAAGCTGCCTTCTTGGGCTGAAAAACCAGTGGAAGAGACAGCATTAACGCCAGAGCGACAAGCAGAATTAGATAAAAAACTGCAAAACTACTTGCATAAGAAAGCTGGTGACAAGTAATGGAAGATGTTGGAAAAAACTTAGGGAAATTATTGGATAAACGCAATTACCGTGATCAGTTTTCATCAATGATGGCAGAAGTTTTGCAAGATCCTGATGTCAAAGCGTTTATTGCCGAAAATGAAGAAGCATTGACCGAAGCGGATATTCAAAAAAGCTATGCGAAACTGTATGAGTTCGTTCAAGAAAAGCGGAAATTCCGCATCAATGATCCATCCATGATCGCACCGGGCTATGAACCACGCTTAGCGTTAAATTTTCATTTTATTGATGTCACTTATGTGCCAACCAAAGAGTTACTGGCTTACCAGAAACAAGAAGAGATCCGCAGTCGCATCAAAGCGATGGATATGCCTAAAGATATTCAAGAAGCGAGCTTTGCAGATTATCAGCAAACGCCTGGACGAATGGAGGCTATCGCAGCCGCCGTTGATTTTATTAGTGAGTTGACAGCGAATCCGCAAGAATTTCATAAAGGCCTTTACTTTGTAGGAAGTTTTGGGATTGGCAAGACTTACCTGCTTGGAGCAATCGCCAGAGATTTAGCAGAGGCGGGGTATACAACGACACTTGTCCACTTTCCAACATTTGCGGTAGAGATGAAACAAGCAATCGGCAAAGATCAAGTGGGGGACAAGCTGAATGCAGTGAAAAAAGCCCCAATTTTGATGATGGATGATATCGGTGCTGATGCGATGAGCAGCTGGATTCGCGACGAAGTCTTCGGTGTCATATTGCAATACCGCATGCAAGAACAACTGCCGACCTTTTTTACTTCGAATTTTACTATGCATGAGTTAGAACAGCATCTTTCGGTGACGCAACGAGGTGAATCCGAACCATTAAAAGCCAAGCGCATTATGGAACGTATCCGTTATTTGACACAAGAAATTCAAATGACTGGTAAAAACCGACGAAATGATGGCCAATAACTGACTATTACTGGAGGAAGAAGATGATGACAAAACAGGTAATAATAGGATTATCCTTTGCAGCAATGCTGCTTTTAACAGCTTGCGGCAATCAGGGAAACAGCGCTGCAAATGGGGAGACTGGAACTTCTGAAACTAGCGAGCAGACCAGTTCCGTATCAAATAGTACATCAGAAACGGAAACAGCCGCAATTTTTACTGGTGTTATCCAAGAAGATGCGATAGCAGGATCGGATGATACCTTTTCACTCTTTTTGAAAGAGGTGGCGGCAGTGGAAGATGACGATCAAGTCGTCCAAAGTTTTCAAAATGATGGGGTCATCCTACATGTCCCAGTCGAGGCTTATTCAGGAGATCTGGAGGAATTGACGGAAGGTGCTACCGTCCAGGTGACGTTGCAAGGCATACCGATCATGACGATGTCGATCCCGCCGCAAATTCCGGGCAACTCGATCCAAAAGGTTGAATTAGTGGAAGATTAATGCAATGTGCGCCTTGGCAATGGCACCACAGTCAAGACGCACATTTTTTTCTATTTTTGGAAAGCGTGATATACTACGAGAGAAGGAGTGACAATATGAACGAACATGCATTATCGGATCGTTTGGCTTGTGTGGGCGCACAAATTCCCGACCAAGCACGTTTCGCCGACATCGGTTCCGACCATGCTTACTTGCCTGTTGCATTGATGCTGCAGAACAAAATCTCTTATGCTGTAGCTGGAGAAGTTGTTCAAGGACCTTATGATTCTGCCAGCAAACAAGTGCGTAAGAACGGGTTAGCTGATAAAATCGTGGTTCGCTTGGCAGATGGACTGGACGCGATTCAACCTGAAGACAACATCGACACCGTTGTCATTGCTGGAATGGGCGGCACACTGATACGTTCGATTTTAGAAGAAGGTAGCCGGAAAAATCGCTTAGCGGGAGTCAAACGCTTGGTCTTACAACCGAATGTTGGGGAACGGACTTTGCGAGAATGGCTCGTTAGCAACAACTTTATAATCATTCATGAAGTACTTTTAGAAGAAAACGACAAAAACTATGAAATTATCGTTGCGGAAACTGGAAAAACGACGTATACGTCCCAGCAATTATTTTTTGGTCCTTTTTTATTAAAAGAAAAAAATCCAGTTTTCCTTAAAAAATGGCAACATGAATTAAAGCAACGACAACGCGTCATTAAAGAGTTAGAGAAAGCCAAAGAACCACCTGCTGAAAAAATCAATGAATTAAAGGATCAGATCGAATGGATCAAGGAGGTGTTGGCATGATTTCTGGTCAAGAATTTATCAAACGCTTTGAAGCATACTGCCCTTTATGGTTGGCAGAAGAAGGCGATCCTGTTGGTCTGCATGTTGGTACATTAAACAAACCCCTCGAGCGAGTCATGATGACTCTTGATGTACGTCCAGAAGTGGTTGCAGAAGCCATCGAGAAAAAGATCGACTTGATCATTGCCAAACACCCACCGATCTTTCGGCCTTTGAACCGCTTGCTGACAGATGATCCACAACAAAAGATGCTAATGGATCTCGTCAAGCATGATATTGCCGTTTACGCCGCCCACACCAATATGGATATTATTGAAGATGGTTTGAACGATTGGTTTTGTGAACTATTAGAAGTTGAACCCGACACGTATTTGAAGCAAACTCATCAAGTAAAAATGAAGAAGCTAGCTGTTTTTACCCCTGTTGAATCGGCACCAGCGTTACGAAAGGCATTAGGTAAAGCAGGTGCTGGTCAGCAAGGCAATTACCAAAATACCAGCTATTCCTTGATTGGCACCGGTCGCTTTACGCCACAGCAAGCGGCACATCCTGCCATTGGTGAGATCGGAAAAGAAGAACAGGTGCAAGAAGCGAAGATCGAAGTCATTTTTCCAGAAACGATCGAGAAAAAGGTGCTTTCGGCAATGATCGCTGCTCATCCTTACGAAGAGCCAGCTTATGATCTGTATGCCTTAGACAATTTGCCGAGAACCTATGGAATCGGACGGGTTGGCAACCTCGCTGAGCCTCTTTCCCTTGATCAGTTTGTCGAACGTGTCAAAGAGCGCTTTGGTTTGACTGCTTTACGCCTCGTCAGCTTTCCTGGTGCACCTGAAAAAATTCAGCGAATCGCCATTTGCGGCGGCAGTGGCCAATCGTTTTATTCGGATGCCTTACGCCATCAAGCGGATGTGTACATCACTGGCGATATCAGTTATCATTTCGCCCATGACATGCAAGCCAATGGGTTGATTGGGATCGATCCAGGGCACAACATCGAAAAGGAATGTATTCCTCGTTTTATTGAGAAATTCAACCAGTGGAAAGCAGAAGAGAACTGGGCTGTGACCTTTGTTCCTTCCACCACTTCAACAAATCCATTTGACTATAGATAGGAGAATCTTTTATGTACGAAAATTTATTGCCTCGCTTTTTGAATTATGTAAAAACAGAAACTCGCTCTGATGCGACAAGCACGACAACACCTTCTACCCAAACCCAGGTCGCGTTTGCCAAAGAACTGCAAAAAGAACTTGAAGAATTAGGATTAAGCGATGTTCATTACAATGAATCAAATGGTTTTGTGATCGCAACATTACCAAGTAACGTGGATCATGACGTACGCTCCATCGGTTTTATCGCCCATATGGATACCGCCGATTTTAATGCAGAGAATGTTGATCCGCAGATCATCGAAAATTACGATGGCGAATCAACCATTAAATTAGATAAAGAAGGAAAATACACATTAAACACAAAAGATTTTCCGAATTTAAAAAATTATGTTGAGGAAACCTTGATCACTACTGATGGTACTACTTTATTAGGTTCTGATGATAAGTCAGGTATTGCAGAAATCATGACAGCCATGGAAATTTTACTTAAAAACCCAACGATCAAACATGGGGAAATCAAAGTCGCATTTGGCCCTGATGAAGAAATTGGGGTTGGTGCAGATAAATTCGATGTTGAAGATTTCAATGTTGATTTTGCGTATACAATGGATGGCGGTCCAGTAGGAGAATTGCAATACGAGACCTTTAATGCGGCGCAAGCTGAAATTACGATCCAAGGAAAAAATGTCCACCCAGGAACTGCTAAAGACACCATGATCAACGCTTTGCAACTAGCAGTCGATTTTCAAAATGCGCTACCGGCTGATGAAGTTCCTGAGAAAACCGAAGGGACAGAAGGGTTCTTCCATTTGATGAGTCTCAACGGCTCAGTAGAAGAAGCGAAAACGGCATACATTATTCGAGACCATGACCGGACCCGTTTTGAAGAAAGAAAAGCACAATTATTAGCGGTTCAAGAAAGCTTGAATGCCCGCTTTGATGAACCGAGAGTACACGTTCATCTATATGATCAATACTACAACATGAAAGAAATCATCGAAAAAGATATGAGTATCATTGATCTAGCAAAAGATGCGATGGAAGCAGTGGGAATCACTCCGATAACAGAACCTGTTCGTGGTGGAACCGATGGCTCGAAAATCTCCTATTTAGGGATTCCAACACCGAATATCTTTGCTGGTGGAGAAAATATGCACGGACGTTATGAGTTCGTCTCACTACAATCAATGATGAAAGCGACCGATGTGATTGTGAAAATCGCCGAACTGAATGCTCAAGCATAAACGTTGATTTTTGATTTGTTGGAATAAATGAAAAACTCTTGGGCTGGGAACTCTTCACGCAGGTCTTGCGTAAGACCCGGCCTTTTTAGGATGTGAATAGGATGAAAATTCTCGTTTTATACAATGATACAGCCGGGAAAAGTGAAGCAAAAGAAACAGCAGAAAAATTCCAAGCCTATGTGAAAGAACAAGGCGAAGAGCATCAAGCGTTCTTGCAGGCCTCAAATCCAGACGTGGATCCCAAAGACGTTCGAGAGGCTGCCGAAAAACACGCAGTCGATACGATTGTGATCATCGGTGGAGATGGGACGATCCATCATGGATTGCAAACCTTTAAAGAAAAGTTAGATGAGTTGAAGGTCGGCATCATTCCTGGTGGAACCGTAAATAATTTTGCCAGAATGTTGGGGATACCGGTGAAGCCCGAAGAGGCCTTCGAGACGATCTTAACGGGGGTTGAGCGATCGATCGACTACGGGACGGTCAATGATCAAGTCATGATCTCGACCATGACCATTGGTCTTCTGGCAGATACCGCCGCAGCCACTTCCCAAGAAGAAAAACAGCAATATGGGCCGTTAGCGTTTATGAAACGGTTCATTCATCTGTTGATCAAAAAGAAACAATACAAATTAGAAGTCATTGCTGACGAACGGAAATGGCAGGGGAAAACTCAATTACTGACGATCGTCATGTCGAATTCAGCAGGTGGGTTTAAGAACTTCGATGAAGAAGCAAAGCCTGATGACGGATTGTTTCATATCATTCTTTTGCCAAAACTGAATATTTTACGATTTATTTTGTATTTACCAAGAATTATTCGTGGTAGAATTGCCAAAGTACCAAGTGTTGAATATTTCACTGCCGCAAAGGTCTCAATAAAGGCCAAAGAAAAAACGGTTCATACTCGAACCGATGGCGACCCAACGGATGATCTACCGATTGAGATGAAAGTTATCAAACATGGTTTGACGATGCTGGTACCTGAAGAAGCACAAGAATCAAAATAATGATCCCTACGATCAATCATATGGAGGAAATGGATGAATGCACTGATTTACAATCCATTGTGGTTTTATTTAATTGCAGTCAATCTTTATCTTTTCTGTCTGATGGGGTATGATAAATATCAGGCAGTGAAACAAGGTTGGCGGGTTCCCGAAGCAAATCTCCTTTTTATGGGGGCGATTGGCGGAGGATTAGGCGGTTTAATTGCGCAACGCGTATTTCGCCACAAAACAAGAAAGAAGAAGTTTCACCTCTTTTTTGCTTTTGGCACCGTTTTTGCTATCCTGCTGATGGTCTTTTTTGCATAAATTCGGTATAACAAGCAAGGAGTTAATATGAAAACTAAAGTGAAGTTCGCCCTTAATTTACTTTTACTAGTAGGGATTCTGGGTGTGATGTATTTTTTTGTCCGTAACTCGATGATGGATATTTTGGCGGGGCTAAGAGAGACCAGCTTTCTCGTCGTCTTACTGGTTATGGGGCTTGGCACACTGTACCTAGTGATTGAAGGACGAACAGTCAAAGAGATTGCCGTGACTTTCCAACCGGAATTCACCACCAAGGCGGGGTTTCTGACCGTCTGTTACAGTGGTTTTTATCGGATTGTGACGTTTGGGGCAGGCACCTTAATCTCAGAGGTGAATTTTTACCGTAAAAATGGCTTGCAGTTGTCACAGGGCGTTGGGGTCACCACCTTACACATGGTGATGTATAAGTTCGCCATATTGACTTATGCAATCGCTGGGTTGATCATTCAATTTTCGCTATTCTATGACAATGCACCCAATATGATTTGGGTAATTTTAGCGGGGATCGTACTCGTTTTTTTGATCATTGCCGCTTTGTTAGCACTTTCGGTCAGCATCAACATTCAAGTCTTTTTCGTGATCGTCAGCAATAAGCTGTTCAAAAGTGCGACATTAAGAGGAATCGTTGACAAATGCAACACCCAAATTTATTCTTTACGAGAAACAGTCAATGCGATCATTACCGACCGCACCGCTTTCTTGCGTATCTATTTGTGGAATCTTTTGAAGATGCTGCCTTGGTATGTGATTCCTTATGTGATTCTTGTTGTGCAGCATCCAGAGATCGATTTCTTGTTGACGTTATCCTTCATCAGTTTTGCCGTCGTCTTGTCCGGGGTGATTCCAACACCGGCAGGGATCGGATCATTTGAATTTATTTATATGCTGCTTTTTGGTCCATTAGTTGGCACGGTCGATGCTGCGTCTTCCATGCTACTGTACCGTTTAGCAACATTCATTTGGCCCTTCATAATTGGTTTTGCTTATGTAATGAAAGAAAAACGCAAAGATATTAGCCAAGAGTTGACTGAATTAAGAAAAGAAAAAGTGGAAAGTTAAAAACACGCTTATCTTCGAATAGAGGATAAGCGTGTTTTTTTAGTCTTTCAAATCAATGATCCGATCAACAAAGGATTCATAAAACTCGCCTTCATGGGAAACGATCAAAACTGTTCCAGGAAAGGCCGCTAGGGTTTCTTCCAAATTGTTTTTCGTATCTTGATCGATATGGTTGGTCGGTTCATCAAGAATCAAGAAGTTACTTTTGATCAACATCATTTCGGCTAGTTTGACTTTTGTCTGTTCACCACCACTTAATAGCTTCAATTCTTCTTGGGCTAATTGGCTAGGTAAACCTGCCCGAGAAAGTTGCCGTCGCAATTCTTTGTTGGTGGCCTTTGGAAAAAGATCCTCAAGGTATTGAAGAGGGGTCTGCAAGGGATATTCCCAGTCAAGGTCTTGAGAAAAGTAATTGAATTTTGTATGCTGTGGGTAAGAAACGGCCCCTTCAATTGCTGGGATCACACCAAGAATTGTTTTGATCAATGTTGATTTACCGATCCCATTAAATCCCCGTATAGCAATTTTTTCGCCATAGCGGATCGTTAGGTTGATCGGGGAGAGTAAGGGCTTTTGGTCGTATCCAATGACTAGATTGGTGGTTTCCAAGGCCAAGGTGGTAACGATTGGTGCCAAATCAAATCCTAAATGGGGTTTAGGGACATCTTGTGGTGGGGTCAAACGATCAATTTTTGCCAACTGCTTTTCACGACTCTTTGCCATTGTTGAACGAGAACCAGCTTTGTATTTACGAATATAGCTTTCGGTTTTCTTGATATGCTCTTGTTGTGCTTCGTATTGCTTCATATAGCTTTCATTTTGCAGCGTTTTTAGTTTTAATGCTTTGTCTAAATTCCCCGTATACTTAGAAAGCTTGCCAAATTCGATATCAATGATATGGGTCGTGATTTCGTTAAGGAATTGACGATCATGAGAAACGACTAAATAGGTACCAGTAAAGTCCTGTAAAAACTCAACTAGCCATTTGATGTGCTCATCATCTAAGTGGTTGGTCGGTTCATCTAAAATCAGCATGTCGGGTTTTTCTAGCAGCATTTTTGCCAAGATCAGTTTTGAGCGTTGACCACCACTTAAAGAAGCGAGGGGGGTATCCATTCCGAGAACCGAAATACCTAACCCTTCTGCTAAATCATCGATCAATGTATCCATTTGGTAGAAATTTCCTTGATCCAATTGATTTTGCAATTCGCCCGCTTTTTCTAAAAGCTTATCGTCGAGGCTTTCGCCATAAGAAGTATAAAGATCGGCAATCTGTTGCTCTTTTTCGAAGTCTTCTGCAAAGGCAGAGCGCAAAAAATCACGGATCGATTGCGTTTCATCAACATTGACGTATTGATCCAAATAGCCCATTTTCAAATTTTTCGGAAATTGGACGAAGCCATCATCGGGGAGAATTTCTCCTGTAATGATTTTGATTAAAGTACTTTTGCCAGCGCCATTCCGTCCAATCAAACCGACTTTTTCACCACGGTTGATTTGAACGGAAACGTCTTCGTAAAGCAATTTGTCGCCAAATTGTTGGCTAATATTCGTTAATGTTAACATCATTTCCTCCATATAAAAAAGCTGTAAACAGTAGACGTTACAGCTAAGTAGATAATCTTACTGAATAAAAATCGCCAAAGAGCGATCAAAACGATCAGGAAAATCGATTGTTCCTGACCAATCAGGACCTAGCATACCATTGCTGCTTCCCATCTGTCAATTTTCATGAAAGAATACTGAAAAAAATCTTGATGTTCGAGGGAAAACTTTTGACCATTACTGACCAACGTTGTATAATAGAAGAGTAGAAAAAAGGATACTGCTTGCAGCGTACTTTTTTCTGACTACCATTTTGGGAGGGAAAAGTATGAACCCAGAAAAAATGACGACTACATTACAAAGTGCTATCGCTGAAGCCCAGCAGATTGCCATGACCCGTCACCATCAAGAAATTGATATTCCGCATTTATGGAAGATTTTATTGCAAGCCAATCAATTCGGCCGCAATTTTTACACGGACACAGGTCTCGATGTCGATGCTTTTGAAAAAGAAGTCGATCGACTATTAGATGAACTGCCTTCGGTTGAAGGAGGAAATGTTCGTTATGGTCAATCTATGAGTCAAAATCTGTTTCATCTTTTGTCTGAGGCAGATCAATTAAAAAATGAATTTCAAGACGAGTATCTTTCCACAGAAATCGTCCTTTATGCGTTGATGAAATTGAAAAATCATCCATTGACGGTGTATTTAAAGAAACAAGGAATCACTGCGAAAGAAATCAAGCAAACGATCGAAACATTAAGAGGAGGGGATCGTGTGACCTCACAAAATCAAGAAGAACAATACAAAGCATTAGAAAAATACGGCGTTGACCTGGTGCAACAAGTCCGCAGCGGAAAAATGGACCCAATTATCGGACGAGACGAAGAAATTCGCGATGTGATTCGCATCCTTTCTCGGAAGACAAAAAACAATCCCGTTTTGATTGGTGAACCAGGGGTTGGTAAAACAGCCATCGTTGAAGGATTGGCACAACGGATCGTGCGAAAAGACGTCCCAGAAAACCTAAAAGACAAAACGATCTTTTCTCTGGATATGGGTGCCTTGATCGCAGGTGCTAAATTCAGAGGTGAATTTGAAGAGCGTTTGAAAGCTGTCTTACAAGAAGTGAAAAAAGCCGATGGACGGATCATTCTCTTTATTGATGAGATCCACAATATTGTAGGTGCTGGTAAGACGGAAGGCAGCATGGATGCTGGAAACTTACTAAAACCAATGCTGGCACGGGGAGAATTGCATACGATTGGCGCAACCACCCTTGATGAATACCGTCAATACATGGAAAAGGATAAAGCTTTGGAACGTCGTTTCCAAAAAGTGCTGGTACAGGAACCAACCGTTCAAGACACGATTTCGATTTTACGTGGCTTGAAAGAACGGTTCGAGATCCATCATGGCGTCAACATCCATGACAACGCGCTTGTTGCTGCGGCGACCTTATCTGATCGGTATATCACGGACCGCTTTTTACCAGATAAAGCCATTGACTTGATCGATGAGGCGAGTGCCACAATTCGGGTGGAAATGAATTCGATGCCTACTGAGCTCGACCAAGTTACCCGTCGTTTGATGCAACTTGAGATCGAAGAAGCCGCATTGAAAAAGGAATCCGATGATGCATCGAAAAAACGCTTAGGCATTTTACAAGAAGAATTGGCGGAATTGCGTGAAGAAGTCAATACCATGAAAATGCAGTGGGAAACGGAAAAAGAAGAAGTCAATGCAGTTTCCAACAAACGGGCAGAGATCGATAAAGCCAAGCATGAGTTGGAAGATGCTGAAAATAACTATGATTTGGAACGGGCAGCTGTTCTTCGTCATGGGACGATTCCACAACTGGAAAAAGAACTAGCTGAACTGGAAGAAAAAAATCAAGATGAAGGCATTCGGATGGTCCAAGAATCAGTGACCGAAAATGAGATTGCCCTAGTCGTTGGACGTTTGACAGGGATTCCTGTTGCGAAATTAGTGGAAGGCGAACGGGAAAAACTGTTGAAATTAAATGAGACCTTGCATCAACGAGTGATCGGACAAGACGAAGCCGTCGATGCCGTCAGTGATGCCGTCATTCGTTCACGAGCTGGCCTGCAAGATCCAAATCGACCATTAGGTTCCTTCTTGTTCTTAGGTCCGACCGGCGTCGGTAAGACCGAATTAGCGAAAGCGTTGGCGGTCAACCTCTTTGATTCAGAAGAGCATATGGTTCGGATCGATATGAGCGAATACATGGAAAAACATTCGGTGTCTCGCTTAGTCGGTGCCCCTCCAGGCTATGTAGGATTTGAAGAAGGTGGCCAATTGACTGAAGCTGTTCGACGCAATCCATACACGATCGTCTTATTGGATGAGATCGAAAAAGCCCATCCTGATGTTTTCAATATCTTATTACAAGTGCTTGATGATGGCCGTTTGACAGATTCAAAAGGGCGAGTCGTTGATTTCAAAAATACAGTCTTGATCATGACTAGCAATATCGGCTCTCAAGTCTTGCTAGATGGCGTGACCGCAGAAGGGACGATCCCAGAAAACGTTGCTGAAAATGTCCGTAATCTCTTGAGAGGGCATTTTAAACCAGAATTCTTAAATCGGATCGATGACACGATTTTGTTCACACCGCTTAGTCTAAACGATGTGACAGGCATCGTCGACAAGATCATCGCACAGCTGTCACAACGACTGGAAGTCCAAGATATACTGTTGACTATCACTGAAGAAGCCAAACGCTGGATCGCTGAAAATGCTTATGAGCCAGCGTATGGTGCGCGACCTCTCCGTCGGTTTATCACGAGAGAAGTCGAAACCCCGTTGGCAAAAGAAATCGTTGCTGGCAGAGTCTTACCAAAGACCCAAGTCACGATCGAATTATTGAACGAACAGCTGGTTTTTGAAAATACGCCAATTACCGAGGAATAAAAAGATAAAAAATGGATAAATGCAAAACGATGGTTGCCGTTTCATTGGTAGCCATCGTTTTTTTTGTCGCTCAACATAAGACAAAAAAGTTCCCCTTGCTTGTTGTTTGGAGGAAATTCGCACTTCGATTATACTGTTCTTATGGAGTAGGAGAGGAATGAAAAGATGAATACTTTTTTTGAAACGTTGAATGAGCGAAAAGGGGAATTGCTGACAGCTGTCTTTGAGCATTTGTCATTGTCGATCATTGCGCTGCTGGTGGCGATCGTTATTGCTGTCCCGTTAGCCATTTGGCTGGTTAATCATAAACGGGCAGCGGAAGTCGGCCTACAAATAACGAGTGTGCTACAAACGATTCCATCACTGGCACTGTTAGGTTTATTGATTCCATTTGTGGGGATCGGAACGCCGCCTGCGTTGATCGCACTAGTTATTTATGCGTTATTGCCGATCTTTCAAAATACCTATATTGGCCTTTCGGAGATCGATCCATCAATCGAAGAAGCTGCGGCGGCATTTGGTATGTCTCGGATGCGCCGATTGATCAAAGTCGAATTGCCGATTGCCTTGCCTGTCATTATTTCGGGGATTCGCACGGCGTTGGTCTTGATCATCGGAACAGCGACTTTAGCCGCTCTGATTGGCGCTGGTGGGCTAGGTTCCTTTATTTTGTTGGGGATCGATCGGAATGCCCCTGAATTAACGTTGATCGGCGCGATCGGGTCTGCTTTACTGGCTATTATTTTCAGTACGTTGATCCGTTATCTACAACACCTGAAACCGCGCTATACCTTGATTACGCTGGCAGCGATCATCTTGCTGATTGGCGGCGTTTCTTTTTCACAGAGCGGATTTTTCGCGCCGAAAACCATTACCATAGCTGGGAAGTTAGGGTCTGAACCTGATATCTTGATCAACATGTACAAAGAATTGATTGAGCAAGAAGATCCTGATGCCCAAGTTGAACTAGAGCCAAATTTTGGAAAAACCTCTTTCTTATTCAGCGCATTGGACAATGGTCAAGTTGATATATATCCAGAGTTTACTGGTACCGTGTTGGAGAGCTTAGTTGAGGTACCAGAAGAGCTTGCGAGTCAAAAACTTGACTCAGACGAAACCTATACCGAAGCAGTCAATCTGTTACAGGATCAGTTTGAGATGACCTTGCTTCAGCCGATGGCGTATCAAAATACCTATGCGTTGGCTGTGAAAAAAGAATTTGCTGAGGAAAATGGACTAACCACGATCTCTGATTTGAAGAAAATCGAAAATAAAATCAAAGCCGGCTTTACCCTCGAATTCATTGATCGGACGGACGGTTATGCGGGCATCCAAGAACTCTATGGGCTAGATTTTCCAAGTGTCCAAAGTATGGAACCAGCATTGCGTTATCAAGCCATCAATAATGGCGATATCAATCTACTGGATGCCTATTCCACGGACAGTGAATTGCGTCAATATGGCTTAGTTATTCTAGAAGACGATCAAGAACTATTTCCACCTTATCAAGGAGCGCCTTTGATGAAAGAAGCCTTTGCCAAGGAACATCCAGAAGTCGTCCGTGCATTGGAAAAGTTGGCAGGTAAAATCACCGAAGAACAAATGAGTGAAATGAATTATCAGGTCAATGTCGAAGGAAAAAATCCAGCAGAAGTCGCGCGTACCTTCCTGATAGATGAAGGATTAATTAAGGAGGGACAAGAATGACACCAATTATTGAATTTAAAAACGTCAGTAAAAAGTTTGATCAAAAAATAGTGATCGATCAATTAGATCTGAGCATCAATAAAGGGGAAATCTTTGTTTTGGTCGGTCCTTCTGGGAGTGGGAAAACGACGACTTTGAAGATGATCAACGCGTTGTCAGAACCAACGGATGGCGATATTTACTTCAAAGAAAAACGAATCAAAGAATACAATATCCAAAAAATGCGTTGGCAAATGGGGTATGTTCTCCAACAAATCGCCCTGTTTCCGACAATGGATGTGAAGCAAAATATTGAAGTAATCCCAGAGATGTTAGGGTGGTCGAAAAAAGATCGCTCAGAAGCCGTGGATCGTTTGCTGACACAGGTCAAACTTGACCCAGAGCAATACCGCCATCGAATGCCTAAAGAGTTGTCAGGAGGAGAACAGCAGCGGATCGGGATTTTAAGAGCGTTAGCTGCTAACCCAGAAATTATTCTGATGGACGAGCCCTTTAGTGCTCTTGATCCAATTTCTCGAAATTCCTTACAGGAGTTAGTCCTCGATTTGCACCAAGAGCTTGGGACGACGATTATTTTTGTCACGCATAACATGAAAGAAGCGGTAAAACTAGGTACGCGCATTGCTGTCATGAATCAAGGGAAGATCGTCCAATGTGATACACCGGAAGTGATTGTCTCGCAACCAAAAACTGCTTTTGTGAAAAGTTTTTTTGAAGAGACCGGTGAAGACGAAGCAAAACTGGTCACTGCAGGGGATTTGATGCGGATGAACTTTTTCAGCGATGAAGTCAACCCAGTGGCTCCTCAAATCGCTGCATCTACTACTTTAAATGAGTTGTATACCTTATTTGCAACTCATGACACGGTAGTGATTGAAGAAGAGCAGAAACTCGTAGGGAGTCTAAGTCGAAAAGATGTGTTTGCTTTCTTGAGTCGTGATCGAACGTAAAAGGTTCTTTATGGCCACTAGAAATGTCATATTTTTTTAAAAATCGATGATTTCTCTTGCTCAATGTAAAAATTCCACGTAAGATTGAGGAAGATATCTTTTGTCAGAATGCCAGAAACGAGCTTTGATAATGACAAAAGATGCAGTAAAGGAGCGAAAGAGCAGCTATGGTAAAAATCCTAAAAGAGAATTGGTTACTGCTTTTCTTTATCGTCGCCGTGGTTCTCATCCGTTTGTTTGTCCTGACGCCAGTTCAAGTCAGTGGCCATTCTATGGATCCAACTTTGGCCGATAAGCAGCGTTTGATTGCATCAAAAATTTCTTCATATGACCGCCAAGACATCGTGATATGTGTTGAACCAGATGATCCAAGCAAAATTGCTGTCAAGCGGCTGATTGGTTTACCCGGTGATACGATTGAGATGAAAGATGATGTCCTAACAATCAATGGAGAAGTATACGAAGAACCCTATTTAGATGAGTTTAAAGAGAAATTTGCGGACGATCAATTACAAGACGAATATTCTTATCGCGAAATGTTTCAGCAGATCGCCGCTGGTGCCGAACACTTTACCGACGATTTTACGGTAACTGTTCCTGAAGGCAGCTATTTTGTGATGGGAGACAATCGTTTGATCTCTCGGGACAGTCGTAGTTTCGGGGTCGTAACAGAAGATCAAATGGAGGGGAAAGTGCTGCTGCGTTTTTGGCCTTTGAATCAAATCAAACTTTTCTAATCACAAAAAAACATTCTTGCCAATGCAGCGAAAACGCCGCAACTGGCAAGAATGTTTTTTTAGATGACCCAAGCGACAAATGCAACCATTGAAAAGAACATCGTCCAAACCGCAATAATAGCTGATGCGATAAAAATAATTTTGATTGATAAAGGTTGGACAAATTTTCGGGCATCTTTAGAGAACGCATAGGTGATCGATGAAAAAATCAAGCAGCATAAAATAAAAAACACTGTTAGAACCATAAGCCTCTCCTTTACTGACGCAATGTCAAATGAATAATGTAATTATAACAGACCATGGTTTTTTGGGGAAATAAAAATGATTAAACGAGGGAATTTTCTTGTACTTGTAACCGTTTTATAGGGAAGTGTAAGGAAGGTCGAACCTTGTTAGACAGCGAATCCATAAAAATAAGATGTGTTATTTAAGTATTTTTATAAATTTTTCTTTATCAATAAAAGAACAAAAGAAAAAAGCTTGTTGAAAAACGATGGTTTCAACAAGCTTTTAAAGGTTGGTTATGATAATTTTTTAATCCGATAACTTTCAAAGTAATCAGGTTTGCCTCGTCCTTGAACATACGCGATCACGCCCATCAAAGCAGCGCCAATCGTGTTGGTTAGTAAATCGCCCATCGTATCCATCAATGCTTCACGACCAATAAACGGGGTGCCATCTAAGGTTGCATAACGTTGGAGATTCATTCCACCAACAGAGTCGCAGATGAATTCCCAAAACTCCCAGAAAACACCACACAAGCCAGCAAAAGCAAAGCCCATCAGTAAAAATAACCAAGGCGAAACTTTTGAAACGGGCACTTCTTTTAGTAAGAGACAGATCAATCCATAGCCTACAGCCGTCAAGACCATTGGGCTTACCGCATGCAGAATTTTATCCCAGAAAGCAATGGTTTCGATCAAATGTAAGATCGTCCCCATGAATACGGAGATCAGCAAGAAAAACCAATAAAAGTAGACGGTGGCATTTGGTAGCTGGATTTTTAAGAACTTTTTACTCATTTCTGGGACAAAGATCAATAAAATCCCAAGTAAGGCTTGACCCAAGAAAATCAGTCCTTGTGTTTGCGGATAGACGCCACGGAAAAATTCCCACAAAGAAAAACAAAACACGAGAATACCGAAAATAGTGAATACCTTTTGCAGTCGCTGATAATTTTGCCCCATTTAGTTGTCCTCCGAAAGATAGTCTGCTAAGCCAGCTACAAGTGCTGCTTCAGAGGAATAAATCTCACCGTTTAGCTTGATCAAACCCACCGTATAAAGATTGACATAGTGGAACTGATTTTCCGCAACGGTTTGTAATGCTGCCAGCTTTTGCTGATTATCGGCACCTTGTTGGCGACTATCCGTATAAAGCCCTAAAACAGGAATGCCTTTTGCATAGGCGACGCCGATCTCAGAGGCAACCCCAGCATCGATGGTCAAACCATCCAGCAAAGCGATCATCAAATCGCTTTCCAGTACTTTTTCGGTATCTGCCAACGCAATCATTTTGCTATCCGCGTAGGCGGACTTATCATTGATCGCGGCATTTTCTTGAGGTAAATAAATCTCCAGCTGCGGATACTGCTGACGAATCGACGCAACAAGTTCGGCGTTGTAGCGAAGGTCACTAGCAGCAAACAGGGGAGCAGCAAAATATAGTTTCATTCAAAAACACTCCTTAATCATTCATAGTTGTACGTTTTGTTGATTCGTTGTTTAGAAATAATCACTGAAATAGGCTTCCATATCAGGGATGATCGATTCTAGTAATGCCAGTGTTTCTGAATCGGTATTTAGCCGTTCCACACGCTCTAAGTAAGCTGGACGGCGGTAATTCATCAACAGACAAGACAATGTCTGAATATCCAGCTGGACAGCTTTTCCGATGGCTTCTCTTGAAACCACGATCTCCCCGTGATTGTATTGGACACCGAAGATTCCGTTGTTCCAATCGGCAACTGGGTCAGAAACAACAAAGTGAAAGGGTGTTTGAAAGGCTTCAAATGGGAAGTTTTTCAAAAACTGTTCAACATCGACGATCCGCGCCATGTAATAAGGCTCAATGGTTTCTTTGATTTGGCTATCATCCAGGTAGAAGGACAGGGGTTCATTTGAATAAATGTCTCCTTTGACCCAATAGACCATTGAGAAATGAGCAGAGATAAAATTCCAAAGACCATTGCGGGCTTCTTGATTTAAGTAGAACATTTCCTTTACATGGAAGACTTCTTCGGCTACCCAATAAAAAAGTACACCAGTCGGATGACCACTGGCATTGTAATAGACAGCCGCGGTGCGCTCTTCTTCATTTTCATAGCGCCAATACTCTTCCCAGTGAAAAGAGGTCCGCTGCAAGGCGCCATGGTTTTCCCGGGAGAATTGGTTATAGACAGTAAAGACATCAGGGTCATCCACTTCTTTGCGCTCTACGATCCCAGGGACTTCTTTGGTTTTCGGAAGCTGGGTATCACGAATTTTGAAGGTCAGCTTGTCGGACATAATCTCCCAGCCTTTGCGACGATAGTAAGGCACATTGTATGGATAAAGGTAGGAGATCCATTGCTGATCTTCCCGCATGGTTTCTAAGGCAAGCTTGATCAAGTCTTTCATCAGGCCATGTCCGGCATATTCAGGGTAGGTCCCAACACCGGTCACTCCGCCCATTTTGATCAATTTGCCGTGTATATTGACTTCACAAGGATAAACAGCGATTTGCGAGATCAACTTGTCTTCATTGAACCAGCCAAAGACCTTGGAAAGCTCTAAGATCGGGCGCTTAGATTTAATCATTTCCCGTTTGCTCTCATAGCCGCTTTCTTCAATATCCGATTCAGTGATCTGAAAAACGTAGCTTAACAGTTCATTGAACTGATCAACGTCTTTTTCATCCACCGCTCGAATATGTAGATTTTGATGAAAATTATTGTCCATTCTTTCAACTCCAATTTATTTGCTAGCTCTAGTATAGCAAAACCTGAATGAATATGTCTAAATAACGGTTAAGAAAAATACTTTAACTATTGGCGTTTCGTTGGTATAATAGAAAAGCTGACTAAAAGAAATGAGGAACGTATCCATGAACATAGAAGAAATGAAAAAACGACAGGAGAAGATTCGTAATTTCTCCATTATCGCCCATATCGACCATGGGAAATCAACACTGGCGGACCGTATTTTGGAACAAACCCATACGGTGACGTCTCGGGAAATGCAAAACCAATTATTAGACTCCATGGATCTTGAACGTGAACGAGGAATCACGATCAAATTAAATGCCGTGGAACTTAACTATACCGCCAAAGATGGAGAAACCTACATCTTCCATTTGATCGACACCCCAGGGCACGTCGATTTCACCTATGAAGTTTCCCGCAGTTTGGCCGCTTGTGAAGGCGCCGTACTCGTCGTTGATGCGGCTCAAGGGATCGAAGCACAGACATTGGCAAACGTCTACTTGGCGTTAGACAATGATTTAGAGATCCTACCAGTCATTAATAAAATAGACTTGCCAGCTGCCGATCCTGAGCGGGTACGAACAGAGATCGAAGATGTTATCGGAATCGATGCCAGTGAAGCTGTTTTAGCGAGTGCCAAAGCAGGTATTGGGATCGAAGACATTTTGGAACAAATCGTTGAGTATGTCCCAGCTCCAGCAGGTGATATTGAAGCACCGTTAAAAGCGTTGATCTTTGACTCCGTGTACGATTCCTATCGTGGGGTGGTCTTAAACGTCCGCATTATGGACGGGATGGTCAAACCTGGAGATAAAATCAAAATGATGAGCAATGGCAAGACCTTTGATGTCACGGAAGTCGGCGTCTTTTCACCCAAAGCCATTCAACGAGATGCGTTGATGGTGGGCGATGTTGGGTATATCACTGCTGCCATCAAGACTGTTAAAGATACGCAAGTCGGAGATACGGTGACTTTAGCCAACAATCCAGCAGCCGAAGCATTGGAAGGCTACCGCCAAATGAATCCAATGGTTTATTGCGGATTGTACCCAATCGATACCTCACGCTACAACGACCTTCGAGAAGCATTGGAAAAATTACAACTGAATGATGCAGCATTGCAATTTGAGCCAGAAACCTCTCAAGCGTTAGGATTTGGGTTCCGATGCGGCTTCTTAGGCCTATTACACATGGATGTCGTGCAAGAACGGCTAGAACGTGAATTTAACCTTGAGCTGATTACGACTGCACCATCCGTAATCTATCATGTCAACAAGACAGATGGCTCAATGGTCGTCGTTGATAACCCAGCAGAATTTCCTGAACCAGTCACGATCGACAATGTACAAGAACCATACGTAAAAGCACAAATCATGGTTCCTAATGATTACGTCGGTGCTGTAATGGAATTGTCCCAACGCAAACGGGGAGACTTTGTCACGATGGATTACTTGGATGATTATCGAGTAAACGTCGTTTATGAGATCCCATTATCGGAAATCGTCTTTGATTTCTTTGATAAATTGAAATCCAGCACGAAAGGGTATGCATCACTCGATTACGAAATGTCTGGTTACCGCACTAGCAAGCTAGTGAAGATGGACATCTTGCTGAACACTGAAAAAGTCGATGCATTGAGCTTTATCGTTCACCGTGACTTTGCTTATGAACGAGGCAAAGCCATCGTTGAAAAACTGAAGAAACTGATCCCACGACAACAATTTGAAGTACCGATCCAAGCAGCCATCGGACAAAAAATCGTTGCCCGTTCAGACATTAAAGCCTTGCGTAAAAACGTATTGGCGAAATGTTATGGCGGTGACGTTTCTCGGAAACGCAAACTTCTGGAGAAACAAAAAGAAGGGAAGAAGCGGATGAAACAAATCGGCTCTGTCGAAGTACCGCAAGAAGCCTTCATGGCAGTTCTGAAAATGGATGAGGATGAACCGAAGAAATAGATTGTTTTAAATTGAAAAATCGATTAAAGGAATCTTTTCGTGTGGCAGAAAAAGTGTGACTAGTTGTCTATAACATTTGGCTCTTCGACTTTTAGTGTTGGTAGAGAAAGATACAACTGAAAATTTAGTCATGACCAGTTAGGCAGAGTGCTTAATTGGTTTTTTTCGGCTCTTTGTCAACAATGAAAATGGGACTGAAGAATCAATTGTGATTCATTAGTCCCAAAAATTATAGAGCCATGATTTCTTGCGAACAAATTGGAAATAAGCAAAAGGAAACAGGATGTAGAGACTATTTAGAAACGGTCTCATTCATTCTGTTTTTGTGTGTAGTTAGAACAGGTAGGTTAGCAGCATGATATCTTCATCCGTAAAATCAATGAATGAGAGATCAACTGCTTGATCAAGTTGCTTTTTGATTCGTTGAAATTTTTGATTTGCTAGTCTTTTATATGTGGATCGATCAATGGTAACTAACGAGTCGTGATCGTTCGCCATATGCTTTTCTAAAAGACAGTTTCCTTGAAAAAGAAAGTCAAGAATGAGTTTATTTGAAAGCGTGATAGCTAAATCGCTGGCGATATGTTTTAAAAGCTTATATAAAACTTCATTGGTTTTAGCTGTATTTAGTCGTGAAAAAAGCTGATTAAAAAGTTCATAGTATTCGCTGTTTGTTCGTTCTGCACGATCATTCAAGGAATCGTCTGCCAAAAATTTCTTGTGTTCATTTTTTTTATTGATAATCGTTGAAGAAACGGAGACAACACTCATGATGTTTCCATTCAGAATACACAGAATATCATAGATATGGGCCATCGTCGGTGGGTAGGTAGTGAAGGTTAAGAGCCGGATTTCCAGGAGAATCTTATTGTCTATATCATTAGATGGGTCATAATCAGTGACTAGGACTGTTCCGCCACCGCGATCGATCGTTTTTAGATTTCTAGACATCTTTCTGACAAATGAATGAACCTCTCCCTTATCCATCGCCTCTGTTCGTCTGGAACTCATGGAAAAGATTGCTCTCTTTCCAATCAATTCGTTAAACCGCTGAGCCAAATGTTCCGCAATTCCATTGTCTCTGGCTGAAATCAGCATTGGGACTCTGACATCAGTTACTTTTTTGATCCCTAAAATAATCAGCTTCCGAATAAAAGTGATTTTTGGCTCTGATATCCCTTTTTGATACTTACGCAAGAAACGCTCGATTTTCTTGATAATGCCAGTAATTCCTTTAAAATTATCGTCCTGTTTTGGAAAAATATAGTTCTCAATAGGGAAGCTTCCTCTAATAATTTCCGCGATCGTTTTGATAATGTAATTCTGTAAAATCGGATCTTTGATTAGCGGCGTCTCTGATAAAAAGTTGAATAAGCGTTTTTCCAAGGTATGCTGGTAGTCTTGCTCGCTATAAAAAACTAAATTTGTTGGCAAGGTATTAATCAAATGTTCGATCGTCTGCTTTTCAAAGATATGTCGGTCGATTAACCAATTCTCGGCTGGTGTACTGTTTAAGATTTCTAGTGTGGACAAGTTGGATTGAGTGGAAAAGGTAAGCCTTTCTGGAAATTTATCCCAAAAATGTTTCTCATCTCGTGGGCCTTCAACGTTTTGGTCAATTTTCTCAGATAAATGCCTGGTTGATACAAGAATTGTTGTACTGGCAGCACTCTCTATATTTCGATTGAAAAAAGCTTGAGAGATCGAATATAAGATCTCTTTTTTTATATAGGCAATGTTTGAACTGGCTGAAATAGCGGCAAGCGCTTGAATCACTTTTTTGGTAACCATGATTTCTCGTGAAATTTGTCTGCATTCTGTTAAATAAATGCTTGAAATAATTTCAACTTTTTCCTTTAAAAGACGTTCGCTAAATTTAGGGAAATATCCCACATAAGGACTGATTTCATAAAACTGTTCGATATTTTGCATATGAGGTGGTATCAGTAAAGCCACCAATGGTTGAGTGCCGCCTTCATTTTTATAATAAAAAGAGAGCTCATCGAGTTTTCTTGAAACATCTGATGCTGAAATGGAAGAATCTAGCTCGATGACCAAAAAAGAAGACAGACCTTCTTTTTTCCTTTTTAACTCTGGGAGAATATCAAGCTTGTTTTGTTCGGACCAAAGAGCATAGAAGATTTTTCTTGCAGATTTGGAAGTTTCTTTCCTTTTATTTTGCTCGATCAATTTTTCTAAAAAGAATTTTCTCCCGACGCCTTTTTCGCCTCTTAAAATAATTATTTTCAGCTCATTGCTTGGATAATAAAAGATCGGTAAAACATTTTGTACTACATTGTATAACGAACTCGTTTCACCAATGTCTAAAGCATCCAACTGAAATTCAGTCGCACTAAGAATTGATGTTTCATTTAGAAAAAGGTAGTTATTCAAGTGGTCATCTTTTTGAATTGTATGAGGCAAAGATAGATAGGGAAAATTCTTTGTCAAAACTTGAGTAGAAATGAATAAAGTTGGTCGTCCTTTTAGCTTGATCAGTTGTTTTTCTTGATGCAGCTTATTCAACATACGCGAAACATTGGAGCGATCAATTACTAAATCAACTGATAGAACCAATGCGCAACAGTCTGAAAAATCATAAGTACCCTGCATGATTTGCTCTTGAGTCATCTCTTCGATGCGATGGAGTAGTTTTTCCTGCTGAGTTGCCATAATTTCCTCCTAAATTTGTTGTATTTATTAAAGAATGCGCTTACACTGTTTTTCATAGAATTATACCACAAAATAATAGTTGGTGTTTCTATAGTGTAATATATTACTTTTAATGCTTTTATAAAGGTATTTTATTGTGGTACACAAAAGGTTTTTGGGAGATTTTGACTTGTGGTTTTGGATATGTGATAGTGAGGATGTTCTTAAAGGATGTAGTCTTAAATTTACCAGAGAGGAGCCGTTATTCAAGTAAGAGATTACAAACAATGCATAGGAGGAAACAGAAATGGAAAATTTAAAATTGACACGGATCGATTTTCGTTTGATCCATGGGCAGGTAATGACCAGATGGGTAAAGGAATACAACATTAAAGATATCGTGGTGATTGACGACAAATCAGCGAAGAGTCCCATCTTGAAAAAAATACTATTAAATGCGGCACCCTCATCGGTAAATGTTTTTGTAGAATCGATTGCAAGCGCTACCGAAAAATGGAAGCAGAATGATTTCCCTAAGAATAATTTACTTATTCTCTTCAAAGATACAAAAACAGCGGCCAAAGCATGGAAAGACGGAATTAAGTATACCTCGCTACAAATTGGCGGCATTGAAGGTTCCGGAAACAAAAAAAATATCAATAAAAATATTGTCATGTCAGAAGAGGATGTTCAGGACCTGGTTCCGCTACACGAAAGTGGGGTGCGAGTTTACGGACAACCGATTCCCGAAGATACGGAGTATGCATTTAAAAATATTTTAAGTAAGTTTTAAAAAAGGATTGTCTTTTCATTCAAGAAATTTCTTGAATGAACACTTTAATGAAATGATAGTAGGCATTTGAACAAGATTCATTAGTGCGAAGGAGGAAAAGAAATGGTTCAAGCATTATTTATGGGATTGTTAGCTCTGCTAAACGGGATTCAGTGGCCGCTAAGTTGGTGGCTGATCCGCGAACCGATTATGGCCGGGTTCTGGGTTGGGTTAATCTACGGCGATCCAGTTCAGGGAGTAATAATTGGAGCAACAATCAACGTGGCCTATCTAGGGTGGATTAGTGCAGGTGGGGCGAATGCTTCAGACCTATATTGGGCGGGATTACTTGGAACATTTGTTGCGATCCAAGGGGGGATGAGTATTGAGCAATCGGCTGCTTTCGCCATTCCGATTGGATTATTAGGAAATTATGTTCATGTAGCATACATGACTCTAGCGTCATTTTGGCCGACGCGAATGGATAAATTAGCCGACAAGGGTGATTGGAAAGGCATTCGCAAAATTCAAATGTTTGGTGGTCCGTTTATTGTGCTCTTCTTAAGAGCGTTACCGGTCTTCTTTATCGCCCTTTTTGGAAGCGAGTACATTCAGATTATTATTAATAGTTTGCCTGATTGGGCAATGAACGGTCTTGGAGCCGTCGGGAAAATTTTACCAGCTTTAGGGATGTCGATGTTGTTGAAATTTATGCTAAAAAAGGAACTTATCCCATTCTTTATCATTGGCTTCGCGATTGCGGCTTATACCGGCATGACAGACTTAATGATGTATGTCATCATCGCTGTGGCGATTGGTCTATTAATGTTAAAACTTGGCTTTGCGAAAGAAGAGGGGGAAACAGAGAATGGCTAAAGCATTAGAAAAAAAGGATATCAAAAAAGCAGCTGTCACTTGGTGGTTAACATCACATTTAACTTACAACTATCAACGATTACAGGCAGGCGCGATGACAACCGTTATGGGACCGCTTTTGAACAAGATGTACGAAGGAGACAAGGAAGAAATTACCGATGGATTGCAACGGCATATGCTGTATTTCAATACAGAACCTCGCTTGGGAGCCTTTCTACCAGGAATGGTGATCGCTTTGGAAGAAGGAATCGCTAATAATCCAACCGAAGAAATCGATAAATCGATGGTCACGGAAATTAAAACCGCGTTAATGGGCCCGTTAGCGGGAATCGGCGACACTGTTGTAGCCGGATTGTTGAAGCCAATCGTTCTAAGTGTGACATTAGGCTGGGCTTCACAGGGGCAGATTTGGGGAGCTTTTGCCTTTGGGATCATCTTTACGTTGATGGATTTTGCGATGACATACGGTATGTTTACACAAGGCTATAAATTAGGGATGGACTCGATTGATCGTTTCTTAGAAGGACCATTCATCAAAAAAATGACTTCCTTTTTAGGAATCGTCGGCCTGTTCTGTCTAGGTGTAATGATCGTCAAATATGTCAGTGTTCAAGCAGTGTTAGAAGTGAAACTAGAGACGACAACTTTGTCAGTTGGTGAAACCTTGAATAAGATCATTCCAAGTTTCTTACCACTTGCCTTTACTTTTTTAGCTTATTGGTTGCAGGTCAAAGGACAAAGCGTCACTCGTGTGTTGTTGGTACTCTTCGCGATCGGTTTCCTAGGCGGTGCAATCGGGGTATTAGGATAAGGAGATAAACGTATGATTAAGTTGATTATTGTTACTCACGGACCTTTAGCTGATGCCTTCAAAGAAAGCGGTGCGATGTTTTTTGGAGATCAGGTAGATCAGGTAGCTACGATCGGATTGTTTCCAACAAAAAGCCCAGAGGTGTTAGAAAAAGAAATCAAAGCAGCTGTCGTCCAATCTGGAACGAAGGAATGTCTCATATTCGTTGACATTTTAGCTGGCACGCCATTTAATGTCGTAGCTCTCATGATTGAAGAGTTAAAAGAATATCATATTGAATGTTTTGCCGGGGTAAATATGCCAATAGTGATGGAAGCATTAGCTTCAAAGGAATCAATGAATGTAGCAGAACTAACAGAGCACATTGGAGAAATATCCGCTGCTACTATTGTTAATCTTCGACAGACATTAGAAATTTAAAAGGAGCGAATCGGAAAATGATAAAAGCAGAAAACACAATGCGAATTTTTAATACTGGTATAATGGCCGTTGTCCGCGTAGAAACGATTGAACGAGGGATCGAAGTTGCAAAAGGTTGTTTAGACGGTGGGGTTGATGTTATGGAAATCAGCTATACCAACAATAACGCTGGAGAAGTCATCCGAGCAATCAAAGCAACATTCGGTGATCAAATCTTGATCGGTGCCGGAACTGTTTTAGAAAGTACCACTGCACGCTTGGCAATCATGGATGGCGCGGAATTTGTTATTGCTCCAACTTATGATCAGGGCGTTCAAGATCTGTGTAATTTGTATCAAATTCCTTACGCACCAGGGTGTACCTCTTATACAGAAATGATGGAGGCCTTGAAAAATGGTGCTTCATTTATTAAAGCCTTCCCAATTTCCAATTATTATGGCCCTAGTTTAGCGAAGGTAATAAAGGTTCCTGTGCCGCATACACCAATTTTAGCATCTGGCGGTGCAACTCTGGAAAACCTTCATGAATGGTTTGAAAATGGTGTGGATTGTATTGGTATTGGGGGACTCCTAACTAAAGGTACATCAGAAGAGATTGCACAAAATGCCCAGAAATTGACAGCTATAGTCAGTGAAGTTCGAGGAAAGTAAGAGGGGAATCAAATGAAAAAAACGGCGATCGTAAACGCGAATAGTTTTGGGAAATACTTTCCAGAATACATGGATCAGTTAAATAAACAAGTCGGGGAAACAAAACGTTTCAAATTTCCTTCAGACATCTCTCCTGAGGATTTAGCAGCTGAATTGAAGGATTTTTCCTTCATCATTATCGGGACCGAACCTAGATTGCCTAAAAGTTTTTTTGAAAAAATGCCTAAACTTCAATTGGTCGTACGCTTTGGGATCGGCTATGATAACGTGGATGTTATCGCGGCTAAAGAAAACAAGGTAATGGTCTCCAATATTCCGGCGTATATGGAAAGAGACGATGTTGCCGAATATGCCGTATCTTTGATTTTGACTGCAGCGAAATTAGTTACCTACACTGCTGAAAAAGTGAAAGAAGGTGAGTGGTCCAAAGATCGTGGACGATACTTAGGTCATCGCTTGAACAAGAAAACGATCGGCATTTGTGGTTTTGGAAACATTGGTACACGAGTTGCGGAGATTATGCAGGCATTTAACTGTAAGATAATTTGTTACGATCCGTATCTTTCTGTCGAAGAAGTGGAAAAACGCGGTGGAGAAAAGGTGGACTTTGACGAATTGTTGGCACAAGCAGATATCATCTCTCTGCACATGAACTGTACGGCTGAGAACAAAGGATTATTCAATAAGTCAGCCTTCAAGAAAATGAAAGCCAGCGCGGTTCTGGTTAATACTGCTCGAGGTGCTTTAGTAAATGAAGAAGATTTAGTGTTGGCACTAACGGCTGGCAAATTTGGTAGCTATGCCACTGATGTTTTAGAAAATGAACCTCCAACAGCTGATCATCCATTTATGAACCAAGAGAAAATTGTTTTGACACCTCATATTGGGGCTTATAATCATGAATGTAATGAAATGATGTGCGAAAGTGTCGTTGATGACATTGCTAGAGTTAATGCTGGTGGAGAGCCGAAACATTTGTTGGAAGGATAAAACTTAATTATTGAGCACGGAGATCTTAACTTATCAGTAATGATGGGAATAGAATAGATTCATTTGATTAGACATACATTATGGGATTAAAACTTGACCTAGAATTAGCAAGTGGAGAAATCGGTTTTAATCGTTCTGTATTTTCGGGCATAATAATCAAAGAATAAGGCCAACGATTGAGAAACAAATAAAAATAATCACTATCAGGAATGAATTGAATGGCAGACAAAAATTGATCTGCTCAGCCTATGAGATACATCCGGTTATCTAAAAGAAATAGTCAGAGCTGCAGAAAAAGCAAGTGAATGACAACGCTATTTCTTATGAGTGGTGTCGAAAGATGTGAAGACGTAAATCAATTTCATTTGTAACGAAAAAGCCCACCGAGATGTCAGTATCTCAATGGGTTTTTTGGTTTTATAAAAATGGCTCAAGAAAAGATTTGTTTTCCGGTCGTTTGCTTTCCTCTAAACTTGCAATACTTGTTAATAGAGAGAACAGATTGATTTTCGCCATTTTTTCTTCGACAGTTACTTGCAATTCATTATACGCACCATCCAGTACTTCTTGTATATTTGCACCAACAATGCAGTCTGGATTCGTTTTAGGATCGACTTGAATGAGATTTGTGTTTCCATGAATACTTTTATATATATCAAGTAGACTAATATCTTTGGGGTCCTTTGCTAAATAGGGCTTTGGTTTCCCAGTAGTTGTTCGAATCAGTCCAGATTTTTTTAAGTTTGCCATTATTTTTCTGACATTTGCAGCATTAGTTTCTACACTTTGAGCAATCATCTCACTTGAGAGCATATTAGTATCTTTATAGATGACGATATAACACATAATATGAATTGCATCACTGAGTTGAATAGAATATTTCAAGTGAATTCAGTCCTTTTTAGATTTTCTTCTTGACTTATCTTAACATACTATTTATTATATAGGTGTATCTTATAATTGTACAGCAGAATGTACGAACTAAAAAGGAGTGTTTTATATGACATATTTAGTAACAGGAGCTACTGGTGGTTTTGGAGGATATGCACTTGAATTCTTGAAAGATTTAGTTTCTAAAGATCAGATCTATGCTTTGGTACGATCTGAAGAAAAAGCAGCTACACTAAAAGAGAAAGGCTACAATGTAAGAGTAGGGGATTATTCTGACATCAATTCGTTGAGTAACGCTTTTGACGGCATTGACCGCTTGCTTTTTGTGTCTGGCGCACCAGGCAATCGTCAAGAAGAACATGCTAATGTGGTTAAGGCAGCCAAAGACGCTGGTGTTCAGTATATTGCTTATACAAGTTTTGCTGATGCAGATCACTCAACAAGTGCATTAGCTGCTGATCACATCTTTACTGAAAAACAAATCAAAGAAGCGGGAATTGCGCATACATTTTTACGTAATAACTGGTATTTAGAAAATGAAATGCCGATTATTGGAGGTGCTTTAGCTAGTGGGAAATTCGTTTACGCAGCTAAAGAAGGCAAAACCGGCTGGGCTTTGAAGCGCGAATATGCTGAGGTTGCTGCAAAAGCACTAGCAGGAACAGAATACCCTGAAATCCTTGAATTATCGGGCAGCCCTATTACTTATGCTGAATTAGCAGCAGCTTTAAAAGAAGCAACAAGGAAGGAAATCGAAGTAGTTTCATCTGATGATCAAACCTTTGTAGATAGTTTGACAGCAGGCGGTTTACCACAACCTGTTGCAGAAATGTTCTTGTCTTTCCAACATGATATTAAAAATAATCAATTAGATGTGACATCTAGTGACTTTGAACAAGCTTTGGGTAAGCCTTTGACGAGTCGCGTAGAAGCAATCAAAGAGTTGTTAAATTAGTCTTGCTATTTCCCGATTATCGAAAATAATCGGGAAATTTTTATAAAGAAGGTGTTGACGATGAACCATAGCGAAAAGAGGAAATGGCTGATTAACTATTTTTTAGAGGAAAACAGTCACTTAAGTAAAATAGTAGATGCTAGCTCGGATGATCCGAAAGAACAAAATGATTTATTGCGATGCTTATTAAATATAAGAGAAGCGCGACCTATTCATAAGGACTTTATTGACATTCAAAATCAACTTCTTTTAGAAGAAAGAGCTGAAAATCAGATTTTTTCACTAAACGATGCGCAACAGTATACAAAAAACCTTTATCTCTGGCAAGGAGATATCACGAGGTTGGAAGTGGACGCCATCGTAAACGCTGCAAACGCACAGCTACTAGGATGTTTTGTTCCATTACACAGGTGCATCGACAACGCGATCCACTCTGCAGCAGGTATTCAATTAAGACTAGCATGCAAAGAAATCATGGACGCACAAGGGCATTTGGAAGAAACCGGCTATGCAAAAATCACCGACGGCTATAACTTGCCTGCAAAAAAAGTGATACATACTGTTGGGCCAATCATAAAAGATACCGTAACTAAAGAACACGTATTCTTATTGGCTGACTGTTATCGTCGCGTCTTGTTGCTTTGCGAAGAGTATCAATTGAAGAGCGTCGCTTTTTGTTGTATCTCAACAGGAGAATTTCGTTTTCCCAATGAGTTAGCTGCAGAGATCGCTATCAAAACAACGCAAGAATATGTAACGCGTGTTCATTCACCTATAAAAATTATTTTCAATGTGTTTAAAGACATTGATAAGGAGTTGTACCATGAAAAACTACAACAATTATCAGGAAGTTTATCAAAAGATAACTGAAGCAGAGGCAATCGTTATCGGTGCTGGATCAGGCCTTTCTGCTGCTGCCGGGTTAACCTATTCTGGTGAACGGTTCAAAAAATATTTCAGAGACTATATTGATTATTATCATTTAACCGATATGTATTCTGCCGGATTTTATCCCTTCGATTCATTAGAGACGTATTGGGGTTATTGGAGTAAACATGTTTTTCATAATCGATATCAGCCTGAGGCTTTGCCGCTATATAAAGAGCTTCTATCTTTGGTAGAAGAAAAAAATTACTTTGTCATTACTACTAATGTAGATCATCAGTTCCAAAAGACGGGCTTTGATAAGAGACGATTATTTTATACACAAGGTGATTATGGGTTATTTCAATGTTCACGTGCCTGCCATAACAAGACGTACGAGAATGAATCATTGATTATGCAAATGTTCCATCAGCAGAGTCAGTTCAAAATTCCCAAGCACCTCATACCATATTGCCCCAAATGTGGACAACCGATGCGGGTCAATTTACGGATAGATCAATTTTTTGTACAAGATGATGGTTGGGAAAGCGCAGCTAACCGATGCAAAGAATTTCTAGAAAATTATTTAGGTACTAAAATCGTTTTTTGGGAGATCGGTATTGGTAACAACACGCCTTCCATTATAAAATATCCATTCCAAGAAATGACGAGGGCAACGAATCAGTCGACCTATATCGTCTGTAACCAACAAGCACAAAGCATACCAGATGAACTCATGGATAAAACGATTATTCTACAAGGAAATATAGTTGAAACGATCAGAGAAATCGATCATTTTAGATAGGAGCGCATTCATGGACCATTCAAAAATGAAGACAGAAGATTATTTGAATTATTTAAAAAATGAGATTCATTCTACCGTTTTCGCCACAGTAGACGAAAACGGAAATCCGGTCACCAGAGTAATCGATATTATGTTGGTAAAAGAAACGAAGCTGTATTTTTTGACTGCAATATCCAAGCCGTTTTATAAACAGCTCAAAATGAACCCGGTCGTTTCCATCACAGGTATAGAAGGAGAAACATCAATGGAATCGTTTTCTATTACCTTACAAGGGAGAGTAAATGAAATAGGCTCTACCTATTTAGATGAAATTTTTGAGAAAAATCCTTACATGGCAAAAATATACCCCTCTGTAGAAGACCGAAATGTTTTACGAGTCTTTGAAATTTATAAAGGCGTTATGTCAATCTTTGATTTAAGCAAAAAGCCTATCTATCAAAACGTTAAATCTTTCGGATAACTCAAAGCAAAAGGAGACAATCACATGGCAAATAAAGTATCAGAAGAGGAAATGAACGAAGAAGAGTGGTTAAGCTGGTATAAGAAGCAGGAATTACCACAATATCCAAAACCAGCATTTACTGTTGACAATTTGATATTCAATGTCACGTCGGATGCAGTATACATTTTACTTGTCAAAAGAAAAAATCATCCTTTCAAAGGAAGGTTCGCTTTGCCAGGTGGCTTCGTTAACGAAGGAGAAAATATCATTAAGGCCGCCATCAGAGAGTTAAAGGAAGAAACGGGCGTGGAAGTGCAGGAAGTTTCTTTATTAGGTGTATATGGAGATAAAAATCGGGATCCCCGTGGATGGACTATTTCTGCTGTTTATATAACTGTTCTACAGCAGATGAAGACTCTTTATGCAGGAGATGATGCTTCTGAGGCTTTTTGGTATAGGATTGATAAGGACAAAGTACTCTATCAATATGTTACGTCAAAAGAACGATCCTCTACGGAGAACTGGGAATCTCTTTTTGCTTTTGATCATGCGCAAATCATCCATGATGGATTTAAGTGGTTGAACGACGAATTAAGGCAAAGAGGCCTTTAACAAGTAGAAGCGATGTGGCTTAATTTTTTTCGAGTGGGGATAATTATTTATATGATAAAATTGATTGATCGCCGGGCGACTTATGCCATCTCTTTCCTGATATCCTCTAAAAACCATGGATAGTCAGTTTGGTTCCGATGTAATGAACTACTTCTGAGGATTTATCAGACTTAAAAGATGATGGCTTCAAATCCTCACTTCTTTCTCTTAGTAATAGTCAGCTTTGTTATAATCCTGTTTTACACAAAAGTAGTTGATTTATCTAGGAATAAGGTGGGTTAGACATAACTGGAATTGATAAGGAGGATCTGAACGAATAATCTACTTTGACGAATCTCATCTAGAAGAATAGAATGAAAGTATCTTCGTGAGAAGGTGCTTTTTTTATAGTAAAAAATGACCAAAAGAACTTAAATTATTTATTTTTATATGATTTCAATCTAATGATAGTTGGCTAAGTGATAGAGCTTTGGTTTCATAAAGAAAATCACACGATTTTGATTGGCAAAAGATAGGAGATGTTTTGTGCATGAAGGCATTGTACTTTAAAGAATTTGGCGATTCAGATGTGTTAACTTATGGTGAATTGCCTGATCCCGTCATTCAAGAAAATGAGCTAATGATAGAAATGATGTATATTGGGTTGAATTATGCAGATATTTATCGAAGAAAGGGCAGCTATCATATTGAATCCCGAGACCCTTTTATCAATGGCTATGAAGGAGTAGGGAAGATTGTTCAAAAAGGAACATCAGTCTCCAAATTTCAGCTAGGGGAAACGATTCTTTTTGTGGATGTTCCTTTTGCCAACGCAGAATTGGTGGCTGTTCCTGAGGAAAATGCCATCCGTATTCCATCTGGTATACCACCTAAATTAGCAGCCAGTATTGGTCTGCAAGGGTTGACAGCTGATTTTTTAGCTCATGATCTTGGCAATAATGTGAATAATAGTAAGGTCTTCGTCCATGGGATAAGTGGTGGTGTCGGACAAATTTTATCGCAACTATTAACCGCAGATGGTCTAGAAGTTTATGGCGTCACTTCTACGGAAGAAAAGCGACAACTGGCTTTAGACCAAGGAGCAAAACATGTCTTTTTAAGAAATACAGAATGGCAAGAAACCTATATTTCTTTCTTTGATACCGTTTATGATGGCATTGGGCATACATTAGCCGAAAGTGTCGACTTGCTCAAAAATAGAGGGAAGGTTATCTTTTTTGGCATGGCCGGCGGAAATCCGCCAGCGATCGACTTTATTCCCTTGTTATCAAAATCAAAAAGTATTTTGACAGGGGATCTGTGGGATTACTTGACAAGTTTTCAAGAGCGGGAGAGAAGAAGCACCCGACTGTTTACTTACTTTAGCAAGGATCAAATGAAAATCAGTCAACCAACCATTTTTTCCTTAGCTGACGGAAAAGCTGCCCATGATTATTTAGAATCTGGAAAAAGTGTCGGGAAAATTTTGCTGCAACCATAAGAAAGTAAAAAAGCTAAATGACTTTATCAGAAAAGATACACCGAATGTTTGCTAATTCACTAAATTATCTTTTTATATAATCGATACTTTTCTTATGATAAATCATTAAGGATAAAAATAAGTATAAAATGAGTAGAATATTGCAAGAATCTAATGTTTTCTGTTTCTTCAGTGAGAATCAGATAAAACTTTGTGATAAACAGTACATTTAATTTGAAAATATTTAATTACAGCAGTAAGATAAATATATCAAATACTTAAGGAGTGATATCTATGACAAACTATGAAGAAAAGGAAGCAAAAGCATTGGTAAAGATTGCCGAGGTTCTTGATAAGTTAGATGAGAATTTAGCTGAATTAGACACACTAGATGCTGACGCAAAAAAACATAGTATGAAGAAATGGATCGTTGAGAAAAAAGCGATTCACGAAATCAAAAAGATCGCACACGAAGCCGGTAAGTATGAAAAGTACGATGAAAAAGCACTACAAAAAGAAATTAATGAAGTTGAGAAGTATATGTAATTGAAGAAAATATTAATAAGCCCATGCTCTTATGAGTGTGGGCTTATTTGTGTTAGTGTTTTTGATGGTGGTTATCTAGTATGCAGTTTTTATTAGAATTCATTAGGCGTATCGTCCAACTCTAGCACCATATTATACCAAGCAACACCTGCATGTTGTGATTCTGACAGTCCTTCTAGTTGATAGCCGTGCTTTTTGTAATATGGAATCAATGATTCTAAACAAGTTAATGTGATTCCTTTTCTATTTTGAAGACGACATTGTTGTTCAAGAACTGACAGTAGTTTACTACCAATCTGGCAGTTTCTATAACCAGGAGCGACAGTCAAGCTAAGAATACTTTGGTAGCCACCAAAAGGCTGATTAGGACGAGTACTTTCAAAAAGATCGTCAGAGAGATAACGTTTAGAAATAATGGGCCCCACAACGTAGCCGATCGGACAATCCGTCTCATTTATAGCAACAATAAAACTGTCACTTAGTGTACGTATTCGATCCATCATTGCTGTTTTGGATGCTGCTTCATCCGCTGTAAATCCTGCATTTTCAATCTGCATGATTTGATCAATATCATCTTCTTTTGGTGGTCTGAAAAAAACGTTCATTCAATCACTCCTATACTATTTAGGAATAGTTTATCATATAATGATCCTTTTAAAATCCATCTTACGCGCTTCTATTTTATTTTTGCTTGTCTAACGTTTTTTAACATAAATGCGTTGACTTTTTCACCACATATTTGAGGAAAATCGAAAGATAAATGGAAAAGTCGTCAACAAATTATTGTTTACGTCTTTTTGAGTGCTTTTGCAGGAATGACTTTTTGTGAGGGAGTTGTGAGAAAGGTGTAAAAATTAAGACAAGTTTTATCTGAGTGTCTTGCCTTAAAGTCCACTTCAAGAAATATACTGAAACTACCATTACTTATGGAAGATGAAAGGAGCAATACGATGAGAAAATGGAGAAAAGGACTTTATCTGGCTATGATCTTTCTTGCAGGATGCAGCAGTGATCCAACGAATGAAGAATTAGACACTAATTCAGGTGAAACAAGCAATCGTGACTTAGTAGCACAAGAAAATGAAGAAATCTCTTTGATTGATAGCACGGATGACATTTTAATTGCCTACTTTACACGACCTGAAAACTTGGAGCAAGAGCCCGCAGTCGAAGCAGTTTCTGGAAGTAGTTTTAATGTGATCGATAACACTTTAATAGGAGATGTCCAAGTCATAGCAGAGATGATCGCTGAACAGACAGGAGGTGAGTTATTTTCGATTCAAACAGAAGTAGGTTACCCTAACGTTTACGATGAACATACAGCTTTTGCTACTAGAGAGGTGGAAGAAGATGCTCGACCAATGTTGATGGCTGACGTTGCACAGATGTCTGATTTTGATGTTATTTTTATCGGCTTTCCTGTTTGGTGGAACCGTGCACCGCGAGCTGTTTTAACATTTATTGAAGCCTATGATCTTTCTGATAAACAAATCATTCCCTTTGCAACCCACGGTGGAAGTGGATTGACCAATAGTCGAAACGAACTTCGAACATTGTATCCAGATTACCAGTTTCTCGAAGGGTTTGCAGCTAGAGCGGGAAGTGTTGAAGATGCTGAACCGAATTTGTTGAATTGGCTCGGTGAACTTGGATATTAGGAACATTCCGGTTTAGTATATATTTCTCGATCAGCTAAAAGTTCATTATGTTTTCAAAATCAAAAGGAACATAATGATATTATGGTGAACCAGTGCGTTTGACTCATGAATCCTTAAGGAAGAGTGGATGGATTAGAAACTTAATTTTCCGTTATTCCTGATAATTTTCAGTTCTCTCAAGTCTATTCGCTCTCTGTTGACTACCACTGTTTTATTCAAGGTAGAAAAGGTAAATCTTGACCAAAGAGACGATCGGGAGCATCACATCAATGACCGAGAAAGGCAACACCGGATAGGTCTATTCAGTATACGCGCACTCAAAAATGAATCCTAAGATACCGATAAAATATTATTCCTCCAAATCATTGTATGGAGAGTCATACCCAGATACTCATATAACCTATACCAAATGTCGCAAAAGTATATAGTTGAAAAACCTGTTCGTTTGTGCGAACAGGTTTTACATGTCATTCCATAAAACGATCTTCTTAAAATTCTACAGTCTTCTCCGCTTTTTTAGCATGATTCGCTGAATTAGCGATTCTTTGTTATTATTAAAATTGAATAGACCAAGAAGTAGGATGATTCTTTTCATTGCTAAGAGTTAAAATGTTGCAAAAAAGAGGAGGCGATTTAGTGGAATTTCGTTTATTAAAATATTTCTTCACGATTGCAGAGGAAGGGACAATTTCTCAAGCTGCAGAAGTGCTCCACATCACCCAACCGACATTGAGCCGTCAATTAAAAGAATTAGAAGATGAATTAGGAACGGCTCTTTTCATTCGTGATAATCGTACAATGCTCTTAACGGAAGCAGGTCGTTTTTTAAAAAGCCGTGCCGAGGAGATATTGAGTCTAACGGATCAAACCATGCAAGAGTTTGAAGATCGTAAGAAACAGTTGTTTAGTGGTCATTTCACAATTGGCTGTGTGGAAGCAGATAATTCCGACACGCTTTCCTTGATGTTGGAAGAATTTATCAGTGACTATCCAGATGTCCGCTTTCATATTCACAGTGGCACAGGAGATGATATCAACGAGCGTTTAGAAAAAGGCTTATTGGATTTGGCGATTTTGATCGAACCCATCGAAATCGAGAAATACGAAAAAGTCGTTCTACCAAGAAAAGAAACTTGGGGCATGTTGACATCGGCTGATTCTTTTCTCGCCCATAAAGAAGAGATTACACCAGAGGATATCAAAGGGGTGCCATTGCTAGTGTCAAGGCGTCCGGAAGTGCAGCAAATGTTCAGTCAATGGTCAAAAATACCAATAGAAGAATTACCGATCGTTGGAACATATAACTTAATTTTCAATGTCTTTTCCTTAGTAGAAAACCATGTTGGTTCGGCGTTGACCATCAGCGGAGCTGTCGGAGAACGGAGGGATGAAACGATCAAATTTTTGCCTTTAGTCCCTCAAATCGAAACCAGCTGTGTCTTGGTGTGGAAAAGAAATCGTGTGATGTCGCCGGTTGTGACGGCGTTCATTGCCCGCTTTCGTGACGCTTTTGAATAATTGCATCCTAAAAGCCAAAAGAAGTGGAGTGATCCGCTTCTTTTTTCTTCCACCTCTTCCTATGCTTCGTAAGCATAGGGGCTTTTTAGAGAAAGCATTATTCAACGGCTCCGCTTTGCCTTACTATTGAATATACCAAGAAGAGATACCAAGGAGGTGACAAAATGCCGGCAATACTTGTGTATTCACGAGCAGGGGAGAATCTTATTGAAGGGCAGCGAAAAAAGCTGATAGTGGGAAATACGCGGGTTCTAGCAGAGAAAATAGCAGAGAAATTACAATGCCCGCTTTATTCTCTTGAACCGGCTTATCCTTACCCTGAAAGCTATCAAGCAATGGTCGAGCTAGCAAAAAAAGAAAAAGCGGCCAATGAATTCCCTTTCTATCAAGAGGTATCGGCAGCGTTTTTTAAAGAACGGGTCTTGTTTATCGGTTTTCCCAATTGGTGGGGCACATACCCGATGATCCTAGCGAGTTTTTTAAAAGATCACCGATTGGAAGGGAAGATTATTTTTCCGTTTTGTACTCATGAAGGCTCAGGATTCGGCAATAGCATTGAAGACTTTAAAAAGACTTGTCCTGATGCAGTTGTTTATCCTGGATTAGCTGTTCGTGGTTCAAGAATAGAGAAAGCGGATATAGCTATTCAAAATTGGTTAAATCAGTATTTCATTAAAATAGATGAAGGAGTCGATCGATATGGTCAAGAAACAAACAGCAGGAAGAGATAACTTAGGCAACTTTGCGCCGAAATTCGCGCAACTGAATGATGATGTGTTATTTGGTGAAGTTTGGTCACGTGAGGCAGAATTGGCTCCTCATACGAGAAGTTTATTGACGATATCTGCCTTGATTTCCGGTGGCAATTTTGAACAGTTGACTGCCCATTTGACGATTGGCAAGGAAAACGGGATCACTGTAGAGGAAATTGCAGAAGTAATCACTCATCTGGCTTTCTATGTTGGCTGGCCCAAAGCTTGGTCTGCTTTTAACATCGCCAAAACGGTTTATCAAGAAGAGTTAGCAGAATTGGAGGAAAAATAAATGTCAAAAGCTGATGCAGCAAAAGAAGCAGGAATCTTTTTATTGGGCAACACAAATGATGCCTATGCGCAATATTTTAGCGGTCAGAGTTACTTGAATCCGTTAGTAGCTGATCCAGCGATTCCAGTCAACATTGGCAATGTGACCTTTGAACCGGGTTGTCGCAACAATTGGCATCGGCATATCAATGGTGGGTATCAATTGTTGTTGGTGACCGCAGGAAAAGGCTGGTACCAAGAAGCAGGTAAGAAACCGCAAAAACTTACTGTTGGGGATGTCGTAGTCATCAAGGAAGGGGTCAAACATTGGCATGGTGCAGCAAAAAATAGTTGGTTTGCCCATGTAGCGATTACTGCTGGTGCTTCAGAATGGTTAGAAGCAGTCAGTGATGAAGAATACGATCAATTGCCTGACGCATAAGTGATGGTAAGGCAGCCGTACTTGAAGGCGTGTAACAAATCTTATGAGGTCTCACCTGACTGGCAGCCAATACTGTGGCTAGTCAAAAGAGATCGAAGAGATCAATGTGAATGAATGTACGGTCGATTCGATGATTCAACCGGGGTAAATAGGAAAGAAAAAAGAAGCGTCCACTTGCACAACTAACGTGCGAGTGGACGCTTCTTTTTGTTTAGCCAAGATAAAATTCAATCAAGGTTTTTGCAATCAATTTTGTCATAGGATGACCTTTCGTAAAGCTTGATGCCAAATAGATCGTCCTTGATAAGGGAAAATCTGCTAGTTCACGTAAAACGAAAGGTGCCTCATCTTCATAACCCCAAGTAATTTTAGGAAAGAAGGTGATTCCTAGTCCTTGATTGATAAGGGAGCGCAGCGTCGCTGGATCGTCCGTCGTTGAGCCGATAGTCAAACTGATTTTTTTTGCTTCAAAAGCTTCGTCGATGGTTCTACGCAGCGGGCTGTTTTCAACCAGCATCAGCAAAGGCACGTGTTGGATATCGGCAACTTGCAAGTCTTTTTTTTCTGCCATGGGGTGCTTTTGGGGGATCGCCAGTAAGATGGGTTCCGTGAATATCGGCAGATTAGTCAAGCCGTTCTTTGGCTCTGAGGTAATGTAGAAGGCTTGTTCTTTGTTGGTCTCCTTACTGCCGTGCTGCTTGATCGAAAGTTGGATCTCAGGGTGCTTTTCAACGAATGTCGCCACCAAGTTAGGCAAGGAAACGGATGCGACTTCAGAGTAGATCGTCACCGCCGGGACCATTTCTCCATTTAAGGCTTGGATCGCACTCATTCCTTCGTCGAAACGTGCTAACGTCTCAACGACATAGGGATAAAATTCTTCAGCATACATCGTCAACTCGATATGCCGACCGGCATGATAGAACAAAGGAACGCCTAGTTCACTTTCTAGGTGTTTCATGGCACGGCTCAAGGCAGGTTGTGAGATGTATAATTCTTGTGCAGATTGGGTAATATTTTTCGATTCGGCTACTTTTTTAAAGTAGCGTAAATGATCAAGGTTCATCAGATACTCCTCTTTCCATACCTTTTGGTTATGGATATTCACGAAACTGGTATTTTTTATTATAACAAACTTCCGTTATTATGACACAGGAAAGAGAAATTGTTTAGGAGGTGTTTCATGAGTACAGGTTTCTTATACCCAGGACAAGGCAGTCAGACCAGCAAGATGCTTGAAGACGTACCTGCCAGTTATTTCCATCGGCTAGAACAGGCGACAGGCTTTGATTTACACCGTGTATCGGAGAATCTCGAACAAGATACCGTCTATATTCAGTTGGCGATTTTAGTAAAAGCGGCTTTTTACACGGACCAGATGAAAGCCTCTGGTGTGCAACCTCAGCTTGTGGCGGGGCATTCGATTGGCGCTTTTTCCGCTGCGTTAGCTTGTGAAAGCTTAAGTTTCGAAAATGCCGCTAGCTTGGTCTATCATCGGGCGACATTGATGAAAGAAGCCTATCCGACTGATTATGCCATGGGGGTACTTGTTGGTGTAACGAGAAGTGAAGCAGAAGCGCTCGTGGCAAAAACATTTGATCCTGCTGCTCCCGTCTATTTGTCAAATGAAAATTGCCCCATGCAGCATACGATCTCTGGTCATCTCAAAGGCTTGCGCAAGACGCTGGCTCAAGCGAAAGACTATCATGCGCAAACCGCCAAACTTTTAGCAGTGCCTGTGCCGTCCCATTGTGTGTTGATGACAGAACCCGTGAAACGGTTTGCGCCATTTATGAACACGGTATCCCTTGATGTGCCTATCTGTCCGTACCTCAAAAATACAGATGGGCGGATGACCATGAATCCTGAAGAGATCCGTCGTGATTTGCTGCAAAATATTGCTTTTCCGGTGCAGTGGAACAAGATCATGGATGTTGCCTACGAAGCAGGACTTGATTTGGCTCTTGAATTTCCTCCGGGCAACACCTTAACAAAACTGATCCAAGCAAAATTTGGTGAAAACAAAGCGATCCGTGTGATCAATTTGGATCAACATGGCATGGATGATGCTTTATTCCTATATCAAAAATGGAGATGAATACAATGGAAAAACCTGCAAGAAACTGGGCAAGTAAACGTGAAAAGAAAGCCCAAACCATGAAAAAAATCGAGCATCTTCTCGATGGAAAATATGTCCCAACGGAAGCAATCATTGAAGTCTTAGAACAGTTGATCCGTCCGGGAGACAAAGTGGTCCTTGAAGGCGACAATCAAAAACAAGCAAGCTTTCTATCAGAAAGCTTAGAACAAGTCGATGCTCAAAAAGTCAACAATTTGCATATGATCATGTCAAGCATCTCCCGGCCAGAACATTTGACGATATTTGAAAAAGGCATTGCAGCGAAAATCGATTTTTCTTATGCAGGCGCACAAAGTACGCGCGTTGCCCAAATGATTGAAGACAAAACCATGAAATTAGGGGACATTCATACGTATTTGGAATTATATGGTCGCTTATTTATCGACTTGATTCCGAATGTGGCCCTTGTGGCGGCGGACAAAGCCGATCGCCAAGGAAATCTTTATACAGGTTACAATACGGAAGAAACGCCAACGATCGTCGAAGCAGCAGCCTTTAAAGATGGGATTGTGATCGTCCAAGTTAATGAAGTGGTCGATCGTTTGCCGCGGGTCGACATTCCCAGCGATTGGATCGATGTCGTCGTGGTAGCAGACCAACCGTATCAATTAGAAGCCCTCTTTACGAGAGATCCGCAAAACATTACGGAATTACAAATTTTGATGGCGATGATGGCATTAAAAGGAATCTATGCAGAACATGAAGTACAATCGTTGAATCATGGGATCGGTTTTAATACCGCTGCGATCGAGTTACTTTTACCAACCTATGGAGAAACGCTTGGAATCAAAGGAAAAGTAGCGAAAAACTGGGTCTTGAATCCTCATCCAACGATGATTCCAGCTATCGAATCTGGTTGGGTCGAAAGCATCCACAGTTTTGGTGGGGAAGTTGGTATGGAAAAATACATTGCCGCTCGTCCAGATGTATTCTTTGTCGGAAAAGACGGCACGATGCGCAGCAATCGAGCATTATCCCAAACTGCAGGTCAATATGCCATCGATATGTTTATCGGTTCGACCTTACAACTGGATTATCAAGGAAATTCTTCTACAGTGACGAAAGGCCGCTTATCTGGATTTGGTGGTGCACCAAATATGGGGCATAATCCGGGGGGCCGTCGGCATTCGACTCCAGCTTGGCAATCCTTGCGGGATGAAACAGATCCTTTAGCAAAAGGACAAAAATTAGTCGTTCAAATGGTTGAAACGTATGGTTCCAATAAAAAACCTGTTTTTGTAGAAACGTTAGATGCGTTGGCTGTCCAAAAGCAAGCTGGTTTAGCCAATGCCCCAATTATGATCTATAGCGAAGATACGACGCATATCGTGACAGAAGAAGGCATCGCTTATCTTTATAAAGCAAACTCAAAAGAGGAAAAACAAGCAGCAATCGCAGCCATCGGTGGTGTAACCCCACTAGGAATGACCAGCACAAAAGCTTCTCTGGATGCCTTGCGCAAAGCGGGAATCGTGAAATTACCAGAAGACTTAGGGATCAAACGCAGTGATGCCAAACGATCATTGCTAGCAGCTCAAACCGTTGATGATTTGATCGAATGGTCCGATGGGTTGTATGAACCGCCAATGAAATTCAGAACGTGGTCTTAATAAGAGCAAGAGGAGAGAAGAAGAGATGGAAAAATTAGCTTATACGTATCAAACAACGAAACCAGTCACCAAAAAAGTCCATGTTGGCGTGGTTGGTTCTGGTGACTTGGAAATTCTGCTTTTTCCAACGGACAAACAAGAAACCACCGTTTCAGTTTGTACAGGAAGTGATGGCTTTGGCGATGTGTGGCAAAATGTCTTGACACGTTTTTTTGAGCGCTATCCAATCAGTGCGCAAATAGTGATCAACGACTTTGGCGCCACTCCCGGTGTGGTTTACCTACGATTAACCCAAGCAATGGAGGAACTAGCAGATGAAGAATAGTTTTGTAGAATTAAATGCCCGAGAACGGGTGCACGCATTATTGGATGCCAAGAGCGGTCGTGAATTGATCGATCCATTCGACCAAATGATCGCACCCAATCTGGTGGCTCAAGACATCGTGCCACAAAGCGATGATGGGATCGTTGTTTGCCGTGGAACGATTTCTGGAGAAAACGTGGTCGTGATCGCTATGGAAGGAAAATTCCAAGGTGGCGGGATCGGTGAAGTTTCTGGTGCTAAAATCATCGCGGCATTGACTCATGTGTTGGAAGAAAACCAAAAGGGCAATCCGATCACACCGATCATCATCCTCGATACTGGTGGCGTACGCCTCCAAGAAGCGAATTACGGCTTATTGTCGATTGCAGAAATCGGCAATTTGATCGTTGCAATAAAATCGTATGTGCCAGTGATTGGCTTAGTGCCAGGTCGGGTGGGTTCTTTTGGCGGTATGTCGATTACCTCAGCACTTATGAGCTACTTGATAGCGACGAAGAAAGCCCGTATCGGTTTGAACGGTCCTGAAGTCATCGAACAAGAAGCTGGCGTGAGAGAATTTGATTCCAGTGATAAAGATTTGATTTGGAACACCATTGGCGCCAAACAACGTTTGGCAGCACAAATGATCGATGAACTAGTGACTGACAGTGTCGAATCGATCCAAGAAGCTGTGATTGCGGCGATGGTTAAAAAGAAAGACAGTCATCGCAGCGAAAAAAGTGGTTTTTATCTTTCTCTTTTAAACGAACTTGATCTATCAAAGCCGCTGACTATCGAGGCATACAATAAGGCTCTTGCAGCGCATAAAGCAACTGGAGTGGCACCTATTACTGTAACAGAAGGCAAAGAAGCTGCTGCTGACAGTATCGGTTACCACTGGTTTTCAGCATTGACGAATCTGCAATTCCCAACCTCAACTAGTGCAACTGTCTATGCAGCTGCATCTGACCTTTTTACTGAAGAAGTCGTTGTTACAGCGATCGTGCCAAACCCAACTAATCCGATGTATCGGGTACGCAAGGGAGAAGTTGGTTTAGTCGAAGGGTATGAGATGGGCTACCTGTTAGAAACTGTTTATCAAGAAGACAAAGAGAAAGCAGTCAAACGACCAATCATTGCGGTCATCGATGTCCCTAGCCAAGCGTATGGCTACAATGAAGAATTGATTGGTATTCATGCAGCTTTAGCAAACAGTGCGGCAGCTTATGCCAAACTACGCCAAGCGGGTCATCCAGTGATCGGTTTTATCGCTGGTAATGCGATCTCTGGGGCTTTCTTAGCGCATGGCTTGCAATCAAGTCGTCTGATCGCACTAAATAGTGAAAAAATCACTGTTCAGGCAATGTCAAAAGAAAGTGCAAGTCGGGTCACCAAACGGTCGATTGCCGCGATTGAAGCCGCTGCGGAAAAAGTACCAAGTATTGCTTATGATATCAAAAATTATACGAAACTTGGGGCAATCTTCACTTTCTTATCCTCCATTACGGATCAGTCTGTCACCTCTGAAAGCAAAGCGACTGTAATTGAAGCGATTAATGAGGCGATTGATGATGTGCGTAAAACGAATGACACGATGTTGACCAGTCGCTACACCAATCCGATCGCTAAAAAGAGCGGCCGACTTGAAACGAATAACGTATTTGAAAAAATGGATGCAGAATGGAATGAGTAACGAATGAACCGTGCCCACGATATCGTTCAATTAGATAAAGAAGTTCTTGATATGATTGATATTCCCAAATGGTTTTCTGAAAAAGAACAGCTTTTTGCGACCGTCCGTCGTGGGAAACCCCGTAACCCCAGCTATTTACCAGTGGGGTTGCGCGGGGAAAAGCGGCAAGAACGGTTTGCCTTTGAGGCACCCTGCAACATGATCAAACGAACGATCCATCCTTGGGAATTGATCACTCGTGAGAGCTTTCGATTCAATGAAGTAGCCAATTATCCAGTTTACCGCAGCTATCAACAAGCACGGCTTTTATTGAAGCACTATTCTTGGGGAATCGGTGGCAGCTTGGGTTTTGAATTGGCTGCAAAACAGGCAGCAATCAAGCCGACCAGTGATTTAGATCTGTTGCTTTATGCCGACACGAAAGAAAAGCTGCCACTGGAACTATTGGAAAAGCATGCAGTCTTTTTTCAACAGATCGATGTTCAAGTTATCACAAAACAAGGCGGGTTTGCCTTAAAGGAGTATTTGGAACATCCATCAAAAAAAATCTTAGTAAAAACAGACGAAGGGCCAAAACTCACCACTGAGATTTGGTAATTATTAGAAAAGTGAGCGAAAAACATGTTTGAGAACAACGACTTAAAAATCAACATCAGTGATTTCCAAAAAGTATTTGCCGTGACAGCAGTAATGATGCAAACGATTTTGACTTTTGCCTTATCCAATACCCAAGATGAAAAGACTGCAGCATTCATCGGTACCTTTTATGTCTTGGTGAAATTTACCGCACCCCTGTTTATTTTTGCTATTGTTTATAACATGGTTAAGACAAGTCAACATCTGTCTTATCTAGAATTTTTGAAAGAAAAGTTTTTTGAACTTGTCGTGCCATATGTGCTTTGGACGACGGCTTATTTATGGCTGTTTCCCGCTGTCCAACAAGGAAAACCTTATACTGACACAGCAACGTTTTTACTGAAATATGTGACGGGGGATGCGGCGCCACACTTGTGGTATACGATCATGATGCTGCAGATCCAATTGTTGATGCCGTTTTTTGTCTGGTTAGGCTACAAAGTGTTGACGAAGAAAAAAGCTGTTTGGCCAGTATTGATCGTCGCAACTGCTTTGTATGTCGTTTGGTATGTATTTTATGATCGCCAAATTTTTGAAGGACCGCATCATGAAAGCTGGTATTTATTGGATCGGTTTGTCTTTAGCTTTGTGATCTACGGGATCTATGGCGAGACCGCTTTGATTTATCACGAAACCGTTTATCGCTTCCTATACAAGAATCGCTACGCTTTCTTGCCAGTGGGCTTAGCATTAGGGCTATTATCTGCCAATCATCTGCTACATTATGCAGGTGATCTAAGTTTCGCTCATGCACCGTATTTAAATACATTGCAAAGCTTATATAGCTTAGTATTGATTTTTGCAGTCTTTATGTTTGGATCAACCATGATCAAAAACAATGCCCCACAGTTAGGGACGTTTAAGTGGCTGTCTACTTATGCGTATCGAACCTATCTTGCCAATGTTTTTGTCTTTCAAGTCTTGTTGCTATGCTTCAAAGATTTGTTGCTGCAACTGCCAATGGGCAGCATGATCATCGTCGCTTATTTGGCAACTGCCAGCTGTGGTTTTTTAACAAGCTATGTTTTGCATGTTTTATGGGTAACGATCAAAGGTCAAATCAAAAACTAGAGGAGGAGTTGGATGTTTGCATTAGCTGTAGAAGAAAATTGTCGACGACTCGCCCAATTGGTAGAAGAAGCCTTGATTGCAGAAGTGACATTGTCCCCAAAACCTGGGTTAGTGGATGCCATTGATTCAGGTGCCCATCACGATATGGATCAAGCACTCTTTCTACTATCAGCTCGAGCATTGACGCCATACTTTGAAGAAATGGCCTTGGTGTCTTGGGGAAGCAGCATGTCTCAAGAGTTGCGGGAAGCAATCGCTGCAATCGGTCGGAAGGCAGAACAGGCGATGTTGGCAGCCACTGGTGGCATCAACACTCATAAAGGAGCCATCTGGGCATTAGGCTTGCTCATCAGCGCCGTCAGTAGCCAACTAAGTCGCAAACAGCGGATTTTTTTACCAGAAGTCTTTTCTGATATCCAATTTCTCACTGCATTTCCTGATCGTGCGCTGATTCAACAAACAGAAAGTCATGGCAAAACTGTTCAAGCCAAATATGGACATCTCGGTGCGTATGGGGAAGCTGCTGCTGGGTTCCCTCATGTTCAAATCGCTCTAGCGGATTATTTTTCTCGGGATTGTTCCAATGAGACCAAAAAAAGGCTCCACATGCTGTTGGCAATCATCGCTACGCTGGACGATACGTGTATTTTATACCGCAGCAATCAAGAGGTACTGGCACTGGTTCAGCAACTCGCACAAAAAGCCAATCAGCAAGCGTTGCCGAACCCAGCATTTCATGCACTAGCAGCCTTCTGCCAGTCAGAAAATGTGTCTCCCGGCGGCAGTGCTGATCTGTTGGCTGCCAGCTTCTTTTTATTGTCCATCAACTCGGTTTTACCCGTAAACGAAGGAACGACCGTTCACCAATAACTCTTTTCCTTAGAAGAAAGGCAACGATTCTTCTAAGGATTTTTTGTTTCATTTTTTCGCTCGATTAAGAAAAATAAAATCTCTTGCTATTTGCATAGTTTAATGATTAGATAATTCTTAGGCACTACTGAAATGCTTCGTTGCTCCATTGCAACGAATAAAGGAGTTACAGATGAAATACTATAATGCTTTTCTTCAAAATCTTGTGTTGCGGCGCTGGACTGTCCTGTTTATGCTTGCGGGCATTCTTTTTTTGTTTCGCAGTCTGATGACCATTCTTTTGCTGACCTTTATCTTTACGTATCTGATTTATCGGCTGGTTCTTTTGCTCCATCGAAAAAGCCATCTGCCCATCAAGCTTACGAGCATCCTGACCTACAGCTTGATTGTTTTTATTCTTTATTTAGTAGCAACAAATTATGTACCCATCATCATCAAACAATCCGTCCAATTAGTCAATTCCGTTGCTGATTTCTACCAACGGACAGACTCCAACAATGAATTGATCGAATATGTCTTGAATTTATTGCAGACCAGCGAATACATCCAGAAATTACAAAGCGGCGTTCTAGTCGTGATCAATTATCTGTATAATTTCGGTGAGTTGGCGTTGACTGTGCTGATCTCCTTTCTGCTTAGCTTCTTCTTTATGATCGATAACAAAAAGACCGTTGCGTTTTCTCGGCTGTTTTTGCAAGGGCGAGGGGCGTGGTTCTTTGAAGATGTTTACTATTTAGGAGCTAAGTTTACGCGGGCTTTCGGAAATGTGATCGAGACGCAGTTGGTGATCGCCTTAGTCAATACAGCGATCACTGTTTTCGCCTTAGCGGTGATGGGCTTTCCGCAGCTGTTGAGTTTGGCGTTGATGATTTTCTTTCTCAGCTTGATTCCTGTTGCTGGTGTGATCATCTCGTGTATTCCATTGACGTTTATTGCCTATTCTATCGGCGGATTTAATGACGTGATCTACATTCTATTGATCATAGTGTTTGTTCATGCGTTGGAATCCTATATCTTAAATCCGCGCTTGATGGCTAATAAAACAGAGATCCCGATGTTTTACACGTTTATTCTCCTGTATCTTAGCGAACATCTCTTTGGCTTGTGGGGCTTGATCATCGGGATCCCATTGTTCACTTTCTTTTTAGATTTAATGAATGTGAAAGAGATTCCGCGATTGCGTAAAAAATCCGATGACACCTTGCAGGACCAATAAAAATGATTGCTATAAAGGATGGCAATTGATAGAAAAAACCATCTCTGCCGATGAAAGGCGAGATGGCTTTTTTATTTCGCAGCAATTTTTTTCGTAAAGGAGACAAAGCAGATTGCTGAAGAGGGGCTTTGAAACATCCCTGTTGCTGAATACCCTAACGAGTGATAAAAGTGAACCAGCTTAGGTTCTTGCAGGATCGTATTCAAACGTAACGTATCTGTTTGAACGAGCCTTTCAATCAAGGTCATTGCTTGTCTACCAATCCCGCGGTTCTCGTAGGAGGGAAGAAGGGCGATGGAAGATAGCTTCGTCGTATGTTCCTGCTCAACCGTCAGTTTTATAAAGCCCACGGTTTTCTGAGCGGTCATGATTAAATAATAAGTGGTATTCGACGCAGAAAACTTTGCGTTTAGCTTCTCGAAACTTTGTAAATAGGGAGAAGTTTCTTTGTCTTGATAACGGAGAAAGAGTGGTTTGAAGGCCGCTTTTTGTATCAAGTAGATTGAAAGCAGATCGGAAAGCTTCGCTTCTTTAAGCTGAATGAGCATGCACACCTCCATAAAAAATCAGACATCATTTATTGAAAGACATTGATTCGGCTTAGCAGATCCTGATGGAAAAGCCATCGATTAGCAGTCTTTCATTGGCTCGTTTCTGTTTTGATCCTTCCCTCAACCACAGGTTCACAAACGAAGAGATCCGCAGGGGTTCGTGCCGTCGTTGTTTTATTGAAAAAGATCATTTATCGATGTCACTAAGTCGTCATAGGTTTGACCGGTAGCGATTGCATAAACGGAAAGCAAAAAGACGAGTGCTGCTGCCAACACGTAAAAAATACGGAGGCGATAGCCGTCACCTGTCCGACGATTTTTTACAAAAGTAAAAACCGTCACAGCTAGATAAGCGAAGGTCAATAAACAAATAAGATACGTTATAATTTCTGGAGTCATAAGCGTTTTCCTTTCTTTTTTTATTTGTATAAAAATATACTCAATAAATATAATATAACCATTTCAATAGCGTCAAAGAAAGCGCTCAATTTTTGACAAAAAAACTGACCGAGTGGCAACCACTGGTCAGTTCTATTCAAAAACGATGGGGCATGATCTTAATTGTCTTTTTTTTCCGCATCTAGTAAGCTTCTTAGTTCATCAGCTAAAGCGATACAGGCAATACTATCCGTTAAGGACATCAGGGGATTTTCGAGTTGTCCTTGTGCAAGAGCGGTATGAACTGCTTGAATCTCCGAATGGAAATCATCGATCTCGTACCCAATATCATAGACCGTGTCTTCTTGGTCAATCGTCACGGTAAAAGAAGCGGGGCGATGGAAGTTGGGGATCGTGATTTTCCCTTTTGTTCCTTGTAACTCCGCCACCGTCTCTTTTGTTTGGTCAAATCCAGTCTCAATCACTGCAACAAAGTCTTCACTGACAAAGCGTGCTTCAACATAGATATCAACCCCAGTTTCATACAGGCTGTAATCGATCATTTCGGCAGTTAAATTTTCTGGTGAAAAATCTTGGATAAAGGCTAAGTTATAGATCCCCATATCCAGTAAAGCACCCCCTTGTTTTGGCAGATAATGGTAAGAACTGCCTTCGACTGGTAAATGGCGGCGAAAAGTAGTCGTGACACTTGTTAGCTCACCGATATGACCACCATCCACAAGTTCTTTTAGTTTGCGATACGCTGGGGTGAAGCGTGGCTTCATGGCTTCCATAAAGAAGACTTCGTGTGCTTGAGCTTGTTCTTGTACATCGCGCATTTCTTGTGCAGTCAAGGTTGCTGGTTTTTCACATAAAACAGCTTTTTTCGCTTGAAAGGCTTTGATGATCCATTCATAGTGATACAAATGTGGCAAAGCAATATAAACGACATCGATAGTTGGATCATCTAATAGGTTTTGGTAGTCATCAAAGACGGCATCACACGGAAATTTTGCTTGAAACGCTTGCGCTTTTTCCATCGTACGACAAGCAACCCCATAAAGCTGGGCGTCTTGAAAATTTTCTAAACTTGCAGCAAAGCGATTGGCGATATTTCCGGCACCAATAATTCCCCAATTGATCATTTCATTTCCCTCTTTTCTTCAGTTGACGGGTATTCTGAGAGAATCCCTGATTCCAAAACAGTTTGTTTTTTTCTTAACTCGACAATATTTTTTTGGTATTCTTTGGCATACAGCAATGCAAACAGTGAATCTAAAATATACTCAAAGGCGACCTGTGAAGAAAAGGTGCCGACTTTGAGAAAATCACGTTCATCATGAGAAGCGATGATCGCATGGGTCGCTAATGGGATGATTTTCGCATGGGCGTTTCCAGAAATCACGATCACTGGTACCCCGACATCACGAAAGTGCTGCATGATTTTTTCGTATTGCGTATTTTTCCCACGGTAGGTAATAAACACGGCACAATCATTTTGCGTGACGTTCGATGCATTCCACGCATCATCCCCATATTCATCAGCAACGATCAGATACTTATTGATTTTGACCAACTTATTTTGAAAACTTCTTGCCCGGATCTGAGAATCGCCGCGAGCAAATAAGAAAATCCGTTGCGCAGCTTCCAACGATTGCACCACTGCTTCCATCATTTCTGGAGCGACCTGAGCATGGGTTTTGTGGATCGAGTTGATCGTTAGATCGGCCATTTTTTTCAAAATGTCAGGTGTTTGATCCTTAGGCGAAAAGGGAAAATTCGCGTCAACAAAGGTTGGGTTGAACATCTGATTATGGGCAATTTCAGCCAGACCTAAGCGAAAACTTTTAAATCCTTCATACCCCATCTTTTTGGCTAGACGAATGACGGAAGAGTGGGATGTGTATGTATGCTTAGCGATGACTTCAATCGTCAACGAAGGCACATCATTGATATTTTGCAAAATATAATCGGCAATCCGTTTTTCCGTATTGGTCAATCCTTCTTGAAGCCGTAATTTATCTCTTAATAACATCAAACCACCTCTTTCTAATCATAGCCTAGGACAAAGAAAACCAAAAGCAAAAACTGTACCTTTTTGGCAATTTGGTAAAAATGTTCAGAACCACTGAGCAGTTTGCGAAAAAGTCTGGTCAAAAGAACCTGTTTTTGGCAAAAGACTTCTCATTTCGAAGGATATCAGCAATAATCAAGCTATCAATTCATAGGAGGCGTCATAATGTTAACTATCGCATATCTCGGAAACGGAAAAAGCACCAATCGCTACCATCTGCCTTTTTCAACCAAGCTGCAGGATAAGATCAAAGTAAAGACGATCTATTCACCAAGCGGCAAGCTGACCTGGCCAACACTAGAAGGCGTTCATTACACCTCTGACTTAGAGGATATCTACCGTGATCCTGAAATTCAATTAGTTGTGGTCACGACCCCCAGTCATTTGCATTATGAATTAGGCAAGGATGTCTTGCTCCATGGGAAAAATGTCTTGATCGAAAAACCTTTTACGGAAACTTCGGCACAAGCAAAGGAATTGTTCGCACTGGCGCAAGAGAAAGGCTTATTTGTGCAATGCTATCAAAATCGCCGCTTTGATTCCGATTTTTTGACTACGCAAAAAGTGATCGAAAGCGGCGTGCTCGGAGATCTCTTAGAAGTAGAGATGCATTATGATTATTTTCGTCCAGAGGTTCCACGGTCAGTGACCGAATTTTCATTGAATACTAGCTACTTGTACGGACACGCTTGTCATACACTGGACCAAGTGATCTCCTATTTTGGGCAACCAGACGATGTCCATTATGAGGTTCGGCAATTGCTTGGAAAAAATCGCATGAATGATTACTTCGATTTGGATCTGTTTTATGGTCGAATGAAAGTCTCAGTCAAATCTAGTTACTTCCGATTAAAAGAGCGGCCTAGTTTTGTCGTTTATGGCGAAAACGGCGTTTTTGTAAAACAAACCAAGGATCGACAAGAAGAGCATCTAAAACAGTTTTATCTCCCAGATCATGCCGATTTTGGGATCGATTTGCCAGAGCACTATGGCACACTAACTTATATGGATGCTAACGGGAACTACCATGAAGAAAAAGTCATCTCTGAAATTGGTGATTATAGCCGTGTGTATGAGGGCGTCTATGAAACGATCATCCATGGCAAAGAGAAAATCGTGAAAGACGAAGAAACGATTTTACAAATCGAAATGCTAGAAACAGGCATCAATCAAGTGATTACTGAGTCATAAGGCAGGGTGATTATGGGGCTTTTGACAAACAAAGCGCCTGAAGGCATCAACTGACTCAACGTAAAGGAGTAGATCCGAATCGAACCTTCAGAAATCCTGCAAGAAGAACAGCAGCTGCAGTTTGCTCATTTTGACAATGACCTCGCATTGCGGTTGGTTATTGCCATCGATCAGTACGTTAAAAGGAACTACCCGAAGCCGGTAGGGATCAAAGTTGTTCATCAGAGCTTGCCGATCATTCGATTTTTAATGGCAGGGCGAAAAGAAAGCCCTTGGCTTGAAAGAAAAGAACGAACGGTACTAGAAAGCGGGCATAGTTCACTATACGTCTATGCGCAAAAAGATAGAGATATACAATTTGCTAAATGGGCACAAGACGAACATTATGCAATTTGTGGTGGTGGTTTTCCAATTATCGAAGACAGGAAAGTCACTGGTGCTATCTGTGTGTCAGGTTTGGCCCATTTAGAGGATCATAAAGTGATCACCGAAGTATTGAAACAAATGATTTAAGAAGATAGAAAAGGGGAAGCAAGATGAACTTAGCGATTTTAGGGGCAGGCATGATCGTCCATGATTTTTTGACGGTGGCAGGGGATGTCCCGCAGCTTGAACTGTCCGCTATTTTTGGGACAGAAAATGATTTAGAAAAAATGAATCACTTAAAACAGCAATACAAGATTCAAACCGTCTACACAGAGTTAGGGGCATGTTTGGCGGATCCATCCGTTGATACCGTGTATGTCGCACTGCCCAATCATTTGCATTATTCCTTTGCCAAAGAAGCAATCCTCGCTGGCAAACACGTCATTTGTGAAAAGCCATTTACGTTGCAGACACGAGAATTAGTAGAATTAGCAGAATTGGCTGCTGCCCACAAGGTGCTTTTGATCGAAGCCATCACAAATCAGTACTTAGCCAACTATCAAGGAATAAAAGCGCAGCTTGAAACATTGGGAGAGCTGAAAGTGATTGAATGCAACTATTCGCAGTATTCTTCTCGTTATGATTTATTCAAAGAGGGAACCGTTTTACCTGCATTTAACCCGAAAATGGGTGGTGGGGCATTGATGGATATCAATATCTATAATATTCATTTTGTCGTCGGGCTTTTAGGAAAACCAAAAAGTGTCCGCTATTTTGCTAATGTCGAACAGGGGATCGATACTTCTGGCATGCTGTTTTTAGACTATGAACAAACAAAAGTCGTTTGTATCGGCGCCAAAGATTCGACAGCGACGATTCGTTCAACGATCCAAGGGACGAAAGGATCGATCATCGTCAATGGGCCGACGAATATGCTTGCCAGTTATGACGTTGAACCGGTTCATGGGGCAAAAAGCCATCAGGATCGCAGCGTTCACGGACATCGTATGTTTGAAGAATTTGTCCGCTTTGCACAAGCCATTCACGAAAATGATCAGGCCTTTGTCAAGGAACGCCTTGCCCATAGCAAGCTGGTGATGGAAGTCGTGGAAAAAGCATTGGCAGATGCCCAGATCGTATTAGGATAATCGCATCAATGAGGAAAGACACCAGCTTCTTAGAAAAGTTGCTGGTGTCTTTGTCTGTTGTCTTATTTTTTCTTTTTTAAACTCAATAAGGTTAGTGGGATACCCAAGGTGAGGTAGCCGACAATCGTCATCAAACAGACCACCAGCCAAAAGTTATCTACTGCTAGAAATGCAATCAGGCCATATGCCACCAGAATCGAGAGAAAATAAAAAAGAAAGAGCTGAAAAAAACGTTTAAAACTCACAGTCATTCATTCTCCTTTGTCGTTAAACTGACAAGAAAAGTATACCACATCAAACGCAACTTCAAGGTCTGATTGTGATCATTCGCAGGAGCCGCAAAAGGCGAATTATTTTGTTGGCTGACCGTGATTCGCTATACTGGAAGGGAAGAGAAAGCGCAGGAATATTTTTTTAGGAGAAGGAGGAGACAGATGAAAAAGGTGGATGTACTGATTATCGGAGCGGGTCCAGCTGGAACGGCTGCTGCCTACGGGTTAAAAGCCAAAGGTAAGACAGTCGCGATCGTTGAAGCCGATTTATGGGGTGGCACTTGTCCCAATCGCGGGTGCGATCCGAAAAAACTACTGATGCGAGGCGTAGAAGTCAAAACAGAGGCGAAACGTATGCAAGGCAATGGTGTTCAAGGACAGGTAGCCATTGATTGGCCGGCACTGATGGCGTTTAAGCGCTCGTATACCGATCGGGTGCCAGAGTCAACCAAACAAGGGTTACTAGCAGAAGGGATAACTACTTACTACGGACAAGCCGCTTTTCGTGATGCCCATACGGTCGTCGTGGACGCAGAAGAGATTCAAGCAGAAAAAATAATTATTGCGACAGGACAGCGTCCAGCCGTACTGCCCATCGTCGGCAAGGAGCATTTACAAAGCAGTACTGATTTTCTTTCCTTTGAAAAGATGCCAGCAACGATTGCTTTCATAGGTGCTGGGTATATTACCTTCGAATTGGCGATGATCGCTCAAGCAGCAGGTGCTGAAGTTCATGTGATCCATCATAATGACCAGCCGCTAAAAGGATTTGATGCTGAATTGACCGCAGAAATGGTTCGTTCAATGCAGGACCAAGGCGTTTCGTTCCACTTTAATCAGAACACGCGGCGAATCACGAAAGAACAAAACCACTATACGATCCAGACACAAGCATTGTCTCTCACCGTAGAAGCAGTGATTGGTGCCACGGGACGCAGACCCAATAGCGATCAGCTGCAACTGGAAAAGGCAGGGGTAGAAACGTCAAAACAAGGGATCGTAGTAAATGAGTTTTTGCAGACTAGTCAAAGACACATCTATGCAATCGGGGATGTGCTAGCGAAAAAGCAGCCCAAACTGACGCCTGTTGCCAGCTTTGAAGCCGCCTATCTTGTCGAGCATATAGATGATCAGAAAACACCCATCCGCTATCCGCTGATCCCTACGCTGGTTTTTGGTGCGGAAAAACTGGCAAGAGTCGGGATCAGTGAGCAAGAGATTGCCGATAATGCCTCAGAATATCATAGCGAGGTGATGGATCTTTCTTCTTGGTATACCTATCGACGAATCAATGATCAAGATGCAAAAATCAAATTGGTTTATGACACATCTGATACCATCGTTGCTGTCACGATTGTTTCTGCATTGGCCGATGAGTTGATCAACCACTTCGTTTTTGTGTTGGAGAATCAGCTATCGAAAGAAGCGCTGGCCCAAATGATTTTTGCCTACCCAACACCTGCTAGCGATTTGTCCTATTTTCTATAAATAATCAAACAAGCCTGCGCTAGTTTCCGCTAGCACAGGCTCTAAATTATTATGTCCGTATTGACTATAGTCCGTGAACCTTAAATGAACCTTAAAGTTAGGCTGGGTTTCATTTAAGCCATGTCTTTGTTTTCTAGTAACCCTAGGTTTAGGCTTTTTTTGACAGCCGGCGGACAGCTGCAATCAGTAAGATCGCTGACAAGAAGAGTCCGACCAAATAGATGATGAAAACAGAATCTGGCTCATAATGCCGATAATTGAATATTTTTACCATAAAAAAGAGAAACGGGATCGCTGCAATAAGGGTTGAAACGAAACGTTTCCGCCATTGTATGAAAAACGATCCAATCACTAGAAAAAGACAAAACGGGATCCAAAAGACCAAATGTCCGATAAGTTCGATTTTTCACACCTCCTAGCAAGTAAAATCATCATAACGTTTCTTCCTAAAAAGCAAGCGTGAATGAAAAAATAATCCCATTAGGCATGTATGAAATTATGAGTGGAGTCTTCTGAAAAGTTCACAAGAAATCTGAGAATTTCAAAAGGAAATGAAAAAACGAACGGTTAGGAATATCCCAATAGTCCGAGACAAAAAATACCTCTTGCAGCATTCATTTTGACTTGAATCCTGCAAGGGGTACTCTTTTGTAGAAAATCTGGTGCTTTATTCAATTGATACCAAAGAAATGCCTAGGAAGGAGCAGCAATCCTTTTTTATGGCAAGATGTTCTTACTATAAAAAAGGGAAATGACTATACCAATGTCCAACAGATCCTTATAATAAAATCCTTTTAGTGGACCAATGTGTAAGAAAAATCCGAGAATCATTAATACAAACAGCAGCAGGAAAAGCAGGTTGAAAGCGGTCATCAAGCGAAAACTGAAATGCCAATTACTCAGGAAATACTGATATTTCGCTGCTCGGTAAACTTTGTTTTGAATCGGAATTTTCTTGAGTGCAGGGATCGATTCGTGATAGGACGTAAATAATTCGTAGTCTTTTTTCGTCAGTACTTCTGAGAAAATGTGCGTCCCTGCCTGAAAGTCGAAATAGCCCCAATGGAATTGTTCTTTATCCTCTGGTGATTCGTGCTTCATCAGCTTTCTTGGCTTGATCGTGAACGCCTTGATGGTCTCATAGGGGTAATTGAAATAGGTGTTACTTTCTAAATAGTCGATGATGACCAGAAAAAGCATTCGGGTTTCTGTGAAAACTAACAAACGATTGCCGCGGGTATCATGAAAGATGTCACGGTATGCTTTTGCTTTCTCGGTTGTTGCATAGGCATAGGCGCCAAGTCCTTGATTGGCGAAGGCGAGGTTTCCATCTGGCGTCAAAGGCAGATAGCCAAGAATCGTTTCGTCTTTTGCTAAAAGCGTCTGAAGCTCCTCTAATAGATCTTGCAAGAAAACATATTGTTTGGATAGCTCGAAAGTTGTTGCTTTTACTTGTTCAGATATTTTTGTCAGTGAACTGTTTTCATTTAAGACTAACTGTTTAAAATCCATCGATAGTCATCCTTTCTTTTAAGCGTTTGCGGCCACGGGAAAGACGATTGTAGATTGCTGAGACATTTAAGTCCGTCTGCTCTGCGATGGTTTCGGGTGACTCTTGGTAAAAATAGTAGAGCAGAAAGATCCTTTGATCGAGGGCTTCAAGGTCTTCAATAAAACACAAAAAGTTTTCCTTTGTCAAAGGTGATTCTTCAATAGCTAGTTCCTGCTCATCAACAGGTTTTTCTTCTAGTGAGCGCTTGTTCAACTTCCGCTTGTGGTCAATCGCACGACTACGACTGATCAAAAGCAGCCAAGTAATCAAGCGGCTTCTTTCTGGTTGGTACGCAGCAATCTTTTGCCAAACCTCGTAAAACACTTTGTTCGCTACATCTTGGCGCTCGCTCACTTCATGCGGTTGGGAGAGGACACTATGAATCGTCCTCAGCATGCTATCACCATAAACAGCTAACAGTTCTTCTAAGCCGGCATAGTCTTTCTTTTTGATTCGTTCAATGATTTCTTCATCCTGCACCTTTTTCACCCCTTCACACTATATACGAAGAATGTTTGCCTTTTCTATCAGAAAAAGAAAAAACCTCTGTTAACGAGGTTCATGTTCTTTGGCCAGAAGATCTGTTGCCAAGCGCTGGGCCAAATATTCCCAAAGAATGCCGCCAAAAAAAGCGCCTATCATATAAAGAATGACTGCTTGCAGCTCCAATGGATTATTTGCTAGCCAGAAAGAAAATAGCGAGCCGATGATGAATAGGTAGCTGCCAAAAAGCACTTGCCGCCACGAGCGTTTTTTAACAAACTTGCTAATGAGAAAGGTTGAAAGGATCATCAAGAGAATTTGGATGAATGCCAGCGAAGGCAAAAGTGCAAAGTCAGAAACAACCATTTCCCAAAATTGTTGAATCAAGAAAAAGAAAGCAAAGAGAATGAGCCCGCTTGATAATGTACTAAGCCGCAAGGAAGATATTTTTTTTCGCATTGGTTTACTCCTTGAAAGGTTTTCTTTATTATAGCAAATTTTTAATTAAATAATGTAAAAAGATGAACGAGAAGATCTGCAAAAAAACTTCTCCTACATGTGCCTACTTTTAGTATACTTGAAAGAAACGAGTGGATGGACTCGATACATAAGGAGGATTTCATGCCAACGATTCTTTTTGCGCCTGCGGTATTCAACTTGGCTGAAACGACAAGGATGATCGAAGTCGCTAAACAAATGCAAGGAAATCACCACTGCGAGTTCTTTGGTTTTTCAAAAACCTTTGCTTCACTTATCACTGAAAGTGGCTTTACGTACCATTTGCTGACGCCGACTCTGACAGAAAAACAAGAGGAACAGATCATAAAATTAGATCAACTACGCTCAATCAAAAATCCCTTCACCAAAGAGATGGTTGCCGCGCGTATTCTGAGCGAACAAAAGCTGATCGATAAACTTGCTCCTCAGGTCATTGTAACTGGATCGAATGTCACGATCTTTCTATCTGCTCGCAGCAAACAGATTCCCTTAGTCTACGTAAAACCCTATGCGATGAGCGATCCCTTTTTTCGATCAGATAGCGCATTTATCCCTTCTAGTTTGCGTTTCTTCGGACCGCTAAGGAAACCACTTTGGTATTGGATAAGAAAACAATTGGTAAAATCCCGCTGGATGCCCCGAGCATTCAAACACGCTGCTCAAACAGAAAAACTTTTTATGCCTGAAACGAGCTTACGAATGATGGACGCTGATTTAAATCTCATCACCACTCCTGAACGCTTTATAACAAAAGAGCTGCTGCCAGATAATTATCGAATCGTGGGGCCGATTTTTGCCAAGATGGGGGCGTCCTTGCCAGAAGAAGTGTTGACTTTTATTGAACAAAAGCGGCGGGAAAGAAAACGAATCGTTTATTTTGCAATGGGCAGTTCGGGGAATCCGCGCATGGTGCGAAAAATCTTAGCTTTCTTACAAAACCGTTCGGAACTAGCGATCATTGCTCCGGTTACGCATCTACTCAAGGGGAAACACAACGTCTCAAAGAATTTGTTCCTGACCGAATATCTGCCAAGTCATCTATTGCATGAGCATATCGATTTTTCTTTTATCCATGGTGGGGAAGGGACTGTTCAAACAGCTTGTGCCTCTGGGAAGCCGTTTATCGGAATCGGGATGCACTATGAGCAAAGCTGCAATATTCAGTACTGCATGGCGTATGGCAATGCAATTGCACTAACAAAACCAGTAACTGTGAAAAAGCTAGAAGTTGCCCTGACTGAGGTTTGTTTACCGAAAATCCGACAACAAGCCTGCCAGCTAAAGAAGCATTTCCCGACAAATGGTCCTCAGAAAGCGATGCAGGAGATTGAACACTTTTTAGAAATAAACAATAGTGATTATCATTGAGATAATCACTCTTTTTTTAATAGAGATCTAATAGCATCAGCAAACCTGGGACCCACGTAGTGAAGATACCGCAAGCGATCGCAAAATAATGAATCTTACGACCAAAGTTTACCTTCACGATCGTATCCAAAAAGCCGCAAAACCATAACGCTCCCCATGTTAACCAAATCAGTGCAAAAAGGGGATCTTGCTCCCATTGCCAAGAGACCCAGGCAAAAGGCAAGGTATTGATGGCTACGAATAGCGCAAAAATTCCATAAATCCGTAGATCCAAACCAAAGAGATAAATAATTCCTACTAGTAAATACGTGAAGGCAAAGAGAAAGCCTGTGCCTGCTTCATAATAAGCACCTTGGAGCATATAGATTAGATTGATAATGAAAGATAACGAACCTGTAAAAAGATTAATTAGAGCAAGTGAACGATAGTCAATGTGAAGTAAACTTCCCCAGCCGTTGATTATCAAAGTAATTCCTACAAAAAATAAGCCGATCCCTAACATAAAATCCTCCTTTACTTAAATTTAGAATAACAAATTCCAAGAAAAAATAATACCTTTATTTATTTTTATGTCAATAAAAAGGAAAATAATTTTCAAATTTACTATCTTTTGCTGTTAAATTTGATAAAATCAATAACAAAGAGCGCTGCTTGCCGATGTTTTTCTCGTTAAGAGGAAAATTCCAGCGTTTAAAAGGAACTTTAACTCGTTGGAAGAATGGGAAAAGAGAGAGGAACAATAGATTTTCAGTGTATTAATTGGACAAAAAGCTGACGAGGCAGTAGCTTATCGGTTTTTACGAATTTGCAGCAGTGAAGACTGTTTTGCGGAAAGGAGGAATTATGCCGAGAAAAGATCGAATCTTACTTTTTATTGACGAATATATGCAAGCTCAAGGTTGCGCACCTACCATACGAGAAATCTGTGCCAATGAAGAGATAAAAACAACTTCTTTGGTTTATCGTCATTTATTGCGTCTTGAAAAAAGAGGCCTGATTTACCGAGCTTATCGCTTTAAGTCACGTTCGGTTCGTTTTACAGACGAAGGGAAGGCCTATGTCAAAGTGTTGCGACAAGCACAAGCCAACGAAGAATAAATAAAACAAAAATAAAAAAGCCTAAGGCTTTTTTATTTTGGTGCACGGTAGCCGGCAGCTTCCGCTTCAGCGATGGTTTTGAACCATTCTTTCGGGTTGGTAGTATCCTCGTAGTATTTAGATCCGGGCAAATGATAGATGCCGCTTCTTGATCCTTTGATCAAACCGTTTCCTTGTTGATCGACATATTCTTTCTGTTTTTCCTCTGTTTCACTGCTTTGAGAAGTGGCTGTTGTCGTGTTGTTTTCACTACTTGTAGCATTCTTCGGCTGCGTCATATCTTCGTTGGAAATCTCGCTGCTACCATCCGCATAGTTGATTGTGACACCATCTTGGATGTTGAAGATATAATAGTTGAATTGGATCGTATCCTCGCCAATAGATTTGGCTTGCATCTGTACCCCACGGGCAACCAGCTCGTCATCGCGATAGATCGGGGTGACGGAATATCGGACATAATGATTTTTATCTTGCTTGAGATAATAGTTGATATCCATTTCTAAGCGCAACATCTCGGGATTGTTCAACTGACTTGTCCCTGTGATCAGATTCTTCCAGTTTGCATTTTCGCCAGCTAAAGCAAAGCCAATCAAGTGGGTTCGATTATATAAATATTTCCCATTGGGGAGCTGTTTATTACGCCAACCTGTCGGTTTCACACTGGAAATATCGCCACGCTTTTCCGTGGGCATCAAGGATTGATTCAACATTGCTTCAGCAGAGGTCGCACGATTGAGGTGATCGAGGTCGCCGTATGCTTCCCAGGCGCCATTTTCAAGGGAAAGATCATCTTCTGAAAACTCAGGAATGTTCTGATTGACTTCAATCGTTTGGGTGCCTTGGTAAGTTAACTGTGCCAGCTCATCTGCACGAATATCCTTAGCAGAAGTGACTGCCACTTCTGATGATGGTGTTTTGTGATTTGGGAATAGATCATTACTGTGTAGGAAACTAAATCCGACTGCTGCGAGTGCGAGAAGCGCAGTGACCGATCCGATAAATGTTTTTTTCTTTGCCATCTTTTTTTGCCTCTCTTTTCATTGATGTATAGTTAGCATAAACGGGGAGTAAAAAAACTGCAACCCATTCATCATACCATTTGCATGGAGCGTTTTACAGAACTTTCAGGTTTCTTTTGCTTTTTGATCTCAAATGTTCTTAACCCACTTTCTTTACCAAGGGAACATGCCTGAATGGTTTTTTTTATTTGCAAGTCAAATTTTTCATGTTTTAAAAAAACTATGTGATATAATGAATAAAGTTGTTGCTATTTCCCTTTGATGCTTGTTTTAATAACAGGCATCTCCAGCTGCGGAACGAAATTTCAGCTGTATAGCACGCAACCTTCAAACGAAAGAAATCTGGATAATTTTCTGAACGATTTCCTTTCTTTCTTTGAGCAAAATTACAGGAGAAGGAGTGTATCCCATGAACCAGCAAGAAACCATCTTACATTATTTAAATCAGAAAGACTCTGAAAAATTAAAAGAACTCGTATCAGGAATGGAAGAGCTGCCGCTGTTACAATTGTTCAGCAATTTATCCGCGGATGAAAAAGTGATCGTTTTCCGACTATTACCAAAAGATAAAGCACTTATCCTGTTTGAAGATTTGACACCAGCTACACAACAACACTTATTACGCTCTTTCACCGATGAACGGGCAACCGAGTTTGTGAACGAAATGGCACCAGATGTCCGAGTAAGACTCTTGGATGAGTTGCCAGCGACCGTAACACAAAAACTTTTACAATCAATGGCACCGGATGAACGTGCTGCAACAAACCTCTTATTAGGGTATGAGGCTGAGACTGCTGGACGTTTGATGACACCGGAATTCATCACATTGAAAAAAAATATGACGGTCAATCAAGCGTTAGAAAAAGTGCGAATGCAAGCCAAAGAAAAAGAAACGATTTATACGCTTTATGTTACTGATCAAACGAAAACATTAGAAGGTGTTTTGTCGCTGAAAGATCTCTTAATGGCGCAAGGGGATCAACTCATCAGTGAAATCATGTCCCAAAAAGTTATTTATGTTACCACGGATACGGACCAGGAAGAAGCGGCACGTTTGCTAAATGAACTAGATATCATTGCGCTACCAGTCGTAGACAAGGAATCGCGAATCGTTGGGATCATCACTGTCGATGACGCCATCGATGTCATCGAGCAAGAAACGACAGAAGACATGTTTAATGCCGCTGGTTTAGTCGATGTTGCTTCTAATGAAGCAGACCGTAGTAACGTTCTGATCAACGGCACCCTTTGGCAAATTTGGAAAGTCCGATTGCCGTTCCTAGTGATCACTTTGGTTGCCGGTCTTTTAGCTGGGGTAGTCATTGATGAATTTGAACAAACATTGGAATCGGTGGCAGCCGTTGCGATTTTTATCCCTTTGATCATGGATATGGGTGGAAACGTTGGTACACAGTCCTCAACTGTTTTTGTTCGCGGGATGTCATTAGGGCATATTGATCTTTCGACCTTCACTCGCCATTTCTTTAAAGAAGTTTGGATCGGCTTAAGTCTAGGTTTGATCGTAGGGGTCATCTCTGGGGCTGCTGCATCACTTTGGCAAGGAATCCCGATGTTAGGTGTGGCTGTTGGTATTTCGTTAGTTTTTGCCATGACCTTAGCCGCAGCACTTGGCTTCTTAGTCCCGTTTGTACTGATTAAACTAAACATCGACCAAGCAGCCGGTTCGGCACCGATCATCACATCGATCAAAGATATCGCCGGCTTGTTTATCTACTTCGTTTCAGTAAATGTTCTTTTGGGTCATTTGCTTTAGCATACTGTCCGTTCCGGTGGTATAATAAAGCGACATCACATGATGAGCACAACATAGAAAGGGGAAATGTCTTATGACAAATCAAATGAAGCAACATCAACTCGGAGGTTTCTCTTTTTAAGTGCGGCCTCCTAACTAACTGGAGGGAAATCATGGAAAAACAAGGAATTGTGGTCTTTCAGGCCAAAGATATTGCAAAAGTCCGCTTGACCACAGGAGAAGAATGTTTAGCAACGGTTTCAGGAAAATTTCGCCAACAGGCACTAGCGCCAAAGGATTATCCGATCGTTGGTGATTTTGTACAAGGACAGGTGTACGATCAAGATCATTTCTTGATTGATGCTTTGCTGCCACGAAAAAGTTTTTTACAACGAAAAGTAGCTGGAAATCGCACGGACGAGCAAGGCATTGCGGCGAACATCGACACAGTTTTTATTGCAACTAGTGCCAATGAAGAATTCAATTTGGCTCGGTTAGAGCGCTTTGTAACGATCGCTTGGGACAGTGGGGCTAATCCGGTGATTCTCTTGACCAAAGCCGATCAAGTTACTGCTGATAAAAAAGCAGAGCTGCTGCAAGCATTAAACGATGCATTTGGTGTGAAAACATTTGCTACGTCCATTTTTGAACCAAACGAATTGCTGATGGAAACGTATTTTTCTGACGGACAGATCAGCGCATTTATCGGTTCATCTGGGGTCGGAAAGTCCAGCTTATTAAATCAGCTTATGGCGCAAGACGTTCAAAAAACCAATGACATACGAGAGGATAGTCGAGGACGACACACGACGACGAGTCGCCAGTTGTTCACTCTGTCCTCTGGCGCAATGATCATTGATACTCCTGGCATGCGGGAAGTTGGCATCAGTACCGTCCGGTCAGCTTCGATCGACCAATCCTTTGAAGCGATCAGCCAGTATGCTGAAGGTTGTTTTTTCAGAGACTGTCGTCATGAAACAGAACCGAAATGCGCGGTCAAAGCGGCCATTGCTGCCGGTGAACTTTCAGAAGAAGCTTTCGCCCGCTATCGTAAAATGGAAAAAGAACTGGCGTATTTGAAGCGAAAAGAACAGATCAAAGAATTGAAAAAGTAAAAGTTAGCACTCCTTTCTTTAAGAGGAGTGCTTTTTTGTACGTGTTAAGAGAGTCTTGTTGAGTAAAGAAGAGGGACGTAGACAATGTCCTTGTGTTTTCACGAAAAGTCGGCCAATTCCACTGGGCACTACATGCTAAATGGTTGAACTAAGCTAAGAACGCCTGTCTGGTTGAAAGCTACCGTCAAGAAAGTCAGTATAAAAAAACACAGTGGGGTGTTTTCCCACTGTGTTTTGAGCAATGATTTGCCCCTGCCAAGGTATTTCAAGTATAAAGCGTTGATTCTTAAATAGCAACTCGAAAAAAATCGCCTCATTCAGCAGAGCGCAGAATTTTCGTCATGGCTTTTCCTTTCGCCAGTTCATCGATCAGTTTATCTAGATAACGAATTTCTTGGACCATTGGCTCTTCGATCTCTTCTACCCGAATGCCGCAAATGACACCAGTGATCTGCTTTCGTGCGGGATTGAGCTGAGGGGCTTGACTAAAAAAACGTTCAAAAGAAAGCTCTTCATTCATCTGTTGCAGCGTTTCTTGGTCATAACCGGTCAGCCAGGTAATAATCTGATCCACTTCTTCTTTTGTTCGATTTTTCCGCTCTGCTTTGGCAATATATAGGGGATAGACTTTCGCGAAACTCATTTGGGTGATCTTTTGATTTTTCATGATATACTCCTTTAGTCTTTACACAAAGTATACTTTATTTTCTTCGTTTTGCCGAGATTTTCGACACTTGTTGTGTGCCAAAAATAGGCGAGGGGACTAAAGAATGATCTTTTCTTCTTGTTCACGAAACCCTAGAACTTTTTGACGTGACTCGCCATCCCAATAGAGTAAGTCCAAATTCTTATGCAGCATTAGCTGTGTATATAATTCTTTCAGCGTCAGAGCGGGTTTTTTTGGTTCAAAAAATAAAATCAATTGGTTATGGCTATCTTGGGCGATCGTCGTAAAAGGAATCAGGTTTTCTTTGTAAGTTAAATAAATTCCTTGGTAATCTGCTGCACTCGACGACGTTGTCAGTGCTGTCAAGAGGTCTCTTGCTCTCATAATGAACCCGCCTTTACTGTTTTTTGTCGATAGGCATCGATATCCAACATGATTTTCGTTTTGCCGTACACCGTATACTTTTGCACCACGAATTGACGGCGCTTATTCCAATAGCCGCCCACGGTTAGAAACATACCGTCATCAACATCCCCTAAAAAATTCAAACTGTGTTTCGCAATCAAACAGTTGGTGGTACCTAGTGTAAAGCGGACCAAAGGGGAGGGGGCAAAGGAGACGATTCTTATTTTTGAGACAGATCCTTTTTGTGTTTCCATCAGGTATTCCTCCTTTAGTAAGTAGTAAAAAGCGGATCATTCGTTGAGATCAAACCATTTTTTCTCTTCATAAAAAGCAACGTGACGAATCTCATCATAATGGATTTTTTCCGTTGTTTCTCCCGTCAAATAAATACCTAATGGGTCATAACCGCTGATTTTCCCGATAATATCTGGAGGATAGCCGCCTTCTTCATTAACTTCTTCTCGTTGGATCGCCACAGTTAGGTTCTTTTTCATGGCTTCAAATAAACACTGATTGATTTCTTCCATTGTGAGTGACGGCTTAGGTGGACAATCAAACTTACGTGTCGGTTCCTCTTCAATTTCAGTTGTATGCTCAGATAAAAAGAATCCTTGCCACTTTAGCTTTTTTCGATCTTCATATGGTTGTAGCATACCCATAGCAATCACCTCTTATCTATATAATACAAACATACGTTCTCTTTTGTAAAGCGAACAGATTTTTAAATTTCTGATTCTTCTATGAAACATCTAAAAAGGGCATCAAACAAGGGGCTAGTGGTGGGTATCGTTTTTTTGCACTATATCTGTTATAATTTATCCTGAAGCGACGATGAACGCTTTGGAAAATAGCTGGCGAAAAAGGAGAATAGTATGTCTGGATTAATCGTGGTCCTGCTTACGATCTACTTTGCAAGTAGGAAAGATAAAGAACAGTGGCTTTTTGATCGCAAACGATTGACTATTCTGGCGCTTATGTTTGTGATCGTCGGCATAAGTTGGGGCTTAAATGACAAAATAATGAAGGATCCTCTGAACCAAAATATTAGAAGTAATTTACTGTTTAATTATTCGTTTCCCTTATTGATATGTATGCTAGGTTTATTTATCAAAGAAATACCACGTTGGGGACGGATCGTGACTTTGTCATTTGGCTTTATGATTTTCGGGTATTTAGCTTTGCACTATTTGATAGGTTTTCACAACCCGTATTGGGAAAATCTACAGCTAAGTCCATTGTATTGGCTGCCAAGTGACTAGCCATACGAAAGTATCGCCAATGGAAACGCAAAAAAGCACTCCCTTTATTGAGTGCTTTTTTGCGGCTAAATAACTGCAGCAAGGTGTTTCTTTTCCCAAAAAAATAGGTTAGACCTAAGTAACGAGGGGATCATATAAGGAGAAGTCATGACTGTTTAAATCAAAACGATTGATTCTTGACTAAACCGTGTCTTTTGATCATTGCCAAAGTAAAATATGCGATGAGCGTTCCTGCAATACCAAAAAGTAAATCGATTCGATCAGGGGTGTTCATAAAGCCAAAGACAGTCTCGCTCAATAGATTGGCAATGAGTAAGAGCAGGGTCAATAGCGTGACGGCTTTAAATGGCGCACCTACGAGAAGCCAAAAGTACCCCAGTAAGCCAATAATCAAACTAATCGAAAAATTGGAGATATGAAGATAAAAGTCAGCATACCTCGAAGTAAAGAAAGAAATGTCCAAGTACTTTGATAAATAGAGGAAAAGGGCTGTGAACACGAAAAGTAAGTAGAGGAGTGACGCCCATAGCTTTGGTAAAAAGGCTAGCTTTAATTGATTATTCGTTTTCATTTTTATTCTCCTTTTTAGGAATTGTCAGCCATACTTATGAAATTGCTTTTATCGGGTATTAATTACACAAATGGAAAAACAAGCTGCAGACTAGGCAAATCAGTAGTCTGCCTAAAATGAGTTGAGGTGATAAAATGACAATAATAAACAATGAGCGATTATGGTTAGGCTTAGGGGTAGAAATTATTTTGCTCATATCATTCAGCATGATTATGTATTTCATCCTGACTAGTGGCAATTTGAAGCAAAGTCCGTTCACCAGTCAACGAAATGGAAAAATAAGCTTCTGGATAGCTGCTGGTTTGATTTTACTTGCCAACGAAATATCCTAAGTTATCTACCTGATTTTAGGGTTCTTTTTTATAGAATCATGTAACGGGTATTTGTTAGCATTTGCAACATCTAAGCACTAGTGTTAGAACTTTGAAACGGATTGGCTATATATGAATAAAGTTCGAGAAAAAAGCTCAAAGATTTTCAAAATGATTATAGCATACAATCAAACCGATTGGTTCGTAAATCAAGGCTAAGGCTGATAGCTTGAATCTGTATTTGCTGAGATAAAGAAAGTAGGACGACGAATCCGCAAGTACTTGCTACCAGACAGTTATCAATCTGTTAATCAGCAAATCAAAAAAAGAATCTGAAGAACATGTAAAACAAGAAATTCTTAGTTTTAATTGAATTTTAGGTGCATTAGCGACAATCTACTGATAAAAGTCATTCGGAGGGAGGTAAAATGATACAAAATTGTTTTGAACTATTTAGAATGGCACGAACCCTTTTTTGAATGTAACTTTGTATAATATATATTATGTAAACTAAAATATAAAATTTTTCGAACACCGTATTTAGCGGATAATTTTACGGCTCTCCTCCCTCTTATTTAGGATTATTTCCTTCAAATTAACCTAAATAGCAGCATAATCCAAAAAAACGGTTATTTAAGCGATAGTTTAAGATTTTTGTTTATTTTACGACTGACAAGAAAATCAATTGACAAATTATATCTGTACCTTTGTCTGTATTTGATCTTGTTGATCCTTGAATCTTTGAATTCAAGCATTGCTTGCAACTGCTGGCCAATCTCAATGAATCACTCAGTGCTTAATGAATCGCTGTTCACGATTTTATCAGCAATGATTCGTACATAACCCAGCCAAATTTGTGCTAACTAAATAGTCTAATGGGAATCTTGATCACAGGCAAACCAGCAACGATAAACAACAAAAGTTGAGTTGCGTTCAGTTTTCACCTAAACGGATCCGATTCCCATAGAGAGTCCTAATCAAGGGTTCACAGTCATCTAAGTACAAGTTTCGTTTTATTGCTGCCAATAAAGCAATGACAGCTACGGAAAGTTTCAAACTATGTAATACAGGATCGCCGAAAAGACAATGATCAGAATGACCAAGACAACGATTAGTTGATTTAAACGTTGAATAAGCAGGTTTTTCTTATTTTTTTCAAATTCTTTTCCTTCATTTCGATAATATTCTCTATCTTTTGTTCCCACGAGCGCCAACTCCTTTTCCCTGATTTTATCACTATCCTGAAAACAATGGGTGCAATCAAGGTGTTTTGTACAATAAATGGCAGTATTTTGTTAGAGCTTACCATCGTATACGTATAGAGACTAAATAAGACGACTGACGAGTTCTAAGTGATTCATAACCGCAGCTTTCCGAATAACGCCCATACCTGGAAACGACCTTTGCTGATAGGCAGCAATTAATAGCTGCAGCCCAGCTGTTTGTGTAGGATACTCTTCTTCATGCTGTAACAAAGCTTCCATGACTTCGAAAAACTTTTCTTTCTGATTTGGTAATTCTTCCTCAGAAAATAAGTGAACGATTCGCAAATCTTGCTCAGTTGTCGGATAGATCCAATGCAAAACCAACCGCTTTGAGGGATAACTGTGCTCATAATAAATTTTGCTATCGACAGAAAAATCACTAAACCCAGCATAACCCAATTTTTGATAAAGATGATGGGTTTTTGAAAACCCTTCGTCCGGACATTCTGTATAAAAACTATTTTTAGGTAAACGGGTAAACGGATCTTCCATCAGTAGTTTCGGGCCGTTGATTTTATTTAACAAACGAAACTCTTTGCCTACCAGCACCGGCAGTGTATTTTCCCGCCAATCACTAGCGAGTGCTTGGTCCGCTTGATGAACGATCCAAAGATCAGGCGTTTCTTCCACTGTTTCAATGGGTCGATCTACGATCATTGCTTTAGGGGTAGCAACATTTTGCAACTCTGCTAACCCCTCTGCAGTCAGAAAAGCCCCAGCCTGTGGATTGCGAACAAGATAAAAAGGATGCTGCTTCCTTTGAAACAGGTCAATGGTCGTCCAAAACGTTTTTGATTGCTTGACCGGTTCAATGATCGGCTGGATCGCTTCTGACAAGCGATCTTGTTCCAACAGTGCTTTCAACGCCAATAAATCAAATTGTTTTCCACGAATATACGGGAAGTACATCTTCTTCTCTCCTTCTTACTCGCCTGATAAAAAACGTTTTTCCAGCGCTTCATAGGCTGCTCTCGTAGCGGCCAATTCTTCTTTCAAGGCTTCGATCGCTTGCAGCTGAGTATCTTCAATAAATCGATCATAGTAATTGACTCCACCACCGAACAAGTCATACTCAGGCTGGCGTTTCTTCAGTTCTTGGTACAAACGTTCTGTTGAAAATACCCGCAATCCTCGAGCAGTCTGTTTTGCTTTGCCGACTTCTCTCGCTTGTGCCGAAATCAACCGAAACAATAAGCCATTTTCTGGAACCTGCAGCTCTTGCCGTTGGGGTTTCTTTTCGACACTAAAATACCCTTTGCTGCCCGTTTCTTTTTCAAGAAATGCATGATAGACCAAAACACCAATTGTAGGTGCAATCTGATCTTTGACTTTTTCATACAATGACTTGGGTAAGACAAAATAATTATAATTCCCAATAAAGGATAGTTTTGCTTTTGAGCGAAAATCTGCCAAACTAACTTTGAGTTCGTAGCAACGCCATTCAAAGGTATTTTCAGTCGTCAAGCGACAACTCAAAGTATCCACGATGCCGTGATCATCTGGCATGACTACCTCTTCTACCACAATATCACTGTTTTCACGACAATAATAATAAAGTGCCTCTTCCATTTCTAAAGTTAAGGATGTCTTCACAAATTCACGACCTTTATCTTGTTTCACCCATTATAAAACATATGTTCGCATTTTAAAAGAGGGAAATAAAAGCAACCTATCATCCCCTCACTCATTCGGGCATCCGTTACCGAGAATCTCTTCAACCGTCCTCTTTGTACCGCGGAATCGTAACAAAAAAAGCAGCAAGAGCACACCAAGTTGCGTGATTAATAGACCTTTAAAGGGAAATTCAAAAGTAAAGCCTGCGGGAAGATGAAAGAAATGAAAAAAATCCTGCAGTGCTTTTTGACTAAGCCACAAACCGCTGACAAGCCCTATCAAACCAATAACAATGCTTTGAATGCCTACAAAGAAAAGCTCTTCTAAGGTGACCACCAACGGAGACTGTCCTAACAACAACCGAATACTCAGGGATTGCTGCTCCTCCCCCATCAAATGAAAACGATACATGTGATTGCAGTGCCATAAAAAGGCGGCGATCAATCCTATAGCTAGAATGCTAAGTACGAAGCGCAGCAATTGCAAAAAGAAAAGCCAACTGGCATATGTGAGATCCATCTGATTCTCACCACTATTTGTTTCGTAGTGCAGCCATTGATGAAAAAAACTAGCCAATTCTCTGCAAAGATGGCGATGATCAGTAGAAGAATCGCCAATACACCACTCATCAGCAAACTGCGCCTACGAAGTGCTGCGTGCCAGCCGAATTGGCAAGGATAGTAGAAGTACCGCCATTTGTTCATGATAGCCCTCCTTTTGGCGTCTATTTTACAGAACTTTTCAAATTTAGACAAACATCTTCTTGTTTACATAATATAATTATGATCAAAAAAGAGTGCGGCACGTAGCCCACACTCTTTTCCCTTTAGCTATCAACGTTTACAAATACCTTGTCAGCAGCTGCAACAAGCGCTGCGGAAATTCTGTTAGATTGGAAAGATCAATAAAGCGTTCTTCCCCATAAATCGCTTTGATCACCTCTTTGTCTTGGCCAATGGCAGCTGCCAGAAACAGCACCCCTTGTCGTTCATAGTCAGCGATCACCTGCTGAATATCTTCTTTGGCTTTTACCCCTGTATAATCAGGAAGAGCTTTTGGCTGGCCATCACTGATATTCAAGAGTAATTTAGTGGTTGCCGGCTGATGAGCGAGCTTTTCAGCTAGCACGCGCAAGACAGCCCCATCACGGTTATTTTGCCGAGGCTTCATTGTCATGAGTTTCTCTGGCAAAAATTCAAAGCCTTCATTAAATTCTTTGTAAGCAAAAAGCGAGGTTTTTTCACGAGCGGTCACGTCCGCTGTATCGCCATAGATCATCAATGGCAAAGATAAACGTTCGGCAAAAGCATTCACCGCTAAGACCGCCTGTTGCGCATACAATATCCGATCTTCTCGAATCATCGAACCCGATTCATCGATGCGCAAAGCAAGAGCTAAGGAAGGCTGTTCATGAGGTAGATTCTTCTTGTCAAAGGTCCGGAAATCTTGATACGCAACCTTGCTGGCATCAAAGCGTGTGCCGCTGTACTTACCTTTACTGTATGCCGAAGCTTGTTCATTTTCCAATACTTCTTGGGTTTGCTTGATCAATGACTCTACGATCGGCAGCAACGGCTGCAAACGCTGTTGGGCTTCAGTCGCTTTTTCTAAATCGACGGGTGGTCGATGAACGATCAGCCCTTCTTTGGCATGGATTGATTCTTTCAATGCTTGTCGTGCTGCCTTTGATGCCGTAGTTTTCTTTTCTTTCTCCTGGGCTTCATACGCTTCGATCGACAAAGAATGAGCAGCAGGAGCTGCCTCTTGTGCCTCACTCCCAGCTTTTGCTTGGCCATCATGACTATTGCGTTCTAGTTCTTCTGAAAACGTCGCCTCAGTTGCTGCGCTTTTCGCTTCTTGTTTGTCAGAATCACTGGTTTCCATCGTTTCCGCCTCAGTTTCTTGATTGGCGGTCTCAAGGACTTGCTCATTTTTTAGGACGGGCGTGCCTTCTTCCACTACATTGCGCTGGTCCGCCTCTTCGCTGCTGATTCGGCGTCCTTTGATTTGTTCTTTAAAGGCATTTAGCGGTTGTCCAGAAAACAAAAGCCGCAATTGCGCCAATAACCCTGAAGCTTCTAGCGCCTGTTGTAAAAGAGAAAGCTCATTCGGATCGGTGGTGATTTTGTAGAGCACTTTGCTATCAATTGCTGTAAAGGGATCTTGTCCTTGCTTGACTGCATTTAGCCAATAAAAATAGGAACGCATGCCCGCCACTCCTTTGATGGCGTTGGCTTTGGCGGTCACGTCTAGCAAGCGTATGATCTCAGCCATTTTCTCCGCAGTCGTTTTGTCCGGATAATTGGTTTTGGCAATGCCTCGCTGCACCATGACTGCCAGCTCAGGTAAATCCATTTTTTCAGCATGCTGCATCCGGTCTCGCAAGGATTCGTTCAAGGGGCGGTTGCCTTGGTAATTCCGATTCGTTGTGATGATCACCACACAGTCAGGGTGTCGTCGGACGAAGCCAGTCGGGATATTCAGCATTCCATTTTGTTCAAGGGCCGAGTTTAGTGCCACTAGTACCGAAGCATCACGAATGACCGTTGGCTCTTGAATCTCAAGCAAGTAGCCTTTTTCCAGCGCCCGTACGATTTCGGAGGGATAAAATTTGTATTGAATCGTAGGTTGTTGATCACTGGTTTCGATTCGTTCGATCAGTTCTGCAAATTTCGCCCGTGCCCGCTCACGAGTCAGGGAAAAATGCCGCTGGATCAACCCCAAAACATCTTCAAAACAATCACTTTGATAAATCGCATCCAGCAAGTCCTTGTCCTCTTCTTGGTCGGTGTTGATCACTGGTAATAAAGCACCAAACACATCTGACTTATCCATATCCGCAAAGCAGGTGATTTTGGTGTAGGGCAGTTGCAGGTCGGCAGAAAGTGCCTTTGCCAACTGGGTCTTGCCGGAACCAGCATCGCCTTCCAACAACACATTGAAGATCTTCATTTCTGGATCCGTCCAGTTCAACGCGATCTCTGAAGCGATTCGCAGTTCTTCGGCACTGGTCTGATGACTTTGTGGTTTCTTCCAAATCATTGTTTGTTCTAATTTGCTAAAAGCGCGTCCTTTCGTTACGACAAAAGACGGTTGAATTTGTGTCATGGTAATCTGCTCCTTTTCTTAATAACCTAGCTCATCCAAAAGCCGTTTTAGGATTTTGAAGCGTTCACCATAAAGTTCGCCATCTTTTTGCAAGGAATCATAAAAAAGTAGAATGTCTTCATCGATCTTAGGATTTTCGGTGTCTACTTCAACGGTCATACGATTTCCTTGTAAGCCAATGATCTCGATCAACGGATTTTCAGGATCGTAAAACTTTTCATGGCGATAAGCCTCTTGAAAATACAAACTGGATTGCGCCACTAAGATTGCTAGATCTAAGATTCTAGTGAGCGGTAGTTCTTCTGACTGACGAGACCATTTTTCACCTGTGTGGCGCCAAACCTTGCCTGAGATATCGACTTTTCCCCGGTCGTTCCATTGTGCCAATCCGAGGGAAAGGCCTTTTGCATCCGTATGTAACGCATTTTTTCCGTCAACAGTATCATAGTCTTCCACTTTAATGACGGGCTTATGTTTCAAGTTTTCTGGTATTTTCATTGTTCTCACTCCTTGTTTAGTAAATTACTAATTTACTAGATAGAGTAAGTATAATGAGGAAGCTAGTTTGGGACAAGCAAAAGGTCTTTTCTAGTAGCTAGGGACAGATGTCTATAGAAAAAGCACTTGATAAGAAGTATCTAAAAACAAACGCTCTTAAAAAGTGCTTTTTTATGACGCATTACTTCACTAGCTCAATTGATTGAAAAAAAGGCGCAATTCTTGCTTTCTCTGACTTGCAAGTTGGGCTTTGGGAATGCCTTGGATCGCCCCTTCAATACCATAGAGCATATGGAGGCAAGCGCCCGCATCACATTGTTGGCGGATCGTCACAAAAATGGCTTCGGCCGTTTTTGTGCGCAATTGTTCAGGGGTACTGATGCCGATACGAACCAGGTGATCCGCTAAAACTTGGCCTACATTTGGTAACTTTTGCAGTTCATTCATAGGTTTCTCCTTTTTTATTGTTGTCATCCTGCCCGTCTTCCTCTTGACGAATCAACGCATAGAGTTTCATATCTAACAGCTGATGGTTTTTCTCCGCATGCTTTCGCAAAACGCCTTCTAATGTAAAACCTGCCTTTTCCAACACACGACAAGAGGAATGATTCTTCGCAAAAGATTCAGCAGAAATACGAACGATAGTTGAAGTAGTAAATATATAGTCACATAGTTGTTGAACGGCTTGTGTCATCAAACCTTTTCCCCAGTACTCTTGTGCAATAGAGTAGCCAATCTCAGCCGTTCTATAATGGATATTTTCTTTGCGAACAGCACGGATACTGCCGACTGCTCGGTCATCCACAGTGATTGCAAAGGCAAATTCTGCTTCTTCCACAGATCGAATATAGGCTTGTGCATCTGCGACCGTATACGGGAATGGCAACCCCTCCCGTAAATAATCGTGGATGGATTGATTATTTAACGCATGGGCTAAATCTTGCGCATCGCTCATTTGCCACCTTCTTAAGGAACACTTCATAGCAATTCCTCCTTTGCCAGTCCTTCATTTTGATCCTATTGTACGAGTTTGTGTGATTTTTTACAAGCGAATCTCAAAAAAGCAGAAAAAAGAACCAGCTAGACGAACGTCTAACTGATTCTTACATACATTGTCTTGAGGAGATAATGGCGTGAATAAACATAGAAAAAATAAAAATTATTGCGCTGAAATAGCGATGCCAATGGCTTTTTCCCCTAAATGCGTGCCGATAACTGGTCCGAAGTGACCAATCTCAATTTCTGCATTTGGGTATTTCGCTTGTAGCTTCGCTTTTTCTTCTTTCGCTACTTCTAAATTATTGGCGTGGATTACATAAAATTTAACAGGCAATGCGATTTCTTGCTCCCGTTGACCAATGATATCTTCCGCGCGATTGAATGCTTTTTTGCTGGAACGAATGCGCTCGTAAAGCACAATTTTTCCTTGATCAAAGGTCAAAATCGGTTTGATTTTTAATAATCCGCCAATCAAGGCTGCTCCATTGGTTAAGCGACCGCCACGAACCAAGTTATTCAAGTCGTCAACGATCAAATAGGCATAGGTATTGTCTCTGATAGTGTCCAGATGGGAAATGATCTCTTCTACGGTTTTGCCTTGACTTGACAGATCAAGAGCGGTTTCTACCATGTGCCCCATCGGCATACTTGTGATTTTCGAATCGTAAGGAATGATTTGAACGCCTTCGATTTCATCGGTAATTCCATAAAGCGTTCCGATAAATCCAGAGATACCGCTTGATAAGTGGATACTAATGATCGTGTCGTAACCGCGATCTTTCAATGACTCATATAAGGCTAACACTTCTCCTAATACCGGTTGAGAAGTGGTTGGGAATTCTTTGCTGTTTTTCAACAAAGCGTAATACTCATCAGCTTCAATGTCGATGCCCTCATTGTAGACTTTTCCATCTAAAATAACAGGGATCGGTATGATAAACAAATCTTCATGGTTTTTGATCCGTTCCGGCAGATAAGCTGTACTGTCAGTAACAACGGCTAATTTCATTCTTTTTCCTCGTTTCAACAAATTTCAAACGTCATTAATAATATAGCATAAATTTACTTACTTTCAAATGGTTTTCAGAACTTTTCATTCTGCTTACTCATTAAGAAAATTCCTGATCGCTTGTTGATTGGTTTCAAGATTGACGACTAACACACTTCCGGCACTCGCACTTGAACCGTATTGCCAAGAGTCAGCGACTGGGACAGTCAAGCTGTCGACTCCTCCCGCCCCTCGAGCAATCGAGAAGGTATTTTTTAACAGGAAAGACATTGGCAGGTTGGTGGAAGCATAGCCTAAGACTTTTCCAGCTGCATAAGGCAATTTTAAAATAGCTAAAGGATTTTTCATTTCGCTAAAGATCGCATCCATTACTTGCTGCTGTCGTCTTACACGACCGAAGTCACCTTCTTCGTCCATCCGAAAGCGTGCGTATTGCAACAGCTCAAGCCCATTCATTTGTTGTTGCCCTTGCTTGATGGCAACTTCAAGATTTTTACTCATATCTTTTTCCGCGTTGATAGCAACGCCTGAGGGAAACAATGTGTCGATCACTTTTTCAAAGGAACGAAAGTCAACTTTTGCATAATAGTTGGTTTCTAGCCCGAAGTTCTCCGCTAACGTTTGTCTAACCAAATCAGCACCACCAAAGGCATAAGCCGCATTGATCTTGTTTTCACCATAACCGGGAATCGTAACTAAAGTATCCCGCATAAAGGAAAGTAGCTTCGGTTGCTTACTGGGACCATCTAATTGCAAAACCATAATAGTGTCTGCTCGTCCAGCTTCTCCTTCACGACTATCACTACCAATGAGCAATATATTCCGAGCACCATTTGCAGCGGCCGTACCATTAAAGGTCTCTTCATCGGTCGTAGAAAAAGCAGCGTCACTTCTTGCGACTTGCTGACCGACAAGAAACGCAATCAATGAATAGGCAAAAAGCACCAATAGTACCCGAACCACAATACGCAGAACTGGGTGCTTCCGCTTTTTCTTTTGTTTGGGTTGCTTGGTCTTCTTAAGCTTTGGCGGTTTTTGTTTGCATTGTTCCTGGCTTTGATGCATCGCAGGCTTCTGAGCAGATAGCGGAGGGATCGCGCTTTTTCGTCCCTCAGATTTTATTGCTCCTACTTGTGACTGTTCTCGAGAACTTTGAGCCGCACATGAGTCGCTTGCCCTAGGATGCTCGGTGTTTTGATAAGGAATGTCTCCTACTCGCTCATCAGCAGAAAAAGTAGAATCACTCGGTCTGACGCGCTGGTTTCTTCTTTTGGCTTCTCGACGGGCAAAGATACTTTCTTTGGCTGCCTGACTGGATTCCTTTTCTAGCCGTTCATGCAGTTTTTTATTTTTTTCCATCCTGCTCATTGCTTCTGATCCTCCAACTAAAAAATAGCTTTCTTTCTATAAGGATACCCTAGACCTTATAGAAAGAAAGCTATTTTCTGAAATTTTAACCTTTTTCTAGGAAATTTCTTCATATTTTACCTTAGATGCTTTGATGCGCCTTGTCGTATGCTCACAAATCCTGCTTGCTCATAAAATGATTTCACTTGGTTTGCCGACCAAAAGTTTAGTGAGAGATCATCGAAGCCTTTTTCCAGCGCAACATTTTCAGCAAATGCCAACAATTGTTTTCCAATATGCATCCCTTGGTACCGAGGGTCAACAGCGATCGCTGCAATTTCCAGCCACTTTCGTTCATGCATCATCGCATTTTGTGGCAAACAGACCTCTTGAAGATGCACAAAGCCACAAGGCTGGTCCGCCAACCAAGCGATAAAAAAGTGGTGGCTTGGCTCTTGCAGCTGCTGTGTGATTGCTTGTTCAAATCTTGACTGATCAAAGGGCTTAAAAATCGTTGGGTACCATTGATGGTGCTGTGTTTGGATCTCTTTATGAAACGTTGCTAATAGGGTTTCATCTTGGCTAAATTTTATTTTGACTTGAGTCATTTTTTGTCACTTCCTCAACAACATTTACGGAATACACGCCGAGAAGATGGACTTGACCACCCAACAACTGAATCTCTTCAAAGGCATTTACAATCAGTTGCCACGGCTTGTCCATCACCAGATCGATCACGAAAAAGTATTCCCCTAAGGTGGTTTTTGAAGGCCGCGATTCAATTTTGCTTAAATCAATTTCTCGCCAGCCAAAGGTTGCTAAGATTTTGTGCAAGATTCCCGGTCGGTTTGCTGGCAGCGTCACAAAAATCGTTGCTTTCTCAGCAGTCTGCTCTGGTAACTGGGTGTTTGCTACTTTCTTCGTCAAAACCCAAAAACGGGTTTGATTAAAGGCAACATCTTGAATATTGGTTTCTTTGATCGTTAATTGATAGGCCAATGCCGCTTCTTTGGAAGCAATCGCCGCAACTGCTTCTTCTGGATGTTTTGCTACGTAGGCTGCTGCAGTCGTTGTGGAAGCAACCGCCTCAACAGTAGCTCCAGCAAATCGGGCTTCGATGAAGTCGGCACATTGCGCTAAGGCTTGCGGATGAGAAATTATCTTAGTGATGGGACGGTTGTCTTTTGCTGATTGCTGAGAAACTAACAATTGATGATTGATCGGTAAAATAACTTCCTGTTCGATGCTCAACTGATTTTGACGAAAGAGCGTATCAATCGTGGCATGAACAGACCCTTCTAATGAGTTCTCGTTCGGAACGACCGCGCGATCGATCACGCCGTTAGCTAGCGCTTGAATACAAAGCGGAATCGATCCATAGGGGATACAGGTATTTTCCGGATAAGCCTCTTGCGCAGCTAAATGCGTAAAGGAACTTTTCGGTCCTAAATAACCAATCTTCATTTTATGCACCCGCTTTGATCAAAATTTCCTGTACGATTTCTTCTGGTGCTTTATTCGTCGTTTCAACGATAAATGAAGCAGTTTCTTCATAAAGAGGGATCCGAGGACGGTAAACAGTCAATATTTCTTCTGGTGATTTTGAGACGACTAAGGGACGAATGCTGCCATTATCCGCCTTTAAGCGATGAATCAGCTCCTCGGGATCTGTTTTTAAATACACGACGAGCGGTATCTCTTTTAAAAGTTGACGATTTTCTTCTTTTAATACGATGCCCCCACCAGTGGAAATAATTTGTTCCTTTGCCAAAGTTTTAGCTAAAATATCCGTTTCGATTTTGCGAAAGGCTTCCTCACCGTGTTGGTCGAAAAATTCTTGAATGGTCATGCCGATCTCAGCAACGATCAAGTCATCAAAATCCACATGAGACTGTTTCGTTTCTTCAGCCAAAAGACGACCAATCGTGGTTTTTCCAGCACCCATAAATCCAATTAATATCACTTTTTTCACTCGCTGTTTCCTCCTTTAGCCAAACGTGCGACATCCTGAAAAAAATCAGGATAAGAAACTGCTACGGCTTCGGCTTTTTCTAATTCTACCTCTTCATCTGTCAATAAGGCGGCAATTTGCAGCATCATGCCGATGCGATGGTCCCCCCGACTTGACACACGTCCGCCATGCAAAGGGGTTGGACCGTTGATGATCAACCCGTCCTCGGTGGGAGTGATGTCCGCCCCAAGTTTTGTCAACTCTTCGGCAGTTGCATCGATTCGGTTGGTTTCTTTTACTTTCAGTTCTTCCGCATCTTTGATCACCGTTTTGCCATGAGCCTGCGTGGCTAACAAAGCAATGATCGGCAATTCGTCGATCAAGCGTGGGATAATATCGCCAGCGATGGTTACTGCCTGCAAGGTAGAACTTCGAACGGTAAGGTCAGCTGATTGATTCTGATCGTCTTGATTAGAAAAAGCAATTGAAGCACCCATCTCCTCAAGCACGTCAAGAATTCCTGTACGAGTGGGGTTGATCCCGACATTTTTTAAAACGATCTCACTTTCTGGCATAATCGCGCCGGCTGTTAGGAAAAAAGCAGCGGAGGAAATATCACCAGGAACAATTACTTCTTGTCCTTGGAGTGTTTGAGGTCCCGTCACAGTGATCGTTTTGCCTTGTGTTGTGATGACGCCACCGAATTGACGGATCATTTCTTCAGTATGGTTACGGCTCGCCTCTTTTTCAATAATCGTCGAGGTACCTTGTGCTTGCATTGCCGCAAAAATCAGCGCCGATTTTACTTGGGCACTTGCTACGGGCATCTGATAATTGATGGGCTGTAAAGAAGCAGTACCATTAACGGTGATCGGTGGGAACTCCGTCTGCTCATGCCCTCTCACATTGGCACCCATTTCTCTTAATGGCAGCATCACTCGGTTCATCGGACGTTTATTCAAAGAGTTATCGCCGAATAAGGTGGTTGTAAATGGCTGTCCAGCCAAAATCCCCATCATTAAGCGAATTGTTGTACCAGAATTGCCGATATCAATTGGGTCTTGGGCAGGCTTAAGGCCATTAAAGCCCTGTCCTTCAATCGTGATCGACTGACCGTCATCATGGATTGGAACGCCTAATGATTGAAATGCATGAAGGGTGCTATAGCAGTCTTCTCCACGCAAGAAATTACGGACAATCGTTGTCCCTTCGGCTAACGCCCCGAACATGATACTACGATGCGAGATTGATTTGTCAGCAGGGACTGCTATCGTCCCTTTTAGATGTGTTGCTTTTTTTAGTTTCATAACGGCCTCCTATTTTTTTCGACATGAATAGGTCGTCTTTTTTTGAATCAGCTGCTCTGCTTGCAGCAAATCATTTTGCGTTTTGAATGAAATCTGTAAAACACCAATAATATCTTCTCGAGTTTCAAGAATTTTCAAGTTGATCAAAGAGAGCTGATGTTCGCTCAATAGCCCCGTCACTTCAGCGACAACGCCGGGATGATCCGGTACATCGATGAATAGATCATAGAATGCTGGGATCGCCCCATTTTGATGAACCGGCAATTGATCCCGTGTTTCCTTCGCGGATTCAAAAAACCGAAAGATCGCCCGTTCGTCTTTTTTCTGCAACCAGTGAGCCATGGTCGTCATTTGTTTTTGCCACTCATCGATCAGCTGCAGCAGCTCCTGTCGATTACTCAATAAGATATCGGTCCACATACGAGGATCTGAAGAAGCAATGCGAGTGATATCGCGAAAACCGCCTGCTGCAAGTTGCTGTGCTCTAGGGTGTTCGTGGTTGAAGGCATCTGCCTGATTGACTAATCCCGAAGCAATAATATGAGGCAGATGGCTCAACATCCCTGTGATTTGATCATGCTCTTGGGGAGCAAGTGCCACATATTTGGCTCTAGTGCCGCGAAAAAGCTCTTGTAGTTCTTCCACCCGCTGACTTTTCGTCGGTGTGAAGATATAGTAAGCATTCTCGAAAAGGTTCTCATCGGCTGCTGTGATCCCTGATTTATGAGAGCCAGCCATCGGATGGCCCCCAATAAAATCAAAGGAAAAGGACTCGGCAAATTGCGTGATTTCCGCTTTGGTACTGCCGGTGTCTGTTACTAGCACCGAAGGCTTTAATGAAAGTGCCCCCAGTTCGGCAAGATAGTTTTTGGTGATCTCTACCGGCAATGCCAACAAAATCACGTCGGCACGGACAGCACCTTCAGAAAATGAAGGGGGCACTTCGTCTACTAAATTTGTTGCTAATGCGATCTCATTGGTTTCCTGACAATCCCACCCCATCAAATGCACTTGCGGATGTGCCTTTTTGATACATGTTGCTAAGGAAGCGCCGATCAATCCTAGACCGGCGACGAAGATATTTTGGCTCATGAAAAGAATCCTCATTTCTACTGGAATTTTTTGCTGTTTCTTTAATCAGTAGGTTAACAAGTATTCTCGATACGCCTGAACAGATGCGGTCAATTCTTCGAAAGAATCACTTGGAAACTTTTCTAATAGTTCATTGGCCACCACTGTTGCCACCACACTCTCACAAACAACACTAGCTGCTGGTACAGCGGTGCTATCTGAGCGTTCGACGCTTGCTTTATACGGTTCTTTGCTGTCGATATCAACACTTTGCAACGGCTTGTACAAGGTCGGGATCGGCTTCATAACCCCGCGAACCACAATTGGTTCCCCGTTCGTCATGCCGCCTTCAAAACCACCTAGGTTGTTGCTGCGACGGGTGTAGCCCCGTTGTTCGTCCCATAAAATCTCATCCATGACTTTAGAACCCGGTAAAACACCTGCCTCAAAGCCAACACCGAACTCAGCACCTTTAAAGGCGTTGATACTGACCACGGCTTGGGCAATCTTCGCATCAAGTTTTTTGTCCCATTGCACGTAACTGCCAAGACCAGCAGGAACGCCGCCAACAAGCACTTCCACTACGCCGCCGATCGTATCACCATTTTTCTTCGTTTGATCGATCAACTGTTTAATTTCTTCCTCGACAGATGGATCTAAGACTCTTACTTCCGAGGCTTCAGAGCGTTGTGCGATTTCTTTGACAGTCAAGCCTTCTGGAATTTCTGCTTTGATGCCGCCTAACATCGTTACATGACCTGCCACATCGATGCCAAGCTCCTTCAAAATTTTCTTCGCGATTGCGCCGATGGCTACCCGCATAGTCGTTTCCCGGGCAGATGAACGTTCCAGGACGTTTCGTAGATCTTGATGGTGGTATTTCATGCCGCCGACCAAGTCAGCATGACCAGGTCTTGGTCGTGCCACTCGTCGTAGTTTGCGGTCTTTTTCTGGTACCTCTTCGATTGCCATGACCTTGGTCCAATTTTTCCAATCTTTGTTCTCGACCACTAAAGTCACAGGAGAGCCTAATGTTTTTCCATGACGGATACCGGAAGTGATACGGACTTGGTCTTTTTCAATCAACATCCGTCCCCCACGACCATAGCCGGTTTGTCGTCTCGCTAATTCAAAATTGATGTCTTCTGCTGTTAATGGCAATCCTGCCGGTAACCCTTCGATAATGGCGGTCAACTCTGGTCCATGTGATTCGCCTGCTGTAATATAACGCATGATCCGTTACCTTCCTTTCTTATACTAGGTAGTCTTTGATTTTTTCAGTCGGGATCGTCACGATTTTCGCCTGACCGATCGCTTCTAATAGAATAATCTTCAATTGTTGCCCGCGGGCTTTTTTATCATGAGTGATTGCTTGGTATAATTGCTCTTTATCTATTTCCCTTGGTGTAATCGGCAAGTGAAACTTCTCAACCATTTCTGTAAGTTGCTGGGTCGTACCTTTTGGTGTTAATCCGGTGACTTCTGCATGTCGGGTGATCATAATCATCCCCATCGCAACGCCTTCTCCGTGACTTGTCTCAAAAGCAGCCGTTCTTTCTAAGCCATGACCGATCGTATGACCGAAGTTCAGTGTCAGACGACTACCATGATCAAAGGGGTCTTCTTCCACTACTTTTTGTTTAACCTTTAAAGAAGCTGTGATCACATTTTCAGCGTGGGCCAACAAATCGGCTTCATCTTTCAAACCTGCTAACGTTTGCCAAAGTTCAGGATCTGCAATAGCGGCTGACTTGATGATTTCAGCAATGCCTTCTTGGACGCGTTTAAGCGGCAAACTTTCAAGTAAATCTGGATCGATCATCACACCGGCTGGTTGGGCAAACGTGCCAACGAGATTCTTGGCACTGCCAGTATTTACAGCTGTTTTTCCGCCGATACTTGAATCGACCTGTGCCAATAACGTCGTCGGAATCTGCAAGAAATCAATGCCGCGCATATAAGTAGAAGCAACAAATCCTCCGAGATCACCGATCACACCGCCACCAAGGGCAATGATCCCATCGCTTCTGGTCATTCCGAATTGGGCAAGACCATCATATAAACTAGCTGCTTGCTCTAGTGATTTGCTTTTTTCGCCGGCTGGTACGATTAACAGTGTCGCTTCAAACCCGGCAGCGGTTATGGAATCAACGATTTGTCCGCCATACAGGGGTGCGACATTGCTGTCTGTAATGACGGCAATGCGCTGTTTGTCCCACAACTGTTGTACCCAGGTTCCGACTTTTCGAAACGCCCCTCGTTTAATGAGGATATCATAGGAATGGTCTTCTAAGTGAATGTGTAACATTGATTTTTGCACCTCTTTTATTGGTTGTCTTCACGCTTAGTCTTGCAACGCTTTGATTTCTTTCATCGCTTTTTCCATGATATGGACTTCTTTCATCATGTTCATGTACGTTTTTTCATTAAGTGATTGAGGGCCATCAGACCAAGCATTGGCTGGATCTGGATGGATCTCAACGATCATCCCATCGGCGCCAGCAGCAACACCCGCTCTTGCCATTGGTGGTACAAGATCCCAAATACCTGTTCCATGACTAGGATCAACGATGATTGGGAAGTGGCTCAATTTTTTGATGATTGGTACTGCACTTAGATCAAAGGTATTACGGGTTGCTGTTTCGTAAGTTCGGATCCCACGTTCAATGAAAATCACTTCACTTTTATCTTGAACGGCGATGTATTCCGCAGCATTCAACCATTCGTCGATCGTGCCTGAGATGCCTCGTTTAAGGCCAATTGGTTTCCCGGTTTTTCCAACGGCAGCTAGCAATTTGAAGTTTTGCATGTTCCGAGCACCAATCTGTAAAATATCACTGTATTCCGCCACCATATCGATATGCCCTTCGTCCATGACTTCTGTGATGACTTTCATGCCAGTTTCATCAGCTGCTTGGCGAATGTATTTTAGCCCTTCTTCTTCAAGCCCTTGGAATGCGTAAGGCGACGTGCGGGGTTTGAAGGCACCACCACGTAAGATTTGTGCACCACCAGCTTTGGCGATTCGGGCACATTCACGAATTTGGTCTAATCCTTCAATCGAACATGGACCAGCCATCGTAACAAAGTTGCCGTCACCGATTTTCACACCATCTACATCCACAACCGTATCTTGCGGATGGAACTCACGAGAGGTCAATTTGTAAGTATTTGAGATCCGAATGGCATCTTCGACACCTTCGTAGCTGCGAAAAGCAACATCTTGGATGCGGCGTGTATCCCCTTTTAACCCGATAACGACCTGTTCTTTTCCTTGGTTGACTTGAACATCTAAGCCTTCTTTTTTGATTCTAGTTACAACAACTTCAACTTGTTCTGGCGTAGCGCCTGGTTTCATAATTACGATCATTTTTTCTTCCTACTTTCGTTTTTTCTAATTTTTTTATTTTTTACATGGATTCAATAAGTGCTTTTACTTTTTCAACAGGCATTTCTTGGCCTGTCCAAAGTTTAAATGCAGCTGCACCTTGATACAGCAACATGCTTAAGCCGTTTGCAGTTTTGGCACCGACTTCTTTCGCATCTTTCAAAAGCTGCGTTTCTCTTGGATTATAGATGACATCATAGACAGCTAATGATTCCCGCAAGAGTGTTTTGTCTTTTAGAGGACTTACCGTATCATTCGGCTTCATCCCCACGCCAGTAGCATTAACTAAAAGACTGCTTTGATCGATGGCTGTTTTTAGAGCCGTCTGATCTTCTAAATCCGTTAATGTGATCTCAGAGGCGGTCTTTTCTGCGATCTGTGTCAATTTTTCCTGGATGATTGGATAAAACTCATCCTTGCGGTTAAAGACACGGATCGTTTTGACACCATCTAGTGCAGCTTGACTAATGATTGCTGTCGCTGCTCCACCTGCACCGATCACAGTCATCGTTTTTCCAATGATCGACACTTGAATGTCTTCAAGTGCGCGCATAAAGCCGATACCATCTGTATTGTGACCAATCAATCGCCCCTCTTGATTGACGATTGTATTGATTGCGCCGATCAGCTCGGCTGCTGGTGAGCATTCATCCATCAACGGTACTGCTGCCATTTTATGGGGCATTGATAGATTGACACCTAAGAGATCCAACTGACGGATGCTTTGGATACTAGCGGCTAAATCATCCGGCTCAACATCAAAGGCCAGATACACGGCGTCGATCCCTTGTTCTTCAAAAGAAAGATTGTGCATCGCTGGAGAGATGCTGTGTTTGGCTGGTTTGGCAAATAGCGCCGCCAACCGTGTGTGACCGGTTATCATTTGTTTCATCTGGTTCATTCCTTTCAACAAAAAAAGATGTCCACCGTAAATTTAAGAATCTACAGTGAACACCTTCAAACATTACATATCGGCAAAGCTAGATATGTGAATATAAAAAATAGCCACTATAGATTTTACGATCTACGTGGCTGCGAATTCATTACGAAATGCTCTAGCCATCATAGATACAAACTTAGCGTTTGTACCCATGCCTTCATGAATACAAACCTATCTAAAATAGCTAAAGTAATATTTATTCAGTTGTGTGGGGTTCGTTAGCAATAATTTTTGCATAGTCCTTCGCTCCAAACTGATGTAAGATTGACCTAAGTATAGGTTTAACTTTGAAAGATGTCAATGATTTTTTCTTATTTTTTTCATTTATTTGATTATTTTTTTTGAAAACACTGTTCTATCAAGGGTTTATAAGTCGTCTTCAAAGAACAGTAACAGTTCTGGTAAACTTAAGCGAGCTTTTTCATCTGCTGAAAGATCCTTGACGATTTCCCCTTTTCTGAGCAGGATCAGGCGGTCTCCGTATTTTAATGCATCTTCCATCCGATGGGTGATCATGAGACAAGTTAGGTTTTGTTCTTCCACGCGTTTTGCTGTGATTTGCATCAGCTGTTTGGAGGTCTTTGGGTCTAACGCAGCCGTATGTTCATCTAGCAACAACAGTTTTGGTGTTTGAATCGTTGCCATCAATAAACTTAGTGCCTGTCGTTGACCACCAGATAAACTGCCCGTTGGCGTATCCAAATGATTTTCCAACCCATTGCCGATTTCTTTACAAAGGGCATAGAACGTTTCTCTTTGCCCTTGGAGTTGTCGAAGACCTAGTGACCGTTTTTCCCCTCTTTTTTGTGCTAATAGAAGATTTTCTGCCACTGTCATACGGGGAGCCGTCCCCATTTTCGGGTCTTGGAAGACACGTGCCAAAAAGCGGGCGCGTTTTTCTTCCGAAAGTGCGGTCACGTTTTGATCATCGATCATCACTTGCCCACTCGTCAAGGGCATGGTGCCTGAGATACAGTTGAATAACGTACTTTTGCCGGCGCCATTTCCTCCGACGACCGTGACAAATTCTCCTGGTTTTAAAGAAAGATCGATTTTATTCAAGAGTACTTTTTTCTCATTCGGTCCGTTGCCGACAACTTTAAAGGCTTTTTTTAAGGCTAACATTATTCATCCTCCGTTTCAAAACCAGTGCGTAGATGCAAGGCTTGTTTAAATTGAGGGATCAACAGGCAGATCGTCAAGACGATTGCAGAGAAGATCTTCAAGTAAGTCGTATCAAATCCAGCTTTGATCACAAATAGGATCAATAATTGGTAGATAATGCTGCCGATCACGATAGCGATCAGACGTTCCAGCAAGGTCAATTCACCATATAATACCTCACCAATGATGATTGACGCCAGTCCGATAACGATCACACCGATTCCCTTGCTTATGTCGGCGTAGCCGTCGTTTTGAGCGATCAATGCGCCTGAGAGTGCGATCACGCCATTGGAGACGATCAGTCCAATGATTTTCATTCGATCCGTATTGATCCCCATTGACTTGGCCATGTGTTCATTATCCCCGGTAGCAATATAAGCTTGACCCAAGTTGGTATGGAAAAAGTAAACCAAGACGCCCCCAATCAACAAGACCATGATCAATCCGATAATCACCGTATCATAATAATTCGGTAAATTCATTCTAGTAAAAAAATCTTGAATTTTCGGTTGGTTTAATAAAGAGAGGTTTGGTGAGCGCATCACAAACAGCATGACCGAGTTCAATGAAGACATCACCAAAATACCTGCTAAAATCACGGGAATTTTGCCTTTTGTATAAAGAAGTCCTGTCACACAGCCCGCACACATCCCAGCCAATACTCCTAACAAAGTCGCTAAGACGGGCGACACCCCATGGGTGATCGCTGTCACACAGACAGCACCGCCTAACGGAAAGGACCCTTCCGTCGTCATATCCGGGAAATTCAAAATACGATAGGTCATAAAAATCCCTAATCCCAGGATTCCCCAAAGTAGCCCTTGCCCTATTGCTGAAACAATCATCATTCTTCCTCCATATTCTTACAAGTTTTCTCTTTCAAGACTCTCTCGGTGATCGCAGGTGATTGCTGTTCCTAATTGTTACTCATCACTTGCTTCACTTTCCGGTGTCGTTGTAATCAATTTTGCCTCGTCTTTGAGGTTTTCTGGGATAGTGATTCCCAATAACTGCGCTTGTGTTTCATTAATGATCGTTGCGCCATCGCTGAATGTATAGATCGGAGTTGTCGCAGGTTCGGCCGTCCCGTCAAGAATTGCTGCCACCATCTTCCCAGTTTCGACCCCAATCGTAAATTGATCTTGCCCAACCGTTGCTAAGCCGCCTTGTTCCACCATCGTATCAACAGACGTGATGATGGGCGTTTTTGATTTATTGGCTTCTTGTACTACCGTCTGCATTGCGTTTGCGATCGTGTTATCTAACGGAATATAGATAAAGTCGACTTCTCGTGCCATCACTTGCACCATTTGCGCAATTTCGTTACTTGAAGGAACGGCATACGATTTGCTGGTCAAGCCATTTTCTTCGGCAGCAGCTTCTGCTTCTGCCACTTGGTATTTCGAATTGTCTTCAGTCGAAGAATACAAAATGCCGACTGTTTTTGCCTCCGGCAGCAAATCTTTTGCTAGTTTGATTTGCGCAGCGACGGGTGCTTTATCTGAAACACCAGTGATATTTCCACCGGGTTGATCCATATCTGCCACGAGATTTGCCCCAACTGGATCAGTGACCGCTCCTAAAACGATTGGTACATCCTGAGTGACATTCGCCAACGCTTGTGCTGCGTGTGTTGCTACCCCAACCAAAACGTCGGCATCTTTATTTAGCAGCTGCTGACTCATCGTTGCCAATTTACTTTGATCCGCTTGGCCGTTTTGGAATTCAATCGTCAAGTTGTCCCCTTCGGTATAGCCTGATTCTTTAAGGCCTTCTTTGATCCCCTCGGTGATCGCATCTAACGCTTCATGACTGACAAACTGCAGGATTCCAACTGTTTTTTCAGCTTTTTCTACTGGTTCCGAAGTCTCACTGGCTTGATTGGTCCCACTTCTCATTCCTAACTGATAGACAAAGGTCGCTCCTAAAAATAATAAAATAACGGCAACCGATGCAATTAATCCCTTGTTTTTCATTTTTCATTCTCCTTTTTCTGCTTACGTTTTTCGTGTTTTCGTTTTTACGGTTTTTGAGAACAAAAAAAGCAACTGCCTATGTGACGGCAATTGCAAGTAAGCAAAAGCCGCATAGAAGGTTGTCCTATGCGGCGATAAATTCAACTACCAGCATAGATACAGCACTTTAGAAGGTTCTCTAAAAAGTTGTATCTATGGAATGAGGTCCCATCAATACAACTATCTACGCCAGTTTTGCCATGATTTCACTTGCAATGGAATAAATAGTTTCATGATTGTTCCTCCTTCTCAACTTGTTTTCTTTCTTGATTGAATTCAGTTTAGCCTATTGATAAAAAAACGTCAACAATTTTCTGTCAAATTGTCAGATTTTTTTATCAATCATTGGCAGAAGAACGAATCGTCCACATGGGTAAACGATTCAATTCTGGGATGAATTCCGTCGTTGGCTGCTCAAATGAATCAAAAGTAAAGCGATTTTTCTCGACTCCTTCTTCATAGAAGACAAAGGTCACTTTATCAGGATCAATGTCATATTCATTGGAGAAAAATGCCACGTCATAGACGATCGGATAATAAAAAAATGTTCGATTCATTTCGTCTTCCTGTGCTTGGATCAGATCAAACACTTGATCCAGCTGTGGGCCATTTGGTTTACTGTACATCACAGAAATCGCTCTTGTTTCTCGAATCGTCTTATCAGCTGTCAAATATGGTAATGGCTGTACTTTTTCCGAAGGTAACTTGTCGAAAGCGATTCGATCCACTAAAGAGGCGTTGATGCGATTTTGAGAAAAAACGATCAAGCCTGCAAAAACCAGCGCGAAAAGAATGCCTCCGATCAGCGTGAAAATCGTTTTTTTCTGATCTCGGTATAGATCATCTAACAAAGCCTGCCAGCTTTCCACTGTTTTTTCTTTCGTGTAATGAACAAAGTTCCTAACTTGTTCCATAATTTGCCCACCTTTTTTAAAAATCCTACTATTAATTCATACTATCAATTCCCTTCTAGAACGTCAAGAAACTTCACATTTCTTCGATAATTCGGTAAGATAAAAGAAAACGGTAAAGGAGTCATTATGCATAATCTAGCTAGTTCTTTGATGACTGGAGCCAATTCAATCTTCGATTTCATTGTTGTCTGTTTAAACTTTCTCTCCATTTTCGTCATCGTTTGGGGTGTATTGATCGCAGGCATTGATTTCGTGCGCTACGAATTAACAGAAAAGGACCGTTTGGTGGCAGCCAGAGAGAATAATTTTATCCGCAATTATTTAGGGAGTTATGTCTTATTAGGTCTTGAGATCTTGATTGCAGCAGATATTATTGAGACGATCATCCACCCTACTTTCGAAGACATCGTACGTCTAGCTGCAGTCGTTATTATTCGAACAGTCATCTCTTATTTCTTGAACAAAGAAATTGAGCGTGCACTGCAAACCACCGATCACCAACCTAACAAGAAAAAGGAAAGCTAGCTGCCATGGCTTTTCTTTGGATTCTTCGGTATAATAGATAGGAATATTTGACATTGGAAGGATCAATCCCTCAGTCAAACTATCCTTATAAGAAAAGAGGGAAACAATATGTCTTTTGATGGTGTTTTTACCCATTTAATGGTCAAAGAATTACAAAATCAATTAACCAGTGGACGTGTGAACAAAATTCATCAACCTTATGAAAATGAGGTCGTATTTGTGCTCCGTGCCCAAGGGAAAAATCATAAACTTTTGCTATCCGCACATCCCACCTATGCTCGTGTGCAATGCACAACGATCGCCTATAGCAATCCAGAAACCCCACCGAATTTCTTGATGATGCTGCGGAAATATTTAGAAGGGGCGATCTTAGAATCAATCGAACAAATCGACAATGACCGTGTGATCCATTTTCATTTTACTCGACGAGATGAACTAGGTGATTTACAATCCCTCGTCTTGATTGTCGAATTGATGGGCCGTCACAGCACGATTTTATTAATGAATAAGACGAGCGGAAAAATTGTCGATACAATCAAACACATTGGTCATTCACAAAATACGTATCGTACTTTATTACCGGGTGCTACTTATATTGCACCACCAAAGCAAACAACACTTAATCCTTTTACAGCCTCTCGCACCAAAATTTTTGAAGAATTATCGACCATCGATCCCTTGACGGCAAAAGAACTTCAACAACGATTCCAAGGCTTAGGCCGCGATACAGCAGAAGAATTAATCGCTCGAATCAATGCCAATCCCAATGAAAAACTGCGTCAGTGGGAAGCTTTCTTTACAGAGCTTACCCAGGAGCTAGCACCAAGTTATCTCCAGTCAGAGAAAAAGGAATATTTTACACCAATTCCCTATCCATCATTGATCGATGCGACCACCACTGTCACCTCTTATCAGAGTCTGAGCGAGCTTTTAGATGCGTTTTATCACGACAAGGCGGAAAGAGATCGGGTCAAACAACAAGGTGGCGAATTACTAAAGAAGATTGAGAATGAACTGAAACGGAACCAATTGAAGTTAAAGAAACGCCAACAAACGTTAATCGATTCAGAAAACGCCGAAGAATTTCGTCAAAAAGGTGAGCTTTTGACGACCTTTATGAATCAAGTCCCCCGTGGTGCTGCTTCAGTTGATTTGGAAAATTACTATGATGAGAATCGGCTTTTGACGATCAAATTAGATCCCGCTCTTTCTCCCAATCAAAATGCTCAGAAATATTTTCAACGTTATCAGAAATTAAAAAATGCTGTCAAACTGGTCCATCAGCAGATTGCCGAAACGAAAGAAGAAATCGCGTATCTCGAATCCGTGTTAGCCCAATTAGAAATCGCCTCTCCAATGGATCTGGCGGTTATTCGGGAAGAACTGATTGCACAAGGCTATGTCAAAAATCGGACGAAACAGCGTAAAAAAGCCGCTCCTTCGCAACCAGAACGATTTCTTTCTTCAGACGGAACTGAAATTTTCGTCGGAAAAAACAATTTACAAAATGACCAACTGACCTTAAAAACAGCTCGTAAGAGTGATATCTGGCTGCACACTAAAAACATTCCTGGTTCGCATGTCATCATTCGTTCGGATGATCCTAGTGAGACAACCTTAATGGAAGCTGCAGAGCTTGCCGCATATTTCTCAAAATATCGTCAATCTGCCCAAGTACCGGTGGACTACGTGCAAGTCAAACATATTCGGAAACCGAATGGTGCCAAGCCTGGATTCGTCATTTATGAGAATCAAAAAACGCTTTTTGTGACACCTGATGAGGGAATTTTGAGATTAAAACAGTCCTAGCTGCTCTCAGTCTATTCGGATCAAAAAATCATAGTGTAATCAATAAAAGAACCGACCACAAAAGCGCTGCGAAGAGGCACGCGCTTGTGATCGGTTTTTATGCTTTTTCCTTCTATCTACTGCTCTTTCAGCGACAATTTTCCTTAGCTTAAACCACAAAAGGCAAACCTTCTCAGAATTTAGCCATCGAAGTATCTGCTAGATCCGATAGAATGGCAATTGAAACTCACCTGCAGCCAGTAGGTTCTGTTGGCTAATAAATTCCACCATCCTCCATAGTGACTTTCTTCTCGAAATCAAAATGATACAGCTTTTCCCAATGATTGATATTCAACGTTCCTTTGGTCAAATGGATTGCTAGAAAGCAACAGCCTTTATCATTCTCATTGTTGACTTCGTCGTACCAGACAAAGGCTTTGCGAATTTTGCTTCTTAATTCTGCATTTTTAGGGTCTAGCACCCAACCTAAATTCTCCCCTTGACCGACCGCAGTAAACCATTCACCGCTAACGGCAATGGAAACTGCTGGGTTCTTTTTGATTTGCTTGATTTTATTGGATTGCTCGTGTGTCGACACGTAAAAAACGCCCTCTTCATAAAAAGCATCAACTTCTCGAACGACTGGTTGTATGTGTCCCTCTACAGTTTTGTCACAAGCTGTCGTCGCAAGGGCAATCACATTGTCTTTAAAATGTCCGAATTTTTCTTCAAGCAGCTTTATTCCTTCTTCATACTGGTGGGTCATTATTCTGTTCCTCCTTGCATCTTAATTCTTTTTTTAAAAGGAATCCATAATTCGACATGAACCACATGATTTTCCCCTTTTTGATAAAGCTCAGGAAAAAAATTCTCAGCAATCCAGCCATTTTTCTTGAGCCAAAAACGGGTATAACGCATCGCCTTTCCCATATTGATGATCAGTTGCTCTGAGACCGTATCAAAACTGCAAACAATATACTCACGTTCTGGTAAAGTCCATTCAGTGCAGTTGAGAAATTGCGAACCATCAGATATTTGACCAACAAAATAACTTGAATAGCCTTCAGGCGCATCTCCCGGAAATGAAACACCGATCAGGCAATGATCGGTGCGAGGCTGATTGGCAGTCTTTTGATAAAAATCATGCCAAATATCATCAATCGGATCAATCCCTGTTCGTTGGCCCAGCATTTTTCCATACTTAAATGGATAGTAACCAACAACGCCACAAAAAACCAGCGGTTGCTGATTTCGCTTCTTCTGAATCTCCAAAACGACTCCTTCGCTGATCAATGGATTGCCTTCTTCTGTGACAATATACCCTAAAGATAGATCCGGCTTATCAAAATTTTGCAAACCGATCGGCGCTTTTTGGTAAAGAGAAGGTGAAAGTCCATAAACGGTCTTAAAGGTTCTTGAAAATGCTGCATGGCTGTTAAAACCAACCTCAAATGCGACCTCAATGACTCGACTTTTTCTGTCTTTTAATAAAACAGCGGCTCTGGCCAGACGACGCAGTTTTATATATTCCCTAACAGAAATTTTAACTAAGCGAGTAAATAAGCGTTGACAATAAAATACAGAAAGTGATGCGACTTGTGCTAACGTTTCGATCTCTAGCGACTCAGCAAGATTGTCTTCGATAAAATCGATGGATTTTTGGTTTGCTTCCCATGCATGCATATGGATTTCCTTTCTTTCACTATAAAATACTCAGCCAAAAAAGCTTTACCGTGTCTGCTCTTTTTCCAAAAAAAACTATATTTGTATTTATTTTCACAATGCATTAACTGCCGAGAATCAGCTTATTTAATATTTTAGCATAGCCTTCATGGTCCTAGAATATAAAAATAAAAAAAGACGAAGAGTTTTCGTCTTTTTCTAGTCAATGAGATTCTAAAAATTCTAACATCATTTTTATAAATTACCCTTACGAAGTGGTTTCTATACTGACCATCAAATGAAGTCAGTGATAAACACTACGTAAAAGGATCTATTTTTATAAATTAATAGAAATAAATAGGCCGATCTTTGCGGTCTTGTAATGGGCGATTATTATTTTCTAACACTTCTTCCCGGAATTCCAAAATGAAGCGGCGGCTCATCTCCCCGATCCAGTCAAAGACGAACCAATTGATTGGCCCTTTGGTTGGCGGTGTCGTCAACGAACCCACATAATGGAAATGGTGGGTGCGTTCTGGTAAGAACATAGTCGGATCAAACCATTGCGTATGGTTTTCAAAGTCCCAGATGCTGTCGTCTTGCTGATTGCAGATCCAGTTGAGCTTATCCGTCAATTTGAATAAGATGCCCACAACCAAGTTTTCTCCGTCCTCATTCATATGGACGAGATGAAACTCTAATTCTTGCTGTTCATCATCGATAATATGTTCAGACGGCATGTGGAAATGAATATCCGTCAAATAGTAGTTGATCCCTTTAAATGTGACATAACTTTCTTTGTTATATGGAACGAAGTGAATCGTATTTTTGAATTCTTTTTCCGTGAACCGCTCTCGTTTATAGTGAAAAGCCAAGTCCTGATCGATAGGTTCTTCGGTTTCATCGTGAACTAAAGCAATTGGGGATTGGTAAGGAAATTCGGCGCCTTGTGCATACCAATCGCACAAAGTGTGCCAATGTTCAGGTCCATTGTCTCCGGAATAACTCCAGGGAACATCCATATTTCTTTTCAAAAAAACAGCCTCCTAATTCAAGTTGACAGCAAGGAATAGCCCTTCCTATCAAAAAAACTTTCTCCCAATGCTATCAGAAAATAGGTGAAAATAAAACGAATATGCTTGGTCATTCCCTCACATATCCGTTTCTTATTTCAATTCCTTATTCACTCAACCAAGCAGCAGGATCTTTTCGCCACTCTTGTAACAGGGCAACATCAGACTCTTGAATAGCACCCGTTTCTAAAGCCGACTCGATCAACGCTGTATAGTTTGTCAAAGTCACATAGGATAGACCTGCTTGGTCAAAATTCTCTTGGACTTGAGGCAGCTCGTAAGTAAAGATCGCAGCGACGCCTAATACGTCGGCTCCTTCTCTTTTGGCTGCTTCACAAGCTTCTAAGACACTGCCACCTGTTGACAATAAATCTTCAATGACGACCATTTTTTGATTTGGCTGAATACGACCTTCAATTTGATTGCCTTTGCCATGTTCTTTTGCTTTGCTGCGAATATAAACCATTGGCAAATCTAACAATTCAGCGACCCAAGCAGCATGGGGAATCCCGGCTGTTGCGGTCCCTGCAATCACTTCTGCTTCGGGATAAGTCGTTTTGATGACTGCAGCTAAGCCTTTCGCAATGGCGCGACGTACATGAGGATAACTCATAGTGATTCGATTGTCGCAGTAAATAGGGCTTTTGATGCCGCTTGCCCAAGTAAATGGTTCATTCGGTCGTAAAAAAATCGCCTCGATGTCTAAAAGATCTTTGGCAATTTGATTGGATTGTTCTTTCATTGGCTAGCTTCCTTCCATTCTTGTTTTATTTGCAGATAACTTTCATACGGTGTCTTAGACTGGGTGATTGGACGTCCCACAACGATCATGGTAGCCCCCGCATTGCGAGCTTGTGCAGGTGTCATGATCCGTTTTTGATCGCCAACTTCACTGCCAGCTGGTCGGATACCAGGCGTCAAGCGTATGAAGGCATCGGTTGTTCTTTGCTTGATCTGTTTTGCTTCGTGTGCGGAGCAAACAACACCGTCTAATCCAGCTTTTTGGGCACAAGTGGCGTAATGGATAACACTTTCTTGCAGTGACGTCATGATCTGCTGATCATGATGCATTTGTGCCTCACTAGTGGAGGTCAATTGGGTAACTGCAATCAAATCAGGGACTTTGTCTCCAGCGGGGGTTCCTTGTTGCAGACCTTTTTTAGCAGCAGTCATCATTTCAATCCCGCCGGCTGCATGAACATTCGTCAAAGCAACACCTAAAGAAGCTAAGCGCTCCATTGCTCGTCCAACAGTATTAGGGATATCATGTAATTTTAAATCTAAAAAAATGTCATGGCCAAAGGATTTCAACCAAGTGACGATCGCTGGTCCTTCTTGGTAGAAAATCTCCATTCCAACTTTTACAAATAATTTTTCTCCCGCAGGAAATTGCGCTAAAAATGTTTCAATAGCCTGTTTGTTGGGGAAATCTAAGGCAATAATTGGTCGTTCACTCATCACACGTGCTCCTCTCTCACTTCTTTTATCAACTGTTCCAAAGAAGTGATCCCTAATTCTGCCATTCGGATAGGCAATTCTTCAATCAATTTTGGGCAAATGTAAGGATCGGTAAAGTTTGCAGTTCCTACTGCAACTGCACTTGCACCTGCCAGATACATTTCAAGTACATCATCCACTGACATCACGCCCCCCATGCCAATAATTGGTAATTGAGAAACTTGCGCCACTTGTTTGATTAGGCGGATCGCCACTGGTTTGATTGATGGACCAGACAAGCCCCCGGTTTGGTTGGCTAAAATCGGTTTTCGTGTTTTTAAATCGATCCGCATGCCCAAAAGCGTATTGATCATCGTAAACCCGTCGGCGCCGCCTGCTTCGATCGCTTTTGCAATTGGGACAATATCCGTCACATTCGGCGAAAGTTTGACATAGATCGGCACTTGCGAGACTTTTTTGACCGCTTCAGTCAATGCACCAGCAACCGCAGGATCGGTTCCGAAAGTGATACCGCCATGTTTGACGTTAGGGCAAGAGATATTCAGTTCGATCGCTTTGACATTTTCTGCCTGACTGATTTCCTGACACACAAGAACGTAATCTTCGACGGTCGAACCAGCAACGTTTGCAATGATCGGTAACTCTGGATGTTTTTGAGCTAAGTCCGGCAATATTTGATTCATGACCGTTTCTAACCCAGGATTTTGCAACCCGATGGCATTTAACATACCACTAGGCGTTTCCGCTACCCTTGGGGTTGGATTGCCGAAACGTGGTTCAGGTGTGGTCGCTTTGATCATCACCGCACCTAATTGACTGATGTCATAATATTTATCATATTCTGCACCAAACCCAAAACAGCCGCTGGCAGGCATGATCGGATTTTTTAGACTCAATCCGGGTAGCTCGACGTTGATCGACATTAAATGACCACCTTTCTCGCCTGAAATACAGGCCCTTCGTCACAAACTTTGACACTTTTTGTACCTTGTTCGTCATCTTTCGTATGGCAAACACAGGCATAACAGGCACCCATCCCGCAAGCCATTCGCGCTTCCATGGATAATTGAACATCTGAAAGGTCTTCGAAAAGCTGGGCGGTGGTTTTTAAAAGACCGTTATTTCCGCAGGCAAAGACCGCCGCAGGTGTTTGCTCTGCAGCTAACAACAGGTTGCCAACATTTCCTTGTAAACCAGCGCTGCCATCATCGGTAGCAATCCTCGTGTCTCCTAGTGCACGAAATTCCTCTTCATAATACATGACGTCTTTGCTGGCAAAGCCCAAAAAGTGAATGACGTGGACGCCTTGTTGGGTCAGACGTTTCGATAATTCATAGAGCGGCGGTACACCGATACCGCCACCTACGATAAATGCAGTGTCCCCTTGATTTAAATGATGATAGCGAAACCCATTTCCTAACGGCCCCATCACATCGATTGGATCACCAACGGTCATTTCTGAAAAAATTCGTGTGCCATCTCCTTCGACCCGGTAAATGATTCGGCATTCTTTTTTCTCAGCATCGATATGATTGATACTGATCGGTCGGCGAAGAAGAAAGGCATTTTGAGGAACCCGCAGGTGCAGAAACTGCCCTGGGGTCCTCATCTCATTGACTAATTCACCAGTCAATGTCATTTCAAAAATCCGTGGTGCCAGTTGACGCTGTTTGCTGATGGTCATGATTTCTTGCTTCATCAAAAAACTCCTTTATCTGCGTTAAATTGCTTTTGTTGAAAAACTGCGGGATTCCATCACTTTTAGAATTGCATCCGCTGTATCAAGAGAAGTAAAGGTCGGTACACCATGCTCCACTGCTTCTCGGCGAATGATAAATCCGTCTTCCGTTGCATTTTGGCGATCTTTGTCCATGGTATTGACTACTACTTGGGTCGTTCCTTTACGGATCAAATCAACAACCGTTTCTTCTGCTTGTTGATCAGAGATTTTAGCAACTCGTGTCACTTGCAGGCCTTTTTCTTCAAAGTAATCAGCGGTTCCATTGGTAGCCATTAAGGTGAAGCCGACCTCTACGAAACGCGCCGCCAGTGCTGCTGCCTCTTCTTTGCTTTCGTCTGCAACGGTGAAAAGTGCTTTTCCAAATTCAGGAATATGCAGGCCTGATGCCTCAAAAGCTTTATAAAGTGCTTTTGCCAAATCTTTGTCTGATCCCATTACTTCACCCGTTGATTTCATTTCAGGGCCTAAGTAAGTATCGACTTTTAAAAGTTTTGTAAAGGAGAAGACAGGTGCTTTGATGTGTACTTCATTTGGTGTTGGAGCAAGTCCGTCTTGATAACCTAACGCTGTGATCTCTTCCCCGAGAATCGCCTTCGTGGCAATTTGTGCCATTGGGATCTCTGTTACCTTGCTTAAAAATGGCACGGTTCGGCTAGCACGAGGATTTACTTCAATGACATACACTTTGTTCTCATGGATGACAAATTGGATATTCATCATACCGATACAATTTAAACCTAATGCCAAGCGTTTGGTATATTCTTCGATCGTAGCAATTAGTTCATCCGAAAGATTTTGCGGTGGATAGACTGCCATTGAATCTCCTGAATGGACCCCTGCACGCTCGATATGTTCCATGATTCCAGGAATCAAAACAGTTTTGCCGTCACAGATAGCATCGACTTCACATTCTTTACCAACCAAGTAACGATCGACCAAGACAGGATGTTCTGGTGATGCTTTCACTGCATGACGCATATAATCTTCTAAATCGGCTTGGTTTTCCACGATTTCCATCGCACGTCCCCCTAAGACATAACTTGGGCGGACTAAAACAGGATAGCCGATTTTTTGTGCGATGGCGATCGCTTCTTGTTCGTTCGTCGCCGTGTCGCCTGGTGGTTGCGGAATATCTAGTGCTTGTAATGCTTGCTCAAAGAGATCGCGGTTTTCGGCACGATCGAGATCTTCAATGCTGGTGCCTAGGATTTTGACTCCGGCTTTCACCAAAGGTTCGGCTAAATTGATCGCCGTTTGCCCGCCAAATTGGACGATGACCCCAATTGGCTGTTCCAAATCGATCACATGCAAGACATCTTCTAAGGTCAACGGTTCAAAATACAGCTTGTCGGAGATAGAAAAATCAGTCGAAACCGTTTCAGGATTACTGTTCATGATGATCGCTTCATAGCCAGCAGCTTGGATCGCTTTCACCGAGTGCACTGTTGCATAGTCGAACTCCACCCCTTGTCCGATTCGGATCGGTCCAGAACCTAGGACAAGAACAGATTCTTTTTCACTGCGCTTGCTTTCATTCTCAAACTCATAGGTGCTGTAGAAATAAGGTGTTGCTGATTCAAATTCTGCGGCACATGTATCTACCATTTTGTAGACGGGCAAAATCTTTTGCTCATGGCGCAGCGTGCGGATCTCAGCTTCCGTGGTTTCCCACAGCTCAGCGATCTTTTTATCCGTAAAGCCGTTTTGCTTGGCTTTTTTCAAAACATCAAGGGATTGTGGATCGTTTGCTAATGCTTGTTCGATCTCAAAGATGTGAAGCATTTTATCTAAGAAGAATAAATCGATTTTCGTCATTTCATTCAAATCTTCGATAGTATACCCTCTTCGGATGGCTTCCATGACGTAGAACAGGCGATCATCTTGCGCCTTGATGACCTTCTCCATCAGATCATTGTCAGAAAGAGCTTCTAGTTCTTTCATTTCGATATGATGTGTGCCGATTTCCAATGAACGAACAGCTTTCAGTAATGACTCTTCAATATTACGACCAATGGCCATCACTTCTCCAGTTGCTTTCATTTGTGTTCCTAATCGACGTTCCCCCGTTTCAAACTTGTCAAACGGCCAGCGAGGAATTTTTGCCACAACATAGTCAAGGGCGGGTTCAAATTCTGCATAGGTGGTTTCTGTGACTGGATTTTTCATTTCATCCAATGTTAAACCGACGGCAATTTTCGCTGCCAGTTTGGCAATTGGATAACCTGTTGCTTTACTTGCTAGTGCAGAGGAACGAGAAACCCTCGGATTTACTTCAATCACATAGTAATTAAAGCTATGTGGATCAAGTGCCAACTGAACGTTACAACCACCTTCTATTTTTAATGCGCGAATAATTTTTAATGACGCATCTCGCAACATTTGGTATTCATGGTCTGACAGTGTTTGACTAGGGGCAAAGACGATGGAATCGCCGGTGTGGATGCCGACTGGATCGAAGTTTTCCATATTACAAACAACGATCGCGTTGTCTGCAGAATCCCGCATCACTTCATATTCGATCTCTTTAAACCCTGCAATACTACGTTCAATCAAGCATTGGGTCACGGGCGAGAGCTTCAAGCCGTTTTCAGCGATTTGGCGCAGCTCTTCTTCATTGTTACACATGCCGCCGCCCGTTCCCCCTAGCGTAAATGCTGGACGAACAATGATTGGAAAGCCGATTTTTTTCGCAAAATCAACTGCTGCTTCCACCGTTGACACGATTTCGGATTCTGGGATCGGTTGATCCAATTCTTCCATTAATTGTTTGAATAGATCTCTGTCTTCTGCTTGGTCGATTGCTGCTAATTTGGTTCCTAGCAACTCAATTCCTAATTCATCCAAAATACCTGAGTTGGCTAATTCCATTGCCATATTCAAGCCCGTTTGTCCGCCTAATGTCGGTAAAATTGCATCAGGCTGTTCTTTACGTAAAATCCGTGAGACAAACTCAAATGTGATTGGTTCAATGTAGACTTTGTCAGCAATTTCTTTGTCCGTCATGATCGTTGCGGGATTCGAATTGACTAACACCACTTCGTAGCCTTCTTCTCGTAAAGCTAAACAAGCTTGTGTACCGGCATAATCAAATTCTGCCGCTTGTCCTATAATAATCGGTCCAGAACCGATTACCATGATTTTCTTGATATCTGTACGTTTTGGCATATTAGTTCTGCTCCTTCCATGCATCGATCATCTCTAAAAATTCGTCAAATAAGTGGACCGCATCATGCGGGCCCGGTGCCGCATCTGGGTGGTATTGGACACTGAATGCTGGGTAGCGGCGATGACGAACCCCTTCGATCGTGCCATCGTTCACTTCGACGTGTGTCACCATTAGTTTTTCAGGATCGATGGATGCTTCATCCACAGCAAAGCCATGGTTTTGTGAGGTAAAATCGATCCGACCAGTGGCGATCTCTCTTACCGGATGGTTCAATCCGCGGTGACCGAACTTCATTTTATAGGTATCTGCCCCATTCGCTAATGAGAAGAGCTGATGGCCTAAACAAATCCCGAAGATCGGTACCTTGCCTTGAATCCCTTGTATCATTTTAATTGCTTCTGGCAAGCTTTTAGGATCACCCGGTCCATTTGTCAGCATTACACCATCTGGTGCGAGGTCTAAAATTTCTTGCGCTGTCGTATTGTATGGTAAAATCGTTAAATTGCAGTTGCGGCGTGACAATTCCCGTAAAATACTGTGCTTCAAGCCGAAGTCGATGACCACGATATTGCGACCCGTTCCAGGACTTGGATAAGGTTTTGAGGTAGAAACTTGTGCCACTTGATTGGTTGGTAAAACCGCCGCTTTTAATTGATCAAAGGCATGGTCAAAGACATCTCCTGCATCAACGATACTCGCTTTCATGGTCCCATGTTGACGGATCTTTCTTGTCAGCGCGCGTGTATCGATTCCTGCGATCCCTGGAATATTTTTGCGTTTTAAAAATTCATCTAACGTCAGCTGTTTCCGCCAATTGCTCGCTAGACGCGCGTGTTCTTTCACAACGACCCCTTTACATGTCGGTGAAATTGATTCGTAGTCGTCTCGGTTGACGCCGTAATTTCCAACCATCGGATACGTAAACGTAATGATTTGTCCGTTAAAACTTTGATCCGTAATGGCTTCTTGATAGCCCGTCATGCTGGTGGTAAAAACAATCTCACCAAAAACATTGATACTGGCACCAAAGCCTTCGCCTTCAAAGTATGTTCCATCTTCTAAAATAAGCCAACGTTTCATATTATTGCCCACCTTTTTGCCATACTAATTTTCCATTTACAAATGTATAACTTGTATCCCCATATAACGTCCATCCACCGAAAGGCGTATTGACTCCTTTTGATAGAAATTGCTTAGGATCCACGTTATAAGCTGATTCTAAGTCAAAAATCGCGAGATCGGCTTTGTCTCCGACCATCATCGTTCCGGCGCTTAGACCAAAGATTGATGCTGGTTTCACGGTCATCCAATCCACTAGTTGCTGCAAGGTAAAGCGTCCTGTTTTGACAAAATGAGTGTACAACAATTGGAAGGCATATTCTGATCCGACGATGCCAAATGGTGCTTTTGAAAAGCTTTGCATTTTTTCTTCATAGCCATGTGGGGCATGATCCGTCGCGATACAATCGATCGTGCCATCCAGCAGACCTTCGATCAACGCTTCACGGTCTTCTTGCCCACGTAACGGTGGGTTCATTTTCCAAAAGCCTTCATCGGCAGGAATATCTTCATCGATTAGAAGCAAATGATGAGGAGAAACTTCAGCTGTCACATGGATACCAGCTTTTTTGGCATCTCGGATCACTCGAACACTTTCTTTGGTCGAGACATGGCAGACATGGTAATGAGCACCCGTTGCTTCCGCCAAAAGTACATCACGAGCGATTTGAGAAGCTTCCGTTACACTCAAGATCCCCGGTAGTCCAAGTTCTTCTGCTTTTTTACCAGCATGCATCACGCCGCCAAAGAGTAAGGAGTCATCTTCTGTATGGGCAACCAAGGCCAAGTCATTTTCGGCTGCTTGCTTCATTGCCAGATACATTGTGCCAGCAGTCTGAACACCCACGCCATCGTTCGTCAAGGCGAAAGCGCCAGCAGCTTTCATTCCAGCTGCATCCGTCAACGTTTCACTGCGTAAGTTTTCAGTGATCGGGGCGTATTGTAAGACATTGATTGACGCATCTGCGTTGATTTTTTCGTAAACAGCTGTTAATTTTTCCGGTGTATCGGGAACTGGATCAAGATTTGGCATTGCGCAAACTGTCGTGAACCCACCACGAGCTGCTGCGATGCTGCCTGTTTCGATTGTTTCTTTGTATTCAAAGCCTGGTTCTCTGAAGTGTACATGAACATCCACTAAACCTGGCGTGATCAATTGCTCTTTGGCATCGATGACTTCGTCAAAATCTGTTTCGGGAAATGCTGTACCGATCCCGCGAATGATTCCTTCTTCGATCCAAATTGCTGCAGGAACACAGTGATTGTCTTTTTTGATGATTTTACCGTTTTTAATGAGTGTTTTCATGTAAACTTCCTCCTCTAATTCATTCCTTTTTGCCTGTTAGGCCTTACCGTTCAACACTGCTTCAAGAATCGCCATTCGAACAAAGACGCCATTGGACATCTGTGTGATGATTCGCGAGCGCAAGCTTTCAACTAAGGCATCAGCCAACTCCACATCGCGATTGACCGGTGCTGGGTGCATAATGATCGCATGCTCTTTCATTCTTGCGGCGCGTTCGACGGTCAACCCGTGATTTTTTAAGTATTCTTCTTTTGAAAAGCTTTCCGTTCCATCATGGCGCTCGTGCTGGACACGAAGCATCATCATAACATCGACTTCTGCGACCAATTCGTCTAATGGTAGCCAATGACCGTATACTTCAAATTCTTCGTCATACCATTCCTTTGGACCTGAGAAGAAGACTTTCGCTCCGAGACGCTTCAACATTTGCATGTTTGATTTTGCGACCCGTGAGTGGGTGATGTCACCTACGATTGCGACTTTCAAGTCGTCAAAATGCCCAAACTCTTCATAGATCGTCATCAGATCTAGCAAGCATTGCGTTGGGTGTTGGCCGCTGCCGTCCCCGCCATTGATGATACTGCACTGGATCGTTTTGCTTTGGATCAAAGCGTCGTAGTAATTTTCATCGCCGTGGCGAATGACCGCAACGTCTACACCTAAAGCCGACATCGTCAAGACCGTGTCATACAAGGTCTCGCCTTTTTGAACAGAACTGGTGGAGGCTTCAAATTCGATGACTTCGATCCCTAGTTTTTTCTCAGCAACATCGAAGCTTTTGTGGGTTCTGGTACTGTTCTCAAAAAAGAGATTTGTTGCGAAATATTGTTCTTTTTGGGGCATCCATTTCGCCCCTCTTTTGAATTCTTGTCCTCTGCGGATGAGTCCCATCACTTCACGGTCCGTCAATGCTTCTACCGTCAAAAGATGCTTTAAGCTGATTCTTTCGGATTGAATAATCATGAATGAATTCCTCCTTTGATTCTGTTTAAACGATGAGTTGGTACAAGTTATTTTTCTTCGCTGCGAGAGCTGTCAGGTAAAATAAGATTCAAGAAGATCCCTAGGACAGTTGCTAACGCCATTGCGGATAATGTGAAGGTACCGACCGTGAAGACAAGACCGCCGATTCCTACCACAAGGATCACTGACGCAATGATCAAATTCTTCTTACGATCAAAATCGATTTTGTTGTCGATCAAAATTTTCAACCCGCTGGCAGCGATGACGCCAAAGAGCAGGAAGCTGATCCCTGAGATGACTGGACCAGGAATACTTAAGATCAATGCGCTTAGTTTTCCAACGAAGCCTAGTACGATGGCTAGAACTGCTGCTCCACCGATGACGAACACACTGTGGACCCGTGTAATTGCTAAAACCCCAATGTTTTCTCCGTAACTTGTCACTGGGGGGCCCCCAACGAGACCGGCTGCAATTTGAGCAAACCCATCGCCCAATAGTGTTCGGTTCAAGCCTGGCTCTTCAAAAAAGTTCCGCTTCGTTAATTTGTTCAAGACCATCAGATGACCGATGTGTTCGGTCATGGTAACAAAAGCGATCGGCGCCATCGTAGTGATTGCATTCAGATACAGTTTTGGTTCATAGTTAATGAAGGGAATCTCGAAGCTTGGCATGCCAAACCAGTTGGCGTCAATGATGGGCTGCACATCGACGATCCCCGCTGCTAAGGCGATCAAGTATCCGCCCACGATCCCCAGAAGGATCGGGATCAATCCTAAAAACCCTCGCAGAAACATATTGAAGAAAATCGTTAATCCTAAGGTAGCCAAAGCTACCAGAATGTACTTGAAATCGTAGACTGAGTCATTGTACATTGCATTCTGGGCGGCGTTAGCGGCTAACCCTAATCCAATCACCATAATCACAGGACCGACAATGATCGGTGGTAAGATCTTATCCAACCAAGCTGCACCGGCACGTTTAATGATCATCGAAACGATCACGTAAACCAACCCAGTCGTGATGGCGCCTTGTGCGATAGCTGGGTAGCCATCAGATTTCATCAGCATCTGCATCGCTGCGATAAACGCAAAGCTGCTGCCTAGATACGCAGGAATCTTCCCTTTCGTTGTGACCAAGTAAACCAATGTTCCAATACCTGAACTAACTAAAGCGATGCTGGGGTTGATCCCAACGAGGATCGGAACTAATACTGTTGCCCCAAACATCGTGAAAAGATGTTGTAAGCTTAGACCTAACCAAGGCAGTGCTTTGGGCCGATCTTTGATGTCTAAAACTGCGTCTGGATTACGAAATTCTTGCTTCTGCATGTTGCTGTCACTCTTCTTCCTAGTCGTTTTCTTTATTGATCATGATCCGGTCAGAACCATCTGATTCTTCCATCTCCACGATAATTTCTTCACTTAAAGCAGTTGGAATATTTTTCCCAACGAAATCTGCCCGAATCGGCAGTTCACGATGACCGCGGTCAACTAGAACGGCGAGTGAGATTCGCTTTGGTCGACCAATATCCATGATGGCATCCAAAGCTGCCCGAATCGTCCGTCCTGTAAACAAGACATCATCGATCAAGATGACTTCTTTGCCATCAATGGCAGTCGGGATGTCTGATGAATGGATCTCTGGATCATCTTCTGCCTTTTTGTCATCTCGGTACAAGGTGATGTCCAATTCACCGACAGGTACTTCTACGCCTTCTAGTTGTTTTAAACGTTCTGCTATTCGTTGAGCGATATAGATGCCTCTTGTCTTGATTCCTACCAGCACCAAGTTATCAATGCCGCGATTTCTTTCAATAATTTCATAGGTGATCCGCGTTAACGCTCGTTTCATTGTTACTGCATCTACTACTTCTTTCGCTGCCATATGTTATTCCCTCCTAATTTTGAACATAAAAAAACTCCTACCTGCTTGAGGTAGGAGTCATGTTTTCCGATCGTTGCCTAAAATCCCATTCTGTGGATTTTGGGTACACGTTATCATCTAGTAAGGGTTCGAATCTCCAACGCGGGAGTCGTCTGCTTACTCATTCCTTCTTAGCCTCACGGGACTACATTTAAAGGAGCTATTTAGTTGTTACAATTACTATACAGTTCTCACACAAAAAAATCAATCATTTTTTCGCAATTTTTTTAACGTGTCCGCGAACAGCTCTGGTAATGGGGCTTCAAAGACCATTGACTCACCCGTAGCGGGATGTGCGAAACCTAAAAGCTTGGCGTGTAAAAACTGGCCGTTGCCTTTTAAGGTACGCTTTGGTCCGTAGATTGGGTCACCGGCTAACGGGAACCCGATATATTGCATATGCACTCTAATTTGGTGGGTTCTTCCAGTTTCCAATTGCAATTCCACCAAGGTAAATTGATCAAAGCGTTCCAACACGGTGAAATGAGTCACTGCGGGTTTGCCATTCTCGATCACGGCTTGCATTTTCCGATTGACTTTCGAGCGGCCGATCGGTGCATTGATCGTGCCTTTTTCGTGGCTGATATTGCCATGGACCAATGCCACATACTTGCGTAACGAGGTTTTGTCTTTCAATTGTTTCGCTAACGACTCATGCGCCTGATCATTTTTGGCAATCATTAACAGACCCGACGTATCTTTGTCGATTCGATGAACGATTCCTGGCCGAACAACATCATTGATCGTGGATAAATCATCCATATGGTACAATAACGCATTGACCAAGGTGCCATTTGGATGCCCAGCGGATGGATGAACCACCATCCCTTGCGGCTTGTTGATGACTGCCACATCAGCATCTTGATAGACGATCGTCAAAGGAATATTTTCTGGCTCTAAATCTACTACTTCCGGCTCTGGCACTTGGATGACCAAGTGATCGCCTGCTTTTACTTTATAATTAGCCCGAACCGTTTCACCTTCTAAAGTAACGGCATCTTCTTTCAGCCATTGTTGAACTTGTGAACGGCTATGGTCAGGCAAGCGTTCAGCCAACACTTTGTCGACCCGCCCTTTTTCTTCTTTAATGATTACTTCAATTTGCTTTTCCATTTGATTCTCCTTGTTTCCCTTTTGCTTCGTCATCTACCAGTGCATAAATAAAAATCAAGATTACCCCAAACACTAATGACATATCAGCGATATTGAAAATTGGGAAATTGATAAAATCAAGCTGGAACATGTCCACCACAAAGCCATGCTGCAAGCGATCGATGAAGTTTCCGATAGCGCCACCTAGAACAAATGCCAATCCAAAGCGAAACCACAAACTGCTTTTTTGGTAACGAAACAATAGGTAAACAACGACGGCAACCGCGATAACGGTGATGATCGCAAAAAAAGTGATTTTTCCTTCTAGAATACTCCAAGCTGCACCGGTATTCTGAAGATAGGTCAGGGACAACACATTGTCGATCAGAGAATGTGTTTCACCTAGTTGATAATTGGCAACGATCCAAATTTTCAGCCATTGATCCAAGCCAATGACAACAGCACTTAACAAAAAAAACAACGCGATCATAAATTTTCCACTCTTTCTTCTTTAAAAATATCTCGTGGACGGATGATGCCCAAGAGATTTCCATTCGGATTTTTATCCTTGGTGATCAAAACCGCCTCAAGCAGGGCATTTTTTTGAAACAATTCTTCCACTTCTACGATGGTCGTTTCTGCCGACACGAAACAATAATTTGATCGTTTCCCATCTCCTGCTAATAATTCATCTGCCGTTCTGCCTGTCAACTTGATTTCACCATGGAGGCTTTCTTTCGCTAACCAGTATCCCAGCATCCGCAAAGTGATCAAGCCCAAAAATCGACCATTATCATAGATCGGAAATTGTGAATAGCGCTTTTGGGCAACGATTTTCAATAACTCTGGTAATGGCAGGTGCTTTTCAAAACCAGTCACTCGTTTCGCAAAACGCGGCATGACTTTTTCAGGTGCCAGTAAAGAGCGTTCAATTTCTTGAATGCGATTGACGACCCATTCATTCGGTTCAGCAATGACAAAGTTTTCTCCGATTTTTTCATGTACGATGGCATTGCGCAGCTGAGCCATTTGTAATAGATCATCTTCTGCTCTTCTGACATTGATATTTTTGCTTTTTGACAAGCGACGAACCATTTCAGAAAAACCCATATTCCGTGGATTATCCAATTCGTCACGAAGCCGCTTTTCGATTCGATTAAAACTACTCAAAAATTGATCTGCACCACTAGCCATGAGGAACCTCCTTGATAAGATACGCTTTTTTCAAATAAATCAAAACAAAGACAAAATATGCCACCAAATACACCCCGACAAAAAGCAACGAGTAAAGGGAGATAGAGAATAAGCCCAATACCCCCATCATGAGAAAAAGGCTTAAATAAAAGCCGATATATAATCTTTTAAGCGTAGGATTCATCACGATCTCCAGCTTGAGCGCTGATTGGCCTTGTGGTAGCTGAAAAGGCTGACTTTCTAAAAAAAACATGCGCACACGAATCGGTGTCTGCTCAGCTAACTCTAAAAAAATCGTTTGCTGATGATTGATGGCAGCGATTCTTTTTTTCCCTTGCATGACCTCTAAGGGACTGCCCATTCCATAAAAACCAGTCCTCCTAGTTAGTTGTAGCTCCATTGACAAAGATCACCTCAATTGGTTAAGTATACTTGATTATCAAAAGAAAGAAAATAGACTTTTGCTTGCTTCCTTGATTATTATAACAAGAATCCCTACTTTTATCTTCCATCACGTCTAATGAACGAGAAAAAGACGAATGCCGCTTGCATCCGTCCTTTCAAATCATCTCTTTCCGTTTTTTCGTTTCAAATGCAGCGAATGTCTTCTTTGCTTGTGATCACTCTTTTAGAAAAGACCGATTGCTTGGCCATCAGAAGTCACGTCCATATTGATAGCCGCAGGTTTCTTCGGTAATCCAGGCATTGTCATCACGGCACCAGTCAAGGCAACGATAAAGCCAGCACCTAATTTTGGCACGAATTCGCGAATCGTTACTGTAAAGTCATCTGGTGCGCCCAATCGCTTTGGATCATCACTGAAGGAATACTGGGTTTTTGCCATACAAATCGGCAGCTGATCCCAGTCTTGCTCTTTGAAGCTTTGTAACTGCGCTTTGGCTTTTGGTGCAAACTCAACCTCAGCTCCTCCATAGATTTCCCGCACGATCAAAGAAGCTTTATCCGCTAAAGGCAAATCGTCGGTATACAAGCGATGATAGTTGGCGGGTTTTTCCTCGATTAGTTGAACCACTGCTTTTGCTAGATCCGTTCCACCGGCGCCACCTTCTGCCCAAACGGCTGTCCGTGCGATGGTGACGTCGATTTGCTGGCACAAGGTTTCGACTAATGTTCGCTCCGCTTCTGTGTCTTGTGAGAACTCATTAAGCGCAACGACAACTGGAATACCATATTTACGCATGTTTTCAACATGACGCTTTAAATTACTGAAGCCTCGCTCTAATGCTTTTAAGTTTTCTGTCCCTAAATCAGCGACAGCGACCCCACCATGCATCTTCAGTGCTCTGATCGTTGCTACCACTACGATCGCATCTGGTGCCTTTGATAAATTCGGTGTTTTGATATCAAGAAATTTCTCTGCGCCTAAGTCAGCACCAAACCCAGCTTCGGTCACCGTGTATTTGCCTAAGTGCAAAGCCGTCTCGGTTGCGATGACACTGTTACACCCATGGGCGATATTCGCAAAAGGTCCGCCATGGATCAGCGCAGGGGTTCCTTCAATCGTTTGAACGAGATTCGGTTTGAGGGCATCTTTTAAAAGTAAGGCTAAAGCACCTTGGACCGCCAAATCTTTTACGTAAATTGGTTGTTTCTCAAAAGAATAACCAATTAAAATCTTTCCTAATCGCTCTTTTAAATTATCAATGCTTGTTGCCAAGCACAAAATCGCCATGATTTCACTAGCAACGGTGATGTCAAAACCGTCTTCTCGGGGAACGCCTTGTAACGGTCCCCCTAGACCGACAATCACTTGTCGTAACGCTCGATCATTCAAATCGACAACGCGTTTCCATGTGACCCGACGTCCGTCGATCCCTAATTCGTTGCCTTGTTGGATATGATTGTCGATCAACGCAGACAAGGCGTTATTGGCAGCCGTGATCGCATGCATATCACCTGTGAAATGTAAGTTGATGTCTTCCATCGGTAGAACTTGTGCTTTGCCGCCGCCGGTGGCGCCGCCTTTGATGCCCATTACTGGGCCCAATGATGGCTCACGTAAGGCGATGACGGTTTGCTTGCCGATTTGATTTAACGCATCTGCAAGTCCAATGGTCACGGTTGATTTACCTTCCCCTGCTGGCGTTGGGCTGATCGCTGTGACTAAAATGAGTTTACCCAGCGGATTGTTTGCTTTTTCGTTGATTGCTGACCATTCGATTTTTGCTTTATATTTGCCATAAAGTTCTAGGTCATCCCCTGTTAAACCAAGTGGTTCAGCAATTTCAATAATCGGTTTAGGCATTGATTCTTGTGCAATTTCGATATCTGATTTCATTTTTACCCTCAATTCACGAACTATTTAGCACTTTAAAATGCATTTTGTTTGCTATGCTCTTATTATACTTGATTTTATTCAGAAAGAAAGAGAGATTTTCCACACTTTTACAAGAAGTTTGCCGAATCCTCTATGTAAACAAAAACAACGTCCTTCCTAAGGCTGTGCCGCCAAAAGGAGTGATCGCTGTTTTCTAGATTTCTATGAATTACTCGTTGGTTTCGACCTGCACCCTTTTTTCAGGGATTTTTTCTTGAAAAAAAGTTTCTAACCATACCACATCTTTTTTACGTAACGTGAAGGTATACGTTTTTTGATGATCGGTAATGCTGATTAAATGGTTTTCAATTTGCCATTTTTCTATCTCAGGTAAAGAAACAAGGCGTTTCTTCCATAAGCGGGCATAGCGAATAAGGAGCAAATCATTTCTGATGAGCATGCTTCGGTGAATACCTAACCATACAAAAAAGAAAAAGACGGCTAAAACGAGGTTGCTTTTCCAATAAGGTCTGGTATTTTCTAACGAAAGAATCAAACTGATAAATAATATCATCATAGTAAACGACCAATAAATGATCGCTGTAGCAGCTTCCGGTTGCCAATACAATTTACGCTTCATAAAAGTTCCTCACAACATAAAATTTCTAGTATACTATCTTTATCATATCAAAAAAGGGTGAGACAATGTTAAAAGTTTATCTTGATGCTTCCACGAAAGGCAACCCCGGCCCTAGTGGCGGTGGAATCGTCATTGTCGGTACTGATCTGCATGAGCAAATTGCGTTTCCGCTACCTGATTCAACTAACCACCAAGCAGAGTTCGCTGTGATGGTAAACGCGTTGCAGCTGCTGATTGACAAAGGGTTACAGGAACAGACGATTATGCTCTATACCGACAGCAAAGTCGTTGCGCAGACTATCGACAAGAATTATACCAAAAACCCTGCTTTTTCTGATTATTTAACGGAAATTCAATGCTTGTTGAAACAGTTCCCTTTAGCGATCATCCAATGGATCCCTGAGAGCCAAAACAAAGGTGCCGACCATTTGGCACGCCAAGGATTAGCAAAGGCGTTGAAATTAAAGGATCGGAGACAATAACCGAGAGAAGTTTTGTTTGAAGCGCAACCAGTAAGACTGCTTAGCTAAAATTTCATCCGTCAGTAATGTGGATTGCGCCATATCCTCTTCAAAGAAGCCTTTCAACGTTTGCGTGACATCGTGATCGTAGGCAAAAGCATTGACTTCAAAATTCAAGGCATAACTCCGAATGTCTTGATTTGTCGTCCCAAAGGAACTAATGGTATCATCCATCATGACCGTCTTCGCATGGAGGAAACCATTGTTATAGATGTAGATTTTTGCACCACGACGATGCAAATAATTGGCATAATGCTGTGTTGCCCGGTAAATGAATGGGTGGTCAGGCATACATGGGATCATGATTCGGACGTCTACACCTGAGTGGATGGCAATTTCCAATGCGTTCATCATACTGTCATCAGGAATCAAATAAGGCGTTTGGATCCAAATCGATTCTTTGGCAGCTAAGATCATTTTTACAAAACCGCCTTTGAGAATTTGGGTCTCACTTTCAGGACCATCAGCGACAATCTGCAAATCAACATTTCCAGAGAGCTCTTTCGGCGGTAGAATAAAGTAGCGATCCTCGTATTCCAGTTGATCCTCTTCTTTTTTTACAGATGCGTTCCAGTCACGAATAAAAATCTCTTGTAGTGTAAAACTGGCAGTACCTACGATTCTCGCATGGGTGTCTCGCCAATAGCCAAATTTGGCCTTTTTCCCTAAATATTGATCGCCGACATTAAAGCCGCCAGTCCAACCAATTTGACCATCGATCACAACGATTTTTCGATGTAGATGATAGTTCAATCGTGTGTTACGGATCAGGTTCTTCGAAGTGATGAAAGGCACGACTTTTCCACCGGCATCAATCAACGGTTGAAAGAATTTCCGATTGGCTTTCGGTGACCCCCATGGATCATAGACCAAACGCACTTCAACACCTTCACGGGCTTTATCGATCAAGATAGACAGAAATTGGCCACCGATCTCATCATTAAAAAACGAATAATATTCCACATGCAGATTATCTTCTGCTTGCTTCATGTCTTCAAACAATGCTGCAAATTTTTCTTTTCCATCTGTATAAAATTCTACTTTGTTTCCTTTAGTCAAGGGCGATTCATCAAGGTTCTTAAAATAGCGCTCTAATAGATGATTGTCATCTGAGTAAGGATGTTCAGGAAAAGAATAATTGTGCACTTTGATGATTTGATTCAACTCATTGATCCTACTTTGGTGGTGCTCACTAAATTTATAAATAATTTCTCCGTCGATCCCCCGACCACAAAACAAGTACAACAAAAACCCGATGCCGGGGATGAATACCAACGTCATCATCCAAGCAAAGACACTTGCAATCGAGCGTGGTTTCCGAAAAACAGTAATAAAGGCAGCAATCGTATTAATAAACAAAAGTGCCAATAATACCGTGGAAATCATGCTCATATCCATTTTTATCATAGTTTCCTCCTATATCCTGTAACCCTATAATAGGTAACTATGATCGAAAGCAAGCTTCAATTCATAGTCCCCTAGTGTTTCTTTGATTTTTTGTTTCAGCATTTCTTCGATTTCTTGATCACTATACGCCGATTTTGCGGGAATCACTAAATCAAAAGCCAACAGATCTCCTTTGACCTGAAAATCATGCATCCGTAACTGCGGATCAACGAAGCGAATGATCTTTGACACTTCTTTTTTTAAATACCGATACTGCTGATCTTGAATTGGTACTGGATCAAGATGACAGACAAGGTCGACCTTTAAAGATTGGCGAAAATCTTGTTCAATAGCATCAATCACCTCATGCGCTTCTCGTAAAGACCACGTTTCATCCACTTCGATATGCACACTGGCAAAGCGATTTTTCGGTCCATAATTATGAACCAGTAAATCATGGTAACCGAGAATCGTCGGATAGTGATCCAAGCGCTGCTCCATGGCAGCTACTTCTTCTTGCGTTGGGCGTGCCCCTAATAATTCGTTGATAAAGGAACGAATCATTTTGATTCCGCTAATCAAAATATACAAGGCAATCAGACAGCCGACAAAGCCATCGATACGTAGGCCAGTCAACCACTCGATCGTCGCTGAAAACAAAACCGCACCCGTTGTATACACATCGTTGAGACTGTCTTGCCCACTGGCTTTAAGTGTTTGAGAGCCAATCAGGTTCGCCAGTTTGCGGTACATTGCTCCCTGCCAGATTTTGATCAAAATCGATAAAACCAAAACGATAAACAATAGTGGTGAAAGACGGATACTCGTCGGTTCCATGATGCGTTGCACAGAGCTGATGAGAAATTGACCGCCAACAAACGTGATGATCAAAGATACCACAAACCCACTGATGGCTTCAAATCGCTCATGTCCATATGGATGTTCACTGTCGGCTGGTTTCGCCGAGATCCGAAAACCGATCAATGTTAAAATAGACGAGGCTGTATCTGAAAGACTGTTGATGGCATCGGCCATAATCGAAACAGATTGTGCAGATAAGCCAATGATAAATTTTCCGGCAAATAATAGGAGGTTGGAAAGCAACCCGAGGCTACCCGCTAACTTCCCAATGGCTGTGCGTTCGTAGACACCATTTTTTTTGCTACGATTTAAAAAAAAGTTTAGCAAATCATCACCCTCTCAAAAAACCATCTTTCTTATTTTACCCCGAAGGAATTCAATTAAACAACTATTCGTATCGCTTTTTCGAAAAAAAAGCGAATTCCCTTCAATTATCGAACGCATTTTCAGATAACACGTAGGAAAAAAGGAAAAAGATAACGGAAGGGTCTCCCCCTCCGTCATCTTCGTTCAAAAAAGGAATGTGTTAAAGACCTACGCTCCTCTTTCACCTATCTTCTTAGAAGGAAAGGAACTCGCGGGTACAGATTCAACCATAGTGTGCTTACTTGGCAGCTAACCACGCTGCTGCGGTCTCAAGTGCTGCTGTGATTCCTTCAGGATTCTTCCCGCCGGCTTGTGCCATATCAGGACGGCCGCCACCGCCGCCACCAACTTTAGGTGCGATCTCTTTGATCAAATCGCCCGCTTTCAATCCTTTTTCATTGGCTACTTTGTTCATAGCAGCTAAAAGATTCACTTTGCCATCATTCGCGGTAGCTAACACTAAAATATCAGAATGGTCTTTTTGTTTCCATTGATCGGCTAGTTGACGTAATTGGTTCATGTCCTTAACAGTCACTTTCGCTGTGATTAGACGCAGACCATTTACTTCTTTGACATCTTTGAAAACATCCCCTGCTTGCTGATTTGCTAACTTGCTGGCAAGAGCTTCGTTTTCTTTTTGCAATTCACGTAGCTGCGCTTGCAGTTGTTCTGTTTTGGCAACGACTTCTTTTAATTGGGCAGATTTAACGATTCCTGCGATTGCTTTTAATTGCGTTTCTTCTTCATGCAATAACGTATAGGCCTCTTGACTAGTCACGGCTTCGATCCGACGAACACCAGCACCGATCCCTGATTCAGAAACGATTTTGAAAATACCGATATCCTCCGTATTTGCCACATGGGTTCCCCCACATAATTCGATCGACCAATCGGCAACATTGACGACGCGAACGTCATGCCCATATTTTTCACCAAAGAGTGCCATCGCTCCCATGCCTTTTGCGGTATCGATATCCGTTTCGATCGTCACAACAGGGAGGGCTTCCCAAATTTTTTGGTTGACGATTTGTTCCATTTGGCTCAGTTCTTCGCTGGTCACTTGCCCGAAATGACTAAAGTCAAAGCGCAAATGTCCTGGAGCAACTAATGAACCTGCTTGGTTCGCATGGCTACCTAATACTTCTTTTAACGCTTTATGCAATAAGTGAGTCGCCGTATGATTTTTGATAATCTTATTGCGACGATGCTGATCCACTTGTAAGAAATAGTTCACGCCTTCTTGTAGTGGCGCTTTGACTGTAGCAGTATGCAAGAACTGACCGTTCGGTGCTTTTTTGACATCCGTCACTTCCGCTACGATCGTACCATCTTCTGCTACGATTGTGCCTGTGTCCGCAACTTGTCCACCCATTTCTGCGTAAAATGGTGTTTCGGCAAAAATCAGTTTTGCTTCACCTGTCGAAACAGAATCGTGTAACGCTTCGTCTTGGATGATCACTAATAATTCACTGTTAGCTTCAAGTGAATCATAGCCAACGAAACGGCTGTCTACTTTGATATCCGTCAATAAAGCGGATTGTACGCCCATTGAAAGCTCCGTTTGTCGAGCCGCACGAGCGCGGGCACGTTGTGCATCCATTTCTTGTTCAAATCCTTGATGGTCCACTTTCAACCCTTCGTCTTCCGCCACTTCTTCTGTCAATTCAACTGGGAAGCCGTAAGTATCATACAATTTGAAAATATCTTGACCAGCTAACGTATCTTGGTTGTCTGCTTTTACTTGGGCAATCACTTGATTTAAAATATCTAACCCTTCATTGATGGTTTCATGGAAACGTTCTTCCTCGTTGCGGATCACTTTTTCAATAAATTCTTGCTGCTCTAGTACTTCAGGATAGTAGCTTTCCATGATCTCGCCAACGATCGGTACTAATTTGTATAAGAAGGCAGCATCGATCCCTAATTTTTTCCCATGCATGACTGCACGACGTAATAAACGACGTAAAACATAGCCACGGCCTTCATTTGAAGGAAGTGCCCCATCGCCGATCGCAAAAGAAAGCGCGCGGATATGGTCTGCAATCACTTTAAAGGAGATATCTGTCGTTTTGCTGTCGCCGTAGTTCACACGACCGCTTAAATCTGCCACTGCATTGATGATCGGCAGAAACAAGTCTGTTTCAAAATTGGTTGGTGCATTTTGAACGATGGAAACCATTCGTTCCAGCCCCATCCCCGTATCAATGTTTTTATGTGGTAGTGGTTCATAGGAGCCATCTGGTTGATGATTGAATTCTGAAAAGACCAGATTCCAGATTTCCAAATAGCGCTCGTTTTCGCCACCAGGATAGTTTTCGGGATCATCTTCCGCTACGTCATTAAACTCAGGACCACGGTCATAGAAAATCTCCGAATCCGGTCCACATGGTCCTGCACCAATGTCCCAAAAGTTGTCTTCAATCTCAACGATATGCTCTGGTGTCAAGCCGACTTCTTCTGCCCAGATCCGTTTTGCTTCTGTGTCTTTTGGATAAACCGTGACATATAACTTTTCTGGATCAAAAGCCATCCATTCTGGGGAAGTCAAAAACTCCCATGCCCAATGAATCGCTTCATTTTTGAAATAATCGCCGATCGAAAAGTTTCCTAGCATTTCAAACATCGTATGGTGTCTTGCTGTTTTCCCAACGTTTTCGATGTCGTTGGTCCGAATTGATTTTTGCGCATTGGTCATTCTTGGGTTTTCAGGAACAACACTGCCGTCAAAATATTTTTTTAGCGTTGCCACCCCTGAATTGATCCATAATAGGGTTGGATCGTTGACTGGGACAAGGGACGCACTTGGTTCAATTGAATGACCTTTTGATTGAAAGAAGTCCAAAAACATTTGGCGTACTTCTGCACTGGATAATTGTTTCACGTTATTCTCCTACTTTCTTCTGTGTTCGCTTAAGATACAGGGGCTGACAAAATTGCTGGTAAGGCGCTCTTATGCCTGTAGAGTCGTTTTGACGATAAAAAAACACCATTGCAGAGCAAGGACGTCGATACGCGGTACCACCTTGCTTGCAATGATGTGACTCATTACCTCTTAGACTCGTTAACGCGGAGTGGACGGCAACATTTCTGCTGCAGTTGAGCACCAAAGGGAGCAATCCGTCTGAATTCATGTTTTTCTCTCAGCAGTGAAAAACTTTCTGTAATGAATCATCAAACCGACCATATCCTTCGTCATTCAAAGTATAAGGAAATGTGTCGAAAAAGTCAATCCTCAAATCCGGTCTTTATTGATCAGAATCGCTTTGCGGTAACGATAGCTCTGCGGAGAAAGCTTTTGATCTGGCTGTAGCATTTTCCGTGAACGGTAATAACTGGCATAAGGCAATGCATCGAATAAGGGATGCCCACAAATTTGCCAGTTCTCCATTTTTAAAGACAAGCCATCTGTCAGCTCCCACGCATCCGCAAGCCCATAGGTGCAGCCAAATAAATTCGGTTCAAGCAATTCAGCGGTTGGCAAAGAGACACCATCGTCGCAAGACTTTTCATTGCCCCAGCGAAAAAGTCGCCGAGTAGCAGCACCGCAGACATATTCCCATTGATCCTCTGAAAGCAGCTGAAAGCCTTGTTTATCTAACTGCTGTTTCAATTCTGTTTGACTGACGGATTCGTGGGTAAATAACTGATAGGTTTCCGATAACGGCTCTAGTGCAGCAAAATAGCGATTCTCTTCGTGATAAAAAGCGGGTAATTCCCAACGCAAGCTTTCCTCAAAGGACGCTGGTGCTGTGAATTGTGCCTTTAGCTCTTTTTCGAAAACACTGAATTGATCGACTAACCCGTGAAACTCCCCAGTGATCGTATTTAACTGCCCGATATACCTTGCGCCAGCAGGCAGAGAACTTTTTTGGACTAGCATGGGATCAATCACAGCTTTACGCAAAGGGCTCGTCGACTCATTGACAAAAATCCCCCAATCCTGGCTGGTTTCTAACTCATAGATTGTTTCCAGTTGGCGAATGATCTCATTGGGTGGTGACTGCCAATTTTTACTCCAGCAAGTAGCCGGTAATCCTTGCACACCGAGATCCCAACCTAAGATCGCCTCAGAATTCCCTGGTATAAAGACAAAGTCTTCGCCATCGATCGTTAATTCAAAGGTAGCACATTTCAATCCTGCATACGTCAACTGACTAAAATGGACATCGGTGATCTCCTTTAAAGGACTGACAAAATACATTAAAATTTGCTGGATCAGCTGTTCTTTGATTTCAAAGGACAGTGTCTTCCAATGTGACCATTGTAACGCCTCAAAAAAATCCACGTCATTTCTCCTCTCATCTGCTACAATTACTATATAACGAGTATACCACGAAAAAGGAGGAAAACGACTGATGCTTTATTTTGGACGCAGTCCGTGGATGCTACAAGCGGTTTTCGCCTTGCGGCAAGCCGTTTTTGTAGAAGAACAGCACATTCCGGCAGAATGGGAATTTGATGAAAAAGACCAAACCTGTCCATACTTTCTTTGGCTTGATGGAAACACACCGATCGCTACCATTCGCTATCAATTCTCTACACCGAACACTCTGCAACCTGATCGCTTTTGCGTAGCTAAGGCCTTTCGGCACCGAGGATACGGCACCAAATTATTGCATTACCTCGAAATACTTGGTATCCAAGAGGGAGCCCTCCAATCAGTTTTATCCGCAGAGATCGACGCTTGTGCGTTTTATGAATCCTGTGGATATCAAAAAACATCTGAGCCCTATGCTGAAGATGGCGTATTGTGTGTAGAAATGACCAAACAATTAAAAACAGCAGTCAAGTAAGAGAACTACTCTTCCTTGACTGCTGTTTTGGTAAGCATTAACTATTCGAATTTTTTTTGTTTTTGCGAGCAGTTCGAGTCGTTTGACGACGTTCGATCTTCCGTTTTTCTTTGTTCTTCTTATCAACAGCCCATTGAATTTTTTTCTTGTAGCCAGGCTTGATTTTCTTCTTCTTCTTCTTGACTAAACCAATTAAAGTTGGATCTAATTCGTCTCGAGATTTTTCCCGTTTTTGACGACGATTCCGATCATAGGTAGCAACGATCTCGCCATTTTTGATTTCCTTCGGTTGGAAAACAACCCCTAAATCTTCGATTGCTTGGATTGCTCCTTCATCGCTTGGATCATACAACGTGATCGCAGTCCCATTCATTTGGTTTCGACCGGTCCGACCAACACGGTGGATAAAGAAATCCAAATCAGCTGGAATCTCGGCATTGATGACATGAGAAACCCCTTCAATATCAATTCCTCGCGCAGCTAAATCTGTTGCGACAACATATTGGTAGTCCAAATTTTGCACTTGGCGCATGATCCGTTTTCTTTCACGAGGACTGATGTCGCCGTGGATCTTCGCTACTTTTAAGCCTTGTTCCTTTAAGTAATCCGTAATTTCATCCACACGGCTCTTCGTGTTGGCAAAAACGATGGCAAGATAGGGATGGCCTGTAGTCAATAATTGATAGATCAATTTATTGGTATTTTTCCCTTTGGTAGAAATCAACCAATTCTCGATCGTATCAGAGATGGCTGCTTTCGATTTGATTTCTTCGATCAATGGATTGGCCATGTATTTTTTCAAGAATGGGCGCAATTTCTCTGGAATCGTTGCGGAGAAAACCAGCATTTGTAGTTTCTCAGGCAAACGCCCCGCAATTTGATCGACTTCTTCCAAAAAGCCCATATCCAAGGTCATGTCTGCTTCATCCACGACAAATACATTGGCAGTGTGAACCCCTAAGGCTTGTTCGTTGATCATATCCAAGATACGACCAGGTGTCCCAATCACGACATGGGGCTGTTGATTTTGCAGACGGCTCAATTGGCGCTGTTTATCCGTTCCTCCAACAAAATTTGACACACGAATCTCCGGATCATGAAACCCGCCGATCTGTTTTGCGGCTTGATAAATTTGTGTGGCTAATTCACGACTCGGTGCAGTAATCACGACTTGCACTTCATCTTTTTCGGCATCAATTTTATCCATCAATGGCAGTAAAAATGTATGGGTCTTACCACTCCCAGTCTGAGATTGTCCAACAACACTACGGCCTTTTTGGATAACAGGTATCAATTTTTCTTGCACTTCTGTTGGATTAGAGAACTTTTTATCAGCAAGTGCTTCATAAATAAATGGTTGAAATTTAAATGACTCAAAAGACATTCAAACACCTTCTTTCTTTTAGCATCCTTTGGATTATAGCATATGTTGCCTTGATTTCCTAACTTTCTTTTGTCACGGGTTTTGGATCAATCGTGCTAATTGTATACGTTGCACTGCGGCGTTCATAGAAAAAGCGGCTTTCTTTTTTTATTGCAGCCCAAAAGAGATTCATGTAAAAGCCAAACTGGATCAAGCCAAAAATGACCACCATCAATAAACTGACGACCAGAAGCAGCGTATTATCCGAATCAAGAAACGGTGCAAAAAAGATGTTGACCCGACTGATGCTGGCATAAATCAGATAAAACAAACCATAACGTTTCAATAACGCAGCCAAGCTGACCCTCTGACGGGCTTCTTGCATGATTTTGATTCGTACGAGTTTTTTTCCAATCGTTTGTCCTTTGGCAAGATAAGCAAACAACACAAAGTACAGTAATACTTCAAGAGCAAAGTACCAATAGTCCCCACTAAAGTCTCGTACCGTCTGTTGAGTAAGCAAACGAACAGCGATCACCACAATGAAACTGACCACATTCAGTATTCCCCAATCGATCAACCAAGCAAATATCCTTCGTGTTACGGTTACCCGAGTACCTTTGGCGTATGAATCTGCATCCATCTCTTCTCTTGATGGCAATAAGAACGTAAATAGCGGGGCAATGCTCCACCCCAACAATCCTCCTAGTGTATTGACAAAGAGATCATTAACATCAAATAAGCGATAAGGACGGGGATAAATAAAATAAAGTCCTGTCAGCTGAGTCAATTCAAAAAACAACGTCAGACAAAACGTAATCGCCAGCGTTTTCAGAAAAGAACACTTGAAGTAATAACGTAAGTAAACGCCGAAAGGCAAGGTCAACAATAAATTAAAGAGTGGTTCGAGAAAGACCCCCTGCTTCATGGCAGGAAGATAGGTTTGCGGGTCGTGGATATTTAAGACCGTCTGTTGGACAAAATGGTGCCAGGATGCTCCTAGCTGCAATTCCATCTTAGGACCAGTCATATGAGCTACCTCTTCAATCGAGGGCAATGGCAAAATAACTAAAAAATAGGCGCATAATAAATAGAAGACAAACGAATAAAGAACCAGTGCACGAGAAAAGATAAAACGACCGTATTTTCGATATTGGATAACAAAAAAAATCATTGATATCGCCAATGCTAGAAATGGAAAAACTAGCAGAGCAACCTTTATTGGGGTAATATAAGCGGACATAAAGAACTCCTTCACGTTTTCTTTTTATCTTACACGCTATTTCCCAAAACGTAAATTTTGGAGTATCATAAAAGAAAAGGAGGTTAAAAAACCATGTTAAATCCCTATTTCGCCTTTGGCGTACCGGCATTCCTTTTGGTTTTATATGTAGCTTTTGCTCTTTTTCGCCGGTCTTCCGATATACCCTACTTAGGATTTGCCCTATTCATCATTGCTGGTTTTCTGACTGGATTTAGTTTACAAGTCATTCAACAAGCCATCAATGAAGTGGAGAAAACTTCTCTTGAACACGTGCAAGAAACCCACCTTTACTCGCCCTACTTATTAGCGATTCCATTGATTGTGGGCATTCTTTTACTTATTCTCAACTTGATTCGCGGCTATCTAAAAGTCAAAAACGTTCGTCTGCGGACAAAATAAAAGCAACCTACCTAGAAATACGAAATGATCCTGTTCCTCTTAATGGGAAATGAGATCGCTTCGTATTTTTTTTGGTAAGCTGCCTAGATTGCTAAATCCCTTCAAAAGATCCAACCACCACTCCCGTAGTAAAACAGTTTATCAACCACAAAAAGCGTTTATTCGTCGGCTAGTTCTTCATCCAGGTCTGTCTCTGACGTATCAGCAAAAGATTCTTTTACATCATCATTGACTTGTTCCAATAAATATTGCCAGTCACTATTCGACACAACCACCACATCGATATTCTTTTCTTCATCGATCAGCTCGAGATTCGAAACATCCTCTCCTAACTGCTGGAATAGGTCAATCAATGTTTTGTCTTGGAGTGTTACGTATTCAGTCCGTTTCATTCTTCTTCCCCCCATGAATCAAAAAATTCATAAAACAAGATATCGAAACTAGTAAGATCGGTCATCTTTTGTAAAGTAGATAGATCTAAACGAATAAACGCTTTTTCCACTAATAAATAATGGTTTTCTTCCAACGCTTCTTCGATAAATGGTAAAATCTCTTCCTCGTCCCCTAATGTCTCACTAGAGATTTGTTCGATTTGATCAAACAAGCGATCATCTTGCAACAAAAAGAATTGATCGTCGTAAAGATAGACTGCGATTTGATATTGCCGGATGGGTAGCTCAGCCCGAATGACAAAAAAGCATTCCCCTGAATTGGAAATCGCTGGCAATAGTTCACTCGGTTGTAATGCCTGTTGGTAGTACATTTCCATCCCTCCTTTGTACTTACTATTATAAAGAACAATAAAGGAAAAAGGAAATAATCGAATTTCAGTTTAAAAAACTCTAAACAAAGTTAGACATCCCATTCTGCATAGAATTCTTCTAAAAAATCCTTCATGAAAACCACACGTCGCTGAGCTTCTTTTTTGCCATAATCCGTGGTCATCTTTTCAGGAAGCAAAAATAGTTTTTCATAAAAATGATTGATCACCGTCGTCCCTTTTCGGTAATCCTCATGATTTTGAAACGTCTTTGGGGCTAAGTCACTGACATGGATCGGGTGTTGATGACTGCCACCAAAATAGCTCGTCCGTAAAATACCGATCGCACCTAAAGCATCGAGACGATCTGCATCACGAACGACGCGGCCTTCTACTGAGACAACTTGTGCACCTTGCAAAAGTTCTTTTGAAAAAGACAGATTTTCGATAATAGAAAAAATTTCTTTCGTTTGTGCTTCACTTGCCCCTGCTGCGGTCAAACAAACTCGCACTTCGGCATAAGCCGCTGTGACATCCGCCACAACTTTGTCATCCACCGTATCATGCAAGTAAGCTGCCGCCTGTACGACAAAACGATCAACCGCCAATTCGTCGGCATCGATGATAGCTTGACTTAAGCCCGCCACCCGTTTGACATGATCAAACCCATGTCCTGTGTAATCATTCCCCAAAATACTTTCGGCATAGGCAATTACTTTGCTAAGATCGGTAACATTGTTTTCTTCCTTCATCTTTCTCCTTCTTTCGATACGAAAGCAGCAAGCCTTCCTTTTTTCAATGGTTATCGATACAAAAGGAAAAGAAGTTCAACAAAACGAGCATCCCACGAAACAGTTAGGGCGGCAACGTCTTGCGAAGCTTCTTTCCACTCGTTATTTTTAAGCGAAATCTTGCGTCTCGCTGATTTTATAGACACTAAAATATATCTTGCGTAAATAGTCTAATAGATATTGAGGATTCAATAATTCATCCGTTGCATCTAAAATCAATTCATTTGGTTTCTTTGATGCGCCATATTGATGGATATTTTCAGTCAGCCATTTACGAATCGGTGAATAATCATCTGAAGCCAACACTTCATCGACATTGATTTCTTTTTCCATCGCATGCAGTAATTGCGCGGCATACATATACCCTAACGCATAGGATGGGAAGTAACCAAAGCTGGAACCTGACCAATGAACATCTTGTAAGATTCCTTCAAGGTCATTCTCTGGACGAATCCCTAAATATTCCTCGTATTTGTCATTCCAGATTTTCGGCAGTTCATCGATCGATACGGTTTCGTTAAAGATCATTTTTTCGATCTCGTAACGAATAATGATATGGATTACGTAAGTCAAACTGTCAGCTTCAATACGGATCAAGCTGGCTTTAGAATGCTTCAAAGAATCATAGAAGGTGTCAAAAGACACATCATCAAACGAGCCTTCCGCACATTCTTGGAAAAATGGGTATTGCTTGGCCCAGAAATTGCGATTACTGCCGATAATGATTTCATTAAAAAGCGATTGAGATTCGTGGATCCCCATAGACGCTCCTTCATGAACCGGTGTTCCTTCGTATTTTTCGTCAATATTTTGCTCGTACATTCCATGTCCGGCTTCATGAATTACACCGAATAGTCCCATTGAAAAATCGTTTTCGCTCCAACGAGTAGTCAAACGCACATCGTTGTGATTGATCCCCGTAGCAAATGGGTGGACCGTATTATCCAAGCGGCCGCGAGAAAAGTCATAGCCTAAGTCGGCAATCACTTTTGAGATAAATTTACGTTGCTGCGCTTCGGTCATCTTACGTGACAGGATCGAAGTATCTGGTGCTGTTCCTTTTTCAGCCAATTGACGACGAATATCCATGATACCGTCTCTCACTTGTGAGAAAACATTATCCAAGATCTCAACCGTCATATTTGGTTCGTATTGGTTTAACAACACATCATAGTTTGTCAGCTCATTCTTCTTCCAATAAGGAATCAATTCTTTCGTCAAGCGAATATTTTCAGAAAGTGCGTCTTTAAATAAAGAAAAATCTTTTTCTTTACGGGCTTTGAGCCAAGCAGTATGTGCTTTTGACGTTGCTGCGGAAGCCGCCATCGCCAACTCATTTGGTACATCTTTTTGCAATTCATACTCTTCTTTGACTAGCTGATAAGCCGCTTTCCCAACTTCTGATAATTCTTCTGGGTGTTTCCCAAAATAGCTGATTGCTTCTTGGATCGGCTCTCCAATTTTTTTGTCAAAATAGAGGCCATATAAATAGCTGTCAACTTCCGCCCGGTAATCACTGGCTTTTTCTGGCATCCCCGTTTGATTGTCCCAGCCTAAGATCCCCATTGCTTGTTGTAATAGATCGATTTCTTTTAATTCTTTCAGAAATTCTTGTTCTTTCATTCAGCAAACTCCTTTTTGCGTGGCGGACGTTGTCCCCAGTATTGGAAGAGATCGGTACGAATCGCACCGTTGTATAATTTGCGTTTTTTTGTCGCTTTTTCGCCGTAATGGGTCTCAAAAGTCAAGTCACTGGTCAAAAAGTATTTACTCCATGTTTTAAGCGGTCGAAACACTTGGCCCATTTCTTGATACAGTCGCTGAACAGACTCTTCTTCTCCTAAGCGTTCGCCATAAGGAGGGTTAGCCACAACGACACCATACTCTTTTTCTGTTTTAAAGTCTTTAACAGCTTGTTGTTTGAAGGTGATCGAGTCTCCTAGACCGATTTCTTCCGCATTCCGGCGGGCGATCTCAATCATTCGACCATTGATATCCGAACCGGTAATATCTAATTCGACATCATAATCTGCTGCTTCATCTGCTTCTTTCCGTACTTTTTCAAATACTTCTGCTGGGAACCAATCCCACGTTTCGCAAACAAATTCCCGATTAAATCCAGGGGCGATATTATGGCCGATCAAAGCTGCTTCAATACACAATGTGCCTGATCCACAAACGGGATCGACAAAAGGCTTGTCTTTGTACCAATTTGTCAGCATCACTAAAGCCGCAGCCATGTTTTCTTTCAGAGGTGCGCCCCCTTTTTCTAAACGATAGCCGCGTTTAAACAAACTAGGGCCAGTCGTATCCAATGTGATCATCGCATGGTCTTTCAATAAAGCGACTTCTAATTGGAAAAAAGCGCCAGTTTCAGTCAGCGGCACACTTGCCGGACGATGATATACTTCTCTTAAGCGATTGACGATTGCTTTTTTGGTAATCGCTTGGCAGTCAGGTACACTATACAATTTTGATTTGATTGATTTTCCGGCTACTGGAAATTCAGCGTCTAACGGTAAAAAGTCTTCCCACGGTAACGCTTTAACTTCTTCAAACAGCTGATCGAAAGTCAATACGTCAAATTCCCCAACGACGATTTTGATACGGTCGGCTGTACGGAGCCACAAGTTCGCGGTAGCAATGGTCTCCATTGTCCCTTTAAAGCGCGCTCGGCCGTTTTCAACCTCACACTCGATCCCTAAATCCCGTAATTCTTTGCCCACTAGTGCTTCTAAACCGCTCGCAGCGGTGGCAATACAATTAAATGTTTTTTCAGTCATAACGCTCTCCTTCTTGGTATAAAAAAACCTTCCGTTGCTGGAAGGATTCCCTGATAGGTTGTGATTTTCTATAAGCCATGTTTTGTCCGTATTTTCCTCAGGGAGAAGAAAACACTGGGTAATTATCTATCTGCAATTACTTGCCTTCTTGCTCCGTTCATTTCCGTGCAAAAAGTGCCCCTACCATTGTTTGGGTTGCTCGCTCGAGGGGTTTACCGCGTTCCACCAAGACGGTTTCCCGGCTTGCTTCGTCACTGTGGCACTTTCAAGGATACTTTGGCATAGCTTGCACCTTAGCCATTTTTCCTGCCGTTACTTTCTCAAGTACCCTAGCTTATGGTTTCGCTAGGCACGAACACTACAAGCGTCTCAGCTTGTGCGAGCATGGACTTTCCTCAGCATAATCGAGTTATGCCGCAATTACCCGAAAATCACAACTATCTTTTCTACATTAGAATTGACGGGTTTTTTCGTTGTCGTCTTCAAAATCAGCATTTGTATAGTTGCTGTTGTATGAAGAAGAACGAGTGACAGGTTCTGATTCACGATCAAGCTTTTTGCCAAACACTTCTTTTTCAAGATTAGACAAACGTTTTAAAATATCAAAATTTGTGACTGTTTGGCTTTTCGGTGCTTCTTGTTGAACACGAGAAGCGATTGCTTGGTTTTTCGACAATTGATCGATTTTCGCTGTCAGACGATCGTTTTCTTCTTGCAGGGCTAAGATCTCTTTATTGTAGCTTTCGTAGTCTTTAATGATATTATCTAAAAACTCGTCCACTTCCACTGGATCATATCCACGCATTTTTGTTTTGAATTCTTGTTGCAGAATATCTTTTGGACTATAAATTAAATTTGCCATTATTTACACCTCATTGTTTATTCCAAATGGTTTTCACTTTCTAGACCATTCTATCAAAAAATATACGAAAATCAAAGTAAATTACTATCAAATGTTGCGTTTTGTAAATCATCCATTGTTATTTGATGAATAAAGTAGGGATTTTGCTCACTATAGGCTTTCGCATCTCTTAAGAAATAATTAGGTTTTCCTGGAAATTCGTCATCATATAACACAAGTGCACCTTCAGTATGCTCCAGTAAAAACGCTGTGTGATTTCTTAATTGACTGGGGTCTTGGTAAGGCTTATGGCTGGTGGCATTGACATAATCGGCAAATGACTTCGCTGTTTGCAGTGCCTGTTGATTCGTTTCGTTCCAATTTTCACCAAACCCTTCAAAAGGAAAAATAATTCCTAGTTTCAGTTCCGGGTATGTTTGTTTTAATTGTTCAATGGCTTCGGCACACCACAGCTCTGCTCCAAGATTCCCGCTGATCAAGAGCCATTCTAGCCCTTCTTCGACATAATTGGTCAATGCCGACATTATTACTTTCTTAATAACTGCAATCTTGGGATCTTTTGCTTGAAAGACACCTAATTCATAATTACGATAGCCAGTAAAGTATAAGGTTTTCATTGTTTCTCTGGTCATCTCTTTTCTTTCCAAACGACTTTTTGGTATAATGTTGCCTAGGAGTGTGAACAACATGGTTATTCGTTACCCGAATGGACAATCTACTACCTATGATGACGGCAAAAAACAAAAAATGCAAGAAAAACTAATAAAGCCAAAAACGTATGCCAATCGTGGGATGCGTTTTGAAGAAGCGATCAATGAAAGCAACCTTTATTATTTAAATCGCAAACTTGCGGTCATTCATAAGAAACCGACACCAGTTCAAATCGTCAAGGTAGATTATCCGAGAAGAAGCGCCGCCGTAATCAAAGAAGCCTACTTTCGAGAGGCCTCTACCACCGATTACAATGGGGTTTATCAAGGGCAATATATCGACTTTGAAGCGAAAGAGACTCAAAACAAAACGTCATTTCCCTTTAAAAATTTTCATCCACACCAAATCAAGCATATGGAAGACTGTTTGGAACAAGCGGGATTATGTTTTGTTCTTTTATGGTTTTCTAGTCTACAACGCTGCTTTTTTCTAGATAGCAAGTGCTTAGTTTCTCAGTGGCACCTGCAAAAGGAAACGGGAAAAAAATCATTGACGTTGGCCTATATCGAAACCAATGGAATCGAAATCATCCCCACTATTGCGCCGCGTATTCCCTATTTAAAAGCAGTTGATCAATTTTTAACGATGAAGGAGAATGATGAGTATGGCAAATGAATCACAATCGAGGACCTCTCGGCATGACTCTAAGAAAGGTACTGCTAAAAAAGCACCAAAGCCCCCTAAAGCCAAAGGCAAACGAAATATTGGGAGTATTCTTTTAAAAGTGTTTATGGGCCTATTTTTCTTAGGCTGTATCGGGATTTTATCAGGAATGGGGCTGTTTTGGTGGTACGCCAAAGATGCACCAGCACTTGATGAAACACGTTTGGATTCGACTGTTTCTTCGCGCTTTTATGCCTCCAACGGTGAATTGATCACTGAATTCGGAAGTGAAACGAGAGAAAAAATCACCGCAAGTGAGATTCCCCAACTGCTGGAAGATGCGATCGTCTCTGTCGAAGATCGTCGGTTCTATCAGCATATCGGTGTCGATCCGATCCGAATCGTTGGTTCTGCATTATCCAATGCCACAACCGGCGGTATGCAAGGCGGAAGTACGTTGACTCAGCAATTGATCAAGCTGTCCTTCTTTTCTACCAGCGCCGAAGATCAAACGTTACGAAGAAAAGCACAAGAAGCTTGGATGGCGGTTCGGCTTGAACAAACCAAATCAAAGCAGGAAATTTTGACTTACTATATTAATAAGGTATATATGTCCAACGGGGTTTATGGAATGCAAACAGCTGCTATGAAGTTTTACGGCAAACCTTTGGCTGAACTAGACCTAGCGCAAACCGCTTTGATTGCTGGTTTACCAAATGCCCCTTCTGCGTTTGATCCTTTCGCTCATCCTGATAATGCGAAAAGTCGTCGAGATGTGGTTTTAGGCGCAATGCTTGAAAACGAGAAAATCACGCAAGCGGAATATGATGCGGCCGTTGCCGAAGATATTCAAGAAGGATTGCAAGAAAACCCGCGAGAAAACCAAGAGTGGAAGTACTTTGATAATTACTTCAACGAAGTGATCGCAGAAGTCAAAGAAAAAACCGGCAAAGATGTTTATACCGATGGCTTAGATATTTACACCAATGTCGATATCGATGCGCAAAAACGGTTATATGACATCGTCAACAGCGATGATTATGTTAATTATCCAGACGACAAGATGCAAGTTGCCGCTACTTTAGTTGATGTCAATACGGGCAAAGTCACGGCTCAAATTGGTGCCCGCAACGTTGATGACGTTCTAGCAAACAACCTGGCTGTCAACGTCGCTCGGGACTTTGGATCGACCGTTAAACCGATCACAGACTACGGCCCTGCCTTCCAATTTCTACAAGACTCTACCGGTAGAATGATTTTAGATGAACCTTATACTTATAAAGGAACCGATATTCCTGTGTACAACTGGGATCGCCAATATATGGGCAATATCACGCTTCGAACTGCTTTAGCAGAATCCAGAAATGTACCAGCAGTGAAATTGTTTGATGAAGTTGGAGCGGATAATATCGCCGACTTTCTTAGCGGGTTGGGTATCGAATACCACACGATTACTCAATCTAATGCGATTTCTAGCAATACGGATAAATTAGATGGCACAAAATATGGGATCTCCAGCCTGAAAATGGCCGCTGCTTATGCTGCTTTTTCAAACGGTGGAACCTATTATGAACCTCAGTACGTCAACAAAATCGTCATGCAAGATGGGACCGAAGATGAAGAATCCTTTAAAGTTGATGGTCAAGAAGCAATGGATGATACGACGGCTTATATGGTGACCGATATTTTGAAAGATGTTATTTCTGTCGGTACTGGGACCAATGCGCAAATCGATGGGTTATACCAAGCAGGGAAAACGGGAACTTCCAATTACACCGATGACCAGCTAGCACAACTGGATACATCAAACGGTGCTTATCCGGATATTACTTTTGCCGGCTATACTCCCTCCTACTCATTGGCGGTATGGACCGGATACAACGACAAAATGACACCGATCACTGATAGCAGTACCCATGTGGCTTCTGATGTCTATCGTGAATTGATGCGCTATGTTTCTGCTTCTGTAGAAAACACGGACTGGACAATGCCAGATGGACTGACACGGATCGGAAGAGAGCTTTATCTTGAAGGGACATACACGCAGCCAAGCTATTCAGCACCAAGTTCGTCCAGCAGTAGTTCGTACGTTGAACCGACGACACCTTCTACAGAAAGTAGTGAAGCAACACCATCAAGTACAACAGAATCATCAAGCGAAGTGACACCCCCAGTGACAACACCTGATGAGGATGATTCATCTTCAGTCGTTACACCACCTGCTTCTAGTCAGGATCCTGGCTCAACAACGCCTTCCAGCAGTGAAGAAAATCCTTCTTCACCGCCGGATCCACCAGAACCAAATGATGGTAACTCCGAATAACTGAGAATAGTGAAAAACAGTAGATCAGATTTTGATCTACTGTTTTTTTACTAACGACCATATAAATGTAGAAGCTTACTTTTCAAGCTCTTCAAAAAGCAATTTTTTATCTGAAAGCTGATAAACTTGCTTATGCAGATCGTCAAACAAATGAATCACATTTTCTTTTGTCTCGTTCACTTCAAAAAGAATCTCCTTGGCACGATCATGAATGCCATCGATTCGCATTTCTGTCGTACGGATCATTCGTTCAGATTCGATCTTCGCTTCTTGAATCGTGCGATTTGCTTTTCTTCTAGCAAAGACTAAAACCTCACTGATTTCTGTTTGGAACTGCTCGTTTTCGATTTGTAGGGTTGCATTTTCTTCCCGTAGTGCTTCGATCTTCGCCTGAAGCTCTGCGACTTCTTCATTTGATTCGCTAGCTGAAACTTTTGCTGCAAGCTCTTCTTTTTCTGCCAATTGCTGTTTCAAATCAGCAATTACTTCTTGCAACTGCTGGATTTCTTGCCGCTTCAACGTCCATTCAGCGCGTTCCTTTTCGTAATTTTGTTTCTCTTTTTGCTCTTTTTCTTGCTGAACAGCTAACTTAGCTTCTAATTGCTGGATCTTTGCTTCAAGTTTTTCTGTATCTACTTTTGTAAGCTGTTCTTCTAGGTCTTTGACTTTCTTATTCGCTTCTACTAGCGAAGCTTTTAATTCTTTTGCCTCTGCTTCTTGTTGAGCCACTACCTTCTGCTGTTTTTTTAACTGTTTTTTTTCTTCCTGTAGTTGCTCATTTTCTAAAATCAATTCTTTAATTTCAAAAGATAAATTTTCAATCATATGATCCTTTTCTTGTTCTTCTGACTCTTGCTGATGTGTCTGGTTTATACTCAATTCTTTCTCCATACGTTCTCCTTTGTCTTCAACGAGTTGACTATCTTTGGCGTGGTTATCACGGTTCCCAGAGGATTTTTGCTGCACTGCTATCTTTTTGACACTTTGATCTGTCTGTTGATCAACAGACACTCTTTGGTGAGAAATCGGTTTTGCTAAAGTCTGTGCGACAGGTTTCGCTGTTTCTTTCTGGGTTTTAGGGGGTTCATTGTCCGCTTGTCGATTGGTTCCTTTCTCTTTTTTTTCAGGCGTAGCCTTTGCGGACCCTTGATCCTCAATGATTCCCTCTTCTTGATTTGTCTCCTCAAATTCATTCAGCTCTCCTATGGATAATTGATTTACTTCATCCATTAGCTTTTGGACAGAAAACAAACCTTTGTTTTTCTTTTTCATCATTAATTTTTCACACTGCCTTTTTGTTCATTTGTATTGATCGTTTCACTTTGATCCGTTTGAGGAGTAGAGGATATGCTTTCGCTCCCCTCGTTATTAGCTACTTCTTGAGCGTCAGTGTTTGGAAAGCTGCGTTCTAAAAGGGTCCAAACTCCATTCTCGTCACGAATGATCGTCTGCTCAAAGGACTGATCAGAATCCTTGGAAAATTGAACAGAGAAGGTTCCTTGGGTGATCAAGGGAACGTTCTGCATATCATGGAGTAGACGAGAAAAATTTTCTTCCCATCCGTTTAAGTCATCAATTGATGGTAATTTGCTAGATAGAACAATCGAGATTTCTTGCAAGGGCTGATCAACAAAAATCATCGCTACGGTGCGACCTAGATATGGTGATAACTGATAGGCCAACTCATATTCAGCTGCAAACTGTGCTTCACGATCATTGGATACGAGTAAATGCTCCCAATCAATCGCTTCAAAAGCAAAGCCGTTCTCAGGATAAGCAAAAATCGGCATACGCATCCATTCCGTTTGCTCAGTTCTTAGCGCGAAGACTTCCTCTTTCAATTGACTAGTTTCTTCTTGCAGCCTTTGCAAATGAATGCCGCCTGTCAGCTGAAAAACTGTTAGTAGCAAGACACTTACGATTATGGCACTACTGCAGCCCAATACAATTAGCAGGTGCCCACTGCGCAGGTTGTGCTTAAATAAACGCAGTTTCCTTTTGGCTAAAGCATCTGACGACAGCTGCTTTTCAACTTTTCTTAATAAATATTCTCGATACAATCGCCAACCGATGATACTACCTGCTCCAATGGCAAGCAGTATCATCCCAATATAGATAAAAATCACAGTCTCTTCCTTCCATCAAAACTAAAATTCGTTTTATTCATCCCTTTTGATACAAACTTAGTCTCGTTGATATGTTGCAAGAAATGAATCATCGCAAACTTCCTTTCAAGAAGCTGATGTGTCAGAAGAACGTGGTCACCACACCATAAAAGGTTTTACTTGAAATGATTCCAAATTCTCTACTATCACTTGAAGTGAGCAGTGCATCGCCAACGACAAAGTACTCATCTTCTTTGAGGTACCCCCGAATCGGCAACGCCTCAACGGCTTCATCCTTCACAGTGATCATAAATGAAAAATCAAAGTCAGTATCCTCCGCCCCAATCAACAAACGCTCCTGTGTACGAACGAAGGAATCCCCCGGCACACCAATCACTCTCTTGATCAAAAATTTCCCTTCCTGTTCGAAAGCGATCAGCTGATAGCGATTTGGCTGGCGCTTTTTATGGATCAGCACAACTTGTCGATCCTCGATCGTCGGCAGCATGGACGTTCCTCTGACTAACGCCAGTCGATACGGCTGAAGAAACGCAATAAGCAAAAGGACCATCAAAAAGATACCGCTGATAGGAAGACCTATTTGTCTATGCCTTTTACTCATATTGCCAGCCCTCCATCCTTATTTTGGCATAATATATGAAACACTTGATGAGTGCGCCAATTCATTGCTGATCACGCGATAAGAGATTGTGGTTCCACCATAGACATTTCCTTCTGAAACCAAAATACCATTTGGACCAACGGCTTCAACAAAAGCGACATGCCCATAACGAGGATCAGATCCAGCTGTTCCAGGTGCAAAAGAGATCATACTGCCTGCTTTAGGTGTTTGACTGACGTTGTAACCTAAACGTCGTCCGGTATTGCCCCATTGACCACCATTTCCCATGTAGTCATCTACTTGACCGCCTAATTGACTCACGCGATTGAACACATACCAAGTACATTGTCCAACAGGATACGAACCAGAAAGATTGTAGTCACGACCGTTGTATTCTCGAAATGTCATGAGGGAGCGATACTCTTCTGGAATTTGTTCTTTTCCTTGGATAAACAAGCCTGTTTCTGTTGCGATCACTTGGTCATATTGCGTCAATCCATAGACCGCAATCAGCGAATTGATTTTTTTACTATAATTAACATCGGTCGCATAAGTGCCCGTCAAAGCATCTGCTGCCCGAAGATAGTTTTTTGATTCAGAGCGCCACACGTCTTGATAAAAGGTTGGATTTCCAGTGATTCCTCCGCGAATCAATTTGACATAATCAGCCATGGAATCTCGATAACTTGAATAGGAACGAAAGGCGGCTTGAATTTGGAATAGTTCTCCGTTGCCTTTATCTTCCATTGTTGGTAAAGTCACGCTGTTTCCTTGATAACTGCCTTTGATCCCAAAAAGGTTATAATGGGGACTGCTGGAAAGCCCGCTGTCGCCACTGCCGCTTTCAAGGATCGCTTGCGCGATCAATACCGAAGCAAAGACATCGTATTCTTGCCCTAAGCTTTGGGCTTCTTGTGCCAATGTTTCAATAAACGTCTGGGTCTTTTGATTCACTGTAAATTCGTAAGGGGCTGGATATTCAGTAACTAGCTTTTCGCCATATGTAGCCAATTCAGGATTTGATAGCCGTCTGATCGATAGCAGCTCTTCGATAGAAACCCGCTGAACTTCGATGGCAGTTTTCGTTGGCTCTTCTTGATTTGTCACTAAACTTGCTTGGTAACCATCTGCGAGGTAGATACCGATTAACTTATTTGCGTCATATAAAAGATCCCCCGGTTGTAATTGTTCAACCTGCTGTTCTTTTTCTATCCAGCTAGCTTCTCCTTTTATAACCGCTTTGATCCGTTCATTGATCCATTCGTCCATCGTCAATGGTTCTTCTAGTTCACCAATTTGCCCGATGATCTCGTAGACGAATGCCGCTTGCCATTGCGCATCATAATCAGCTAATATCGGCAAGGTGAAATCTAACAGATTCGAATCTGCGATCTTTGCTGCCCGAAAACTCTCTGGTAAATCAATGGTACGTCCATCATAAAAAGAATTTTTCAAGTGAGAAGTAGCATCTGGTGATTGAACGACAGGGTTTATTACTTGCTCAGGTGCAATAATCGGAGGTGTTTTCGGCTCCTCTTTTTTTGCATTTTCAGTATTTTCGTTGCTCTCAGTTGAAATTTCATTTTCTTTTGGTGCCAATGACTCATCAATCAAGTCGGTCTTTTTTGGCTTGTTCTCTGTTTCTACTTCTAGATCGTCCGTTTCAGCATCTATTTTTTCCTCTTCCTCGGAAGGTTCCGCGGACTCTGATTCCTCTAGTTCGGTCGTTTCCGATGACTCGGTCGTTTGCGTTGAGTCTGCTTCTTCAGACGAATCAAGAGATTCTACAACGGTATCTGCTGTTTCTGAATCCATAAGCGGCTCATTTGATTCGGAGGATAACTCGGTCGAGCCCTCCGTTTGCTCTTTGCTGACGTCTTCTTGACTCTCTTGGGCTTCTGCTGCCGATGAATCTTGGTCATCAAGTTGCTGTTCGACATTTGTATTTTCTGAATAGTTATCAGGCTGAGGGCTTTCTTTCGCCAGTAATACGGGAGAAACAAAAAGTTGGCTTGCTAAAATCCCAGCACTGAATAATGTTAAATATGACTTCTTTTTTCTACTCTTCATACAGTTTCCTTTCTCTTGTTTCAGCCGGCATCATTGGTTTTGATCAAAACCTGACGAACTGATTCAAAGTTGCTTGAATAGTTTTTGCACGAGTTTAGGTGAACTCTGTATCTTCGCGATTATTTTTGAAGCAAACGATTGATTTAGCCAGCTTAAGCAGATTTTGCTCAGCAGCGTGATCTACCATAAAAAAGCGTTAAAATCCACTGCTTTTCAACCGATTTATTCACTGTCTTCCTATCAAGAATGGAAGCTGTCATAGGCGTCAACAGCTTCCATTTGATAAGATTGAGCATCGATCATTCGGTAGATGGGACAAAACTTAACTCCCATTCAATCGTTGCTTGATAGGTCATGTTACGCGGATTTGATCCAATGGGTACTTCAAGTTTGACACTATCCCCCATCGTCCCCATATCCCCGTAGCGCTGAATCCAGGTACCGCTTCCTTCATTTGCATCCGCTTCAGCGATCAAAGCGGGTACCCCAGGATCAAGGATCATTGATTCACTATAAGTGGGAGGAATTGCTGAATTGGCGGCATTCGTCAGCATAACTGCATTTTCTAAAATAATTCGTGCACCCCGAAGTTCTTCTCCTCGATCATTACGAAATCCTGCAGCGGATAATGTCGCGTTTAATTCCCAGCCGGTAAATTGAGCGCGCCGGTCAGAAATCTGCACGTAATTTGGCCGTTCCTCAGTTACTGAGCCATCAGCACTGCTAAGACGTTGTGGCAATGCCTTGTACTGTTTGGTATCTGCACTTATTGATACATCTCCAAAGCTATACTGGGAGATGAAATCGATACTGATAAACCCTAAATGTTCTGGTATATCCGGTTTATTTTCTGGATTCACTTCAATATCTGGCGCGATCGGATCTCGTGGATTCATTGTGGCAATCTCTTGAACAACTGTTTCAGCTGTATCGAATTTTCCATTTAAGAAAGCGTAAGCCGTCACCGTATTATGTTTTGTAAACCGCTCCCCCTCGGCTAAGGTCAAGCTGAAATCACCATTGGCATCTGCTTGAAGATGAAACAAGCTGTTATCATCAAAAGAGGGTGATTGCAGTTGCGGTGCGGGAATCGCTGGATCTCCGTCAAAACGAATCACACTATATGGTGTGGCTTTTCCCCTAATGATTCTTGAGCCTTCCAGTGCCGGATCTTCCGTTAATGGTTCTAAATGAACCTCGACATCTGGAATATATTCAAATAGAATACGTTGTGCTCTTGTGGTAAAATTCGCGCGAAAATGATCAACGATCTCTTGTGAGATGGAAGAAACATTCGAAATCGATGACAAGGTAGAGGCAAAATTCACTTTTAAATTGAAGATTGGACTCCAACTGAAGTCTGGTTCCTCCGTCAAGTTTCCATGCCGCCATTGCTTCGCAGCTTGAATATCCACATCTAATAGCCCGCCGCTGCCGGAAATCGAAATAAGGCTACTATTTGCTGCATTTCCGGTAACCGCCCTTGTTTTCTCTAAATTGATGCGTTGTGCATCCGCAAAAGTGAAGGTTGAGGCCGAGCTCAAAAATGTCATCAAGGAATGAGAGGGATTGGTTCCGTCCGACTTAATATCCAAGACTCCTTCTTTAGCAACAATAAATGTGGCGGCACCGGCTACATGGATCACTCCGGAGGTGGTGGTCCCTTGATTCACTGCATCAATTTCGACACTGCTTTTATTTCCAATAAGCATCGTGCTTCCAGCACCCATGTAGATAATGTTATAGCCCCATCCATTGAGGCTTGTGGTACGTCCGTCAGCTTTGATTACCACTTTGCTATCCTCAGACATTTCAAAGTGGGCGCCGCTAGCATACATACTGATTGCGGGGGAGTTGGCTCGGGCAGTCAAATGAAGCTCTGATCGATTACCGATATTGATCCGTCCATTCGCAATATAAATATTTGCTCCAAAAGCCTCACCGGCTGTTCCAGCTGCACGCAGAGACATCTTTGCATCATTGCCAATAGTCATACGCCCCGTTGCATAATATAAATAGATATTGCCGGAATTTATTGTCGACATGTCAACTGTTGCGTTATCAAGAATTTCCAATTGTGTTACTTCCATATTTGCTTGGTTGGTTGCATTGATCGTTTGCACACGTCCAGATCTGGAAGTATATGTCGGAGTTTGATGCGATATTACTTCGCCAGACATAATAACAGGTGTCGCTAACGAGTGGATCAACTGATTGCCCGCGTTGGTTAAATTGTGGTAACGCATTCTGGATAGATTTTGTTGCGGAATACTCATATTTGTAAAATTCATGAAGCCATAATAGTTGCCATGAACGATATCGATATTTTGGTACGTGATATCCCACGGCGATGCACTATTGACGGTACTATCATAAAATCCGACAGCAACAGCTCTAAAGTCGATTTGATACCCATTGCCTTCGATCACAAGCGTTCTCGAAATTCCAGAAGCATTGGTCCAAATATAGGCTACCCCATTCGACGGGTTGGAAGTTGCACTTCCCGCAGCCACTCCGGAAACTCCTTGAGTAGGATTGTTTGATGATTCAAAGTCATTTACGATATTGATATAATTTACTTCTCTATTCACGATTGCCGCCATAAACTCTTGCCAGTTGGAAACATCCCGATGACTGATTTCGTCTAACGGTGTGACCGGTTCTGTCAATTGGGCAATTGCTTCTGCTTGGTCAGCTTCTGTGTCTTGCTGATTCTCATTTAGTTTCGCGTCATTAGAAGGTTGCGTGGTTCGTTTCCCTTCCTGCGGCGTGTCTGATGGTGAGACCTCTGTCTCGATCGTTTCATTATCTGCATCATCATCCAAGTCCTCTTCCCCGTCATCTTCTGCCTGTACTTCGATCGTTAGTTCCGCTTCACCTATAAAAAGTCGATAATCGCCTATTTTATTAAAGACGATAGGAATCTCGAACTCCATTAGCTCTTCATCAAAGGTGAGCGTCCATTCCTGTTCTTCTTCAGACAGCTTCTTATTCTTCACTTCTGCAGCAAATTCTTCTTCCACGATCGCTGCTTCTTTCGCTACAACTAGCGTAATCTCATTTAAAGGTTGGCTTGATACGACGAAAACGTCGATCGGTTGATCCACGACACCTTCAATCACACTAACTGGAAACTGAAAAAAAGGTTGATGGATGTCAAATTCTTTTGTTTGGATCGGTTGTGTTGCTTTATCAAGCAAGGACATATTCTGCGTTTCGTCCAACGGTTCAATCGTGTGATCGATGGCGTGAATTTCCGGCAATAGGATACTGCTCAGACTTGGAAAAAAAGTTTGCACACTTAGTAATCCAATAATGATCGCAATTATTACCTTGTGCGGGGTATTCTTCATTTCAACTTTTCCCACCTTCCTTTGCATTTTTTTTCTTATGAACAATTAGGATGATCGCAATAATTAGAAGCAAGCTGATTAGACCAGCCGTGGCGATCATCCACCAATTGAGTGACGTATCTACAGTGACATCGAGTTCATTTAAGCGGCGAGCATCTTCTGCCTCTACGCTAAATATCTGTTCCCAAGACCACTCTTCCTCTCCTGACCGCGCAGTAAGATTCAATACATACTCCCCATTACGAAAACGATCGCCATCCAAGGGAATTGGGAAATGCATATGTGAATTAGGAGCCATTTGCATAGATGATTGACTTGTTTCATATAAGATCGTCTCACCATCAACAGAACGAATTTCAGCTGTTACTTCCAATTGATTGACAAATGTTGCTGTATAATTTTGGATAACAGCACTAAATACGTTTCGGTAGTTTACTTGATCGGCAAAAACATCAAGCAGTTCCAATCCCGGATCCGTTGCGGACCGATTGTTGCTTACTACCACACCAATGACATAGGAAAATGCGTTCCGAATGCCTAATCCTTCTTCAGCAGATTGTGTTTGCTCCTCTTCCGAAATAACCTCTTTGATTCGAATGCCACCTGCCAAAACCCCTTTGAATTCCTCTTCTGGCATCGTAATCGGTAAAGAAATGATTCGTTTTTCTAATGGATCGAACAATACGGTTTCAGGCACCTCTACCAGTTCATCAATTGATGCAGGTAAAGTCGGATCAGGGGATTCTGCATCCCTGCCATATTCCACAACACCATTCACATTCGTAAATGCCGTATGGGCAGAAATTTCTATTTCGATCGCTTGATCAGAACCATTTTCGATCTCTAAAGCCAATTCATCACGTTCTCCTGCCCCAAGATTTAAATCGAAATACCCCAACGCCCCTCCTTCCAGCTGACTTTCCGGTAAGATAGGCGTCACATAAAAGTTTAATTCTGATTCTGTCTGAGCATAGCTCATTCTTGGTGAAAAAAAGAATGATAGTAGGATGACCGCACAGGTAACCGTTTTTATCCATTTCATTCTCATACGTTGTTCAGTCAAAAGTGGTTCTCCTTCCAAAAAAGGCAGGAATAATTTACTATTCCTGCCAGTTGTTTCTTGTTGCAAGCTATGATCCTTCTTACGGATTTACTGTTTCGCCGCCACTATCAACAGAAGCAGTTAGCGTCCATGTCATTTCAGCAGTATAGTTAGTTGCTAGCTGCGTGGTAGAGCCTGGTACAAATAGTTGAATATCATCATTTCTGATCATTTCGCCTTCTTGTTTATTAAGATTTTGTTCCGTCAATTTTTCCTGATCTCCCCAGTAAATCGATGAAGCGCCCGCGCCTTGACCGACCGAAGCACGCATGACAGGAATGTCTTGATCGTTGACATCTAGGATCAACGCATTTTGTTCTTCATTATTGATAACGGCACTTGGCTGTAAGTCTCGATCACCCTCGCCTTTGTTGAACACGATTTCAGGGTTTGCCAACTTGATTTTTGCCCCAGTCAAGACATCTCCTGATTCAGAAGTAAAATCAGTTAGACTAACATTTAATGTCCAACCAGCATGCGTTCCTCGGGTATCTTGCACTTGGGCAAACGATACGTACGGTGTCGTCCCTGATTGATCAGCCAAATTACGCTCGTCAGCAACGATTGAATACCAACGATCACTGGTAGAAATAGCATTCTGACCAAAATCGAATGTTTGTGGTGCATAAGCAATGGTAAATGGGCCCGTTTGTCCTGGCGGTGTTGGTTCGATTGTTTCTACTTCTGGGTGCACGACTGGCGGTTGTACCACTGTTAGATCGCTTCCGTCTGAGGTAAACCCTACAACGTTATCGGTAGTCGTTTCTAATGAAGATTGGGCAAAGGCTTGAACGCCTCCTGCTAGTAAAGTGGTGGATAATACAGCGACCGTAGTTAAACGAATCTTTTTCATTTCTAGTTCCTTCTTTCTTTTTTTATTCAGTACAAAACCAAGTTACTCAACCGTTTCTCCGTCCGGTCCAGCTGTTGCAGCCAAAGTCCAAGTAAGAGTTGCTTCATAAAGAGCAGCGTCTTTTGCTGTTGATCCAGGAACAAGTAACTCGATTCCAGCATTTTCAACAACCTCTGCACCTGCTTCTACTTGTCGATTGATTTCTTCCTGATCGCCCCAAACGACTGACGATACGCCAGCACCTTTTGTTTGAGCAGCAGTCAGAACCGAACGTTCACTATTTGTAGCATCTAAAATCAATCCATCCGCATGAATTTGTGGCTCATTTTCTTGGTTGCTTCCGTTATATTCCAATTTTGGCGAATTAAAACGAATTCTTGCTCCAGTCAGTTCATTATTCTGTGTTCCTGATTCAAAAGCACTTAAGGAAACTTTTAAGTCCCAACCAGCATTTGTCCCACGCGTATCTTGGACTTGAGCAAATGAAACATATGGAACTCTTTCTTCACTATCTTCCGCGTCTTTTAGCTTGTGTAATTCAGCCACTAGCTTATATTCTTGATCGGTATTAGAAATCACTTGCTCACCGAAATTAAGCGTAGGTGCGTAAGCAATCGTCAATGGTCCCGTTTGTCCTTCCGGGCCGACTGGATTGATCTCTACATCTGGACCATTAGGACCAGGATTTGGTGGTTGAACCACTGTCGCTTCGCTATCGTTTGGTACAAAGAGAACTTTCCCTTCTGTATCATGGTTTGTTACACTTTCAGTAGCGAAGGCTTCCGCGCTAATAGTAAATAAAGTTGCAGCTAAAACAGCTGCCGATGCAAATCGTACGAATTTCAAATTAATCCCTGCTTTCAAATTATTTGTCTTTTCTTTTTAACCATCACAAATTTTGATCGATGTTTGGTATATTGCACATACAATACAACCAGTACAAGCAGTAATCCAAGAAAGATTACGCCGTAAGTTCTTGTCTCGTTGGTCTTTGGTAAAATACCACCTGGTTTTGCTACCTTGTTTGGTGGCGATATATTCTCTGTAGGGCCTGCTGGCGGTGCTGGTTCGGGTTGCCCAATAGGCTCATAAACACCGGTAAAGAGCACAGAGCTTTCTGTTTCAACCGACTGCACTTCCTGAGCATTCACCGCTGCCGTAGAAATAGTTATCCCATAAAAAAGAGTGCAAAACAGAACCATACGAACTAATTTCCATACCTTTTCTCCTTTCATTCTCCCTCCTCCTCTATACTTGCCACGTCTTATAAGTGATCTTTTCAAAACAGCGTTTGCCTAAGACCCGTTAACAAAAATGATTTTGAGATCGTTTCAGAATCATTTGAAGTGTGCAACGCTTTTTCTGTCATTCGTAAAATAGCAGAGAAAGACTTATAACTTTTGACAAAGTTCACTATACTGATGATTTTCACAGATTTGAAATATTATTTTTCACCAATGGGTGAATTTTCTTATTAATATTCCTTTTTATTGACCAAAAATAAGCATTTTTATAAAAAGAAAGGGTAAAAATTTTGCGAAAGAAGCCCATCATACTAAGCTTACAAATAGTTTCAAAAAAAAGGCGTATTGGAAGGTTCATTTCGCATCGAGCATCACCCCTCACACGATCTATTTGTGAAAAAACACCTGATTTTGAGTGGTGTAATCAAAAAAATTCAGTAAGCTTATGTTTTTCCAGTTACTTGAAAGGGCTTTAATAAAGGGTATTACGTTAATTACCTGTTTTTTTATAAATTTGTGCAAAAAAAAACGCTAAGCGATTTCGCTTAGCGTCTTGATCCTAGATACTTTTGGTCTATGTTCACCATTAAATGGTTTTCTTCCCCTTCATGCGAAGCTTTCCTTCTTGGCACATCGCCAACAACGGGCAAATCTCACACTTTGGCGCCCTCGCGGTACAATGATAACGGCCAAAGAAAATCATCGTATGGTGGGTTTTGACCCATAATGGTTCGGGAATCTTTTTCATCAACGTTTGTTCAACTTCTAGTACATTGGCATCTAATTTACAAATGCGCAATCTTTTTGACACCCGTTCGACGTGGGTATCGACAGCGATTGCCGGTATCCCATAGGCATCACCAAGTACCACATTCGCAGTTTTTCTGCCGACACCTGGCAAAGAAACCAAATCTTCTCTTGTTTTCGGCACTTCACCACCAAAACGTAGCAATAGTTCCGAAGCACAAGCTTTGATATTTTTTGCCTTGTTTCGATACAGACCGATCGACTTGATTTTTGCAATCACATCTTCTAAAGGTGCTTCGCTCAAAGCTTGCGGTGTAGGATAAGCCTCAAAAAGTGCCGGGGTGACTTTATTTACCGAGACATCTGTTGCTTGCGCACTTAAAATGACTGCGATCAATAATTCAAACGCATTTTTGGATACCAATTCACCATGCGCTTCGGGAAACATCTCGTACATTGTTTCGATGGCGATCATTGTTTTTTCTTTGCTGATCATAGGACTATTTGAACTCCTTGTCTATTACTCTCCTTCTAACCAATTATGCATAGGGATTTTAGGCATTGGCCCTTCTTCCTGTGAAATACTCTCATTTTGAAGAAATTGTTTTTTTCTTCTTTTTTGTTCTTCCTCAACTTGCGCTTTCGACGTGATATTCTTACGTTCCCAAGAAAGTAAGATACGATCGATGTAATTTAAGCTATAAGCCTGATTCAAAACCGCTTCTCGCAAAGCAAACTGAATCAATTCCGGATCGTAATGGTCCTCATCCAACCACTGCCCGATCCGCTGGTATTCGATTGCTGACAATGGCCGACCAAACTCGCCTTCAAACAAGCGATATAACCCACGGATTTTTTCTTCATTTGATTCTACTGCCTCATTTTTCGATTGCTGTGTCAAGAGAAATTCTAAACGGTCATAGATTCCTGTGAAATCATAATAATCAACCATTTTTCCGGCAGCATCTTTTTTTGATTCCATTCGCAGTACATCTTTTTTAAGTAATTGATTTAACCAATGATAAATTTCTTTTTGATCACTCCCCATCACAGAGGCAATCTCACGTAAATCAGGGAAATCATTTCCTTGCTCATGACTGCGATACAACTGCAGCCATAACAAAAATTCGTCATTTGTCAATCCAAGATGATGGTAATTTTCTAAAAGCAAATTTGATATCGTTGTTTGCCCTTTTGCTAAATAGTCCTTTAACGAAACCATACTGTATCCTCTTCTCCTTGATTCACCTGAAACTCTATGATCCTTTGGTCCAGGATCGATCCAATAAAAAGGGGACGACGCAAAGGCGGACGTCCCACGATTCATTCTTGGTTACGCTTTTTCTTTGACTGCTGCGATGATCTCAACTTCAACCAAAACATCTTTTGGCAAGCGGGCAACTTCTACAGCAGAACGTGCAGGTAACTCTTCATTGAACAATGTGCTATAGGTATTATTGAAAGGAACGAAATCATTCATATTTTTTAAAAAACATGTCGTCTTAACGATGTCATCTGGCGTAAGTTCCGCCGCTTCAAGAATCGCGTTGATATTTTTCAATACTTGCTGAGTCTGTACTTCAATCGTCGTACCGACAACTTCCCCCGAAACAGGATCTAATGGCACTTGACCAGAAGCAAACAAAAAGCCGTTTGCGATTTTTGCTTGAACATAAGGACCGATTGCTTGTGGTGCTTGATCTGTAGAAATTATCTTCATTTTGTTTCCTCCTCTTTCACTTGGCATTCGGGACATAGACCATAAACTTCTAGTCGATGGTTATTTATTTGATACCCAGTTAATTTCGAAGCCGCCATTTCGACATCTTCCAATCCTGGATAGTAAAAATCAGCGATCTTTCCACACTTTTGGCAGATAGCATGATAATGAGGCTCCGTTGTAAAATCAAAACGACTGGAGGCATCTCCATAATTCATTTCTTTTACAAAGCCAATTTCTGTGAACAAACGTAAGTTATTGTATACCGTTGCGACACTAATACCAGGAAAATGAACTTCAATCGCTCGATAAATCTCTTCAGCGGTCGGATGGGCATCGTGACTGGCTAAAAACTCTAATATCGCTACTCGCTGCGGTGTAATACGAATATTTTCATGTTTTAATCGTTTGATCGCTTCATCGTAGATCGTACTCACAGGAGTTCCTCCATTTCTCTTATCTCACCTATCATACTATGTAAAACCTAAAAATTCAAACAGCTTTCCTTATTTTTTCAAAGGCAAAACGCTTTTTTCAGCCCGCTTCCGTCCCCTTTTTTCGAGAAAGAAAAGCAGACATTTCAATGCCTGCTTTCTCTCGATTGTTAGTCTTCAAACTGATACAGTGCTGTGGACAAATAACGTTCGCCATTGTCAGGCACGATTGCTAAAACTTTTTTGCCTTTGCCTAGTTCTTTTGCTACCTGTAAAGCAGCTTGGATCGCAGCCCCTGAAGAGATTCCAACTAAAATCCCTTCTTTCATCCCAACTTGCCGTGCAGTTTTCATCGCATCGTCACTGGCAATTGCAATGACTTGATCATAAATTTCGGTATCTAATACTTTAGGGACAAATCCAGTACCGATCCCTTGAATCTTATGCGGTCCTGGCTTACCACCTTCTAAAATCGCAGATTCAGCAGGCTCAACACCAACTATTTTCAAATTAGGATAGACGCGCTTCAGTTCTTTGCCCGCTCCAGTGATCGTTCCACCAGTGCCGATTCCAGCGACAAAAGCATCTAAACCTTTTGATTCAAATGCATCCTCAATTTCTTTTCCTGTCGTTTTTTCATGAATTTCTGGGTTAGCTGGATTTTCAAATTGTAATGGCATATAGTAGCCGTCTTGCTCCGCTAATTCTTTTGCTTTGTTAATGGATCCTGTGATCCCTTCAGACCCAGGCGTCAAAATCAACTCTGCACCATAAGCTTGTACGATTTTCCGTCTTTCGATACTCATCGTTTCTGGCATAACCAACACAACCCGATAGCCTTTCGCCGTACCGATCATGGCTAAACCGATCCCCGTATTTCCTGAGGTTGGCTCGATAATCGTATCGCCGGCTTTCAATAAGCCGCTTTTTTCGGCTTTTTCAATCATGGCTAAAGCAATTCTGTCCTTTACGCTACCCCCAGGATTGAAAAACTCTAATTTCACATACACATCAGCAGAACCTTCTTCTACGATATGATTTAATTTGACGATTGGCGTATGACCAACTAATTCATTGACCGATTGATAGATTTTTGTCATTGAAAATCCCTCCCGTTCTTATTCTTCCATTCTACCTAAAATACCTCGGAGTTGCGAATAAAAAGTAAGCAATTTCAAATTTTTTTACATATAGTTTTATACTTTGTTCTATTTCCACTGACCAGAGTTTGATTGCCACGTCAAAAAAACCTTAAGATTGGCTGCAATTGTAGCAATCCATCTTAAGGTTTTTAACTTACTTATACGATCAACTCTTGTCCGATAACGATGATCTCACTGGATAATCCATTCGATGCCATCAACGCATCAACGGTTGTGCCAAATCGGTTGGCGATATCCCAAAGCGTATCCCCAGAAGCAACTTGATAGCTCTGTGCTGAAGATGTACTACCTGAATACGTGGTCGTCGTTGTTTCGCTGGTCGTTGTGCTAGTTGTGTTTGTCCAAGCTGTATTTTGTGTCGTTCCTGTATCGAACCGTGTAAGCTGATAGGTTTCGATCAACCAGTTCAGTTTTTGTGCGTAACCTGGATCGGTAGCATAACGTCCCGTCAAGTAATTCGTTGCATCATAAAATGAGGTTGTTTGGCTTTTCCAGACACCACTGTAATGAGCAGTCCCTGTCGCGAAACTTGTACTTCGCAAGACGTTCGCATGATCCTGAAACGATTCCCAATAAGAGTTATATTGACGAAACTGTTCATTCATCTCTACCCACTGACCATTCAAATACTCTTGGGTAGGCATATACACACTTTGTCCGTTGTAACTGCCTTTGACCCCAAATAAATTGTAATAGGGGGCATTGGATAATGCGGAAGAACCATAGCCGCTTTCCAAAATCGCTTGAGCGATCATCACAGAAGCATATAGATCATTGTTGGCAGCAACATCTTGTGCTGACCAGCCAATTTGTTCGATGAACCCTGAGATGTCCTGCGTCGCATATTGATTCTCAGCAGCTTGTACCTGTTGAGGAACGAAAGTGACCGTCATTGGTGCTAACATCATTCCTGCACCCATCAAAGAGACCACCGCCTTTTTACTAGGTCTTTTCATCGTCTTCTTTGGTTGATGATGTCTTTCACTTCTTGTTTGATAACTTCCCATCTTTTTCCTCCAGTAACTGTACGTTTTTTCAAATAAATCAATACAGCTATTATACGGAAAAATGCCTAGCAGTGCAAACAATGTTCACTTTTGACCCGACAAAAGACTTTTAAAAAACTTTCTGGACATCCCTCTCAGTTTGTTAATTACTGAGAAGTTTTTAAAAAAACTATTAGAATGGGATTGTATTGCTTCTCTCTTACTATTTAAAAGAGTCTATATCTTGTGGTGAAACCATTTTTCAGAAATCTTAGCCACTACTACCTTAAATAAGTCACTCTGGCACTTTCAGAGTGAGCAGTACTCGAAAAAAACACGCTCGAAAATCGAAAAGATTCTCGAACGTGCTAGCTTTGATTGATTGTCGATCAATTAATCGATTGATTTAAAAGTATTCACAACATTTTCAACACTAAAGCCGAATTCTGCTAATACTTTGTCGCCAGGTGCTGATGCACCGAAGTGATCGATCGCGATCACTTTTCCATGGCAACCGGTGTAACGTTCCCAACCAAATGGGGAAGCCGCTTCAATCGCTACCCGTTTCTTCACTGCTTTTGGCAAGACGCTTTCTTTGTATTCTGAGCTTTGCGCTTCAAACAGATCAAAGCTTGGTAAGGAGACCACCGATACATCGATGCCTTCTTCTGCCAATTTAGCTTGTGCTTGAACCGCAAGATTCACTTCAGAACCTGTGGCGATCAAAATCCCCGCTGGTGTTTCACCAGCTTGTTTTGAAATCACGTAGCCACCTTTTGCGACATTTTCATCCGCACCGGTTTGCGTGCCTTCGATCACTGGTAGATTTTGTCGGCTTAAGACTAAGACCGTTGGTTTATCCGTTGTCGTCATGGCCAATTTCCAGGCAGCACGGGTTTCATTGCCGTCTGCTGGACGAATCACTTGGACATTTGGCATGCACCGGACGCTGGCTAATTGCTCGATTGGCTCATGCGTCGGTCCATCTTCTCCCACCGCCACGGAGTCATGCGTCAAGACATAGATCACAGGTGCATGCTGGATCGCAGACAAGCGCACCGCTGGACGCAAGTAATCAACGAAGACGAAGAAGGTTCCGCCATAGATTCGCGTACCGCCATGCAATTGGATTCCGTTCATCGCTGCCGCCATCGCAAATTCTCGGACACCAAACCAAATGTTGCGGCCTTCGTATTGGCCAGGTTCAAAGTCTTTTTCTGCTGCCACCATCGTGTTGTTGGATCCAGAAAGGTCAGCCGATCCACCCCAGAGACTAGGGACGGCTTTGGATAAGGCTTGGATCATCTCTTTGCTGGATACTCGACTAGCTTGTGAGCTGCCAACTTCGTAGCTTGGTAATGCTGCATCCCAATCTGCTGGCAATTCACCCGCAAAGGCTTGTTTGAATTGCGCCGCAAGTTCTGGGTAGGCTGCTTCATAGGCACGGAAGGTTTCGTTCCAAGCTGCTTCAGCTTTTTGTCCTTCATCGATCATGGTTTCTTTGAAGCGCGCGGCAACTTCGTCAGGTACGGTAAATTCTGGGTATTCCCAGCCATAAATCGCTTTGGCTGCTGAAATGCCTTCGGCACCGATCGGCGCACCATGAACTGCAGAGGTGCCTTGATTTGGCGCACCGTATCCGATCACAGTCTTGATTTCGATCAAGGTTGGTTTGTCGCTTTCAGCTTTTGCTTCGTCGATCGCTTTCGAGATCGCTTCTAAATCATTGCCGTCTTCAACGAGAATGTGTTGCCAGCCATACGCCTCAAAACGCGCACCGACATTTTCTGTAAAGGCTTTTGAGGTCGGACCATCTAGGGAAATGTCGTTTGAATCGTACAAGACGATCAGTTTATCTAATTTCATGTGACCCGCCATGGATGCAGCTTCTTGCGAAACACCTTCCATCAAATCCCCATCGCCACATAAGGCATAGGTATAGTGATCGATGACTTGATACTTGTCGCGATTGTAGGTTGCAGCCAAGTGGGCTTCGGCCATTGCCATACCGACTGCCATAGCGATCCCTTGTCCTAAAGGTCCAGTGGTTGCTTCCACGCCGTCTGTGTGATCGACTTCTGGATGTCCTGGTGTGCGGCTATCCCATTGACGGAAGTTTTTTAGATCCTCAATGGTCACATCGTAACCAGACACATGCAACAAGCTGTACAATAGCGCCGAACCGTGTCCAGCAGACAAAACAAAGCGGTCACGATCCACCCAGTTGCGAGAAGTCGTTGGATTGACTTTCAAGTGTTTGGTCCACAAGGCATAGGCCATGGGTGCTGCCCCCATCGGTAATCCTGGATGTCCTGAATTGGCTTTTTGTACGGCTTCGATACTTAATGTACGAAGGGTGTTCACTCCTAATTGATCGATTTTATCAAACAATGGTAGTTCCTCCTAATTTAGGTTTTTTTTACCTTTATTACATCTTTTATTATACGTGATTCAGATGCTTATTTCAATAGCAATGAAAAGGAATTCACAATTATCTGCCGTGGAGACCTTTTTTCTTTTGAATCTCTTTTAATTTCTCTGGTGTCACATCAGCACCTTCAGGATCAACGATCTTCATTCCTTCGATATGGTGACGCATTCCTCCACGAAAGGCGGTTAAATACTCGTCACGTAGAACTTTTTGTTCGTTCGTTTCTGCCTCAGTCAAACCCTCTGTTTTTTTCTTGTTGGCAAGTTCATTGATTCGAGCTAATTTTTCTTGAGATAGCATATTCGTTCCTCCTTTTCCCTCTTGATTTTACTACAAACTAGCGAATAAAAACAATAGTGTAAAAAGCGAACATTTGTTTGAATATTCGATATACCTATGGTACACTAATGTTATCAAATGAAAGAAGGTGTCAGTTTTGGCAAAACGAACAGAAAATCGACAAATCGAAATTCTTAAGTTCATTCATACCCGTGTCACTGAAAAAGGCTATCCGCCGACTGTTCGCGAAATTGGCGAAGCCGTTCAGTTATCTTCTACCTCAACTGTTCATGGCCATTTGTCCCGACTTGAAAAAAAGGGGTTGATCTTGCGAGATCCTACAAAACCCAGAGCCATTGAATTAACTGCTTCCGGTCTTGAAAAAATCGATGTTCAGCCAGCATCCATTCCGATGCTTGGTGTCGTAACTGCGGGAGAACCGATTTTAGCAGTGGAAGATGCATCCGATTTCTTTCCGATTCCGCCAGATTTAGCAAATAGTACCGGTAGTTTGTTTATGTTGACGATCCGAGGAGAAAGTATGATCAATGCTGGCATCCTTGACGGCGATCAAGTGATCGTTCGCAAACAACAAAGTGCGCAAAATGGTGATATTGTGATCGCTATGACAGATGAAGATGAAGCTACTTGCAAACGATTCTATAAAGAAAAGAATTACATTCGTTTACAACCGGAAAATGATTACTTAGAACCAATCATTTTGCCTGACGTAACGATTTTAGGATTGGTTGTTGGGTTGTATCGACATCTGCTTTGATGCTCAACGAGCTGACTAGGAAATCTTCGTTTTTACGAAGATTTTTTTTCTTTCCTCTTTACAAACCGAACAAACATTCGTATAATAAGTATACAAACATAAGTTCGTATTATTTAAGGAGTGAATGAGATGAAAGCAGTTCGTCGATTTGGTTTTATGTTATGGGTTTTATTGATGGGTATTGTTATTGGCTATTTTGGCGTTCTAAGTGCTGTTCTGATTTTTTGTCCTCTAATGATGCTTTGGTTCATGCTATGGGATGAAAAGAAATTCCGCCAAGCAGAGCGCAAACGTAACCGCCATTATTATCACGATCATGATTTTTATCGTTACGAACCATGATCCTTCCCCTACATACGCCATAAGGCAGAAGAAACAAAAAAGGACTCCTGCGAGTCCTTTTTTTGTTTCTTCTTTTTTAGTATTCCATTAACGTCTTGATTTCAACACCTTGGATTTTATCTCTTCCATGTAAATCCATTAGTTCGATCAAAAAGGCACAGCCCACAACGATACCGCCTAGTTTTTCTACGAGTTCAATCGTTGCTTTGATCGTTCCACCAGTTGCTAGTAGATCGTCACAGATCAAGACACGTTGTCCTGGTTTGATAGCATCGGCATGCAACGTCAAAACATCCACGCCATACTCTTTTTCATACTCTGCTTCAATGGTTTCCCGTGGCAATTTGCCTTTTTTACGTACTGGGGCAAAGCCGACACCTAACTGGTACGCAACTGGACAACCAACGATAAATCCGCGGGCTTCTGGTCCTACCACCATATCGATGCCTTTTTCTTGTGCATACTCAACGATCTGCTGTGTCGCATAACGATACGCTTCTCCATCAGCCATTAACGGCGAGATGTCCCGAAAAATAATTCCCTCTTGGGGATAATCCGGAATACTAGCAATATACTCTTTTAAATCCATTTTTTTTCCTCCTAGACTGTCAACCACTGACGTAGGGTTGATAAATCACTCATTAATAAAAATTCTTCTGTTTTGATCATTTTTTGTCGTTGCTGATACAAATGACTCTCTGTCAGCGGACGAGAAACAGGATCAGCCGTTTTATTCAAAACACCATCTTGTATTGTAACAAATTCCAGCTCAGAAAACACCTGAATCATAAAAATAAGTAATTTTTCTGGAATTTTTAGATAGTTAGCGACCATCTTTAATTTGTAGCGAATATCCAAACGAGGCTGCTGCTTGATCAATTGAAAAAGCCGACCATATTGCTCTCTGGTGCCTCCCCCGTCTAAATAGGCATCTTCCGTCGAGTAAAACACAAACGCAATTCTTGAAGCATGAAGCGCTTGAACGACCTCTTTGATCACAGCAGAATCAGCAGGACAATCTAAAAACGCGATCTCTTGGAACGGACCAGCACAAAATGTATCTTTCACAGCAGCCACCGAGTCGAATAAGATCGTTTGTCCACAAAATCCTTGCAGCTCTCGAGGCAGTTTCTTATTGAAAACGACCCCTAATGTTTCATTTCCCAGAGAGACACCTTGCCGACTCCTTTTCGAACGATAATCAAACAACTGCAGCCCTTCCACTGCAAAGTCATCCAACATCAGCTGCGGTTTTTTGTTGCCATTCCATTCATTGATTGAAAGCTGACCAACGATCGATAGTCGATCATTTTCAAACTCTACTGAGTCTTTTCCAAAACCAAAGCCAATCACATCTAGCTGTAGATTGGACTCATCTGTCATCACTAACTTCAAGTGCTGGTTTTCGGTACCAATCTGGCGGGCATTTTGAGTCGATAAATTGGAAAACAGAAATTTCGGTAACGGATTGTCCGTTCCGAAAGGCGCTAAAACGTTTAAAGACTCAATAAAGTTGATCGATACTTCCGCCAATGGCAGTTCCTCATCGATCGCTAAGGGGATTCCCTGACTAAGATCAATTCCATTTTCTTCCACATAGCGATTCATCTGAGCTTGTAACATGTCCAAATGATCAATCGGGATACTTAAGCCGACCGCCGCATGATGACCACCAAAACTGGTAAACATGTCTTTCATCGTAGCCAACATTTCAAATAGATTCAACGCAGCGACACTTCTACCTGACCCTTTTGCTAACCCATTTTCTTTTTTGGTCAAAACGATCACGGGCTGTCCGGTACTTTGCATGATACGTCCAGCTACGATTCCTAAAACCCCTTCGTGCCAGTTATCACCTACGACCAGATGAACATGATTGGCAGGGTCGATTTTTTCTTGCGCTTCTTTCATGATTTCTTCAACGAAAGTTTTTCGCTGCTGATTGATCGTATCTAATGTCTTGGCTAAGGTTACTGCTTCTTCTTCATCAAATGTGGTTAACAAACGAACAGCAGGATTAGGATCTTCCAACCGACCAATTGCATTGAGGCGGGGGCCAACAGCAAAACCAATATCGGTTTCGTTGACTGTTCGTTTTTTCAATCCACTGACCGTCAACAACTCATTCAAACCAAGCCGATCAGTTTGTTGGATCATTTTCAGGCCATTGCTGACTAGTAGTCGATTCTCATCTGTCAAAGAAACCATATCAGCAATCGTCCCAATTGCAACAAGGTCCAGCAGTTCGACGGGCACTTCTTCTAATAGGGCACAAGCCACTTTAAATGCGACACCGACTCCCGCTAAATCACCAAACGGATAGTTTCCTTCAGGGTGACGGGGATGAACGATGGCAAAGGCTTCTGGGAGTTCTGCAGGAAGTTCATGGTGATCCGTCACGATCACATCGACCCCTTGCCCTTGAGCATAAGCAATTGCCTCATGTCCAGATACCCCATTATCAACGGTGATGATCAATTGCGTCCCTGCCGCAATTTTATCTTTATAGACAGTTATGTTGGGACCATACCCATCTGAAAAGCGATTGGGCAGATAATATTCAGCTTCAGCCCCTAGCAACTCCAGTGTTTCTTTTAATACGGTGGTGCTCGTAATCCCATCTGCGTCATAGTCGCCATAAATCAAGATCCGCTCACCATTTAAAATGGCTTCATGGATCCGTTCCACGGCCTTATCCATATCATGAAAGAGAAACGGATCATGAAGGTATTGCAGATCCGTTGATAAAAAAGCGTCTAGCGCTTCTGCTGTTCGAATATTTCTTTGCCATAGCAACGCGCCGATGCGCTCAGGAATCTTTCTTGCTTGGATCAATTCTTTAAATACAGGGGTAGCTTCGCTATCTTGCGGTAGCACCCAATGAAAATTTGCACGTTTCACCAAATCACTCCTAACTAGGTTATTATAGCAAAGTTTATGTAAAAAGGAAAAACAACGAAAGAAACAATTTATTTTTTCATGTCACAAAAAAGAGCTTGCAGCGAACGATGCGCCGGCAAACTCTTTTCTTAATTGCTCTCATGTATTCTAGGCTTGCGATTCAAAAGACTTCATTTCTTCATCAATCGTTGGCGGCGTTGAGGCGCCTGCAGCACGTGACGAAAGTTGCGCTTCTTGATCGTCGAGTTGTTGCTGCCTAGCTGCTAACTCCGCCTGCTTGTTGATATATTCTCGTTCCAAGGCTTCTCGTTCATCTTGCAGAACTTTCTCGTTATTCGTGCGATAATCCGAGAGCTCTTTTCTCAATTGTTTTAGTTCTTTTTTTTGACGGAACATTGCACTTGTGGAAACCAGCAACAAAATCAATGCGCCTAACAAAGCAGAACCAATAATGACTAAGATCAGTGGCGATTGAATCGTTGTGAAGCCAAAATTGATCGGAACAGTCATATTGTTTGCAACCGCAAATAAAACGATCACTAAAATCAGTAAAATACCAACGATAACACGCCATTGATTTTTCATGGGTTTCAACTCCTATTTTTTGTTGAACATCGTTCCTGCCATATAATCCCCGATTGCAGGAAACAGTGTATACAGTTTTGCTGCCGCCCCTAAAATATGTGGGCGATTGATTTCTCGTTTTGGATGAATCATGGCTTTGACGATCGTTTGTGCCAATTTGTTTGGTTCAAGGACAAGGCTGCCCACCGATGATAAGTAACTACCGCTAGGATCTGCTTGGTCAAAGAATGCCGTTTCGATCGGCCCTGGGTTGACCGTTGTTACGTTAATCCCCAGTGGTTTTAGTTCTAAACGTAAGGCGTTAGAAAAACCAAGTACAGCAAATTTCGTTGCAGAGTAAACTGCGGTCTTCGGCGTAGCTATCTTACCCGCAATTGAAGCAACGTTTATGATATGACCATGCTTTTGTTCAGCCATTTGAATCGCAACTTGCTGAGTCAAAACCATCATCCCAAGTACATTGACTTCAAACATATTACGGATGACCGCAGGATCCATCTCTGTAAACTCTTGAAAGATCCCGTAGCCAGCATTATTGACAAAGACATCGATCTTTCCGACTTTCTCACTGATTTTTTCTAATAAGCGCTCCACGCTTTCAGGATTTGCTACGTCCAATTGAAACGCATACGCTTCTTTGCCGCTTAATTCCATACATTGTTCTTTGACTTTTCCGATCAAATTCGTCCTCCGGGCACAAGTCACGACGATCGCACCACGTTTTGCGGCTTCATAACAGATTTGTTCTCCAAGTCCGGCAGAACCACCTGTTACAACGACAACTTTATTCTCCAAGTTCATCTGATTCTTCCTCTCCGGCAAAAGGGATCTCGACAATATCAAAATCTTTGACGATCAACGTATTCGGAAATACTTCTTTTGCTTCATTTACTAAATTTGTAATATCTTTGCCAACATAGCGCGCGCTGATATGGGTCAATAGCAAACGCTTGGCGTGAGCTTCTTGGGCAACTTCAGCAGCTTGTCGCGTCGTCGAATGAAAATAAGCGCGAGCCAACTTGGCTTCTTCTTTGTTGAAGGTACTTTCATGTACCAAAACATCCGCATCTTTCGCTAAAAGCACGGCGTTTTGACATTTACGGGTGTCACCTAATATTGTCACGATCCGTCCTTTTTTGGCTTGACCTAAAAAATCTGCCCCATTGATTTGACGACCATCATCGAGGGTAACTACTTCACCTTTTTTCAAACGTCCGAAGACAGGACCAGGTTTCAGCCCAAATTCAAGCAATGCTTGCACTTGCAACTCCCCTTGATGGCTTGCTTCGACAATACGATAGCCAAAACTATCAATCCCGTGATCAAGGCGCAGACAAGATACTTCAAATTGCTGATCTTTAAAAAGAATCCCTTCTTCTTCAATCTCAAAAAAATGCAATGGATAGCTGACTTTCGTCTGAGAAATCCGCAAAACGGTTTGAATGTATGCTTTGATCCCCTTGGGTCCATAAATCTCTAGAGGTGTGTCTCCGCCTTGAAAGGAGCGGCTGCTGATCAATCCTGGCAATCCATAAATATGATCACCATGAAGATGGGTAATAAAGATTTTTTCAATCTTTCTCGGTCTAATCGTAGAATGCAAGATCTGCATTTGTGTCCCTTCGCCACAATCAAAAAGCCAAACGGCATTGCGTTCATCTAATAATCGTAACGCAGTGCTGGTCACGTTTCGATGTTTCGCAGGCACTCCAGCACCTGTTCCTAAAAATTCTAATTCCATAAGCTTCTTTCCTTTCATCTCTTTCCAATTTTAGCGGAAAAGAAATCAAGTTGCAATTGAAGCTTGCGGTTTTTATTTCTCGGATTGGCTATCGGATTCATCGTTATGGGAATTTTTCCAATCCTCTTGAACACGTGCCTTGGTGGATTCTTCGACTTTTTTGGCCGTCTCGATCTCTGCCTCGACATCATCGTAGTCAAAACGAGTGATGTCACCGCCTAATTCATTCATGATCAGTTGGTTCAAAGGACGATTGTCCTCTTCATCGGCAATCAATAATAACCCCGTATCGCCTACACCAATTTGGTTTCCGACGTGTTCGAAGAGCATTTGCGCATTTTGGATCTCTTTTGCGTCACGAGTAGCACCGATCATACTACCGCCAAACCAGCCCAACATGATTCCCAAAGGCCCACCTAACACACCAACGAGCATCCCGATCAAACCACCAGTTGATGTCTTATTGTTTCCAGTAAAATCAAGAAAATCCTCGACTTTAAATTGATGCACGCCTTCATTGGTGTGGGTAAGAACCGCCATTTGCTCTCCTTTGATCTTTCGTTGCATATGCATCCGTTTCACTTCAGAAAAGGCTTGATACGCTTTGGCACTAGCATCAAAGTTCATTACAATGACTCGTTTTGACATAAAAATCGCTCCCTTTGGTTTATTTGTTCTTTTCTTTATTTTAACAGTAAATCATTTAAATGAAAAAAGAAACCAAAAAGACTGCTGATCATTGATTTCTTAGAGAAAATCAATGATCGGCAGTCAAAACCAATTCAACTATGAAGGATTTTTTTAAAAAAATGATGTTCTTTTAAACGCTTATTCGACAAACTCAAATTCAAAATTACCGATACGCACAATATCACCGTCTTTGGCACCTCTCGCACGCAATGCTTCATCGACACCCAATCCACGTAATTGACGAGCAAAACGCATCACAGTCTCATCGTGATCAAAGTTCGTCATTTGGAATAGTTTTTCGATTTTCTCACCGCTCAAGATCCAAGTTGCATCAGGATCGCGATCGATTGCAAACTCCGGTTCATCCGATTGGAAGCCGTAATGAACCACATCTTCTTCGATTTCTTCATCGTACAAGAGGAACTCAGGAGTGACTTCCAATAGATCCGCTGTCGCATTCAGCAAGGCATCGATTCCCTTACGAGTGACACCAGAGATTGGGAAAATCATTGGTTCATCCGCGAACTCATCCGTTTTTTCTTTTGCCAGCTGCTCTTTGAAAAGGGCTAGGTTTTCTTCAGCATCCGGCATATCCATCTTATTGGCAACGATGATCTGTGGGCGCTCTAGTAAGCGCAAGTTATGGGTCGACAATTCATTGTTGATGGATAAATAGTCTTCATATGGATCGCGCCCTTCCATGCCGCTCATATCGATCACATGTAAAATGACCCGCGTCCGTTCGATATGACGTAAAAACTGAGTCCCTAAACCAACACCTTGCGAAGCACCTTCGATCAAGCCAGGCAGATCGGCTACTGCAAAACTACGACCATCAGTGGTCGTTACCATGCCTAAATTTGGCACCAGTGTTGTAAAATGATACGCGCCGATTTTTGGACGAGCAGACGAAATCACAGAGAGTAATGTTGACTTCCCAACTGAAGGGAAACCAACTAAACCAACATCTGCTAAGACTTTTAGTTCGAGCTCGATCTTTCTTTCTTGACCGGGTTCTCCGTTCTCTGCTAATTCTGGGGCTGGATTTTTTGGAGAAGCAAACCGAATGTTCCCACGGCCGCCCCGCCCGCCTTTTGCGATTACTAATGTTTGACCTTGCTCAATCAAATCACCTAATAAGGTACCTGTTTCAGCATCACGAACGGTGGTGCCTTGGGGTACTTTGATGTAAGTATCATCTGAGCCACGGCCGTGCATTCCTTTACTCATGCCATTTTCCCCGGGTTGCGCTTTAAAATGACGATTAAAGCGGAAATCCATTAATGTACGCAAACCTTCGTCTACGACTAAAATGACATCACCGCCACGTCCCCCGTCCCCACCTGCGGGTCCGCCGTCTGGGACATATTTCTCTCGGCGAAAAGCAACCATTCCGTCGCCGCCTTTTCCTGCTTTGACATCGATTGTCACTTGATCTAAAAACATGGACATTATTTGTCCTCCATTCTTTTTTTACTACCTTCTATACTTTTTGATTATCAGTTATCTCACTTTAAGTGGTTACTATTTCTCTAATAAGAAAGTCTATTTTATTGTAACGACCGAAACGCCTTTTGTCTATCTTTTCTCATGGGTTTCCGTAAGAAATCGCGAATTCTTAAGGGTTATTCTTTGACAGTCACAGGAAATCGTAGCAAACTTTTAAGTGTACCAGTACACAATCAAAGGAGGAAACAAGAAATGACAGTAAAAGTTGGAATCAATGGTTTTGGACGAATTGGACGTTTGGCTTTTCGTAGGATCAGAGAAGTTTCTGCCGATATTGAAGTTGTGGCAATCAATGATTTAACAAGCCCCGTAATGTTAGCACATCTATTGCAATTTGACTCGACCCACGGCACGTACCCTGGAACTGTTACTGCAACGGATAATGCTATCGTTGTCGATGGCAAAGAGACCCGAGTGTACGCTGAACCAGACGCAAGCAAAATCCCCTGGGCAAAAGAAAATGGCGTCGATATCGTATTAGAATGTACGGGTTTTTACACTTCCGCAGAAAAAGCCCAGGCCCATCTTGATGCAGGTGTCAAACGAGTCGTTATCTCCGCACCAGCTGGTAATATGAAAACGATCGTTTACAATGTCAACTCAGACACGTTAACACCGGATGATACTATCATATCCGCAGGTTCTTGTACGACCAACTGCTTAGCTCCAATGGCCTACTTTTTAAATGAGGAATTCGGGATCGAAGTTGGTACGATGACGACGGTTCATGCGTATACTTCTACTCAAATGCTATTGGATGGTCCTGTAAAAGGCGGAAACTTAAGAGCCGCTCGTTCCGCTGCTGATAACACGATCCCTCACTCAACGGGTGCCGCCAAAGCAATCGGTCTAGTTATTCCAGAATTAAATGGCAAATTACAAGGCCACGCCCAACGGGTTCCGGTCGTCGATGGTTCTTTAACAGAGTTAGTCTCAATTTTGAAAACCAAAGTAACCGCCGATGAAGTCAATGAAGCGATCAGAAAACACACCGTCGATAATCCGTCATTCGGTTACGATGACCGTGAAATCGTCTCTGGAGATGTGATTGGTACCACTCAAGGGTCTATCTTTGATCCGACACAAACAGAAGTAACCACTGCTGGCGATTTCCAACTGGTGAAAACCGTCGCTTGGTATGATAATGAATACGGCTTTACTTGCCAAATGATTCGCTTGCTAGAAGAATTTGCTCGTTTATAAGCTAAAGGTCAAGCAAAAAGTGCCGGTTCTTTTTTAGAACCGGCACTTTTTTATTCACTTGCTGGATGATCGTATTTGTCCAAAAAAGCTGCAATGTTTTCTTTATAAAGGTCTGGATCTGTTTTGTAGCTTTTCGCATGCTCGGCACCTGAAACAACCCACTTTTCTTTTGGTGCATCGGTCGCGTTATACAAAATATCCAGCATCGAATAAGGAACAAACGTATCCGCATCGCCATGGATAAAAAAGATCGGACGCGTATTCTTTTGCAGTTGTTTGACTGCATCTGCTTCACCGAAGAAATACCCCGCTCGGATTTTTGTGACAAGACTAGTGACATTCATCAATGGAAAGGCCGGTAGACCAAACAATTGATCGAGTTGATAACCCAATTCTTCATTGACGTTGGTATACCCACAATCTTCAATGATAGAAGTGACATTTTTCGGCAAGTCTTCCCCACTGGTCATCATTACCGTGGCAGCCCCCATACTGATGCCATACAAAGTGATCGTTTCTTCAGGACCATTTTTTGCGAGTACTTCATCGATCCATTGCAGATAATCCTTACGTTCGTGCCACCCAAAACCAATATAATCTCCTTCGCTTTGACCATGCCCTCGAGCGTCTGGAACCAAGACATTATAGCCTAAATCATGATACATCTTAGCATAGTCCGCCATCGTTTCTGCATTCCCCATGTAGCCATGCGCGATGATCGCCGTTTTTCCTCGATTCTTCTCCTCCGCCGGTAGATAAATGGCGGATAATTTTAAATCATCTTCAGAAGTCAGCTGCCACATCTCACGATTTGCTGGATCTGTAAACCAATTTTGCGATTCATTTCCTGTCTGATTTTCATCCGTACCAGGGGTATCTCCTTCCAAGAAATCTTTTTCTGAAGGAACCACCGCATAATCATAAAAATAGTTTCCTGCATACCCTAACCCCGCAATTGCTAATACAGCCACTCCGATGGCAATCTTCCAGCGCAATTTCACACTTGTCACGTCCTCTTGTTATATAGTTTACATAATATTATTATGGTTTCGTCATTCCTCAAGGAAAGAACCCACTACATAAATTACCGTTTTTTGCTCATGTTTGTCAATCGCAAGCGCCCAAAAAGAAAACCATTGCCAACAATCTTTGTTGGCAATGGCTGATTTTCGTGGTAATTAGTTATTTTCGACCAATTTAAAACTTGACCAAGGTTTCAAAAATTCTAATAAGAATAGTTCCTCATCAGCGATCTTACCAACGACATTGACTCGACCATCATTTTTCATTGCTTTCAAGGCGATTTGCGTCTCCCCTTTGTATTGTCCATAGCCAGCATTATCGATCAAGACATCCCCTCTTACCATATCACGGGTATCATGAGGTGGAAATTCCTTGTCTTTATAATAGATCCGCGTCATCGTTGAACGCAAGATGTATTCCGAACGATCTCCTCGATAGCTGTGCAGATTATCGAAGAGACAAATTCGTTCATCTTCAGTGATTCCGTCAACGACATCGACTCTTAATGTCGGATAATCCGCGTGAAACGCTTCAGCCATTGCTGCCAATTCTGCTTCTGAAGCATAGGCATTTCCAACAGAGATATCATCGATCAAACCCGTCAACACTAAATGTTTGACTTGCGTAGCTAGTGGCAGATCACGATGATCTTCCAAAGAGCATAAACCATCTTGTGTTGGCCATGGACCGAAATCAGCTTCGTGAGAATTCACGAAAGCCATCGTATTTAAATTGTATTTGCGGAATTTTTCCGAACAAAAAACGAAATGGTCGTAGCCCAACCCTGAATAGCGATGAGGATAGAAGTTATGCGAGCCGAGTAAATTTTCAGTATTAGGTGAATAACTCATGATGTTATCCACGTAGCTCGTACCACTGCTCATATTGATTTCGATTTTAATCCCGTAAGGATTACGCGTCATTTTGGCTTCTTCTGAACCAGTAAAACCAATATCTAACCGAACACCGTAAGCGCCCATCTCATCAAAGAAGGATAAATCATCATAAGAAATACCTAGCTGTTCGAATAAACCAGGATTGATATCTACCATGACTTCCATTCCTAACTGATTGGCATAATCCACGACTTGTTTAAAGTCTGCCAAGACTTTTTCTTTGTCATCGTTGATTTGCAGCAAACTGGTAAATACCCGTTTAAAGCCGTATTTGTGTGCCAAGTCTAAATACGCTTTGTCCTTTTCAAACGTTGAGCGCTCTGGATAAATCGATATCCCTAATTTTCCCATCAAAAAAACCTCCTGTAAATTCTATCCGTTTATTATAATGAATCCTCTTTCATTATAGCAAACATCTAAAAAGTGGTCTACACCTTTCCGCCTGTTTCTTTCTCATTCCACAAAATCTGCGCTTTCTTCTATGTCTCTTTTTTGTTATGATTATCATTAAGAAAACTGGAAGGAATGAAAGAATGAAAAAAATCCTATTCACACTGACAGCAGCTGCTAGCCTTTTATTATTAGCTGCTTGTACAGGTTCAAGTACCACCGATCCCTCATCAAGCAATTCGGCAGAAAGCACGTCAACCTCAGAATCCGTTGACTTGAATGCCCTGGAATTGCCGCAATTATCAACGGATGTGCAAGAGAATGAAGCTTTAGTTGAAATGGTGACGGAGGAAGGCTCGATCAAAATCAAACTTTTCCCAGAGATTGCGCCCAAAGCAGTCGAAAACTTTTTGACCCATGCCAAAGATGGTTATTATGACGGATTGACTTTCCATCGTGTCGTAGAAGAGTTTATGATCCAAGGGGGCGACCCTAATGGTGATGGCACTGGCGGAGAAAGCATATGGGGCGAAGGATTCGGCGAAGAATACTCGAACCAGCTTTATCACTTGCGAGGCGCATTGGCAATGGCAAAATCAAGTGCGCCAAACAGCCAAGGCAGTCAATTCTACATCGTTCAAAATGATCAAGACGTATCCGACGGTCTAGCGATCCAACACTATCCTGAAAAAATCATCGAAGCCTACAAAAATGGTGGAACACCACAATTGGACGGTAGCTATACCGTTTTTGGTCAAGTGATCGAAGGCATGGATGTCGTAGATAAAATTGCGCAAGCAGAAACCCAAGACTCTGGCAATGGTGAGAATTCTCAACCGGTTGAGCCAGTGAAGATCGAAACGATCAAGGTCTTACAAGAAGCCAAAGAATAAATAAAAAAACCGCTGAAGTCTCCGATACTCGGGAATTTCAGCGGTTTTCTTTTACTTTTGGTCGCCAACGATTTAAAATTATTTTTCTATCTTTTCTTATTTATTTAGCGTTCCAAATTCCCGTTAAATCAAGTATTTACAACATGATTTACAACTAAATAGGTTTTCAGAAGTTTCTCGGTTTTCTTGTTTTTCATTTAGCAATCACCAAAACAATCACCAAAAATTTAATTTCCTGTTCGCTTTACCGAGAGAACGGATGTTCGTACAATTCAATTAAGGAGGGATAAATGTATGAGTGTTCTAAAACCGTATGAAGACAGAAAAAAATTGAAGTGGATTGGATTCTTCTTGTCAGAGCATACAGCTGACATCGCAAGAATAGATAAAGAGTTGAAGTACACCTGCCCTGCTAAGCCGGAAATGGCAGAAGAAGAAATCAATGAATTCTTGCAAACCGCAGTCACAAAAAGTAAGAAGCTAGCTATACAGCTCAACTACACTGTAGATGATAAATTCATGCCTGATGTTACAGGTATGCTGAAAGGTTACGATGATCTAGGAATTTATTTAGACGACACTCTTGTCCATTATGATGAAATACGAAATGTTGACTATTACTCTGAAGTAAAGTGGTTTGACGTATGAATATCATTACTATGTACGAACAAAAGTATATTGGTCTGGAAACATTTGTTGAGGAGTTTCCTGATCATGTGTCTGAATCACAAGAGTGTATTTTCGGAACTGCTTGTGTTGAATTTTATGTCAGTCTTGTTCTAAAAAAACACGATTTTCTTTACTATATAACACCTTATAATTAAATTTAAAGTAGCCAAAATATGGCTACTTTTTTCAATAATTTGAATAAAATCGTTGACAAGCATATGTATCCGATATATAATATAAGTATAGAAAGGAGTTGAAATTATTGAGGAAACAACGAAGGGAAAAAGAAAAGCTTGAAAAGCAAGAGCAACTAACAATCAAAATTGGCTTAGTACTCGCAATACTAGCCATAATTGAAAAGTTACTCGAACTGCTAGTCAAGCTTCTCAACGACTAGGGATAGGGCGAAAGCCCTCCCTTCCCTTTGATTATATCATAATGAAAGGAATGAATCTAATGTCGAAGAATATGAAAAGAAGGAAAATTCTAAATTCCGCCTTGGTGATACTTATGGTTTTAATCACCATTTCTATCGTAATGAAACTTATTCAACTTTTTTAGGAAGGAGTGCGAGTGTTGACTGAAAAGAAAACATCTGATGCTCAACTTAAAGCATCAAGAAAATGGCAAGAAAAAAACAAGGAACAAATGAAACACGTCCGCAATCGCTCTGGAGCTAAGGGTTACATCAAAAACGCATCTCTTGAGGAATTGGTAGAATTAGAGCAGTTAATCGCAGAACGCAAAAAGGCCCTATCCAATTAAGGACAGGGCTTTTTTGGAAAAATGTTAAAAGTGTTAGCATAATTATCTTAACTTATTCCATGAAATCATGCAACCTATGTTCCAGCAAGACTCCCCTTACTCAAATATAGGTAAATGGACTTTTTCGAAAATATTAGACGCTATTCTGATCAATAATATCTATTATGATGCATTAATGATAAAATAAAAAAGAAGAGTACTAGGCACACTTCCCCAAGCTTCCCCCTGCCTAGCACTCTTCTTTTCTTATATATGTTACATAATAATGGTACGTTAAAGAAATTGGAATCGCAAATATTATGGCTTACCTTAAACTTCTCTTATTAAAATACGATTGATATTATTGGAATTAACAAAATTCTGTCTCTGATTTAATGTGATTGAGATGATATTTTGTTAGGACCAAGACTATTAATGTTTCTCACTCGTAATTGATAGGTAAGCAAAGTTACTTGATAAAGCATTAATTTAGTGTATAATTACATTGATGACGGAACATAGTTCCACCTGCACGGCGTATGAGAATATGCTGTGCTTTTTTTTCGCAAAAAAATAACCACTCCCGGGAGGAGTGGTATTGGAAAGAAGGTTAAAAAAATGAAAAAGTGTTAGCTAAGGGTAATTTAAATTTACTTTTTATTCGAATTTTGTGCAAACAAAAAGCTTTTCCGTTCCAATCTAGGCAATATTTTTGTACTATATTATAGAAAATCACCTTGTTGGTTAATCGGAAAATTTAGCGATAACGGAATGAATAAAGCCTGTCCTTTTACATCTATATAAGGTATTATGCTAAAACTTCTTTTCTAATACTCTCATGCTTCTTCCGAACTTATCCTCTGCTTCCTCAATTTGGGAATAACCCCACTTTTCATATAGACCTACATGTTGTGTAACAATATATATACTTTGAAATCCCACTTTTAGCAATTGTTCTTCCGCAATCTTCACTAACTCTTTACTTATACCGCTGCCCCTAAAATTCGGATCAACATATACTATTGCGATATATGGACTATATATTAAATCAACTATATCCTTACTAACAAATGAACAAAAACCGACAATTTGATCTGTAGTTTCAGCTAACACAATTCCTTCCCAGTCGTTGAACTCATCATCTATCATTTTTTTTGACAAGTACTTAGCTGCTGCCCAATCAGCATTGTATATTTCCGTGGCTGCCGCTAACCAATTAGAATCATTTTTCCTTAAAACATGATAATCCATGATGAACCTCCTTCAAATTTTATTACGCTATATTTCATCTGACCCAAGGCTATCATATTTTTTAAATTAATACCTATGATATGCTAATTTCATATTTTTTAAATTACCTAAATACTCGCTTTTTATCATAAGAAAATGTAAAATTGAGAAAACAAAAAAGAGGTGTCTATTATGTTAGTTATATTAAAAAGAAATTTTAAGAGTCACGCAATTCTTCGAGCTATTATTTATGTAATTTTTGGAATAGTTATTGCCATTAATCCGGCTGGTTTCTTCAATTTTATTGGATATGTACTTGCTGGTTATTTAACTTTGATCGGCCTAATTAATATTCTCGAAGATTTTAAAACGAGAAAAGAATCTGGTCACTGGGGATTAGGTCTATTCAGTGGGATATTTTTACTTGTATTAGCCCTTGTCGTACTTCTTTTTGCGAGTACCATCGCATCTGTTCTCCCAATCCTACTCGGTCTATCTATCATTTCTAATGGAGCCTTTCAATTAGTACTGGGTCTTAATACTAAATCTGTGGCTTGGATAATTTATAGTGTAATTCTAGTTATAGGTGGTGCATTGTTACTATTTAATCCATTCGCAAGTTTGTTGATTCTTCTACAAGTATTTGGCTTTACCTTAATTGCCATGGGAATTCTAGAAGTAATTGGATACTTTATGTTTAGATCCCAGTTAAAACAATAGGTCATCACCTTTCAATAGAAATTTTAAAGTAACATATAGCTTCATTTCAACAGCGTTTGAAATGAAGCTGTTTTTTTCGATACAAAAAGCCCACTTCATGAGGGTGAAGTGGGCAATAGAAAAATGAAAAAGTTATTTTATTGGTAGTTTGATTGTATCTTGATGCAAGCACGATGTCAACCAAGAGCTACGTTTAATAAATTATAAACACTGCAATCACCATACTAGTTCTCTCAATTTAAAATTTGCTATAATAAAACAAAAAGCAGGTGGGTCCTATGAGGCGTGCGTTTTCAATTTTTCTAACAATTGTTTTTCACCTAGTGCTCTTTTCCCTTGCATTCTTTGTAATTATAGTATTCCTGAGACTGTTCAGATAAATAAACGATTATCGAAAAACCCTCCTACTCGGTTCTGAGTAAGAGGGCGTAATTATTTGTACTATTAAAAACCCAATGAATTACTAATTTTTATTTTTTTCCTTGAATTCTTTATACATTTCATAAAAATCAATAACTACAGGAAATTGTATGAAACTTTCTATTGGTGGGGAAATTAAGATTGAAGCACGATTTAATCCTGGTTTAGCTAATTCCGCCATTGATTCATCAATCATTTCATTGAGGGAACTCTCATTGTTCTTAACAAATATCTCTGAGATTAAAACTATCGAAAGCTTAACTCCCATATAAAAACCAGAAATATCGTGTTTGATACGAACTATTCCATCATTTTTGTATTCTGATTCAGCATCATCAAACAGTAAATTAATATCAATTTCGATATCATCTAAACCTTCAATTTCTTCATCACTTGCATGCTCTAATTTGATGTGCTCGATAAAAATTTTGTTTAATTGAAATAAAGCTTCTTCACTAGACAAGCGAATATCTCCCCCTATTGTTGCCTCTTATAAGACTATTAGATTTGTTTGTAAATCGTGCTGACTCAGAACTCCTATCCCTAATACGAAATTCATTCAGTTTATTATTCGGACGACTATTTTTGTTAAGCGCTCCCGGAGAGATTTCAAAATCTGAACAATGAATACTGAGGTTTTGAAAGCTAGTTAGTCCGGGTATATAATTTTCATAGATATTTGTTTTGGAATTAATCTTCTGTTCATGACTGTACAAAACCTTAACTTCATCAGTTTCTTGACCTTCATCTAACTGGAAAAACGATAAAAAGTCGTCTTTCATGATTACTTTGACGTGATTAAATAGTAGTTTTTCTGTTACATATTTATGAGACTTGGTAATTAAAGCATCATATTCCGACACTTCATGATTAAGATCTCCGAATTCAAATTCTAGATATTCTTTCTCGCTTAGTCCTAAAATTTCAGCAAATTTTTCTACATTAATATTATTATTTAAACGAATATTCAATAGCTCCAAGGACTTCTGTCTTTGTACAGAATTTTCTTTTTCAATTAATGCAGGATATTTTGATGTGAGTAAATTTGTTAAAAAATCGTTATTCATGTTCACCCCTCCTTAGGGATTCAACCATTTTTCTGAATGCCCTAAAACAAAATCTTGAGCTATTTTTTCTGTGTGAAATGCACAAAAATCTGTTTGATCAGATTCCGGTTTTAGGTCAACTTTAGTAAATCCAAAAGTAAAAACACATTTAGCTATCATATCGTTAACAAAAAAAATCAATCTAAAATGTTCATAAGTTTTGTCAATCCTAATTTCATAGCTTAAATCATGTTTATATAATTTTTTAATTATTTCTGCTCTCTGCGCCACTCCTAGTGCATTTCTGAGTGTTATCTCATATGGCTGTCTAAATTTTGTACCATCTTTATTAACAAGTTTATTATCAAAGCTAGAAAATTGAGATTCGATAATTTTAATTATTTGCAAAAAATTATCTAGCATCCTTTCATCGTTTCCAAACGTGGTTATTATGTAATCCTTAGCTAATTCCAAGTTATCTTCTGGACAATTTACAATGTACTCTATTTGCAACGTAACACCCCTTAGGAAAATCAAATAAAAAATTGGTTGAGCCAATATAAAGAAAACAATTATAATGCTTAAAAATGTCTACTTTCAAAACTTAGATAATATTTATTTACAAAAGTGGAATATGCACAATTAATATAACATCACTATATTCAAAAATCAACACATATACCTTGACACGAGAGTTCAGAAAGTATATCCTGTGTCACAAAAACTAAAATAAGCTTTGGTATCAACCTTCAGAACTTCGTTTACAAATATTACATTATTATTAAATAACAAACCCCCATCTGTATATCAAGATGGAGGTTTATTTATTATACAGTAGCACCGCTAACCCAGTACTCCGTTACTCTACCATCTTTTGTCTGTCCAATCGCTAACCACCCAAATCCTCCGGAGCGAGGTTGACGAACGAAAGCATGACCATTTCGTTGGACTAACACACGATCATATTTTACTTGTTGGCCACGTCCCAACAAAGCAAGAATGCCTAATCCAGTCGGATTAGTGGTATCTCCGCTAGAAGTTCCTCGCAAATTGATTCCCTTAGCTGCAGTCACTGTGACGGTTCCTGAACGACTATGCCAAACGTTAGCCGGCGGTGTTGCTGCAGATGTATTATTATTAGAAACCTCAGTAACTAATGCACCAGACACCCAACCAGCACCATCGACTTCAAACCAAGTAGTGAAACCATTGACGCTTTCACCATTCCGAGTGATACGAGTAGCGTTGAACGTTTGTCCACGTTTCAGCGTTTTAATGATGGCAGATTTCGTGTTCTGAGCAGCACGTACATTTAGCACGTCAGTACTCACTACCTGACGTTTGTTCCAAGCTTCTACATTGTAAGTAGGTGTAGGAGCTGGTTGTGGCGTCGATGTTGAGCCACCAGACGCTCCTAGTCGACTACGAACAGTCGCCATATTCGTTCCAGGACAACTATTGGATCCATGGCCAGAAAACTCGTTATGCCCTAACACGTCGGATGCTTTCAGATTGAATCGCTGCATGGCTGCACGAGCACGCTCGTCAAAAGCTTTTTCTTGTTCTGCAGTAAAGGAACCATTACCTACCACACAAATGTGGTAAGTCTTGCTATTGTGATTTCCTACGCCGTTGGTCGTGACGTTATCCCGATAGATTAATTGAACTGATCCATCACGCAAGATAATCTCGTGGTAACCACCAGTTCCCCAGCTAAGTGTTCCTCGCCAGTGATTTTGGAATGCCCACACATCACCGGTCGCTGTTGCTGAATGGTGACGAGCAATTTTTGTGATGCCTGCCACGGATCTGTTGGGGTTAGATGGTCCTAAAATTCTTGAATCGCCTCGTAAATCTACAATTTTTGTCATAGTGTTTTCCTCCATTTTTTGATATAGAAAAAGAGCAACCAATCGGCTACTCTTGATCTTTATTCGGATAAATTGTTTTCTCCGTCTCGCTTTGGCCATCGCCATAATCTGGTGGTGTTGATTCTTTGTGTACACTTTCCTTGAACACCGCAAGCCACTTTTGTAAGAAACCAACCTTGACCCCTGACTCATAAGCATTTTCTAAAATACTACTGATCTCATAGAAAATAAGTAAGATCGTCCATACAAGCGCAATGTTGATTGGTAAACTAATCCCAATGATTGGCGCCACTTTATCAAGAGAAGCAGCTGCAAAAATTGTCGCAAACGTAATGAATTTCGTAAACAATCCCTCTAAATTCACTGCAGACATCCAACTATGTGACTTGAGCGCTTTAAAATATCCTACGATTAAATCAATAACGACAAAGGTCAAATAGACATCAATGACATCTAAACTTCCTCCAAATAAATGAACCATAAAATCTCCTCCTATAAAAAGACTGACAAAATAAAACATACCGATTACCTTCACTTTCCGAAATTGAAAAAGAGAAGTCCTAAGACTTCCCTCCTCCTTCTAAAATAGTATTTGCCTGCTCTTCTGTGATCACACCAAGTGACAGAAACTGATTGACATCCTCTTCTGTCATCCATCCACGATTGTACCAATCCTGAATCGTCTCAAAATTAAGCATGTTCTTGCCCTCCTTGAGTCAATTCTCTTACTTGTTGTGACAGTTGTAGATTTTGTAACGTCAGCTGTACAACCGATCGTCCTAAAGTATCCGTCGTTTCTTGTAACTCCTCGACCTCTTCGGGTGTTGCAGCACTCACTACATTCCAACGTTGGCGATTAAAATCAAAACCAATAACCACCACGTGCGGATCAGTCGGTGGTGCTACTTCCGTATAGGGATGGAATACAGGGCGATCCTCCGGCGTAAATAGCGGCCGCAGATCTTGTAAGTCCCTTGTGTCGTAGATTGCTTTGTGTCCTTCCATTTTTATCATCCTCCAAGATCAGTTATTCGTTGCGCCAACTGATTCATTTTTTTGTTTTGCTGCTGGTCTATTGTTTTTATTGCTTCTCTAGTAAGTTCGAATCTTGAATATCTTTCTGGTGTAGTAAATTGCTGAAGAGCATACGCATGATACTGTGGAAATGCGTTTAATGGATCCAATTCTTCTGGGGTCGTATAAATTCCTTGTGCACGAGTGGGACTTGATGGGTCTAAATCTATAAATTCGATTTTTAAATCATAAATATCCAGTACATCGCCGGTACTTATTACCCCAATCGAAAAAGGAATATCTAAAATAGCACTATGGTTTACGCTGAAAATACTGTATACAGTTTGAAATTCACCTGTTTCCAGATCATAATTATTGTATATAAGACGAAAACCATCTGATGTACTATTGGACCCCGCAAATCTAACAGGCACTTGATCACTTCTCAATGGAATTCCATTGAGCAATATCTTTCCTGTATGAGCACGTGCTTGACGAGTCAAATCAGCTTCTATAAAACGATTGCCAGCAATTAAAATCCTCGATCCTAAGAGTGTATTTATTGTGTGTTTTATATGTCGGCCATCGCTACTTCTCTCTGTTCTAGCAGTGGTAATTGTGCCATCCCAGAGGTTCTTTTTGGGATATACCGTAGTAAAACGATCCGTCCCATCTTCTGACCATGACCATGCTTCGCTAATATTCAGCCCACGTTTCAAAGTCTCCAGCTGTTGTTGAGCTTGTCTTATTTCCAAGTTCATAGGATCAAGTTGATCCGAAATCTCCTGCTTTAATTCCTCGGTAATTTCTTGCGCTAACTGATCAACATCAAACGAATCGATGGCCGACTCTATATTCCGAATCCTCTCTTCAAACTCAGACAAATCTTGATCAATTCCTGCTGCTTGTTCTAGAACGAGGTTTCGTAGATCCTCAAATCGCTTCACATAAAACTGCGCCATTTCTTCTAGGTCCTGATCAATCCAAGATTCTTGGAATTCCGTACTAAATGCTGGATAGTCTAACGATTGGCCATTAGAAAATTCGACAAAGACATAAATGATCACTGAGCCAGAGTACGCATAGATGTCATTTGGCAACATTACATTCACTTTTCCGGCGGCAGGATCTTCAATTACGATTGATTCATCAGCACTTTCAAAAATGACTGACTGACCTGCAGTCACGAAATCAAAGCCCAAAATGACATTGGCTTCTGATAGGTCCAACGGCTCCCCTTTAAACTGAAAGTTGATCGTCTTTTTGGCAACTCGCTGATCAAAACTGAAAAACTCTGTGTTAGTTGGTACAGGAGAAGAACGTTTTTCCGCAGATTTATTTAAGGTGATCTCACTGGTTACGTAGAGATTTTCCATCGTCCTTCCTCCTTCAATCCTTGTCTTCTAACGCCCACAGTTCTTTCAAAAATTCTTGAATTCCTTCACGGCAAGTTTTTTTGTTTTTCTGGTACAGCTCTGGATCTTGAATACTGATACTAGGTGAGGTTGAAACGTCTTGATCTCCATCAATCGATGCAGAGAGGTAGACAACCATTTTTTCATTGATCATGATCTGCCCTGTAAAGTTGCTGCTCGTATTAGTCTTTAACATCTTGATTCTCCTCCTTCTCAAATTCATCCATTAGGCGATCATAAATATAGGCTTCTGCATTATCAATTTTTTCTTCATAATTTTCCAGTATGCTCGGCAATTGCTCGATTATTTTCACGAATGGCCCACCATCAATGACGACTTCTTCATTCAAAAGAAGGTCCACTTCTCTGGCATAATCCTCCGCATGGTCTGGATCAATTTCATGCGATTTGCCATTCTCTAGCTGCACAAGATTGTTTTCTTCGTCTCTTTTTCCGTATAATTCTATCAACTCAAATTGTGATCTTTGAATTTCTTGTAAAACCTCATCCAATAAATGAATTAGTTTCGTGGCTGGACGCGTTTGATTGGCATTTAGCTTTAGTCCTGATAAAAAGTTTAATGCTTTCACAACCTCATGATTTTTTAGTACTAGTTTCATTTCTATATTCCTCCAATTCTTTTCTTAATGATTGAATTTCTGTAATCAGTTTTTCAGCTGTTTCTCGGTCAATAGATTGGAGGTCAACTTCCGATTCTACTAAAATAGGCTCTTGTACGACACCCACCTCACCTGCAAAATCTGAAAATATTTTTTCAACCATGACATCCTCTCCTTTTTTATCCGCCTATTCTTATCGTGTAATATGACACCCCACTAGGAATACTTGCAGGAATATATACTGTACCGTTAATCCCAGCTAAGTTTCGCAGCCGATGGGCTATTTCTGCAATATTCCATGCAGCGTTACCACGAAATGTAAATAAGTTAGCGCCCACGTAGATATTCCCTCGCAAGCGCATACCATTTTGGCTCCCCATACTAATAGAAACATTGTTCGATCCCGCCGTCAGCCAAATGGCAGGAGTTACTCCAGCGGTCCATCCGTCTCCTGCAGGCATTGAACGATCTGGTCGAATGTTCAATGTTCTTGTACCGTTAGTCGCCGTATACTGAGAAGAAGAAATAATCCCGCCTGCAATTCGATCGGCTGATAACGAACCAGCTGTAATCATATTTGCGGTTAGGGTTCCTGCAGTAATTTTATTCGCGTGTAACGTTCCTGCTTGAATACGATCACCATTGATCGTATTGGCTCGCATATGCCTTGTTTCAATTGCATTTGCTTCGATTTTATTTGCAGTGATCGCATTGGCGATTATTTTCTCAGAGGTAACCGCATTTGCTGCGATCGTGTTAGCTGTCACTGCCCCGGCTGCTAACTTCACTGTTGTCACAGAACCGGTCGCAAGTTTATCCGCAACAATAGATCCCGCCGTAATATGCCTTGCAATGATTGCATTGGTCGCGATTCGATTTGCCGTAATTGTTTCTACCGCAATTTGATTTGCAGTAATCGTATTTGCCGCAATCTGTGAGGCAGTAATCGTATTTGTGGCAATTTCCGCAGCTGTAATTGTATTTGCCGCAATCTCGTTCGCAGTGACTGCATTGGTCGATATATGACGCGTGATTATCGAATTTGTTGCAAGTTCATCCGCCGTGATTGTTTGCGCCATAATCTCATTTGCGGTTACCGCATTCGCGGATATATGACGGGAAATAATCGCATCTGTTGAAATATTATCTGCCACTATTGTATTTGCGGCAATTTCGTTTGCTGTCACTGCATTAGTAGAAATGTGTCTTGTGATGATCGCATCAGACGCAATCTCTATAGCTGTGATTGTCTGTGCATCGATTTCCCTGGCGGTAATCGTATTTATCGCCAAATCATTGCCGACAATACTACCCGCTTGAATCTGTACTGTAGTGATACTTCCAGTTTGGATTGATCTTGCCAAAATTGTATCTGCTCGAATTTTGCCGCCATCAATTTCCACCGTATCTTGCCACTGCCAATCCGAAAGGAGATCCTCAACTTCTCGAATATCCGACATTGCATCATCGATTCGCTTTTGTGCATCAAGGAAGTTTTGTTCAGCTGATTTCAAACGCTCATCCAATAAAGGTAGCGAAACGTTGTTCAATTCATTCAACGCAAGCTCGTTATCAAGTAATTTTTGCTCAAGCCCCGGTAACTTGATAGTGGTGAGTATGTCCATTTCGACTTCAAGGTCTTTCAGTCGTCCTTCAAGATCCGGCAAAATGTTTTGCTTCAAGTCATAAAGTATTTTGTCGTTCTCCGTTAATCGCTCGTCTAGCTCAGGAAGAATCCGATTGTTTAAATCATCTAAGATCCCCTCTAACTCGTCGAGGTCTTTTGCGTTTGCCGTTTGACCAAATACTTCGTCACTAAATGGACCAGCAACGTCATGATGATTGACTGCCCGAACTCGGTAATACCATTGCAATTTGGTCTCGGTGCCATGTGTATATGCATTGACGTTTGTGGTTCCCAACAGATTGCTAGGTCCCGGGACAAATCCTTTTTCTTGAGAGCCATAAATTTCATACTCACGAACGGTCAATCCCTGCATATCCCAAAATAAAAGCACTTGGCTAAAGCCGCCATAAGCGACTAGATTTGTAATCGTGCCAGGTCGAACGTTGGCAATGTTGCCTGGCCCAATGATTGGGGGTCGACTAATTTGTTGATCTCGATCACGCTCCTGTTCTTTTTGACTAGATCCAAGCGTGGCTCTTGAATCACCAATCTCGATCGATTCGTACTTATCTAAAAGCACATTCCAAACCGTCTGATTGATCTTTGCATTGACGTTGACACCTAACTTGTTAAAAGCCACGGTGACGGTGTCATAGAGTTCCAACTGCTCGAGTAGTCGATGTTGTTCCTCACCAGTCGCACTATATAGATCCGCAAACTTTACTTTTAGATTCACACGAGGCAACCCGACTTGATTGCTTGAAATGTAATACTGGCCAAACTGACGAAGTTCTGCGACTGTTTGAGGGTTTCGGCTGCTAAGATCAACCGTCTGCACCCGACGTTCCGGAAACTTGTCGACATGGGAACTGTCCAGAATGACTTCCGGAAGAACTAACTCACTCGCCCCTTCTTCGTTCGCTCGAGCATAGGGTCGAATCGACGTATAAGTGCTCTCGATCGTTTCTTCTTGAACGAGATCCACTAAATTCTTGCCATACGCAATAACAACACCCGTCTCCTTACCGCCTTCTCGCATCAAGCGGATTTCGTTGTTATCAAAAATATATTCGCCGTTATACTTTTGAAGAATGGAGCCTTCTTTACCTCCCAAAGCTTCTGCAGCACTTTCGAAATGGCCAACTTCAGAAAAGTCCATTGCTGTGACCGTCGTCAGATCCGTAAACACGGTAAAATCATGCTGTGGAACTAAAAGAGCACGCCACTGATTCAACGCTTCTTGCGCTGAAATAGCGGTGTGCTTCTGTCCTTTATTGAGTGCTGTTTTTTCAGTGATCAATGCAATGTGTTCACAGTAGACCGCCACAAGCCCGTTTTGTGGTTTGGTGATCCGCACGATTTCAAATCGTTGTCGCTTTGATCTTGTGCCCGGTCCTACATCGACCACAACTTTTTTTCCTTTCTCAAGCTGAGAAAAGAGAACGCCGAAAACCGGATAAGTAAATTCTAGAAAAGGAAAATTATTTCTCTTTCGAGTTGCGAACGCTTGGCTCACATCCTTCAGAAGACCCAAGCCAAGCGTGCTGTAATCATTATTTGCTTTGTCGTACAAAATCGGCACGCTCATATTGCAGTCACCCTCCATCGTGGCGTAATCGTCATTTGTGTGATTTGCGCTGTGAACGAAATCGCATTTGCTCCCGGTCGTAACTCCGGTACATGGTAGCCATCACTTTGCATCAGGATCGCATTGGATATATTTGCTATTCCATCCCGATAAGCCGTCCCTAGCTCGCTGTCAATCGTAATCAACCCAGCTCCGGCAGCTCTTAAGATGCGGAACTGCTTTCCGTTGATGGTCAGTGTTGCATCTGCCGTCCCGCTGTATCTAAATTGGATCAGCGGCAACGAATTAACCGGTTCCGGGTTCTCTAATGTGCGCCCAGATATGTGAGCTGTTGCAGTTTGGCCATCAAGCCGAAACATTACTGGCCTGCATCGAAAAGGCAAGGCCACGTCAAAGTGATCACGCCATCGATCGAGAATACGAACTTGCGAGTGAAAGATGCCCTCATAGAAGTATTCCGGATCCTCAGAAAAAAGAAGCCGACTGTATCGCTTGGGTTCCTTCAGCCAGTGAGTGATCTCTCTGACTTGTTGGAAAAGCGGCTTGTCTGCTTCTTTTCTAAGCTCCATAGGAAATATTTTGATAATGTCTTTTTCTCGTTCATTGTCGTAAATGATCGCGCCTTGCCGGCCATCCACCTCATCAAATCGTAGATCCGATTCCGGAATCGTCAACTCCATCTCATTCAGTAAATAAAGATTTTTATCGATCGACTTGTGGCCGTTATATTCAAAAAAAGGTTCATTCGTCATTCTAACGACCTCCTTAATTCATCTGCCGATTGTTGGGCAATGTCTTGTGATAATTCCGCCACATCCCGATTATCATAGATATTGACATCATGTAAATGGACCTCGACACGAGGTGAGTTATGGATCGTTTGGTTGGTTGTTGTCGATTCACTCTTAACCGCTGGCAACGACAATCCAAAGCCTGCATTACCGGCAATGGCCACCGATTCAGCTTGGATATTCGGTAAGACAAGTTGCGCACCTAAATCCTCAATGGCATCTAGTGCAAAATGCTTGAATCGCTCAATCCCTTCACCTATTCCGGCAGGGATCCAACGACCTACATCCATCATCATCACTTTCGATGGTGAATTGATGTCTAAGGCGCGCTGCATCGTTTGAGCCACTTGATTGGCAATCGTAGCTGCAGTATTCAATACTTGTGCTTGACCTGCGACTAAGCCATTGTTTAACCCAATCATGGAATTTTGTCCGATGCGATAAAACTGATCAGGCAAATGGCTCATCTGGTCTGGCATGCGTTGAGCACCTTCACGGATTGTGTCGTTCGCCTCTCGCATTCCCTCACGGTAAGCTTGATTTGATTCACGCATAGTGGCTGCGGCGATCCTTGGCATGTTCTGTAACGTTCGATCCACATCACGATCCATCTTTTCAAATTCCTTGACGACGTCTTCAGCAGCCTTCTTAGACTTTTTGACCATCTCATCCGTCATTTTGGCAATCGATGTCAATACTTTGGAAGAATTCTGATCAATCCCTTGGGCGATTCCTTCGACCATTGGCTTCCCGATTTGTTTGCCCATCTGATTGGCATTTAATTCCTTATCTAATAAGGACATCAGCTTCTTGGCCAACTGTACGATCGCTCGTTCAGGTGCGCTACTATTTTGCTCGATTCCTTGTGCAAGCCCGGTCGTAATGTTGCCGCCATACCCACGATAAACACCTGATGGTGAGTTGATATCATTTTCCTTCCGGAAGGCCTTGTTTGCCAATTCAGCCATCTGCTTCGTGGCGTTTTCAACTTGCGGGGCAGATTGATCTATCCCTCCAGCTGCACCTTCACCAATATTTACGCCGAATCCTTTAAACGTTTCTGGATCCATTTCTTTTTCAAAGACTTCACGTGGCACACCTGATAATTCGGCGGCACTTGCCTGAACTGCTTCCTTGCTTCGATCGATGCCTTCAACGTATCCTTTACCCGGCGTCTCGCCGTGAGCGACAAAAACATCTTGATCGATCACTTCACCAAATAATTTCTCAGGCGTTTCAGCTAGTTCTTTCGATGCATCTCCTACAGGTTGGATCCCTGCCAAAATGCCGTCTGACGTCCCTTTGGCAAGTGGATCTGTAATTTCTGCGTAATTTGTATTAGCGATCGTTTCTTCGATCACTTGACCCGGAACTTGTGCGATATTCTCTGCTGCTTCTGCAACCTGTTCTTCACCTTCAGCCATTCCTTCTGCAGTTTCTTCAGGAATTTTTTTGCCGACGGAGGTCAAATCTGCTTTATCCAACTCATCCCGAAGAGTACCCACAGATACATTGGCTAACTCTCTTGAAGCGAGTCGTACATCTTCTTCCCCAAGACCATGGGTTTTGGCGAATTGTTTCGGTGCATTTTCACCAATTTTGGCGTATTCCTCTAATAGCTTCGACATTTCCTCTTCAGAAGCATTGACCATATCTGCAGCCAATGCGCGCATCTCTGGTGTGCCTTCTGCCATCTTCTCAAGCAAACCTGTATCCATACCATCCCCGGCTCTAGCCCACAATTTTTCCATATTGTCAGCGTGTTCGGCTTGATAGGTGAGGTGATCTTTCAGATGTTGCCTAGCCTGCCCCATGCCGTACTCTACTTTTTCAGGGACATCTTTGAAAACATCTTCGTTCTTCTTTTGAAAACTATCTAACTGACTATTTAATTCATCAACAACTGCCTTTTGGCTGTCACTCAAATTCGCATAAGAAACAATCATCATTTCGTTTGCTGCCGCGGTAGCCTCAGATGTTTCTTGCCTTTTCGCTTGCTCTTCATCCGATAGTCGGTCTTTTTCGGCATAGATACCTTCGAGATTTCCCATAGCCTCTGCTTCTTTAGCATCCAATTCTGCTAGGGATTCCTGAACTGCTTTTTTTCCGTCAACTCCTGAGACAGCAGCATCATATTCAAGCATTGCTCGCTCTTTCGCAACTTCCTTAAGGGTAGTCTCATAATCAGCGGCTTCTTGCGTCAGTTGATTTTGACGTTCCACCAAGCTATTGACTTCCTCCATGCCTTTAGAAGCCTCAATGCGTTTTTGAATTTCTTCGGTTGTGGCATTTAACAAACCCGATTCTTCATCATAGGCAAGGTTTAATCCAGTAACTGAGTTGTTTAACTCTTCCACGGTATCGGCCATTAATTGCTTTTCAGCAGCTGACTTGCCTTCTATTGCGGTCAATCGTTCTAATTCTGCAGCTAGGTCTTTGTTTCGTTCGGCATTGGAATCAATGACTTTTCCTTGTGCTTCAAACGCTTTTGCATTGGATTCCGTTGCATCATTAAGGCCATCAAATTCATCACCTAAACCATCAATTTCACTTGCTAACTCTTTTGCCGCTTTACGGTTATCGTTCCACTTTTTGGTTAACCATGCTGCACCACCAGCTAGCAATGCCAATCCAGCCCCTAGAGGATTCATCACCATATTCAGCGCCATCTTCGCTGCAGTTAGGGCTCCGGTAGCCAATGTATACGCTTTGGTTCCAGCTGCCGATCCTGCCATAAGAGCTTTGGTTTTAGCCGTAGCACTCAAATGTGTGTTTTCCGCAACAGTTAACGTTTTAGTAACTGCAGTTGCTGCTGTTTTAGCACCGGTTAAAGTTTTAATTGAGGCAATAAAGCCACGAGTGTACAACTCTGCTTTTTTTACGACCATATAGCCCGCAATAGCTCCCGTAACCCCAGCAATAACTGGCGCCACTGCTGCCGAGGAATCTTTGAGATCAATAATGCCCCCAACCATTGTATCGACTGCTGACACTACCGGAGGAATCACACCTGCTACACCATTCAACACACCCTCGAAGGTTTTACCAAATCCCTGAACATTTTCCTTCATTGATCCGAAACGTGTTTCTGCAAATGCATCATCCATTGATTCGATAATACTTGCGGTTCCCCTTGCAGTGGCTGTGGCCATATTCGCAAATGAACCTTTCCATGTATCCCCTGCTTGTTGAGCCATCCCGGTAACAGAAGCCAGTTCATTGCCACCTTCACGCATGGCATGCTCCACAGCATCAAAGAATTCCCCTGCGCTCATTTCTCCATCACGCATAGCATCCCTGACATCCGCCACGCTGCGACCAGTCGCATCTGCGTAGATTTCCCATGGATCGACACCACGACGTACCATGCGGTCCATCTGTGCCATATTGACGGTACCAGTAGCACGCATCTGAATCATCGCATCCATGACATTATCCATCGCATCAGCGGATCCATCACCATAGAAAGCGACGGCATCGCCCCAGACTTTATAACTCTCTGTTGACTTCTCAAGGTCTTTATTTTGTAAGACCAATCGTTGGACTGTCTGTGCTGCACTATCAAGCATATAGTTGGTACCAATTACTGCATCTCGCACACCTTCCATCCCTTGTTCGGCTTCTTCGGAACTTCCGGTCAAACGTGTCATCGTGTTTTGAAAGTTATTTAAGGTATCTATACGACCAAAAGCACTGTCCAATGATCCTTTGGCCATAGACAGTGCTGTAGTTGCACCTTTAGTGAGTAACATAGCTGCACTTAGATTACCGATTGTGCTAGTCAGCTTTTGTGCTGGCGGTTCCGGAACGTGAAATGCATTCCCTGTTTGCTTTCCAACTTGATCAGCTGTCTCTCCAAGGGTTCCCAGATCCTTTTTCATGATGGCAACGGCATCGGCGATTGATCGTGCACCATCTTTCCCTGCCGCTTCTAAATGTCGAGACAGTCCGTTTCCAGCACTAGTTGCTGCTAGTTTTACCTCAGGAACCATTTTAGCGGAGGCTTGTTTGATAGCATCCATTGATGCAGTGGCATGTTTCGAACCAATGATAAATGGCTCACTGATTGCCCCTCCGAGCCCTGGCATGGCTATTTCTACTGAACCAACCATATTCGATACAGATTTAGTGATTCCATCTGTGGAGTTGCCTGCATCTTTGGCACCTGATTCAAAGCCTTTGGCTATTGAATTGGATGCTCGAGTCGCATGGGCTTCAACAGCTCCACTCATTTCCCCTGTCGCATTTGAGATCTTGTACGTAGATGCTTCTGAATCTTTAGCAGCGCTTAAGAAAGTTTCACTAATGCTACGCCCCATAAGTGGTGCAGAAGATTCGACAGATGATGCTAGATCTGCAACAGTCTTGGCCACACTATCAGTCGCTTGGTTCGCTCCTTTTGATCCTGAATCAAAGTTATCACCGATCGACTTCCCCGCTTTTGATGTTGCGGATTCAGTCGTCTTGCCTAGATCTGAAACGGTTTTTTCTACTGAATCCACCGCTTTATTAGCGGACTTGGCTCCTGATTCAGTATTGACCCCCATATCAGAACCGACTTTTTTCATGACATCATCGGCATTTTTACCTAGTCGGGAAAAACCTTGTTCGACCATATCGATTTCTTTGGTGACTTGTTTTCCATTGACGATTATGTCGATTGTTACCTTGCCATCACTTCTGCTCATCTTCTTCACCTTCTTTCGGTAGTGCATAGAGTTTCTTCAATTTCCGAAGCTCATCCTTTGCTTCTTTGTTTCCTTTTCCTGTTGGCATTTTTTTCGTCCGAATGGATACGATTTGGCGGAATCTTGTTTCATCCGGCAATCCGCCAAACAACGCAATAAATTTCTCCCACCTCATTTTTCCTCGCTGATCAAACAAATCAATTCCGTAAGCTTGGTAAAAGGCTGCGTAGATATTTGGCGCATCATAATCAAAAGAAAAATGCTGGTCCGCAATCTCTTTCATTTTAGGTTTTAATTTCTTTCCGTTTCTGTCATAACGAGATTTTGGTTCTTCCCAAATATCAAACATCTCCAATATCGACAAAAAAATTGTGTTTTGTGTTTCGATCTCGCATAAGAACGACACACCCAATAAAAGCTGCAACCCCAAAACAATTTTTTCTGATTCCGTTAATACTGGATCTTTTAATAGGTCAAAAAGGCGTAATACCGTATCGAAAGAAAGATCGATCGGATAGGTTACGCCTTCGATTTCCACCGTCTCTTCTAATCGATACTGCAGTTTCATCGTTCTAACCTTCTAAGTAGTGCTGCATTTTTTCAAATAATTGTTTCTTGCGTCCACCAAGCTCTTCAGCGACTGCTGAACAAATCTCCATATAGTACTCAGAAATGAAGATATACTCTGGGGAAAGCTCGTACAGCTTTTCAAATGCGCCATCACCTAAAAGTTGATCAATCACTCTTTCAAGCTCTTTTTTTGCTTGCTTATCCGCTCTTTCAGGTGTGATCGTCTCTTTTTCCACTTTTTCAGTAATCTTTGCTGACTTGGACGCATACCCTGAAACTAACTTCCAAAAGGCTTCTGCACCTTTTTCCGATGTGTCGACGTAAAATGTATGTTCGCCAATTTCAATTGGTAACTGTGTTAGTTTTACTTGGATTTTTACCATTGTTGTTGCCTCCATTCGTTTGTATGTAAAAAAGAGAAGCGATAAACGCCTCTCTTACTTGGTTTCTTCCTTCTTATTTGCCTTGGCATTAACTGGCGCCGAATTCAACGCCGCATCTGCATTATTCCCCCCAGAACCCGGGACACCTTCCGTTGGGGTTGCGTCATAGGTAATCGTACAAGAAAAGTCCTCCGTAGTATCTGCTGCACCAGATCCTGCCACGATGTCAGTAACCGTCGCATGCCCAGTCCATTGTTTCGTCTTGTCGGCACTTACCACTCGATGCCAAACTTTTCGACCAACACCCGTCTTGTATTTCATATCTGCGACAATTTTCTGCGCTGGATCTTCAGAATCGTAATCTCCGCTGACATTGTAGGCACCAGATACACGGTTAACTAAGTTTGTTGTTACGCCATTGTAGTAAGACTTTTCTTCTGTAGCCTCCGTACTTGCGTCCGAAATGTCTTCAATTCCGTCAGCCAATTCTACCCACGCTGATTCCGTAGGTGCTGTGTTGATACTCGTAAATGGTGCAATGAAATGGCCACGCTCGCTGTTTACATTTTTCATTTAGTCTTCACTCTCCTGTTTTCGTTTTTTGATATAAAGTTTTGCTTGTACAACTAAGCGATAGTATAGATACTGTTGATTGTCACGACCTGCAAAGAACGGCTCGTTGACGATCGTTAGTCCCATAAAGCTATAAGAATCATCCTGCGAAGGAATTGATCTGGCATTTTCGATAATACTTGCTAGTCTCGCCATCACCTGATCACCAGTCGCTTCTTTTGTCTTCAAAACAAATTCGAACGGGATCACTTTGATTTTGTCACCGTTCATGTAAGATTTTTCCGTACGTCCACCAGCTTGCGTTGACAATCTGATTGAATCTTCCTGATCCATCGCATGGGCAATCACTGGTACATCGATCTGACTTGCTACTTCTTGTAGTCGATGAATAAAATCCATTAGAGGTTCGCTCCTTTCTTAAAGGCTTGTAGCCAATCATTGATAAAAATGGGCTTCGTAGTTTCATCCCAATAGGGACCCGTCCCCGGTTGTTTATTAACAAACGGAATCCAGACACCTGTCGTTGGATGTTTTCGACCACCATAGTACTGAGGGCCTGCATAAGGAACATCCCAAACCAACTGACTTCCCACCCCTGATACATGACCGCTATCTCGCAAATGCTCGGTGTCCCAAGGGACGACTGTCTCATTTATTGTTTGGAGCATACGATTGGCCATGTTCAATTGTCCACGCCCTAAATTGTCTTCGCTTAGTTTGGAGCGGACACCTGAAAGATCGATGTCAATCTTGATTCCAGCCATCAAACCACCTCAATTTCATAGCCAAACGGTTCAGGTGAATCAGCAAGTAATGGGATTACATGAGCAATCGTGTACTGCTTTCCTCCGAATTCAATTTGATCAGCAGCAAAAAAATCTGGCAATGGTCCAGTGTACTTGCTTACCATCGAAATCAAAGCATTAGGTATTTGAACCTCACCATTAATATCTCTTGGTGAGAATTTGACAGAAAAATCAAAGCGAACATTTCGGATCACTTGTTCCTCTTCTTCAAATAGAGTTTCACCAATCGGTGAAATCCCCGTTTTCTTACGATAAATCACTTCATGGGGAAAGAACTTTTTTGGTGGTAATCTCATTCTCATCGGCTCACTCCTCTGTACAATAATCCAGTTCCCGAAAGCTGCATCATAGCGTCGCCAGAGAGTAAAGGAGTTTCTTCCTTTAAAGCACTCCCCTTTGAACTAGAAACACTCATCCGATTAATGGACCAACTGTCAGCCTCCTGCATGCCAAACGTTGTAGTGGCATCTGCTTCATGCATGTACTCGATTTGATAGGCAATAGCCAACTTAAAGGCATTGCGGCGCAGAGGAATATCTGATTCAAGATCGTTGCGCTGATAGAAACGTCTCGTTTGGATGTCCAACAATGCACTGGCTCTCCTCAGAAGCTTGCGGAAATCTTTTTCTGTCAGTTCCGTTTCTTTGTCTACCAAACGTTTGTACTCTTTTAGAGATAAGTAGCCACAAGACTCGATGCTTTCCTGATCGTCAAAAATTTCATTTAACGGCTTTCTACGTAATCGCTCCATGGTTTCACCTCCATGAAAAAAGAGAGCGATTATTCACTCTCTTTTAACAGCTCAATTAATTCTGGTTTCTTGGCAGCAGCTGGGTACTCAACCCCAAGGCGATCTAACTCGGCTTTAAGCTCATCAACCTTCATGTCATCGATAACCAATGACTGACCTGCTGTCCCATCGCCACCTTCGTTTCCATCAGGCTCACCCGGTTCTTCCGGGGAATCTACTTTGACAACGTAGAAGCAATTACTGCATTGTTTTGATGCTTCATCTTGAACAAATCATGGTAGATACGATTTTGGTATAAATACCCATCTCCTTGTCCTACTTGCCCTGGTGCAAATAGATAAACACTTGCGAATTTTGCTTTTGCAATTACTGCAGGTTTAGCAACTAACAGATAATTTAATTTTCGAGCATCATCTTTAGGAACAAATCCTTCTGTAAAATCAAACGCTTCATAGAACCGTTCTTCTGCCCATACTTCTTTAATACGGACACCGTCTAAGCTCGTCACACGCGTTTCAATCTTCATGCCGTTAGAATCAACGTTAATCGTGCGAGTAAATTTAGGCGATTGTTCTAAGCAATCCATCACCTGAGAAGACACGTAAAGAATCAAGTTTTGAGTACCGTAACGGCGCGTTTTTAGAATAGCGGCTTTTAAAATTTTGACAACATTATCTTCCGTGATCACTTCATCTTTCGAAAGCCCTTCTTTTTCAGCGTAGGCTGCTAATTTAGAAAAACGGTAAGCATCCATTTCTGGTGTCGCATTCTCTTTTGAGAACTCACGGGTAATATTACCAGCTGACGCTGCCTGATTCGTTTCATCAACATCTGCTTTATCGACATAGAATTCAATATCGCGGTCAAAATTCAACGTGTAAGGGACATCCTCAACAGTAATTTTCCCAGAATTGAATCCTTTTTTCTCACGATTATGGTTCTGATATCCTGATGTCTTGATATGAGGGACACGGAACGTTTTTGCATCTAACCAATTCACCTCAGGGGTTTCTAACTCCGCTGTTAATGATTCTTGTTGCAAGGTTTGATCTAACTCTTTCTGCCATTTCTCTGCATAATTCTGAACTGTAACTGTCATTTAAAAATTCCTCCTATTTTCCTTTTAATCCCGCTAAAAACGGGTCTAACTGATCTGGGTTTCCCGATTGAGGATTCCCACCACTGACAAACTGCTTTTTCTTTTTCTTTGAGGTGTTTTCGCCTAAGATCTCTTTAGCCAATTCAAAGGACGCCTCTGCTCTTTCAGCATCACTGCAATCGATCAAATCAATGATTTTCAACGGCAGACCTTCTTCTTGTGCCTTCTCCCGGTATTCTAGACGGATTTCTTTTTTAGCTAGCTCCGCCTCTTTTTGAGCCAGTTTTTCTTGGGCAGATGTTTCATTCTGGTTCTGACCTGAGGATTCTTCTTCGGTATCGTTGGAGTTGGTTTTCTCCCACTCTTTTTTTGCTTTCTCCACGGCTTTCTTGGTTTCTGCAGCAACCATCTTGCCTACATCATCACGAGAATACTTCTTCGGGGACGTTTCTTTTTCCTCAGAATCCGTCTCTTGCTCGTTTTCTGTTTGAGACTCCTCAACTTGTGCCTGTTCATCATTAGTTGTGTCAGATTCAGGATCTGCAAAAAACTGCAAATTCATCTTCATTCGCTTAGACATTCCTTTCATAGTGACCTCCTAGTGGTTACGCCACAACCCGATAAATTTGATGGTTACGTCCACCACCCGAGACAGCTTTCTCTTTAACGCCTGTAAGCAGTAAGAAGGCAAACTAAATAGCCATCGCTATGATGACTTTATTTAAGACTTATGCGCAATTCCTCTGCGGTCTGTTCCGCGATTTCTTTAGCCAAGAGGTCGATATCATGCATGGTTGTGCTATGAGCTTTGATTGTTCCAGCTGTAATACCATCAACCTTAATATCAGTTCTTGGAATATTCGGTGTTTTAATATCAGCGACCTTGATTGTACCGGCAGTTATACTTACTGGTCCTTCCCCCACTCCCAAATCTTCGACATACAATTCATCAATTTCATATGTGAAGACTGCTCTAGGTACGCCGTCTGCTGGCATATTAATAGTAATATCTACCAATCTGTCCCTTTCTATAGGTTTACCATCAATTAAAAACTCGTAATCTGGGGAAAATTTTGATTTCCCATTATTTTTAATACTTAACTTCATACTATTATCTCCATTGTCTTTTATATTTAGTGCCGGTCTTTGCCCATGGTATGCTAAGCAGCCGCGTTTTCCGTTCAACTATAATTTCGCCAGTGTAGAAACGTTTTCTGTTCAATATCCTAATAATTGGTAAACAATATGATCGCTTCATACTCTCATCCCCTTTTATGAATACACTTGTTCTCTTGAGTAATCTCGACGCAACAATTGATCATGTTCATTGATAAATGCTCTCAACGCTCCTTGTCGTCGTCTGATCAGCTGTTTGAAATGCTGAACATCTTCTTTATTGTCAATCGTTATTGCGGCATTCAGTTGCCTTTTGGCACGACGAATAGCGACTTCCATACGTCGTTGCTTGGCAACTAAATCCGCATTGTCAATCGCTTCCTTTGGATCATATTGATTCATGTGAACATCAAGATTCGGATCATAGATTTGAATGTACAGCCGATGCCTGCAGTTAATCCCTTGTGTGCCATCAGGCTCACCGTATCCATGATCATAGATGGATGGAATGTGCCGTAATTCTTCTGGAGCATCTTCTGTACGAACAATTAGCACCCATCCCCCTTGGATATGGGCACATTGTGGTCGTGCAGCCATATGGCTACTCATTAACGCAGTAACAATGCCATGCTCTAAGCCTCGCTTAAGTCGCAGATCCTGATAGACACGGTGAGTGGTTGCTTTTAAAACCATCCGAACATAACGCTCAAGGCTCCATTCACGCCCTGCCTTGTCGACAAAGGTCGTCATCACACCTTTTTCCACCATCGCATAGATCGATTCTCTAAGCGCCTGCTGTGTCGTTTTAGCACCACCGATGATTTTGGCTACTGTATCGTTGAGAACTTGCTGATACATCTTAGCTAGTGGATTGTCAGGGTAATTGGTGTCGATCAGGGTTTGATTGACATGGTTGTCGAGATCACGCCACTGTTGGTTGAAATATGACTCCATCACATTATCGATTTCAGTCCTTGGCGGCGGTTCGTTTCCTGTCTGCTTAGACAAATTCTTGTCGAGATCCGAAACGACCTCAAAGCCCATGTCCACGATAATCTTACGTAATTGATCATAAGAATACTGACTTGTTTCATTGACCAGCTGCTGCAGCGATTGCTGATTCAACAAATTTAATTGCTGCATCTTTTCAATCTTCCACCGGAATGCGTTATCCTCTGTGAGCGACGTTCTCGTCGGCATGTTTAACTGGCGGACAAGCATCTTCATGATCTCATCTTCCATCGCCATATAGGCATCTTGGACGTATGAGGCTTCAATCTCTAATTGCTTCGGTGTGATAGTCATCTACTCACTCCTCGAAGTCTTCAAATCCAGAATCCTGTATTCTTCCTGCTGTTTCATCAACCACATCCATCTGTGCTTGAATATAGATTTTTCGTGCAACGTTTTCTGGCACTTTCATTATCTTCGAGATAGCTAACCACCCTGGGATCAGTCCATCGTTTTTCAGCTCTCGATAATAATCTGACTCTGATTTCTTATCTAAGAAAATTCCATCGTCAAAATTTACCCCTATTTCTTCCCGAGTAGGAGCTTCTCCATCGAACACGGGTTTTCCATCGACTTCTGTTGCTCGTCCTAGCTCACAAAGGGCAAGTACAACATCACGAATAAACTCTTCAAGTTCAGTGGTTTGCTGGTTCCTCGATTGATACGTTTGCGAGTTTTCACTTATTACCTCAGTTGCGGTCTTGTTGGTTGATCGGATGCCTTGACCGTCAAAGACGAAAGTTCCGGTTGAAAGTCCTACTTCCATTTCAAGAAGTCGCAAGCGATGATTGATTGCCCCGATATACTGTTCCGTCCGAATATCTTGAGTTAGATCAGTGATTTTAAATTCATCTGGATTAGTGCCAGGAACAATAACGTAGAAGTCGTCATTTTTATCAAAGGTTAATTTCGTTTCTCCTGTTCCCTTGTCAGGAACCCCACTTAGCATAGATTCAGGGAAAGCCGCTCGTCTTTTTCCTACATCAATTTCATGGTCAAATGCATCCAACGCTTTATTTAGTCGATCAAGTGTCTGTTTGCAGTTGTCGTAAACACCAACACCCAATGGCGAATAAGGGTGGATATTGTTGAATCCCGCAGTTTTGAAATAAGAGAAAATCGGACGTTCGATTCCTTCCCCTCGCTTCGATGGATCCAACTCGGCATATTGATCCAAAGTTTTTAAAGACACCTGCATCCCTAATACATTATGTTTCTCGCTTTCGTAAAGTTCCAAGGAAATCCAATATTCCCCCTCAATCCATTCGTGAAATTCGAGAAGTGTATAATATATAGTTTTGTCACCCTCTACCCTGGTGGTTTTGAATGCCATAGCACACTGACTGATTTTATTAGTGCTACTTTCTAGTGGGAAAAAGGTGTCAGGTAGCGCCCATGAAAACTCAATTTGTTCTGATTTGTCATTGAAATAAGGTCGTACAACCAATCCGCCAAGTGCCATCGCTGGTTCAAGGTACTTACTCAGATTACGTTTGAAATCATTATGCTGAAACACAGATTCTATCCAAGCACTGGCTTCATCATATTTTTTAGATTTATCCTCTTTCCCGATCGTGATTTCTGCCTGTTCATTGAACATTACCTTCGCGTACTCAGAAGCAACCTTGCGGGCCATATTGATATTTGCCTTTGCTCTCTGATCAGAACTACAATGCGTGTACCCCTGGTAATAAAGCAAACTGTTTTGAATACGGTCATACTCTTCACGACTCATTTGAATCTTGGGATGATCTAAAATACTCTGAAGCTCTTTTTTTGCACCTATCGCAACCGCCCCCTTTCCAAAGACTCTTTTTATTGTTTGCCAGAATGACATTGGACCACCTCCTATAAGAGAACATAACGTTTCGTAAAGTAATTAATTGCATACCGACATTCATCAAGGGCATGATTGTTTTTATCAACTGGGTAGCCATTATCATTACGGACATACATCCCTAGCTCCTTGATAAAATAATAATGTCCATATTTGCCTTCATGATCGTAAAGAAAAAAGCGTCCTTTTGACAAGGCGCTTTGCATGCGTTCAATCCCTATTTCAATTTTGGTGCCGTTACTCGTTACTTTATCTTTTGAATTGTTATCTGCTTTTGTAGTGACAATACCCAAAACACGTAATTCCTCACTCAATGACTTACAGGCCGGATCGACAAAAAATTTCGAATGCTTTGGCAGCCACGACCATTCTTTATAACACCATTCCTTAAAGTGCTTGATTTCCTTGGCATACTCACTCATTGCTTTTGTGACACCAGTATCAGCGCCGCTATGATAAAAGTTGGCCATTCGATAGAGATAATACTTTCCATCTTTCCATGTAACGAGGTTTAACGAACAAGTTGTCGCATCGCTTTGACCACCATCGGCACTGAAGAACACTTCTACAGGCTTGCCTATGATTTCTTTTGTCATATGGGTATCTTCATTAAACATTGAATAGATCACGCCTTCGGGCATCACTCGATCGCCTAGCCAATCTCGTTTGTAGAGATAGTCAGAGACTTTACACTCTGCTTCCCATTCTTTTAATGATCGTTTCGTTAAAATAGGATTATCTTGTGGCCGCCAATGCCGAAATTTGTAAGAACCCGTTTCAATGAACGGCTTCAGCGTTTCAAGATTCGGATGATTTGGAGCCGGTGGGTTTTGTTCTGCAAGATGGTAACGAAAACTAGAAGCCTTGGTCCGGCGAAAAGCTTCTTCGATAACCGCCTTATTCAGAAGATTAAACTCTAAAAAAGTGACCGTACCAAAAGACATCCCAGTGATAGCACCGACAGCATTCACTTTCCCGCCGCCTTTATAATAGATTCTCTTTTCCCCTGTAGGAAGATTGATCCATAAGTGATCTCCATGCTCATCGTGTCGAATCTCCGCACAGCTGGCAAAGATATGTTCAAGTCCAAATCCTTCGCAATCCATAAACATTCGATATGCTTGTTCTTGGTTATAAGCGAGTACAAGATGATTTGTATCGGGATGTCCTGCGTAGATTAAAGCCATCTTCTGAGCATCCGACATCGTCTTACCAGAACGAATCGTTCCCTCGTTCAGTTCCATCCGGATCCCTTTGAGCGATTGGAAAATATTCTCTTGTTGCTTAGTCGATAATTTCAACTGATTCATCGGTATCACTCTCCTCATCTTCTTCTATTGGACCAATAAGTGCTTGGCCAATATCAATGAGCCCTTGCACTTTACTTTGTTCACCTTGTTTAAGTACCAGTTTAGCAGCTTTGTTTTCAAGAATATCTGCTTCAAAGGTCATCTTCCGTTTTTGTTCTTCCATCAGAGTAACTTTTCTACCAGATAAGGATAATTCATTTAGTTGCTTGATGGATTTTGTCAGCTGGTTACTGATGCGTGTTAGAGCTTCCTCAATAGCTAAAATATTATCTATCTTACGAAACTGCTTCCTTGATACTTGAACATCTTTAAGAACTTCTCGCTTGATAGTAACCACTTTATCGTCAACAACAGTCGGCTCCTTGACCTTTCGCAGCTGTTGTAATCTTTCAATTTCTTCCTGATTAAGACCGTCCTCAGCATCTTTAATTCGTTGCATCATTCGACGTTGTCTAATTTTCAACAACTTGATTTCTTCGGACAAAACAAAAAAAGGATCATCACTCAAGCTTGAGTAAATTTCCTTTTCTTCGTCAGATAAAAAATCCTCAAATATAGTTTCATACTCGCCTGTTCTCAACGCATTTTTGTTTCGTTCAGGCGGTGATGCCCTACTATTACCTTTGTTGCCTTTTGCATTTTGGTTCCCGTCTGGAGCACCGACCCGTTTGGAACGTTCCGTTGTTTTTTTGGAGCGTTCCGTTTCTTTTGATCGGAACGTCCCATTTAACTTTTCATCCCAGCGATCCTTAGATCGCCAACCTCGGATGGTACCAGATGGCAAACCCAAAATATTAGCAATCTCGACAAGAGCAATCTTTCCGTCATTTTTTTCATATATCAGAAAAGCTTCATCTCGTCTCGGGTCTCTTTTTCTAGCCATCCATTCACACCACCTCGCAATCAAATTAATTAAGTTTTGTTTCCTGATTTTTTGAAATACCATTATAACTCAGTCTCTAAATTTTATATCCATGATATAATCTTAAATAAAGGATGTGCCACATGGATAATACTATTGAAATAAGTAAAGTCGTTTCCGAATTGAATCAAATTATTAAAAATACTTCTCTTGATTCCTTCGAAAAAAGAAAACTCCAATCATACATTTTTATTGCAAATTGTAATGGACCTTCTGATGAATACAAAGACTTAATATCTGAAATCACACATATGTCTTTTTCAATTCAGAATTATTTAAAAGAAAATAACTTAGACTTGAAACAAATAATTATATCATCGAACGATTTAACCGATGAGGAAAAACAAGTTTTGCTTTCTAGTGCTACCGACCTAGATTATTTAGTGCCCCATGGGGGCTTTATCGAATTATTACCTGGATTAGAATTTACCCCAGACACTGTAGAAGCTATAAAGTACTGGGCTGGAGTAGTAATAGGTTTAGCAAGTGTATGTTCAATTCTTCCGAAAGGAATTAAATCTATACAAGAAATCATGTTAAATCATGAAAATATTAAGAAAGCTAAGATTGAAAACCAGATAAGCAAACTTGAACTTCAAAAAATGAAAAAGGAACTAACTAGGTCTGATAGACATAATCTTTAACTTATTTTTCAATTTGTTTAAGCATTAAATCAGCTTCTATGAGTACTTTCAGATCACTGATTGAGTTTAACTTTATTTCACCTGATTTCAGATTATTGAGCCACTTTCCTAAAGCCACACGAATTATTTTTTTGTACTCTTCAATGGATTCTTGCTCTTCTAACGCCTTTTGAATCAGATATTCCATTTCCCGATCTTGTGTTCCCATTGTTTAAGCCCTCCGCATTAGATATAATGCTAGAAGATACAGAGGGTATCAGAAGACCACGCGTGGACATTCTCTGTATCTTCGGGGAGCGATCCTCGTGGAAAGGGTCGGTGTTAGCGCACCGGCCTCTTTTTTATTAGTAAGCTCCTTTCAAATGACTTCGTTGCAAGTTCCCAAAAGTGAGCTTTATAACCTAGTTTATTAAAACTGCAGTTTTTCCGGTAGCTTTCTCCCATCGGTCTATGATCACATCACAAAAAATCGGATCAAGCTCCATTGTGTAACACGTTCGCTTCAATTGATCGCAAGTCATTAACGTACTTCCGGATCCTCCAAAGAGATCCACAACTGTATCTTGACGTTTCGAGCTATTTCTTACCGGAATTGCAATAAGAGATAGCGGCTTTTGTGTCGGATGGTAATATTTAGTTGCATCATCTTTAGCGATTTGCCAAACGCTTATGTCCGGAATATCATGGATCAAGTCATCTTTCCAGACTGTAGTTTGTTTTCTATCCCCATACCATTCAGGTGCCTGTTTCCTCTTGTAAGCATAAAACACTGGTTCGTGCTGCCAACGATATTGACTCCAGCCAAAGGTAGCGTTGTTTTTAACCCAAATGCATTGTGCTCGTACATCGATCTCTGCAGCATTCATCGCATTTTCAAACTCTCGTTGATACGAAGACCCATGAAAGACATAAATTGCCGCTTGATCATGCATCAGTTTCGCGTAATTTAGAAAGATTTGTTCTAAGAATCCCACAAAGTCATCGTGATTCATATCATCATTGAGAATTTCTCCACGACCAGAATTTTTCAGTTCTTCGTTGCTAGACTTTACAGCAACGTTGTATGGCGGATCCGTTACAACTAAGTCTGCTTTATTTTCTTGCATAAGGCGATCAACATCAGATTGATCCGTCGAATCACCGCAAAGCAAAAAATGATTGCCTAGTTGCCATAGCTGGCCACGTTTTGTTTTAGGCTCTGGATGATCTTCAATGTATTGGTTTACGTCAAAATCATCTTCAACAATTGGTTGATCCATGTCTTCTTGATAATCAAAAGCAGCAATTAAATCTTCGACCTCCTCAAGATCAAAACCAGTTAAAGAGATATCTTCTTCTCCGAGTTCTTTTAAGAGAATGGTTAACTTCTCTTCATCCCATTTCCCAGAAATCTTATTGAGAGCCAAATTGAGGGCTTTTTCCTTCTCGAGGTGTAAATCTACGATTGATACTTCTATCTCATCAAATAGGCCCAAATCTCGAGCCACAGCGACACGCTGATGGCCTCCTACGAGATGTCCTGTCCGGATGTTAAAAATAGGCGGATCGACAACACCAAATTCGATGATTGATTGTTTCAGTTTTTCGTATTCATCCATTCCTGGAACAAGATCCACCCGAGGATTGTAATCTGCAGCTTTCAGATCAGCGAGTTTCATTTTTGATATTTTCATAATTTCCTCCGATTCTAAAGATTTCAAACATCCGAAGTGTCGGACTCGTATATATTGTCCCTGGCACCCCCAATGTTTTTATCAATCTTTGGTAGAAGATAATTTTTTTCAACTTCCTTCGGTGCCTTATTTGATATTTATTTAAAAGATAATTTTTCTCAAAACTTGCTAAATACATTAACATGTTCTTCACTCCCTATTCCTCTGATATAATGATACTGGAGGTGATTTTATGGCAAATATTTTATTCTGGGTGGCAATTTATCTTTTTCCTTTTATTCGACTAGCGACATTGATTAGACGAAAAAAGACGTTTTCTTTACAAAAGAAACGTCAGACTTGGATTTACATCATTGAAATTTATTATTCTTCCTTATTTTTCACTATGCTTATTACTAAGTTTGAAGATAATTACTTTTGGCTATGGAATGGAGAAAACCAAATTGAAGTGCTTTTAGAAAGATTTTTCTTATCATTTGCTATTTACCAATTATTTATTCTCGTAAAAAGAAAGCTGGATAGTTCAGCTGAAATTGATTCATACAATTCAATGAAGGTTTTCTGTATCAGACTTCTCCATTTAAAAGAACATGAAGACTTAGTAGGCATTCAGGCATTACTTGAACATACTCGTAAAGAAATAATCAATAATAATCAAATTATGATTAATGAGAGATCTTTAAAAGTCTTTGAAATAATTGACAACACGAATCCCGAGTCATCTCAATTTAGCGCAACTGTTCAAAGTCTAATCATAGATTTAGAACATTCAATCGAATGTGAATCGCTCTATTGGATGGAGTCATTTTTATTAAACATATTCAAATAAAATATGCATTTCAATATACGTCCTGCGTTATATTATTATCTATAAAATACTTCTTTAATCACGAATTAGATCAAGATACACATCGTTCTGTCTAGCCACCGAGTTCCTAGCTCTCGGTGGTTATTTTTCATCATACCTTTCATAAGTTTGATGAAAGATTTCCGGTTTGCATGGATAGATTTCACCAGCAACGCCTTGAATCACATAATCCCCAACGCTCACATGCATGTCGCCTTCTAATGTTTTAGCAAATAATGCACCTGGCAATTCTTTGTCTCCTGATCTATACGTTCCATAAAACAACTTACCTTTCTCGCGGGCTTTAACTGCCCAATCAGGGACATAATATTCACCGTCTGAGTTCATTAGATCTCCATCATATTGGAACGCTTCAATCACTACTGGTTTCTTTTGAAATTTCATTTGAATTTCCTCCTAGATAATTTATGTAAGAATCGCTGCATCTTGTTCTTCCTCTGTTTCTTGGCTTGCTTTGGATCAATGGTTCTTTTTACAACTTCTTCGGGTCTAAAGTAGAGGTCGATATCATTTTCAGATTTTACATCGTGATACTCTACTAAATGTTCTTTGATGATCTCCACTGTTTTTTCCTCCAAATAAAAAACCGCTTATACAAAGTACATCGGCATTAATTCATTACTGACATTAAATTTAATTTCTTTCGGTTCTTTCTGTGACGAGTCTATTCTTGAAACAGTTGAATACTTTCTGGATTTCTTTTCCACATTTACTTGCATTCCTTTTGTACAATAAACAATACCATTTAAAACAAGATCAACTAATGCTGTCAAAATGGACACCTCCAAAAATAAAAAGCCACTCGCAATGAGTGACTTAGCTATGTAGTAAGATGAGCAGGCGGGCTTTAACAGCCTAATCTTATCTATAAAGTTTCCCGCGGACATTATAGATCATCTCGTTTTATCTGAATATCAACAGACCTGCAGATATGTACGTCCCCGCTTGGGACACATTGTTAAGAGGTGTACGGGGTTCATTTGAACACTGGATCAGAATACCGCCCCTGATCTAGGCAAACTCATTGAACTGTGCTCCAACTTCCTGTTTCGTCACCACAGACCGCTTACAAAGCCTGCGTAAGGCAACTTGCCGTGTTCCTAGCAAGTCCAATTTAATGTTTAGATCAGTTTGTAGGGATAACTGTAAACCCTATTGGCATAGCCGGACTCGAACCGACAACTACCGCATTCTGACGGCTGTTTTTCCTTTAAACTATATACCAACTTGAGGGAGCTCTCCTCTGCATGCGAATGGGTCAGATACTTATTACACTGGCCGGTATAAATAAGTCCTCCCAATGTCACTGGTGTGGGATTGCGCCACACACAAGAACTTACTAGGTTCTCACGAGGTTATTCACCATTGACCGTTGCGTCTCCTACTTCCGCCACAGTGACATAAGAAAAGACGGCGAATGAAGATAAGGAGCGTTCTCAACTCCATTCGTTTTAGTTTTACCGTCTTTCTGTCAAAGAAGAATAAAGCGACGAGGGGATTAGCCCCCTTTCGGTTTATGAGTTATGTGAGTAGCCCATTAACCACATCTCTTAATCTTTCGACACTAACATAATAACACGGTTTATCAGCATGTTATCAGTACATTTTCCGTACAAAAACCCGACATTTACCCGATAAAACCCCGATTTTTCACCGAAATTCTAGCAATTCCAATGCCGAAGCAAATTGAACGATCGCTTTGCTGGATTCTTGCGATACTAAGTCCTCGCTTATGTGGTTTCTTTGCGCCGTAAGGTACACGCTCAGGCCATTCACATAGCGTTGGCAAAAGATTTTCTTCCTTCTTTCGGCTATCTCTGGTTTAAATGGATGCTGTATTGATGAAAAACCACGTTCAAAAAGATCATGCAGCTTATGGAACTCATTAATTGCTTCCTCTTTTTGAATAAGCAGCTCTTCCGCTGCGGCATAATTTTCAGTTGAAAATGTCGGCGGGACAATTGAAAAGGTACTAGTGATTTTGGGCTCTCTCGGCTCACCTACTCGACATCTTGCAGATAAATAGGCAGCCATAAAGACACCCACATTATATTTTGTTTTTTCAATATCCACATTCTTAGGATCTGGTACTTCATATTTCGTTACGTCAAAAAGTGCCATAGTGCCTGATTCCCCCTACTATGTTATAATGTCTTTGTCGAGAACATTAGTTCGCAGCCGGGGGAATCCGGCTTTTTTTATTTCTTTTTTCCAGTTCCGTTCATTTCTGCTTTTTGCTGTAGCCTACGTTTTTTCTTTTTCACTTTTGATTTTGTTTTGCCCAATCAAAATCACCTCCATTCCGTTAGGGTATAGGATAGCCAACTCAAGCCAGCGATCGTTAGCAGTATTGATGCACTAGCTAGTACTGTATAGTGATTAACTTTCATTGGCTGTCTCCAATAGTTCTGGGTTCTCATAGATGTTACCTACCACTTCCATATGCTCTACCATAGACATACTGTTTTGATCTAGCACGAAGCTAGGTACACCTTTAAAAGTTGTCTTAAAACAGGCACCGTCACGCACAATGGAGGTTATCACATAGATTGGTTCAATGTCTTCAGCAAAATCATCTGTAAACTTGTTAATATTCGAGAATTTCTTTACCAAATCCCCATCGAAAATCTCCATGCCGTTCTTGTCTTTCAAGCCTGTGGATTGCATGAGGACTAATCCGCATGTTTCAGGTCTTATAAAAACATTTCGTAAATTGTAGACGTTTAGCAGCATGCGCCAAGGTATCATTTCGTTAATTGCTTTATCCCACGCTCTAAATTTTGTTACCATATTGTCCCTCCGTCCATGATATAATCGCCATAGGAGGCGATCGTATGAAAATTACTGTTGATGCACGTACTGTTATGAAATCTGCTGCCGACTACGTTTTGAATGATTTGGAGTGCCTGCCAGTCGAGATTGAGCTGACAGACGATCCAAACGACTTCTTGAAAACTGTGTCCAAAATTGCTAATGAATATAGGAACGAGTTCGTCCGCTGCCTTGAAATAGAATTCAATGCTCGCTTGTCACAAGTAAGTAGCCAACAGCTTACCGATGACGGTATTCATATTGTTCGCAATGAAGACTCCTAGTGGGTCTTTTTTTCGTTATCGCTGGCAGCCACTTCGAAAAGGCTGTCTAAGTCATCTATAGCATCTTCCACTGCATACATTGCGCCAATGGCTTTTCCATACTGCAAAAGCCCATCGTCTGTAAGCTTTTTATTTTCAAATTCGGCAACTTCTAATTGCCTTCTCTCCAATCTGCGAATAAGGCTTTTTCTTAGTTTTAAATATTTAGATTTTTCCAAGCTTATCCCTCCTGTTCAATCAAACGAATAGCGGGCCCGCAAGCAACTACATTGTTGAATCTATCAATATTTGTCTCTACAGAATCAAGGTGGTCTTCCTTAACTTCTTGATTCATTTTGTAAGAATGACCTGCCCAATCATTAAAGGAATCAAGCCACCCCTGTTCCTCATTGTCAGTGGTAATGATATATTTCATTCTTATCCCTCCTGTTTGCTATCGCTGACGATTGCGGAATTAATATTCTGATCGTCATTTACTGATATCTTCAAACTTAGTATCTTTACCAAATAAACAATTGAATTTTCCATGTTCCTATAACATACTGGTTACTTACCACTAACTATATTTAAGGAGATGATTATTATGAAAATTATCCATGCCAACCAAGCAAGTAGTCTAGGACTTTCTGAGAACGAAGTTCGACAAGGCATTTCTGAAGTCTTTGCTGAGGGATTTGCCCAATGGCTAACTTATTTCAGTAAAGATAAGACAAAAATTTCCGAAGCTTTTGCACCTACTTTTCAACTTCAAGTTCGCTGAATTCTTGCTTGCGTCGTTTCGGCACCTTTATCTTCTCTACTCGTATTCCCGGATCACGAGGGATATATTCTTCAACATACAGCCATCGGAAAAATCGTATGATGCAACCACGCTCTCTGGCCAATGTCCCTTTCGAGACTTTGTCAGTCATTTCACGATTTGCAATGAACAATCGAATGTCATTTGTGGTGATATCCTTATATGGCTTTCTAAGCGTCCTCATAAAGAGATTGATTGTTTGCATGTAAAGATTCAAAGTTCCATCTGAAAGCCCCTGAATCTTCTTTGAGACTACAAATTGACGATATGCGGCGACATCCGATGTCTCGTCATACAAAACGAGCTCTCTTGAAGGCTTAGTTAGTTCAAAATGGTCCAAGCGCATCGTTAAGATGATTTGTAGCTTTCTTAGTTTCTCACCGTCAAAGTCTTTTTCCATATCTGCTACGACCCATTTAATCAATGATTCTTTTGTGTTCATCGTATCAAGCTCCACATGATCACTAACGTGACCAAAATCACGATGGCGTGAACTGCTTTGTTTCGATGCTCTCGCTCTTCGGCAAGATTGTAGGCGCTAGTAAGAACGATAATTCCTAAGAAGAGCAAAAATAGATTCATTCATCTGCCTCACTTTCACAGTCCTCACAGTCTCTTGGGTAGTCGGGTGCTTCTCCGTCGACAAAACTGCCACAAGTCTGGCAAATAAATCCATCCAACATATCATCCACTATTTGGGACATTCAACTTCTTCCTCCTTTGGCGCATTCTCTAATCGCCAGTTCATCCATCGATATTTACTGATACCTAATGCATTGACAATTGCTCTCACACTGTAGCCCTCATCAATCAAACTCATATAATCTTCGTAGGTAAATGTGTAAAAATCGATTGGCTCTAATGGTTTTGAATGGTCCATAATTGGCGATCCGATCAATTTTCCGATTCGTTGAACTTGTTGCAATTCGTTTTTGGGGATATCCTCAACAGATCGATCCCCAATGATAAAAATCATTTTACGTCGATAAAGTGTTTTTTGCTGTTTGGTTAACATGCGCTCCTCCTATCCAAATCGTTTCCTGATTTGATAATCGTTGTTTATGAGTTCGGTCAAAGTATCCTTTGGATACACTTTCTGTTTTCCTGCACGCTTCTGATGCTGTTTACATAACCATTCAAGTTTCTCGATTGTGTCATCATCCAGCGCATATCTGGGGCGTTTTTTCTTTGTCGGCACTAGGTGGGACACCTCCTATGTTAGGGTGGGACACCTTTTGATTTATTCCTTTATCCGGTAGTACCGCTTTTTTCGATCTGGTCGATTCTCTCGCAACTTCCTGCTCAAGTTCGATTGACTAATTCCAAACTCAGCACGCACTTTAACCCTATCTCCCGTGAAGATCACTTCACCTTCGTATAGCACTTCTACTTGTAGATCGCCTGGATTAGGAAAAGGATAGTCGTTGCCTCCTTTGAGGCGTCCCCACTCTGCTTTTATGTTTGGATTCGTGTGAAAATCGGGATGTTCTGCCAGATAAACCATACGTCTACGACGGATCATTCTCTCTCGACGCTGCTCTTTGTTCATGTAGCAGCTCCTTTCTTTTGCTCCTGATACGCCTTAAGCTTTGCTTCAAGTTCCGCTTGACGTACTGGATCCAATGTCGGCTCCGGTTCAGGATTCACAAATCTATCTGGCAGCTTTTCTTCTCGAGCAAATTTCTTTTTCTCCTGTTTTTTTAACTTTTCTGTTTTAATTTCAAACTTCAGAGTCTCAAACTTATCTCGGAGTTTTTTTGCACTCCGAATATTGCCAAACCAAAAGCTATTTGATGGCAGCCAACTTAGTACGTAATCGATTTGTTCAACCGTGTGATGGTCCTTATCCTCCATAAGCCGAATAACATCAGCCCACTTATTCAGGTCTACTTTTTTCATTTCTTTTGGAAAATCATTAGACAAATTATTTTGTAATTTCGAGGCAAGGCGGAAGTGTTCGTCAGAATACTTCCTTGAAGAAGTGTCAACTTCTTCTTTATATGTCTTATTAAATGTATTATTAAAAGATGTATTATTATCTCTTAAGTTTTCTTGGGTAGGGGTACCCAAATTTTCTTGGGTAGGGTATACAACTATTCTTATATACCTATTCAAGATTTCTTTAGTACCCTCTCGATAAATGAGTTCTTTTGTAATATAGCCATTGTCTGTTAAAGCCTTAAGCCAACTTTGGATAGTTGTTTTGCTAACACCGTATAATTCCGCAAAGTATCGGTCGCCTGCCCAACAATATCCTTTTTCATTTGCTAAAGCTGTTATCTCTCCGTAAAGTAACTTTGCATTTGCAGTCAGTTTTTTATCGTATCTGACATCTGCAGGTATGATAGCAAAGTAACTTCTATGTCCTATCAAGACTTCCGCCTCCTATCGTTTTCTTACGTTTTTGGCAACTGCCAATCTCTGATTTCATATTCTGGATCCGCATCTCGCTCATCCATCTGTGCCTGAGACATAAGTTTAAAATCTAGGATTTGCTGATCAGTGAGTTTAATTGCTCCACAATGCCATTTTTGACAAAAGCGCCAGTAACCTAGCTCATGAATCTCGTTGTGCAATTCTGCTTTTAAGATCATGTAATAGCGATTGCGATGATCGGCTTCTTTCCGTTTTCCACGCCCTACTGCATTCACATGATGAATATGCAATACTGCATCTTGTCGCCTTGCTTGCGTCACAAAGCAACGATTATGCACAGCGGATAAAAACATCATTCTCTGGACATTCATACTCAGATGCAACTCACGACTGTCAAAAGGAATGTCATACTTAAAGCAGTACTCCACTAAAAAATTTATGAATTGAGACGCGAGTTGCTTGCTACAATTGGCTAGCGAGAATATCGGCGTTGTGGGCCAACCGATTGCATCACAAAATTTATACTTCAAATCATTTTCTGCTAAAAACATTGGATCGTTGTTCGAATAGCTATTAATGTCATGGATCAAGGCATGGGCTTTTTTTTGCTGCTGTCGAGTCACTTTGTCGGCGTCGTATGGTTGCATCGTTACAAGCATCTTCCGCCGCCGAATCAAAGCCTCCAGATCCTCCTGTGATTCTTGATCAGGACGAATAACAATGTCTCCATTGTTCCGTTTTGCAACAATCCGGCCATTAATCATTTCAACCATCTCCTGCAATCCTTACTGGCTTTTGTGTCAGCTCTTCAATCTCTCTTTTAAACCGTTTAGGTTCGCTGTTAGCGTCGCTCAAATGCAGCAAATAGATCTGTTTCGTGTAGCTCAGATCCATACGACCAAAAAAAGCTTTGCAGCTGTCAATGCTCATATGGGTCTTGAGGATCCGATCTTGCAAAAACTTCGGATAGCTGCTTTGCCTAACGAGGGCAACATCATGATTGCATTCGATCATCCAGTGCGTAACTTTCGGGAAATTCCCTCGGATCCAATTGGTGTCCGTCGCAAATACGATCCGTTCTCCGTTGGGGGCAAGAATGAAAAATCCTAGTGCCTCTCTCGCTCGCATCTTTTGATCATCGTGTATCGTCTCGAACGGCAGAACCACCCATTTACCGATTTTCTGCTCCCTCAGCGCTTTTAAAACGTGTTTCCGTCTATTTATACCTAAAACATTTAAAGTCTTACCAGAGCCCCATATATCGCCCTTGATACTCAATAAAATATCAGAGGCATATTTTGTGTGATCTCCGTGCTCATGAGTGATAAACAAGGCATCGATTGCCGAGAGTTTCACGCCTTGTTTTGCCAGCTGTCTTGGGCTCAAGCCAGCTTCTAGCATGATCGAGGAGCCGCCGTCACTCAATACATAACAGTTCCCCTTTGAGGAAGATCCCAGTATCTGTATATCCACCATTCTTAGAAGCCTCGATTCTTCTTTTTCGTCTTAGGCGGATCTTCTGGCTCTGGCTCTGGTTCAGGTTCTACTTCTACATATTCTCCATCTACAGTGTCCGGCTCTTCTTGAATATCTGCAGATTCTGCTAAAACATCTGCAGAAAAATCGTATAGTTCAGAGCCAGTGTTTTCCGTCACATCTTTTCGAATTGTACTGACAACTTCATCGTCTTGTTCCTGGTACTTCAAAGCCACATAGGCACTGCCAAAGTCCTTCGGAACCTTCTTGATGGCGTTGTTACGCATTTTACGAATGAACATCGCTTCTCGGCTCTGAGGTGATTTCCAAGCTGGCGAGATATATTTCTGTGCTTCTTCATCCGCTAGGATCTCATCAAGGACCATCGCCTGCAGACGGTTCATGATCTCTGCTTTCTTCTCATCGATCTTTGCTTTTTCTTCTTTTGTGGCATCAAAACGCGTTCTCGCGACCGTCTTCCCATATGCCTGCTTGGTACCTTTTACAAAGCCAAACGTTTCATTCATGAGGTTGTTGTTGATATGAGCTAGCAAATTGTAAACAACTTTCTCTCGTTCGGAGATACGGTAATCAATGGATCCATCATTCAGTTCAATTGGATAGACGACCCGAATGACTCTGCCTTGTCCAGTCGGTTGCCATGTCGGCGGAGTTAACTCTAAGCCGTGATAACCGGGGTAGGTAAATTCATCTTCTTCACGGACTTCCCAGAATGGATGGATGGTCTTCACATTCCTGCCGAAACGCGAGAGCATCGAATCATTTCCATCTCCTTCTATGCCCATCTCAATTTGAGTGACCCAGTTGTCACCTTGCTTGATACTTCTCGTCTGAAAATAGACCTCTCGCGGAACAGCAGCTGCATTGAGTTGTAAAGCAGCAATCGATAAAAGCGTGTCGGTCATGTTGCTTTGATCAATTTGTGACCAGCCATTTTTACTTTTTGCGACAACGGCATTAATGGATTGTATAGCGCTGAGAACACACTGTTTTTGATAATCAGACATTCGGATGCCATTTCCGCTAAGTTGCTTCTCAATATGCGGCATAAATGTGTTATTTATTTTTGATAAACCTGTTTCATGGATTTCAACACTTGTTTCTGGTGTCATTGATTACTCTCCTTTCGGCATTAACCGTAAATTCTTGTCCGGTTCGCTCACATACATGGCGATTACTTGTGTATCAATAGTGACTTCCTCACGCTTGTGAGTGGTCATCCCTTCCGCGTTATCAATGATGATTGGCAACAAATAGCCTTCTTGTTTCATTAAGGTGTTGGCGATGTCAAGCCCTGCTTGCATTTGACTGCCGTTATTTAAATCAGAGTAAGGTACACCTTCGATTACCGGTTCACAATAGTCCTCAATCAAGTTGCCATCTTTTGAAAAATCAAACAGCTTCCAATTAACCATTGAAAAATGTGAATCGATATGCGTCTGAAGCAGATCCCGTTTCTTGATGAAAAAACTGTCAAAGAGTGCGAGCACTTCAAGAATTTCACCTTTACGTGCTGACAACTCTCGTTCTTGTTCGTTCAATTGCTCGATTGCTTGGTTCTGCCGGTCCAGTTCCGCGAACATAGCCAATTTTTGATCAATCTTCGCAATAGTTTCCTCTGCTTCTTCAATCAGGGTAGACTGCTTGTCGATCTGTTCAGCAATTGTCGCCTCGCTGTTTTCGATTGCTTTTTGATAAAAGATGATTTGTTCGGTGATTTCCGCGTATTTTGGCGTTGACTCAAAAGCGATCGTCTCCCCTTGCAAGGCTTTAAATTGTTTGGATAGCTCTTGAAATCTTTTTTCCTGCTCTTCGATTTCTTTTCTCAATGGATCCAAAGTGATCTCTGACAACTGTTGCGCTAGCTCGGCCATCCGCTTCTCCGCTGACTCGCGTTCTTGATTATTGCTTTGTCCTTTTAAGCGAATCGCTTCCAAGTCCGCTTCTTTTTCCTTCTCGAACTGTTCCTTGTGTTTTGCATTTTTTTCATCGGTTTCTTTTTTTCGCCGAGCTTCTTCTGCTTCGTGGTGCTTGCGCATCTCATCTTGCTTTTCTGTTGGATAAGTTGTTCCACAATAAGCGCAAGAAAGCGCAGATTCATCGAATGCAATAGGGGTAAACACTGCTGGCGCAAACTCAAGGTCATCGATCGTATCATATTCTTCAATAAGTTTTTCGTGTGCTGCTTGTAACCGCTCAACCGTTCGTTTCTCATCATCGATCTGCAGTTGGATACTTCTGTGCTTGTTTTCTTCCATAATCAGCTGTTGCTTTTTCTTGTTTAATTCGGCAAAAACTTTTGCCTTGTTTTCTTCGATTCCTGCTGTTTTGGCTTTCTGGAGGTTTTCATGACTTAGACGGGCTTCTTCAAGCTCGGTTTCTTTTAATCGCAATTGTGAGCGATACTCCCCGGCGGCTCCACCATGTTTGATATTGACCATCTGATCTTGTAGATCAGCCAATTCTTGAGCTTGCTTCAAACGCTGAGACGTTAATGCATCACGATTCATGTCCGTGATTTCGGGCATCACAGATTGGATCCCTTCAATCTTGATTGGGATCGATTTTAGTGTTTCTGCAATCGTTTTAGCTTCCTGCATATGTTTGGTACGCTCATCGATCACGTTCGAATTTTCTATAAGCGGCAGAAGGTCTTTTAATTCCGTTGTCTCTTGGATAATCTTAAGATCCGATTTCGCGCCAAAGTAGTTAAAAAGTGCTTCTCTTCGCTCTTTAGCCAGTAGTTCATGCATAAAGTATCTGATGCTCGACAATTTACGGAACGTTTCAGCATCCACTACCTCAGAGACTTTTTCATCATAGATTTTCTTAGTCTCTGTCTTGAGACCATCGATCAGATAACTGCTGGCATCTTCATAAACACTTCGCTCTAATTTTCGTTTCAACACTTTTTTACTTGTCTTGACCTTCTCAAACTTCCGTTCTTTGCCGTCAACAAGCAATACAACCTTGACCGACGTCTGCAACCCCTCAATAGGCTGATTGTGTTCATCCAAAGGCTTCCAGTGGAAATGTGTACGGTCTCTTGAGTCTTTGTGATACAGCGCCCATAAAAAGGCATCATAAATGGAGGTTTTGCCTGCATCATTATCTCCGAAAATATCCATACTCTTTCCATCTAAGGTGATACTGTAATGTTCAATCCCTTTAAAGTGATTGATGGTTAATGACTGTAACTGTATATGCTTCATGTGAAATCACCCCGAATAATCCGATCAAGAATATCAGGAATATCCTTCAAATCATTTACAACAAACGTATGACTTGATGTCTTCTTACCCTCTTTGGAAATCGATTCGGTAGCTGCTATAGCAGCTGATCGTAAAGTACTTGCGGGAATAGGTAATCCTTTATCCAAATTGCGCTCTTGTGCTGCCAAACACATACCTAGCTCTGGTAAGTTTCCACATGCAATGGTTTCGGCTGATCCATTTTTTTGAATTGTACAAAGAAATGAGGCCTCTTCTTTGTGACATTCTGCATGTAATTGCACGACCAAGTCTTGAATTTTTTTGTTCATATTGTTAAACTCTCCTTGAATGAATTTTATTAGTTGCATTTTTGCTTACACTAGCGGGAACTGGTGTGAGTTCTTTTTTTTCGTTTGATAACCTTTTCTTGAAGTTGAGCCAAACTTACACCTGCAAGTGTTGCTTCCGGATTTTCAGAACGCCACTGTTTCCGATTTAGTTGTAAATTTTGTCCTTGTGTGACTAATTTCAAATTGTCCATGGTAATGTTTTGTTTGTTGCCATCCAGAAAAATTAGGACCTTTCTTTCTGGGATAGCACCATTCACTTTCTCCCATTCTACTTTGTGCTTTGGTCGCCAGCGTTTATGCCATGGCCCATCATCTTGCACTTTTACTATCACATAGCCATCACGATCGATACGTTCGGTGCCGACTGGCTTATGATTTCGGGCAGGTTCCCCTTTCTTGAAGGATGTCTTATTACCGCCAACATTGAACATTCCTTTTGTTCCCTTATTTATAGGCACATGTCCTTTTTCAAAATAGCCAGTTAAGCCACTGCTAACCTTATGATTTGCCTTCCATCCTTTGATTTGTGCAATCGTTAACTGAAGATCGAATGTACGGTTGATCAATTCCGTCAACTCTTTGTTCGTTTTCCCTTTTGCATTTTTTCTAATAAAAGCTTCTTGCTCGGTAGAAAAGAGTTTTCGTGATTGATTTGCTCTTCGTCTTCTTTCAGAATGAGTAATCCCACTTCGTATCTTATAATTACTTCGGAGACTCTTCATTTTGCTTTCTGTTAGAGCCATGTCGAATTTTTGATTAAACATCGCGGTGACTTCGTCATTCAATCGCCCAGGAGTGATCTCTTTCAGATAATCGATCATTTCTTGGGTATACAAATATTTAGGCATGCTTATCACCCTTCAATCATTTTTGGTCTTCGTTTTGGATCGACCCAACCGTCTTTTCCTGAGTACATTTTTTCTGCTGCAAGAACCGTATTGGCATTTTTGATCACTTGTTCAGCAACGTCTGTCATAGCCTCTGATCGCTTGATTTCTGCTTCTAATTCTTCTTGTGTCATTTCTGGGTTATCCAATCTTTCCAGTTGACCAAAAAGAAAATTGTTCAAATCGTTTAGCGTATTGTTCGGCATATTATCTCCTCCTTAAATTGCACTTACGATATCAGGAAACGCATCCTGAAATTTCGTCCAGTTTTCCAATACGCCACAATGCAGTCCGTTGCAATTGTCTCGCACATCCTTCTCGGTCAATGTTTCGGCACCAGACATCTTGTACATATTGATGTAGACCTTTTTCGGTGTATCAGAGTACCAATGCAGGACCGTTCGGAAACGATCACCTTCTTTACTGATTACCAATTGCAGTAATTGGTAACTTTGGGTCTTTTTAACCTCCTCAAACCCGTATTCTGTCAGTCTTTTTCTAGTTGTTGCCATCACTTTCTCCCTACTTTCTTTTGAGTTTTCGCCCACACTTCGAACAGTATGGACCCTTCCAAGGTTTACATTTTTCTAGCTCAGTTGCGTTCAGATAAACTGTTCTGCTACAAAATTTACAAGAAAATGTGTAACATTTTTCTTCAAACTGCATATGTTTTATCCTCCTTCAGATACAACTGAATAGATCGTTTCATTCGGTTGATATTCTGACGGGACCGAATCAGCTCCTTGTGTTCTTCCCACCATTGATTTGCGCCAACCCAATCGAAATGACGCACGTCTGTATTAGTCATCCTTAGCTGCCCTCCTTGGATTTAAGTTGATTCGAAGACCGCTTTTTCCCTTCCGCAACTCCTGCATACCAAGCAAGATCGATAGTAGCCCAAGCCGTGATCAATGCAACTCCAAGAGCTGCGTGGATAGCGCTGACAGTGACAACAATTAGTAATAACAGCCATACTCCTATTGTGTCTTTAGTTGATTTCCTCATTCCTATTCCTCCTGTAATTTTTCTAAAAAATACACTTGTCCTTTACCTGTGATTAATGTTGTCGCTTCCTGTATATTCCCTTGTGTTCTTGGGACAATTACAGGATTACTAACGAATAAACCTTGTTCGATGTATTTTTGTTTTGGATTATTTTTCTCTCGACCATATGAGATCAAATAGCCTTTTTTTCGAAGCCATGAGAACATTTTGTTTCTCCCAATACTTATTCCATGCTTTTCGTAAACTATTTTGCAAAATTCACCAATTGATATGGCTCCATCTGAGTTCGAGACTGCTTTTCCGAACATGGTGTATGGTGCGTCTAGTTTTATTTGTTTCTCCATTCTTGCTCGTTCTTCTTCTGTATCTGCAGCCAGTCTTAGTGCCTCAGAAAATGTTTGTGGGATGTTCGTGTAGGTTCCAGTTTGCCTGATAGACGGAAGCACTTCGCTCGTCACCCAACGTTTGAACTTTTTTGCATTTGGAAGTTTTGACTTAAAAATAAGACTGTACAATCCTGACTCGTTGATAATCGTCATACTTTGCTTACCACCAAGGGCGCCCTGAATTGGGGCATCCTGTTTGTCTTCGACGTCAACATGAATTGAGATAGCATTTCTTGGCTTTGAGTAACCTAGTACTTCAGCTATATCTTTTCCTACAAAATACGGAACATCATTTACTAATACTGTTCGAACCTTATTTTGTTCAAAGTTAAAAATTTGAGTTTGGTTCATATTATCGCCTCCTTTAATTGATGTAATTTAATTGCTATAATAAAAAGAAAACGGAGCGTGTAGCCATGACTGATAAAAAATTGGTTTCTTTCCATTCGGGAAGTTACGTCTGTCCTTTTTGCGACTTTTCTATTCCTTTGTCTGATGAAAATTACAGCAAATATTTAGTTCGTAATAATCATGTTAGGAAAATTCAACAACAAATCACATTTAGTGGTAATGCTGGGTACCAAAGCGCGAGAACTCCAGTAATTCCAGATGAAGAATTCATTATAGAGCTAAAAAGGTGTACAAATAGCGAATGTAAAAAAACAACTATCTCCATTGAAGGTCGTGGTGCAGATACCAAAGGATTACAGTTAAATATTAATCCGCTCGGTCCAGCTCGATCGTTTCCTGATTATATTCCCAAAAGTATTCTTCAAGATTACCGAGAAGCCTGTGCAATAGTGGATCTTAGTCCTAAAGCTTCAGGAACTCTATCACGCCGATGTCTGCAATCAATCATCAGAGATTATTGGGATATTAAGAATAAGAACACACTTTTCGATGAAATACAGGCAGTAAAGCCAAAAGTTTCTTCTGAAGTGTGGGAAGCTATGGACCATCTTAGGAAACTTGGTAATATTGGCGCTCATTCCGAAAAAAATATTAATGTTATCGTCGATATCACTTCTAAAGAAGCTAAAATACTCATAAAATTTATCGAGTATTTGATAGAAATATCATACATTGAGCGATACAACACAGAAAAAATTTTCCATAGCATTGGAGAAATCAGCCAACAGAAACAATCTGAAAAGAAAGCTACTCTCGACTAGATAATTCTTTTAAAGGGTCTTCTTTTAAAATATAATTTTGAACGTTTTGATAAGTCTTTAGTAAGTTGATATTCGCTACTATAAGACTCTCGATTACACTATCCTTGAAAACCAATCTCCTTTTTAACTCATCTATTTCACAATTTGAGCCTGCACAGGCTCTTTTTTCTTTTTCTTCCATTCTTCTGACCTCATTCCTACCTGGCGATTAAGCCGATTTCGATAAAGCAATTCTTGATAATCCTTCAAATATCGGTTACTAGTTTCACGTTGTCGATCGCTTAAAGATCCCCTTTTATCATGGAGCAGATATTGAAGATCTTGAATTTTTTCTGTGGCCAATTCATGAATTAATCTTTCTTGTTTTGGTGTGTAGGACATCATACCCTCCCAATTCAATCAATTAGAATTCCTAGTTTCCCACTCCTTAACTTCTTCAAAATCATATTGCAAAACACCACGGAGCCTTCTACTAGGTAGCGGATCATCTTTTTGATTGGTCCACCTCGAAACAGTAGCTAAACTCACACCAAGATAGCTAGCTACGAATTTAGCTTTTTTCCAATCAACTTTGTTTTGCTTCTTTTTAGATTCCGCTTGAGTTTTAATAATTTGAATAGGCTTTGCTTTGGAAATCTGCACTCCCATTCAATATCCTCCTCTCAAACTTTCAATTTTTTTCGATAAATTCTTTGATTCTTTCAATTTGATGCTTTGGCTCATCTCGACCGTTTAAGATACGAGAAAGATACCCTTCGTTTATTTCTAGCTTATTTGCTAACCACGATCGTGGCTTGCTTTTCAATGCTAGAAATACATCTACTTCCTTCTTTAAGGTCATATCCTCACCCTCTCCGATTTTTATTGTTCGCAAGAATATTTACAAATTTTATTGCAAAAAAGTATAACAAGTAGTACTATATAAGCATACAAAGTAAACCAATAATACACATTGATTCTTGCTGGGGAGCGGTTTTCAATGGGTCTTATTTGATAATTTATTTTGTAAATATTCTTGCTTACGAGATAACTATAACTACATATTATACTTTTGTCAACACTTAAATATAAAAAGTTATACTATCTCAAGGCAATAACCGAGGTGTTAGTAAATATGACGCTTTTTGACCGAATAAAAGAGTTGGCGAAAAAAAGAGATAAGAGTTTAAAAGAGGTTGCTCTAGAAATTGGATTTAGCGAAAACTTGTTTTACCAGTGGAAAAAAACTGTCCCGACTGCTGATAAGTTGCAAAAGGTTGCAAAATATTTTGGTGTATCAACTGACTACTTATTAGGAGAAAATGATTCAAAAAAAGTGGAATTAGAGCCTGAAGAGGATGAACTTATTGTGATGTTTCGAAAAAATACTGCGGACATGGATTCAGAAGAAAAAAAGGAGTTCAATGAATCATTAGATAAGCTTATGTCCGTCGCAAGAGATCTATTTGAACGAGATAAAAAAAAGAAGTAAGGACTGCTGCCTATGTACAATCAGGAAACTTACGAATATAGAGAAATTGACCAACCAGATTACCAGTTATATTCTCAAAAGGCGTATGATTTACTCAATAGTATTTCAGATTGGGCACAGATGCCCCTTTCTGAAATTACTTATCTGACAATCATTGATTATTTTAGTGAAATATTTGATATAGAAATTGTCTATTTTGATAATAAACCCTGTTCCATCAATTCAAAACACAATTTCGTCCACCCTGAAGTAATTAAAGTCTCCAATGCTTTTAGTAAGAAAGTATCAGGCTTTACTGTCGCTAGCGCTTCGGAATCACGATTTAAATTATTTCTTCGCAAGTATAATAGCAAACAACGTATGATTTTTACTCTTTTACATGAACTAGTTCATATATACTTTCATTGCTCAGATAGAGATTATATGCAGATCTTTGCCTCTGTGGATGTAGACGGATTTTATCCAGATGAAATACTCCCCTTTGAAGATGAAGCAAACGTAATTGCATCGATTCTTTATCTAAACAATGAAAAATTGATTGAGTATCTAGATGAAGGGTTATCATTTGATCGAATATTAGTTAAACACTGTATTAGTCGTAAAGCTCTACATAACAGGATAAATAATTACCTAATATATGACGTTGGTTTAAATCCAAAAGTAGCATTCTTCAACTATTTAATGCCGTATAAAGATGAAGTATATGGTAATGACGGCATAACTCACTTGCAGTCACTAATGGCTATGAGTAAAAACAGCTATCGATAAACGTAAAAATCCCCCCACAGAAGCTGCACACTTCTAGGAGGAAATTTTTTTAACCTTACAAATATTATTTTATCAGAAAGGAAGATATTTTGTAACATAATTAAAGAAATAAGAAAAATTTAAGCGTTTAAAAATTTTAATGGAGGGTTTTATGAAAAAGATTGAATTAGGTTTTGAGTCATTGAAAGGAATTTTTTTATTCGTAGCAGCTTATCAGGTTTACCAGACTTTCAATCAGGCAACTATTTGGCTAACTAACGGAGGGTATCGTATCGCTCAAATAGAGTCAAAAGGTGGAGCTACATTGGAAGAAGCATATTATCAAAATTTAGACACTATCTATGCTGGATTCGGACAATTCGCAAAAGCGCTAGGTCTAGCAATAACTTTATATTTTTGCTATTTAGGTATCATCGCTTTTTTCAATGTGATTAAAATTTATAACGGTAATACGAAAGACAAAATAAAGAATATTGGAGGCTCTAATGAAGATTAAATCATTTATTATACTAACAATTGCTACCACAATCCTCACTGGCTGCTCTTCACCTCAAGAGGTAGAATCTGATAGCGTTTCTCAATCAGTCCCTACCACGGAAAGTTCAAGAGAAGAGCTTTCTGATGATGAATTGAAGGAAATGTTTGACTCATTATCTGAGGCATATACGGAATTAGGAAAATCAGCACTTTCGAATCAAACAAATGATGTTATCACCCAGTATGCAGAAATTGTTTTTTTAGTGAGTAGAACTGTAGAAAATAAGTTAGCTGAAGAAAATAATGATACAGCTGAATATTTGCTTATGTACGCTAACAGGAACACTGATTATGGAAATGCCGTTTTGGCTGGAGATTCAGAAAAACAAGCGGAATTGATCAATCAAATAAGTCGAATTATCAATACCCTCTCTACGAATTACTTTGATGGCTACATGCCCGACTCGATAACTTCCTTAATTGCTGAAGTAGAAGAAATGCGAGAACGTGAAGAACGAGAGGCTGAAGAAAAGAAGAAAGCCGAGGAAGAAGAAAAGAAAAGAGCTGAAGAAGCAGAAAAAGCTAAAGCAAAAGAGGAACAAGAAACTGAATCAATTTCCTCAGAACAATCTCGTGCACAATCAATGGCTCAAAGATACCTTGGAACGATGTCTTTTTCTAAGTCGGGCTTAAAGGATCAATTGGTGTTTGAAGGATTCAATGATTCTGATGCACAATGGGCAGTGGACAACATTGATGTTGATTGGAATGAGCAAGCTGTGAAAAAGGCTGAAGATTATGCTCGTTTAATGGATATGTCTAATCAAGGGATTTATGATCAATTAATATTTGAAGGATTTTCCCCTGAACAAGCTCAACATGGAATAGATAATTTGAAAGATTAGCCTTAGGGCTTTTCTTCTTAACTCTGGAAGAACATACATTCGAACAATATTTAATCACTATTAGAAAAAATAACGGTTTAGTACTTTTAAAAAATTGCAAAAGATTGGCCTATCTTAATAAAAAACTTTGTACGAAAGGATTTGATTTCTCATGGTCAAAAATAAAACTACATCTGGTGATGGGATTTACCCTTATTACTTAAAAAATGGAAAATTAAGATACGAAGCATATGCTTTTAATGGAGTTGATAAAGGCACAGGAAAACAATCAAAAAAGCACAAAAAAGGATTCCATACTTATGCAGATGCAAAAAAATGGAAAAAAGTTACTGAAGGTGAATTTGCGGATGAGGAATACATTCATCACAACCCGAGCAGAGTAAAAATCAAAGATTACCTAAATGAATGGCTAAATGTCTATAAACCTAACTTGAAATTAGGTGCTAAAATCAATTATCGGCAAACTATCGACTTTTATGTAATACCTTATATTGGAAATTATGTTTTGAGCGAATACAATACCCGCACCCATCAAAAGTATATAAATTCGCTAATGTGCGATAAGAATATAGGGAAAGACAATAATGGCTTATCATTAGGTTCAGTCAAAAAAGTACATGACTTAATTTCTAGTGCTTTTAACCAGGCTGTAGCGTTGGGTATTTTGAAAAATAATCCAGCAAAAGGTGTTTCGTTCCCAAAAAAGAAACAAGATGACACCCTGCATTATTTCACCTACCAGGAAACAGAAATATTTTTGGAAGAAGCACGGAATCAGAAAGATCCTGCTTGGTATCCCATTTTTCTAACTATATTCGATCAAGGTTTAAGAAAAGGCGAAACGTTAGGCTTGGAATGGAAAGATATCGATTTTAACAAAAACATTATGCATATACGACGTACTCGAGTTTTTGCAGCCGAAAACAAAAAGAAATGGACCTACGTAGTGGATGATCCCAAAACAATTTCTAGCATACGTGATCTTCCTATGACTAATAGAATGAAGCAAGCTCTCCTCTCCTATCGAAACTATGTAATAGGAATCTTTGGTCACTTGCCTTATACCGGTGAAAACCAGTTCATATTTATCAAAACCGCTTATAACAATGAAATTGGCACCCCATTTCGTGGGCAAGCGATTAATCCAGCAATGAACCGAATAATTGAATCGCAAAGTCTACCTAAAATCAAAGTACATGACGGTCGACATACCTATGCTGTGAGGCTCAGAGAAGCTGGTGTTAGCCTTGATGATATAGGAGAGCTTCTAGGTCACACAGACGCCAAAACTACCCGCATATACGCTCATATAACCCCAGAAATAAAAGAGCGTGCTGTAGATAAGCTCGAAACATATCTAATATCTAAACAAAACGCTTCAGTTCACTAACCCCTACCAATCACCAAAACAATCACCATCTTCTGTTACGTTTATCGTTGTTTCAATCACCAAATAGCCAAGAATACTATTTTATAAGCATTCTTGGCTACCAATAAACAAAAAAATTAAATCGGTTTTTACTTTTGGTCGCCTACGATAAAGGTAAATTCGCACTCAGCAGCTTTTTTGCCATCCACTGTCGCTACCGCATCAGCAGTTCCAACGGAGCCTTTGATTTTGGTGATCTCAAAAACAAGTTTCATAGTATCTCCCGGAACAACTTTTTGACGGAATTTGGCTTTGTTGATGCCGCCGATATACGCCGTTCTACCTTGGAATTCCTCGGATTTCAAGATCAGGATCGATCCTGCTTGTGCCAATGTTTCTAAAATCAAGGCACCCGGCATTACTGGATTTCCCGGAAAATGACCTTGGAAAAAGTCTTCGTTGATGGTAACATTTTTCGTTGCGATAATCTTTTTGCCAGACTCGATTTCATCGACATAATCAATATATATAATTGGGTAGCGATTTGGAATCAAATCCATGACTTCTGTTTCAGTCAATAGTTTTTTCATGGTTTCCCTTCCTTGCTTAAGAATTTATTATAGTTTGATTATCAAAGTATCATAGTTCAGCGGAATTCGCAACTAAATATTTATTAAGAAAAAAATAGTTTGACAATCAAACAATTATGCTTAATAATTAGAAATCAAGATAGTTTGATTTACTATTTGTCATTATACGTATTTTATTATTGTTGAATTTATTAAGGAGTGGAATTATGAGTTTTTTAACCGGTAAAAAAGTTGTCGTCATGGGCGTTGCCAACAAACGCAGTATCGCTTGGGGCTGTGCACAAGCATTAAAAGCACAAGGAGCCGAAGTGATCTACACGTATCAAAACGACCGCATGAAGAAGCCTTTAGAGCGCTTATTGGAATCTGATGAATTTGTAGTGGAGTGTGACGTCGCTAATGACGAAAGCATTGCTGCCGCCTTTGATACAATCAAAGAATATGCTGGAGAGATCCATGGTGTCGTCCATGCCGTCGCTTATGCTAATAAAGAAGATCTTTCTGGCGACATTTTGAATATTTCTCGTGACGGTTATGCTTTGGCGCAAGACATCAGCAGTTATTCATTGATTGCCGTCACTAAATATGCCAAACCAATCTTAGCTGAAAATGCTGGAATCGTTACCCTTTCCTACTTAGGTGCCGAACGGGCAGTACCAAACTACAACATGATGGGTATTGCGAAAGCTGCTTTGGAATCAAGTGTTCGCTATTTAGCTGCCGAACTTTCACCGCAAAAGATCCGTGTCAATGCGATTTCAGCTGGCGCCATCAAGACGCTGGCAGTAACTGGTGTAAAAGACTATCAAAAACTGATCCAATTGTCAGAGGATCGAACACCAGATCATATTGGTGTAACGATCGAAGAAGTCGGCAATGCTTGTGCCTTCTTGATCAGTCCTTTATCAAGCGGGATTATCGGCGAAGTGATTTTTGTTGATAAAGGCGTTCATTTATCTTAATCAATGATAGTCATAGAAAAGTCTGCTATTTGCCTACCCGTTGGCTGAGCAGGCTTTTTCTGAAAAAAACAGGTATTTCAGAAAACCTCCTTTGCATTTCTATTTTATCTTCGTTAAAATAGATGCAGTAAGACTTGGAGGGATTTTATGAAACAACTGCTACTCGCAGCTAGCACGACCGATTCAAGTGGTTCCAGCATTACTGAACCAGCAGCTGCTCAGCTCAATGCATTGCAAAAATGGTGGGCGTCCATCGACTGGGAATCGATCATTGGCCTACTGATTCAAAAAGCATTGATGTTGCTTTTTTTATGTATCCTATTCGGTATTTTATTGAAAATAAGCAATATGATCATCGATCGGATCTATCGTTCCTATGAAAAAAAAGCCAGTTTCAATGTGAGTCGAATCAACACGATCCATACCCTGATCCGCAATACGGTTCATTACACATTAGGCTTCTTTTTTGTCTATGCACTCCTTTCAACCATCGGCGTACCTGTAGGCTCTCTATTAGCAGGTGCCGGAGTCGTCGGTGTCGCACTTGGTTTAGGCGCCCAAGGTTTTATGAACGACTTGATTACTGGCTTCTTTATTATTACCGAGCAACAAATCAATGTTGGTGATTACGTCCGCTTGACCAATCTGACGCTTGAAGGTACGGTGACGGCAGTCGGTATTCGGACTGTTCAATTAAAATCCGTTGATGGAACCGTTCATTATATCCCAAATCGTAACATCACGACCATCAGTAATACATCAAGAGCCAATATGCAAGTCGTGGTCGACGTACGTATCTTACCATCTGAAGGCTTAGATGAAATACGTGCCATCATTGAAGAAGTCAATGAACAGATTGCTCAGCAGCATGAAGAAGAGATTCAAACGGCCCCTACGGTCTTCGGTTTAGTGGATCTGGGGAACAACAACTTTGCAATTCGTACGACCATGTATGTGACCAACGGTACGCAATGGAAAATCAAAGAGGAATTTTTGGCCGCATCGATCGATGCTTTAACTGCCAAAGGCTATACGATCCCCAATGCGCCGATCGTCGGTATTTAAAAAAGGTTATCCCGAAGCTGGGATAACCTTTTTTCTATACCACATGCAGTTCATCTGTCATCTTTGGGGCATCCTCTTTAGAAATCAGCAAATAGCGTCTTTCAATTTCGTGCGCCAAATGATTGACGGATTTTAAAATCTCTTTGCGGGTGATAATCCCAACAAAGACATTGTCATCATCAACGATCGGCAAGAATGCTTGATCTACTAACAAATGCAGCATACTTTCCAACTCATCGTTTTCTTTGATGCAATTCACATTGACTTCCATGACATCTGCCACAGTCAGCCCTTCAATATTTTCCATACTGAAGCCAGTGAGATCCATCATGCGTTCTACGATGTTTGAGAGGCTGATTAAGCCGACTAAATGGTCCTCACTATCTAGTACAGGGATCTTTGAATAGCCCACTTTTGATAAAACAAGCAATGCGTGACTCAAAGGGTGGTTATAAAATACCGATGCCACATTTTCTGCCGGCACCAAGAAATTTTCTTGGTTCTCGAGTAATATTTTTTCTACGGTCTGTCCTATCAATCTAATTGCCTCCATTTCACAGCTACTCTTCTATTTTACTTGAAAATGAGAATAGAAAGTTGAAACCTGCAAAATTATAATGAAATTTTTACTTTTTGATTCCGCTTACTTAGCGTGTGAAAACAAAAGCTAGCTCAGGGACTTTATGAAAGGAACGATCATAGTATTGGATTGCCCATTGTTCTGGCGTACTTTCAATAATCGCAAAGCTTTTGATTTGAATTTGCCCTCGCGGTTGGGAAATACTGCCGGGATTCAAGAAAAGCCGATTCCCAACTTTCTCACAAGCAATTTGATGCGTGTGACCAAACAGTGCGATCGAGGCATCGGCTTGTTGCGCTTGCAGCCCTAATTTCGTTACACCAAAACGGACATCTGCTAAGTGGCCATGAGTCATATAGATGGTGTCCAGCGGCGTTTTGATGATACGCTCATTGGGAAAACCACCGCCATAATCGCAATTGCCGCAAACGACTTGAAAAGTATCCCACAAAGGGTCTGTGTCAGGTAGTTCGGAGTCCCCACAGTGCAGGAATAAATCGACTTGATTTTCGAATTCATTTTTAAGATCAACAAGAATCTCACGATCTGAATGATTGTCACTGACAACTAAATATTTCATGCATTTTCTCCTTCTAACCACTCCTGCCACTGTTCCTGCAGCTTTTTGATTGCTAGACCACGGTGGCTGACTCGGTTCTTTTCTTCTTGACTCATTTGGGCTGCGCTTTGCTCTGAACCATCAGGAATAAACAATGGATCGTAACCGAACCCATTTTCTCCACGAGGGATACGGCCGATTCTTCCCGGCCATTGAGCTTCAACCACCAAACTATCTTTTCCTGGCGCTGCGAAAACTAACGTACAGTGAAATTGAGCACTGCGCTTGTCATCTTCGACATCCGTCAATTCGTAAAGTAATTTTGCATTATTAGCAGCGTCACTTTTTTGCTCACCAGCAAATCGAGCAGAGTACACCCCTGGTCGCCCCCCTAATGCATCGACTTTCAGTCCTGAGTCATCAGCTAACACCGGTCTTCCCAAAATTCTGGCGATGGTTTCCGCTTTAAGGCGGGCATTTTCTTCAAAGGTGGTGCCGGTTTCTTCAACATCCGGCAAGGAAGGATAGTCTTTTAAGGTGCGGACATCGTAACCTGCTGCGCCAAATACGGCTTTAAACTCCTTGGCTTTTCCTGGATTGCCTGTAGCAATGACAATCGTTTTTTCGGGAATCTCATAAGGGGGTTCATCTGGTAAAAACAGTGCCTCTTTTTGATAGGCAATCAATTCTTCGATAGCTGTTTTTCCGTAGATCAGCATCTCATTCAACTGCTGGCCATCAAAGGTTGCTTCTTCCCCAGTTCCTTGCAATTCGACAAATCGACCAGATTCCGTCATCACCAAATTCATGTCAACAGCAGCTGAAGAATCTTCTTGATAATCGAGATCAGTCACACAGGTACCATCTGGTAAGATCCCGACACTAATTGCTGCCAAATGCTCCTTGATTGGATCTTCCGTCAATGCTTTGTCACGCAACAAGGTATCGATAGCTAAACGCAACGCGACAAAAGCGCCGGTAATACTGGCTGTTCTGGTACCGCCATCCGCTTGGACGACATCACAATCGACGACGATACTACGTTCCCCTAATTTTTCTAAATCGACTACGGCTCGTAAGGAACGAGCGATCAGCCGTTGGATCTCCATCGTACGACCAGAAAGCTTGCCTTTGGCACTTTCTCGACGATTACGAGTGTTGGTCGCTCGTGGGAGCATACTGTATTCGGCTGTGACCCAGCCTTTTCCCGTATCTCGTAAAAACGGAGGGACCCGATCTTCAATCGTTGCCGAACAAATCACGGTTGTGTCACCAAAAGAGATCACAACCGATCCTTCGGGGTGTTTGTAGACGTTGGTTTGAATGTTGACTGGTCTTAACATTGTTTCTTTTCTGCCATCATGTCGCATTTAAAAGCCTCCTAAATCAGTGTGAATCGATGAGATCGTGTCTAAATCAAGCCAATCATTGGCAATCTCATCAAATATTTTCGGTGAACCAGTAGTAAAAAATGCATGTTGCGGATGCGGATCGTCCTGACTCGTTGCTGCAATGGAAAAATAGTCCAACAAGGTACTGACTTCCCCCACCGTTTCTGCCCCTGAATCAATCAGCTGGATATGGGCGCCTAATTCATTTTGGATCAAAGGGCGCAATAGAGGATAATGAGTACAGCCCAGAATCACTGTATCTAACCGCTTGTTTTTCAATGGACGCAACGTTTCTGCCACGATTTTCTTGGCGACCGAGCTATGGTATTGTTTGCTTTCTACGATCGGCACAAACTTTGGGCAAGCCAAACTGACGACTGACGCATGGGGCGCTTTGCCATGAAGAGCGCGCTTGTAAGAGTCGCTTTTGATCGTTCCATTTGTTCCGATGACACCGATTCGCTGGTTTTTGCTTGCTTTGACTGCTGCTCGACTACCGGGCAGGATCACGCCAATCACCGGGATCGCTAGTTTTTCTTTGATTTCTTCAAGGGCGACCGCTGTCGCTGTATTACAAGCGATCACCAACATTTTAATGTTTTTTTCTAATAAAAAACGGGTCATTTGCCACGTATACGCGATAACTTGCTCAGCAGGTCTCGGACCATACGGGCATCTGGCTGTATCTCCCAGATAAAGAATCGATTCGTTGGGTAATTGCTTGATTGCTTCTTTGACGACCGTCAACCCACCAACACCAGAATCGATAAAACCAATTGGTCTGTTGTTTGTCATAGTTTCCATCCTTTACATGAAAAAAAGAGTTTGGTGCGTTTTTCTCTCTTATTCATTTTGGACTTTTTTTGTCTATTTTTCAAGTATTCCTTTCGTTTGCTAAAAAAGCTTTCCCAAAAAACACGAAACGGTCAAAAAGAAAAAAAGCCCCAACGATTGGCTCACAACCCACAAGTTGCACTTGCATGGGTAAAAGACCGATCGTGGGGATGATTTTGTCGATTATTCTTTTTAGTAATCGTACTGACGTTTTTCCAAAAAGCCAGAAAGCAATGATAATGCATAACAAACCAAAAAGTATAAAACAGTCATTGCCAAAAACATAGGCAAAACATAGTTTGTATTTTGACCATAAATGATTCGAGCATGATGAGTCAGCTCTGGTAAAGAAATAATCACGGCTAATGACGTATCTTTGATCAAAGAGATCAACTGACTGACGATCGCTGGCAACATCGCTTTAAATGCCTGTGGCACGACGATACTCCGCAATACTTCGACATAGCTTAGCCCTGTTGACAAACCAGCTTCCATCTGCCCTTTTGGCACAGCATTCAAACCAGCACGAAAGATTTCAGAGAGCATCGCTGATTCAAAAATCGTCAACGCCACAACCGCTGACCAAAAAATATTAAAGCGGATACCGATCTGCGGCAATGCAAAGTAAGTGAAAAAGATGATCAAGAGCAAAGGCAAGTTACGAATAACATCGATCACGACACCTAATACTTTCGAAAAGACCGGGATCGAGCTGAAGCGCAAAATGCCGGCGATCCCTCCGATAATAAAGCTAAATAAAATCGATAGGATCGACACTTCAACTGTTACCCGCAAGCCATCGATCAAGAAGCGAATGTTAATCGCTGAAAAAGCTTCAAAAAAATCCATAGTTCGTTAGCTCCTTTCTATGAGCGGACAGCCCAACGCCGTTCCAAGTAAACCATCAAATAAGACAATGGTAGGGTAATGATCAAATAGAAAAGACCAACAATGATATACGTATCGAATGTATTGAAGGTCTCACTTGCGATCAAATCCCCTTGATACATAATATCTAATCCTGCGACCATCGCCAAAATTGATGAGTTTTTAACAAGATTGATAAATTGATTGCCTAACGGCGGTACGACGATCTTAAAAGCCTGAGGCAAAATAATGTAACGCATCGCTTGGCTGTACGTAAAACCAGAAGACAAGGAAGCTTCCATCTGGCCTTTAGGAACCGTTTGAATCCCTGACCGGATCGTCTCAGCGATAAATGCCGATGTATAGATCGTTAAGCCAATCGTTCCCGCTTGAAAACCGTCAAAAGAAACCCAATACATTGGCACAACGACATAAAAGAACATCACGATGATCAATAAGGGAATATTTCTAAAAAACTCAACATACGCTTTGGCAATCCCTTTGATGAGGCGATTGTCTGACAACTGAAAAATTGCCATTAAGGTTCCGATCAAAAGACTAAAAAACAGTGCGATCAAACTCGCCATGACTGTGTATTTAAAGCCTTCAATAAACTGACCGGTATACGTTTGAAATAATTCAACCATTCGGTTTCCTCCTACTCTACTTTTCCTGATTCGTCTTCAGGGAACCACTTGTTGTATATCTCATCATAGGTTCCATCTTCACGCATTTCCCGCAAGGCTTGATTCACTGCATCAAGAAACGGCTTTTGTCCTTTATTGATGGCAATCCCATAAGGTTCTTCTGTAAAAGTTTCGCCAACTAAATGGTAATTGGGATTTTCACTCGCCATCCCTAATAAGATCGCATTATCCGTGGTCATAGCATCCCCTTGACCAGATTGTAAAGCAGTAAAGGCTTCCGCATAATTCTCAAGTTCTAAAATTTGCGCTTCTGGTGCTGCTTCACGGATGTTCACAGCTGAGGTAGAGCCTTTCACGACCAATACAGTGGTGTCTGCGGTCAAATCTTCGATCCCTTGAATAGGACTGTCTTTGGCAACTAATAAAGATTGACCTGCATCAAAGTAGACATCGGAAAAATCGACCTGTTTTTTACGTTCTTCCGTGATAGTCATCGTGGCGATGATTGCATCGATGTTGCCGTTTTTCAAAAGAGGAATCCGGGTTTTTGAGGTAACTTCAACAAAGATGGCATTGCCATCACGACCTAAAATTTTCTCAGTGATTGCACGAGCGATATCAATATCGAATCCCCGTACTTCTCTAGTCGCGATATCCATCAATCCAAAAAGACGGGTATCGTTTTTTACGCCCCAAACGATCTGATTCGTCTCTTTGCTGTTTTCTAAAATATCGATATCTGCGGCACTTTGTCCTTTACAACCTGAGAAAGTCACAAGGGCAAAGGCTAAGACTAGAAAGGAAAATATTTTCTTTCTCATAAGGGTTCCTCCTATTGCTTAATGATTTGTGACTTTACTCAAGAATTGTTTTGCACGTTCGTCTCTTGGTGCATCAAAGAATCCATCGACATCGCGCCGGTCTTCTAAGACTTGTCCTTCCGCCATAAAGACGATTCGATCTGCTACTTCACGGGCAAAGCTCATTTCATGGGTAACAACGATCATGGACATACCTTCACTGGCAATTTTTTTCATGACATCCAATACATCACCAATCATTTCTGGATCCAATGCTGACGTTGGCTCATCAAAAAGCAGCATCTCTGGTTTCATCGCAAGCCCTCTGGCAATTGCGACCCGCTGCTGTTGTCCGCCGGATAACATGGAAGGATAGGAATCTTTTTTATCTAACATCCCTACCCGATCAAGAAGTTTTTCCGCCAAATTGATGGCTTCTTGCTCATTTTGTTTTAATACTTTAATCGGTGCCAACGTAATATTTTCTAACACGGTTTTATTTGGATACAAGTTGAAATGTTGAAACACCATGCCGATGTTTTTTCTAATTTCTGTCATTTTGACATCTTTGTCAAACAAGTTCTTACCATTGACCAATAATTGACCACCTGAAATGGTTTCTAGACCATTAATCGTACGGAGCATTGTACTTTTACCAGATCCTGAAGGCCCGATAACAACAACGACCTCACCTTTTTCAAATTCAAGGTTGATGTTTTTTAATGCATGGAACTTTCCGTAATATTTCTCTACGTTCTTAAATTCGATCATTGCCATTGATTCACACTCCTAGCTTTTTTTAAAATTAAATGAGTAATTGGAAAGATTTGATTCATATTATAGCTCAATCTTTTTTCATTTGTAAAGGTTCTTTTCCAATGTTCCCCCTTATTTCTGAAAAGACAAGTGCTATTTTACTTTGATGTGAGGTTTTTGTCCATGAAAATTTTTCTCACCCCATCAGATCACAAGGAGAACCGGTTGTTTCTTTTGCTAAAAAAAGGTAAGATAAACCATATAACAAAGGAAAAGGTGGAAAAAAAGTGAATACGATTTTAACTGGCGACCGCCCAACTGGCAAATTGCATCTTGGCCATTATGTGGGGTCTTTAAAAAAACGGGTCGAAATGCAAGCTGACCCTGAAAATCAGCTTTATATCATGGTCGCTGACATGCAGGCACTAACAGATAATGCGAAAACACCTGAGAAGGTCTCAGCGAATATTTTAGAAGTTGCTTTGGATTATTTAGCCGTTGGATTGGATCCAGCAAAAACAACGATGTTTATTCAATCGCAAATCCCTCAGCTCTCTGAATTGACGATGTATTATCTCAATCTAGTCAGTGTTGCTCGAGTACGACGCAATCCAACCGTTAAAGCCGAAATTGAACAAAAAAAATTTGGTGAAGGCGTTCCTTCTGGTTTCTTCATCTATCCTGTCTCTCAAGCAGCGGATATCACCGCTTTTAAAGCAAATTTAGTTCCAGTCGGCGAAGATCAAAAACCAATGCTGGAACAAACGCAAGAAATCGTGCATAGTTTTAATTCTACGTATAGTGAAGTATTAGTCGAACCAAAAGCGGTTTTACCGCCAAAAGGCATGGGACGTTTAGCGGGGATCGATGGGAACGGGAAAATGAGCAAATCATTGAACAACGGCATTTACTTAGCTGATCCAGCCGATGTATTACAAAAGAAAGTGATGAGCATGTACACGGATCCAAATCACATTCATGTCAACGACCCCGGACAAGTTGAAGGCAATATGGTCTTCACTTATCTTGATGTATTTGGTACCGAAAAAGAAAAAATTGCTGAATTAAAAGAACATTACACCCGTGGTGGATTAGGCGATGTCAAAATCAAACGCTATTTGATCGATGTTCTAGAAGCCGAATTTGCACCGATTCGTGAACGCCGTGAAGCTTTTGCCAAAGATCCCGGTGAAGTGATGAACTTACTAAAACTTGGTAGTGAAAAAGCTGAACAAGTTGCCGCTCAGACGTTAGCTGAAGTCAAAAATGCAATGGGCATCAATTACTTTGCTTAAAAAAACAAGCCTTTACGGCTTGTTTTTTTGTTTACAAATCGGAATGAATTCTTTCATGCAAAACCTATGTACAAACTCTGTGTTAGATTTCACGAGAACACTTCCTCCCCAGACTGACACTTTGTGTATTTTGATTTGATGCTGTTTCTTGCGCAAAAATCGAGGAGCTGTCCTAAAAAATAACTTCATAAAACGCTGATTAGAAAATGCATTTTTTCAGCCTAGCCAGTGTTTAAAAAAGGTTGTACCAAAAAAGCTGGAATGCCTTCTATAGAGAAATCTTTTAAGGCTTTCACTCAACTCCTAACATTTTTTTGTCATCTGAGCATCTATTATAATAGTAGAAAACGTTCCCCACCCAACTTCTTTGTATGGTGGAGAACGTTTTTCTACTTATTTGATTAGCGGATTTCTGCTTGAACGTTTTCTTCTAAGTTACGAGTAATTTTCGCTATTGCTTGATTGATCTCTTCATCCGTCAGGGTAGCTTCCGGATTGCTAAAGGTCAGACTGTACCCTAGAGATTTTTTACCTGCTTCAATGTTTTTCCCTTGATAAACATCGAATAAACGAATATCACTTAAGAAGCGACCTGCACTTTCACGAATGATTTCCATCACGGATTGGTTATCGATCGTTTCATCGAGCAAGAGTGCCATATCTCGGGTCACTGATGGGAACTTAGAAACTGGTTGATAGACCAATTGTTCTGTTTTAGCTGCTAATAACTGATCTAAGTTCAATTCAGCAACATAGGTTTCACTCACTTCGTAGGCTTTGGCGATCGATGGGTGGACTTGTCCCAAGAAGCCGATTTCTAGGTCATCTAGCAAGATCATTGCCGTACGCCCAGGATGCATCTCTTTGATATCTGCCGTTTTTTGATAACGAATACGGTCGGTTAATGCCAACGAATCAAAAAGATTTTCTAAAATGCCTTTCAAATGGAAGAAATCAACTTTTTGAGCTTGGGTTTGCCAGTCTTTCTCATGGATATTTCCTGTCAATGCTAGCCCTAAGTGATTGACTTCTGTTGGCAGTTCGTGTTTACTGTCGCCCGTTTGATAGAAGACGCGACCAATTTCATATAAAGCAACACGATTGTTTTTACGTGCCAAATTGTACGCAACGTCGTCTAACAAACCTGAAATAAGATTCAAGCGCAAGACGGCACGCTCTTCGGTCATTGGCCAATCCAATCGAGTCACTTGGCTCGATTTATCCGTAAATTGTTGTGCCTTCTCTTCCGTTGTCAAAGCATAGCTGATGGCTTCACTGACCCCGTTGCCTTCCAAAAGAGTCCGAACTTCTCTAGTCAGACGTTGCGCTTTGGTTAAATGACCGGCAACCGTTTCTCCTTGCGGTAAAGTCGATGGCAAACGATCATAACCGTAAATACGCGCCACTTCTTCAATGATATCTGCTTCGATCGTAATATCCCAACGACGAGGTGGGACTGAAACAATATAGCTGTCTGCTTCTTGACGATGACCAAAGCCTAATGCATCAAAGATTTCTTGCACTTCTTCATCAGTGATTTCTGTGCCTAAATAGCTATTGATCCGTGCTAAAGTAATCGCAACCTCCACAGGTTCTACTGCTACTTGGGAACCTATTACTGCCTCTTTTAAGACCGTTCCGCCAGCAAGTTCCGCAATCAGTGCTGCTGCTGCATCACAAGCTTTTGCAACCGTTGCTTGGTTGATCCCTTTTTCAAAACGAGCGGATGATTCGCTTCTTAAATTGAATTTTTTCGAAGTCAAACGAATCGCTAATGGATCGAACAAGGCCGCTTCTAAAGCGACTGTGGTCGTCGTTTCCGTGATTTCAGAATCAAGACCTCCCATGACGCCTGCGAGCGCAACTGGTGTCGTTCCGTTGGTGATAACGATGTCTTCTGGGGAAAGCTGACGAGTTTCTCCATCTAAGGTAACCAGGCTTTCATTTTCTTTGCCGCGACGTACCAGTATTTCCTTGCTGTCTAGCTTTTGATAATCAAAAGCATGCAATGGTTGACCAAATAACAGTAAGATATAATTCGTCACGTCCACGACATTATTGATTGGACGAATGCCTTCATTCATCAAGCGATTTTGCAGCCATTGTGGACTTGGGGCGATCGTTACGCCATCAATGATTCGAATTTGGTAGGCGGGTGCATCCGTTACTTCAGTGACCTTCACCTGAATTTTATCGGCAGCAACTACTTCACTTTCGGTAAGCGCAATTTCAGGAAACTTCGGTGTTTGCCGATAGATTGCACCGACTTCATAAGCAACCCCCCGCATGCTTAACGCATCCGCACGATTCGGAGTGATCGATAATTCGATAATGTGATCATCCATATCAAGATAAGGAAAAACCGGTGATCCTGGTTCTGCTTCTGCTGGTAAATAATAAATTCCTTCTGCATATTCTTTGGGAATCACGCTATCGGCATATCCCAACTCTTGCAACGAACAAATCATGCCGTTGGAAACTTCTCCCCGCATCTTGCCCTTTTTGATTTTTACGTTGCCCGCGATTCGAGAGCCTGGTAATGCCACGATGACTTTGATGCCGCTTTTGACATTCGGCGCACCACAAACGATCTGTGAGTCTTCATCCTCGCCAATATTTACTTGGCAAATTGATAGATGATCAGAATCTGGATGTGGTCGGCAGTCGGTCACTTCTCCGACAACGATTTTTTTTAAACCCTCTTCAGGCACGTCAATACCTTCGACTTCGATCCCCGTCACTGACATTTTATCCGCCAGCTCTTTGGGTGTGATCTCAGACAGATCAAGGTATTCATTTAACCATTTGTATGATACTAACATTTATTGTTCCCCCTTGAACTGGCGAATGAAACGCACATCATTTTGATAGAATTGGCGAATGTCGTTCACGCCGTAGCGCAGCATTGCCACTCGATCAGGACCTAAACCAAAAGCAAATCCTGAATATTGGGTTGGATCGATCCCTGACATTTCTAAGACGTTAGGATGCACCATTCCAGCACCGAGGATCTCGATCCAGCCAGTTTGTTTACAAACATTACAACCGGCACCACCGCACTTGAAGCAGCTGACATCGACTTCGACCGATGGTTCTGTGAAAGGGAAATAGCTTGGTCGCAAGCGAATTTGGCGATCTTCCCCAAACATTTTTTGCATCATGACTTCTAAGGTTCCTTTTAAGTCACCCATCGTAATATTCTTATCGATTACCAATCCTTCAATTTGATGGAATTGGTGGCTATGGGTCGCATCATCTGTGTCACGACGGAAAACTTTCCCGGGTGAGATCATCCGCAGCGGCCCTTTAGAAAAATCATGAGTCTCCATTGTTCTCGCTTGCACTGGTGACGTATGGGTTCGAATCAGCACTTCCTCTGAAATATAAAAAGTATCTTGCATGTCTCTGGCTGGATGATCTTTTGGCAGATTCATCCGTTCGAAGTTGTAATGATCTTTTTCCACTTCGTAACCTTCGACTACTTGGTAGCCCATACCAACAAAGATATCTTCGATTTCTTCCATGATTTTCGTTAACACATGGCGTGTTCCTCGGTCCATCTTTTTACCAGGCAACGTCACGTCGATGGATTCTTCAGCAAGAGCTTTTTCCAAGTTTGCTGCTTCGATAGACGTCTTGGCTTCTTCGATCGCTTCTGTCAAGATATCACGAATCTCGTTGGCATAGCTCCCCACCTTCGGCCGTTCTTCCGCAGAAAGATCTTTCATCCCCCGTAGAACTTCTGTGATAGGGCCTTTTTTCCCAAGCACTTCCACTCGAATTTGATTCAAGTCATTCATGGTTGGACTTTCTTTGATTTTAAGCAATGTCGTTTCCTTCAATGCTTCTAATTTCTCTTGTAAAGACATGTGTTTCCTCCTTCTATGCTGTGAATAGTGCAAGAATAAAAAGACTGGATTGACTGAATAAAGTGAGTATCATTCGTATAAAGACAAAAAAAGACATCATCCCTTAAAAAGGAACGACGTCTCGTGTTACCATCCTCATTCGCGAAAAAAACCGCGCACTCACTTCGGCTAACGACAGCAAAACTGCCGACTGACTGTAATCAGCAAGCTCCAGAAGTGAAATTCATTTTTCGAATACAGGACTTGCTTTCAGTCTGTGACAAGTCTCCCTTTTTCTGATTCAGCCAAATTACTAGTTTCTATCAACGCTTTTTATCTATTCATTTAAGCTTAGTTTACCTAATTTCCGGTGAGAAATCAACTGCATTCTTCCTCACGCACCCAGGTTTCTGCCCAACGCTTCACACTCATCATACTCTTTTCAAGAGCAATACCTCTTGGCGTCAAGCAGTAAAGATTGTTTTCTTTGCAGACAATTTCTTCCCGCTCTAATTCTTTCAAGCGTTCGACTAACACCCGATCACTCACTTGAGGAATCTTGTTTGCTAACTCAACAAATCTTTGTTTGCCGTCTTCAAGAAGGACATCAATGATCAAGCCGTTCCACTTTTTGCCTAAAATAGAAAAAGCTTTTTCAAATTTAGGACAAAGGGCATAATCCGATTCTACTTTTATCATTCTCCATCACCTCTTTTACCTATTATAGCATATGACTTACGAATTGTAAGAAACTAGGATCGATCAGCTAGAATGCCACGATCATTTTAGGTTTTAACAGCACTAAATAGGTCTGTTTCACTGGTTTGCTCAATGCTTTCTCCAATGCTTGGCAATAGAGTTTCAATTGACCATAATATCGTTCGCGCATTTTCTTTTCAATCTGAGCCTGACTGCCGAAAACATCATCTGTTTTAAAGTCATATAAAATGATTTCATCCGCCAATTCAATATAGCCGTCGATAATACCATGGATCAAAAGCGGCGCATCTGGTTCGTCAAACCCTTCAAAGATCGTATCAGCCTCTTTTAGCATCGAAAACGGCTGCTCCCGCTTCACCACAGCAGAGGAACGGTTCAGCAGTTCACCTAGTTCAGTTTGATAAAACCACAAAATGCTCGATCGGTCAATTTTTTTGGCGATTTCTTCAGAAAAAAATTGCTTTTTCACGAGTTCAGCAATCAGGAGCTCCAAAGTATCTTGTGTTGGCGTCATTCCTAATGGGATCATTTGCAAAACCGTATGTGTTGCTGTCCCGATACTGCTGGCGAGAGGCTTCGTTTCTTGCAGAAATTTTGGTTTCGCCAATTCATCCTGTACGTAGCGATATTGCTGAGGATTCGTCTTCTCGGAAACCGACCGCCATTCCAACAAAGTGGTCTGTTGATCATCGGGATCGTTATAGAGTCTTTTCAATTCTGATACAGATTGATAACTAGTCGTTTGGGTCGCTTTTTGATAAGGATAGCGATATGCTAGGCGTTTCAAAAGATCATCGATATTGCTATCTGGCGCAAGCAATCGTTTAGACTCCTCGACTGGCGCAAGGGTCTCTTGGACTTGTTGCGTGATCGTTTCTTGATTCCACCATGACAGACGAAAATGAGCAGGATGATCGATCGTCCGCTTGCGCTCTGACGCTTCAGAGAATACTGCTTCCATATCTGGATGGCGCATCAGGGTCCGTCCGACCCAATCCATCAAGCTCCCCCGGGCAACAAGCCGTAATGCAGGATCAAGAACCATCTCGGCTTGTGTCAGGCCAGATTGCCAAGTCTTAAAGGCATCCGCTTGATTTTTATAGGAGCCCACTAAGAAAAGCTTCTGCTCTGCTCGTGTCAATGCTACGTATAATTTTCGCATTTCTTCTGACAAGGCTTTTTTCAAACGAACTTGCTTGATGGCTTGAAACGGCAGTGTCTCAAATTTAAGGTTTTCTGCTGGATTCACATATTGGATCCCAGCTCCCAGCTGTTCTTCAAAGATATAGCGTTTTTGAAAATCTTGGTAGTTAAAGAATTTTGTTGTATCCAGTAAGAACACAACAGGGAATTCCAAGCCTTTACTTGCATGAACGGTCATCACTCGAACGGCATCTTCTACAGGAGTAGCCACAGGCTCCGCCAAATCTTTGTTTTTTTCTTGCATTTTTTCGATGAAGCGAATGAATTGGTACAAACCACGGAAACTGCTCTTTTCGTATTTTTCGGCTCTGTGGATCAATGCCACTAAATTTGCATAACGCTGCTGTCCTGCAGGAAGTCCCACAACATAATCCAAGTAAGCAGTATCTTCATAGATTTGCCATAATAAGGTCGGGATCGGTAATCTGCGTGCTTCTTCGCGCCATTGATTTAGTTTGGCTAAAAACCCATCCACCGTTTGCCACAAGGGTGACTCTTCTTGTTGAACATGATAATCCAATACTGCATCATAGTAGTCGCTGGAACGATTTGCTAAACGGATCTCAGCCAATTGATCTTCTGTTAGGCCGACGATTGGCGAACGCAAGACCGCCACAAGGGGGATATCTTGGTACGGATTGTCAATGATTTGCAGCAAAGAAACGACGGTTTGGATTTCCGTTGCCTGAAAATAGTTTTGAGCATCATTCACCGCCATCGGAATCCCAAACTGCTTAAAGACATCTAAAATGACAAGATTGTTTTTACGTGTAGGGGTCAATAAGACGATATCGTTGTAAGTGATTGGTCGATTTGCTTTGGCTTTTTTGTCATAGATCATGAATTTTGATTCAATCAACTCTCGAATCTTCAATGCAGTAATCTGCATTTCACCCTCTGTTTTGTCATCGATCAATTGTTCTTCGGATTCATGCTCTTTTTCATATAACAAGAGCTCTGTGGCAAAGGCGTCGCTTTCTGGAAAATGAGGAAAACCGGTAATCAAGGCTGCCGCCTCATCATAAGGGATTTGTCCAACCCGTTCATCCATCAGCTGTTGAAAAACTAGATTCGTAAAATCCAATACGTCGGAGCGAGAACGGAAATTTTCTGCTAAGACGATTCTCCGCCCACCATTCTCCGTTTCAAATGCCAAGTATTTTTCGATAAATAGCGTCGGATCTGCTAGTCGAAACGAATAGATCGACTGCTTTACATCCCCCACCATAAACATGTTGCCGGGGTTATGATCGACTTGTCTCACCCAATATAAAATTGCCTCTTGCAGCCGATTGACGTCTTGATATTCATCGACTAAAACTTCTTCAAAGCGATCACGATAATAGGTCGACGCTTCACTTCCACTACCGTCTCCTTGTAAAATCTGCAAGGTGAAATGTTCCAAATCATTAAAGTCTAAACGGCCTTTTGAAAGTTTCCTTTCTTGGAATGCTTTCATAAACGCTTCGGTCATAGCTGCCATTTTTTCAACGACAGGTGCGGACCGATGAAGCAGCTCCATCATTTCAGCCGGTGGGTATGGAAAGGCCGCTTTCAATTGCTCAACCAATTTTTTCGCATCATCTCGCAAAGGTTTAATTTCTTGAGAGAGTTCCTTTTGTTCTGGTTTGCGAAAAGCTGGGTAGCGAGCAAAACGCAACACTTGGATTTGCTCATAGAAGCCATCAACATCGTCTGAATCAAGCAGAGCCTTTAAGGTTTCCACCATTCCTAATTCGGTATCGATCAATAGTGCCGCTTTTTCCATCGCTTCATCAGAACGGGCATAGTCTTGCGCCGCCTGCAGCAAATGCGCCGCTGTCTTCAAGTTTTCTTGCAAAGTCGGCTTGATTTGCGATTGGTACAGGGTATTTTCAGCAAAGGTTTCTTTGCCGATATAGTGATCACTTAGATGAGCTAACCAGTTTACTGGATCCGGATTTGCTCGGGCAAAGTCATAAAGAGACAGGATCAGATCCCCGACGCCTTCATCGGAACGATCACTAGAAAAATTTTCCGTCAAACGAAAGAACGCTTCATCATTGGCTTCATATTGTTGATCTCTCAGCTGTGTCCAGATTTCTTCTTTCATCAATAAAATTTCGGTTTCATCAGTCATCATGCGGAAATTTGGATCTAAATCGATCAAATAATAAAAACGCCGAATCACAGTTAAACAAAACGCATGCAAGGTAGAAATGTTAGCTGTCGGCAATAGCTGCAGCTGACGGACGAAGTGCTGGCGCTTTTGCTCGTCACTTTCTTGATTGATGGCCTGCTGCAATGCCGCTTGAATCCGTTCTTTCATTTCTCGAGCAGCTGCTTCGGTAAAGGTCACGATCAGTAAAGAATCGATCGTCGTTCCTGCTTTTAGCTTTTCAATCACTCGCCGAACCAAAACGGTGGTTTTGCCTGAACCCGCTGAAGCGGAAACGAGGATATTATCCCCTTTATCAAAAATGGCTTGCCATTGGGTATCCGTAAAGGTTTCATTTTGCGGTTTTAAAGGGATCTTACTCATCTTCTTCCTCCCTTAAGCGATGGATAATCTCATCTTTAGATAAGTTTTCTAAACGGTGGTACTCATTTTCTTTCAACAATACATCAAAGTCACAGATGCTGCGAAACGGACAAAACTCACACGCCCTTTTTTTGTCTTTTAATTTATAAGACGGGTTTAAGGCGATTTCACCGCTCAACAGCTTCTCACCACTTTGTTGCATATTTTTCCGATTGTGTTTTCTTAATAGTTCAAGCTCTTCTTCTGTATAAAACTTGTTTTTCACCTGTGTTGTTTTTTGATAATTGCCGTTTTTGTCTTTCCGAACAGGAAATACCGGCGAATTTTTGCTGGCTTCAACTTCCTCATCGAGTAACGGGAAAACAGCCGGTTCGTCAATAAACAACCCGTCATACTTGAAACGTTTTAAACGTTCTTCTTCACTGGCTTCTTGTCCGTCCAAAAGCGGATTATGCACATGCAGATAATATGCCCCCGCTGGTCGAACCTTTGGCGAACCAACCAGTTGGACAGCATCCGTCAATGCGACGTCGAGATACGTGATCAACTGCATCGCAAGTCCGTAGTAGGCTTCAGAAAGGTCAAAATCTCGGCTGCTAGATTTATAGTCAACAACGGAAAGCCATTGTTCTTCTTCCGTTTTCGCCGTATCGACACGATCAATCTTCCCCCGCACATGTAGTTTCCCGCCAGAACTTAATGGTAATTCGATCCCGTTAATCCCATTTGAGCCAGCGATCTGGCCGAACAGCACCTCCGTCTTTTCAGGACTAAAATGCATTTTTTGTCCTTGTTTCGCTAATGCCCACGCTACTCGCTGAATCGTCTTGCCTAATTGATACCGAATAAAATTCATCCGAGCAGAACTCGTCAGTAAGCGATAACGGCTTTCGCCAAAAATTTCCTGCAAAACGACTTCCACAAATTGCACGCGTTGGTCAGCAGTTAACTGGGTCAAGGAAATATTTTCAGCAATTAGGACTTTGACAAAGCGGTCCAACGCATCATGGAAAAACTCACCGGTCATTGCTGGATTTAAGCCATAAACTTCCCGTTCTTTTAACCGTAATCCGTAGCTGACGAAATACTTGTATTCACACTGATAGAACGTCTCCATCTGAGAAATGGAGCTGTAGATCGACGGGCCATATAGCGCCGCAGCTTGTGCTTGAGACAAAGGAATCGGAATATTTTGATGGGTTTGGCTTTCAAATACTTGGGCAGCTAAATCTGTCCATTCCGAACGTAACAGCGCTTGTTTCAGTTGCTCCCACACTCGAGGCAAATTCTCTTTGTTTTTTTGCGCTTGCTGACTGAGATTATTGATTTGGTAGATCAGGCCACGATAACTGCCAACATAGTCTCTCGGGTCACTGACTAGCGTCAAGATCCCCCGCTCTTGCAGTGGTACATCCAAATGCTTGACCACGCGGTCTAAATAAGGCGACATCTTGATGTTTTGCTGTGTATCAAAATTAACGGCATAGGACAGTGATAAGTGCTCTGTCGCTGAAAGCAAGACAGAATAAAAGGCAAATGGTTCTTTGACACTGCCTTCCACCACTGTATCTCTAAGGTATTTTTCACCATTAAATAACTGATTGAAATGCTGACGTTCTTCATTCGTCAACAATGTTTTATTTTCCATTTTTCTTGGCAAAGCCGTTTCATTCAATCCCGGTGCAAATGTGATCTTCGCTTGTTTCGGACGTGCCAAATCAAGGCGGTTGATGTTGACTTGGTCGATCGCTGTTGGGATCTTTCCGAATGTGACATTTTCTAAGCCAGTCAATAAGACATCTTCAAAGAGCGCAAAATCAAAGGGCTCATCTCCATAGATCGTGGCATACTCATCCAGCAGATCCATTAAAGCTTGCCATGCTTGTTCATGATTGCGGGCTTGATCTAATTTTCCTTGTTGGATTGCCTGGTCTCGCCAATGCCTCAGCTGTTGCTCGACACCCGCATTCAGTAAAAAGCGATACAGCAGTTCTACGGCATCTCGATTTGTTCTAGCTGCTGTCAGCCAATCGAGTGTATCCACGACATCTTGCTTGAAAGCCCTGCGAAGCTGATTGGTGTACGCCGTCAAATCCACTTTGTCCACTGCTTCTTCTTCCGATTGTAAATACTCGATCAGTTCCCAATCTTCGTTTCTCGTCCAACTCGCTCCTTGGAAATCATGAGCCAGCGCTTTGTTCTCGGTAATATCCACCAACTTACGAAACTGGTCACGCCCAACAAGCCAATCTGCTTCGGAGCGATAGGCTGCCGGTAAGTAAAGTTCCGTTCTAAGCAACCGTAAAATATCATTTAAGCGAAAGCCATAGGATTGACAAGCAAAAAAAGCATTCAAAAACTCAACCAATGGATGTTGCGCCATCATCTGCTCTTCATCGATATAAAAAGGAATCTCAAACTCAGTAAAAATTTTAGGAATATACTGATGATAGACTTCTGGTTCGGCGATCAGTAATTGGATATCACGATACCGTAATGTTGGGTACCGTTTCTTATCACTCATCATCCCGCGGATCGACGCTGCGATTTGACGAATCTCTTCTTCGGGATTCCCAACTTTCCAGACAGCCAAGAAGTCTTTGACGGACGTCTGCTGATGATAATTGGCTTGTGATTGGGTCTGCCGCCAAAAAGTTTCTACTTCCTTGTATGCCTGCGGGATCGATCCCTCGTCTTCTTTGTCCACCTCTTGGTTGACGGAAAGTTTCTGATCTAAGTAAATGTTCACTTGATTGTCACGAGCAGAACTGATCAACTGATAATAGGTCCGTCCTGCTTCGTAAAATAAATTCAATGGCGTGGGCATCTCTTGTGGGTACCCGCGATCCAAAATAAGATCAATCACTACATGACTTCTCTTCATCAGTACTTGAATCAACTGTTGCTCTTGTGTTGAAAAGGCGGAGAAACCGCTGATAATAAATAAGGCGTGGGAAAGATCTGGCGCTTTGTTCAAAGAAACAGTGGTTGGCATTGCATGATCCACCGAGGAATCGCCCAGCAAGGAACCTTCCAGAAAGCGTGTCAGTAAGGTGATCGGTTGTTCGACTTGCAAGGCACGCTCTAGAAGTTCTTGTTCAAATCGTTGAAAAATTATCGCTAATTCACTGTATTTTTTTTCTTCGTCTTGGGTTGCGCTTGGTGCAGCACCACCTGCTAATAAATCTTCGATCCCCAATCTACTTGTATGCATTTCTTGATAGAAAGCCAACAATTGTTGGATAAAACCCGCTTTGTTGATCTCACCACGGTATAAGACGAGTTCTTCTTCTAGTTCCAAAAGCAGCTTACGCATGATCATGGAGGCACCATTTTCAGTGATGGCATTTTGAGAAAGCAAGCCGGTTTGCTGCAGATAAAACCAAGCCAAACGGTGAAAACTATACACTTGCGCGCGAATAGAAGCAAAATCTTCTACGCGATCCTCTTTCAGTAATTGAAGGATCTCGCGCTCTCTTTCAAATTTGTTGTAGTTAGGTACCAGGAAAAATACTTCTTGATGGTCTTTTTCTAACCAGCTTTTTGCATTTTCTATCACTGCTTGATCATGACGACAACGGCCATCGCCAAGAATAAATCGTAAACTCATGAAAGGACTCCTTCTCTCCATCGTCTTTTAAAAAAATCCACTAAAAAATCAGCGACACGCTTTTTCGAATGCGTCTTTATTTTTAAGAGACTCTCCTTAAAAACAAAATAACAATCGCAGAATTTCATTCTTTGCCTACCATACCAAAATCGGCAATTGGCCAGAAAACAAATTTTACATCCCCCAAAATTGTTGATTCATCGATCAGACCTAATTGACGACTATCTTTGGAAATTCGACGGTTATCCCCTAACACTAAAATTTGACCTTCAGGAATGACTTCAACACCAAATAACCCCATATCAAAATCACTGGTCAATGGAAAGCCATCTGTGACAGCTGCTTTGAATTCATCCAAGTAGGGTTCATCATATGCTTGTCCATTGATATAAAGGGTATCGTTTTGATAGGAAACCTGATCGCCAGGTAAACCGATCACGCGTTTGATATAGTTTTTGCCTGCTTCATCCGGTGCTTCAAACGTTATGATATCGAAACGTTCGATCTCGGTATTTTTCAAAGCAATCACCCGCTCACCATCATGTAATGTGGGGTCCATCGAATCTCCTTTTACGATCACAGGAGTAAAGACATACTGTCTTAATAACAAGAGGAATAAAGTGAAGATCACGACAAATCCTACTGTTTTTAAAAGCTCTTTTACTTGTTGCACGCGTCCCTCACTCCTTGAATATTTTACTATATTTTCCAAGAATCGAACAAACATTCTTATTTTTCTATTCTACCATAAAATGATAGGAGCAGGACATTTCCCCTTTGGTTCTTTACAAAAATTTGGAGAATCAAGAGACTTGCATATGAATTGTCATCCTTTCTGATCCGTGCTAGGGTTAAATAAGAACCCATTATTGAAAGGAAGTGCCATGATGAACCAACAGTTACCACAAGTACCAACAAAGTTATTGATTAACGGAAAATGGCTTGAAGGAACAAAAGAGTCGGTTTCGGTTACCAATCCTGCCACTAATGAAGAACTCGTAAAAGTCAGTCAAGGAGGGATCGAGGAAACCAAGCAAGCAATCGATGCCGCAGCGATTGCTTTTCCCGAATGGTCAAAACGCTCCCCTCGAGAACGTGCCGATTTGATGAACGTCATTGCTGATTTGATGGAGGAAGAAAGCGATCGTTTAGCAAAAATCATGAGTATGGAACAAGGAAAACCATTAAAAGAAGCGGAGGCAGAAATCCAATCTAACGTTGACAATTTCCGTTGGAATGCAGCTGAAGCGCAACGGGTCTATGGCGAAGTGATTCCAGCCCCTGAACACAATCATTGGCTGGTACGCAAAGAAGCGATCGGGGTTGTTGGCGCGATCACACCTTGGAACTTTCCTTCTAACATGATTGCAAGAAAAATTGCACCTGCTATGGCCGTTGGCTGTACCCTTGTTATGAAACCATCAAAAGAAACCCCACTATCCGCATTAGCTTTAGGCGAGCTTTTTCAACAAGCAGGACTTCCAGACGGGGTCGTCAATATCGTCTTAGGTGATTCTTCTGAGATTGGGAAAGAATTGACCGAAAATGAACAAGTCAAAAAAATCACCTTTACCGGCTCCACGAAAGTTGGGATGAAATTATATGAACAAGCAGCACCAACTCTGAAAAAAGTTTCATTGGAGTTAGGTGGTCATGCCCCGTTTCTTGTTTTTGCTGATGCTGATTTAGATTTAGCTGCTGAAAAATTAATTGCAGCAAAATTCCGCAACAACGGTCAGGTCTGTACATCCCCCAATCGAATTTTTGTCGAAGAGTCCATCAAAGACGCCTTTACCAAAACATTACTAGCGAAAATGGAAACCGTAACGGTCGGCAATGGTCTGGAAAACCCTACTGTTGGTCCTTTGATCAACCAAGCAGGCGTTGAAAAAGTCATCGAGCAGTTGGAAGATGCGGTAAATAAAGGAGCTAAAGTTTTACTCGGTGGTAAAAAGCTTACTGAAGGTGAATACGAAAAAGGCAACTTCTTCGCACCAACGGTCATCGATGGGATTACTTCTGAGATGGCTATCTACTATGAAGAAACCTTTGGACCTGTGATTCCATTGATCTCATTTACGGATCGACAAGCAGTCATCGCTGCGGCAAATGATACGGAATTTGGACTAGCTTCCTACTTCTTTTCAACGAATTTGCAAACGATCTCGAATGTAGCCCAAAACCTCCAATATGGGATGGTTGGGGTCAATGACATTGCGATCTCAAATCCGGCGGCTCCCTTCGGCGGCGTCAAGCATTCCGGTTTTGGTCGTGAAAACGGCAAATATGGCCCTGAAGAATACGTGACCGTTAAATTCATTGCTATCGATGCCCAATAAGAAAAAGTCAGGTGCGTTTGCCTGACTTTTTGACGTCCCAAGCATTTTCTTTTACTAACATTAAGTAAGAATGTATACTTCACTCTATGACAATAGAAAAGGTGGGAATACGATGACAAAATTTCTTGATACAATCAAACAGCGCCGCTCAATCTATGGGCTAGGTAAAAATGTGGCTCTTTCCGACACTGAAATCGAAGACATTGTGAAAGAAGCAGTGAAAAATAGTCCAACTGCGTTTAACGCACAATCACCAAGAGCCGTGATTTTATTTGGCGAAGCCCACGAAAAATTGTGGACATTAACAGAGGCTGCGATAGAACCATTGACACCACCCGAAGCGTTTGAAGCGACAAAACAAAAACTTGCTGGTTTTAAAGCGGGTTACGGAACCGTTCTATTCTTTATTCACACGGATACCGTGAAAAATTTGCAAGAGCAATTTGCTCTATATGCAGAGAACTTTCCCGTTTGGGCAGAACAATCGAATGGGATCGCTCAAGCGAACGCTTGGACCGCTTTAGAAGAAGCTGGATTAGGTGCCAACTTACAGCATTACAACCCTGTCATCGATGATGCTGTTGCAGCTGAATGGTCAATTCCTGAAAATTGGCAACTACGGGCGCAACTAGTCTTTGGTTCAAAAGAAAGCGAACCGAACGAAAAAGAATTTCTAAGTGACGATGAGCGCTTCCGCGTGTTCCATTAATCAATTTTCAACCTAAAAAAAGACCCTTGATTACGCCTTAAACTGGCAGTAATCGAGGGTCTTTTAGTCCTTTGTTCCTTGATCATGATCGACTAAAATATCGATCGGTGTCCCTTCATTCAAGTGTTCTGACAAGAAAACAACCAATTCTGCTAATGGCTGCTTGAATTTCATCAATGGGCCTCTCATCCCTCTTCGAAAATAGTTCATCTTGATGGGCTGCCCTTCCTTTTCTTGAAATAAAACGACTCGATCGATCTCTTGGTAGAGTACCCCTTTGATACTCATTGGATGGACAATGATTCGATCAAGTGCTAAGCCGCGGCTATCTAAAACAAAGCTCAAAAAGACCAAACCCGAAACGATCCCTCGCACCCGATTATCAAGTGCCTCTTCCATCATCACCATAGATAGGATAATCATTACTGAAAAAATCGTAATGGCGACCTTGCTTAGTTTGCGCTCCACAGCAAGAAATTGAATGTCTTTCCTTACCACGAATAAATAAAGGTATAAAACGATCGTAAAGGCACACATCACTAGCGTTAACCCACTCATAATACTCTCCGTTCTGTTTTCTTTTCCTTATTCTACCAAAAAACCATCTGATACAAAAGGCTTAGCCTATTTCGTAGGTTTTTTGATATCTATTTTAACAAGAATTCGGTACAATAAGAAAAAAAGGAGGAATTATCATGAATGCATTTTTTGATAAATTACAACGCTATGACTTGCTTCGTGCCGTCGTATATATCGTCTTCGGCTTCATTATCTTGATTGCACCACGATCTGTTTTCAACACGATCGTTTATCTCGTTGCCGGATACATCGCATGTCTAGGGATTATCAGCTTGTATACGAGCTACAAAGAAAAACAAAAGGGCTATCGCAATGTGCAGTCGGTCTCTGGTATCTTACTGTTGATTGCTGCAGCTGCGATTTTAGTTTTTGCTAAAGGATTACTTGCCATCGTGCCATTTTTCTTAGGGATTATGATCACCATCAGCGGATGCACCCGCTCAATGGCAAGCTTTAACCAAAAACGCATTGGTTTACCTTACATCACGAGCTTAATCATCAGTCTTTTGATTATTGCTGCTGGACTCGTTCTCGTATTGAATCCATTCGCCACTTGGCTACTGTTCTTCCAAATTTTTGGCGGTATCTTGATTTTCATGGGGGCATCCGACGCTATTAATCATTTTCAACGAAAAAGAGCCTAATAAATGAGAATGTTTTAAAATTTTCTACGAATCTAACATCTACATGTAGACTTTTCCCGCTATTCCTTTTAAAATAGGAGATATCAAACAGTCAGTCCATTGAGAGGCGGGAGGTGCGACATGAAGAAAATTAAGCAAGAAGCAAAACATCCAAATGATGTGCCGGTAATTTTTTTGACCGATGCAACTGGCAAAGTCGTACGAAAAATCTCGATCAATGAGTGGCGTGCGTTAAAAGCGAATCCAGAACAAATCGAAGAACTCGATATCAAATTGTATCGTGAAGCGATCAGTTTCTATCTTCAAGAAGACTATGCGAAAGCAAAAGATCTCTTGCACTTCTTGATCAATAAAACGGACTATAGTCATTACGAATATGTTGAACGATTAGCCAATATCTATCGCATCGAAAATCGTCCTGCTAAAGAAAAAGTCCTATTGCTGACTGCTTATCATGCAATCAAACCGTTAGAATCCTCTGAAGGAATTCTAAGAAGGATCGAAAATCGATTACAAAAAATCGATGCCTTTGATTTTCCAACTTCGACACAATTCAGTCATTAAAAAAGCAGCTATCTTTCGATAGCCGCTTTTTTTATGCTTCTGGCAGTTTACGCAAAAGACGTAACCCGTTAAACAATACGATCAATGTACTGCCTTCATGGGCAAATACCCCCAACCCAATGTTCATCAAGCCGAATAGATTCAAGCCGACTAATAACGCGACGATAAACATGGAGAAAAAAATATTTTGCCAAATGATCCGATCCATCTTCTTCGCTAAGCGATAGGCATATGCAAAACGCGAAAGATCATTTTTCATGATCACTGCGTCTCCTACTTCAATCGCAACATCTGACCCTTCCCCCATCGCAAAGCCGATGTCTGCTTGAACAAGTGCAGGGGCATCATTGATACCATCACCCACCATGGCGGTTTGTCCGTATGCTTCTTGGAGTGCTCGTACCGCTTCCGCTTTGTTCTCAGGCAAAACATTGGCAGCCACTTGGTCAACCTTTAAGCGCTGACCGATTGCTTCACCAGCAGAAGCACTGTCTCCGGTGATCATAACAGTATGGATACCTTCATTTTTCAAATAATGAATCACAGAAGCTGCCTGTTCGTTCGGCTCATCCATCAATGCGATGATCGCCGTAACCTCTTCGTTGATGGAAAACACGACCATTGTTTTTCCTTGCGCTTCCAATTGACGGTACTGTTGCTCCATCAAACCTGTTAACTGGGTGTTTTCGGTTCTTTTTCCTAATCGATAGGTTTTTGTTCCTGCGACGGCACCTAAACCGGAACCAATCTCGTTTGTGACAGTCAACTGTTCGATTTCTCGTATTTTCTCTGTCTTCTCGAAATAAGTAACGATCGCATCTGCTAATGGGTGGTTGGCTTGCTTTTCCATCGAAACGATGACCGCTGCTGCCTCTGCTCGATCGATCGTATCAGCGAAAACGGCTTCCGTGACTGTAGGTTTTCCGACGGTCAAAGTTCCCGTTTTGTCAAAAGCCACCGCTTTGATCTGAGCGAAATTGGTCAAGTAATTGCTCCCTTTAAAAAGAATCCCTTTTTTCGCTAGATTCGAGATCGCCGATAAACTAGCAGGGACGGCGCTTGCCGCTAAAGCACAAGGAGAAGCCGCAATCATCATTACGATCCCACGATAAAAACTTGTATACCAATCCCAACCAAAGAGAAACGGTGCAGTCAAAATGAACAAAGGAACTGCAATGAAAACAACTGTTACATAGATTGGTTCGATTTTTTTGATTCGTGTTTCGGTCGGTGATTGATTTGATTGCGCCGCTTCCACCACTGAAAGAATTTTTGCGAAGACTGTTTCAGAGCTGTCTTTCGTGACTTCCATCAAAAATGTGCCGTTTCCATTAATCGTACTCCCATAGACTTCGTCTCCTGTAGTCTTTTCTCGAGGAATACTTTCCCCATTGATCGAAGCTTCATTGATGGCACTCGTTCCAGAAAGGATTACGCCATCTGTTGCTAACTGATCACCAGGTAGCACTTGCAAAATATCTCCTTTTTTTATCTCAGAAGCGGCAATTTTTTTGGTTTTCCCATCCGGACCCATCAAACGGGCTTCCGTGGGATTCAATTTGAGAAGATTGGTGATTTCTCTTCGACTTTGTCCCTCGGCGTATTCTTCTAAGAAGTGAGCGCCTGCAAAAATCAAAATCAACAAAGCTGCTTCATTAAAATTTCCTATGACCATGGAACCAATCGCTGCCAACAACATCAAAAGATGTACATTCGGTGTGAATCGCCGATTGGCTCTGGTACTCTTTATGGTATCCTCGATTCCTTCCCACGAAATGTGATAACCTGCTAATAAAACCGCAGCAAAATAAAACCCATCTTTCACCCATTGGTTCGGAACAAAAAGTGCCAGTATAAAGAGCAGTAAGCCTACAAAATAAATGTTACGTGGGAGAGTCCCATGATCGTGAGTATGAGAATGCCCCTCCGTTTTTGTGTGATCATGTTGACAAGTATGTTCAGCCATCATTAAAACCTCCTCTAGTCCATTTGTCATATGAACGATCAATCATATTTATAGACTTATTATATATGAATAAACAATCATATGTCAACCGAAAGAAGTTTTTCTTGTGAAATGTAAGCGTTTTGGGTTTTGTGATTCCTTATGGCATGCTAGAATAAACTTAGGAGAGAAAGGAGTGTTGGTTATGAGAACATTTACTGGCGGTATTTCACTAAGTCCCCCATTAAAAATGTTAAAAGAAAAATTAATGATCGAACAAGATGAAATTCTTACCTTTTCACCCACGATGGTCTTTATCCCTTTAGCACAACATATTGGTGCTCCGGTGGAACCGATTGTTTCCGTTGGTGATTACGTCAAGCAAGGGCAAGTGATCGCTGAGTCTGATGCGTTTGTATCTGCCAAAATTCATGCATCTGTTTCGGGTAAAATCGTCGACATGGTCGATTGGCCGAATCAAAACAATGAAGAAGGAAAAACCATCATCATTGAAAATGATTATGCTTATCAAAATGATTTTTTGTCAGCCCCCTTCGACTGGCAATCTGCTGCTAACGAAACCATCCTCAACAAAATCCGTCAAGGCGGCGTCGCCGGCAAAGGCGGTGCAACGTTTCCCACCCATGTCAAATTCAGTATTGATGAAACCAAAAAAATCCATACTTTGATCTTAAATGGTTCTGAATGTGAACCGTTCTTACGCAGTGATGCTTTCTTAATGCAAAAAGAAGCCCAGAAAATCATTCACGGTGCAAAGATTGCCCAAAAGTTACTGGATGGTCCAAAAATCATAATAGGCATCGAAGATGACAAACCAAGAGCCATTTCAGCCATGCAAGCCGCAAGTGCAGAGGATGACACGATAGAAGTCGTTACTGTCCCAACTGTTTATCCAACCGGTGGTGAAAAGCAGTTAGTAGAGTTATTGACCGATCAAGAGGTGCCGTTAGGTGGTTTGACTGCCGATATCGGTATCGTCTTGATCAATGTTGCCACCAGCTTTGCCATCGGCGAAGCGGTCTGTTATGACAAACCGTTGATTGAACGCTATACAACCGTTACCGGCGATGTTCAAAATCCCTGCATCGTCAAAAATCCGTTAGGAACACTCGCAGGAGAATTGATCGACTTTGCCGGCGGCTTTCAAGGAGCCCCCAGCAAATTGATTCTTGGTGGACCAATGATGGGAAAATCCGTCAAAACCTTGAAAGTTCCGGTCACCAAAGGCAGCAACGGCATCGTTGTTTTTAATGAAGAAACCGATTGGCTCTATGCCGAAAACCCCTGTATTCGCTGCAACAAATGTGTCGAAGCTTGTCCAATGCGCCTCATGCCAATGGAGATCGATCAGTTTTATCGAGCGGGGGATTATCAAAAGTGTGAAGAATTATTGGCAGAAGCATGTATCAATTGTGGTGCCTGTACCTTCGTCTGCCCAGCTAAACGTTCCTTAGCTGCCAATATCACTGCCGCAAAAGGCAAAGTTGCCCAGTTGCAAAAGGAGGCGAAGGAAAGTGCCTGATTATTACAAGGATTCCGATAGCGAACGTCTCTTTCAGCAAAGGAAAAATCAAGAAACACCCCCAAGCCCCCATATTCGCAGCAATGACGAGACCATTAAAATCATGGGGTGTGTGGTATTAGCCTTGCTGCCAGCAGTTTTATTCTCTGGCTACCTTTTTGGATTGAAAGTTTATGGCTTGTTTTTCATTGCACTAGCCACGGCGTTTGCTGCCGACGGACTTTGGTCCTATCTTGTCAAACGGCCGTTTCGCTTCGATTTAAGCATCGTCGTGACGGCCTTGCTTTTAACGATGAACCTCCCACCAACCGCACCTTGGTATTTTCCCGTGATTGGGGTGGCGTTTGCCGTAATCATCGTCAAAGAATTTTTTGGCGGTATTGGTTATAATTTTCTAAATCCAGCCCTCGGCGGTCGAGCCCTGTTGATTGGCTTGTTTTATAACCAAATGTTTCTAATCAGTTGGCCTGATCCACCTTTTGGCAGCATCGCACCTGATGTCGTTTCGCAGGCTACAGCGAACGATGTTGTTTCTGGTGCCACACCATTAGCTGTCATGAAAGCAGGAGAAACGTTGAGTGGCTCTGAACTAGTGGATGCCTTTTTAGGATTTACCGGAGGACGAATCGGTGAAACCAGTGCCTTACTTTTACTGTTGGGTGGGATTTTTCTCGTTTACAAGAAAATCATCTCCCCTCGTATCCCACTGATTATCTTTGCGACGATCGGGCTCTTTGCTTTTATCCTTGGTCCAGAAGGACTTTTTACTGGCAGTTGGCAAACGGTCATCGGTCATATCATCAGTGGTGGTGCCATGTTGGGTGCGATTTATATGGCGACTGATTATTCTTCGACACCAGGAACAAAAGCAGGAGAAAATCTTTTTGCCTTAGGCGTTGGCCTCCTCGTTGTGCTCTTCCGTTTCTTTGGTTTTACAAATGAAGGCATGAGCTATGCCATCTTGATCATGAATTGTTTCACCCCACTTATTGATCGCTTCTTACGCCTTCGCATATTAGGGGAAGGAAAAAAGACCCCGTTCAACCTTAAAATCATGAGCTAAATCGTAAAAAAGGAGGGTTCCTTATGATGATCGCCAATCGGCTAGTGGTCTTTCTAGTCATTCTACTCACAAATTACGCCTGTCAAAATTTGGCACCGACCGTCAAAGAGAAAAAACCGAACGTGACGACACGGGTGGTTTTCCTCTCAGGGATCATTGCGGTCGCTTACTTGTTCAGTGGGTTAAGCTTTTATCTTTTACTTCAAAATCGTTTCGTCTATGGCAATCAAGTGGTCACCAACTTGGTAAGTGCTGCCATCATCGCCTTGATTGCGGGGGGCTTGTGTTTACTGATCGTTCCTGCAAAAAAACGTTTCTTGACGACTGATCTAAAAAAAACGCTCCTAGTCAATGTTCTCTTGCTGACGATCGCCACCGTGACCCAATTTCCCTATACCGATTATTTAACCAATTTATTTGTTGCTGTAGGCATGTATTTCCTCTTTTCTTGTGCTTTGTCAGGGGTTCATACACGGAATCAAATTGCCACGATTCCGCCAATTCTAAAAGGTTTACCGCTGGATATCGTAACACTTTTTCTATTCTATCTAAGCTTTTCCTTTCTCAATGGTGTCTTCTTCAATTATTTATTCTAAACAAAAAGCAAGTCCCGCTTTGGCAGCGGAACTTGCTTATTTTTTGCGGAATAACTCTCTGAAGGAACCGATCAAAAAACCAGTCGAAAAAGCATTTTGTGCTTTTTGCTCTTTTTCAGCAGCGATTTTTTGTCGGGTTCGCAGCCCCTTATTGGCATTTTTGGACTTCTTCCCTTCACGGAGTTCTTTCGAAGCCTTTTGAAACTCATTTGAGAAACGATTATACCCAACCATGTCGTTTCCCTCCTTTCTTTGTGCTTGACCTATAATAACGAGGATTTATTATAGGAATTGCCTTTCTGATGCAAATCAGGTAACATAACAGACAGAAAGATGATTTATCCCAGGTTTATCAGAAAGGAAGATCCCATGAACGAAACCCACACTGGATTGTTAGTCAATAGCCGCGTTTTTCAAGAAACGCCAATGATGCTGACAGGTATCCAACTTTTAGAAGACCACAAAATCGTAAATTGCATTATTAAGGATCGCTACTTAGCCAGCTATGTCTTACGCCTTCCATTAAATAAATACCAATTAGAAGTTGAAGGAAAATGGAACAAGCGGGAACAGTTAGTGATCAAACATATGAAGATCAAGAATATCGATGAATTTATTAAAATCGTCGGTACGCCAGAATAACAGGACTCACGAAAAGCAAGTGCAGACAACTGCCCTTGCTTTTTTTCTGAAAAAATCCAACTAATTTTCCCGCGTGTTCCTCCGATGTTTATCGCGACATTCTGGTAAACCGATCGATCAAGGCTTTTTGCTCCTCTTTGATACCGATCGCCAACGGTTTGATCATTAATTTGACAGTGGTCGAAGGTGTCTGAATCTGAACTTTTTTATTTACCACACCGCCTAGTTGTAATTTTGTGATCTCATGGATCATAATTGTCTGCATCCCTTTTTCATGAAATTGCAGATCTAACTGAATCAAGTGGATTTTTTCTTCGTCAACCACCACGATAAAATACTTTGGTGTTGGCAGGGCAATCATTTTGGCTTCCTCGGCATAACCAGCCAGTTTTCCATGGAACTTCGCACGGTAGCTTTCTAAATCATCTTTTTTCACGATCCATTTCATCAAAAGCCACATCCTTCCTTAGATACCTTAAGGATACCTGCAGAAAACGCTTTTGCACAACAATATGCCTGCTTGTTTCCTCACATAGCCCCATTCAACACGTTTGATCATCAAAGACTTTTCATCTAGACATAGATGTTTTTGCCACCACGACTGCTGAGTCAAGCAAAAAGACAGCGAGGCGCTTAGTGCCCTTCGCTGTCTTTATTTGGATAGTAGTGTTGGAAAAGTCGCAGAAAAATCGGTGCCAGCATCAAATAAAAGATGCCATTCCCCGCTGCATGCAACGCATCAAAGCTCAATCCTTGAAAGTAATAAGCCCAAAAGCTGGGAAACCCATAAAGCTTGACACTGATCCAAGAAATCACAAAGCCATACGCAAAACCTGCAAATACACTATAAATGACTTGTAAATACAACTTTTTCATAAACAGTTTGCTTTTTGATAATAGATACATTCCAAAAATTACGACGGCATAGCTAATCAATTGGGCAATCGTCCATACCCCCATTCCCATGTAAAAATTGGTAATCAGCATCGAGAGCAGACAAACGATCAATCCACGACTAAGACCTAAATGGATGGTTACTAATAAAAAGATCACCGTCATTGGTTGAACATTGGGTAAGGGTTGAAAAAGTGTCCTGCCGACGACGGCTGCTGCTATAAGCAACCCTAAATAAGCAATTTCTTTTCTAGCAAATACAAGTGGTTTATTCGAATTTTTCATAGGTGAAAACCACTTTATCGTTGTTTCCTAAAAAGGTATCATCTGCCCCAGTCGTAATCATTTCATCATTGATCGTATATGTCCAATAATAGCCAGCTTTTTCATCTTGGGCTAAACCATCGATGCTGGTGATCATCCCTTGATTTTCTTCCAAGTCAAAGTTCTCTTTCATGATAGTCATCAAAGAAACCCCTTCTTTAAAAGTGACGGTTTTGGTTTCGATCTCCTGGTCTTGCTCTTCACTTTTATTATTGAAGCTGATTTGGGCAGTGCGCTCTTCGGCATTTTGTTGGACTGACGAAGAGTCACTAGAGGAGTCACCCGCATCCATCGGTGGTTTGGCACATCCGGCAAAAACCAGACTTAGTAAAAAAATATAACTAAAAATTACTGTTTTCTTCATAATAATGGCTCCTTTGATTTTTTTACAACACCTTATTGTACTAAAAATAAATAAAAAAGGCGAAATTTTTTTGTTCCCCTCTATAGAAAGCATTGTAAATCCATGTGACTATGGGTATACTAGCTTCAATCATTCGTAAGAAGAAATGAAGGAGTGTTGGAAAGATGGATAGAAAAAAAGCGTCCTGTACCACTTTACTAGTAGGAAAAAAAGCATCGATTGACGGCTCGACCCTGATTGCCCGTAATGAAGATTCAGGGAGCGGTTCGGAACCGCAAAAATTCGTCGTCATCACTCCAGAACAGCAAGGAAATGAATTTAACGCCGTTTTAAGCGGCTGTCGAATCCGTTTACCTAAGGATCCCTTACGTTATACTTCGACACCTGAAGCAGATGAATCCCAAGGAGTCTGGGCAGCTTCAGGAATCAATGAAGTAAATATCGCCATGACTGCGACAGAAACGATTACGACCAATTCACGCGTTTTGGCCATTGATCCATATGTGGAAGATGGTATCGGGGAAGCTGATTTTGTCAGCATTGTACTGCCTTACATTCATTCCGCTAAAGAAGGTGTTCTTCGCCTAGGGGAACTCTTAGAAATCTATGGGACCTACGAAGCCAACGGGATCGCGTTTTCTGATGCCGAGGAAATTTGGTATATGGAAACCATCGGTGGACATCACTGGGCAGCTGTTCGCATACCAGATGATGCCTATGTCGTGGCACCCAATCGCTTAAACATTGATCACTTCGATTTCGCCTCAGAAATGACGTTGTGTTCGCAGGATCTCGAACAGTTGATTGAAGACTATCAATTAAATCCTGATTTTGAAGGCATTAATCTACGCCATATTTTTGGCAGCTCCTCAGAAAAAGATACCCGTTACAACAACCCGCGGGCATGGTACATTCAAAAACACTTTAGCGGAACAGTTGCTGAACCGATCGATCAAGAGCTCCCGTTTGTATGCTACCCAAAACAAAAGCTATCCGTGGAAGATGTAAAATGGGCATTGAGCTCCCACTTCCAAAGTACGCCTTTTGACCCTTACGGTACAGGGACCGAGACACAAAAAACACAATTTCGATCGATTGCTCTCAATCGCAACCAGCAAGTCCATATTTTGCAGATCCGCAACCACGTGCCTGCAGCAATCGCTGGCATTCATTGGCTCGCCTTTGGCCCCAATACCTTCAACGGCGTTGTGCCCTTTTATGCAGCTATCACTAAGACCCCACTTGGCTATTGTGATACGACAAAGACCTACGATCCAACAAATAGCTATTGGTTAGGACGCACCTTGGCGTTGATTGGGGACAGCGAATACGATCGCTATAGTGATCTTGCCAACCGTTTTGAAATGGAAACGATGGCGGCTTGTCGCCGCATCCAACAAGAAACTGATCGTAAAGCTTCCGCTGAAAAGGAGCCTACTCGTCTGCTTGAAGAAGCCAACGCTGAGATGGCCGAACTGTATTTAAAAAATGCAACAACGTTACTAGGAAAAATGGTGGAGTCTGGCAGTAATAAAATGGCCTTGCGTTTTTCTTTAGCCGATTAGTCAATCGCTGAAAATAAAAGGATTAACAAAAACTTTACATGGAATTGCAGCAATCTAAACATTGCTCTCCTATACTAAAGATACCAATTCGTTTTCTTTTTCCTTGCTGGTACAAATCAAGCAATTGATTTGTACTGGTCCCCCTATTGAAGACCAGTTGGGAAAAAACGTTGGGAGGAATGAGCATGACTGCAAGTATTTATCGGACTGTCACCAACGAAATTGTTAAAGGTGAAATCATCAAGAGCCAGAGTCAGCAAGATATGCTGATCATTCAAGACAAAAAAGGCTATTTCCATGTCGTTGAACCAATCCCCGCTACTACTACATCAACTCCCCACAGGACGAAAGACTAAAAAATCCACTGGCGATCAGAAAGAATACAGGATCTTTCTGATTGCTCAGTGGGTTCTTTTTTGTTATGTCAAACTCAATGTGAATCGGTTCAATCCATCAATGAGTTTTTCTCGCGAACAGCCAACGTTTAGGCGTAAAAAATTTCTCCCTTCATTCCCATAGATTTCCCCTGACATAATCGCGACTTTTCCCTTACGAATCATTCGTTGCTGCAATTCCACCATCGTTAAATCCAGTGCTGTACAATCAATCCACATAAGATACGTGGCTTCGCTTTTCGTGACCACGAGTTCTGGATGATATTCCTGTAAATAAGCAATCACATAAGCAATGTTATCATCCAGATAGTCATTGAGCTGATCCACCCACTTACTTTCATTATCGTAGGCAGCAATCGTTGCGGTCATGCCAAAAATACTGGTGGAGCTCAACCCATCGGCTTCTTTTAACTGAGTTAAGAAGCGATCACGCAATTTGGAATCAGGAATAATTCCATAAGAATAAATCAACCCTGGGAAATTAAACGTTTTGCTTCCCGAAGTAACAAGGGCTACATTTTTTTGCAACAATTCAATGATTGGTTGATGCCTTTGTCCTTTTCTTACAATATCCATATGAATCTCATCAGAGATGATAAATACATCATGGGTTTTCGCCAATTCGATCATTCGTTGCAACTCATCTTTTTGCCAGACTCTCCCAGTTGGGTTATGAGGACTACATAAGAGAAGAACTTTGTTTTCAGGCTGTGCCATCAATCTTGTTAGCTCTTCAAAATCAATGCGATACGAGTTGGCATCATAGATGAGTGCATTAGGTACGATTTTTCTTTTGTTCTCTTTGATCATTTTATAAAACGCATCATACGCTGGCGTCTGAATAATGATCCCATCTCCTGGATTGCTGAGTAAGGTGACGAGTAGTTTGATGCTATACATGACGGAAGGACTGTAGACCAGCCAATCGCTGTCGATCCTACTTTTAAAGCGTTCAGAATACCATTTGCAGACCGCTTGCTTGAATTCATTATGATTCCAACGTGTATACCCAAATACCGGGTGCTGCATCCGCTTGATAAGTGCCGCTTCAACTGCAGCTGGCACCTTGAAATCCGTATCGGAAATCGTAAATGGCAACAAGTTTTTTTCACCAAAACGGTCTTCCACATAATCCCACTGGGTACAATGGGTTCCTTTACGATTGATTGGCTCATCAAAAAACATTTTCTTCACTCCTACTACTTGACAATTTTGCTAAAGAATCGCATCAAGTTGATTTCTGACTGTTGTTACTTTCGTTCCAATGATTACTTGAACGTTCGTATCATCTAAGTGAACGACCCCAAGCGCACCTAGTTTTTTTAGCCGTTCATCATCAACCAATGTACCATCGTTTAGAACGAGGCGTAGCCGTGTAATGCAATTGTCTAAAGAATCAATATTGCTTGCTCCCCCTAAAGCTGCCAAAATACCATGGGCATCGTAGCCACTCTTTCCAGAATAGGTCATTTCCTCTTCCAACTCATTCGTTTGATCGTTGTTCTCTTCTCTACCAGGTGTCTTCAAGTTCTTGCGAAGGATCACTGTTTTAAAAACAAAGTAATACAGGGCAAACCAGCAAGCTCCTACGATCAGAACGAGCCACCATTTTGTATATGCGCCTTGCATCACGCCAAAGATAAGAAAATCAATCACGCCCCCATCGGTATTTCCAATCGTGACACCCAATAGACTCATTACCATAAATCCAGCACCTGTCATGATGACATGAAAAATCCATAATAAAGGGCTGATGAATAAGAATAAAAATTCGATTGGTTCAGTAATTCCTGTCACAAAAGTTGCAATGACGCCTGAAATCAACAAGCCTTTTATCTTTGAACGATTCTCAGGTTTTGCTGTCTGGTACATAGCTAATGCTGCTGCCGGTAAGCCAAACATAAAGGTTGGCATTTTCCCTTGAGACAAGAACGCCGTTGCACTTGGTGAGATGCTTAAACCGTTTTGTAATTCCGCATAAAAAATATTTAACGCCCCAAAGACTTGCTGACCATCGATCAGCTGACTTCCCCCTGCTTCGGTAAAGCGAATCATGGAAACCAAAATATGGTGTAACCCAAATGGCAGTAATAAGCGCTCACCTGAACCAAATAAGAACGGACCGAAAGGACCAGCTTGTTGGATCAAATGTCCGATTCCTGTGATGATCATAGCAAACAATGGCCAAATCATCGGAATGATCACCCCGACCACAGCTAAAGTAAGCGAGGTGATGATTGGAACAAACCGGGCTCCTGAAAAGAAGGCAAAACTATCTGGCAATTGAAAATGGTAGAAGCGCGTATGCAATTTATAAACGATCAATCCTGCGATAATACCACCTAGAACACCCATTGATAATGTTTGAATGCCAAAAACGATCTCTTGTCCTGCTTCTCGAAGTTGATCTGCAGTAGCTAATTGATTCGTTTCTTGTAAATAAAAATTGATGGATAAATGCATCACGACATAGCCCACAAAGCCTGAAAATGCCGCAACTCCCTTCTCTTTTCGTGCTAGACCTAAAGGAATCGCCATCGCAAACATGACGGGTAAGTAACTAAAGGCAAACCCACCGATCGTTGACATGAAACGAAAAACCACTTGAAGCCAAGAGGCACCTAAAAATGGGAAAACGTCGATCGTTGAAGAAGATGAAAATGAACTACCAATCCCTAAAAATAAACCCATGAATGCGAGTAAAGCGACTGGCAACATAAATGTTTTCCCAAGTCCTTGAAAAATTTCCATCCAGCTTGCTTTCTTTCCTTTTTGCATATCATTTCCTCCTAACACTTTTATCTCTTAAAATGTAAACGATATCAAGAAGGCTTACAATACAGTTACCAAAACAAGAATGACCATTCACAAAATGGAATGGTCATTCCGGAGCAAGTACTTCTTCGATTTGATTGGCGTATTGAATAATTAAAATATCCAGTAACGCTGCTAAAGAGATCCGTGGGCTCAAATCGACTTCATGATGATAAATCGTTGTCATTTCAACAGAAAAAGAGAAGGTGGCAAGCTTTTCCAACGTGCTTGTTGATTGACCAATACAGGCTAAAATCGGCACACCTCTTTGTTTCAACCGGTTAGCATAATTTAGCATCCCGATTGTTTCCCCACTATGACTAATAAAAATAGCCATATCTTTTTTTGATAGTTGATTAGCGATGGTTGTCAATTCATCCCAATCCGTTGAAGCGCCAACCGTTTTTCCTAAGAACCGCAACTTTCGACTCGCAGATAATGCAACCGGCGCACTTTGCCCTAAAGCAAAAAATTCGATTCGTTGTGCTTGCTGCAACATTTCCACGGCACGCTGAAAGTCAGCCTCTTCAATCATTGATAAGGATGTCGTCAGCTGGTCAATCATTTGCTTGATCAGTGGGGATAAGCCAAGAGAAGCTTGAGTAGATGATTTTCTTTCAAGAGTTTGATAATTCTTCAGTGAAAATTTGAATTCTTGAAAACCGGTAAAGCCAAGCTTTTTTGCCATTCTGCTGATCGTCGCTTGACTGGTGTACGTTTGGGAAGCTAACTCATCGGCCGTCATTTCTGAAACTTTCTCGGGCGCCCTTAAACAATAGTTAAGGACCGTTCTTTCTACTCGGTTCAGCTCTGGAATTTTGTATTGGATTCGTTTATATAAATGATTCATCACCTGCTTCTCCTCCCTACTATTGCTTCATTCTTCCGTCTCCACTATGCTTCATTTACTCATTATACCTTCCCTCAACAAAAGTACAAACTGATGATGAATGGCTTGAAATAAAAAAAAGGACTCACCCTTTGAGGAGTGAGCCATCTTTGTTATTTTCTTTGCATCGGTCATCTGTAGACAGTCACTTCAGTAAACTCTTGCCCGTTGCCGTAATCATTTTCTTTCGTTTGACGCTTTCCATCAATTCGTTGTTTGCAACTGGCAAGTCCATTTTCGACATAGTTCACTGTATTTGCAACGATCCTTATTATAGTTGCTAGACCTTTCATCAAGGGATCATTTGATTCCATCCTCTATTCCCCCATTTCTATCACGCTTAAGCCGCTACTGGCTTTTTCTTATAACAAGTATAAAAGAAGTACCTTAAACGAAACTAAAAGAGAAGAACTTCGACAAAAAGAAAAGCAGACTAGTTTCTCTTTTTGGTAAAATATGGTAAATGTAATAGGAAAGGATGATCAGTCTCATGATAAAAACTTTAGTGGTAGCCAGCCATCCGGATTTCCACAATTCGCTTTCCCAACGATTCTTTAGTGAAAGTGCCAAGCTTCCTAACGTCACCATGCATTTCCTTGATGATCTTTCTGATTTTTCTCTCGCCAATGAACGGATGCTGTTGCAAACATGCGATCGTTTGATTCTACAATTCCCCCTATATTGGTACAGCGTTCCAGCAAAAATGAAAGCTTGGATCGATACGGTTTGGGAAAAATGTGCCCCTGCATTGGTGGGCAAGGAAATCAGTTTCGCCGTTTCTACCGGCGTTGCCGCTAAAGAATTTCAGTTAGGCGGCCGAGAAAATACGACCTTCAATGAAATTTTGCACCCACTGGTACTCATGGCAAAAAAACACCAAATGACGGTACTCCCCATCGTTGTCCTCGATCAACTGATGTATAAATCAGAACAAGAGAAACGAGCCTTTGTCATTGCCTATCAGCAACTTTTATTAATGCCGGCTCCCTTTACATTTGATCAAAAGCAACAATGGTTTAGCGAAAAGCTGGCGCGTTTGGTTTCTGAAAAACCGCAGCTTGCTCCTTTGCTATCCTTGTTGCAGGAAAACCATGAAACGTTGATCGAATTAGATGACGCTTTAACTGAATTGGAGGTGCTGTGATGGATCACGAATGGCTGAAGCCACTGATAGAGCAGTCAATAAAAGAAACAGCTGACTATCACGAAAAAGCATTTTTGCAAGAACTAGAGAAGTTGCTTCATCAGCAAGAAATTCGAATCGAATTGAAACAAGGAGAACTTGACGGAAAATTGTGGAATCCTAGTGAATGGTAAAATCTGCACTTGTATCCAAGAAAAAACTTTGTTCCACCTAGCTATAAAACATGCTGGGTGGGCCAAAGTTTTTTTGAATCGTTTCTTTTGCTTGTTAACTAGGATTCGCACATACTCTTTGTAGCAGCGATATAGGCTGCTTGCAAACGTTTCGTGATCGAACCCAATGTACCATTGCCAACTGATTTCCCATCTACTTTGACGATAGGCACAATTTCCCAGACAGAATTGGTCAAAAAACATTCTTGCGCGTTGTTTAGTGCCTCAACAGGGACAGGTTCTTCTCGATAAGGAATTTCTAATTGCTGACACAACTGTAGCACCTTCATTTTCGTGATACCTGGTAATACCAAGCGTCCATCCGGATGTGTATAGACGATACCATCAATGACAAACCAGAGATTTGATGCCGAAGCTTCCGTGAAACATCCATCTCGTTGCAGGAGTGCATCATCGAACCCCGCTTCGATCGCTTGATCTAGCGCTAACAGATTTCCTAACAAGCTCAATGATTTGATATCACAATGCAACCAACGCTCATCTGGAAGAACGGTCGCAGATAGCCCTGCATGCTGCATTTCCAGAGGTCGTTCAAAGGGGATCACATTTGCGGTCACGACTCCTTTGACTGCTCCAGCAGACGGAAACTCGTGATTGCGGGGAGAGGCGATTCCTCTGGTGATTTGAATATAGATCTCTCCTTCTGTGATTCCTTCGGTTTTAACCAGTAACTTAAGGTTTTCAGTTAATTGGGGAATTGTATAAGGCAACGTCAGTTTAATTTTTTGCGCACTACTTTCTAAGCGAGTCATATGCTCCCCTAACATAAAGCAGCGACCATTATAGATTCGAATCACTTCATAGATTCCGTCACCATACTGATAACCGCGATCTTCAATGTCAATTTTCACCGCTTCTCGATCAACGATTTGATCGTTCCATAAAACCTTCATTTCCTCACTCCTATCGTCCTTCTCGTTTCAATAAGTATAGCATTTGTCTTTAGGCCTTGCTACGTAGTGCTTAAAAACAAAAAAACCTGCTGATGGAGACCGCTCCAACAGCAAGGTAGAACATTTTCGTTATAATGAATCTTTATCAATTACAGATCGTTCTAATTTTCGTTCTTGAAAAAAACGCAACAATGTACCAGACATTGCCATCACGATCGAATACACTGGCAGTGCCACGATCATGCCTACAAATCCAAGCAAGTTGCCGGCAATCAATAATAAGAAAACCGCAATGATTGGATGGATATGCAATACTTTTTTCATCACTAATGGTGAAACAAGATATGATTCACCTAACTGAATGATCGTGATTCCGACAATCAGAAAAATAGCTGTTCGAATGTCTTGACTTAACGCAAATAAAAAGGCTGGTGCTGCTCCGATAAAGGGGCCGAAATAAGGAATAATGTCCAGAACGCCGCAAATTAATCCTAATAGTAAGGCATTTTGTAAGCCTAGCAAAGAAAAAATGAAATAGCTTGAAACCGCAACATAAGAACAAACCAGCAATTTCCCACCGATGTACGCTGACGCTGCTTGATGAAAATCACTACAAAGTTGTCGCATTAAGCCTTGATAGTTTTTCGGTGTCTTACTTGCCAAAAAATCAGGAACTTTCTCACCGTCTTTAAACATATACACTAATAACAGTGGAATCGTAAACAAGACGATCGCTGAATGAGAAACGATGGAGATCAAACTCGTCAGACTATTGGTTGCCCCGGTAATAAACTGTAAGGCAAAGTTGCTAGCTTGGGAAATATCAATCGAATCAATAAAAGGACCAAATAATTCTTCTAAATAAGAATGATCAATAGTATCGATCACCAAATTGATGATGATGGGAATTTGATTGATAAAACGCCCCATCTCATAGGCTAATGCTGGTCCAATCACCTGAACGATCAAATACGCTGCAAAAACGATCAGCAGCAATGTCGAATATAGCGCAATGCTTTTCTTTTTCGTTCTTTTTTTTACCCAATTAAAGAAAGGTAAAAAGATGTAAAAAATAAAAATTGAAATCAATACTGGTAAAAAGACACTAGAAAAGATGGCTTCCAGTGGTCGAAAGACAAACAGTATATTTGAATAGATCCAGACCGCGATCCCTAAGAGACAGACGATCACTAGACCTGCAAAAATTTTTGATTTTTTAAGAAACTCCAATAATAAATCCTCCTGATTCTAGAAAGTAATTCAACTTCTTTCAGTTTAGCATAATTTTAAAAACGAAGGATGATTTCAAGAAGAATTTTTCAAAAATCCATGTTTTTCATAGCAAACTTTCAATTAATTTAATTTTTTTCATCTCTATATCTCGAATCTAATCAATTTTGATGAGCTGAAAACGGCAACGGAATATGCAACCGTCTGACAAAGTAGACTGCTGAAGCAAACTGGAGCAACCCTAGCAAAAAGAAAATCACATGCAAGACATTCCATTCTTGTAATAAGATGACCTGCACGATGATCCAGACAACTAAACTCATGCCTAAAAGCATTACCCCGTGGTACCCTTTGTTAAGCCGCAAGAGGAAAACAACAATCAGATTACCCAAACCTAAGATAGCGAACAAAAACAAGCCGGGAATTAAGAAGGTCGTGAAGGGTGTTCCTTGCAGCATGGCCGCTTCCAAACCAGCAAATGTCTCCCCTTTGCTTAACGGCTCAATGCTTTTAAACGCCAATAGACTTCCTCCACAAGCGCCAACACCAATAAAGAGACACAAAAAAAGTAACGCAAAGCGCATCTTCATTTTTCTCCACTCCTTCTTCAAACCCAACGCAACTAAAAAAATATTCTCAGTGACACATCGATTTTCTTATTCCTTATTCGCTTTTTGCTGAATAGATAAATGCGGCAATTTGCTGCTCTTCCACAGAGGAAAAGCCACACGCCTCATAAAAATGACGCGTTTTTTCTGTGTTGTCCGTAATCAAAACCTTTTGCCGTATTGATGGATGATTCGCCAGCATTTTTTTGAGTAATCGCTGACCAATTTTTTGACCTTGGAACTCGGATGCTACTAATAGATCTTGAATATAAAGAATGGTTTGTCCATCGGTTATGCAACGGATAAGCCCCACTAGCTGCTCTTCAACATAGGCCGTGATCACCTCTGAGTGGGCTAACGCATTTAAAAGACGCTCGGGATCTTTAGTATAGGCGCTCCAGCCAACTCCCTCATACAAAGCGAGTACTTGATTTGAATCAGATGGTAATTGGTCTTTAAAGACGATCTTCATACTTTTCCTCCTTGTAATAACTTAGCGACAGGGTGGAACAATAGAAATAGAGTTGACAGCTCTTTTCCAAACAAACTCTTGTTATCAAGCCGTAATGCATTGCTTGACTAAAGAGTATCCTGAGGAAAAGCGGCTGTCAACTCTAATTACGAAATACTTGAAGAACAAAATTGAACTGGTTCTGTTTCTAAGCCAGGACGTTAATCAATCAACAACTCATTTTTTAAACGTTGGCTCGTCGTCTGTTGCTCTTCAGGCGTTACTTCTTGATAGGAAATTCCATATTCTCCTCTGAAGCCATCGCCGGTGAACCCACTGCCAGCCATTTGGTAAGACTCGACAGTCCCTAATGCTGATTGATATTGGATAAATAATTGACTCATTTGCGAAAAAGTTAGATCGGTTTCACCATTTTCTCCAATGATCGTTAGCAGATCCTGAATCCGCATCACGCTGGAAAGTGAAACTAACTCTTTTGCCAGAATCTCAGTCACTTCTCTCTGACGGCGCTGACGGCCATAGTCACCTTCTGGATCATCCTTTCGCATACGAGTATACTGAAGCGCCTCCCAGCCATCTAAATCGAGGACCCCCTCTGGGTAATCGATTTTCTCAGCAGTAAAAGCAAATTCATTTTCAACCGTGATGCCACCAATTGCATCAACAAGATCTGCCATCCCATCCATGTTTAAGGAGAAATAATGATGGATCGGTATATCAAGATATTGTTCGACGGTTTCAATCATCATTTTTGCTCCACCAAAAGAATGGGCATGATTGATTTTATCATGGTACCCTTGTCCCACGATTTCCACATAAGCATCTCTAGGAATACTCGTGAGGGTGGTTTTTCTTGTGGCAGGGTTCAACGTTGCTACCATGATGGTGTTGGCGCGAAAATCGGTTTTGCGACGAGAGTCATTGGCGATCCCTAACAAAAGAAGGCTTAGAGGCTCGGCATTTTCGATGACTTCCGCCTCTTCTCGTCCTTCGATTGGACGATGGATCGAGTGGGCAACATCCTCTACTTGAAAATACACCCTAACCGCATAGACAGTTCCTGCTGAGATAATTCCGGTCAGCAATATCAGGAAAATGATTATTAGTTTTTTTGCTGTACTCAATTTATCTCCCCCTAAGTACATATTTTTTGATTGAAAAGACGAAAGCATAGGTGATATAACTGATCCCACTTGCCAATAAAATACTTGCTAGCAAGTCGCTGGGATAGTGAACCCCAAATAGCAACCGACTCATCATAATCAGCAACAAATAGATCAATCCTAGAAATAGGGCCATGTTTTGGATAAAGTGACGCTTGCCTCTTTTGGCAGGAACTGTTTGCCCCAAGAAAAAGAGGAGAGAAATAATCAACGTGGTCGCTAATAATGTATGTCCACTCGGAAAACTTGCTGATGCCCGTTCCATACTGTCAGCAAAATCCGGTCTCGGTCGATCAACTACTTTCTTGATCACTTGACCAACACCACTGATCACAATCATATTCCCCATCAACCAAAGACTTTCTAACCGCTGCTTGCGCATAAATAAAATACTTGCTAACAGGAAATGAACGACAGCTATGGGAATGATCGTAGCCGTACTGGCAAGTGTGAGAAAAAGCGATTCCACAGCAGGTGTCCGCCATTGAGGCAACTGGGAAAACAGGTTGTCGATGCTTTGGAACCAGCGCGGTTCTAATGCAACGAGGAAAAACAGCCATGCAAAACAGCTGCAGAGTATTCCGCCTATCACTCCTTTTTTTGCTGTTTTACTCATGTTAAGCCCCTACTTTCTTTTAATGGATACGACCTATTTTTGGCTTTTATCGGAAATTTGTCTAACCCAAAGATAATTCCCATAGCAATGCTGATCGCAATCAGAGAGGTTCCTCCTTGACTTAAGAATGGTAAGGGAATGCCGGTTAAAGGCAGCAAACCGATCGCCGCTCCGATGTTTTCAAAAATTTGAAAAACCAAACCAAACACATAGGTAATCGCAATATAGACCGATGCTTTGTTATTTGTTTTTAAAGCAGCAAAAATGATTTGATAGATCAGATAGAAATAAAGGAAGATGACTAAAGTACTTCCTAAAAAGCCATACGTTTCTCCAATGACTGTAAAGATCATATCTGACTCCCGAACCGGCACATACACCGTTGTATGGGTATCAGGTGCCCCCAATAAGCCGCCAGAACCAATCGCCCACATACTGCGGACTTGTTGGAAAGCGATGGAATCTTGGTACGCGAGTGGATCTGCCCAGGCTCTCACCCGATCCAATTGATATTGTGAAAAGTGAAGGCGAAACAACACACGATTGCCCCATTCCGTGAATACGAGTAGCAACAAAATAGCACCAAGAGCGGCAATCAAACCGATCACGACGGTCAGTATTTTCCAATGAACACCGGAAATGATGAATAAGGCACCTAACATCACGATAAACACCAAACTCGTTCCAAAGTCCCGCTGCATAAACATCAATAAAAATGTGGGTAAGCTGTATAGCAGGATCTTAGTAACATAGATCAAATCGGATTTGATTGTTCGTTCTGCTTTACGTTTCTCATAGACTAAAGTGAGATAGACCATAAAGAGCATAAAGGCCACTTTCATAAACTCAGAAGGCTGAATCGTAAACGCACCAAATCTGATCCACCGTTTGGTGTGCGTTTGTTCAAACATCGTTTGATCGTAAAACCAATGAAGAGAGGCCATCAAACCAAGTGATAGCAAGTACAAAAGACCAGAAAAGCGGAGGAGTAAATTCGTAGGAATCAAACTCGTTACAAAAAGAGCAATCGCCGAAAGGATACAAAAGAGGATCTGCCGAAAAACAATCCCTGAAGGATCATTGCCATCCATCACAGAAGCCTGATGTTGTACCCAGATACTTAACAAAAACAGCAGGAAAATCGGCAGCAATAAAGCATAGTTTGCTTCATGTCGTTTGAGGAACTTCATTAAGTATACCCTCCTCTCGTTCTAGTTTCAGGCATAAACTGAAGGCAAATGAAAGAATAAAGTAACTGGAGCCACCATAACTAATGAATGGCAAAGGTACCCCCGTCATCGGCATCAACCCTAAAATACTGGCAATATTGATACTTGTTTGTAATAACAGCAACGTGCTGGTTCCCAATAATATTAAGCCAATCTGAGGATTTGCGATTGCCGCTGATCGTATAAACAGACGTAAAATAATTACGAATAATAAAGCGATGACAAAAATGCCGAAAATCAACCCTAATTCCTCTACTAAAACGGAGAAAATAAAATCAGTCTCTGCTACTGGTAAAAAGCCTTTCTTGGTGATGCTATTTCCTAAACCAAGGCCCGTAAGACCACCATTGAACAAAGCATAGTAGGAATGGATCATTTGGAATCCTTGATTATATGGGTCGGAAAATGGATCTCCCACTAATCGAATTCGGTTATACACATGCATAAACATGTGGGGCAATAAATCATTGTTTCCTAAAAAGAGGATCAACATAGCAACCAAGAACAGACTGATTAATAACCCGCCAAACAAAAGAGCCGTGAGTTTAACGGGTACCTGAACCGTGGTAATCATGATAAAAGCCAAGAAAAGTAAAATCATCACGCCGGCTACTTTTGGTTGAATGAGGATCAACACACAGCACAAAAATAAAACGAAAAGCGGACGTTTCATTTCCTGCAATGTAGTTTTTGCTGATTGAAAGTAATGAGCAAGGTATAAGACCATGCCCACATTCACGATCTCTGAGGGCTGAAATTGTATCCCTACAATCGAGACCCATCGTTGCGCTCCATTGACAGAAACACCGAAAAACGGCAAACGTGCCAATAGTAAAGTAAAGACGCCAAATGCCAACAGACCGATCGCTAAATATTTACTGAGCAGAATCTCACGCCGTGTTCGCTGAATAATGAAAAGGAGCACCCAGCTGAGTAACAGAAAGACAAGCTGACGCATAAATAAGCTTGCTGGCGGCTGATCTCTCGTTAATAAACGATAAGAACTTGCACTATAAATCATTAAAAGACCGATAAGGCTCAATAGCAAATAAGCTATGATCAGCAGCCAATCGATCTTCTTTTTTTCTATCATTGCTTCCACTCCTCTTGCCTTGGAGTAGGTGTTCAGACGGTACCAGTTATTATGCCCTTTGAGCTTAGTCATCCATCAAAGAGAAAAGCAAAAAAGTCTCACTTCTCTTAGGACGTCAGACTTTGCTAGCAATCTCATCGTCCGAGTTTTAGCACTATACAACGTAAAGAAAGTTGTTCCCTTTCTTAGCTATTTTATGAAAAGCCTTAATCCGACAATTCCTGTTTTACACATTGGCGTCTTTCGACGTTTCTGCGCAATAGCTTATGTTTGTATAGGAGCCTCACCTAACAAGGTTATATGTTATTTTCAATCCACTATGAATGGTACCCTTCCTCGTATAAAGATACAACCCATTCTTTGTTATTTTTATTTTTCTTTAACTTTTCTTAAAGAATTTAGATATTTCGAGTAATTTCCGATATTTAAAGAAAAATCAATGGAAATCATTCGACCATCACTGGATTCCCTTCGATCATACACGTTATTAAAAAACGGTCATTTTCAAAAAAAGACAGCTCTTTTTCTAAAACTCGAAAAAGAGCTGCTTTCTTGATTTTATACTCCCGCTCTAAATATATCTGTGCCGATCAATCCAATGATCGTTTGGCCTGACGCTCTTGCGCTGCTTTTCGTAACTGCTTTTGCGCTTTTTTAGACCCACGTTCAATATCTCGGGTAAATTTACGTTGGGCAAAATCGGAAAATAATTGATCTAGATCATAGCCGGCTGGATAGAGTGCTTCTCGTTTGGTGAGCAGTTGCAATCGCCGAGCAGCAACAACGAAACATTGTTTCTCAATATAAATCTTCGCTTGTCCCTGTTCCAAGTATTCATAAAAGACTCCCCGTTTTTCATGCTCTGCTGAAAAGACCTGGTCTCCCTTTTGAAAAATGTGCTCAGACTTTGTTTCCTGAGGATCGGTTCGTTTTCTGGACGTCTCAAAAGGCTGCTTCTCAAAAGAATAAGATTTATTCTTTAAATAGTCCTTTGCCGTTTGCACGACCTCAGCAGGAATCGCCATTTTTTCGGCGATCCAAAACGCATTACTTTCACCGACCGCATTGGTCAACAAGCGGTATTTCGGCGTCAGGGTCTTGGCATCAAAAGCCATCGCCGCTGTTTCAAAATCTTGGTGATCAAGAGCAAACTGCTTGATTTCACCATAATGAGTCGTGGCGATCATTAACGCCCCCGATCGATAGATCGATTCCATAATGGCGATCGCTAAAGCTGCCCCTTCATTTGGTTCAGTCCCGCTGCCAATTTCATCTAACAAAACGATACTGTTCCGGCTGGCATTCGTCATGATCTGTGCAATATTCGACATGTGTCCAGAAAAGGTACTTAAAGAATTTTCTAGACTTTGCTGATCCCCGATATCCATCCAAAGACTTTTTAAAAACGGCACGCTGCTGTTGCCATTATGCGCTGGAAACAAGCCGTAATGTGCCATCGCACAAACGAGTCCGACGGTTTTTAAGACAACCGTCTTACCACCAGCATTCGGACCTGTGATGACCATACATCGGTTCTCTTCTCCTAGTTTTAAAGATAGAGGAACAGCATCAGTGCCCAGTAAAGGATGCCGGACTTGATCAAGAAGCAAAACTTCTTCTTCAGTAATTGCTATCGGTTGACCATTGATTTCCCGACAATACTTTCCACGAGCAAAAATAATATCTAGTACCACTAAAATATCAAGACAGGCAAATACTGCATTCATTTGTTCGGCGATTGCCCCGGTCAATTCTGATAAAACTTGGTATTGGGCGGCCGTTTCTTCCGCCTGTGCCAAAATCAATCGATCATTCAGACGGGCAGCTGCCTCTGGTTCAATAAAAACAGTCGCGCGTTTATTAGAACGTTCGATGATCGTCCCTTTAATTTGCTGTTGAAATTCAGCACGTACCGGCAGCGTATAACGGTCGTTCTTTTTGATCACACGGTTTTCTTGCAGATAGCGACTTTCTTTAAAAAACTTTGCAAAAACTTTTTTTAAATCGGCCTCATATTTCTCGATTGTGCCACGAATTTTCCGTAATTCTCGGCTGGCGTTACTATCTACCTGACCATTGCGAATTTTTCGGAAAATCATTTCGGCGATTTCAGAAAAGTCGGCCAACCCCTGAGCATAGTGATGCAATCTTGGGGCAATTGATTGATTTTTCTCAAACAATTGACGGATGATTCGAAAAGACCGTAAAAAGTCTCCGTATTCAATCAATTCCTGCGGCTCCAATACAAAGCCTTTTTCAATCTTCTCCGTATGATGTAAGACATGCTGAAGCCCCATGAAAGGGACTTGACGTCCGGCGTCTAATAGCGCCATCGCTTCAGTTGTCTCAGACACTCGTTTTTGGGCGGAATGGATCGTAGCTGCTGGTTTTTCATTGGCAAAACGTGCTTTACCATAATCGCTGATTATTTTTTTACTTACTTGTTCTTTAATTTGTTCAAATTCAGTTGCTTGAGGTATCTTCATGAGTGATCCTTTCTTGTGCCTGAGGATCCCGGTAACATCCCCGTCCAAAAAAGTGTACAAAAAAAGCGATAGTCTCCCATCACCTGATTCATCAATAACGATTTTTATCGGTATCTACAGGCACAACAAATAAACAGTCTGTTTTTGCTTATTTGTTTTAATTAGCTGATTAGATACCTACGACACTCATTAATATACCTCTTTCTTTTTTGAACGAGTTTTTTTCATTGTAATATAGAAACTGTCCTTCTGTCAACTTCCTTCAAATCTCCTTCCCCTCAAAGAAAAAACGTCTCAGAAGCTGCTAGAAGCTCCTGAGACGTTTCTGATCTAGATCAAATAATAAGCTACTTACCTACTTACGAGCGAATCAGGTAATCAAACGCACCTAATGCAGCAGTGGCACCTGAACCCATTGAAGTGATGATCTGTTTGTATACACTATCGGTACAATCTCCCGCTGCAAAGACCCCTTCAATGTTGGTTGCGCCATGTTTGTCCACCACGATCTCATTGCGTTCATTTAAGACGACACGATCTTTTAACCATTCAGTATTCGGCATCAAGCCAATCAAAATGAAGACCCCCTCCACAGCTAAAGTGAATTCACCATTCGTTTCACGATCAACGTAGGTCAATTGTTCGACATGATCGGATCCAACAATTTCCTTCGTTGCCGCATTCGTAATAACAGTCACATTATCTAACGTGTTCAAACGGTTTTGTAGCACAAGGTCCGCTTTTAGTTCTGGTAAAAATTCAAGAACATAGACATGTTTCGCCATGCCAGCTAAATCGATTGCTGCTTCGATCCCAGAGTTTCCGCCACCAATGACGGCAACTTCTTTCCCAGCAAATAACGGACCGTCACAATGCGGACAATAGGCAACACCTTTATTTTTGAATTCTTTTTCTCCCGGAACATTGATGTTGCGCCAGCGAGCGCCAGTTGCTAAAATGGCCGTTTTGGTTTTTAATACTGCACCATTTTCTAATTCAACTTCGATGACGTCATTGCGGCGAATATCTTTCGCACGCTGACCTTTCATCACGTCTACATTGTATTCGTTGATGTGCTCTTCTACCTGACGCATTAATTTTGGACCTTCGGTATAAGGGGTACCGATCATATTTTCGATCCCCAGGGTTTCCATTACTTGTCCACCCATTGTTTCGACAACCATCCCAGTATTGATGCCTTTACGCGCTGCATAAATCGCTGCGCTTCCGCCTGCAGGTCCGCCACCGACAACTAATACATCGAAAAGCTCTTTTTCAGCAAAGTCATCTTTACTCGTCGGACCAGCTGCTTTTTCCAACAACTGTTCGATCGTTTGTCGGCCGCTTGCAAATTCTTCCCCATCTAGAAAGACTGTTGGCACAGCCATAATTTTTTTCTTGTCAATTTCTTCTTTGAACATCCCACCTTCGATCATGGTGTGACTGATGGAAGGATTTAGCACTGCCATAATGTTTAACGCTTGAACAACATCAGGACAGTTATGGCAGGTCAAACTGACATAGGTTTCAAAATGTAATGGCTTATCGATCGCTTTGATGCGCTTTTGAAGTGCTTCATCAATTTTCGGCGGACGACCGCTTACTTGAAGCAACGCTAAAATAAATGAAGTGAACTCATGTCCTAACGGTAAACCAGCAAAAGCGATGCCGCTTTCTTCACCGGGACGATTGATCGAAAAGCTTGGTGTCCGTTCACTTGCTACAGCTTGAATCGTGATTTTTGACGACATTTCTGCGATTTCTTCTAAGAATTCACGTACTTTCGTTGAAGAATCATCCTCACCTAAAGTCGCCGCAAAAACAACCTCTGATTCTAGCATCGCTAGATATTGCGTCAGTTGGTCTTTGATTGCCTTATCTAATGCCATGAGAGCCTCCTAAATCTTGCCTACAAGGTCTAAGCTTGGCGTTAAAGTTTCTTCGCCTTCTTTCCATTTTGCAGGACATACTTCACCTGGATGGGTACGGACATATTGTGCGGCACGGATTTTATCGATCAAACCACTAGCATCACGACCGATACCATCCGCATTGATTTCAACCGTTTGTACCACACCATCCGGATCGATGATAAATGTACCACGTTGAGACAAACCTGATGCTTCGTCTAATACATCAAAGATTTCTGAGATCACATGAGAAGGATCAGCAATCATGATATATTCGATTTTATTGATAGCATCAGAGTGGTCATGCCACGCTTTATGTGTGTAGTGGGTGTCAGTTGATACAGAATAAACTTCTGCGCCTAATTCTTTTAATGATGCATATTGGTCTTGCAAATCCTCAAGTTCTGTCGGACAAACAAATGAGAAATCTGCAGGATAAAAACAAACAACGTTCCATTTTCCTTTAAAATCTTCTGATGAAACATCTATAAATTTTCCATTGTGGTAAGCTTTCGCTTCGAATGAACCAATCTCTTTTCCAATTAATGACATATCATTTCCTCCAATTAGAATAATTATTTGAGAATAATCTCTATTAATTATTAGTATATCTAACTACAAAATGCAATAGTTTATTCAGAAATAGTCAAAAAAAATGTTATCATCCTCAGAAATGAGCATATTTATTTTTTATCGAAAGCAAATGGAGTATAGTAATAAGTTTGGCTAATCATTTCTAAGCAAAGTTCCTACCTGTTAGATTCTCAATTACATCTCTTATTCTCAATTAAACAAAAAAAGATTGCCTCTTCCTATGATTCCTCACAATGGAAAGTGAGTCATAAAAAAAGACAATTTTTTTATTTAGTATTGAAATAGTTGAACAATCCACCGATCGTTCGCTCCTTCAATGTAATCCGCTTGCCGTCTAGAAAAACTTCTTCGACTGGGTAATGATCTTGAAAAGGTGGAACTTCCAAGTATTGACTTGCGAGAAAGCGCTCTGGGGATTCAATTGTTGTTATTTCTTTGCTACCATTTTTCAGATAATGAATTTCTAACATATCCATTGCCTCTTTTCTTGTATTCTGAACTTTTGAAAAAGCATTGAGAGGATCTTATTTCTCGCTGTTCTTTTTGCTTGGTTCAGTTACAAGCCGTATTATAGTCTTCCTTTTTTTAAAAGTAAAGAAACCACTCTCGGTTGAAACATCTCTTATTTTTTGGCTTTTGTCTGACCGATAAAGTAGTCCTCTAAGACACCACCAATCACAAAAATGACCCAAGAGTATGCCCAGGCATGAAACATGAAGGACCAAAGCATATAAACGACCAAAATCACTGGCCAGTAGACTGTTCGAAAAAAGGTAACTCTACCAGCGGATTCGCCATATTTATGACGTGTTGCTCGATCACCAAGATTCTCTTCGTCACGAATAAAATACGTCTCAGTTGCCAGCTTCGCAAAGCCTGTACGAATAATACTTACATAAATAATAAAGAACACACCCACTGCAACTGTCAAGAAAAACAAGGAAATACCAAACTCAACAGAATAATAAAACAATTCACTTAAAAGTACAGGCGCAATTGATAAAATACAGGCACCAATTCCTAAAACAAGACCAATACGAAAACTTTTTTCATAATTTGCTAGTTGCTGAGCGGCTTCTCGTTTGGCATCCCTTTTGATTGGTCGATCATCTAACTGCTTACGAGCACCGGAAAAGTGCAAACTGCTAGAGATGATAAAACCAACCCCGATGGCGATGAAAAGAAACATCACCATTATTCCAAAGGTCTCAGCATAAACACTAACAAAGAGCATTAGGGCTGCTAGGGAGGCGATACAAAAGCCGATTCCTATCGACAACGAAAAAGCAAAGTGCCGCACAGTTCCCCAATAATCAAACGCATCGTCTTCTGTGATGGCATCGGACCAATCATCAATCGGCTCTTCTTCTTTTGAAACATCTAACTCTTGCAGCAGTTCATCCACCGAACCAAACTCGCTGATCACCGCACCGATGGCTTCATGCTCACTTTTCCCTTGGTGAATCAGTTCCAAGTAATGGTCTTCCATAATCGCTAAAAGATCTTCTTTTGCCTTCTTCGTTTCCGGTGTGATGGGTACTGATAAAAATAAGCTGTCTAGATAGTCATGAATGGTTTTCATTTGTCTCCTCCTTGTAAGAACTGGTCAACGACGATCTTCGTCTGCTGCCACTCCAATAGTTTCTCCGAAAGGCTTGCTTTTCCGTCTGCAGTTATCTGGTAATAGGTCCGCTTTTTGCCATGTGTCACTTCTCCGGGATACGAACGGATCAATCCTTGTTTTTCTAACCGAGTAAAAGCGGAATACAACGTCGTTTCTTTGATCACATATAAAGCATCTGTTCCTTCACGAATACGCTTGGATATTTCATATCCATAAGAGTCTTCTTTCGAAAGAATGGATAAAATGATTGCGTCGTTATAGCCGCGAATTCCGTCACTCGAGATCACGCAATCGCCTCCTAAATTACTTCATCTGTCGTACTAATTATAAATCAATTACTACGACAGGTAAAGTAAAGCTGGATAACTTGTCAAAAATCAGTCGCAGGTCCTAGAAACAGTTCGAATAAAAAGACACGCTTTCTCAGTAAACTGATAAGCGTGTCCCTTATTACTTAATTTTTTTCACCTATTTATTCAACGGCTGGCTTGACATCATCCATCATCAATTGGATCGACTCCAATCCGGAACCAGCTAAATACCAAACCGCAGCATCCAATTCAATCACTTGATCGTTTTGCCCTGCATTTGTTTCTTGAACAATTTCATTTGCAACAAATTCACTTTCGCTTTCATTGCCACCGATCGCTTTTGTCCGATCGATCACGAAAATGACATCAGGATTTTTTTCAAGCAAGTACACATAAGAAATACTTTGTCCATGTGTCGACGCCTCTAATTCCTCATCTACTGCTGGGAAACCAAACGTGTCATACAAGATACTGTAACGAGAACCTGGACCAAAAGCAGAAAGATTGCCTTCATTTACCATAACAACCAAGGCTTTCTCGTCAGCATTTTGCGCTTGCTCCTTCAAGGTATCAATCTGACCTTGTAACGATGCTAGTTGTTCTTGCGCTTCCTCTTCCTTACCAAAAATTTGACCAATGGTCGTAATGTTGGCTTCGATCGATGCCCAAGTATCACTATTGTCAACGCTTAAGAAAACGGTTGGCGCGATTGCAGACAATTCCTCTTGGAAATCACGTTGTCGACCAGAAATAATGATTAGGTCTGGCTGCAGTTGATTGATTTTTTCTAAATCAGGCTCTTTGATTCCCCCTGCTGATTCAACATCCGCATACGCTGATAAATAATCTGGCAAATTGCTGGTTGCGGCAGCAACGATTCGATCCCCAAGGCCAAGTGCATCCATCGTATCTAATGCACTGTTGTCAAAGACAACAACTTTTTCCGGCGCATAAGGAACAGTGACAGTCCCATTGCTGTCCGTAATCTCGACTTCTGTCGGCGTTTGTGTACTTTCTTCTACTTGGGTTTGAGCTGTACCCGTTGAATCTGTTGTCCCTGTATTATTCGAGCCGCAAGCGGTCAACCCCGCTAATACGAAAATACTCATAAAACTTACTGCTATTTTTTTCATTTTTTCCTCCTTTGAAACATATTTTTTATTGGAAGGTGTAGCAAAATTGCCGCCCATCCACTTGTACCAGTTTGATTGGAATCTCATACAATGATTCTAATAGTTGTTCTTGAATCACTGCCTCTGTGTCAGCCGCTTTAAAAATCTGACCATCTTTCATCGCGACGATGTGATCGGCATACCGTGCTGCAAAATTAATGTCGTGCAAAACGATCACAACAGTTTTCTGATAGTCTTCCACCAAGGTTGTCAATAGCTTCATCAGCTGGTTGGCGTGTTTTAAATCTAAATTGTTTAACGGTTCGTCCAAGAGTAGATAATCTGTATCTTGGGCTAAAATCATCGCCAAGTAAACTCGTTGTAACTGACCACCAGAAAGTTCATGAATCGATTGATCACTATATTCGGTTAGAGATAACTTAGACAAAGCGTCATCAATGATCCCATCATCTGCTGCCGATTGTCGCCCCCGGTTATACGGATAGCGACCAAATGCCACCAGTTCTCTTACAGTCAGATTGACGGCATAGCGATTGCTTTGCTGCAAAAAAGCCATTTTTTTTGCTAGCTCTTTGGACTTCCATTGACGAATCTCCGTTCCATCCAGATAAATATCACCGGTGCGTTGATCCAACATCCGACTGACTAAAGAAAGCAAGGTACTTTTTCCGGCACCATTGGGCCCGATGAAGGCAATCATTTTCTGTTCCGGCAACGCTATGGAACATTCCGTCAAAACTTGTGTTTTTGCATAATTCTTGGATACATTTTTGGTTTCGATCATGATTTTTTCCTTTCCAGCAGCAATTTGCTTATAAAGAAGATACCGCCTAATAATTGGATCACGGTGCCGATGGTCGTTTGCCATTGAAAGACCTGTTCCACTAGGAATTGACCTCCTACCAACAGGAGAAAACCAATCAAACTCCCACCGAAAAACAACCAGCCGTGACGATAAGTTGGGAAAAGCTGATAGGTGATCGTTGCCACCACAAAGCCTAGAAAAACTGCTGGACCAACTAAAGCAGTGGCGGTGCCTGTCAGTAAAGCAATCAAAAATAAAACACCTTTATGAAGCCATTGAACAGATACACCTAAACTTTTGGCTTGCCCACTTCCTAAATGGAGCAAATTCAATTCTGGAATCAGCAGAACCAGACAAAAACTCCCTAGCAAAATGATCGCGGCAGCAATCAATAGATGCTGGGTATTGATATTGCCAAAGCTGGCAAACAAACGACCTTGTAGTAAATCATATTCATTTGGATCCATCAACACTTGCAGAAAGGTGCTGAGACTACCGAACATCGTGCCACAGACCATCCCTGCCATCAATAACAAAAACAACCCAGCGACTGCTTTTTGATAGAAAAAGCCAATTAAGAAGCTACCTAGAACGGCAGTTAAGCCGACAGAAAACAAAAACATCGTTGCTGTTTCTTGGCTCAGCATCTGAATTCCTCCGATAAAAAAGAAACAAAGGGTTTGAACAAGAACATACAGTTGGTCCAAGCCTAAAATTCCAGGGGTCAGATAGCGATTGCTTGTCAGTGTCTGTAAGGTGATGGTACTAAAGGAGATGGCGATTGCAACTAAGGCAAAAGCCAAGATTCGGCGTCCCCTTAATGCAAAAGCAAATGACCAGTTTCCATAGGTGTTATAGGTCAGATAGGCACCACATGCACAAAGGATCAGAAACAACAAAAGAAAGAGTTTTTTCTTCATCGAAATTTCCTCCCCAGAAGCAAAATCAAGAAACAGCAGCCACCCAGTACGCCGGCAACAACACTGACCGGCATTTCATAAGGTGCGATGACGATTCTCGCCAATACATCACACAATAGCAAGAACGCGCTTCCGGCAAAGCTGATCAAAAGCAGATTGTTTTTCAAATGATCCCCAAAAACCATGCCGATCATATTTGGGATAACGATCCCTAAAAAAGGAATTTGCCCCACAGTCAATAAAACGATACTGCTAGCAAACGCCACCAGCGCAAATACAGCAAAACGCAAGAACAAGTAATTGATTCCCAGACTCTTAGCCGCACTTTCTCCTAAACCGGCGATCGTGATCTCATAAGCCAAGAAATACAATAGACCGAAAACGGGAATCGTCAAATACAAAAGTTCATACTGTCCAACCATAATGGTGGCAAAATTTCCTTGCAGCCAAGAAGAAACGTTTTGAACCAATTGGAAGCGATAGGCTAAGAAGCTACTGATAGCCCCGATGATATTACCGAACATCACCCCTGTTAAAGGCAGCATCATTGGATCTTTCTTTGGTAGAAATTGGCTTAAAAATAAAAAGAACAACACACCTGCGTAGGCAAACACAAATGCTGCTGTAGTGCGAATCAAATTTGAGGCATTTGGTAGAAAGAGCATAACGAGCAAAATTCCTAAACGGGCGCTATCCGTCAGTCCAATCGACTCCGAGGCCACAAATTTATTTTGCATCATGTGTTGCATAATTTTTCCACAGATACTAATGATCCCACCTGCAATGATCAAACTGATCGTCCGTGGAAGCCTAACTTTTACCAAAACAAGCCAATGATTCGGATCACCCTGCTGTAAACCTGATAAAGACAATTCATGGGTGCCTGCCAACAAGGAGCAACCCACTAGAAGAACAAAGATCAGCAGTAATCCGATTTTTTTAAACATGCCCCGCCCTCCTTATTGAGAATGATTCTCACTCTCTTTAATAGGGTAACGTATTTCACTTAAAATCACAAGAATTTTTTTAAAAAAATCCCTTTCCTATCGCAATTTCGAAAAAATGAGTGTGTAAAGAAAAGGATTATGTGATGTTTTTCTCTTATATCCTTGCGAGAAAACTTATTTTTACCTCAATATTGTCTATTTTATTGCTTTAATTATAAAATGCTCGCTCATACTATATTCATTTTATGAGGATCATTCAATAACAGATCACTTAGATTTGCAATTATTTTCATCTATTGAAACCCTTGTAAAGCCAGCACTTACTGATGCAATGGTGATGTAACTTTTCAGATAAAAGCAAATGACGCGCCGTCTCCTCCACCTAAACACCATTCGTCTATCGATAAGAATTTGTGAGTAAAAACAGTTTAGTCGTGGAACGAGTTTTATAGTTTTCATTTTGAGTTTCTTCTTCCAAAAAATCATGATACCAGTTGAATTCAATCTCCGACAAAAGCCTACCTGTTTTCAATACGCGATACCAGTCACTGATTGTAATCGATAGTCTTTCCCGATTATCTGTAATTAAAAAAAATAAACCTACGATCATCGCAGGTTTATCAAGAGTTATTATTTTACTTTAACAAGCCATCAAGGGCTAATTGATTCAAAAAGTGCAAAGGGAAAGAAATGGTTGGATTGAAAAAGTAATCCATTGTCGCTAGTTGGTGCAAGGTCGTCTTGCTATTGATCAAGGTTGAGATCGTATTGATGATCTCCAAACTTCCACGATCACTCGTAATGATTTGTCCCCCCATAATCACTTTCGTTTGCTGATCAAAAATCAGTTTTAACGTTACTTCAAAATCCTCATCTGTCGCGAAAAATGTCCGAGAATGAAATGTCTGCGTCACTGAATCTACTTCAAAGCCGTAATACGGTGCCTCGGTCTCATTAATACCTGAACTGCTGACGAAATAGCCAAACAGTTTACTAACGACGGTCCGTTGCATATTTGGAAAAGGAATTTTCGTCGTTCCCCGTTCATTTGCCAATAAATTGGTGGCAGCAACGATCCCCGTCCGATAAGCATTAGTCACTAAAGGGATATACAAAGAGCTATCCGAATGATTGAAAGGAATCGAAACCAGGTCACCAATTGCATAAATCGCTGGGTCAGACGTTTGTAAATATTCATTTGTAAATACCGTGCCATCGAGATTTAGTTTTAAAAAGTCTTCAACCAATGCGACATTCGGTCGCGGATTTACGGCATAAACGACCACGTCAGCTCGAATCTTGGTTCCGTTTGAAAGCTCGATTCCCTGATATTCACCCTTCTCGTCTTTGATCGTATGGGCGACATTGCTGTTAAGATAGATTTGTAAGTTCTCTGGAAAGCGCGCCATCAAAATTTCAGCAATTTCTTGATCAAAATAACGGAACAAAAGGGTATCCATTCGATCAATCAAATGAACGGCTTTTTGCTGGCCACTTAAAGATTCCGCCAATTCAAACCCAATCAGACCCGCCCCAACGATCGCCACGGTTTGCGCACTTTCGATTTTTTCTAACGCTTGCTTTGATTGACCAATGGTTTTGTAGGTCGTTATATGTGCTTCGACATCTGAGGCAAACTCCGAACGGAAAGTACTCGATCCCATCGCCAAAATCAAGCCATCATAACTCACTTCGTCTTCTTGCTGATAAGATTCCGTTGATGTGACAAAATGAACCGTTTGTTCTTGCGGAAAGATTTTTGTGACTTCACTGTTTAACATCACATTGATTCCTTCAGAAAGAAGCTCACTCGCAGTTGCCGTTCGGGAATCTTCCAATCGTTGAATGTAGCCTTCCAGCACTAAATTCAAACTGCTAGCAACATAACCCAGAACGCTTGATTTTTCAATAATTATCACATCGACTTTTGGGTCAACTTTTTTTAAATGACGGGCAGCAGCAATTCCTGCATGAGAGCCTCCAATAATCACTATTCTCATATCTTTTCCAACTCGCTTTCAAGGTTCTCATTGCGTATTTCATCCACGATTTGATGAAGCCGCTCTTCTTCAAATGGGGTTGCCCCACCTGTTAAAATCAATCGTTTTTTATAACGATAGCCTTCCGAGATCTCAGAATGATCAACGATCAATAAATCATAATCCTTCTCCTTCGTCCCCTCAAAATGAATATTCGGATAGCCAGCCAATTCTTTGATCAAAAAACGCCGCAAAAAGCCACTGCGTAATCGTGATTGAGTCAACAAAATGCCGACCGTAAATGCTTTTTCCTGTTTTACTTGAATCCATTGACGGATCAAAAGCAATTCATTGGTCAAATGCTGCTTTTTCTCAAGAGAAAAGGACTGGTTTACGTTTTTCTCCAACTGTTCGATTGCTTGCTGTGCCACTTCAATCAAGCTCTCATTCGCAACACTTTGCGGCTGAAATTCAGCAAAGGCAATAATGCCGCCATGAATATACAACGCTTGGATCGTCACACTCGTCAAGAAGACGCATAATTCCGTAGAAGTTTCTGTAGTCTTTCTCTCACTATCACCAATTGCCTGCAGCAGCTCCCCATTTAACGCATCGATCTCTTGGAAGAAAAGTGATTTTTGCAAGGAGTCATCCAGTGAAGGGCGAATCAAGCCTTCAGCTAATAAAAATAAATAGAAATAAACCGTTTCATAATCGCTCCAGGATACGGCAAAACGACTGAGATAGCGTCCTAATATATTCCGCAAAAGCTGGAACATCGCTTCATTTTCCAATGACTTCAACAATGGATACGATGCTTCATGCTGCTGCGAGCCACGATAATCAAAACGGGCTTCCATAATACCTAACCACAGCCCGACTTTCCAGCGTTCGGATTGACTAAACGTTGTCTGTAGCTGTTTTTCGATTACTCGAATCAAATTGTTGATGGCTGGTGCATTCAAGCGAGCGATCAATTCTTCATTGGGATAACTTTGTGAAAAAAACTGATAATAGAAAAAGCGAATCTGTTTTTCATCCCCAAGCAATTTTTTATTTTTTAATTGGATGTCGAATTCTTTCAATAACTGATTGATGGCTTTGAATCGACGAAACAATGAAGCTTCACTCAACATCAGTTCTAACATCATTTTCGTCGTTGACTCATCTCGATGAAAAAACAAATACGACAATATCTGAAAATCGATTGCTTCTGAAAGATACGCATAAAAGAATTTTTTTAGTGAGAAATCAAGCGGAAGTGTTAACTGTACTTGATCATTTTCTAAATAAGTCAATGCCGCATCCTCATGGAAAGCGACTAAATTTTGATGAAGATTTTGAAGTTCTTTTTGCAAAGTGGGTGCGGAAATGGATAATGTTTTTGCAAGTTTCTTGTAAGAGATTTCTGAGCCGTTCTGAAAAAAAACAGCTAAAATTTGAAAATGAACCTGCTGATTTTTTTCAAGCAGCTGCATAACATTCATTTTTGAACCTCCTTCACCTTTCACATACTAATTTCCCAATTAATGGGTCGTTTGTCAACTATAAAAATTGCCTGAATGCCTTTGAGTTATATAGAAAAAGCGTTATTTATTGTTCCTAAAGCGCGGGAATGGTAAAATTCTTGAGAAGAAAGGTGGTGAACTATGGGAAAACGAATGTTAGCATTTTTTCGAACGGATCGATTATTTTCGATTTCCCTGTTACTAGCACTCATTGCGTGTTTTTTTGGCACCTTCCGTTGGTCATTTATTGACTTTAAAGTGATTTTATCACTGTTTGGGTTGATGTTAGTAATCAATGGGTTAGAAGAAGCTGGTCTTTTACGAGCATTTGGACAAAAATTAGTGGAAAAAAGTCGCAATCTGCGTGACTTGATCCGTTCAATCGTCTTGCTAAGCTTCTTCAGTTCGATGTTTTTAACAAACGACGTGGCTATCTTAACATTATTGCCCATCTACTTACTCTTAGCGAGGAAAGAACAACAGCGCACCAGTGTCTTATTAGGCGCTGTCTATTTGATTGTGGCAGCCAATTTAGGAAGTAGCCTGTTTCCATTTGGAAATCCGCAAAATCTATTTTTATTTTCTTACTATCAGATTTCGCTGCCACAATTCATGTGGACTACCGGCACCTTTGTGGGACTTTCTTTGCTATTACTCCTTGTTTCGATCCAGCTCATCCCAAAGACTCCATTGGAAATCGCCCTGCAAGAAGAACCCTTTGAAAAAAAGCCAGCGCTGCTCAATACAGGATTATTTGTCCTTATGATTCTTGGTATTTTTAGTGTTCTCCCTATTTCAATCGCCGTGCTTGTCGTCGCAGCCGTGGTTTGGTTTAGCAACAAACGATTATTCGCAAAAGTTGATTATCGGTTACTACTTACCTTCCTCTGCTTCTTCTTGATCGTTGGGAATATTCAAGACCAATCTCTGGTCACCGATCTCATTCGACCGTATTTTCAAGAAACGCATCGCGCTTTTTTAGGTAGTATTTTACTCTCCCAAGGAATATCTAACGTTCCAGCAGCAATTTTGATTGCTCCTTTCACCGATTTAGAAAAAGCCGTTCTTTTGGGCGTCAATGTGGGTGGTTTGGGTACATTGATTGCTTCTTTGGCGAATTTGATTGGGTACAAATTATTGAAACAAGCCAGACCCAAAGAAGCGGGAACATTTCAAAAGCTGTTTTTTATCGTCAATGTCATTTTTTTACTGTTATTAGGCAGCATCGTCTACCTTTTATTGTAGCAAACTCTCTTTAAAACGAGATTCCAGCATAAGATGTTTCCAGTCAGCAGTCAACAGAAGTTTACCTGCTGTCCTGTTTCTTGATCTTATGTCAGAATCTCGTTTTTTGATGTCCATTGTGTTATTTCTCCTAGGCTAAGAGAAGCTCAAAGGTGATTTTCGTTTGGCTTTCGACAGTCAATGCCTCACCAAAGACATGTTGAACCATTTCTTGCCGCTGTTCCAATGAATACTCCTCCTCAAAATAAAGATGAAATAATTCTTGATCGATCTCTTCCTTCAAAATATACTCGAATTGCCGACTCTGCCAATCGATCGCTTCTTCTGTAAACCACTTCTTGTAACAAGTATTTAGGTTCAGATCGTTCTTCGCTGAATGATTTTTTTCATAAGGCTGAAACACGTTCTCTTCTTCTGCGATCATTCTTAGAATAATTAATTGATGGGCCTTTCTTTGAAACTGAAGCAAGGTTTCTTTGTCTCTGACTGCTGGATTCATTGCCATAAAAATACAGGGCCAGTGCTGGTCTGCAGATAAAAAGTCTTTTTGGCTCTGCTGAACCAGATGGAGCTTGCTCATCGGATCTTCCATCGTTTCTTCGATGATTTTTAACATTTCTTTTGAAAAATCAATTGCGTAATACTCATCTACAAAAGGATAAAAAGCTGAAATGTAGCGACCAGTGCCCGCAGCAAAGTCAACGAAGGTCGATATCGGAAACACTTTCTGCTCCACCAAAAAAGCTGCTGCCTCTTCGGCGATTTTCAATTGGGATTCTCTTTGAATTTGCGCATATTCTTGCGCGAATTCATCCCAAAACAGCATCGCTTCCTCTTCTTCCATTTAGCGGACGCCTCCAGTGATCACTGTCTTTCCTTTCGTTCCTTGCTCAACCGCTTTTGTAGCGTGCTTTAAGGTCTCGATGGTAATTCCTCCATCAAACGTTTGGACCGCAGTCGTATGGATCTTTTTGTCAGCGAGCAACGAGGCGATCCGTTGCAAAATGCCCCCTTGTGTTTCAATCATCAACTGAGCATCTGTTTTTGTGAACATATACTCCCAATAAAAATCGATGCCGAGGTTTTTAAATGGATTTAAATCTAGCGCTTCTTTCGTATTCACGATCATTCCGACTTTGCCAAATGGCAAGATTGCTTTTGTTAATTGTGGCAAATAGGCAGATGCGTCATAAAAAAGTGCAACGGCTGAAAAAGGTTCAGTGATTTGTTCAGCTAATGGCAAGCGGTGATTCAGTACCTGATCCACTTGATTGTCTTTAAGCCACTGATCGTTCTTAGGACTCGCAGTGCCATAGACTGTCAATCCTGCCCATTTTGCTAGTTGCGCCGCAATCGAGCCAACACCACCGCTGGCATTGACCAATAAAATTGATCCTTCATTCGCGTTCTCTTCAGGCACATACCCAAATTTTTCAAAAAGCAATTCCCATGCCGTAATACTCGTTAATGGCATAGCTGCAAGATCACCGTCAGAAAAGCCGGCTGGCGCCTTTGCTGCGATCCGAGAATCAACTGTTTGGAACCTTTGATTCGCACCAGGTCGTTGTGTGGTTCCAGCATAAAACACCCGATCACCAACGGCAAAGCCATTAACTGCTGAGCCGATTTCATGTACTATACCTACTGCATCATATCCCTGGATATGGAATTTCTCACTTAAAGTGGTTGTTTGGCGGCGTTTCGTGTCAATTGGATTCACAGAAACAGCTTGCACTTCCACCAATAGATCGTTTGCCTGACAAGTTGGCATTGGAAATTCCTTTTCAATAAATACTTCTGGATCATCTAAAGATCGTCCTTCATAAAAACCTAGTGCTTTATTTATCATCATACTGCTCCTTCCAAAAAAAGTGCTGAATAGTTATAAAAACCATTCTAGCACTTTTAACCAATTTAGAACATTTATTCTTCACCTTGAACGACAAGCGGAACCAAAAACGGATAACTTGTGAAGAAATCCAATAAAGATCGCTTCCATTGATCCGAGTCAATCGTGAGTAACGTTGATTCTGTGTACAAATGAATCGTCAAACGCTGATTTTTATCAAGCAGAACAAGGATCTCGCCTTTGTTTTCTGTGATAAAATCATACGACTGATTTTCCATCGTGATGATGAAAATTTGGTCAAGGACTTCCGCTGCAACAGGAAAATCTGTTTCCATATCGACAGCTAAGGTTTGGGTATTGTCGATCAAACTTGGCGAGACAGTAAAATCCAATTCTTTTAAATGAGCCAGTATCAAATTTACATCGTAATTAAACAGTGAAAGTTGATTGACTGAGAAAATATTATCGGCATGCCATTGACTGATCAGATGTAAAATCTGTTCATCGTTGACCACCACCGACTGGGAATTTGAATTGATTGTCAACAACGGCAAATAGTTTGATTGGTAACTTGAATTGACCGGGTTTAACTTAAAACTAAACTCTAGTTCTTTTGTTTCTGTTAAACGAAAGCGGACATTAAAGTGCTTTGTCTTCCAGGTATCGTAATTGTCGGTAGCTGTTAAATGAATCACTTTTAATGGTTTCAAGAATTCATAGGCATAGTACTCAAGCAAGGTTTTTTTTGCAATGACAGAGATTTCTTGTTCTGTTAAGATCAAATGACGATAATGGTTGAGCAACCCGGAGAAATCAGCCTCCATGATTGATTTTCGCAATTTTAAATCAGCTAGCTCATTTTCGGCTTGTTCAATAAGGGACTCGATGCGCTGATGATCTTGTGCTTTTACAGCATAGTAATCATCTTCATATTCCGCTTCCTCTTCCTCTTCCACTAATTTGAAAGAATCATCCTCTACATTGTCTTCTACTAAAGAGCGATCATCAACTGTGGTAGACGCATTGGTTGCTGAATTTTCGTCGACCTCATTGACTTCTTCTGGTTGAACTTCTAGAGTCTCTTCCTGATCCATCAGTTGTGGTTCAAGAGGATTTTTCTGTGTTTCTTTCGTCAATTTCAATCAGCTCCTTTCCCGTATACTGAGCTAAGAAAGCCAATAATTTAGTATTGAATTCTTCAAAAGAACCAAAAAAAGTATCAATTTGTCGGAATTCTTTTTCTACGATTGCTTTCTTTAAACGCAATGTTTGATATTGCTGCTGCAGGCGTTCTTTTTCAGCAAAAACTTCTTCATTATTATTTGAATATCTTTCCCATTCTCTACGTTTGGCTTCTAGAGCTTTCCGGTCAGAAGTCAAACGCTCTAGTTCTTCATCGATTTTTGTCCGATTGAAAAAGCCCTTTGATTCCGTCAATTCATTTTCGGCTTCCGTAAGTTTATCGATCTGATTTTGGATTTCCTTCACTTCTGATAACGCAGTGATCCGTTTGGCTTCCAGCTTGTCCATCTGCTGTTCGATTGCTGTCAGCATCTCACGATTGCCTCGTTGGAACTTTTCCCATTCTTCATCTATCTCAGGGATAACAAAAATTTCGGGAATACTCGCATCGATACCAATCGTCGCTCGCTCATGATAATAGGTTCCTAACTTATAGTAATGCACCGTAGGAGATATTTTGGCACAATGCATCATAAATGGGAAAGCTTGGGTAAAGTTATCGTGGAACTTCCTTGATAACAATTCATCAATCTCATGATTTTGATTTGATGTTTCTTTTAACTGTTTGTGTAATCGACCATTATATATACGATAAATTTCAGGAATATCCTCTTTTTCGATCGCGACTTCAAAATCTTGCAGGTCTTGCAGCATCTGACCTATATTTTTTGAGGCCACTTGTTTAATATCGCCAAAGGATACTTCTTCATTCGTTGAAACTGAAACAACGTCTTGATCTTGAACAACATTTTGTTCTTTTTTGGCATCGTCAGTCATATGATCCCTCCTAAAAATACTTCACTACTAGTGTATCATTTTTTTCCATAAAAAGTTATTTTAAGTGATTGTTTTTAGTAAAATGATACATCGTTGTAATAACAAAAAAACACATGTCAATGAAGACATGTGTTTGACTGCGTGGCGACGTCCTACTCTCACAAAGGGAAACCCTTCACTACAATCGGCGCTAAGAAGCTTAACTTCTGTGTTCGGCATGGTTACAGGTGTATCCTTCTTGCTATCGCCACCACACTATTCAATTGAGTAAGTGTTGCTCACTCAAAACTGGATCGAAGAAATCAAAACTCTACGAGTTTACGTGCTTTTTTCTTTTTGGTTAAGTCCTCGATCGATTAGTATCAGTCCGCTCCAACCATCACTGGCCTTCCACTTCTGACCTATCTACCTGATCATCTCTCAGGGATCTTACTTTCTTAAAGAAATGGGAAATCTCATCTTGAGGTGGGCTTCACA